>NZ_JAHZAX010000020.1 GCF_019423705.1 Ruminococcus sp. | reverse complement strand
GTAGGGAACAAAAGCACATCCCTAATAGCAGGCGAGTTCGTCAGCAGCATAACAAGTCTGTCAATGCCGTAACCGATTCCGCCTGTCGGTGGCATACCGATCTCAAGCGCCCTCAGGAAGTCCTCGTCCGTGTGGTTGGCCTCTTCATCACCCTGCTTCAATGCCTCTTCCTGTGCCGCAAATCTCTCACGCTGATCGATTGGATCGTTCAGCTCTGAGTATGCGTTGCACATCTCTCTGCCTGTAATGAAAAGCTCAAATCTCTCAACATAATCAGGATTTTCAGGCTTCTTCTTCGTAAGTGGAGATATCTCGATCGGGTGATCCATTATGAACGTCGGCTGAATAAGGTGCTCCTCAACATATTCCTCAAAGAACAGATTCAGTAAGTCGCCCCTCTTGTGCCTTGCCTCATATTCAATGTGGTGCTCGTCTGCAAGCGCCTTCGCTTCCTCTGTTGTAGCTACCTGCGAGAAATCAACGCCCGAATACTTCTTAACTGCGTCGATCATCGTCATTCTCTCAAATGGCTTGCCAAGGTCGATCATTACATCGCCGTAAGGTACGCAAGTCGTGCCGCATACCTCCTGCGCAACGTGTCTGAACATATTCTCCGTCAAGTCCATCATTCCGTAATAATCCGTGTACGCCTGATAAAGCTCCATAAGAGTGAACTCAGGATTGTGCCTTGCGTCAACACCCTCGTTTCTGAATACCCTGCCGATCTCGTAAACTCTCTCAAGTCCGCCAACAATAAGCCTCTTCAAATAAAGCTCCAGCGAAATTCTCAGCTTTACATCTTCATCAAGTGCATTGTAATGTGTCTCAAATGGTCTTGCAGCAGCTCCGCCGGCGTTCGATACCAGCATCGGCGTCTCAACTTCCATAAAGCCCTGTCCGTCAAGATATCTTCTGATAGAAGATATGATCTGCGACCTCTTGATAAATGTGTCCTTTACCTCAGGATTGCATATAAGATCGGTGTATCTCTGTCTGTATCTTGTGTCCTGATCCTTCAGTCCGTGCCACTTCTCAGGCAGCGGCAGAAGCGACTTTGAAAGCAGCACGAACTTCTGAGCGTGAACAGATATCTCGCCCATCTTAGTTCTGAATACAAAGCCCTCAACACCAACGATATCGCCGATATCGCCCTTCTTGTAATCGTCAAATTCTTCCTTGCCGATCTCGTTCATTCTCAGATATACCTGAACCTTGTCAGTCTTGTCTCTGAGATCGAAAAAGCTTGCCTTGCCCATAAGACGTCTGGACATAACACGTCCCGCAATGCTCACCGTAATGCGGTTGCCCTCAAGCAGCTCCTTGAGCTTTTCCTCGTCCTCGCCAGCCTGCTCTTTAAGCTCAGCCTCAAGCTTCTCATACTGCGCCTTTGCGTCAGCACAGCTTGCCGTAACATCATACTTTGTGATCTCAAAAGGGTTCTTGCCCCTAGCCTTGAGATCTTCAAGCTTATCCATTCTGATCTTCTTTAAACTGTTTATATCTTCCTGAGTAAGCTCCTCTTCCGGAGCATTGGTGCGGTTTTCCTCACTCATTTATATTTTCCTTTCCAAGTGGCAAGCCAAAGCCCCCACGTTATAATTTATATCCCGACTCTGTTGAAAAGCCCCATATTCCTGCAAATATCACCCGAAATATCCACGCCGCAAAGCGCAAAACCATCACCTTTCAACATCAAAAATCAATTACTTAGTGATATCAAGAACCTCGAATTTGAGCAGACCGGCAGGTGTCTCAGCCTCAAAAACATCGCCGACCTTGTGTCTGAGCGCAGCCTTTCCGATAGGAGACTCGTCAGAGATCTTGCCGTTGTCAGGATCAGACTCAGTTGAACCAACGATCTGAAGATCCTCGATCTCGTCCAGTTCGATATCCTTGATCTTGATGATAGAACCAACGCCGATCTCGTTTACAGAGATATCGTCATCATCAACGACAGTAGCGTTAGAGATAAGAAGCTCGAGCTCGTTGATCCTTGACTCGAGGATAGCCTGCTCGTTTTTGGCTTCATCGTACTCAGCGTTCTCAGAAAGGTCACCGAAAGAACGGGCTTCCTTCAACTTCTGAGCGACTTCACGTCTTTTGACGGTAATGAGGTATTCGAGTTCTTCCTGCAATTTAGCGTAGCCTGCTTTAGAAACAGTTTTAGAAATAGCTGCCATAATAAAAACACTCCTATACAAATTAAAAAATAAAAAATCCAAAGGTATTATCAACTTAATATTATACACGATTTTATCAAATTTGTCAACAGCAGAAACATAGCAAAATCAGATGAGAAAAACCATAAAGTAATAACCCTGACTAAGAACCAAAAACTAGCACAGCGGAATTAAAGCGGAGGCTCAAGCACAGAGCCAGAGCGCTTGCGAGGAACCAGCAGTAACGTCCGTAATATCATAGCAACAAACCAAAGGCAATACCGCACCACACGCAGTATTGCCTTAAATTCAACCCATATTACCTATTTCGCCGATAAATACCCCCGAATGTCCACCCCAAGCCGCTCCTCAAGACTGATAAGCTCCTTCGCAATGGACTTTGATGCCTCGTCCGCCGCCTCAAAATCATTCAAATATCCCGATAAGGACTTCACGCCCATATTGCAGCCGTCAACTATAAAATCAGCAACTGCGCTGTCGGAGTTTTCCGCCGAAAGCTTTACGTTCGCCTTTATCCAAGACATTCCCTTCGCCATAACAGGCGGCTCTTTCCCCCCATCGTGATATTCGTCAAGAAGCTTCTGAAGCCGACTCAGTATCTCAAGATGATCTCCCCTGCTCTTCTCTAACATTCTCTTCAGCTCCGGCGCACTAACGTATTTCAATGCGTCATCAATGGACTGTACACCCATCTTTATCCCTGCGTCACATTCCCTCAGAAGCCTTATCGTGTCCTTCTCTATCATAGCATTTTCTTCCTTTCAGCATAATTTTTACGTTGCATAAATTTTTTATCGCATATTCGTAAAGTCTATTATGCCGAAAAAAAGCTGGAATATCCCAGCTATATAAAAAGCAGAGACGAATTTTTCTCGTCTCTGCTTTTATGTTTGCTATTTATTATTTTTATTGTTCCTCCCCACTAAGCGTCAGCCTGCTCTCCATTCGCTGAACAGTCTTGCTCTCCTGCTTTGCAAGCTTCGCCTCAAACCAGAACGTGGAACCCTTGCCCTCTTCCGATTGAACACCATACGCAAAACCGTGGGTCTTTAATATCTCCTGACAAATAGACAAACCAAGCCCCGTGCCAACAACATCACGCTTGTACTTTGCGTCACGATAGTATCTGTCAAATATCTTCGGCAAAAGCTCCTTCGATATTCCCTTGCCGTTGTCCGTTACCTCAATGCGCACAACATCTGCCTTGTTTATCTGCTTGATACGAATGACCTTCTCATCACCCGTGTAATTGATCGCATTGTTTATAAAGTTGTATATTACCTGATCGAGCTTCTCAATGTCCGCCGTAATGACCATGTCCTCGTCTGGAATATACTTTATATCATATCCGTTCTGCTCAATAAGAAGCTGATAACGTGTCATACAGTCATTTAGCTTGTCAACTATGGAGAAGTTCGTAAGCTTCAATTCCGCATTGCCCGATTCAAGCTTTGAAAGCTCCAGCAAATTGTTTACAAGATTTGAAAGCCTGTCCGCCTCGTCGATTATCACCTGTATGTGCTCCTGCCGCTTGACTGGATTGTCGCCCGACAGATCTCTTATCATCTCCGCATATGCCTTCACCATTGTAAGCGGCGTCCGCAAATCGTGAGAAATGTTCGCAATAAGATCTTTCCTCAGTTCCGATACCTTCTGTATCTCGTCCTTTGCATTGTTGAGCACAGTCGAAAGCTCCTCGATCTCACGATATCCGTGACCGTTGAAGTCAACAGAATAATCGCCCTCACCGAACTTTTTCGCCGTCTCAGTTATGTCAACGATAGGCCGTGAAAGCCTCTTTGAAATGAACATCGTCACAATAAACGCAAGCTCAAAAAGTATTATGGTAATGTAAATAAGCTGCTCTCTTATAATGCTGACTGTCGAATCTATCGGCTCAACTGAACTCTCGATAAAAAGATAGGCCTGCGTGTCAGAATCCTCAGTATAAATTGACGTGCAGTAAAAAATTTCCTTGCTCTTGAAATTCTCGCTCTGCACGATCTTTGTTATATAGCTCTTGTCCGACTGAGTAAGATCGGATATCATCTGAAAGAAAAATATGCCGTAACCCTTGTTCATCTCACGGTTCAAGTGGGAAAACGCACCCATATTGTTCTCAATGACCTCAGGGTTGCCCATTTCGTCCGTTATCACAATGCAAAGCCCGTTGTCAAACGCCAGCGAGCGGTTGACAGAATCCTGCTCGTCCGTGCCATAAGCCTGTATTATCTGATTAGCAGCATTCGTGATATCCCTCACCTTTGCCGACTGATAATAGCTTTCAAGAAAAACATACTGAAAAAGCCAAATAAGAATAAGGATAAAGACAGTAAAGAAAATAAAATACATCCACACATAAGACCTAAGGCAGCGCTTTGCCTTTATCTCCGCCACAGTCTCGCCGACCTTGTTCTTTATCCTGCTGTTTTTTTTGACTTTAACGTTTTCGCCGACTGTTTCCTTTTTACTGGATCTTTTCAAACTTATATCCCATTCCTCTCAGCGTAACGATAAGATTACGATATTTTCCGAGGCTGTTTCTAAGCATTTTGATATGTGTGTCAACAGTTCTGTCGTCGCCGTAGAAATCGAAACCCCAGACCTCTTCAAGAAGCTTTTCACGGGAAAGAGCGATATTCATATTCTTCACGAGATAGAAAAGCAGATCGTACTCTTTCGGGGTCATAGAAACTCTCTCGCCGTCGATCTTGACTTCACGGGCGGTGAAATTGATCTCAAGCCCCTCGTACTTTATAACGTCCTCAGTATGCTGAGAAGCTGAGGCACGATTGAGCACCGCTCTTATCCTCGCCATAAGCTCCTTTGGCGAAAACGGCTTAACAACGTAATCGTCCACACCGATCTCAAAGCCGAAGAGCTTGTCATACTCCTCGCCCCTAGCGGAAAGCATAATAACAGGAATTCTCTTGATCTTGCGTATCTCCTTGCAGGCGGAATATCCGTCCAGCTTAGGCATCATAACGTCCATAATGATGATATCGAAGTCCTGATTCTTGACCATTTCCACAGCCTGCATACCGTCCTCCGCCTGAGCGACTTCATAGCCCTCGAACTCTGCATACTCTTTAATAATTTCTCTTATCTTTATTTCGTCATCGACTACAAGAATTTTAGCCATAAGGCGTTCCTCCCTATCATTTCATATTCTGCTTATATAATAAACTATTATTGTGTAAAAATTGTGACGATTGTCCGAATGTTTATGTTCGGGATTCGCTGAACTACGTGTAGCGCACTTTGTAGCCCAAGTAGCGGACAGACTGTAAACCGCACAAAGTGCCGTTTGGTGTTTATTTCAACAAAAGTGTGTCAACCACTTGACACGCCGAGAAATCTAATGTATAATAAAAATAGAAAAAGGCAGATCGTATAGACGGTTGTCCTCAGTTTTGTTTATTTATTAAAAATAACCGCGACTTTGGCGAGGGGCGGTTATTTTTTATGTTTTTAATCAGCTCATTAAGAACGACTAATAACACGATAGTTAAGACGAAGTAAACTAAGTCCATTCTATCACCTCCGTTTCCATATCCTATTTTGCCTAACCTTGTGACTAACAATATTCAGACTATGTACGTTTAGAGGACAACCGCCTACCGTATAGATCTACCTTTTCCAGTATAAATTATAGCACAAATATAAGATTTTGTCAAATAAAAGTAAAAAAGCGATGCCAATTTTAATGGTATCGTTTTTTCGTTATCCTGACAATAATGTAGGGGCGAACATCGTTCGCCCGTGATACCCATTGTACATTTGGCAATAAAAATACAATGCGGTTTTCCAAACGGGCGAACGATAAATTGTTGTGAGCCTTGCCGAACAACAATTTTCCTCTACATTTCGCTGTGCAATTCCACCAATTTCGATTGCTCCAATTTGTGCAAACAAATGAAAAATATTTTAATTTGGCAACAACCCTGCAATTGTTGCATTTTTTATGCAACTTTTCGCCCCTTTTTCGGGATAAGTAGAAAGACATTTGAGTGGAAGGGAAACTTCTTGGACGAGCGGTGATGGCTCCGAGGTGAAGAGTCGGCTGGCGCATCAGAGAACTTGCACCCAAATGTTGAGACGAAACCGCAAACTTGCGTGTGCGCACAATTTTAAAGCGCAGCTTTACGACGTAATCTCCGCCCGGTAACTTGAAAATCAAATATCAAACAATGCGGTTTATCAATATTTTTTTGCAGGGGCAAGCCCCTGCAAAAAAACTGTTGCAAACTAAACATTTTCGTGCTATAATTTGTTTAATGTTTATCGCATTTGCGAGGAAGCATAAACCACAAAATTATGAAGAAAATATGGGGGTATCAAACTATGGGACCAAATTCGACTTATTACAAGCAGTCGGGAAAATTCAGCCCTGTGGGCGCTGTGCTTATGCTGCTTGCAACCGCTGTCTGCGGCTGCCTGCTGTTTTGGCTGTATCTCGCCTTTGAAGGCTGGTGTACGATCGTTTATCTGAACATCTTCGCCGCTATCGGCGTGTCAGTCGTGCTGGGACTTCTCGGCGGACAGATCGTCAAAATTTTCAAGATCAGAAACACCGCCGTGGCGCTGATCTGCACTATCGTGGGCTTTCTGTTGGCGACTTATTTCAAATGGGCGCTGTATGATTACAACGATCTCAAAAAATACAGCTATGACCTTATGAAAGATTCCACCGCCTATGAGTATTACGGCGAGCTTAACAACCTTTTCGATGAGACCACCGATGATTTCAGCGATTATTACAACATCTATCATCAAACAATGGCCTATGATATTTTCAGTTACGATATCTCAACAGAGGACGGTTTTTCCGATTCCGATATCGAAAAAATGAAAAAACAGTCTGTGTGGGAATTTTTCGAGCTTGACGACCTGCTTGGCTCTGATGAAGCCGAGGCCGCCGCTTCTCTCGAAAAGTCCACCACTATGAACGCTTACGACTATACATATTCTTACAGGCACTATAAAAAAGTGACCCTTGGCAATATCCTCACAAGCCCTTCCGACCTTTGGAACGACATCAAGGCTATCAATGAGGAAGGCCGCTGGTCTTACAGATCCTCACATTCATCTTATGATAACGGAACTCTCGTCAGCGGCGGCGTGCTTTTGGTCGTGTGGATAGGCGAATTTATCGTGCTTATCGCATTTATGCTGGTGAGCGTTGAAAGAAAATCCAAAGTACCTTTCATCGAAAGCGAGGACGATTGGGCAGAGTACAAAAATCTCAAAAATATGTACAGATTTACAGTACCGGCCAACGCAAAGCAGTTCAAAATGGAAATGGAGCAGAACCCATATGCGCTTTTCAATTATCAGATCGGCGATATAACCACTCCGCTGACCACCTATCTTTGCATTGATTGTTACGTCAGCAAGAGCGGAAATGAGAATTATCTCAGCGTTTATCAGCAGACTATCAATCCGAAAAACAAGAACCCTATTGAAAAGGTGCTCGTGAAGTATCTTTTCGTTGACGGACAGTTCCTTGCAAGGCTCACCTCATCGCCAACAGCTTCTCAGCAGGTGGCTTATGAGCAGGCTGTAACGCAGTACAATAACAAATAAAAAGTACAAAAAACACCGCACAAAACCGATATGGTCTGTGCGGTGTTTATATTTGCGTGTAAAAATTTCGCTTATTAAAATTATCAGATCATCAGATCTTTACAGCCAAGCGCCGTAAACGGTCTCCCCTGTCAGCTCACGGAAAGAGCGGATGCGCATTTCAAGCTGATCGGCTCTTGCGGTCTTTAACATTTGTGTGGAAGAATATAGGTTCACAACTGTGACTATATCCTTTGCTTTCGGCTTTGTTTTCGCACTTGAATTTGCATTTGCATTTGAAAATGCGCTGTCAAGTTCGCTGTCTTTCACAACTTCAACTTCATAGCCCTGAGCCTTCATTGTTGGATTGCCCGAAACTATGGAATTGACATTGTAACTCTGCGGATTGACCACGATGACGTTATCTGAACCCAGCGTGATATTGAACACAAAGTCCGCATAATCGCAATACTGACCCATTCCGATAACCCGCACTTTCGCTTGACCGACGTTTACATTGTCTGAATATTCCAGCCTGTAATCCACGTCAGGGATAAGGGCTTCATTGTCAACATAAACGTTGAAAATTTGCGTTCTTTCCTTGCCCGTATAGGTCATAGAGCCTTTCATATCTGTGTAACAACCTATTATCGTAAGCTTTGTTTTGACAGTCATTTCCGCTGTGCCTTTGCCTATTTCGGTGGAGTCAACAGCGCTGAGATAAGCTTTCACAACATAGATGTAACGTGTTTTCGGCGTAAGTTCAAGGTCTGTGTAGGAAGTGTCCTTTATATCGGCGATACGTTCATATTCGGCGTCGTCGCTGTCGGCCTTGCGGTAAACGTAATAACCGTCCGCCTGCGAGACCTCGCCCCAATTAAGCGTAAGCTTATCGGAACAAATATCGCTGACCTTGAAATCGCTTGGCGCATTGAGCTTTACGGAAGCTTTTCCCGTGCAGTAAACTGCGCCCTTGCCGTTTTCCTTGAGCGTATTTCCGCTTATATCCACCTGCGACTGATTATTGGCTTTTATGCCGTAATTCTTGTTCTTTTCACAAGTGTTATTTCTGAACTCGACCGTTGCATTATTATCCGCAAGGAAGCCGTTTAGGCCATTTTCATTGAGGGTGTTTTCAACAACCGTGCCGCTTGCATTTGTGAAAAGTATGCCGTGTTTGGCAGATTTTGTTATAGTGTTTTTCTTTATATCCGCCTTGGACTCTTTCGTGACCTTAATGCCGTTTGAGCCTGCGGAAGTTATTGTATTGCCGGAAATAGTATTTTTAGTCGAGCCGCCCGAAACATAAACGCCCGAAACTGCTGGCTTGCTGATCTTATTTGAGCTTATGACATTGTCAGAGCCGCCGCTTATATAAACGCTGTTCTGCTTTGTGCCGGTCATAGTGTTCTTTGAAATGGTTATCTGCGAAGCGTCCACCATTGAGATCAAGTCCATATCCGAGCGGTTGTAATAATCATAATTGAAACTCATTTCATTTGAGTCGATAAAAATTCCCGAAACGTCCGTGAGACGGACTGCATTTCCAACGGTCTTGATAGTATTGCCCGTTATTTTTACGCCCTTTATGGTGTAATTATAATCGGGGTGATTGTATGAAGCTTCCAGCTCTCTGCCGTAAAGCTGTATTCCGAAGGGGTCAGAGATATAATAAGTCAGCGCCGTTGAAATGGTATTGTTCCTTATTATGGTATTGGCGTTATCATCGAGCCTGTCCTTTATTCCTGCATAGCCCGAACTTGGGACGTGAAAATTGCTGTTTTCATTATCTGTCATATACTTGAAATCAACGCCATAGCCCACATCGGTCATAGTATTGTTTTCGATTATACAGTTTTTATGGTTAACAAGCACTATGGCAGTTGACTTCAAATTTTTAAAAGTATTGCCTGTAATGATAGTATTTGTATAATAAACGCCCAGCGAAGCGGAATGAGAGCCGAGACCTCTCATCATATCGTGGAAGTTATTATTCTTTATGATAACGTTATCACAAGGGGTATCGTCATAGGGCGCATAGCCTGCGAAAACGTCGGCGTCGCTGATCGTATCGAGCTGGATAGCTTCTTTTTGGCTTGCGCCTGTATATCCGTGGAAGTCGCAGTTTTCGATAGTCACGCCCTGAGCTGCACCTATTTCAAGGTGGTGACCGTTATAATTATTCGTTATCTCGACGTTCTTTATCCAAAGATTGGTCATATGACCGAAACGCATATTTGAAAACGGATTGGAAGTTGACGAAGGGTTGCCATCCCAAGTGCCGCCCTCGATAACGATATTTCTTTCGCTGTCAAAGCCGCCCTTGCCATTGGCCTGGGCGTTTTTTATCATACAGCCCTTATCAAAATTTCTGACTATCTTTGCGCCGTCCTCAAGATAAAGCCAAGTATTGGAATAAATTTTCAGCAGGCTGTTTATCTTATAGGTACCCTTTGGCACGACGACTTTTATCTGAATGGAGCTTGAGCCGTTGTCGATAGCGTAATTAAGGGCTTTTTGTATAGCCTTAGCAGAGTCTTTCTTGCCGCTTTTATCTGCGCCGAAATCGAGCACGTTTATCTCTGCTGCGCCCGAATAGCCGCTGATATCAGCGCCGCTTGCATTTGTGCCTGTGATCTTTGAATAATCATAAGCAAAGCACCTTATCGTCATAAGCAGGACGGCGCACAAGACCGCCGCCGCAAAGGCAATAAAGGTGCGTAATGATCTTATCAATCCTCATCTGTCCTTTCGTTGTCCTCTGGTTTTGCAAATCTCTCTTTTGTTTCGTCTTTTTTTACTTTTTCCATCGAAACTTTTTACACACTTATCATTATAACAAACTGCTCAACCTTTGTCAATATCAAAAGTGGTGATTAAAGCGCAAAAGTGGGAAAATCAACGAGCGAACAAAAATCGGCAGAAAAAGCGACATTACCATATCCTTTAACGTACAGAATTATTGTAACGTTTGTGCCTTGACACGGGCTGTCGAGGACGCCAGCCCCTACAAATTACGTAAATGCGTTGTTTTTGTAGGGGCGAACATCATTCGCCCGTTGATCTGCTGCTTTTGCGACAGTCTGCGGGCTCACAATGTGCGCCCCTACATTAATTCCTCATTCCTCACTAACCTAGGGCTACATCAAGTATCATCATAAGGAGGAAGCCCAGCATTACGCCTATCGTGCCGATGTGTCCTTCGCCTAGGTGGGCTTCAGGGATAAGCTCTTCTACCACTACATATAGCATTGCTCCTGCGGCGAAGGCTAGAAGCCAAGGGAGAATGCTCAGAACTGTGCCTGCGATAAGGACTGTGATAAGTCCGAAAATGGGTTCGACTAGACCGGAGCACATTCCGTATAGAAATGCCTTGCTGCGGCTCATTCCCGACTGGCGGAGAGGGAGCGCTATGGCTGCGCCCTCGGGGAAATTTTGTATGCCCATTCCAATGGCGAGTGCTATTGCGGAGGCGAGGAGCACGGAGCTTTCGCTTTGCGCCGCAAGTGCAAAGGCAAGACCGACTGCCATTCCCTCGGGGATATTGTGCAGCGTTATTGCGAATATCAGCATACCGGAGCGCTTCAAGCCCTGTTTTACGCCCTCGGCTCGGTCAGGCTCGGGGTGGAAATATGGCATAAGCTTATCGAGGAGCATTAAAAATAATACGCCTAGTGCAAATCCACCTGCCGCAGGTATCCAGCCGATCTTACCGAGATCTTCCGCTTTTTGGATAGCAGGGATAAGCAGGCTCCACACGGAGGCGGCTATCATAACGCCTGCTGCAAAGCCTAAAAAGGCTCTGTTGAGCTTATCGCTGCTCTGCTCTTTTTTCATAAAAAATACAACGGCTGCGCCAAGTGCTGTCATCGAAAATGTAAAGCCCGTACCTGCCGCCGCCCATAGAAATCCGTTCATAGATATGTTCCTTTCGTGAGGTCAACGCTTTGCGGCGCTGACCTTAGTCTCGGGCGGCTTAGCGCTGCCCTTTCATATTCTATGGCGGAGAAATTTTTGTGTGAAAGGGGGACGTTTTTAGAATACAACCCCTTTTGCGTGAATATACTGTTCTCAGCAGGGCAGATAAGCCCGAAATGAAAGATAAAGGTTGGGTATTTTATCGCAGACTTTTGTTTGTCGAAAATGCGGAAAACAAGTGAGCGACCAAAGAGTGGGACGTCAATTTATCAGCGAGTAACGGTGAGCTGATAAATTTCGTCGTCCCCTACATTTGGGGTTATTGAGGATAAAACAAATTGTTGCAGACTTTTGTCAACCACAATTTCCCTAAAATATTTTTAGCGTAGGGGCGAACAGCGTTCGCCCGTTGATCGTTGATTTGATGATATTTTGACAGATTGTGAGTATGCAATATTATACCGGCCTTGAACTTAGTTTATTTTTAGGAGGAAGCAAACAAGATGAATACTAATGATTTCAAGCTGAACAGAGAGACGCTTTCAATGGCTCAGACCATTCTTGACGCCTCCTGCGAGCAGGCGGTGGAGAAAGATTTTCTTCTGCCCGATTATTATCCCGACATTTTCAGGATACTCAAGTGCGTTATCCGCCCAACAGTTTCAAGCCATAGCATAAATGGCGGAAAGCTCAGCTTTGAGCTGACGGCGCTTATCAGAGTGCTTTACATAAGCGAGAACGACAGGCGCATAAACTGCATTGAGCAGAAAATGACCTACACAAAGTCGCTGGATATCCAAGGGGAGTGTATCGACCCGATGATCGAGCTTACGCCGAAATGCGATTACGTCAACTGCCGTGTGGTAAATCAACGGAGGCTTGATATCCGTGGGGCTGTGTCAATATCCGCAAAAGTTGTGGGGGAGGTATCAAAGCCCATTGTTACGGACGCATTCGGCTGCGGAATACAGCTGAAAAAGACGCCTTTTACATATACTGCGAAGCGTTTGACGGCGCTAAAGAGGATAACTGTTATCGAGGAGCTTGCCCTTGCGGCTTCAAAGCCCCCTGTGGGAACTATCCTGCGGACGTCCTGCCGTGTTATACCGCAGGATCACAAGATGATCGCAGGAAAGCTTGTCACGAAGGGCGATGTGGAGATATCAATGCTTTACGGCTGCGTTACCCCCGAGGGGGAGGAGAGTGCTGAAACAATGCGGTTTACTGTGCCGTTTTCGCAGATTATCGACATTGACGGCATTGACGAAAGTTTCACGGCGAAGGTGGATATCACCGCTGCCGGCTGCGAGATGATACCCAGAGGGGAGGATTCCTCGACGCTGGAATGTGAGATCGTGCTTATTGTGAGCTGTGTGGCGAAAAAGCTTGCAAGCTGTGAGATTGTGACGGACGCTTACTCAACCTGTTTTGAATGTGAGGGGGAGAGCTATGAGAGCGAACTTGAATGCGGCAGCGTAAAGATAAGCGAAAACCACTCGGCGGCGGCAAAGCTGGCTTGCCAAGAGGGTGAGCTAAAATGCGTTCACGACAGCTGGGCGGCGGTATCTGATATAAACACCCGATTTGACGAGGATAAAAACGCTTTTGTGGTATCGGGAAATGTTAATTTCTGCTTGCTGGGTCGAAATGGTGACGGCGTGCCTGTTTATCTTGAAAGCGATATGCCATTTGAGCACGAGGTCGCTTTGCCTGAGGGCTGCACGAGAGAGGCGGCATTTTGTCCGAAGGTGACGGTGGAAAGCTGTTCTTATTATCTTGCGGACGAGAGTTCGGCGGAGGTGAAGGCGGAGATAAAGATCGAGGGAGAGCTTATCACGAAGCAAGTCGGAAAAATGCTCACCGATCTGAAAGTGCTTTTTGACAAGCCGAAGGAGAAAAACGATCGCTATGCGCTGAAAATTTGCTACTGCACAGAAAACGATGATATATGGGAGATAGCGAAGAAATACTCCACTTCCGTGACGGCCATACTTGAAGAGAACGAGCTTGCTGACGACAAGCTTTCACGGCAGGGAATGCTTTTGATCCCACTTATGAATTAGGAGGACAGGAATATGACAAACGATATTTACACCGACATCGCCACCCGAACAGGCGGAGACATTTACATCGGCGTGGTGGGACCCGTCCGCACGGGTAAATCTACATTTATAAAGCAGTTTATGGAGCAGTTCGTTATCCCGAACATTGAAAGCGATTTTCGCAGGGAGAGGGCTGTTGACGAGCTGCCCCAGTCCTCCGCAGGAAAGACGATTATGACGACTGAGCCGAAATTTATCCCCGAAGAGGCTGTGAACATCACGCTGGAGGGGGGAGCGAATTTCAATGTGCGAATGATCGACTGCGTGGGGTACATTATACCAAGCGCCATCGGGTACATTGAAAATGAATCGCCTAGAATGGTGGTGACACCTTGGTTCGACACGGAAGTGCCGTTCAATATGGCGGCGGAAGTGGGAACGCAGAAAGTTATCACGGAGCACTCGACTATCGGTCTTGTGATAACGACGGACGGCAGCATAACCGATCTGCCGAGAGAGGAATACGAAGAATGTGAGGAGCGTATCATAAACGAGCTCAGGCAGATCGGCAAGCCATTTGTTACGCTTATGAACAGCGTTTACCCTGAATCGGCGGAGGTAAAGGCGCTTTGCAAGGAGCTTTCGGAGAAATACGGCACGGTGGTAATGCCAATAAACTGTCTTGAACTTGGGGAAAGCGACATAAGAAACATTCTCACCCAGCTTCTTTACGCATTTCCTGTGAAGGAGATAAACATTTCAATGCCCTCGTGGATAAACACACTTGACAAGGGGCATTGGCTCAAAGAGGCGGTATTCAGTCACATCAAGTCGGCTTGTGCGGAGGTGAAAAATCTCCGTGACATTTCGGGCTGTGCTGAGGCTATATGCTGCTGTGAGCAGGTTGCGACGGGGTCTGTGGAGAGCATTGATCTTGGCTGCGGTTCGGCTGTTATCAAGGTTGAGCTTGCGCCCGATCTGTTTTTCAAGATAATCGGCGAGGCGACGGGGCTTGAGATCAAGGACGAGAACGATCTTATGCCGAGGATACTGGAGCTTGTGAAGATCAAGGAGCGGTTTGCGAAATTCAGCACGGCCCTTGACGATATGGAAAAGACGGGGTACGGCATTGTTATGCCGGAGATGAACGAGCTGACCCTTGACGAGCCGGAGATAATAAAGCAAGGCGGCAAATACGGGGTAAGGCTAAAGGCGGCTGCCCCTGCGATACATCTGCTGCGGACGACTATCAACACGGAGGTTGCGCCCATTGTG
>NZ_JAHZAX010000002.1 GCF_019423705.1 Ruminococcus sp. | reverse complement strand
CTTGACATACGACAGTATGCCTGCAAAATTTCTATACAATCTGACGAAAAATCTGGCTGCGCATCTTACGCACAATCCTTGTGCGGTGTTGCCTTAAAATGTAACGGAGGTGAGACTTACGGACAAGAAGATACCCCTGCTGGTCATTGCAGGGCCGACCGCCAGCGGAAAAACTGCCACAGCGGTGGAGCTTGCGAAAATTTATGACGGCGAAGTGATCTCGGCGGACTCAATGCAGATCTATAAAGGTCTGAGTATCGCAACGGCAAAGCCCACTAAAGAGGAAATGCAGGGCGTGCCACATTATCTTGTTGACTTTCTTGAACCCGATAAGTCTTTTTCCGTGGCTGATTATGTGAAGCTTGCTGGAGAGCGTATACGGGATATACACAGCCGTGGAAAGCTGCCTATCGTCTGCGGCGGGACGGGGCTTTATATAAGTTCGCTGGTGGATAATATAATCTTTGACGACACCGAAACGGACGGCAGCGTGCGAAAGCGCCTTGAAGCCGAAGCGAAAGAGATAGGCAATCACGAACTTTGGCTAAGGCTCAAAGAAGTTGACCCTGCCACAGCCGAAAAAGTCCACGAAAATAATCTGCCCCGAGTTATAAGAGGGCTGGAGGTCTTTGAGACCACAGGCGTGCCGCTTTCTCAGCACAAGATAAACAGCCGCCGTGAACAATCGCCTTATAACGCCTGTATGATCGGTCTGACGGCTTCTGACAGGCAGTTCATTTACGACCGCATTAACCGCCGTGTGGATATAATGGTGGAAAACGGCCTTATCGAGGAATGCAGACAGTTTTATGAAAGCTTCACCCCTGCAACGGCATATCAAGCGATAGGCTATAAAGAACTTGTGCCTTACTTTGAGGGCAGGGCAGAGCTTGGGGACTGTCTCGACAAAATAAAGCAGGAAAGCCGCCATTATGCCAAAAGACAGCTCACTTGGTTTAGAAGAGTTGACGGAATTAAGTGGGTGGAAACGGACAAATTTGATAATTTGAAAAAAATTATCGAAAATATTCAAAATATTATAGCCAAATCCGAAATTATGTGATATAATATAAGTTGAGCATATATGACGTGGCGGAAATTCCGCCATTAAAGTGCAAATTATTGCTCGAAAACTATTTAGGAGTGTTTTTTTATGAATAAGAATCTTAATCTTCAGGACGTTGTTCTCAATCAGATCAGAAAGGACAAGATAACTTCAACATTTATCCTTATGAACGGCTATCAGTTCAAGGGTATCGTTAAGGGCTTTGACAGCTATGTTGTAGTTCTTGACTGCGAGGGCAAGCAGAACGTTGTTTATAAGCACGCAATCTCAACTATCGTGCCTTCAAAGTATATCAATATCCTTGACGCAGCAGGCAGTTCTGAGGCATAAGAGGTAGAAAAGTATGAATTCATTGACCGTTAAGATCCTTACCGGTCTGCTTTCCGTACTCATTCTTACCACTATCGGCAGTCAGATATATTATAATCTCACCGACCGTCACGATACCGAAGAGGCTGTCCTCACCACTATAAATGAGGATATACCTTTCCAAGGCGTTATCGTCAGAGACGAAAAAGTCATCACATATGACGGCGGCGGTGTCCTTGACTATACCTATTCCGACGGCAGCAAGATATCTGTCGGCAACACTATCGCCACAGTTTATTCCTCTGAGGGCGCCGTCACGGCAAAGAACAAGATAAAGCTGCTCGAAGAGGAGATAAACGCCCTTGAGCGAGCACAAAACCCCGGCACGACAAATTACGTCCAGCCGGAGACTATCAAGAGCAAGATCGACGGCGAGTATAAAGAGCTGCTGGCTTATTCGGTACAGGATAATTTCTCCGACTTTGCAAAGGTCAGAGAGGACTTGTCCCTGGTGATGAATATTTATAATATCGTCACAAAAACTGAGCAGAGCTATGATGACAAGATAAACGAGCTCCAACAGAAGGTGAACGATCTTGAAAGCCAGACCGCCGATTCGAGCAAGAAGATAACCGCCGATGAAACGGGCTATTTCGTTTCCTATGCTGATGGCTATGAGAGCGAGCTCACCACGGAGAACGCAGCCGATCTTACCGAAAAGCAGATACAGGATATAATTGACAACCCTGCAAAGAGTGTTGACAATGCAGTCGGAAAGATGTTCACGGATTATTCCTGCAAGATCGTTGGCGTTTTTGACAATGATAAGAGAATAACCGAGGGTTCGTGGCTGCAAATGACGCTGAGCACCACCAAAAACGTTTACGACGTTCAGGTGGATTCAGTCAAGCCTTGCGAGGACGATGAGGATAAGATCGTTGTGACCCTTAGCTGCGACAGACTTGACGAAGCGCTGGTGGAATCAAGAGTGCAGTCGGCAGAGCTTATTTTCGACGAGTATCAGGGACTTAAAGTGCCAAGAAGCGCAATCCGCTTTCAGGGCGACCAAAAGGGCGTTTACGTTATCCTCGGCAAGGATATAACATTCAAGAAGATCGACGTTATCTATGAGGGCGATGATTATGTGCTCTCGAAGAATACCTCAGATGAGGATTACCTGCTGCTTTACGATCAAATTTTGTTAGAGGTGGTTTCAGATGAAGATGTGCAGCGAAGCAAATCAGACAGCAAAGATGTCAGCTCAGGATAATTATTTCCCCGAGGTTCTTGAAAACTGTAAAGAGATATGTTATAATATAGAGAACGCTAAGGCAAAATGGCGCAAAAGCGACGAGATCATAAAGGCAATGGCGGTCACAAAGACCGTTTCGCCCGAAAAGGTCAATTTTGCCGTTAAACAGGGCTTTACGCTCCTTGGTGAGAACAGAGTGCAGGAGTATCTTTCTAAGAAGGACTTTTACGATAAAAGCGCAGAGGTGCAGTTTATCGGGCACTTGCAGACCAACAAGGTGAAATATATAATAAATGACGTAACGCTGATCCAGTCGGTGGATGATCTCAAGCTTGCGCAGGAGATAAACAGGCTGGCGGCTAAGAACAATAAGGTGATGAATGTCCTTATCGAAATAAATATCGGTGATGAAGCCACAAAGAGCGGCGTTCCTGCCGATATGGCGGAGGAGCTTGTGAGACAGGCCGCCGAACTGCCGAACATTTCGGTAAAGGGTCTTATGGCGATACCGCCTGTTGGCTCTGGTGAGGACGTTTTCGACAAAATGCACGGGATCTTTCTGCGTGTAAAGGAAAGATCTATCCCGAACGTTTCTATGGATATACTTTCAATGGGGATGTCGGGCGACTATGAGATGGCTATCAAGCACGGCTCAACTTTGGTGAGAATCGGAACAAAGCTTTTCGGAGCTAGAAATTATTTGGAGGGTTAAAAATGGGCGTTTTACAGGGTTTTAAAAATTTGTTCGTTGGCGAGGACGAACTTGAGCAGGAGGATAATATGTATCAGCAGCCAACATATGAGAGCAAGGCTGAATACAGCGAAAAGCCTAAGACAGCAGGCTATGAGGCTCCACGTCCAATGAGAATGGAACAGACAACTACTTTGCAGATAGTTCTTGCAAGACCAAACGATTTTTCTGAGGTCAAGTCTATCGGCGGTGATATAAACGAGGGCAAGACAGTTTTGCTCAACCTCGAAACAGTTAAGAGCGAGGACGCTAAGAGAATCCTCGACTTTATCTCAGGCGTTGCTTATGCAAACGGCGCAGATATCAAGATGATGGCGCAGAAAACTTTTGCCATTATGCCAAGAAACGTTGGCTTCAGCGGCGTTGACCTTATGAGCGAGCTTGAGAACAACGGTTACAGCTTCTAAGGTATGGCAGAGGGCAAATATCATTTTCTACCCGATCTGAGCAATGAGGACAAGGTGCTGCTCGATAAGCTCAGCGATTGGGCGAGGAGCGCACAGGATAGGTATTTTTCAAGGTTTTCAGCTTTTCTTGACGAAAGGCAATGTCTGCTTTGCGAGAAACTTATGTCCTCGATGAAATATGAAAACTATGAGTTGTGGGGCGGTTATGAAAATGCGCAGCGGAAAATGGTCTGCGTTTATTCCGATTATGCCCAGCCTGCAAGAGAAGATTTCCCACTTAAAGCCGTAACATTTACATACAGAAACGGCGATAAGCTTACTCATAGGGACTTTTTAGGGTCGCTTATGGGACAGAGGATAACTCGTGACAGCGTGGGCGATATACTTGTGAACGAAGGGCAGACTGTTGTATTTGTCCGTGACAGCGTTGTCGACGACGTGATGCTGATCAGTAAGATCGGCAGGATAGGCGTTAAGGCGCAGGAAGGCTTTGAAGAAGGCTTCACGCCGCAGGTGAAAATGCAGGAGATAGGCGGCACGGTGGCTTCATTAAGAGCCGACTGCGTGCTGAGCCTTGCTATAAGGGCTTCAAGAGAAAAGTCCGCACAGCTTATTAAGAATACAGGAATAGAGATAGATCACTTTTTGAAAAATGCGCCGAAAGCGCTTCTTGAAGAGGGCTGCGTGTTCTCGGTGAGAGGTCACGGCAAGTTCAAGCTTGTGTCCGTTGACGGCGTTACTAAAAAGGACAGAATACATATAACATTGCAGAAATTTGTGTAAAAATCAGGAGGTTCTATTATGTTGAGTCCAAACAGTATCAAGGGCAAGACCTTTGAGACAGAAAAGAATGGTTACAGTAAGGACGATGTAAACGAGTATCTTTCACAGGTCGCAGCAGATTATGCTGAGGTCGTTAAGGCTAATCAGGAAACTGAGGCCAAGATAATCAAGCTGGTCGAGAAGATCAACGAGTACAGAGAGGACGAAGAGGCTATCCAGCAGGCGCTCATCGTTGCCCAGAAGGAAGCCAATAAGATACTCACAGAGGCTAAAACACTGGCTCACGATATGATCGAGTCTGCAAAGACCGAGCAGGTAAGACTTGCTGAGCAGAGCGCTTCCGAGTGCGAGAGGATCGTTAAGGAGCACAAAGAAAAGTGCGCAGAGCTCATCAAGACAAATACCGAGATCACAGAAAAGAAGATAAACGAAGTAAGAGCCGCTTATGACGACGAGCTTGCAAAGTATGAAAATCTCAAGGCTGAGGTAACATACTTCAAGGCTAATCTGACTGAGCTTTACAATAAGCAGATCAGACTTATTATGGAGATCCCGACAGTATCTGAGGAGGAGCTTGACGCAGCTCAGGAAGATTATGCCGAGGAAGAAACAGCCGAGCAGACTGAGGAAGCTATCGAAGAGGTTGCCGCAGAGGAGACTGACGAAGCTGCACAGGCTGAGAAGGAGCACGTTGAAAAGGTGCTCAACACAGGTTCATTTGACCCTGTTATCCCAAAGACAGCACCGTCTGATCTTAAATTCGGAAAGAATAACTAAAACCATAGGCTCTGTTCAAACGCAGAGCCTTTTCAAGGTTTGGAGAAAAGTATGTTTGTAATTTCACTTTTGATAATGGCGGCTCTTGTGGCTGCGGATCAGCTCATAAAGCTGGCGGTGGTGGATAAGCTTCCGCTGAACGGCCAGCCACTTGAGGTGATAAAGTTCGGCAGCTTCAAGGTTTTCAGCCTTACGCATATCAGAAACAGCGGTGCTGCTTGGAGTATGATGTCGGGCAAGACCTGGTTTCTCGTCGGCCTGCCGATAATAGTGTGCATTGCGGCGATCGTCTATATGTACAAGATACGCAAGGGCTCAAAGCTTGAGATGATCTCTCTCGCAATGGTGCTTGCAGGCGGTATCGGTAATCTTATCGACAGGATAAGGCTTAAAGAAGTCGTTGACTATATCAAGTTTGAACCCATAAATTTCCCTATTTTCAACTTTGCGGATATCTGTATCGTTATCGGCGGAATACTCTTTGTGCTTTGCTTCTGCTTTATGGACGATAATAAGGCTCATAAGGACAAGAAGCAAAAGGCGGAAAGTGGTGCAGATGAACAGGCTTGATCTGATAGTTGAAGAGGCGCAGGTCGGCGAGCGTATCGACAGATTTTTGTCGGCGCAGGAAACAGGGCTTACACGGTCTGCTGTTCAAAAGCTTATCGAGGACGGCGGCGTGACTGTCTTGGGCAAGAGCGTTGCGAAGAATTATAAGCTCCGTGAGGGCGACAGCGTCACGATGATAATTCCCGACCCTGTTGAGCTTGATGTTAAACCGCAGGATATCCCTGTTGAGATAGTTTATGAGGACAGTGAGCTGCTTGTGGTGAACAAACCAAAAGGTATGGTCGTCCACCCTGCCGCAGGCAATCCCGACGGAACCCTTGTGAATGCTCTGCTTTATCATTGCAAGGGCAGACTTTCGTCAATAAACGGCGTTATCCGACCGGGTATCGTCCATAGGATAGACAAGAATACCAGCGGCCTGCTAATAGTTGCCAAGACCGACAGCGCACATAATTTCTTGGCGGCTCAGATAAAAGAGCATAGCTTTACAAGAGAGTATGAGGCGGTGCTGACAGGCGGACGTCTCAAAACCCACACGGGCACAGTTGACGCACCTATCGGCAGGAGCAAGTATGACCGCAAAAAAATGTGCGTGACCGAGCTTAATTCAAAGCACGCTGTTACACATTATGAAGTTCTCGAAGAGCTGGGACAGTATTCGCTGGTGAAGTTCAAGCTTGAAACAGGCAGAACTCATCAGATAAGAGTACATTCGGCGTATATCGGCCACCCGGTCTATGGCGATGACGTTTACGGAAAGGCTGTCAAAGGGCTGGAAGGTCAATGCCTTCACGCAAAGAAGATAGGCTTTATCCACCCGAAAAGCGGCGAATATATGGAATTTGACAGCGAACTGCCCGATTATTTTCAGGCAGTGCTTAAAAAGCTCAGAGGAAACATTTAGGGCGCTAATTCGCCCATTATACAGGGAGAGATATTATGTTTGAAGATATATCCAAGGTAGTGCTTGTAACGGATATGGACGGAACATTCCTGCCTGCAAGTAAGATACCTACTAAAAAATGCCTTGACGCTGTTCAGCGTTTCGAGGCAGACGGCGGCAGATTTTCTATCGCCACAGGAAGAGCGATACAGGCGGCAAGACCTTATTTCGATATGGTGAAAGTCAATTGCCCCATAATAATGTCAAACGGCGGAATGGTCTATGACATATACAAAAAAGAGCAGATATATGACGTTTTTCTGCCTCAGTCGGTGAGGGAAGTCGTCAAGGAGATTCTTCACGATAACCCATATGTTGGCTGCGAGGTGCTGACCGTCAACGAGGTCTATGTGCCTAATATGACGCCAATGGAGAGGCGCCACAACGAGATATGTCAGCTGATACCTGTTATCTGCGGCGTGGACGATATTCCAGACAAGAACTGGTATAAGGTGCTTTTTGCCGTTGAGCCTGAGCGTATGTACGAGCTTATAAGCTATGTTGAGAAAAAGGGCTACACAGGCGTTGATTTTGTCCGTTCCAGCATTGAGTATTACGAGATACTTCCCCAGAACATTTCAAAGGGCACGGCTCTTGATGAACTGAGAAAAGCCTGCCATATGGAAGGGTATACCTTTGTTGCGGCTGGAGATTATAATAATGATATTGAGCTTTTGCAGGCGGCTGACGTGGCAGTTTGCCCGTCAAATGCGGCAGAAGATGTCAAGAAAGTCGCTGATATCGTCTTTGAGCAGTCTTGCGAAGAGGACTTTATTGCGGCGGTAATAGATCACATATACGAAGAATTGAAGAAATAATTATATTTGGAGGTCAAACAGTATGGACGAAACATTGAAAAAACAGCTTGAGATCACAGCCTGCAAGGTTCGTCTCGGAATCCTTGAGGGAGTGTTCAATGCAAGATCCGGTCACCCAGGCGGCTCGCTTTCTATCGCCGACCTTATGACTTATCTTTATTTTGCAAAGATGAACGTTTATCCCGACAAGCCCGAAGAGCCGCAGAGAGACAGACTTGTGCTCTCAAAGGGTCACACAGCCCCAGCGCTTTATGCAACACTTGCCGAGAAAGGCTTTTTCCCTAAGGAAGAGCTCAAGTCACTGAGACACATCGGCGCAATGCTCCAGGGTCACCCTTGCATTACAATCCCTGGTGTTGATATGTCATCTGGTTCACTTGGACAGGGCATTTCAGTTGCCTGCGGTATGGCGCTCTCCGGCAAGCTCACAAGCGACACATACAAGGTATACACTATCCTTGGCGACGGTGAGATCGAAGAGGGTCAGGTATGGGAGGCTGCTATGTTCGCCGCTCATTATAAGCTTGACAACCTCGTTGCTGTTGTTGATAACAACGGACTTCAGATTGACGGCAAGATCGAAGACGTAATGTCACCATATCCGATCGTTGACAAGTTCGCAGCATTCGGCTGGCACGTTATAACAGCCGACGCTCACGATTTCGATTCTCTCGAGAAAGCATTTGACGAAGCAGAAACAGTCTGCGGTCAGCCTTGCGTTATCGTAATGAAGAGTATCAAGGGCAAGGGCGTTTCATTTATGGAAAACAACGTGTCTTGGCACGGTTCTGCACCTAATAAGGAGCAGTATGAGCAGGCTGTGGCAGAAATAAACGAACAGCTTAAAAGTCTGGAGGGTTAAGCAATGGCAGAATTGAAGAAAAAAGCTACAAGAGAAAGCTACGGCGAGGCCTTGGCAGAGCTTGGTGATAAGTACGAGAACCTTTATGTTTTTGACGCTGACCTTGCTGCGGCAACAAAAACCGGTATATTCAAGAAGAAGTTTCCTGATAGATTTTTTGACTGCGGTATCGCAGAGTCAAATATGATGGGCGTTGCCGCTGGTATGGCTGCAACAGGCAAGATACCATTTGCGTCAACATTTGCAATGTTCGCCGCTGGCAGAGCATTTGAGCAGGTGAGAAACTCTATCGGTTATCCTCACCTCAACGTTAAGATCGGCGCAACACACGCAGGCATTTCCGTCGGCGAGGACGGCGCAACACATCAATGCAACGAGGATATCGCTCTTATGAGAACTATCCCGGGCATGGTGGTAATAAACCCTGCTGACGATGTTGAAGCAAAGGCAGCCGTTGAGGCAGCTATCCTCCACAATGGCCCTGTTTATATGCGTTTCGGCAGACTTGCCGCTCCTATCTTTAACGACCCTGAGACATACAAGTTCGAGCTTGGCAAGGGCGTTAAGCTCCGTGACGGCAAGGACATCGCTATCGTTGCAACAGGTCTTATGGTTTACGAAGCTGTCGAGGCCGCAAAGGCGCTTGCCGCTGAGGGTATCGAGGCAACTGTTATCAATATCCACACTATTAAGCCTATCGACGAGGACATCATCGTTGAAGCTGCAAAGAACACAAAGCTTCTCCTCACAGTTGAAGAGCACAGTGTTATTGGCGGACTTGGCTCTGCTGTTGCTGACGTTCTTGCTGAGAAGTATCCTGCAAAGCTTGTTAAGATCGGCGTGAACGATGAGTTCGGTCATTCGGGCCCAGCCGTTGACCTTCTCAAAGAATACGGTCTCTGCGCTGAGAACATCATCGCAAAGGCAAGAGACGCTGTTAAGGCTAAGTAATTACTTGCATAAATTGAAAAGACGTCCATTTAAGGGCGTCTTTTTTTGTGCGCTGAAATTATAAGAGGATAGCAAAAGCCCCCGAAGCATTGCGCATTCGGGGGCTTTCACTATGTGTGGGAAGTAAAAATTACTCGTCAGCTTTTTTAATAGCCTCAGTCTCGTAAATGTACTTAACTGAGCTCTCAACGCCGTCTGCAACGCCAGAGAAGTTTGTTGACTCATCTGCTGCGGACTTGAGTGCGTCAAGTCTGTCGATAAGACCCTTGAGGTCATCGTTGTATATGTCAAGAAGCTTGCCAATGCCTTCTTCTTTGTACTTTGCCATACCGTCCTTCAATGTCTTAGCGCCGTCTTCCAGCTTCTTAACGCCGTCAACGAGCTGTGTGCTGCCGTCCTTGAGCTGACCAACACCGCTAAACAGCTCTGCGCTGCCGCTTGAAAGTGTTGTTGTGCCCTGTGCAAGCTCAACAAGTGAGGAGTAAAGTGTTGCTGTACCAGCCTTGAGCTGCTTGCTGCCGCTGTCAAGCTTACCAAGACCGCTGTCAAGGCTCTTTGCGCCGTTTGAAAGCTGTGATACACCGCTGTTGAGTGTGTCAACGCCCTTGTCAAGCTGACTTGCGCCTGCCTGTGCTGAGCTTACGCCTGCGGAGAGATCCTTTGTGCCCTTTGAAAGTGAAGCCGCACCGTTGTTGAGCTCCTTGCTGGACTTAGCAAGTGTGTCGATACCAGCGTTAAGTGAAGCAGCGCCGTCGTTTACGCTCTTGAGGCCCTTGTTAAGGCTGTCGATACCGTCAACAAGACCTGTCTGCTTGTCTGTGCCAGTCATACCGGCTGAAAGCTGTGCAACGCCGCCTTTGAGGGTTGTTGCGCCTTCCTTCATCGTGCCGAGGCCGCCGCTTACCTGTGCTGCGCCGTCAGCCGCACCCTGCTGATACTGGATAGAACCGCTAAGGGCTGCGATCATATTGCTAATGCTTGTGTATTCAGCCGAGCCCTCTTCATAGTGAGCAAGAAGCTGCTGAAGTCCTGCAAGTACCTGCTGATCGTATGCGATAGACTGTGAAAGCGCACCGCTTATTCCGTTTACGCCGTCCTCGAGAAGCTGAACGCTTGCAGGGAGGTCTTTAACGCCTTCGGAAAGCTGATTGATACCTGCGTTGAGCTGTGTGATACCAGTCTTGAGGGCTGTTGAGCCGTCATATGTGGACTGTGTGCCTGCTGCAAGTGCGGAAGAACCCTTCTGAAGATCGCCAACTCCTGTAACAAGCTTGCCTGTGCCTGCTGCAAGGGAAGCTGCGCCTGCGTTTACCTGCTT
The DNA here is from genome assembly GCF_019423705.1 of Ruminococcus sp. Lineage (GTDB taxonomy): Bacteria > Bacillota > Clostridia > Oscillospirales > Ruminococcaceae > Hominimerdicola. The sequence goes on along the minus strand of NZ_JAHZAX010000002.1, from coordinate 273,357 downwards.
TGCACCGCTTGAAGCTGATGAAAGTCCACTTGAAAGTGCGGAAGTACCGTTTTTGAGGGTTGACATACCGCTGTTTACCTGATTGAAGCCGCCGAGCAGGGCAGTCGAACCGCTGTGAGCTGTGGAGATACCTCTCTGAAGTTCGCCTGTTGAAGAATCAAGCGTCTTAGCGCCGTCACGGAGCTGTGCAGCACCGCTGTTAAGCGTCTTAGCGCCGTCGTCGAGGCTCTTAGCGCCCGAGTAAAGCTTGTCGATACCTGTGATAAGCGTTCCGGAAGAATCAGAAAGCTTCTTGATACCGGCGTAAAGCTCTGCTGTGCCGTCTACAAGTTCGTCAGTTGCATCTGCAAGCTCGTCAAGCTTTTCTTCAAGTTCGTCAGCGTTCTCGATATCGTCAAGACTAAGCTTTGAGAAGATATCAGATGTTGCGACTGTGAGGGCTGTTGTTGCCTCGAAATCCTTAACGTCAGCTGTGTATTCAACATACTCAGGTATCTCGATATCCTCGTTGTCCTCAAGATCAAGACTCTTTGTGAGACCCGGAAGAGCAACGCCGATAAGAATTTGTCTGCTGCCGTCAGAGATAAGCTTACCATTTGTTACCTCAACGTTTGAATAAACGTCTGTGTCGAGGATAGCCGTTGTAGCCATAAGGTAAGGAACGAAGATCTCTGTGTCCTTCTTGCCGATCTTTACGGTTTTCTTTGCATTGTTTGTATAATCATATCTTACTGTGAGTTTACCGCTCTTGCCAGCCAGCTGATCCGGCGTCATTTCCTTGCCGTCAAGAGTGTATGTTACCTTGATGTCAACAGGAAGCTCCTTGTCGGTGTAGCCCTTGTAGTAAATGTCGCCGCCCTCTGTGTCCCAAGTGAGGTTGGTGCCGTTAGCAGAGAAGCCCTCGTCTGTCTTGACGTTCTCGATATCAGTAAGCTCGGAAATATCGGCGAGCTTCTTTACACCATCAGGATTTTTCAGCCAGTTGGAAACGATAGTCTTTGTCTTGTTGCCAGAAGCGTCGGTCACAACGTAAACTGTCTCGTCCTTAGCCTGCTTTTCCTCATCGCTGTCAGACTTTGAAGAAGTTTTCTTGTCTTTTGTATCTGTGTCCTTTTTATCTGTTGAAGTTGTTGAAGTCTTGCTGTCTGTGCTGCTGTCCGACTGTGCGAAAGCGTAAAGACCTGTGCAGCCTGCTGAGAGAAGTACGGCGAGAACGCCTGCAAGAACTCTTGAATACTTTTTCATATGTAAGATCTCCTTTTCAGTTAGTGGATTTCGGGAAGCTTATAAAGCTTATCCTCTTTCTTTTTCATACCCATAGTTGTGTTGATGATGACCTTGTCAAAGAGCATAAGCATTGAAGGAAGTATGCAGATAACTGTTATCATACTTACGATCGCACCTCTTGACATCAGTGTGCAGAGCTGTGAGATCATATCTACGCTTGAGTAAACGCCAACGCCGAATGTTGAAGCGAAGAAGCCAAGAGCGCTGACCATAATAGACTTCATTGAAGTGCTGAGTGCTATTGAAACAGCTTCATGCTTATCCTTGCCTGCGTTACGTTCGATCTTATATCTTGTTGTCATAAGGATAGCGTAGTCAACAGTTGCACCCAGCTGAATCGTTCCGATAACTACCGAGGCGATAAACGGTATCGTCGTATTGGTGAAGCAAGGGAACGCCATATTTACTGTGATAGCAAATTCGATGACTGCCACAAGAATGATAGGCAGTGAGATCGATCGGAGAGCTATCAGAATGATGATGAAGATAGCTGCGATGGAAACAATGTTTACTACCTTAAAATCGTGGTCTGTGATGTCGATAAGGTCCTTCGTTGCTGCAGCCTCACCGATAAGCATTCCGTTCTTGTCATAGGATTTAAGTATCTTGCTGAGCTCGTCGATCTGAGCGTTTTCCTCATCGGAAGCCACCTTGTATTCAGAACCCACCAGCATAAGCTGCCAATTCTCGCTCTTGAGTATGCTCGTTACTGATTCCGGAACAGCTTCCTGTGGGATAGACGGTCCGATAAGAGTGTCGAGTGCAAGTGAGAAGCTTACGCCGTCAACATCGCCCATTTCCTTGAGCATTGAGTTGACTTCCTTTGGCTTCATATCAGCGTCAACGAGAAGCATATGTGTTGTCGCCATATGATACTCTTCATCGAGCTTGCTGTTAGCGATAACGCTGTTGAGCTCCTTTGGAAGAGTGTCTGTCAGGTTGTAATAAACGTTAGTATTGATCTGTCCGTAAACCGCTGGGATAAGGACAACGATGAATGCGATGATAAATGCAACGTGGTGCTTGATGATGAACTTTGCAGGCTTTTCAAGACTAGGGACGAGATCCTTGTGCATTGTCTTTTCAAGCGCTTTGTCGAATACAAGTATCATTGAAGGGAGGACTGTGATACAGCAGATAACGCCGATAACAACGCCCTTTGCCATTACGATACCCATATCCATACCGAGCCTATAAGTCATAAAGCAAAGTGCAAGGAAGCCTGCAACTGTTGTTATGGAGCTTGATACGACTGAGCTGATGGTCTTGCTGATCGCAATAGCCATCGCTTCTTTCTTATCATCTGGGTGAAGCTCTTTTTGTTCCTTATAGCTGTGCCACAAGAAGATGGAATAGTCAATCGTTACCGCCAGCTGGAGCACCGCCGCAAGGGCTTCTGTGATAAAGGATATCTCGCCTTGTATGAAGTTGGTGCCCATATTGTATATGATCGCCATACCAACACTGAGCATAAAGAATACTGGGATAAGGAAAGAGTCCATTGTAAGCGCAAGGATTATACTTGTGAGGATAACTGCGATAACAACGTATATCGGAGCTTCCTGCATTGTCAAGTCCTTGATATCCTCAACGACTGAGGACATACCGCTTACGAAGCATTGCTCGCCTGCGATCTTTCTGATCTGAACAACGGCGTCAAGTGAACCGTCGGCTGATGTTGCTTCATCGAAGAAAACAGCCATCATTGTGGAATTATCGGTGTTGAAGAAGTCGTAGATATCGTCCGGAAGAACTTCCTTTGGAAGTGAAACGTCTGCAAGTGAATCGTACCAAAGCACGTCGCAAACGTGGTCAACGTTCTCGATCTTTTCCTTTACCTTCTCAACGTCCTTATCGTCCATACCCTCCAGCATTACGAGAGAAAAACCGCCCTTGCCGAAATCATCCAGCATAATGTCTTGGCCTTTCATCGTCTCGATATCTGACGGAAGATAAGAAAGGATATCATAGTTTATTCTCGTGTTCAAAAATCCGAATATTGCCGGAACGAGAAGCACGATGCTGACTATGAGTATCGGTATACGGAGTTTTACAACCCCTCTGCCAAATTTCTGCATCAAAAGTCATTCCCTTCACATAAATTAGACTTTAAGCTATGCTTTAAAATTACCTTAAAGTCTTTCACTATCTGAAAGTATACTACAAAACTGACCAACAGTCAATAGTAAAATGACCATTGGTCAATCATTTTGTAGAATTGCACAAAATGACCAACGGTCACTACTGACTATTAGTCATTTTTTTTAGTTGACTTTACAGGTATTATGTATTATAATTATAACTAGTAAGTTTAACTGCCTAAACACTATAAATAATGGGAAAAATAAAGGCAGTCGATTTTGAAAGGACGTGTTGAAAATGGGCAAGCTTGATACCAATAAGAAGGTAAAAGAAGACTCTCTGCTTAACACGGCTTTCAGTCTTTTTACTACCAAGGGCGTGAGCAAGACCTCGATCTCTGACATTGTAAACAATGCAGGCGTGGCAAAGGGAACGTTCTATCTCTATTTCAAGGACAAGTACGATATCCGCAACAAGCTGGTCTCACACAAATCTTCCCAGCTTTTTCAAAACGCTATCGAGGCACTCAGCGCAAGCGATAAGAAATTCACGTTCAATGAGCGTATCGTGTTCATTGTCGATAATATCATAAATCAGCTCAACGAAAACAAATCGCTGCTGACATTCATTGCGAAAAATCTAAGCTGGGGCGTTTTCAAGCACGCCCTCACAACGCCTATCAAGGACGATATCGACTTTAGAAACATCTATGACGCAATGCTGGAGGACGCACCTTATAATATTGAGCAGCCCGAGATCATGATATTTATGATCGTCGAGTTGGTAAGCTCCACCTGCTATTCTGCCATACTTTACAGCGAGCCTGTTGAGCTTGAGACTTTCAAGCCCTACCTTTATAAATGTATAAACAACATCATCGACACACATATCGGCTCGGCAAAAGAAGGGCAGTAATTGAATCAATTTTGCATATAAAAAGCGGACGAAAACAAATTCGTCCGCTTTTGTGTTATAAACCTATTTGTAATGTAGGGGACGGCGTCCTCGACGTCCCCTTGGATGGCGTCCTCGACGTCCCCTTGGATGGCGCCCCCGACGCCCCACTTCAACATTGTGCATTATTGGAAATTTACTGTCTCAGATAAACGCCGTTTTCCTCAATGTAATCTTCCATATCCTGCTTGTATTCAAGATCAAGAGGATCGCTCGGGATAGCTTTCAGCGCTCTCTGTCCGATATCCTTTCTGTAATGCTCTCCCTCGAACTTGATCTTTGAAACAGCCTCGTATGACTTGTCCAAAGCACCCTGGAGAGTGAACGCATTGCAGGTAACGCCGAGAACACGTCCGCCGTTTGTGTAGAACTTGCCGTTCTCGTACTTTGTTCCTGCGTGATAAATAAACGCACCGTCTACCTGTCCCTTGTCGTCCATACCGCTCATTTCGATACCCTTCTTGTACTTGACAGGATATCCGCCGCTTGCCATCACAACGCAGGTGCAGTAGCCCGACTTCCAGCCGATCTTTACGTCAGCAAGCTTATGATCGTAGATAGCTTCAAATATCTCGCAGAGATCGCCCTCAAGCATTGGAAGCACTACCTGCGTCTCAGGATCGCCAAAACGACAGTTGTATTCGATGACCTTAGGACCATTTGGCGTGAGCATAAGTCCGAAATAGAGACAGCCCTCAAATGTTCTGCCCTCAGCGTTCATTGCGTTGATAGTCGGCAGGAAAATCTTTTCCATACATTCCTTTGCAATGTCCTCTGTGTAATATGGGTTTGGAGCGACTGTGCCCATTCCGCCTGTGTTAAGACCCTTGTCGCCGTCAAGCGCTCTCTTGTGATCCATTGACGAGATCATCGGAACGACTGTCTTGCCGTCTGTAAATGAAAGTACAGAAACCTCAGGGCCTGTGAGGTATTCCTCAACAACGATAGTTGAACTGCTTTCGCCGAACTGCTTGTCGTCGATCATAGAGTGGATAGCTTCAACAGCTTCCTTTTCACTTTCTGCAAGAATTACTCCCTTGCCCAAAGCAAGTCCGTCAGCCTTAATAACAGCAGGGTATGTGTTCTGCTCCTTGACATACTTGATAGCTTCCTCGCTGTTTGTGAAAACTTCGTATTTTGCAGTAGGTACGTTGTATTTCTTCATAAGATCCTTTGAAAAGACCTTTGAACCCTCGATGATAGCTGCATTCTTTTTAGGACCGAAAGTCTTGAAGCCCTCAGCCTGCAAAGCGTCCACCATTCCCAGTACCAGCGGATCGTCCGGCGCAACTGCCACCATATCAACCTTGAGCTTCTTTGCCAGCGCAACAACGCCCTCGATATCAGTAGCCGCAACGTCAAAGCACTCAGCATATCGTGAGATACCGCCGTTTCCCGGTGTGCAGTAAAGCTTGTCAACTCTTGGCGATTCAGCCAGCTTCATAACGATAGCGTGTTCACGTCCGCCGCCGCCTACAACCAATATATCCATAGTTAGACCTCCTGTAAAATTATTTGCATTGCCTTATTATAACAATACCGCACAAAAAGCTGTGCGGTATTGATTTGTTTTAAATATCGTCCGATCACTTGATCTCAAAACTGTCAAGGATAGTTTTGAACTCGTCCTGAAGCTTGTCATAAGCAGAATCGTTTGCGCCGTATGTTACAACGATAAGGTTGCCGTTGTCAGAAACGATGATCTGATTTAGGTAAACTGTTACAGAACCGATCTCGCCTGTTACGTCAACGATGTAAGCGTCCTTGCCTGCAAACTTGTCTTCCTTGTCGTTTGTTACTGTGTAACCGTCCATTGCGTCATATGTAGCCTTGATCTGATCTGCATAGTCAGCAGCGGTAAGACCATTGAGAAGCTCGTCAGACATTGAGATAACGTTGATAGAAGCGGAAGCAAGGTTAGCGTCGTCAGCGGAATCAGCGTATGTGAACATACAGTCAACGCCGGAAGTCTCGCTTATTGCCCACTTTGAAGAATCAATTGTGAATGAGTAGAGGGAGCTGTCATAAACGTTGTTCTCATATGTACCCTCAGCCTCATCAGCTGTTGAATCGTCAGCAGGAGCTTCTGTCTCAGTCTTAGTATCAGCGACAGAATCAGCCTCAGCAGCAGTTGTCGTTGTAGTTGTTGTATCGTCCTCAGCAGCAGCGGCTGTTGTTGTAGTTGTGGTAGCCACAGCCTTGTTTGAAGAATCTTCTTCCTTCTCAGAGCAGCCTGTTACTGCAAATACCATAGAAAGTGCCATAATCGACGCAAGAATTTTTTTCATACTAATTTCTCCTTCATTTATTGTTTTGTTATATCTATATGCAAAGCAACATCACGCAATGCCATATACCAAGTGAAATGCAAATATCCGTATAGCAGGGAAGTAATGCAGAAAAGTTAGTGACCACATAAGCTCCCCACCAAAGTTAAGAGCTCAATGCAACCGTCTTTTCCTTATCAACCCTATCCTCGGGCTACTGTGTAAAGTCACCAAGCAGTACAGTTTATGCGAATTAAATCAATGGTGGAAGAGTCTTATGCCTGTGAATGCCATTGCCATATTGTACTTGTTGCAGGTCATAATAACGTGATCATCTCTGATAGATCCGCCCGGCTCTGCAATGTATGCAACACCGCTCTTGTGAGCTCTCTCGATGTTGTCGCCGAATGGGAAGAATGCGTCTGAACCAAGACAAACGTCTGTGTTCTTTGCAAGCCATTCCTTCTTTTCTGCCTCTGTGAGAACTTCCGGCTTTACCTTGAATGTGTTCTGCCATACGCCATCTGCAAGAACGTCGTCGTGCTCGTCAGAAATATAAACGTCGATAGCGTTGTCTCTGTCAGGACGTCTGATGTTGTCAACGAACTGAAGTCCCAGAACCTTTGGGTGCTGTCTCAGCCACCAAATGTCAGCCTTGTTTCCTGCCAGTCTTGTGCAGTGTATTCTTGACTGCTGACCTGCTCCGATACCGATAGCCTGTCCGTCCTTTACATAGCAAACGCTGTTTGACTGTGTGTATTTCAAAGTGATGAGTGAGATAACAAGATCAGTTTTCTTGTCCTCAGGTATCTCCTTGTTGTCTGTTACGATGTTTGTCAGCATATCATTGTCGATCTTGAGCTCGTTGCGTCCCTGCTCAAAAGTTACGCCGAATACCTGCTTTCTCTCAATTGGCGCAGGAACATAGTTCTCGTCGATCTTGATGATGTTATATGTGCCCTTTCTCTTTGACTTGAGTATCTCAAGAGCTTCATCTGTGTAGCCCGGTGCGATGATACCGTCAGAAACTTCTCTCTGGATCATCTTTGCTGTGCAGGCGTCGCACTCGTCAGAAAGTGCAATGAAATCGCCGTATGATGACATTCTGTCAGCGCCTCTTGCTCTTGCATAAGCACTTGCAAGGGGAGTGAGCTCGCCCAGATCGTCAACAAAATATATCTTCTTTTCAATGTCGCTCAAAGGCTTGCCGATAGCAGCACCGGCAGGTGAAACGTGCTTGAAAGAAGTCGCAGCACACATACCAGTTGCCTTTTTAAGCTCTCTTACCAGCTGCCAGCCGTTGAATGCGTCAAGCAGATTGATGTAACCCGGCTTGCCGTTGAGCACCTCGATAGGAAGATCCTTGCCCTCCTCCATAAATACTCTTGACGGCTTCTGGTTAGGGTTGCAGCCGTATTTTAAAAGCATTTCATTTGCCATAATTTTTACCTCCGTTATTTTTTATGAATAGTCCCTTTGCGTCAGTCCATCGCAAATAATGCCACTCCTGCCATTACCGCCACAATAAGCACCGCAATAAATGACATATAGAAAAGCAGTATCAGCCTGCCTTTGCCTTTCTCTTTTACGTCCCACTTTTTTGACGGAATAGTAGGTCTTGTAACGCCCAGTATTATCGGTACAATGAGCATATATCCCAGTGTAAAGAGAATAAGGTTTATGCTTGGCGTTTCGTCTTGATTTTTCATAAGCATAAAAACAGGTATCACAAGTTCAGCGTGGGCGACCGACATAAATATACGCCATATCCTCCGCTGCTTTAGCTTTCTGTCCCTTACGCTGTTGAGTGCCTCCTCCGAGGCTTTTCTTTTAAGGAACTCCTCCTGCCGCAGCCTTACCTCTTCAAGCTTTGCCTCGTCAACTATCTTGACAGTTCTAGTGCCGTCATCAATGTAGTTCTGAGTGCCGCAGTAAGGGCAGTAGACGATCTTTTTATCCTCCTCAATGGTTATCTCGCCGCCGCAGTGTTTGCATTTAAGTGCGATAAGCTCCAAATTACTTCCCCCCCGACTATTTCAAATACTTCAAGTAAATTTTACCCACAGCGAAGAAAATCACCGTGAACGTTATGTAAAACAGTACCGCAGTCTTTATTCTGCTCAGCCCTCCTGCGTTTCTCGGCTTGACCACCGCCAAAAGTATCGGAAAGCCTATCCAAACGCATATTGCCGCAATTATGGCGAATACCGACTGATACATAACAGCACCGCTGAACAGCAGTGTAAAAACAACGTGCAAAACAATGGAAAGAATTATCCAGCCCTGTCTTTGTGATGCAGACTTGTATCTGCCCCTGTCCTCTTCGTTTTGGAGCTTTCTGTCAAAGTCTGAGACCTCTTTGTTGAGCTTTATTTCTTTGAGTTTTGCCTCGTCGATAACGTTGATTATCCTGTTGCCGTCATCAAGAAGTATCTGTGAGCCGCAGTATTTGCAAAACGTCCGCTTTTGTCCCTCGTGGACCTCAAGCTCACCGTTGCATTTGGGACATCTTAGAGCAACTAACTCCATTTTTCAAACTCCCTGTCTATGATCCTTTGCTTACTTGCTGTATTTGTTTACAACCTTAGAAACAGCCTTGCCGCTTGCGATATCGATGTATCTCACAAACAGCGATACCTTGTTGTCCTCGTTTAGAGCCTCCCAAAGCTTGCCCGTGAACTCTTCGATATCGTTAGGTATCTCCACCTTCTTAGGCTCGCCCTCAAAGCTTGGCAGAGGATTGCTGTCGCCCATATATGTGTGGATAAAGTGGCCAACGCCGTCAAGTGGGTTTGTGTAGGAATAAGTAAATCTCTCGCAGCAATCAGGGTTGCCGTCAGCGGACTTTAATATGCTCATCGCATAGTTATAAGTGCCGTTTTCAACGTGCATAATGCCAGAGATACGAGGTGTGTAATTCGGAGCGTCGTCCTCATACTCTCTTGTTCTCAGCGACTGCTCAAAAGTCTGCTGCTTGTCCATAAGTTCATAGATCGTGTCAGTCTGATCGCCGTTTGTAACGATAGTCTTGTTGCCCAGCACACGAACAGGGGAGTATATAATAAGGTGTGGGTCGGAAAGCTTGCTAGGGTCAGCGGCCTCAGTCTTGATACCGTCCTCAGTTTCTGTGAAAACTCTGTTTCTTGAGTTCACGCTTCTGCCCATGATAAAATAAGCAGTCACAGCACTCTTTCCGTCAGCAGATTTGCCTATAACGATACCTCTGCCCGGATATGAGTTGCTTTTAAGCTCGTCATAAATATTAAGGGTCTTCATATTTTTCTCCTCCATAATAAGCATTTAATCTTTAAGGTCAACGTAAGCCTTGCCGTCCTTAATGGTTATCCTGTCCTCGCAGAATAGGGAAACAGCCTTCGGCAGAAGCTTCCATTCAACGTTTTCCATTATCTTCTTTTGCAGGCTCTCAGCCGTTTCATCATTGGCAACGTCAACAGCGCCTTGCAGGATTATCGCACCTGCGTCGGCCTCTTCGTTGACAAAATGTATCGTCGCTCCCGAAACTTTCACGCCGTATTCAAGCGCCTTTTCGTGAACTTTCAGTCCGTAAAAGCCCTCGCCGCAGAATGAAGGTATAAGGGCAGGGTGAACGTTTATTATCCTGTACGGATAAGCCTTTGTGACGCATTCGTCAAGTATCACCATAAATCCTGCCAGCACGATAAGGTCAGCCTGCTGCTTGTTAAGCTCTGCAAGGATAGCCTCGCTGTAAGACTTGTTGTCGGCATATTCTTTTCTGGGGATAACAACGGTGTCAATGCCTGAGTTTTGGGCTCTTTCAAGGGCATAAGCGCCCTCTTTTGAAGATATAACGCAGGTTATCTTGCCGTTTTTTATAATGCCGCTTTTTTCAGCGTCAATAAGCGCCTGCAAATTTGTTCCGCCACCCGAAACAAGAACGCAAATCTTTTTCATATTCCTTTACCCTTAGCAGATGATAACGCCCATATCGGAGTCAACAAGCTCGCCGAGGACATAAGCTTCCTCGCCTGCCGCCTTGATAGCTTCGATAGCCTTATCAGCGTCAGACTTGTCAACAACAACCGTCATACCAACGCCCATATTGAATGTGTTGAACATATCTCTCTCAGGGATATTGCCTGTCTTAGCAATAACGTCAAAAATAGGAAGAACTTGTACGTCGCTTCTTGCGATCTTAACGGAAAGACCCTTTGGAAGTGAACGTGGGATATTCTCATAGAAGCCGCCGCCTGTGATGTGTGAGATAGCCTTTACCTTAACAGCGTCAAGCAGGCTCATAACAGCCTTTACATAGATCTTTGTTGGTGTAAGAAGTGTCTCGCCAAGTGTCTTGCCAAGCTCGTCATAATGAGTGGAAAGTGTCTTTGCGTCAACATTGAACACCTTTCTAACGAGTGAGAATCCGTTTGAGTGAACGCCGCTTGACTTGATAGCGATCATAACGTCGCCAGCCTTCTGAGTTGCAGGGTCAAGTATCTTGTCCTTGTCAACAATGCCAACAGAGAATCCTGCAAGGTCATACTCGTCAACAGGATAGAAGCCCGGCATTTCAGCAGTTTCGCCGCCGATAAGTGCGCAGCCTGACTGCACGCAGCCCTCTGCAACGCCCGAAACGATCTGAGCGATCTTCTCAGGATAGTTCTTGCCAACTGCGATATAATCAAGGAAGAACTGTGGCTTTGCGCCGCAGCAGATAATGTCGTTTACACACATTGCAACGCAGTCGATACCAACTGTGTCGTGCTTGTCCATAAGGAAAGCGATCTTGAGCTTCGTGCCAACGCCGTCTGTGCCCGAAACGAGAACCGGCTTTGTGATACCTGTCATATCAAGCTCAAAAAGTCCGCCAAAGCCGCCGATACCGCTGAGAACGCCGCTTGTCATCGTCTTTGCAACGTGCTGCTTCATAAGTTCAACTGCCTTGTAGCCTGCGGTAACGTCAACGCCTGCTTCCTTATAGCTGTTTGAAAAACTGTTTGTATTCATAATTTATATCCTCTCAGTCATTATTTCTTTTCAGAGATCTTCGATTCAAATTTATCCTTTGGCATATCCTTCGGTACGTCGATAGGATATTTTTCAGTAAAGCAGCCCACGCAGAAATCACAATCAGAGTTTCCCGCAAGCTTCTTTACGCTTTCAACGCTCAGATAGCCTAAGCTGTCAGCGCCGATGAATTTGCATATCTCTTCGTTGGACATCTTGCAGGCGATAAGATTTTCCTTGCTGTCGATATCCGTTCCGAAATAGCAGGGGGCAATGAATGCAGGTGATGAGATACGAACGTGTACCTCTGTTGCTCCTGCGTCTCTAAGCAGCTTGACGATACGTCCCGAAGTTGTGCCTCTGACGATACTGTCGTCTATCATAACGACCCTCTTGCCCTTGACCGTGCTTGAGATAGCGTTGAGCTTTATCTTGACGGAATTTGTTCTCTCCGTCTGACTAGGTTGTATGAATGTTCTTCCGATGTATCTGTTCTTTATAAAGCCGATACCATAAGGGATTCCGCTCTCTTGTGAAAAACCAAGTGCGGCGTCAAGTCCCGAATCTGGTACGCCTATTACGATATCAGCGTCAACAGGGTGCTCTCTCCAAAGATATTTGCCTGCTCTGAGCCTTGCCATATGCACGCTTGAACCCTCGATAACAGAATCGGGTCTTGCGAAATAAACATACTCGAACACGCAGATAGTGCCTTTTTTGCCGCAATGTGTGGTGATAGAGTTGAGGCCGTTTTTGTCGATGACGATTATCTCGCCCGGCTTTAAGTCTCTGATATATTCAGCGCCGATACTATCGAAAGCGCAGGTCTCCGAAGCTACCACATAGCCGTCGTCTATCTTGCCGAGACACAGCGGTCTGAAGCCGTCGGGGTCTCTTGCGGCGATAAGCTTTGTCGGTGACATTACCAGCAGGGAATAAGCGCCCTTGATCTTGTACATTGCCTTCTCGACGGCTGCCTGTATGGACGGCTGTCTGAGACGCTCTTCGGTGATAGTATAGGAAATGACTTCCGTATCGTTTGTGCTGTGGAATATCATACCCTTGTTTTCAAACTGTTCTCTCAGCTCTCTCGCATTGGTGAGATTGCCATTGTGGGCGATAGACATAGGTCCTTTGATATGCCTTACAACAAGTGGCTGAGCGTTTGAAGCGTTGCAGTTGCCTGTTGTGGAATATCTGACGTGACCGATAGCGATATTGCCTTCGCCCAGCCTGCCGAGAGTTTCCTTGTCAAATACTTGATTGACAAGACCGACATCTTTATGATAGCTGAACACGCCGTCGTCGTTTACAACAATGCCGCAGCTCTCCTGTCCTCTGTGCTGTAGCGCATAGAGCGAAACATAAGTCTGTGCCGCAACATCGCTTGTGTGGTTAGTGTAAATGCCGAAAACGCCGCATTCTTCGTGGATACCTGTTACCAATTTAAAATCATTCCCTTCCGTTCCAGCAGTAGCTGCAAAGCTCACATTCGGGCTTGCCAACTGCCTTTACCGTGCCCTCAAGCGACTGGAACTCCAAGGAGGTGAGTTTCAGCCTTCTGCATATCTCGTCACGCAGGAGCTTTCCTCTCTCCGTGCTTGAGTTGCTGTATTCTTCAATGTATTTTACTCCCTCGATACCTTCGTTCTCGTCGATTATCTGTCTAGCGATAAGTTCGAGCTCAGAAGTGCTTCTTGAGAAGTTAAGATACTTGCAGCCATACATAATAGGCGGACAGGCTGATCTCATATGTACTTCCTTTGCGCCGTTCTCATAGAGAAATTCAACTGTTTCTCTCATCTGAGTACCTCTTACGATACTGTCGTCAACGAACAGCAGTTTCTTGCCCTCGATAAGTTCGTGGACAGGGATAAGCTTCATCTTAGCCACTCTGTTTCTCATTGACTGGCTCGTCGGCATAAAGCTTCTCGGCCAAGTCGGAGTGTACTTTATAAAAGGTCTCGCAAAGGGGATACCGCTCTTATTGGCATAACCGATAGCGTGAGGTACGCCCGAATCAGGGATACCGCACACAAAGTCAACGTCAGGCAGTTTGCCGTTTTTCATATCGTTCTCTGCCATGATCTCGCCGTTGCGTGTTCGCATAAGCTCAACGTTGACGCCCTCATAGCAGGCGGTCGGGTAGCCGTAATAAGTCCACAGGAAGGTACATATCTTCATCTTGTCCGTGCCCTCGCTGAGTATCTCATATCCGTCTTTAGTTATTTTCGTTATCTCGCCTGCCTTTAGTTCGTGACAGGTCTGATATCCAAGCTTTTGATATGCGAAAGATTCAAACGAGAAGCAGAAGCCGTCGGAACGCTTGCCCAGTATGATAGGCAGTCTGCCGTCCTTGTCCCTTGCCGCAATGATAGAATTTTCCGTCATAAGCACCAATGACATAGTGCCTTGTATCTTGCTTTGCGCATATCTAATGCCGTCAACAAAATTGTCCTTCTGAGCGATAAGAGCGCCGATAAGTCCTGCGGAATTGATCGCACCGCTGCTCATTGTCTCGAAGTTTGCGCAGCCTTTCTCAAGAAGTTCCTGCGCCAAAATGTTGGCGTTTGTGATTATACCGATAGAACATACCGCATAAAGTCCAAGCTTGGAGCGGACCATGATCGGCTGAGGGTCTGTGTCGCTTATGCAGCCGATACAGATATTTCCTCTCATTCTATCTACGTCTTTTTCAAATTTAGTTCTAAATGGTGAGTTTTCAATGCTGTGTATATTTCTCTGAAAGCCCAGCTCGGGGGAGTATGAAGTCATACCGCCCCTTCTGGTGCCTAAGTGTGAATGGTAGTCGGTCCCGAAGAAAACATCCTGAATACAGTCATTAGCTGAAACAGCTCCGAAAAAACCGCCCATAAATCTATTCTCCCATAACTCTCTTTATCATTTCCTGGTAAGCTTCTTCTACGCCGCCCATATCTCTTCTGAATCTGTCCTTATCAAGCTTTTCGTGGGTCTTTGAATCCCAGAAACGGCAAGTATCAGGTGAGATCTCGTCTGCAAGAAGGATCTTTCCGTGGAATCTGCCGAACTCGATCTTGAAGTCGATAAGGTCGATACCGATATTCTTGAAGAAGCCGAGCATAAATTCGTTTACCTTGAAAGCGTACTTTGTGATATCAGCGATCTCTTCCTCAGTTGCAAGACCGAGACCGAGTGCATAATACTTGTTGATGAATGGGTCGCCCAGCTCGTCGCACTTGTAGCTGAATTCAAGCGTTGGCTGCTTGAGTGGAGTGCCTTCCTCGATGCCGAGCTTCTTTGAGAAGCTGCCTGCTGCAACGTTTCTTACGATAACTTCCAGAGGAACGATCTCTACCTTCTTAACGATAGTTTCTCTGTCGGAAATTTCCTCTACGAGGTGAGTTGGAACGCCTTCCTTTTCAAGAAGCTTGAACATATAGTTTGTCATCTTGTTGTTGATAGCGCCTTTGCCAACGATAGTGCCTTTCTTTTCGCCGTTGAATGCTGTAGCGTCGTCCTTGTAATCAACGATAACGAGGTCTGGGTCGTTTGTAGCGAATACTTTCTTAGCCTTGCCCTCATAGAGCTGTTCTGTCTTTACGATGTTTTCCATAAGTTTATTCCTCCATAAAATTATTTACATTATTATATATAGCTTAGATCAAAGAGCTGCAAGCTTGTCCTGCAAAGCCTTATCCTTTGCGACAACGCCGTCGATCATATCCTGCTTAGCCTTTTCAAGCTTCTCGGCAAGACCTTCGTCAGAAAGCGCCAGCATTTGGATAGCAAGGATAGCAGCGTTCTTTGCGCCGTCAACTGCAACAGTAGCAACAGGGATACCGCTTGGCATTTGAACTGTTGCCAGCAGAGCGTCCATACCATCGAAGTTAGCACCCTTGCAAGGGATACCGATAACAGGCAGAGTTGTGTGACCTGCGATAACGCCTGCAAGATGAGCCGCCATACCTGCCGCACAAATGATTACGCCGAAGCCGTTTTCCTTGGCCTTGTCAGCGAAATCGCTTGCAAGAGCAGGAGTTCTGTGGGCTGACATAACGTGGCACTCATAAGGAACGCCGTATGCTTTAAGCTCGGCAACAGCCTTGCTTACAACAGGAAAATCGCTGTCAGAACCCATAATGACTGCAACTTTTTTCATACTTTATACCTCCAATAAATAAAATACTTTTTTGTTTTTATCCTGCGATTTATTTCTACAATGCAGAATATTTAACCAAAGTTTGGGTAAACAAAAAACTGCAACTTTAGTGTTGCAGTTCGGTTATTGCATAATTATCTTGTGTAAAAGTGCAGAAAAACTAAAGCAAGACCCGAAAATTCGTGACGATCCGCCGTTGAAAGAATATGTAATTGGTGAAAAACACAGCAACTCAGCCATAAATCTCTCCTGAACATAAAACTGCACAATATCACAGGCAACGCCGAAAGAAGCTTGACATTGCCCGAAGGTAAAGACCGAATTTACTAAAATTTCTCCGTATCATCGGACAAGACCTTACAATAATATTGTACAATATTTGCAGATAAATTTCAACTCACATTTATATAAAATTTAAGTGTATTAATAATGGATTTATTGTGAAATTTAACTACACCAACTTTTTCAGAAAAGTCCCGTATTAAGGCTGTTGCCGTCAGCGAGGCCGTCAACGAACTGGCGCATTTCGCTTTTAGAGCGCACGCCGTGGACAGAGTCGATTATCTGCTGTTTCTGTTCTGGGCTGAGCTTAGCGAAATAGCCATAAGCCACAGGGTTCTGAGCCAGCGCCATAGAAAGCCCTAAAGGCAGCTCCTGTCCGTGTGCGAAAGATTGGTTTTTCATAACTTTATATCACCTCCGCTAATATTATTTCCTGGGAAATAGCAAATATTAGAGGCAAAAAGTGTACGGCAAAACAACAAAGGACAACCAAAAACGCCACTGTTGAACACCCCTCAAACCGCTTAGATACGCCCTTTTCTTACCCTATATATACAATATAACAACCATATCTATATAGAGAATATATAATATATAAATATATAGGAAAACGATGTGTATTGTTATTATAAAAAATAGCTTCGCAAAAGACGTAAATTTGGCGTTTGCAGATGATATAACGGAAAATTTGCTTTGTTCGGGTCGTTCACGGGCTTTGTTTGAATTAGGAATGAGGAATTGTGGTATCGTCTAGCGGCGATGATTTTCTTGTAAGGGACGGCGCCCTGCCAAACATTCCTAATTCCTCATTTGACCACTTTGTTTTGGTTGACAGACGTCTGTTAATATGGTATAATATTTTTGTTAACATTTTGTCGGTTTACCACAAATATTGAGGTGTTTTATCATATATGGAGAATTTATCTAACATTGGCGTAATAAAAGATTTGCTTGATCGTCATAATTTTACCTTTTCTAAAGCGTTGGGACAGAACTTCCTTGTCAATCCGACTGTCTGTCCTAAGATAGCAGAAATGGGAAATGCTAAGAAGGGCTTCGGCGTTATCGAGATCGGTACGGGTATCGGCGTGCTCACTAATGAGCTTGCTAAGCGTGCCGATAAGGTGGTCGCTATCGAGATAGACAGCCGCCTGCTGCCTGTCCTTGAAGAGACCCTTGCTGAGTATGACAACGTCAAGATAATCAATGCGGACGTTATGGAAGTTGACCTGCATAAGCTTATCGCTGAGGAGTTTCAGGGAATGGAAGTCGCTGTCTGCGCCAATCTTCCTTATTATATAACCTCGCCGATATTGATGATGTTGTTGGAGGAAAGACTGCCTATCAAGTCTATCACGGTTATGGTTCAGAAAGAGGCAGGCACTCGCCTGTGCGCTCCTATGGGCACTCGTGATATGGGCGCTGTTACTGTGGCGATAAATTATTTCTCTCAGCCGAAAATACTTTTCAATGTCTCGAGAGGAAGCTTTATGCCCTCGCCGAATGTTGACAGCTGCGTTGTTAGATTTGACGTCAAGGACAAAACACCCGAGGGCGTGACTGACGAGGCGTTCTTCTTCAAGACCGCAAGAGGCGCATTCTCCCAGCGCAGAAAGACCCTTTCAAATTCCGTTTCTTCATCTATGGGCATTGATAAGGCGACAGTCAATAATGCTATCGAGGAAAGCGGCCTGCCTGCATCTGTCCGCCCAGAGGCGCTTTCAATGGAAGAGTTCATAAGATTTTCCGAGAAGCTCAAAGAGCTTTCAAGCGCAAAATAAGCTGTCCGTAATTTTGGTCAGCTTTTAGA
The DNA here is from genome assembly GCF_019423705.1 of Ruminococcus sp. GTDB lineage: Bacteria > Bacillota > Clostridia > Oscillospirales > Ruminococcaceae > Hominimerdicola. The sequence goes on along the minus strand of NZ_JAHZAX010000002.1, from coordinate 255,548 downwards.
TAGACCTGCCTAATTCCGACACCTTTCGCTGAATATTCCTGCTAGAATGTAATTATTACATTTTGGTAAAATTACAGGACGTGGTGATAGGAATGGAAAAAATTCGACAAACAGCAAAAACTCACACTTTCGGCAGTATGACTTGGCTGACAGCTCTGCTCACAATGGCGGCGGCTTTCGGCGCAACTTTCGGGAAGATACTCGGCTTTCCCTCGTCAATGAACGTGGCGCTGGCGGCTTTATCGGGTGCGAACGTCATACCTGCCTTTCTTGGCTCAGCGTTGGGGTATCTTGTCAGCGGCACTTTCACCGAGGGCATTGTCCAGCTCTGCGCTATTTTGGTAACGGCGGCGGTGCAGCTCATTTTCCCCTCTGCCGACCATAGGGACGACCCTCTGTTCGTCTCGCTGCTCACGACTGGCGCTATGATGTTGTTTGGCTGCGTGATGTCTGTTGCGCTGCCTGCTGATACATATACCGCCTCGCTCAGAATGATAAACTCCCTTATGTGCGGCTGCATTGTGTTCATTGCGCTGACTATCAAGCGCCACAGAAGCCGCAGCGGCGTGTTCGACCTTTCGGGCATAAACGGCGTGTTCACAGGCATACTTTATATAATGCTGGTGTCCACCCTCACAGCTTTGCCTTTGCATATCGTCAATGTGGGCAGGATAATCGGTACGATGTGTATGCTTATGGCGGTGAGGAGATATCGCAATATCGGCGGAGCAGTCGTCGGTGCGCTGACCACCTGCGGCGTACTTCTTTGTGAACCAAGCCTTGCGAGAAACACTCTTCTGTTGGCCACTTCGGGGCTTATCTGCGGAGCTTTCTTGCAGTTCGGTACGCTGTTAATGGTGCTGGTATTTCTTGTAACGTCTCTTGTGAGCCTTGTGGCAATGGGTGTCAATGCCGACACTTTCCCGATGTTTACCGACCTGCTCATAGGTTCGCTGCTGTTCATTGCCGTGCCAATGCCCCTTATCAAAAAGGCGGCGAAAAGAGTCGTGGGCGTGAAAAACTCAATTGATCTAGTAGGGCAGACAACTTCGTCAAAGCTCAATATGGCTTCAAAGACCCTCGGCGGCATAAGAAGCCAGCTGACAATGGTCACGGCGGCCATAGACAAGCGCACCAAAGAGCAGACGCTCTCAAAGAAAGTTCAGTCCGCTGTCTGCTGCGATTGCGAGATGTATGGCTTGTGTCATAAGAACAGCACTCGCCTTGATTATGCCTTTTCCCAGCTTGAGGAAACGGTCTGCACATACAATAATCTCAGCCTTGGGGACGTTGAGAAGCACCTTGGGGGCTGCTCAAGAAAAGCGCTGCTTTGCCACACTTTCAATGAGCTTTACGCCGATCATCTTGCTCAGCGAGCTGACGGAATGCGTGTTCGTGAAATGCGTGAATTTCTCAGCGAGCAGCTTTCCGCAATGGAGGATATCCTTTCCGACCTGTCATTCAGAACAGGGCAGGTGCGCAGCATTGATTCTCAGCTTTCCGCACGGGTAAGGGAGCATTTCTCAAATCTTGGCTATCCAAATGTCAAGGCCTGCGTGTATGTTGACGAGAACCTTTGCCAGCGTGTTGATGTGTTCATCACGGCGGAGTTCAAGGGCGACCTTGTTCGGCTGACGGCGGCGCTTTCTGAAATGATCGAGATAGACCTTGATATACCCGTCATCGTCAGGGTGGATAATATGACCCGAATGTCATTTGCGGAGATACCGAAATTCTCCGTTGAGATAAAAAGCTTCACTGCTTCATCAAGCGGCGAATATTCTGGGGACAGCTTTGAGATATTCGACACCAGCGTCAATGAAAAATACATCGTCTTGTCTGACGGAATGGGAACAGGGAAGAGGGCACGGCTTGATTCAATGTTCTCCGTAAGTCTTGTGACACGGCTGATACAGTCAGGAATGTCAATGGAAACTGCCCACAAGCTCATCAATTCAATGCTCCGTGTCAAGGGCTGGGAAGAGTCTTTCGCAACCCTTGATATTATGCGCCTTGACCTTAACGGTGCGACTGCGCATTTTCTTAAATCGGGTGCGGTGCAAAGCTATCTCTGCCGTGACGGCGGAATAAAGTCCATAGGCGGTCAAGCGTTCCCTGCGGGTATCTTGCCCGATTGTTCGCCTGATATCACAGAGGTCAAGCTTTTTGACGGCGATATGATACTTATGACCTCAGACGGCGTTGAGGACGCCACAGCCCGTGAGCTTTCGACTTATACAAACGGCAGCGCAAAGCTTTCAGTCGCCGATATGGTCAACAAGCTTGGGGCAAAGGCTTTGTCACAAAATAACAACGGCAAGCAGGACGATATCACCATAATTTTGGCAAAGATATCTCTGCGCAATGACGAAAATGATAGCTGAAATATGTAAATAAATTCTATGTATATGTTGAATATATCAGCTTTTCGTATAATTTTCGAGACAAATTCGGATTTTCGTAAAATAGTTTAGTTATTAAATTAACTCTATTGTGCAAAATATATAAATAGATGTGTTGAAATCTGTGACAATATGAGAATAACAACTAAAGCTATTGCAAAAATGTTCAAAAAAGGTTAAAATATAAATATGGGATACTGCGAAATATCAGCGGTTTTCACAAAATCAAGGGAGGCTGATTTATGATAGATAATATTCCAAAGGAATATGAGCTCCCGCTCTATCTTTTCCACAATGGCACAAACTGCGAAACATATAAGTTTCTTGGCTGCCATAAGGGCGAGAAAGACGGCGTAAAAGGTTATTATTTCAGAGTTTGGGCTGCACACGCAAAGGCTGTTTCGGTTATCGGCGATTTCAATAACTGGGACGAAAATGCAAACCCTATGGAGCTGCTTGACAGCTCCGAGATATGGGAAACTTTCGTGACTGGGCTTGAGACTTATGATACATATAAATATTGCGTTTATGGCTGCGATGATAAGAAGCATTACAAGGCTGACCCTTATGGCACACATATGGAAGTCGCACCTAACACAGGTTCAAAGGTCTTTGATATCGATGGATATCTTTGGAGCGATAAGAAGTGGATGACGGAAAAGAAGTCTAAGGACATTTATAATGCCCCTATGAACATCTATGAAGTCCACCTCAATTCTTGGAAGACCTGCACAGACGGCAAGTATTTTTCTTATGTCGGATTTGCTGACACTATCATTCCTTATATAAAGGAAATGGGTTATACCCATATCGAGCTTATGCCGCTGGCTGAGTTTCCATTTGACGGAAGCTGGGGCTATCAGGGCATTGGCTATTTTGCACCGACATCACGTTTCGGCACGCCTTATGAATTTATGAAAATGGTCGATTTGTTTCATTTGGCAGGCATTGGCGTTATCCTTGACTGGGTTCCTGCGCATTTTCCGAGAGACGAGGCAGGACTCTTTGAATTTGACGGCGGCCCTGCTTACGAATATTCCGACCCGAAAAAGGCGGATCACTTAACTTGGGGTACAAGAGTATTTGACTATTCAAAGGGAGAAGTTAAATCTTTCCTTATCTCAAACGCTCTTTACTGGATAGAAAAGTATCATATCGACGGACTGAGAGTTGACGCCGTGGCTTCAATGCTCTACCTCGATTATGACAGAAGAGACGGCGAATGGACGCCGAATAAGTACGGCGGAAAGGAAAACCTTGAGGCAGTTCAGTTCTTCAAAGACCTTAACACAGCAGTTTTCGGCAGAAACCCTAACACACTTATGATCGCCGAGGAATCTACATCTTGGCCAATGGTAACAAAACCTGCCAGCGACGGAGGACTTGGCTTCAACTTCAAGTGGAATATGGGCTGGATGAACGATATGCTAAAGTATATGGCACTTGACCCTATCAATAGGGCGTTCCACCACGATATGCTGACGTTCTCCTTCTTCTATGCTTTCTCGGAAAACTTTATCCTTCCGATATCTCACGACGAGGTCGTTCACGGAAAGGCTTCGCTGGTCAATAAAATGTTTGGCTCTGACGTCGATAATAAGTTCAAGCAGTCAAAGCTGTTTATGGCTTATATGATGGCGCACCCCGGCAAAAAGCTGCTCTTTATGGGCGCTGACTTTGCCCAGTTCAGAGAGTGGGATTATGAGAACGGTCTTGAATGGTTCTTGGTCGATGAGTATGAGAACCACAGGAATTATCTTAACTATTCCAAAAATCTCAATCATTTCTATCTTGACCACCCTCAGCTTTGGGAGAGAGATTTCTCTTGGGAGGGCTTTAGCTGGATATCCAACGACGATTTCAGACAGAGCATCATTATTTTCAGACGTTTCGACAACAGCGGCGGAGAGCTTATCATCGTTTGCAACTTCGTGCCTGTTGAGAGAAAATCTTATTGCTTCGGCGTTCCTTATTGGGGCAGCTATACTGAGGTGTTCAACTCTTCATCAGTTGACGGTTCGCCTTGCACGAATGGCACAGTAAAGGCCGTTGACGAGAAAATGCACGGCTTCGATCAGTCTGTTTGCATTGATATCCCTGCTTTCTCCTGTATGTATTTTACGATTAAGAAAGAGAAAAGGCCAAAGCCTAAGAAAAAATCAGCCGCAAAGGAAAAGACACCGGCAAAGAAAACAGCCGTGAAGAAATCTTCAAAGGCAAAAACAATAAAGAAGTCAACAGCCAAAAAGGCTGATGAAAAATAGACTTAAATTAAAATTGGTGGGTGAATTAATTATGTTCAACAAAAAAGAATGTGTTGCAATGTTGCTGGCAGGCGGCCAGGGCAGCAGACTTTATGCCCTGACACAGAACGTTGCAAAACCAGCCGTGCCATTCGGCGCAAAGTATCGTATCATTGATTTTCCGCTTTCAAACTGTATTAATTCGGGTATTGATACAGTCGGCGTGCTGACGCAGTATCAGCCGTTGGTGCTCAACGAGTACATCGGAAATGGTCAGCCTTGGGACCTCGACAGGATTCACGGCGGCGTTCACGTGCTTCCTCCATATCAGACCGCTTCGGGCGCTGACTGGTATTCAGGTACTGCAAACGCTATCTATCAGAACATCGGATTTGTAGACAGATACGACCCTGAGTACGTTGTAGTTCTCTCTGGCGACCACATCTACAAAATGGATTATAACAAAATGCTCAACTATCATAAGGCAAAGAACGCTGACGCTACTATCGCAGTTTTGGACGTTCCAAAGGAAGAAGCTTCACGTTTCGGCATTATGATAACTGATGACGATGACAATATCATCGACTTCGAGGAGAAGCCAAAGAACCCACGTTCAACACTTGCTTCAATGGGTATCTACATATTCACTTGGAAGAAGCTGAAAGCTTATCTTATCGCAAACGAGAACGATAAGGACGCTTCTAAGGACTTTGGTAAGAACATTATCCCTGATATGAGAGAAGCAGGCGAGAAGCTCGTTGCTTATCGTTTCGACGGATACTGGAAGGACGTTGGAACTATCGACTCGCTTTGGGAAGCAAATATGGATCTTATCAATCCTAATATCCCTATAGACCTTTACGATCCGAGCTGGAAGATCTATTCAAGAAACCCTGTTATGCCACCTCAGAGCATCGGCAAGAACGCACAAGTACAGAACTCAATGATAACAGAGGGCTGCGTTATCGACGGCTCAGTTGAGTTCTCAATGATCTCTGACGGCGTTACTGTTGAAGAGGGCGCAGTTATTTATGACTCTATCCTTATGCCTGGCGCAGTAGTAAAGAAGGGCGCAAAGGTAGAGTATGCTATCGTTGGCGAGAACACGGTCATCGGAGAAAATTCTCAGATCGGCGCAAGACCTGAAACTATCGAGGACAAAGACTCTTGGGGCGTTGCAGTCGTTGGTAACAATCTTACAGTAGCTGAGGGAAGCGTTGTTGCACCTAAGGCGATAATTTATGAGAATATCTAAGAAAGGACCGAGTAAAAATGGATGTAAATATGGGTAATGTACTGGGTCTTGTTTTCGCAAATATGCACGACACGACTCTTGGCGATATGACAAAAAACAGAACAATGGGTTCGATAATGTTCGGCGGCAGATACCGTCTTATCGACTTCCCACTTTCAAATATGGTAAACAGCGGCATTAGTGAGGTCGGTGTTATCACAAAGTCTAACTATCAGTCCTTGCTGGATCACCTTGGCTCAGCAAGAGAGTGGGACCTTGCAAGAAAGAAGGGCGGACTTTATATCCTGCCACCTTTCGGTAATGTTGACAGCACACTTTACAGAGGCAGGATCGAAGCACTTTACGGCGCAATGAGCTTTATCAAGCATTCAATGGCTAAGTATGTGGTCCTTTCTGACTGTGATGTTGTAACAAATATCGACTATAAGCCTATCGTTGAAGCACACATCGAAAGCGGCGCTGATATCACAGCCGTTGCTCACACAGGCGTTTACAGCTCTGACGATATCAAGACTTCAACAGTTTTCAACGTTGACGATGGCAAGAACGTAACTTCCGTTCTCATCAACCCTGAACTCAGCGGCACTTGCACAACGAGCCTTAACATTTTCGTTATGTCAATGGACTTCCTTATTGATATGGTCAACGACGCTTATGCAAGAGGCAACGTAAGCTTTGAAAGAAACATTCTTCAGGAAAAGTGCAGAGACCTCAAGATCAAGGTTTATGAATACAGCAACTATTTCAGCAAGCTCAACAGCCCTGCAAGCTATTTCAAGTCGAATATGGCTCTGCTTGATCCTGTTAATGCTAGACAGCTTTTCGTTCCAAAGCGTTCGATCTACACAAAGGTAAGCGACAACGCTCCTGTTAAGTATGATCTCGACAGCAAGGTGACAAATTCACTTATCGCTGACGGCTGTATCATCGAGGGCGAAGTTGAGAACTCTGTACTGTTCAGAGGCGTAAAGGTCGGCAAGGGCGCAAAGGTCAAGAACTGTATCCTTATGCAGGGAACAACTGTCGGCGACAATGCTGAGCTCAACTATCTCATCACAGACAAGAATGTAACAATATGCGATAATCATATCCTTACAAGCTCGCCACAGTATCCAATGTATGTTGGAAAGGGCGCTTCTGTATAACTTTGGAATTATCTCATTATGAAAGAGGGGTTCGGATATGAACATACTATATACGGCAAGTGAGGCTCTGCCTTTCATCGCTTCCGGCGGACTTGCTGATGTTGCAGGCTCTCTGCCTGCGGCGATCAATGCGGAGGGAAACGACTGTCGTGTCGTAATTCCGTATTACAGCTCCATTAAGCAAGAGCTAAGGGACAAGCTTACTTATATGACCAATTTCACCGTGCCTGTTGCCTGGAGAAATCAGTATTGCGGCGTGTTCACAGGTGTTGTGAACGGCGTGACCTACTATCTGCTGGATAACGAATACTATTTCCAGCGAAACGGTCTTTACGGCTTCTATGACGACGCTGAGAGATTTATTTTCTTCTCGAGAGCGGTGCTGGAGCTTATCCGTTACATTGATTTCAAGCCGAACATCATTAACGCCAATGACTGGCAGACGGCGCTCGTGCCTGTTTATTACGATATTTTCTATCGCTATCAGCAGGGCTATGAGGATATCAAGACGGTGTTTACGATCCACAATATCCAGTATCAGGGTCAGTATGGTCTTGAGCTTATCAACGATATTATGGGTATCCCTCTTTATCACACCGATCTGCTCACATATGACGGCGATGTAAACTTTATGAAAGCTGCCATTGAAACAGCTGATAAGGTGACAACAGTTTCACCTAGCTATGCTTGGGAAATTCTCGATCCTTGGTATTCGCACGGCCTTGACAGAGAGCTTGTCGGCAAGCAGTACAAGCTTTGCGGCATTCTCAACGGAATAGATCAGAATATCTACGATCCTGCAAAAGACCCTGTTATAGCAAAGAATTATAGTCTTAACGACAAAACGGGCAAGGCTGTCTGCAAGCACGCTTTGCTCAGTGAAATGGGTATGTCGCACGGCAAAGAGCCTGTTATCGGAATCGTTACAAGGTTTGTTTCTCATAAGGGTCTCGACCTTATCAAGTACGTTTTCGAGGATATCATCAGACTTGGCTGCAAATTTGCCATTCTCGGTTCGGGCGAGAAGATATACGAGGACTTTTTCAGCGAAATGCACTATCGCTATCCTGACAGAGTTGGTCTGACTATCGGTTTCGTTCCTGAACTTTCAAAGAAAATTTACGCAGGCGCTGATATGTTCCTTATGCCTTCCCAGAGCGAGCCTTGCGGCTTGGCTCAGATGATCTCCCTTAGGTACGGCACTATCCCGATCGTAAGAGAGACGGGCGGACTGAGAGACAGTATCCACGACGCCGGTGACAAGGGCGGAAACGGCTTCACATTCAAGTCATACAACGCCCACGATATGCTTGACGCAGTCGTTAGAGCGAGAGCTTATTACGACGACAAGATGAAATGGGGCAGACTTGTGAATACAGCGCTCAAGCAGGACTTTAGCTGGGAAAAATCTGCTAAGGCATACATCGCACTTTATAACGATATTCACTAACACCAATAACCGTTTGTTTTGCCTGACAGACGGGAAAAGCGCCTTGCTGGGGTAAATCTCAGCAGGGCGCCTTTTTGTATTGTTTAAATTATTATGATATGAACATCAAAAAACGGGGCAGGCAATATCCTGTCCCGTTTGCATTAGTGCTGTTTCAAGCTTCTAGCTTTTTCTTTCATTTTCTGACCCCAGTATGAACCGATCTCCAGCATAGCTGCGTACTTGTCGATACACACGATAACATAAGACTCAGCGTACTTTGGGAATTTCAGCGTCAGCGGCCACATATGCTTGACGATCATATCTTCCTCTCGCTTGCCGATCTCAAAATGCTGCTTTGCATTGTTGAGGGCGACCTTTGGGTGGGTCATTCCGTGAGGCATTTCGCCTTTTTTCTTTTCACGCTCTCTCCAATCGTACAAAAACAGATCGTGGAGAAGCCCGGCTCTTGCGGCCGAACGGGAATTTAGCCCCAGCTTTCTGCACACAAGATAATTATAATAAGAAACATTCAGACAATGCTGATAGCAGGTGGTACTGTAATGATGTCGAAAATTCTTCATTTCGTTTACAACATCGCTGTCAAGCAGGTCCTTTACAAACTCAAAATACTCTTTGGCTTGCTCAGATTTTTCAATAGAGTATCTTGAACCGAAAGCCTTTGACATTGGCATAACCTCTTTTCAAAATTAACCTGTCAAAACTGTTGGCGAATGATGAATGATAAAGTTTGTTGATCCAAACTCTATGTTTATATTATAAACTTTTTTGTGCAAAAAGTCAATAGTGATTGTATAACAATTTTATTACAAAAAAATTCCGCCAAGGGTCACTTGACGGAAATGCGATCAATAATATTTTTCATCATAAAATTGGGGGATAAAGTCAGCGTTTGCGGAAGTTCTGCTCTGAATAAATCCGTTAAAGCCGTACTTGTTCACCACGTCGATAACTGAATTGTATTCAAAAGTCGCAGTCTTTCGGCAAAGCTCTTTGTGATCGAATGCCTTGTAAACGGGCGTGAACTGGCTCATAAGGCTGACCATAATTTCATCTTTTGCGAAGTTTTCTCCCAGCCATTCCATAAGCTTGATAGAATCCTTGCGGTGCGTTGGAAGCACCAAATGCCGCACGATAACGCCTCTTTGCATTATCCCGTTTTCATCAAAAACAGGTTTGCCCGCAATATCCACCATTTTGCGGATAGCTTTTGCCGTAGCTTCAAAATAATCGGAAGCTTTGGAATAATCCGCCGAAAGCTGTGGGTCAGAATATTTCAGATCGGGCAGAAAAATCTTCACCCTGTCGCCTAAAAGCTCCAGCGTTTCGGGCTTATCATAACCACCTGTATTGTAAACAACTGGGATATGCAGACTATCCTTGCAGATATCCAGCGCTGTAATTATCTGCGGAACAAAGTGAGTCGGGTTCACAAGGTTGATGTTGTGCGCACCCATATCTTGCAGCCGCAGAAAAGTCTCCGCAAGCTCCTGCTCGGTGAGCTCAAAGCCCTTGCCCTCTGCGGATATTTCGTAATTCTGACAGAAGCAGCATTTGAGGCAGCACCCCGAAAAGAACACAGTTCCCGAACCATTTTTGCCGCTAATGCACGGCTCTTCCCATTGATGGAGCTCCGCACGGGCAATGCGCACGGTTGCGTCTTCTCCGCAAAAGCCCTTGCGCTCATATCTGTTGACCTTGCACTCTCTCGGGCAAAGGGCGCAGCTTTTTAGAATATCGCTCATACCGCCGTTTTAACTCCGCTGATGTTTGAAAGGTCGGCTGAATTGTCGGCGTCTGAAAGGTCAATGCTGAAAGTGAAGCTGTTTGACATAAAATCGCTGTCCTGAAAAATGGCGTAAATGTTAAGCTCGGTTGCGTCTGGCAAAGTGTAGAAAGTTATGGTGTAGTAATGATCGTCATAATATGTGTCCATATCGCCCTCTGCGGCAATGCCATTTGCCGAAACATAGCCTGTTCCGTCGTCGCTGGTGGAATATGTGAAAGCGCTTGAAAGCTTGACCTGTGTGTCATCGTCTTCCGGCTCAACATAAAGTGTCACAGTCACGGCCTTGAAGGTGTCGTTCTCGTCCAAACCCTCGGTGATAGTGTTCTGCTGTTCGGCGGTGAGGTCGCTCTTGTTGATAGTCGTTGTTGAAAGCCCCGAATATGTCACAGTATAATCGCCATAATCTGAGGGCAGGGAAGAGCCGATCTTGTCATGGGACGCCGTGTATTCATCTTCAACATAGGAATAATCATAGTCATCATCGTAATTATAGCTGTTTTCCGATGAAAACGCCTCGATCAGCGCCACAGCAAATGGCACGATAAACACCGCAATAAAGAAGATCACCACCGCAACAAGACAACCTCTGTTTTGCTTTTTTGGTGAGGCGCTGTTGAATTGCCTGTTCACGATCGGGTTTGAAGCGATGTTGCTGTTGAACGTGCTCTGATAATTTGAAGCGTTGGATCGTATGGCTGCAAGCTTCTGCTCTCGGGTGGAGTTGTAGCCGCTCTGCTGTCCGAAAGGCGAATTGAAAGTGTTTGCGCTGCCGTTATTTTGGCTGCGGAAATTTTTGTCGGCGGCCTCTTCTTTGCGCTCTTCGGCGACAAAGTCGTTTTTCTTTTCTTTGAAAGTGTCGTTCTCGGGCGAGCCGAAATAATTGTTGTCACGGAGGTCGTGGCTGTGAAGATCGTCCGAATAGTTTGAACAGCTCACGTCATCGTCACGGGCTGTGAAGCACTCAGGACAGATAATTTCGTCAGGACTTTTGAAGCGATATCCGCATATCCTGCACTTATTTTTGTTTCTCATAATCATACCCCTTGATAATTTTGTCAATAAACAAACTCATAACCCTGCTTGACAGGCTTGCAAACGCATTTGTACTTCCAGTCTGAAAGCTTTTCAAATGCTGTCTGTGCGCTCTGCTCGTCAAAGAAAACGCCATAGATTGCCGAGCCGCTGCCTGTCATCATTGCGGAAAGTGCGCCAACGCTTTTAAGCTCAGCCTCTGCTTTGGATATCTCATCGCACTCAGCGGCGTATTCAAGCACGTTGAACATATTTGGACACATTCTAAGCAGATTTTTCTCGCCCAGCGCCCTAAGCATAACGTCCATATTGCAGCGCTTGGGGTTGACGATACTGTCGTATTTTTTGAAAGCCTCAGGCGTTGAAATGCCAACATCGGGCTTAACGACAACGAACCAGCAATCGGGTGAGGGAAGTCGGCTGAGTATCTCGCCAACACCTTGGCAAAGCTGCGTTCCGCCAACAATGCAGAAAGGTACGTCAGCGCCCAGCTTAACACCGATCTCGCAGAGCTGTTCGTCTGTGAGCTTTGTATCGAAAATGAAGTTGAGCCCCTGCAAAACTGCGGCGCAGTCAGCGCTTCCGCCGCCCATTCCTGCCTGTGAGGGAAGATTTTTCTCCACGGTGAAAATGATCTTGCAGCCGTAGTCAATGCCTGTGTAAGCCTTGAAAGCGTGAACCGCCTTTGTCATAATATTGTCCTCGCCTGTGGGAAAAAACTCGAGATCACAGCGTATCTCAATGCCCTCACCCTCGGCAAGCGTTATGTCGATAAGATCATAGCAGCTCACCGACTGCATAATGGTGTTGAGCATATGATAGCCGTCATCACGCCTGCCAACAATGTCAAGGGCGAGATTGAGCTTGCCGTATGCCTTTATCTTCAAATTATTGCACGTTACCATTTTTGATATCCTCTAAAAATTCGCCGATACGTTTGATAGCTTCACGAAGATGATTGAGTGAATAAGCGTATGAAACACGAATATAGCCCTCGCCGCATTCGCCGAAAGCGTCGCCGGGAACAACTGCAACTTTCTTTGTATAAACAAGCTTTTCGCAGAAATCAGCGCTGGTCATACCTGTCTGCTTGATACAGGGGAAAACGTAAAATGCGCCCTGGGGAGCGAAGCATTTCAGCCCCAGCTTGTTGAAGGAATCCACCACGAAACGGCGGCGGATGTTGTATTCGTTGCGCATTTTTTCAATGTCCTTCTCGCAGCTTTGCATTGCCACGATAGCAGCGTACTGGCTGACCGTCGGCGATGACATAATCGCATACTGGTGGAGTTTGAGCATTTGCGAAACAAGCTCTTTTGGTCCGCCAAGGAAGCCAAGCCGCCAGCCTGTCATTGCAAAGCTTTTTGAGAAGCCGTTTATGACAATTGTGCGCTCACGCATACCCTCGATCTCGGCGATAGAGCAATGCTTGCCCGAATATGTAAGCTCGGAATATATCTCGTCCGAAGCCACAACAATGTTCGTGTCCTTGAGCACCTGTGCGATAGCTTCAAGATCTTCACGGCGCATTATTGCACCTGTTGGATTGTTAGGATATGGCAGTACAAGAAGCTTTGTCTTGTCGGTTATCTTTTCACGAAGTTCCTCAGCCGTAAGTCTGAACTCGTTCTCTTCCCTAGTTTCGATAACGACAGGTACGCCGCCGCAAAGTGAAACGATCGGACGATAACAGACGAATGACGGCTCAACGATGAGCACTTCATCGCCCGGCTGAACGAGACATCTGATAGTAAGGTCGATAGCCTCAGAGCCGCCGACTGTCACGATTATCTCCTTGTTAGGGTCATAGCTTGTGTGGATAGTGCGCTGAAAATATTTTGCAATCTCTTCTCTGAGGGTCATAAGACCGGCATTAGCCGTGTAACAGGTCTTGCCTTTCTCGAGAGTTGAGATAGCTTCCTGACGGATAAGCCAGGGCGTTTTGAAATCCGGCTCGCCAACGCCAAGAGAAATAACATCGTCAAGCTGCTGAGCGATATCGAAAAACTTTCGTATGCCCGACGGCTTCATTTCTTTGATAGCAGGGGTGAGCACTTTATTATAATCTATCACGGTGAGATCAAACCTCTTTCATCTTTATCGTCTGTACTTATCATAATGCCGTTGTCCTTGTAGACCTTGAGCACGAAATGTGTTGCGGTGGACTGAACGGCGTCGATAGTCGCAAGTCTTTGTGAAACGAACTGCGAGATATCTCTGATATTTGCGCCATTCACGGCAACGATTATGTCATAAGCGCCCGACATAAGGCGGACTGATTCCACCTGTTCATAGCTTGCAATCTGATTAGCGATCTCATCAAAGCCTGACTGTGATTGCGGTGTGACTTTAAGTTCTATAAGTGCAAAGACCGAATTGGGGTCATAAGCGCTTTCGTCAACGATAGCGGAATAGCCCTTTATAACGCCTTCTGCTTCAAGCTTAGCGATATCAGCGGCGACCTGCTCTTCTGATTTGTCAAGAAGCACGGCAAGCTCGCTGTTTGTGATCCTTGCGTTATTTTTCAGTAATTTGATAAGCTGATCCATAAAATAGCCTCCTTTGGTCATCGAATCATACATATACATAATATATTATAGCACAACACCGTCAAAAACGCAAGTATCGGGTGTAAGAACTGTGTAATATCGTTCTGTCAGAATATACAAATGGCATTGGCTCAGATTAGGCATATCAACAAATTTGAACGACAGGGTTGTTTTGGTTTGCAAATTGTGGTATACTTTAGGTCTGCGTTGCTTATATGAGATCAGGAATTGGAGGAAGAATGAAAAGAATAATGGTAATAGGCTGCTCGGGGTCGGGAAAATCAACTTTTGCGTTAGAACTTGCGAGAATAACAGGAATAGAAGTCACACACCTTGATAGGCTTAATTGGAGAGCAGGCTGGAAAGAGGTCAGCCGCAATGAATTTGACAGACAGCTTGACGAGGTGCTTAAAAAGGATAGCTGGATAATTGACGGAAATTATTCAAGGACAATGGAGAAACGTTTGGAAAAGGCTCAAGTCGTTTTCAGATTTAGGCTCAGTACAGCAGCTTGTTTATACGGATATTTTTCACGTTTGATAAAGGGCAAATTGGGAAAGAAACGCATTGATATGGCAGAGGGGTGCAGCGAGAGATTTGATTTGGACTTTGTAAGGTTTATAGCAGGCTTTGAAAATGATAATGCAGAGAGGACTGAAAAACTTCTTGAGAAATACCCTCATGTAAAGGTGATACGCTTTAATTCAAGGCGGCAGGCGGAGAAATTTCTTAAAGGGTCGCAGGAGTATTACGACAAAAAGTTATAAGATGTGAAAAAATATGTGGCGGCTGCAAGGTTTTGGGGCTGTGATGCGTTTTATATATGAAACCAAATAAAAGCGTCGCCGTCCCCTTCGGCGGCACTTCATAAGGGGTGGTTTAGTGAAGGAGAAGAATATTTCTGCGGTTTATGAGGCGTATTTCGATATGGTCTATCGCATTTGCTATCTGTATTTTAATGGTAACAGGGCGGACAGCGAGGACGCCTGCCAACAAGTGTTTTTGAAGTACATAGAGTTTGGCGGCGAATTTGACAGCGCCCAGCACGAAAAAGCTTGGCTCATCATCACGGCACAGAACGTATGCAAAAGTATGCTGCGCCGTGTCTATCGCAAACATCTGAGCTTGTCAGAAGCAGAAAACATCGCCGCAGAGGACAAGCCCGACAGCATAATGGAGGAGATTATGAAGCTGCCCGAAAAAGAGAAAACAGCCATATATCTTCATTATTATGAGGGCTACTCGGGGGCTGAGATAGCGAGGCTTTTAAAGTGCAGGGAGTCAACGGTATTTTCATATCTTCACAGAGGACGAAAGAGGCTTAAAAAGCGATTGGAGGAACAGCTATGACTGACAGAGAATTTGAGAATATCATAAAAGAAAAATTCAGTGCTGTGAAATGCTCCGACGTTGGAAAGAAACGCATTTTTGACGCTTTGAAGGGGGCGGAGAATATGAAAAACAATAACGCAATTATCGAGGACAAAAGAGAAGAAAAGATCGTGGCGAACGTGAAGCCTGCAAAGGTGAAAAAGCGTGGCGGATTTATTGCGGCTGCGGCGGCGCTTGCTATCTGTATCGGCGGCGGAGCGTTTCTTTATGGGCAGGGCAATAATATTGAAACAGGTTCGGCTGCAAATTCAGAATCAAATACAGAAGCAAAATCAGAAGGTGCAGATCCACAGGTCGAGCCCGTGCATACTGAGGTTTATGAAGAGAATTATCAGTATCTCAAAAAAGTCTACGATGACAAGGGATACGATATCTCCACGCTGGGAAGCCAGTTGACGATACTTGATAAAAAAGTCGGCAACTATGACGAGAACGATAATTTTGAAGTCCGTGTGGCAGGCGTTATCGACCACGACCCATATGCGACCGTGGCGTTTGTGTTTATCCCGAAAAACGGCGAGCTTGACGGTGCGGAAAATGAAGATCTGACTGTAAATTTCGAACCGGGCTATACTGATATGCCGGATTATTATTCAAATCCCTACGATATGGCTTGGAGCTACGCTTATAATTGCGGCGATTATGCCGTCGCTTTTCTGAGCTGTTCATTTCTCACCGTAGCTGATGACGGCACCGCAATAGATCGCTATGTTGCAAATACAAATTACGACGTCTATGTTTCAAGTTTTCATATTGGCCAAACAGCATATGAGCTTAATTATACCGCTATGATGACTTTATGGACAGATGGTGAATATACGGGAATATCAGTCGAAAACGGCGAGACACAATGGTATACCTGCGGCGTTGACCCATTTAAGCTGGATATCCAAAACGTAAGCTTTAATGCTTCCGGTCTGGACGTTACTTTTACCTCAGACGCCGATATCGACACATTGAGAGAAGCCATTGACCCGTCTGTTATAATTTTAGATGAAGAGACTCGAAAAAAAGAATTTGATGATTATGACCCTAACAAGAATTATGATCCTATCAAGCTGATAATGTCAGACGGCACGGAGAAAGCTATTAATTTCACTAGATTCAATCTCAAAGCCAACGATGATGGTTCATACACGGCATATTATGACACGGCGCAATTTCCTATCGACTATAACAACGTTAAGAATATCGTGCTATACAATTTGAATATCAGCCCTGTGGACAATAATAGCTCTGCGGTCGATGATGTTTCAAGTGGCGATACAGCGATCGAAACTGACGTTCAGCCATATTATATTTATCATTATTATGGTCAATCACCAACTGAGTATGATAATCAAGAGCCTGTTGAGATAACAGACCCTGAGACGATCGACCTAATAGATCAATGGATAGACAATGCAATGGCAGTTTACAAGGACTATCCATACATTGATGGCTTAGAATATGGCGGTGGAAACGCTTACGAGATTTATAAAGAAAAGTGGGACGATAATGAAAATGCCGAACCTATCTGTATAATAGACATTACACAGTACGGCTGGGAAAGTGCCGACGGCAGAGAAGTCCACAATTTCGTTGTAGCAAATGAGGACGGCGAAAGAGAAAGATATCAGCTGCCGCAGTCAATGATCGGCGATATTATGGGTCTTATCGCAGCGGAAGAATAAGTAAACAAAAAGGAGAGTATCAATCAAGATACTCTCCTAATTTTATGCCCTGATAAGCTTGTATAAAACAAACGCCCATAGGATAAGGGAGACAAGCATTACGGCGTAAAAATACCAATGCTTTGTCTTGTGGCGGAAAAATTCCATTCCTATAAAGCCGCCAACAAATCCACCCAGCAAACTGATACCAAGGAGCGTTTTCTCGGGGATACGCCACTTGTGGGCTTTAGCCTTGTGCTTGTCTGCGCCGAAAAGTATGAATGTCACAAGGCTCATCGCCGCAAGGTAGATGATAACATATTTTATGTTCTGCATAGTTTCACCATTTTGATATAACAAAGGGCGGAGATTTTTCCGCCCTTTAAGTATTTTGCTTTGATTACTTGAAGTAAGCTACGCCGCTTTCAAATATCTTCTGATCCTTTTCACCGGGAACGTTCTTTGAAATGCAGCAGCCCTTACGCTCTGAGTGACCCATTTTACCGAATACACGGCCGTCAGGTGATGTGATACCCTCGATAGCTTGGAACGATGTGTTCGGGTTGCATTGGATATCGAATGTAGGCTCGCCGTCAAAGTCAACGTATTGCGTAGCGATCTGTCCGTTTGCAGCAAGCTGTGCGATCTCTTCAGCTGTTGCAACGAAACGGCCTTCACCGTGTGAAATCGCAACATTGTGGACATCGCCAACTTCGCAGCCTGCAAGCCAAGGCGACTTGTTTGAAGCGATCCTTGTATTTACCATCTTGGACTGGTGTCTTGCAATGGTGTTGAATGTAAGTGTAGGTGAATCGTCTCTCATATCTCTGATCTCGCCGTATGGTACAAGACCCAGCTTGATAAGAGCTTGAAAGCCGTTGCAGATACCAAGCATAAGTCCGTCTCTGTTCTTGAGCAGATCGTGGATAGCGTCTGTAAGTCTTGGGTTTCTGAGGAACGAAACGATGAACTTGCCCGAACCGTCAGGCTCGTCACCGCCGCTGAATCCGCCCGGAAGCATTACGATCTGTGATTCCTTGATCTTCTTTTCCATTGCGTCAACGGATTCCTTGATAGCTGTTTCGGTAAGGTTTCTTACAACGAAAATGTCAGCCTCAGCGCCAGCCTTTTCAAATGCTCTTGCTGTATCATATTCGCAGTTCGTGCCGGGGAATACAGGGATAAGTATCTTTGGCTTTGCCACCTTGATAGCAGGTGCAACTCTTTTTTCTGCCTTAAAGCTGTATTTTTCAGGCTTTTCAGCAGGCTCGTTAACGTGAACAGGATATACAGGCTCAAGCTTGCCCTCCCAAAGTGACTGGAGCTTGTCAAGGCTTATTGTATAGCTGTCGGACTCGATCTCATAGCTTTCAGTTGTTTCACCGATAACTCTCTCGTCAGTCTCAACGCCCTCTGCAAGTTCGATAACAAATGCGCCATAGCAAGCTCTGTAAAGCTCCTCAGCGGTAAGCTTGTCTGTGAACTTAAAGCCGATCTTGTTACCGAATGCCATTTTTGCAACAGCTTCCGAAACGCCGCCGTATGAAACGGCCCAGCAGGAAAGAACCTTGCCCTCGGCGATAAGATTTTCGACCTTTTCAAATACAGCCTTGAGTGAATCGAAATCAACAAGCTTGTTGTCGTCATATGCAGGCTTGATAAGAATTACCTTTGAACCGGTCTTCTTAAATTCCTGTGAGATTATCTTGTCAGACTCGCCGACTGAAACAGCGAATGAAACAAGTGTCGGCGGAACGTCGATCTCCTCAAATGTACCCGACATTGAGTCCTTGCCGCCGATAGAACCGCAGCCAAGTGCGATCTGTGCCTTGTAAGCACCCAGTAAAGCAGCCATTGGCTTGCCCCAACGCTCAGGATTGTTCTGAGTTCTCTCAAAATATTCTTGGAATGTGAGCCAGCACTTTTCATATGTACCGCCTGTTGCCACTACCTTTGCGATAGACTCAACAACTGCGCTCATTGCGCCGTGATATGGGCTGATGGATGAAAGGAAAGGATCATAACCCCAGCCCATAATAGATGTTGTCTTTGTATTTCCGTGAAGTACAGGTATCTTTGCAGCCATTGCCTGTGTTGGTGTGTTCTGATATTTACCGCCGTAAGGCATAAGAACTGTGCCTGCGCCGATAGTTGAGTCAAATCTCTCAACAAGACCCTTCTGTGAGCAGATGTTGAGGTTTGAGATCATAGCTTCCCAGCGGTCAGCAGTATCTTCGTTGCTGTCGTCATTTGCGAAAACAGGTGCAGGGATAACGATGTCAGTATGCTTTTCAGCGCCGTTTGAATTAAGGAACTCTCTTGTAAGATCAACGATAGTGTTGCCGCACCAGTTCATCTTGAGTCTTGGTTCAGCTGTAACTCTTGCCACCATTGTTGCTTCAAGGTTTTCTTTTGCAGCCTCAGCCATAAACTTTTCAAGATCGCTCTTTGCGATAACAACGGCCATTCTCTCCTGTGACTCAGATATAGCAAGCTCTGTGCCGTCAAGGCCGTCATACTTCTTTGTAACAGCGTCAAGGTTGATAGAAAGTCCGTCAGCAAGCTCGCCGATAGCAACGGAAACACCGCCTGCGCCAAAGTCGTTGCAGCGCTTGATCATTGATGTGACTTCAGGATTTCTGAACAGTCTCTGAAGCTTTCTTTCCTCAGGCGCATTACCCTTCTGAACTTCAGCACCGCAGCTCTCGAGAGAGTGGAGCGTGTGTGACTTTGAAGAACCTGTTGCACCGCCGCAGCCGTCACGGCCAGTTCTGCCGCCGAGAAGAATTACGATATCCTCAGGCTCAGGTCTTTCACGTCTAACATTTGAAGCAGGAGCAGCACCAACAACAGCGCCGATCTCCATTCTCTTTGCAACATAGCCAGGGTGATAAATTTCGTGAACGTGACCTGTTGCAAGTCCGATCTGATTGCCGTATGATGAATAGCCGTTTGCAGCGCCCACAACGATCTTTCTCTGTGGAAGCTTGCCCGTGATAGTGTCCTCGACCGGAACGAGAGGATTGCCGGCGCCGGTAACTCTCATTGCCTGATAAACGTAAGAACGTCCCGACAGAGGGTCTCTGATAGCGCCGCCGAGACAAGTTGCCGCACCGCCGAATGGTTCGATCTCAGTAGGGTGATTGTGTGTCTCGTTCTTGAACATAAGCAGCCAGTCCTCAGGATTGCCGTCAACGTCAACTGTGATCTTTACAGAGCAAGCGTTGATCTCCTCGCTCTCGTCAAGATCCTTGAGCAGACCTGCCTTTTTAAGCTGCTTTGCGCCGATACAAGCAAGATCCATAAGTGTGACAGGCTTGTCAGTTCTGCCTGCATAAAGGTCTTTTCTTGTGTTGATGTAATCTGCAAATGTTGCAGCGATATAATCAGAATCTATGTTTACATTATCAACTATAGTGGAGAATGTAGTGTGACGGCAATGATCTGACCAGTATGTGTCGATCATTCTGATCTCTGTGATAGTTGGGTTTCTCTTTTCAACGTTCTTGAAATAATCCTGACAGAACTTGATATCGTCAAAGTCCATTGCAAGACCAAGGTCTGTGAGCATAAATTTCAGATCGTCGTCTGTGGAATAGATAAAGCCCTCGACTGTGTTTACAGTTGTTGGAATAGTGTACTTGATATCAAGAGTATCGAAGCAGTCAAATGAAGCCTCTCTTGACTCAACAGGGTTTATCATATAGTGCTTGATCTGTACAAGCTCTTCATCAGTCAGCTTGCCAGAAACAATGTAGATTCTTGCGGACTTGATAGTAGGTCTCTTTCCACCTGTGAGAAGGGAGATACATTGTGCGCAGGAGTCGGCTCTCTGATCGAACTGACCTGGAAGATACTCAACAGCGAAAACGAACTCGTCAACTTTAACTGCAGGAAGGTGATCGTAGGTCACATCAACGGCAGGCTCTGAGAATACAACAGGTGTTGCAAGGTCAAAATCCTCTCTTGAGAGACCCTCTGCGTCATAGCGGTTTATAACTCTCAGACCTGCAAGGTTCTCAAGACCAAGGGCTGATTTGATACCGCTGATAAGAGAATTTGCTTCAACGGCAAATTCAGGCTTTTTTTCAACGTAAATACGGTAAACAGACATAGCTACATCTCCTTATAATAGATAGTCTTATTATACAACATTTCTCGCTTATTTGTCAATATAATTCTTATTATTTGGCAGGGCATATAATTTAAAGCGAGTTTATATTGTCTGACTTTGTGAAAATTTTTATTATTTTATCGAAATGCGCTGGTGCAAGCAAAAAGGGGACAGCTTTTGCCGTCCTCACGTTATACATTATATGATGGTATCGCCATAGCAAAATTCGTCGTCCGCAGATGTAATTTTTACCTTGATAAGCTGTCTGCGCAGCGAAATATTTTCGCTTTCTCTCGGTATCTTTACTGTAACATAATTTGGTGCGTGACCTTGATGATACTTGGGTGATGTCTCCTTTTCAAAGAGCACCTCCTGTACAGTTCCCACAAGGCTTTGCAGATAAGCCGCTTTTGTCTCATTGCAGACCTCAGCCATTTGAGCTGCACGGCGGTGTTTAGTCTTTCTGTCAAGCTGACCGCTCATTCTGTCGGCGACTGTCCCGGGTCGGCGTGAATATGGGAAAATATGCGCCTCCGCAAAGGCTATCCTCTTTGCAAAATCAAGAGACTGCTGGAACTCTTCCTCAGTCTCCTGCGCAAAGCCCACCATTATGTCCGTCGTTATGGCGCAATTCGGAAAATTTTCACGAAGTTTTTTGCAAAGCGTTTCATATTCTGACGTATCGTAATGGCGATTCATACGCTTCAAAGTTTCGTCGCAGCCGCTTTGCAGGGAAAGATGAAAGTGAGGACAAAGCTTTTTAAGCTTCGCCATTCGCTGGATATCGCTGTCAGAAATAAGCTCTGGCTCAATAGAACCAATGCGCACTCTGAAATCGCCCTCACAGCTGCAAGCTCTTTCGATGGCGTCGATAAGCCTTATGCCGTCCTTGAAGTCACGACCATAACAGCAAAGATTTATCCCCGTTAGGATTATCTCCTTGTGACCCGAATCGACAAGCTGCTGCACTTCGGGAGCGATATCTTCCAGCGGCTTTGAGCAGATATGCCCCCTTGCTCTCGGGATAATGCAGTAAGTGCAGTATTGATCGCAGCCGTCCTGTATCTTTATGTAAGCACGGGTCTTGCTGTCGGCGCCTGAGTTAGTCATCTTCTCGAAGGCTTTGCCCTTTTCTCTCGGCACGATCTTGACTATCCGCTCACCGTGAGTTATGTATTCTTTGATAAGCTGGGGTATCTCTTTCTTTGCACCCGTTCCGACGATTATATCACATTCACTCATTTCCGTCGCCTGCTTTTCAAAAGCCTGAGGAAAGCAACCAGCTAGGACGATAAGACATTCGGGATTGTCCTTGCGAATCTTGTGGATAAGCTGGCGGCACTTTGAGTCGGACTGAGCCGTCACCGTGCAGGTGTTTATTATACAGACCTCTGCTTCGGCGTGATCGTCGGTCGCTTCATAGCCTTGTGAGAGCATAGCTTCCTTTATATTTTCAGTTTCATACTGATTGACTTTGCAGCCAAATGTATAATAAAACGATTTCATAATTGATTTCCTTTCATTACTTAAATGTTTATATTGTACAAAAGAAATTATATATTGTGTTAAATATGCACAAATTTCAGCTTCCTTATCTGTCACTCTTGATTATTGTATCATATTTTATTTTTTTTTGCAAATATCCATTGACAAATGCGAAAAAACGTATATAATATAAGTTGTAGAGAAAAAGATCTACAATATATATTATAGTGGGGAAGAAGTCGGGAAGAGAATGTAAGATCAGCCGACTGTTCCGTAAGGAGGAATTACTATGAAAAAGGTAAAAATTCAGCTTGACTCAATCGCAGCAGTAAAGAAGTTTGTAAGCGTTGTATCAATGTACGACTTTGATGTGGATCTTGCGTCGGGCAGATACGCAGTTGACGCTAAGTCGATTATGGGTATTTTCAGCCTTGATCTTTCAAGTCCTATCCAGCTGGTCGCACATACAGATGACGCAGACAAGTTCCTTGACGAGATCAAAGAATTTATTGTTGACTAATATTGATTCAAACTCCGATCTATCGGGTGAAAGGCATAGAGCTTCGGGCTCTGTGCCTTTTTTGTGTGCTTTTGCACAAGAGTGTGACTGTGTATTTGTGCATATTTTACTTATCAAATGTATAATGTATTAACAAAGATTGTTTCACTCAGAAAACTTAATTAAATTAACGAAATTTTTCTGAGAACGTAACACATTTTCTGTATATTGAATAGAATATTAATTGTACAATGTATTTAAGAATACTATAAGGTGTACTTTGTTTAAGACAATAGATATTTAAAATGGATTAAACGGAGGGATCGTTATGGTAAAAGCATATATCAGACTTGATACGCTTGATGACATAAGCAGACTGCATAATGCTGCAAAGGACTGCCAGTTTGACCTGGTGCTCGAATCGGGTGCGATAAGGGTCGATCCAAAGTCATTGCTTGGCATTTTCGGCATAGGCACAAAGAAAACAGCGGCACTTGTTACAAAAAACGGGGACAAGAAGATTTTCCTCGAAAAGTTCGGTGATTTCATTGCTTAAAGAAGATCAGTTAGATTAGAGGTTTTATAGTATTCTTTTGAGGTTATATTTTACTTTTATTTGTTTAAGGATTTAAAAGACAGCACCGAAGGGTTCTCCCTCGGTGCATTTTTCTTTGTGTCGATAATATTAAGAAACATTAAGAAAATTTTCACTTGTGCCTATCACTAAGATGTGTTATAATGTAGAAAAAACAAGGAGATATAAAGATGAATGGACGGATAATTCTGCTGGCGCTGGAAACGCTGCTGCTTTTTCTGTTTCTTGTGCCGCTTCCTATAATATGTTCTGGCAACCTGTTCGGCATTATCGTTTCGCTAATACTTATGATAATAACCGCAAACTGGGGCAAGTTTTGTAGTATAATTTCGGCGATATGGAGCCACGGTGCAGGCAAAGTAGGACTTATAGCCGTTGGTGCGATCATCGTCGCAGGCATAGCTTATGTCACCACACTTTCGATATTGATGTATAAAGCGCAGGAAAATCGTCCCGAAAAGCCTAATGTTATCGTTGTGCTGGGCTGCAAGGTCAATGGTGAAAGGCCGTCAAGAATGCTGCGCAGACGTCTTGACGCTGCATATGAAGCTCTCAACGAAAATCCCGAAACTTTGTGTATTGTTTCGGGCGGGCAGGGAAGCAACGAAAAGATAAGCGAAGCGCAGGCTATGTACACTTATCTTGTGGACAAGGGCATTGACAGCGACAGGATAATTATGGAGGACAAGTCTACCTCTACTTATGAGAACATAAAGCACACTCTTGATATCCTCGACCAGCGTGGAATGAGCCACGATATGACCATTGTCACCGACGGCTTTCACCAGTATCGTGCAAGCCTTATCGCAAAGGCGCAGGGTGTAGAGAATATCACAGCCTATTCGGCTTATACTGAACCACGATATCTTTTCACCTATTGGGTGAGGGAATGGCTGGGGCTGACCCATTTCTTTGTTTTCGGCAATTGATATTTTTATCGGGCGATGTTTGCACAAATTGTGCGGATATCGCCCGAAATTTGCACAAAAAGATATTGAAAATTTGCTTTGAATGTGTTATAATCGTTGATATAAAAATATGAAAATCGGAGGTTAGAAATGTGAAAAATATACCAAGTGTAAAACTGGGCATCGTTGCCGTTTCAAGAGACTGTTTCCCAATGTCTCTTTCTGAGTCTAGACGTATCAAAGTCTGTCAGGAGTATACAAAGAATTACGGCGAAATTTACGAATGTCCAACAGTTGTTGAGAATGAAAAGGATATGCTCAAGGCGCTGGGCGAGGTAAATGCTGCCGGCTGTAATGCTCTTGTAGTATATCTCGGAAACTTTGGCCCTGAGTCATCAGAAACTTTGCTTGCAAAGAAGTTTGACGGCCCTGTAATGTTCGTTGCAGCAGCCGAAGAGCCTTGCGGTAAGGAACTTATCGACAATAGAGGCGACGCTTATTGCGGAATGCTCAATGCAAGCTATAACCTTGCGCTGAGAAATATCAAGGCTTATATCCCTGAGTACCCTGTTGGCACGCCTGATGAGTGCGCAAAGATGATAAGCGAGTTCGTTCCCATTGCAAGAACTATCCTTGGTCTTAATAATTTGAAAGTTATCTCATTCGGCCCACGTCCACAGGACTTTCTTGCTTGCAATGCGCCGATCAGACAGCTTTACAATATGGGTATCGAGATCGAAGAGAACTCCGAGCTTGACCTGTTTGAAGCTTTCAATAACCACGCTGGCGATGAGAGAATACCTGCCGTTGTTGCAGATATGGAAGCTGAGCTTGGCAAGGGCAACAAGATGGCTGGTATCCTTCCAAGACTTGCGCAGTATGAGCTGACGCTTCTTGACTGGGCTGAGGCTCACAAGGGTTCAAGAGAGTACGTTGTATTTGCAAACAAGTGCTGGCCTGCATTCCAGACACAGTTCGGTTTCGTTCCTTGCTATGTAAATTCAAGACTTACAAAGATCGGCATTCCTGTTGCCTGCGAGGTAGATATCTACGGCGCTGTCAGCGAGTACATAGGCGTTTGCGTATCAGAAAAACCTGTTACGCTCCTCGACATCAACAACACAGTTCCTGCTGATATTTACAATGAAGATATCGCAGGCAAGTTCCCATATACACATAAGGACACATTTATGGGCTTCCATTGCGGAAACACAGCTTCAAGCCTTGTTAAAGCGCCTGAAATGAAGTTCCAGCGTATTATGAAGAGAAACCTCGAGCCGGACAGCGAGCCGAACATCTCGAGAGGTACTCTTGAGGGCGATATTATCGACGGAGATATCACGTTCTTCCGCTTCCAGTCCACAGCTGACGCACAGCTCAAGGGCTATATCGCAGAGGGTGAAGTGCTTCCTGTTGCAACACGTTCATTCGGTTCGATTGGCATTTTCGCTATCAACGAAATGGGAAGATTTTATCGTCACGTTCTCGTTCAGAAAAATTATCCTCACCACGGCGCTGTTGCCTTCGGCCATTATGGAAAGGCACTCCACAGCGTTATGACTTATCTCGGAATGAAAGATATCGGCTTCAATCAGCCTAAGGGTATGCTTTATCCGACAGAAAACCCATTTGAGAGATAATAGTGCGAGATCAAAAAAATAACTGGCAGTTACCGCACTTTTTATGGGTGCGGTATTGCTTTTATATGGATCAAGGGGGAATTATTATGAGCAAAAAGCTTGTTGCATATTTTTCAGTCAGCGGCGTAACGAAAAAGCTCGCTGAGAAGATCGCAGCGTTGACGGAAGCTGATCTCTTTGAGATCAAGCCGCAGGTGCCTTATACTGACGCCGATGTCAACTGGAAAAATCCTATCTCACGCTGCAATAAAGAAAAGATCGCACGCAAGGACGTGCCGATAAGCGGCACCGTGTCAGATATGGCGGACTATGACGTTATCTATCTCGGCTTCCCGATATGGTACTGGGCTGCGCCGAACATTATAAATACGTTCGTCAAGTCATATGATCTGAGCGGCAAGAAGATTATGCTCTTTGCAACTTCCGGCGGAAGCGATATGGGTAAGACAGCTGAAAAACTCAAGCCTTTTATGAACGGCGGCGAGATCCTTGACGGCAAGGTGTTCAATGGAACGGTTGAAAATATAGAGATCAAAAACTGGGCTATTTATTGATACTGAATAAATTAAGACTGTCCTGCGGCAATGCTGCGGGGCAGTTTTTTTGCATATTTATACAGCAATTGAATAAATCATATGGGAATACCATAAAATTAATTATAAATTTACAAATTGTCGTAAGATATGTGTTATAATTATTACTGTATTGCGAACTCGCAAAAAGTATCGAAAGGACGTAAAATTTATGAGCGAAAAGAATTATGACGGACTTAGCTTTACCACAAGAGCTATCCACGTTGGAAATGAACCCGACCCAGGCACAGGCGCTATCGAGCCGCCTATCAATATGGCAAACAGCTTCCTGCTGCCTTATGACCCTTCAACAATGAACTGGTCAGCTTCTGAGGATAAGATATACACAAGAAACGGCGGCGTGAATCAGGGACTTCTTGAAAAGAAGATCGCTAACCTTGAGGGCGGCGAGGATTGCGTTTGTCTCGCAAGCGGCGTTGCTGCGCTTTCCGCACTCTTCTTCACTAAGCTGAAAAAGGGCGACCACGTTATCTTCTCAACAGTTACATATATCGCAACATACAGAATTTTCAATGAGCTCTGGACAGAGAAGTGGGGCATTGAGACTTCTATCGTTGACTGCACAGACCTTGAAAAGATCAAGGCAGCTATCAGACCAAACACAAAGCTTATACACTTTGAGTCACCGGGAAATCCTACCCTTTGCATTTGCGATATCGAAGGCATTGTAAAGCTTGCTCACGAGCACGGTATTCTCGTTTCTGCCGACAACACATTCTCATCGCCTTATAACACAAGACCTCTTGAATACGGCGTTGACTTCGTTGTTGAAAGCCTTACAAAGTACATCAACGGCCACGGCGACTCAATGGGCGGCGCTATCATCGGACCTCACGAAGATCTCGAGCAGGTTCGTTATCAGGCACAGGTAAACATCGGCGGCGTAATAAGCCCGTTCAATGCTTGGCTCATTATGAGAGGCGCTGTTACATTCCCACTTAGAATGCAGGTTCACAACGATAACGCTCTTGCTATCGCAAAGTGGCTTGAAAAGCAGCCTTGCGTAAGTTTCGTTGCATATCCGGGACTTGAGAGCCACAAGGGTCACGACCTTGCCGTTAAGCAGATGAAGAACGGTTTTGGCGGCGTGCTTTCATTCGGTCTCAAGGGCGAGCATGACCTTTACAACAGAGTCGTTACACACCTTAACATCTTCACATCAGCAGTTTCACTTGGTCACGACGCAAGCCTTATCGTGTTCCTTGGCGAGGACGACGAGAGAATGTACCTCTATCCTGAGGAGTTCCACGGCGGTTTCTATCGTGTTGCTATCGGTATCGAGGACAAGAACGACCTTATTAACGATCTGAGACAGGCATTTGTTGCCGAAGGTCTTGAAGTTGTAGACTAATTTCATTTCGCACATTTTCACCGCAGAGGTAATATCTCTGCGGTGTTTTTTTGCGCAAAAAAAGAGACGCACGATCTGCACGTCTCTTTGATATGTTACTATAACAGGAAATTAACCCAGCTTTGCAAGAATGATCTCCTTCATCTTGCCGGGGTTAGCCTTGCCCTTTGAAGCCTTCATACATTGACCGACAAGATAGCCGAGAGCGTTAGTCTTTCCGCCCTTGTAGTCGTTGACCGACTTCTCATTTGCAGCAAGCACTTCTTCTGCGATCTTTTCAAGAGCGCTGTCGTCAGATACCTGCGCAAGACCCTGCTCTTCGATAATGTCGCTGACCTTCTTGTCCTCTTCAAGGAGAACTGCAAATACTTTTTTGCCGCCTGCATTTGAAATTGTGTTCGCCTCGATAGCAGCCGCAAGATCAGTAAGGTTATCAGGCGTAAGCTTTGTGTCCTCAAGTGTCTTGCCTGTTGCGTTCATATACTTTACAAGGTCGCCAAGTATCCAAGTGGTGTAGCACTTAGCAGGGAACTTGTCCTTAGCCATACAACCGTCAAACAGCTTTGCAAGGGAAACAGACTCAGCGATAAATGTTGCGTCCTTGATGTTAAGACCGAACTTCTTTACATATCTAAGTAT
Source organism: Ruminococcus sp. (assembly GCF_019423705.1). GTDB lineage: Bacteria > Bacillota > Clostridia > Oscillospirales > Ruminococcaceae > Hominimerdicola. Next base: position 226,815 of record NZ_JAHZAX010000002.1, on the reverse strand, counting down.
CTTAACGTTTGGCAGCTCAGGGATACTTCTCTTGAGCTCGTCAACACGCTCTTGATCTACAACGATGGTGAGAAGGTCCGGCTCAGGGAAGTAACGATAATCCTGTGCGTCCTCCTTTGAACGCATTGAAACGCTTATGCCCTTGTCATCATCCCAACGGCGTGTTTCCTGCTCAACTTTTCCGCCTGCTTCAAGGATAGCGATCTGTCTTTCGACTTCGTAATCAATACCTCTTACGGCAGCAGAGAAGCTGTTTACGTTCTTCATCTCAGAACGTGTGCCGAATGGCTCGCCAGGCTTGTGAACAGATACGTTAACGTCACATCTGATAGAGCCTTCCTGCATTTTACAGTCACAGATACCAAGATACTGGAGGATAGACTTGAGGGTTTCAAGATAAACCTTTGCTTCCTGTGAGGAACGCATATCAGGCTCGGAAACTATCTCGATAAGCGGTACGCCGCAGCGGTTGAGGTCAACCAGCGAAACGCCGTGGAACTTGTCGGAGTGAAGAAGCTTACCAGCGTCCTCTTCGATGTGTATTCTTGTGATACCGATACGTCTTTCTTCGCCGTCAACAAGAATGTCAACATAGCCCTTGCCGCAGAGCGGAACTTCCGCTTGTGAAATCTGATAAGCCTTTGGCAAGTCGGGATAGAAATAGTTCTTTCTGTCCTGCTTGCATATGCGGTTTATCTCGCAGTTGAGTGCGTGACCCATTCTGATAGCATAATCAACGACCTTTTCATTAAGCGTTGGCAGCGTGCCGGGCATACCCATACAGATAGGGCAGACCTGTGAATTGACTTCAAGACCGAACTGGTTCTTGCAGTCGCAGTATATTTTAGATTCGGTGTTGAGCTCTGCGTGAGTTTCAAGACCGATTACAACTTCATAGCCTTTAACCATTTTAGTGACCCCTTTCCTTAAAGCTTCGGCATTTTAAATCCGCCGACAAGCTGCTCATAAGCGTATGCTGTGTTGAGCAAGCGCTGCTCTGTGAACTTTCCGCCGATAAGCTGCATACCAACAGGCAGACCCTTGTCGTCATAAGCGCAAGGAATGCTGACAGCAGGAAGTCCTGCGATATTTACTGTAACTGTGCAGACGTCGTTAGCGTACATCTTGAGGGGATCGCCTGTGTTTTCGCCGATCTTGAAAGCGGTTGAAGGAACTGTCGGTGTTGCGATAACGTCAACATCGTTAAATTGTGCGGCAAATTCCTGCATAGTCCTCTTCTGAAGAAGTTTAGCCTTCTTATAATAAGCGTCATAGAAACCAGATGAAAGCACGAATGTGCCAAGCATAATTCTTCTCTTGACCTCGTCGCCAAAGCCTTCTGAACGTGTTCTTTCGTACATATCAACAAGTCCGTCATAATTTTCAGCTCTGAAACCATATCTCACGCCGTCAAATCTTGCAAGGTTCGATGAAGCCTCAGCAGATGAAATGATATAGTAAGATGAAAGCGCATAGTCAGTTGACGGCAGGGAGATCTCCTTAACAGTAGCACCCTGCTTTTCAAGCTCCTTGACTGCGTTCATAACAGACTGCTTAACAAAGCTGTCGATACCGTCGCCGAAATATTCCTTTGGAATACCGATCCTAAGACCCTTTACGTCAGCATTGAGATCAGCGGCAAAGTTCGGATATTCTCTGTAAGCGGAAGTTGCGTCATATCTGTCGTGACCAACGATAGCGGACTGGACCATTGCAACGTCCTTGACACATCTGCCAAGAGGACCGATCTGATCCAGCGATGAAGCGAAAGCGATAAGACCATATCTTGAAACGCTGCCATATGTAGGCTTGAGACCTACAACGCCGCAGTACGAAGCAGGCTGTCTGATTGATCCGCCTGTATCTGAACCAAGGGCAACGATAGCTTCGCCGGCAGCAACAGCAGCAGCCGATCCGCCTGAAGAACCGCCTGGAACTCTTTCAGTATCGAATGGGTTCTTTGTTGCCTTGAAATGTGAGTTCTCAGTTGATGAACCCATTGCAAATTCGTCCATATTGAGCTTGCCCGTGATTACGATATCATCAAGCTTTTCCATAACCGTCGCATTGAAAGGCGGAACGTAATTGCCGAGCATTTTAGAAGCGGCAGTCGTTCTAAGACCCTTTGTGGAAATGTTATCCTTAATACCAACAGGGATACCTGCCAGTGGTGAAAGCTCTTCGCCATTAGCGATCTTTTCGTCGATCTCGGCAGCTTTCTTCATTGCATTCTCTTCATCAATTGTGAGATATGCGTCGACCTTGTCCTCAACAGCCTTTATCCTGTCGAAAACAGACTTTGTAAGCTCTGCGGAGCTTATCTCCTTGTTCTTTATCATTTCTGACAAGTCGCAGGCGTTTCTTTCAAAAAGTTCCAAATTCAACACTCCTTACTCTACTGTTTTTGGCACGACGAGACAGCCTGCCTTTACTTGTGGAGCGTTCTGCATAAGCTCCTGTCTTGTGAATTTATCCTGGACAGCCTTGTCCTCTCTGAGTATCATCGGGTTATCGGGGTCAAGGGTCATTTCGTCCTGAATGTCGGGAAGCTTTTCGACCATTCCCACGATGTTTTCCATTTCTGACTCAAACTTTTCAAGCTGGTCGTCTTCGATACGAAGTCGTGCGAGCTTGGCAATGTGTTTAATGTCAATGTTCATTTTACATTCCTCCTGTTTTATTTTATATAAAAGCTGAGATGCTATTTTATCATTTCTTTGAATTGTTCTTCGGTGATTATCTCGATACCGAGCTGCTGAGCTTTATCAAGCTTGCTTCCTGCTTCCTCACCTGCAAGAACATAGTCCGTTTTTTTGGACACTGAACCGCTTGCCTTGCCGCCGTATTTCTCAATGAGTGCTTTTGCTTCGCTTCTTTTCAGTGTTGGCAAAGTGCCTGTGAGCACGAAAGTCTTGCCTGCAAATCGGTCGTCTATCTGAACTTTCTCGTATTTTGTATTGATGCCGCACTCCGTCAGTCGGGCGATAAGCTCTTTCATATGCTCCTCGTGGAATGCGTTGTAAACGCTTTGCGCCATTACGCCGCCGAAACCGTCAATATCGGCTATCTCATCAGCGGAAGCTTTCATTATGTTGTCAAGGTCGCCGAATTTGTCGCACAAAAGCTTTGCAGAAGCTTGTCCGATATTTCTTATGCCAAGGCCAAACACCAATCTATCCAAAGAATTGGACTTTGACTTTTCGATAGCGCCAAGCAGATTGTTCACGGATTTTTCCTTGAAGTTATCAAGCTGCATAAGCTTGTCAGCGCTCAAAGTATAAAGATCGGCAACAGAAGCGATAAGCTTGTTGTCAAGCAAAGTCTGCACTATCTGCGGACCTAATCCGTCAATATTCATCGCACCCTTTGAAGCGAAATGCACAATGCTTCTGAATATCTGCGCAGGACACTCAACGTTAGGACATCTGACAGCCGCTTCCTCTTCCGACTTAACAAGCTTAGTGCCGCAAACAGGACAACATTCGGGAAGAGTGAACACGCCGTCGCCGTGCTTTTCAACTGAGCCCAGCACCTCGGGAATGATATCGCCGGCCTTGCTCACTTTGATGATATCGCCAACGGATATATTTTTCTCATTGATAAAGTCTTGATTGTGAAGCGTCGCCCTTGAAACGCTTGTGCCTGCAAGGAAAACAGGCTTGAATACGGCAACAGGGGTTATCGCACCCGTCCTGCCGACGTTCAACTCAATGTCAAGGAGCTCAGAAGTCTTTTCCTCTGGCGGAAATTTATAAGCCACCGCCCATTTCGGCACTTTAGCCGTTGCGCCAAGGACTTCACGCTGAGCAAAACTATCGACCTTTATTACAACGCCGTCAATGTCATAAGGCAGGTCAAAACGCTTTTCGCCGATGGCCTCAATGCACTTTATAACTTCATCAGCGGTGGAAACACGCTTGTAATTCGGTATCGTCTTGAAGCCAAGGCTCTTGAGATAGTCAAGTGACTCCTTGTGTGAAGCGATCTCCTTGCCCTCGATCTGCTGAACATTGAAAACGAAAATGTCAAGCTTTCGCTTTGCAGCTATCTTCGGATCTTTCTGTCGCAGAGAGCCAGCCGCAGCATTTCTTGGGTTCTTAAAAGGCTGCTCGTCATTATCCTCCTGCTCTTTCACAAGCTTTAGAAAAACGTTTCTCGGCATATAAGTTTCGCCTCTGACCTCGATCAAAGGCAGCTCTTCGTTTATTTTAAGTGGAATGGACTTGACAGTTTTGAGGTTTGAAGTAACGTCCTCGCCCACAAATCCGTCGCCACGGGTGGAGCCCATAACAAGCTCGCCATTATGATATTCCAGCGATACGGAAAGTCCGTCGATCTTAGGCTCAACAACGAACTGCGGCTTATCCACAGTCTGCTGAACAGTATCGATAAAGCTTCTTACCTGTTCAAAGGAGAAAACGTCCTGCAACGAGCCCATTTGAACCCTATGCTGAACTTTCTCAAATATTGAAACAGCCTTGCCGCCCACTCGCTGAGTAGGGGAGTCGCTTCTGACAAACTGCGGAAACTGCTCCTCCAGCCCTTTAAGTTCCTGCTGGAGCATATCGTATTCATAGTCGGATATTTCATTTCTGTCCTCAACATAGTAAAGCTGTGAATGATAATTCAAAAGCTTCACAAGCTCGTCAATACGCTTTTTTGCTTCCTGTTCGTTCAAATCCTTACAACTCCGTTCCGCCGCTATAAAAAACGGCATATCATACCCTAATATTATACCATATAGATCAGCAAAATACAAGTATTTTTTGCGATATAGCCGCAATAATCCACATAAATTTCAGCTTTTGCCGCTGCCGTCAAGATACATTTTCGGGATATCCCCCACGATAACAGTTTCGGCGATGAGATAATCGCTTGAAATGGCAATATCTGTTGAATGTGCAGGCAATATGGCGGTCATTTCGACTGTGACAGTCACATAAAGCCTGTATTTGGTCTGATTTATCCCAGCGTCAGTCATTTCGCTTCTGAGCTCAGTTTTTGCCGCACCGATCTGATGAAGTCTCAGAGGAATGTCAGCGCCACGTCCTGTGAGGATATTAATGCCCGAAAGCGTTCCGATAGGCACGGATATCTCCTTGCCCTCAAGCTTGCTGAGACTTTCATTAACAGCTTCCGAAAGCCTGTTTTGCAGTTTGTTCACCTGTTCTGTGTCGCTGTTTATCGCCGTAATCCTGCCGCTTTCGTTCTTTGTTATCTTGATAACGCCGCCCATATCATTGTCACGCAGTTCGCTGTTGACAGCATTATTTATGACGTCAAGAGCCTGCTGACGGCTCTCAAATTCGCTTATCTCGCTGATATGCCTTGAAAGCTGCGTGAAAAACACCGCCGTCAGCAATGCAAGCAGCGCAATTATTCCGAGGACTATATATGACAATCTGTTCTTGAAAGAACGCCTGTGTACGCTCAAAAAAATCACCGCCTTTGGCTTATTATATACCAAAATGCGGTGATATGTGATTATTTCAGTTCAACGATAGTAACGCCGTCCTCGCCCTCGCCGTAAACGCCTTTTCTGAACGACTTTACAGACGGGTGGCTTCTCAGCGCACGTCTTATAGCGTCACGGAGAATTCCCGTGCCTCTGCCGTGAATGATCGTCAGCATTGTCACGCCCGACATTATTGCGTCAGAAATGAACTGCTCCATTTCGTGAACGCCCTCGTCGGCGGCATAACCTCTTATGTCAAGTTCGGTTGATACTTTTCGTGTCATACGGCTCTCAATGCCGTTCTTTGAAACGCTGCCCTTTTTGACAGGCTTTTTCGCCTGCTTCTGAGGCTGCTGCTTTTCAACAAGTCGCAGCTTCTTGACGTCGATCTTCGTTTTCATAATGCCAGCTTGGATAAAGCACATTCCGTTGTTGTCCGGCGGCGTTACCACAATGCCCTTGCGGTTGGTGTCAACGATAAGCACGTTGTCGCCCTTTTTGAGAGGTCTCGGCAGAACATAGCCCTCGTTGCGGCTCTCTGAAACAGGGTTAGCTTCGTTGTAAAGCTTGTTCATCGTGGATTTTTGCTTGTGCCTTGCATCAATGGCTTTCTGTGTGAAGTTCGGGTTCTCTTTTTCCTTTCTCAGCTTGTCAAGCTCTTCGACAAGCGCCTGCGATTCACGCTGAACACGATTGACGATCTGCTGAGCCTCACGCCTTGCCTTTTCAAGCTCCGCCTCTTTCTGATCGTAAAACTTTTCTTTCTGCTCTTCAAGATCTTTTCTGAGGGCTTCGCTCTCCTTGCGGTATTTCTCCGCAAGTCCGTTGTTTTCCTCAAGCTGTATCCTCGTGCGCTCAAGGTTGTCTATTATGGTCTCGAACTTTCTGTTGTCCTCAGAAATAAGCGATTCAGCATACTTGATGATATCTTTGTCAATGCCCAAACTTTCAGATATGGCAAAAGCGTTGGATTTACCTGGCGAACCGATTATAAGCCTGTAAGTAGGGTGCAGGGTCTCAACGTCAAATTCGCAGGAAGCGTTTTCAACGTCTGGCGTGTCGATAGCATACATTTTAAGCTCTTGGTAATGTGTCGTCGTCACAAGTGTTGCACCGAACATTCTTATGCGCTCTATCATCGCAACGGCAAGGGCCGCACCCTCAACTGGGTCGGTGCCAGAGCCAAGTTCGTCCAGCAGTACAAGGCTTTCGCTGTTCGCCTCGTCAAGAATCGTCTTAACTCTGCTCATATGAGATGAGAAAGTGGACAGATTGTTTTCGATAGACTGCTGATCGCCGATATCTACAAGAACGTGCTTGTAAACTGATATTCTGCTTCCGTCAGAAGCTGGGATGAGCAGGCCGCACATAGTCATAAGCGTCAGAAGTCCCACGGTCTTGAGCACGACAGTTTTACCGCCTGTGTTCGGGCCTGTGATTATGAGCGAATGATAGTCCGTGCCGATAGAAAAGTTTATAGGCACAACCTTTTTCGGGTCGATAAGCGGGTGACGAGCCTTATTGAGCACGATAACGCTGTCATCAGATATTTCTGGGAGCATTGCTTTCATCTTTGCACCAAGATTTGCCTTTGCAAAGTAAAGGTTCAGCTCCGTGACAGCATTGTAATTTGAAATGAGCTGGTCTTTCATTTCAGCACATTCCATTGAAAATTCAGCGATTATCCTGTGTATCTCGTCCTGTTCCTGTCCCTGCAAAATGCGGATATCGTTGTTTGCTTCAACGACTGACATTGGCTCGATAAAAAGGGTCGAACCAGTTGCGGAAGTATCGTGAACAAGACCGCTGACATTGCCCTTGAACTCAGTCTTTACAGGCAGAACAAAACGTCCGTCACGCATTGTGACGATGCTTTCCTGCAAGTATTTCTGTGTGCTTGGGGACTTTATCATCTTGTCCAGCGTCTCTCTAATTTTCAGACCCGAACGTGTTATCTTCTGCCTTATGCTTCTAAGCTCAGCGCTTGCGTCGTCAGAAAGCTTTGTATCGTCTATGATAGCAGTTTCAAGTCTCTGCTGTAAGTATTTGTTAGGAAAGAGCATTTCAAAGAGATAAGAAAGGGAAGTGTCCTTGTTTTCGCATTGCTCATACCAATGGTGCAGCTCATATGTCTGCGCCAACAGCCTTCTTATCTGTATCAGTTCGGCAAGGGAAAGCGCGCCCCCTGCCTCGGCTCTTTTGATGTAAGTGGATACGTCGCTTATGTTATAGAAATTCGGCGTGCCGTATCTCACGCTGAGTTCCAAAGCCTCGGCTGTCTTGCCCGTCTCTTTTCTGACCGTGTAAAGGTCGGAGCTGGGCTTTATCGCCAAAGCCATTTTCCTTGTCCTGTCGTTGGAGCATTCTTTTGAAAGCATTTCAAGAATTTTATGCAGCTCCAGCGAGTCGTAAAATTTTTCGTCCATATATATGTTATTTCTCCTTAAAGCATTTTGTAAAAATCAAGGGAAGTAAACTTCCGCTTGAGGTGATATCCCACGCAGCTTTCCGTAAAGTGCGTAAGCTTTTTCTGATAATTTTCCGAAATCTTAAAAGCAAACAGCCGCTCATATTCAGTCAGCGCAATAAAGCGGATTATGTAAAGCATAGTCCTGTCAAGTGGGATAGTGTTTATATCATCGGGGTCTTTGCAGCAATTTTCGCAAAGAATTTTTCCGCTGACAAGGTCAAGATACATCGTGTCTGCCTCATAAGCCATACAGCCTGCACAGCACAAAAGATCGGGGCGGAAGCCTGCTTCGCAAAGCAGTCTGAACTCAAAAATTGATTTCAGCAGCTCCATATCACGCTGACCGTTGTTGAGAAAATGCAGGGTGTTAAGGGTCAGCCGCATTATATCGAGATTATCCGAACTTTCCGTACCCACATACATAAGCAGCTCCGTCAGATAGCAGGCAAGCGCCGTCTTTTTCGGGTCGAGCCGCAGATTGTAAAAAAGCTTTTCCGATTCGCAGCTGTTGAGATAATATGAAGTCTGATTTCGTGCGTTCCTGCGCTCGTCAAGGCATAGCTTTGAGTATGCGAACATCTGGGTGGCTGAGGCGTTTTTCGTGCTCTTGCGGCCGCCTCTTATAAAAACGTTTATAACACCACGTTCGCTAGTCAGCACCGTCACCGATTTGCTGGACTCGCCCCTGTCGTTCTCTTTTAGTATCAGTCCCTTCAATGTCAGCAATCCCATTGTCAGCGTCCTCTTTTCCGTTGGTGAACTGCTGTTTATACAGCAGATAGTCCTCTATCCTGCCGCTTGCAAAAAATTTGTCCCAAAGAGTCATAATAATAACCGCCTTTCAGATAGCAAGTATCTCGGTGATATTATTATCCACGCTCTTCGGGAGCATTATAAGCGGAAAAATTTGTTTTGCCTTCTATTCAAGACCGAAGTTCTTAATCATACCCTCACGGTTCCTCCAGCCTTCTTTTACCTTTACCCAGCATTGCAGATTGACTTTGATCTGGAAAAAGTCCTCAAGATCGGCTCTTGCTTCCTGTCCGATCTTTCTGAGCATCGAGCCGCCCTTGCCGATAAGGATACCCTTGTGGGACTCTCTCTCGCAATAGATAGTTGCAGTCACGTCAAGTATAGCCTCGCCGTTTCTGTTCTCACGCTCGTTAAGCTGTTCGATAGTCACAGCAATGCCGTGCGGCACTTCGTCGCTGAGGTTATTGAGCGCCTTTTCTCTTATCATTTCAGCCATAATGACTTTCTCAGGCTGGTCGGTGAATTTATCGTCAGGGAAGTAATGCGGCCCTTCAACAGCGTTCTTTTCAAGATCTTCCATAATAATGTCAAGGCCGTCCTTTTCGAGCACGCTCACAGGCACGATATCCGCAAAGTCATAAAGCTTTGAATACTCAGCTATCCTTGCGATAAGATCTTCTTTATTTTCAAGCAAGTCGATCTTGTTGAGCACAAGTATCACCTTTGTCTTGCCTGGCTTGAAGCTCTTTATAAGCTCTGTCTCGTTTTCAGAAACTTTCTTTGTGCAGTCCGCCATAAGAATGATAAGGTCGACACCAGTTACGGACTCGCTGACAGCGTTGAGCATATGCTCAGAAAGCTTGTTCTTAGCCTTGTGCATACCCGGTGTGTCCATAAATACGAACTGAGTGTCGCCCTTTGTGAGCACGCCTGTTATCTTTGTTCTTGTTGTCTGCGGTTTATTGCTGACAGCGGCGATCTTCTCGCCCACAAGTGCATTGAGCAGGGAAGACTTTCCTGCGTTGGCACGTCCCACAATGGTGACGAATGCGTTCTTTGAATTTTTATTATTGTTCATATATCTATCCTTTATTTTTACAATGTCAGTTTTTGTTATCCTGTTATTTATCATCGGGTTTCTTTGGTGTCGTGAGCACAAGAGCTATCCAAACTATCGCCAACACGACAATAGCTCCGCAAAGCACAGGCCGCTGCAAATGAAATGCAATTATGCTTTTCCAAACAGCAGGCTGCCCAAACAGCCTCACAGCAACGCCGACAGAAGCTATCGCTGCCGTAAGTACAGCCCCAGCACCGCAATCTTTTGCGACCTTTGCAAGCGGGTGATCGCCTTTGCAGACCATATCAACAACGCTCTCGATAGCCGTGTTCACAAGCTCCAACGCTATCACAAGTCCAATGCAGATATAAACTGCGGCACACTCAGCACCCGATAGCTGAAAAAATCTCATAATGTACAAAACAAAAGCTCCAGCGCCGATATGAAAGCGCATATTGCGCTCATACTTCACCGCATACCAAAGTCCTTGAAAGGCATAGCCAAATCCCTTGATAAACTTAACAAGGCCGGAATTATCTGTGTTCATGTTCTCCTAAAAAGCTTGCGTCTCTCGAAATGCCGAGATTTCCGAGTATCGCCTCTTCCTTTTCACGCATAATGCGCTCCTGCAAATTGCTCTCTTCGTGATCGTAGCCAAGCAGGTGGAGCATTGAGTGAACTGTAAGGAAGCCCACCTCACGCTCGAGGGAGTGACCGTATATCTCAGCCTGTCTGCAAGCGGTCTCAAGACTTATAACTATATCGCCCAGCAGCAGAGCGCCCGTCTCGTGGTTGACGTCAAAATTGCCGTTCTCACCAAGAGGAAAGCTCAGCACGTCTGTTGAACGATCGACGTTTCTATGTTCTTTGTTGAGCTCGTGTATCTGCTCGTCATTGACAAATGATACAGACACCTCAAAATCGTCATTATATCCTTCATATTCCAAAACGGCGTGACAGCAGCGTCTCACAAGAAGTCTTATTCCCACAGGTATTTTTACTTCCGTCTGATCGTTTGAGATCATTACTTTTATCTTGCCCATTGTTTTCTTCACATTCCTTTTTTGTTATATTTTTCATAGGCAAGGATAATGTCCTGCACAAGTTTATGGCGGACAACGTCCTTGTCGGTAAATCTGTTTATTGATATATCGTCAATGCCTTTGAGCACGTTCATAGCTTGGATAAGTCCCGACTTTCTCTGATCGGGCAGGTCTATCTGCGTGATATCGCCTGTTATAACGATCTTTGAGTTGAAACCAAGACGTGTAAGGAACATTTTCATCTGCTCGTGAGTTGTGTTCTGCGCCTCGTCAAGGATAATGAACGAATCATCAAGAGTACGGCCTCTCATATAAGCAAGGGGTGCCACTTCGATACAGCCACGCTCCTGCTGTCTTGCAAAGGTGTCAGGCCCCAGCATTTCAAAAAGTGCGTCATAAAGCGGTCTGAGATATGGGTCTACTTTGCATTGCAGGTCGCCCGGCAGAAATCCCAGCTTTTCACCGGCCTCCACCGCAGGACGTGTAAGGATTATCTTCTCGACCTCGTGAGCCTTGAAAGCCTTAACTGCCATTGCCACCGCAAGGTAAGTCTTTCCCGTTCCCGCAGGACCAACGCCCATAACGATAGTCTTTTTTCTTATGGCTTCAACATATCTTTTCTGACCCAAAGTCTTTGGCTTGACAAGCTTTCCGCTGACAGTCACGCACACGCCATCGTCTGACATATGCTTTATCTCATACTGCTTGCCCTCACGCACCAGCGAGAAAACGTAGCGGATAGTCTGCTCGGTTATGGCCTCGCCATTATTGATGAGAGCGATAAGACTATTGATAGCTTCCGAGGCGTTGAATACGTTCTCCTCATCGCCTGTTATCTTGATATCGTCCCCACGACCTAAAATGACAACGTTATACTCTTTTTGTATAAGATTGACATTCTCATCATAATTGCCAAAAAGGCTGAGCACAGTTTCCATTCTGTCAACGCTGATAAGTTTTTCTGCCATTAGCACAACTTCCTCTTCTTTACATTTTGATACGGCATACGCCGCCAATGATACATGATATATTATAGCACGTTTTTTTCTGTAATGCAACAACATCAGTTAAGTTTTAACATAATTTTATGCAGGCTTTAACACTCTTTTATCATTTTCTTATAAAGAACTCCACCTCTTTGCACATTTCGCCTTTGAGAGTGTATGTAACAGTTGTCTTAACGCCTGTATCGGTAACAGTATCCTCCGCCTGCCTGTCTTTTATTTCATAACCGCTTAGAAAATTCCGCTCATAGTGATAAGCCTTATCGTGAACGATATCAAGGGCTTCCGCTTCGCTGTAATTATGATCCTCAAAGTCATATTCGGTCAGCGAAAGGCTTTTTATACCGAAAGGCAGTTCAAATCCGAACAATTCCAGCGGACAATAGCTTTGCTCCGAACGCCAAAAGCCATCGGGCTTTGATAGAAACAGCGGTATATCTGCGTCATAGAAGCTGAAATATCGCTTTGTGTCCGTCTTGCCTGTATCTGTTTCGATATTATCTAAGAATTGCTGTTCAAAGGTGACAGTTCGCTCAAAAGTGCCGATAACAGAGCCTTTTGAACGTGCATAATTGGTCTTGGTCTCGATATTCTCCTTGCCGTCGATCCAGCTTGACTTTGACGTTATTATCTCACCGCTAATGACGATATCGCCCTTTGTTACGCCGCTTCCAACAGGAACGAGAAGTTGTCCGTCATAAACGCTGACGCTTTCGATAACGCCGTCCTCGCAGGCAACAAGATTTGAGGGATATCGGTTGGCTTCACGCTTTTCGCCGCCCTCGGTCTCAATAACGTCTATAATAAGCGTATTGCCCTTTCGGGTTATTCCAGCCCAAGATATGCCCTCAACATTCTGCTTTAGAGCACGTTCTGTTACAACAAGATCAATGTTCGGGATATAGCATCCTGCTTCAATGCCCTCGGCTTTCAGCACGTTCATTACGCCTTTTTTGATATTTTCATCATCTGACAGTATATCGAACCGCACGGCGATATTTGAAAGATAAAACCCAGCTCCAAACACAAAAAGCACCCCTGCGATCATACCAGGTCGGGATAAAAGCTTTTTAAAGATACTCACAGCGCCACGCTGTCTTATCGTGGTGTATTCAAGCCCCAGCTCGTTGCATAGGCTTTCCAAAGCCTTGCAGTATTCAGCCGATAATCTGAGTGAGACCTTGCCGTCCTTCTCACACATATTGCGGACGGGGATATCGTCATTGCCTATCCTGCGGTAAAAACGTGAGAAGCTGTCGCCTGTTATTATGTAGTCCTTATAACCAAAGATCATTTATGTTCCTCGCTTTCTTTATTCCTCGTGCCTGCTTCTTGTTCGGGCAAGCTTAACAGATTGTATCTGTCCACGGACTTCAACGCAGTTCGTGCAATAGTTTGAGAGCGAAAGTCCGCTGCCCCATATCTCCACTTCAAAGGAACCTGTCGACACCCGAGCAAGCACTTCGGTACATTCAGTTATCTGCCTGCAATTTTCGATAAGCACGGCGCTGTCGTCGATTATGTTGATATATGAACTGAGATAAGAAAGCTCTCTGACTTTTCCGAGAAATTTGATATTTGGTCTGCTCATTTTCACACCTCTTTAAGTTTGTCTGCATTATCGTTCACTTCAAATTATATTGCCGCAGGGGTGCACATATACATAAAAATATATGAAATTACGGAGGACTGAAAATTATGAAAAAACTTATGAGAGAGCTTTTTATGTACATTGCCGCAGGGCTGTGTCTGTGGTTCTGCATATGCCTTGTGCGCAGTTCGGCGGAGGTGAAAGAAAGCGTTATATCGGCGGTTATGCGCTGTATCAATGTTATAATACCCTCGCTTTTTGCATTTATGGCGGCGGCAGACATACTTATATCCAGCGGGCTTTATATCTACATAACAAAGCCCTTCGGCTTTCTTGCAAGGCGGCTTTTCAATATCCCCAGCGGAATGATCTTCGTTGTTCTGGCGGCGAATACCGCAGGCTATCCAATGGGCGTGAAAATGCTCAGCGATATGCAAAATAAAGGCATTGTGAGCAGGCGTAATGCGGCGCTTATGGCCTGCTGGTGCTTTTGCGGAGGACCTGCTTTTTACAGCGGTACTGTGGGGCTTGGAGTATTCGGGCAGGCGAAAGTGGGCACTGCTGTGTTTTTATCTATCGTGCTTGCTAACGTTATTATGGGCGTTGTGCTGCGATTTTTTGTCAAGAAAGACAATGTTGATATATCAAGCGTTAAGAACGATAAAGCAAAGCTGACGGCTGAAAACATAACGAGTTCTGTCATATCGGCAGGAAAGTCGCTTTTCGTCATATGCGTGATGATAGTTTTTTTTGCGGCGGTTATGGCTGTGATAGATCACACGGGAGTATTCAACAAGCTTTCAAGTCTTGGACTTTCGGACAATGAGGTCACGCTTATAAAGAGTTGTTTTGAGATTACAAATATCACGGAGCTAACAGGTCAGCCTTATGACCTTTTGCCGCAGATAACTGCGGTTTGCTCATTTGGCGGCTTGTGCGTGCTGCTGCAAGTCATTGCGCTCAGCGGCGGAATGAACCTTGTGCCATTTATTATATCAAGAGTTCCTGCGGCGTTTTTAAGTGCAGTAATATGCCGATTTATCTCGCCTTTATTTGTTCCGACGGTTCTTGAAGCCGCAAATCAGCAAACTAAGATTTTCGTCAAAATCAACAATTTTGTACCCTCGGTTTGCTTGATTATGATGATTTTATTACTAATTTTGAAGAAAAGACTAGCATTTTATAAAACAGTATGATATAATTGATGTAAATGAAATTTAGTTAATCTAACATATAAAAGGAGCTGTATTACTATGGCAAAAAAGAGTTATTTTGGTAATAAGATATCACCGTCTTGTTCCTACTGTTTGTTCGGCAATCGTTCAAGAGAGGGAAACAAAGTCCTTTGCGAGAAGCAGGGTCTTGTTGACGCTGATTACAGCTGCAAGAAGTGGGTATACGACCCTATCAAGCGTGTTCCGAAGAAGCAGCTCAACATTCCTAATCAGGAGGACGATGTTATCTAATCTGTTGGCGTGGCACATCTGAAAGAATGTAATAATGATTTGACGGGAGACTGTTTTTATGCGGTCTCCTTTTTTGTGTCTTTTTTTCATTAAAGGAAGTTGCAATGTTAATGGAAATGTGCTATACTTATGAAAGTGCAAACAAATGAACAGTTTTTATCACGGAGGTGCGGTATGACAGAGCAGTTTATGCAGCTAAAGCGAAAGGCTCTTGAAAAATATTTCTCACGAATGAACGATCAGCAGCGCAAAGCTGTTTTTAAGATAAAAGGTCCTCTTCTTATCCTTGCAGGCGCAGGAAGCGGAAAAACAACGGTGCTTGTGAACAGGATAGCCAATATGATATTTTTTGGCAATGCTTACAACAGCAATGATACCTACGGCGAACCAAGTCAGCAGGATATCCAGTTTTTGCAGGATTATATTGACGGCAAGACGGACGACGCACAGGAGCTTGCGGACGTTGTGGCTTATGACTGCATAAAGCCTTGGTCGATATTGGCGATAACATTTACGAACAAAGCGGCAGGCGAGCTCAAAGACAGGCTTGCGGCAATGCTTGGTGAGGCAGGACAGGGCATTACTGCGGCGACTTTCCACTCGGCTTGTGCAAGAATTTTAAGGCGTGAATGTGACCGACTTGGTTTTGCAAGCAGCTTTACGATCTATGATTCTGACGATTCACAGAGGACAGTTAAGGCGATTCTCAGGGACCTTGATATATCAGAGAAAATGTTCCCGCCAAAGCTTATTTTGGGCGAGATATCCCACGCAAAGGACAGCCTCCAAGAGCCTGACGAGTTTATTAGGAGCGCAGGCGGAGATTACAGACTGCAAACTGTTGGCAAGGTCTATAAGGCGTATCAGCGCCGTTTGAAGGCTGCAAACGCTATGGACTTTGACGATATCATCTGCCACACAGTAAAACTATTTGAACAGTTTCCGGATGTGCTCGATCACTATCAAAATTTGTATAAATACATAATGGTGGACGAGTATCAGGACACCAACAAGGCGCAGTTTAGACTTGTGAGCCTGCTTTCGCAGAAGTTCCACAACCTTTGCGTTGTTGGTGATGACGATCAGAGTATCTACAAATTCCGTGGTGCGACTATCGAGAACATTCTAAGCTTTGAGGAGCAGTTTGACTGCAACAGCGATACTGACGTTATAAAGCTGGAGCAGAATTATCGTTCAACGCAGAACATTCTGACCTGCGCAAACGAGCTTATCAAGAATAATGAGGGCAGAAAGGGCAAAAATCTTTGGACTGCCGCAGGCGACGGCGAAAAAGTCGTTGTATACAAAGCTTCCAGCGAGCGTTCGGAGGCGAAATTTGTTGCGGACACCATCCTTGATGATGTAAATAAGGGCAGAAAGTATAACGAGCACGCAATACTTTATCGTATGAACGCCCAGTCAAACGCTCTTGAGCAAGCGTTTATTCAAAGCGGAATCCCATACAAGATCATCGGCGGACTTAAATTCTATGACAGAAAAGAGATCAAGGATATCCTTTCATATCTTTCAGTAATAAACAATCCGACTGACTTTCTGCGCCTGAGACGTGTTATCAATGAGCCTAAAAGGGGTATCGGCGAGGCAACTGTTTCAGCACTTGAGCAGGTAACGTCAGATCTTGGCGAAAGCCCTATAGAGCTTATGTGTCAAGCTGATATGCTTGCGCCGCTGACAAAGAAATCAGCGGCGCTTATGGCCGTGGGCGATATGTTCAATGGGCTTATGGAACTTGCAGACCACATCACCCTGCCGGAACTTCTTGACGAACTTCTTGACAGGACGGGCTATAAGCGAGCGCTTGAAGCCGAGGGCGATGAAGGTCTTACAAGGCTTGAAAATATCAATGAGCTTAAATCAACTATGACAAGCTATGAAGAAAATGCGGAAGAGCCGTCGCTTTCGGGCTTTTTGGAGGAGATATCGCTTTATACCGATATCGACAACCTTGACGCTGACGCAGATTACGTTGTGATGATGACAATGCACTCTGCAAAGGGACTTGAGTTCCCGATAGTTTTTGTTGTGGGAATGGAGGACAACATTTTCCCGTCGGCAAGAAGCCTTGAATCACAGGCGGACACGGAAGAAGAGCGCCGGCTTGCTTACGTTGCGGTGACGAGAGCCAAAGAAAAGCTTTATCTAACCCACGCCGCACAGCGTATGCTTTATGGTCGTACAGATCGAAACCGCATTTCACGTTTTGTGAAAGAGCTCCCAGCGGACAATATCGAAAAGCAGACAGAGGAGACGACACAGTCTGCATATCTAAACGGCTATGAACAGCCTCACAGCATATCTTTGCAGCAGCAAATGGCTCAGCGCAGGAATGCTTCGCCTGTATCAAAAAACACAGAAGTTTTTGCTCCCGGCGACAGGGTAAAGCACAAGATATTCGGCGAAGGCACGGTGCTTTCATCAAAGCCAATGGCAGGGGATACTCTTGTGGAGATAGCTTTCGATAATCGTGGCACAAAGAAGATTATGGCAAATTACACCAAGATAACGCACATTTCGTGATAATAAAGGAGACCTTTTTTGTGTCTCCTTTATTGCATTTTATGACCGAAAGCGCCTTGCCTGCCGCTCTTGACATATTCTATTAAATGTTGTATAATAAATAAAGATATTTTTGTTCGGATAAAAGCGGCGGAAGCTGCCAATAATTATAAACTGCGTTCGTTCCACCAATCATTCATTCTTTGAGACATCATGTTGCTTTATAAAGTCTCAGACGCAGCCTTTAATGTTACCTAACGGAAAATCGAATATTTTTATTGCAAGGAAGGAGCTTTGTGCTGCTGCCGTGTATTTGTGTTGCTTTATTTGGGCAAATGCAGTCGGCAGAGCAGATTTTTGTTATATGAATAATCAGAATAATTCAAGAAACTCATCAAAACGTTTTTTTAGAAAAAAGACCGATAAGGGCGCTATTTCGCTTGATCAGGCTTCAAAGGAGTTGGAGATAGTCAAGAACCAGCGCAGAAATCCAACAGAAAGAAACGATAAGAATGAAAAGGCTGACAGATCAAAGCGAGTGCTCAGCCCTCGTCAGCAGTCAAGACCTGCGAACAGGAGCGAGCAGAACGCTCAGCAGAGAAGAAATAACAATCAGAAAAAGACAAGAAATGACAATAGCGTTAAAGAGCCTGTAAGGCGCACACCTGTCAAGATAATCCCTTTGGGCGGTCTTAACGAGATCGGCAAGAATTTCACAGTTATCGAGTGCTCGAACGATATGTTCATAATCGACTGCGGTCTTGCTTTTCCGGACAGCGAAATGCCCGGTGTAGATATCGTTATCCCTGATTTTTCCTATGTTGAAAAGAATCAGGAAAAGCTGAGAGGCGTTGTGCTGACCCATGGCCACGAAGATCATATCGGCGGTCTGCCTTATTTTCTCAAGAAGTTCAACGTGCCTGTTTACGGCACAAGGCTGACACTTGGCCTTGTCGAGGGCAAGCTCAAGGAACACGGGCTTCTTGGCTCGGTAAAGCTTAACGTTGTAACGCCGAGACAGACTGTAAAGCTTGGCTGTATGGCCGTTGAGTTTATCAGAGTGAACCACTCTATCCCCGACGCTGTTGGAATGGCTGTCCACACACCTGCCGGTGTTATCATTCACACGGGCGATTTCAAGGTGGACTATACGCCTATCGAGGGCGGAATAATCGACTTGCCGAGGTTTGCAGAGCTGGGAAATAAGGGCGTTCTTGCGCTTATGGCTGACTCCACAAATGCCGAGAGACCAGGCTATACGATGAGCGAGAGAAAAGTTGGAGAGAGCTTTGAAAAGCTCTTCAACAAGGCTGAGGGTAAGCGTATAATCATTGCGACCTTTGCTTCAAACGTTCACAGAGTTCAGCAGATAATCAATAATGCTGTTATCCACGGCAGAAAAGTTGCCGTGTCAGGCAGAAGTATGGTGAACGTTATCGGCAAGGGCGTTGAGCTTGGCTATCTTAAAGTGCCCGATGGCGTGCTTGTGGATATCGACAGCTTGTCAAGGTATGCTCCTGAAAAGACTGTTATAGTAACGACAGGCAGTCAGGGCGAGCCGATGTCGGCGCTGACAAGAATGTCCGCAGGGGAGCACAGAAATGTGACGATCACTCCGCAGGACTTTATCATAATCTCAGCAAATCCTATCCCGGGAAATGAGAAATATGTTACAAAAGTTGTCAATGATCTTATGAGACTTGGCGCAGAAGTTATATATGAATCGATGTACGAGGTACACGTTTCGGGACACGCCTGCCAGGAAGAGCAGAAGCTTATCCTTTCTATCACAAAGCCTAAGTTCTTTATCCCTGTTCACGGTGAGTATAAGCACCTTATGAAGCATAAGGATACGGCGCTTTCAGTCGGTATTCCCGAAGAGAATATTATTATTGCAGATATAGGCAACGTCATTGAAACAGACGGCGTTGATATGAAGATAACAGGACAGGTCCCTGCGGGCAAGGTCCTTGTTGACGGTCTTGGCGTCGGCGATGTTGGTGCTATCGTTCTTCGTGACAGAAAGCATCTTGCGCAGGATGGTCTTATAATCGCAGTTGCGACTATCGACAGAATGACGGGCGAGATACTTGCAGGTCCTGATGTTGTATCAAGAGGCTTTGTGTACGTTCGTGAAAGCGAAGAGCTTATGAACGAGGCAAGGAAGCTTCTTACAGATACGCTTCAAAACTGTCTTGACAGAAATATAAAGGAATGGAACACGATCAAGGGCAAGATGAGAGACGATCTTTCAGACTTCATCTTTGCAAAGACAAAGCGCAGCCCAATGATCCTCCCTGTGATAATGGAGATTTAAAAAGAGAAGGAAAATGAAATGAAAAGTAACAATGGATTGCAGTTGATAATGAAAATAACTGTAGCTGTGACGGCTCTTGCGGCGCTTGTAGGTGCTTTCATACTTCATTCAACGCCGAGCAGACGAGAGTCGGGAAGTGTGCTCATAATGGTATCAGTCACAGCAGTGATACTGCTTGTGGCGGAAGAATTTTTCTTTCACAACTACAACAGGAAATATATAGCGAAGCTTTCCACGATGATATCAAAGACGGAACGAGATTCGCTGCTGAATTTTCCTGCTCCTGCAATAATCATTGATTCTGCCGATGTGATAGTTTGGTATAACAGGCTTTTCGGCAGACAGGTATACAACGAAGAAGAAGCCTACGGTCTTGACCTCACCGAGCTTATGAATATTGATATGGATAAGATATTCACCTCAGACGGAGATCTTGTGTGCGTAAATTCGCACTTTTACAAGGCTAAGGCTATCCATACCGACACCAACGGCGAGCTTTCAATGGTGTATTTCAACGACGTCACCGATTATGTTGAGCTTGAATATGAGTTCAGAATGTCCCACAAGGCTGTAATAATCGTGACTATCGACAACTTTGACGAGCTTATGTCAAACATTCGTGAAAGCGAAAAGGCTCACGTTGTCGTTGAGATCGAAAAGCTTATCGAAGAGTTTATGGATAACACCACAGCTGTTTCAAAGAAGGTGGCAAGCGATAAGTTCTATGTTTATATGGAAGAGCGACACCTTGCGCCGATAATCGAGCAGCGTTTCAAGATACTCGAGCAGGCAAGAAAGATCGCAGTCGGCGAGCGTTCTAACCTTACGCTTTCTATTGGCGTGGGCAGAGACGGCGCAAACCTTGCAGAGAGCGAGAAGTTTGCAAAGCAGGCTCTTGAAATGTGTCTCGGCAGAGGCGGCGACCAAGCGGCTGTTAAAGAGGACGGCGAATTCAAGTTCTTCGGCGGCATTTCATCTGCACCCGATAAGAACAACAAGACCCGTATCAGAATGGTCGCAAAGGCAATGCTTGAGCTTATCTGCAACCACGATAAGGTGCTTATTATGGGTCACAGGTTCGGCGACCTTGACAGCGTTGGTTCGGCAACGGGCTTCTGTTGTGCTATCAGAAATATGGTCAGAGAAGCATATGTTGTTGTTGACCCTGATCAGAACCTTTCAAAGACGCTGATAAATTATATCAACGAAAAAGAGAGCGAAAATTATTACATAACCCCGAAAGAGGGTCTTGAAAAGCTTGACGACAGCACCCTGCTTGTGGTCACGGATACCCATAATCCAGCCCTTGTTGAGTCAAAGGAAATGCTTGCAAAGGCAAAGAATGTAGTTGTTATCGACCACCACAGACGTATGGTAAACGGTATCGAGCCGACTATTATGTCGTTCCTTGAGCCGAACGCTTCATCGGCCAGCGAGCTTGTGACGGCGCTTATCGAGTATTTCGGCGAGGATTCAAACATTTCTGTTCCAGCGGCTGAGGCTTTGCTGTCGGGTATTATGCTTGATACTAAGAACTTCATTATGAAAACCGGCGTGTCAACATTTGAAGCGGCGGCATTCCTCAAGAAAAAGGGCGCTGACACCATTGCTGTCAAGAAGCTTTTTGCAAATTCGATCGACACATATCATCAGAAATCTGCTCTTATCAACAGCGCACACCTTTATAAAAAGTGCGCAGTTGCTTTCACTGAAGAGCAGTTCTCTGATATAAGAATTGCAGCTTCACAGGCAGCGGACGAGCTTCTCGGCATATCGGGAGTAAACGCTTCATTCGTGCTTTATGAAACAAACGGCGTTATAAATATTTCCGCAAGAAGTATGGGCGCTTACAATGTTCAGATAATTATGGAATCACTTGGCGGCGGCGGACATTTGACAATGGCTGCAACACAGCTTGAATGTTCTATGGCTGACGCAAGAAGCAAGCTTGCCACCGCAATTGATGAATATATTGAAAATAACGTGCGGGAGTAGGTTCCTGCAAATAAAATATGAAAGGCGTGTGTAACTATGAAAGTTATTTTGTTAAAAGATGTAAAGGGTTCAGGCAAAGAGGGAGATATCATCAACGTGGCTGACGGCTATGCAAGAAATTTCCTTATTGGAAAGGGTCTGGCACTTGAGGCAACTTCAAAGAACCTTAACGACCTTGCTGGCAAGAAGGCTTCTGCTCAGCACAAGATCGACGTTGAGACAGCCGACAACAAGGCTATCGCTGACAAGATCAGAGATAAGGAAGTTGTCGTTAAGGCAAAGGCAGGACAGGGCGGAAAGCTCTTCGGCGCTGTTACGGCTTCTGTAATTTCTGAGTGCATTAAGGCTCAGTACGGCGTTGACGTTGAAAAGAAGAAGATCAACCTTGCAAGCGAGATCAAGGCTTACGGCGATTTTACAGCTGTTGTGAAGCTTACTCACGGCGTTTCCTGCTCTATCAAGATCAAGGTAATAGAGGAATAATATGGCTGATAAATACAGCAGTCTCGCCAATCCTTTAGGACGTGAGCTGCCATTTTCACAGGAAGCGGAAGAGGCCGTCATCGGCGGAATTTTGCTTGATCCGCAGGCTTTGCCGAAGGTGATCGAAAAGCTACGCCCCGAAAGTTTCTATCGCCCACAGCACCAGCAGCTTTTCACCATAATAATGAGAATGTTCACCACAGGCAACAAGGAGGACGTTATCACCGTTATTGACGAAGCCGTCAGAATGGGGATCTTCGAAACCTCGGCTATGGCGAAAACATATCTCACGGGACTTATGGAGAATGTGCCGTCAACGGCGAATATCGAAAGCTACTGCAAGATAATCGACGAAAAGGCGAAGATACGCTCGCTTATAACTGCCGCAAATCAGATACTTGAAAGAGCCTATGACGGCGGTGAAGATTCTGCAATGCAGCTTGATTCAGCCGAACAGGCGATATTTGACATCAGACAGGGCAGAGACGTTCAAGGTCTGACACGAATAAGCGATGTTATCGTCGAAACTTTCGAGCATTTGCAGGAGATATCGGGTGCTGACGCTGAGGAGCACCTTGGCGCAAAGTCGGGCTTCAAACAGCTTGATGCGATCACGACGGGTCTTAATAGGACTGACCTTATAATAATCGCCGCACGTCCTGCAATGGGTAAATCTGCCTTTGCGCTGAATATTGCGGTGAACACCTGTAAAGCAACAAAGCGTGACGTTGTTATTTTCTCTTTGGAAATGGGCAAGGAACAGCTTGTTTCCCGTATGCTTGCCTCTGAGGCGCTTGTAAATAACACATTGCTACGTTCGGGCGGACTTGAACCGACTGACTGGGAAAAGATCGCAACGGCCGCCGACACTTTGTCGCAGCTTCCGATATACTTTGACGACAGCGCCGCAGGTGCGACTGTTCCGCAGATGAAAGCAAAGCTCAGACGAATGAAAAATCTGGGACTTGTTGTCATCGACTATATCCAGCTTATGCAGTCGACTAACAAGAACGCAAGCCGTGTTGAAGTGGTTTCGGAAATAACACGTTCCTTGAAGCTTATGGCGAAGGAGCTTAATGTGCCTGTTATCGCACTTTCACAGCTTTCACGTAGCTCGGAAAAACGTGAGGACAAGCGTCCAATGCTTTCAGACCTGCGTGAATCGGGTTCTATCGAGCAGGACGCAGATATCATTATGTTCCTTTATCGTGACGCTTATTATAATGAAAACGACGATAAATCCGTGGCTGAATGTATCGTAGCGAAGAACCGCCACGGTCAGACAGATACTGTAAAGCTTGGCTGGATAGGCGAATACACCTTGTTCAGAGGGCTTGATTTCAGGAGAGAAGATGAATAGTTTTCTTAAAAAGGTCGCTGCGACCATTGAGAAATTTCATATGACAAATAAGAGCGAACGCTTGATTGTGTGCCTCTCGGGAGGCGCTGACAGCGTTACGCTCCTTTTGTGTTTAAAAGAGCTGGGTTATGATGTGTGTGCTTGTCACGTCAATCATCATCTTCGTGGTGAGGATAGCGACAGAGACGAAAAATTTTGTGTGGATCTCTGTAAAGCACTTGACATTGACATCAAAGTGTTCCACGCAGATGTTATCGGCTATTGCAAAGAACATTCGGTATCGACAGAGGAGGGGGCAAGAATTCTGCGCTACGGCTTCTTTGAAACTGTCGGCGTTGATAAGATTTGTACAGCGCATAGCTTGTCGGACTGCCTTGAAACGACGATATTCAATCTTGCAAGGGGCACGGGTCTTAAAGGACTTTGTGGAATACCCCCCGTGCGTGGCAACATTATCAGACCTCTTATAGAGTGCACTCGTGAGGAGATAGAGGGCTACCTTGCGCAAAAAGGGCAGGATTTTGTCACCGATTCCACAAATCTTACGGACGATTATTCACGAAACAAGATAAGACATCTTGTTGTGCCGAGATTGCGTGAACTTAATGACACGCTGTTTGCTTCATATGAACAGACTGCCGACAGGCTTCGCACGGACAGCGACTATCTTGAAACGACTGCGCAGAAAGCGTTTGAAAAAGCTGTCGTTGAAGGTGGCTACAATGCTGAGTACCTTAAAACTTTGCACGAAAGCATACGCCGCAGAGGTGTTATGAAAGTCCTGCAAGCAGAAAAACTTGACATATCACGTGACAGGATAGAACAGATCGACAGGATAATATTGCAGGGTGGCAAGTACAATATATCGAGTGATATGTTTGTTTTGTGCGCTAAAGGTATACTAAGCTTTGTAAAGTTAAATGACTTGTCACAACGAAATGTTGACGATGTGCCTATAATTGGCGAAGGTGAATATATATTCAATGGCAGAACAGTAGATTTCAAGATATCAGACTATGACGGCAAAAACGGAAATGTTCATAAAATGTTTGCAAATTGCTGTCTCGATTATGATAAAATAAAAGGTGAAATTGTACTTTCAAACCGCAAAGAGGGCGATAAGATACGCCTTGTGAATAGGGACTTTGAAAGTGATCTGCGAAAACTGATAAATAAAGCTTTCCGACTTGAACAAAGGCGGTCGGTTATTATCCTTAGAGACAATGAGGGCGTAGTTTTTGTTGAAAGCTATGGTGCGGCTGACAGGGTGAAAATTACCCCCGATACAAAACACATTCTCAGCTTTGAGATAAAATGAAGAGAAAAACATAAATGTGACGAAAACTGCACAAAAGCGTTATTTTTTTCATATGATTTTGTACTTTTCACCAGTTCGTCACAATAATATGGTATAATCAGAAAGGTTGTTAAAATAATGAGCAATATATCTGTTCTTTATTCTGAGGAAGAGCTTGCTGAGAGCGTTAAAGCACTGGGTGATAAGATAACTGAGGATTATAAGGGCAAAAAGCTTCTTGTGGTATGTGTGCTCAAAGGTGCGTTCGTTTTTGCGGCTGACCTTGTGAGACGTATCGACAACGATATGCAGATCGCATTTATTACAGCAAAGAGCTATATCGGAACAAATTCATCGGGAAATGTGACCATTTCGGGCGATCACGACTTTATGGGTCTTGATCTTAGAGAGTGGGACGTTTTGCTGGTGGAGGATATCCTCGATACAGGCAGGACACTTTGCGAGCTCAAAAAGAGATTTGCTTCAATAGGTGCGCCAAGCGTTAAGATCGCAGTTATGCTTGACAAGCCGTCAAGAAGAGTTGCTGATATAACCCCCGACTATAAGTGTCATGCGATAGAGGACGAGTTCGTTGTGGGCTATGGTCTCGACTATGATGAAAGATACAGAAATCTGCCTTATATCGGCATAGTTAACGAATAATTTGGCAAAATTTAATATAGAACAAAAGGTTGTGATGGATTGAAAAATAACAGTAGTAACGGAAAGAATTTGCTTATCTATCTGCTGGTGTCCGTGGCGATAATCTGCGGACTGGTGTATATGCTGACGAGTATGAGCTCAAAAACTTCTGATAAGAAGTATTCTGAGGTTATGAGACAGTTCGACACCTTGCAGGTATCACAGTTTGAGCTTGATCTCGGTTCGGGACAGCTCAAGTATAAGCTGAAAGATGATGACAAGGTTTATAGCTATACGGTACCGAACGTTTCACTTTTTGCTAACGAAGTTCTGGGCGGTGAGGACGCAGAGAATTACCGTAAGAAGTATGACGCTGCAAATCCCGATGATCCGCTGGAGTATAATCTTATCCCGATATCAGATAACAGCTTTTGGCTCAATCTTATCCCGACGCTGTTGACTCTCGGCGTAATGATATTCTTTATGGTATTTATGTTAAAGAATGTCGGCGGCGGAAAGATGAACGGCTTTGGCAAGACTAATGCCAAAATGGCGCCGAGCAGCAAGAAGGCAACATTTGACGATGTTGCAGGCGCAGACGAGGAGAAGGAAGAGCTCAAGGAGATCGTTGACTTCCTTCGTGATAATAAAAAGTATAAGGAGATCGGCGCAAGGATACCTAAGGGCGTGCTTTTGCTTGGCCCTCCGGGTACAGGTAAGACCCTTCTTGCAAGAGCTGTTGCAGGTGAGGCAAACGTTCCGTTCTTCTCGATATCGGGTTCTGACTTCGTTGAAATGTTCGTCGGCGTCGGTGCTTCAAGAGTAAGAGACCTCTTCGAGCAGGCAAAAAAGAACGCTCCGTCTATCATCTTCATTGATGAGATCGACGCAGTTGGTCGTCAGAGAGGCGCAGGTCTTGGCGGCGGACACGATGAACGGGAGCAGACTCTTAACCAATTGCTGGTCGAAATGGACGGCTTCGAGGATAACGATTCAGTTATCGTTATGGCTGCCACAAACAGACGTGATATTCTTGACCCTGCGCTTCTTCGTCCGGGTCGTTTTGACAGACAGATACTCGTTGGCTATCCTGACGTTAAGGGCAGAGAAGCCATTTTGAAAGTTCACACAAGAAATAAGCCCCTTGCTCCGGACGTTGATCTTGCGACTATCGCTAAGTCAACGGTAGGCTTCACGGGCGCTGATCTTGCAAACCTTGTAAATGAAGCTTCACTTCTTGCGGCAAGAAAGAACAGAAAGGCTATCACTAAGGAAGAACTTGAAGAAGCTTCCATTAAGGTCGTAGCTGGTCCTGAGAAAAAGTCTAAGGTTGTCACAGAGGACGAAAAGAAACTTACAGCTTACCACGAAGGCGGTCACGCTTTGTGTACCTATTA
This sequence comes from Ruminococcus sp., assembly GCF_019423705.1. GTDB lineage: Bacteria > Bacillota > Clostridia > Oscillospirales > Ruminococcaceae > Hominimerdicola. The sequence goes on along the minus strand of NZ_JAHZAX010000002.1, from coordinate 199,965 downwards.
CTGCAAGACGCAGGATAGAGTTCATCAGGTCTCGATCATTCCAAGGGGTCAGGCTGGCGGATTTACGATGAGTTTGCCTGAAAAGGATAAGTCTTATGTGAGCAAGAATGAAATGTATGAGAACATCATAGTTCTTTTGGGCGGACGTGTTGCTGAAAAGCTCATTCTTGACGATATCTCCACAGGCGCTTCAAATGACCTTGAAAGAGCCACAGGCACAGCAAGAAATATGGTAACACGCTATGGTTTCAGCGATAATCTCGGACCTGTAGTTTACGGACAGGGAGAGCATGAGGTATTCCTTGGCAGAGATTACACAAATACTCCAAGTTATTCTGACAACGTTGCCGCTGAGATCGACAACGAGATCAGAGCACTTGTTGAGAGCGCATTCGACGACGCTGAAAGAATACTCAAGGAGCATATTGACAAGCTCCACGTTGTTGCCAAGTACCTTATGAAGTACGAAAAGATTGACGGCGATCACTTCTATAAGCTTATGAGCGGCGAGCTCACAGAGGCTGAATTTATGGGCGATGAAGCTGCTGAACAGCAGGACGTTACGGTTTCCGATACTCCAACAGTTGAGGATAGCATCACCATAGATGATGAAAACAAGTAATGATATTTCAAAACAGGCGCAGAAATGTGCCTGTTTTTTTGTGTCCACACTTGATTTTGCAGCCATAATAGTGTATAATTAACAGAGGCGTTATCTGTTGTGCGCCAAAGGATGGAACTGATCTTAACAGAATAGAAAAGAGACGATTATGAATTTACTTTTTATCGGCGATGTTGTCGGACAAAGCGGCTGCGATTTTCTGGAGAGCAGAATGTATCAGCTCAAACGTGAATATGATATTGATGTGACCGTAATAAACGGCGAAAATTCCGCTCAGGGCAATGGCATAACGCCGCAGTCATACAGACAGCTCATTAATATGGGCGCTGACGTTGTGACCACGGGCAACCATTCTTTCAGACGCCGTGAAGCTGCTGAACTTTATGACGATAATGAAGCGCTGCTGAGACCTGCAAATTATCCCGACGGCGTAATGGGTCACGGAGTTACCTGCATTGATATGTGCCCGTACAAGATCGCTGTGGTGAACATTATGGGCACGATGTATATGGAAGCGGTTGAAAATCCTTTCAACTATGTTGATAAAGTGCTTGCGGATATCGACACGCCGAATATAATCGTTGATTTTCACGCTGAGGCGACTTCTGAGAAAAAGGCAATGGGCTTTTATCTCCAAGGCAGATGTACCGCTGTTCTCGGCACGCACACTCACGTGCAGACTTCTGACGAGACTATCCTCGGCGGACATACGGCTTATATCACGGATGTTGGTATGACAGGAGCGGAGCTTTCCGTGCTCGGCGTTGAAAGCGATATCGTCATAAATAAGTTCAAATATCTCACGCCCGTTAAATTTGAGGAGAGCAAAAAGCCTTGCTTCCTCAATGGCGTGGTTGTGCAGTTTGATGAAAAATCGGGAAAAGCAACAAATATAAAGCGTGTTATTAAGCGATAATAACGAAAAAAAGCACTAACGCTTGAAATATGCGTTAATGCGTGTTATAATGTATAAAGTGCTAGTCGACATATTTCAGCCGTGGGGGCGGCGAAGACGACTATATGTGCATAAAATAAGTGTGGAGGGTCATTAACTGTGGAAGTTTTAAAGGTTTCTTCAAGGTCTGTTCCTAATTCAGTTGCAGGCGCTATCTCGGGTGTTATAAGAGACAGCGGCGCTGTTGAAGTGCAGGCTGTCGGCGCAGGCGCAGCGAACCAGGCGATCAAGGCTATTGCGATCGCAAGAGGCTATCTTGCCCCTTTGGGTATTGATATGATCTGCATTCCTGCATTTGCCAATGTTCTTATCGATGGCGAAGAGAGAACAGCGATCAAGCTCATTTGTGAAGAAAGATGATAAAGTGCAGCAGGACGGCTTTTGTCTTGCTGCTTTTTTATAATAAATAGAAAATATAGGAGGAGATATTTTGGAAGCTGTATTACAGACAACGGGGCTTACAAAGCAATATGGCGGTTTTACTGCTTTGAATGGACTGAATATCCAGCTTGAAAGAGGAAAGATAATCGGTCTGCTTGGACCAAACGGCAGCGGCAAGACGACTTTTATAAAGCTTTGCTGCGGACTTATAAAGCCGACCAGTGGTCAGATACTCATTGGTGGAATGCCTGTGGGTGTGGAGACCAAAAAGATAGTTTCATATCTGCCGGACAGAAATTTTATCCCCGACGATATGACTGTTAAGGATATGGTGGACTTTTTCCAAGATTTTTATGAGAATTTTAATCAGCCGAAAGCTTGGGATATGATGAACAGGTTGGGTATAGACCCGAAAATGAGGTTCAAGGCAATGTCAAAGGGTACAAAGGAAAAGGTTCAGCTTTGCCTTGTTATGAGCAGGGAAGCGGACGTTTATCTCCTTGACGAACCTATCGCAGGCGTTGACCCTGCGGCGAGAGAATATATCCTCAACACGATAATCTCAAATTACAGCGAAAAGGCGGCGGTGGTAATATCCACGCACCTTATACTTGACATCGAGCCTGTGCTTGACGACGTGGTAATGCTGCAAAACGGCGTTCTGCGCCTGCACCAGTCTGTTGAAGCTATCCACCGTGAGACCGGCAAGACTGTCGATCAGCTTTTTAGGGAGGTGTACAGATGTTAGGTAAACTCCTTAAATACGAGCTAAAACGCTCTGCAAGAAAGTTTTTCCCATTCGCCATAGGCTATCTTATAATTAGCCTGATATTATCGCTGCTGATAACCACCAGTATTGCGAATTATGACCGGAATTTTATTTTTCCGCTAATAGTGGTTGGGTTGCCATACGTTATTGGTACGGCGGCTATTTTTATTTTAGGTTTTGTGATCTCATTGGCGAGCTTCAACCAAACGCTGTTTACAGACGAGGGCTATTTAATGCTCACCATACCTGTGAAGCCATATTACCATATTATCACAAAGCTTATCTCATCTGTGATATGGTCGATCGCAAGTCTTGGGTTCTTTGTAATATCGCTTCTCATACTTGACCCCGAAGAATTTACGGGATATTTGGGCGATTTTGTAAAGGGTGCTGTTGATTCAATGGCTCAAGACCCATTGATGGTAATTCTTGTTTGCCTGTACTTTATCGTCCTGTTTGCGACATTGCAAGTATTTTTCTATTTTGTCATATCCCTTGCGAATTTGTTTAGACATAAGATCCTTGCAGGCTTTGCTATCGTTTTCGGCTGCAATGTTATAAGCTCAATTATCGGCAGCTTTGTGGGCAATTACTCTTTGTGGAGCTTGGTATTTGTTGTTGATACAAACTTCTATGATATTGACTACCACCTGCGAACGTTGTTTATGATAATCTATCAGCTGGTATATGCTGTAATATTCTATTTCCTCACGAACTACATCATCACAAGAAAACACAATCTGCAATAAAAAAGGCGGACACCGTAAAAAGTGTCCGCTTTTCGTTTTATTCACATCAGTTCATTATCCATATCTGCGCTGGATTTTCGGGGTCAAAGTCTGCAAAGCTCAGCTTGCCTCCTTTTGAATTTGCCAGCATTTTTATGTAGTCGGTGGACTCTGTGGAAATCCTGAAACGTCTTTTGCCAAGGGCTGCCACTCTGAACTGAACAGGCTGGCCGTCAAGCTTGATATAGTCGTAACCCTTGCAGGAAGCGTTCACATATCCGCCGTCGCCGATCTTAAGTCCGAAAGTGCCATCCTCTGTGAGACAGACTGTCAGCTTTTGCTCAAGCTCCTTGTCAGCCTTTTCAAGCTGCAAGCCCTTTGGAGTTACTGTGAGGATAAGTCCCGAAACTTCATTCTTGAATGTGTACGCCTTGCCGTTGACAATGTAATTGCCGTTATCAGCCGTGCAGTCATCATAGAATTTCAGCAGCAGCGCCATAACGTTCTGCTGTGTTACAGGCAGGGTGTTCTTTGCGACATCATCAAATGCTCTTGGGTCAAGGTGCGAAATGGTGTCAACGAACTTTGCCGCATATTTAACAAGCTTGTTTGAAGCCTCGCCGAAGCCGTCCTTATCATAATATTTTAAAAGTCTTTTGTCAAAGCTATTGGCTGTGTGACTTGTGCAGGTGGTGGTAACGTGCCTTTCAAAAGCAAAATGCACGTTGTTCGCCTTGTCCTGATACTTCATATTTGCAACGTGGACTGTGCAGCCCATATCGGAGACAAAGTGTATCGCACGGCCGAGAACTCGCATAGCGTTGTCGATATCGCCGCTTTTGTAAAGAGAAACTGCCGCCGTGTAGTTCTCTTCAAGCATTGTCCTAGCGCTTTCGTTAAGGTTTCCAAGACGGTTTCTGTAATAGCCCTTAGTGTCGGGAAGCTCCTTACCCTTTGGATTGACGCAGGCATAATAATGCTTGCCAGGACCTTTGTCCATATCCTTTTCGCCGTCAGGCTCTGTGCAGCCTTTCAAAAGCTGACTGTGATAGTCCTTGTAAAAAGTCGCCTGCTTTAGCTTTTTCTCCTTTTCAAGAAGCGCCAGCGCCTTTTTTGTGATATCCTCGTGTGTCGTGCCGCTCCACGCATAGGCTTTTATCGGCTTCAGACGGAAGCATTGCACCAATGCACAGCAAACAGCCAAAATCTTTTTCATAACTCTATTTTCCTTTTCTGTTTTTATTTTTCTTTGTCTTTCTTACTGAGTAGCCAAATGTACCCAGCTTTTTGCCAAGCCCGTAATACTCTCCGTGGGCATATGCCAGCAGTCCAGCCTTATCAAGGCAAAGCTTGCCCTTTTCGTCAAGCAGCTCTTTTGCAACGTCCAGCCCGACGATATCCGCAATGAACATATCGTGGGTTCCAAGGCTCACGATCTCACGGACTTTACATTCGATGTTCACAGGTGATTCAGCCAGCACAGGTGCCGATACCTTTGCCGACGGCTCAGCGGTGAGCTTCATTTCCTTGAACTTATCGACCTTTCGGCCTGTCTTTACGCCGCACCAGTCAACAGCCTTGACAAGCTCTCTTGTTGGCAGATTTATGACAAATTCGCCGTTTTTTGAAATAAGCTCGTGTGAATAGCGCTCAGGTCTTACCGATATATAAGTCACAGGTGGCTGCGTGCATAAAATTCCCGTCCACGCAACTGTGAAAATGTTTGGCGTGTCCATATCGCCGCAGGTGACGAGGGTAGGCGGCAGGGGAGATGTTATCACGCTGCCTTTCCATTGTTCTTTAGTATACTTTGTATATTCCATTATAGCTTGCCTTTCTCTGCTTCAAGACCAAAATTATGTACTCGTCTGTAAATCTCGTCATAGTCCTTATAAAGCAGCTGTGTCTGATTTTCAAGAAAGTAGTAATGCTTGATATAAGGGATAAGCAGGACAAGAAAGGCTATTGCAAGGGGAATGAGCAGCATTATCTGCCAAACAGCAATGGCGATAAATGTCATCACAGTGCAAAGTGCAAACAGCACAGTCACCATTAGATGAATGAGCCTTTCGTGCTGAAAAAAGCCGATATGCTCCTTGTGATAATCCAGCAGTTTTTCGAGATCGCAATTCTCATCATCAAGGCAGTCTCTCACGAATTTGCGGTAGCTTTTGAAATACTCTGTCATAAGCTCACCTACAATTCGATAAACTCAGCGTCTTGAACTTCAAGGTCACGGAGCTTTGTCTTGAAAGAGTTTTTTTCCTTGAGCTTAGCCTTTTCCTCTTCGTTTTTCTTAACGTCCCTTGCGACAGTCATAAGTAGAAGCTCGTCGATGAATTTATAGTGCTTTGAAACACGCTGAGTGAAGCTTTTGCGCTTTGAGGGTTTCTTTTTCTTGCCGTCAAACAATATCGCAAGCACGAAAGAAGCCGTCATTGCAAGAATAGTTTTTTCAGCGTTTGAGCTGACCGAAAAAACAGCTTTTTTCATATCGTTCCACCAGTCCTTCCTCTGCGTTGTTTTTATACAATACATAATTATTATACTATATTTTTTGCCACATTTCAAGTACCAATGTATGAATAATCACAATAAGAGCGGAAGTTTCACAGAGAAATTTCCGCTCAGTAAATTGTTAAGGGCGCCACCGCACAAGGATTGTGCGTAAGATGCGCAGTCAGATTGCATGCAAAGCCGCTAGGCGTGCCTTGTGCGGTGGTGCCCTAGTTATTCCAAGAGTATATAGTCCCAAAGCTCAGCCACAAGCTTTTCTGAAAAGCCGCTGCAAAGAAGCAGTTCATTCGGACTAGAATAATACTCGATCTGCTCACGAACAGCAACGATCTCTTTTGCCCTGTCCTCATCAAGCAGCAGCTTGTCGGCGATTTCTTCCCAGTCGGCGGCGTTTATATTCACGGGCTGACGTTCTTTCGGGATAGTTGTTGTGGTCGTGCGAACAGTTGTCGTTCGCCGCTGACGTGTCGTTGTCTGACGGGCGGTAGTCTCAGCTTTTGAGGTCTGCGTCTGCTCATAGTCATTGTAATTATTATCGCCATTTTCACCCTCGTCATTATCCTCAGGCATATCACGATAATCGGCTTCGTCAACATAAAAATACTCTTTCAGCAGCCCCAGCGTTCCGTCACCGATACCGTTGACTTCCAACAGCATATCCATATTGTATATTACGCCCACGCTGTCACGATAATCCAGCACCCTGTCCGCCGTAACTTCGCCAATGCCGTTGACTGCCATAAGCATATCTCTGTCCGCCGTGTTGATATCGGCAGGGAAGCTGTACGCTATTTCAGCCTGAGTTTCGGGTTCGGTTTTCTGCGTTTTTGAAGCGGTCGTAGTGGACTTTTTCACCCTTGTGGTGGTGGCTTTTGTCGTCCTGCTGGTCTTGGTACTTTTGTGAGTTGCCTTGGTGGTTCGCTCTGTTTCAGAAGTCTGCACCGCAGGTTTAAGCACGATAACATCGTCTCTTTGCGGCCGATTGACAATAACAGCCGCAGCTGCCGACAAGATCGCCGCACCCACAACGATTGCGCAGATAATGGCGTTCTTGCGGTATTTCTTTTCTGTTTGTGTCGTTTCCTTGTTGTCCATATTTTAAACTATTTTTGTGTCAGCATATCGTTGAGATTTTCCAGCATTTCGGATATTTTCGTCCTTGTTATCTCAGGGATATTCGTGAAAGTAACAAGCGTTCTCAGCGGCATATCTCTCAGCATTGCTTCCTGCATTTCCTTTGCGGAAGCGCCCATATCGTCAGTAGCCGTGTCGCCAAAACCGCAGTCGATCTTTGCGAACAGGTCGCCGAACATTGCCTTGCCTTCGGGTATCTGATTGATCTCACCGCAGGTGGTGTTAAGGGTGAAGTGTATCGGAAGTCGTGCCTCTGAGGATACATAAACAGAAGTTTCCAGCCTGATATCTCTCGAGGAAGAACCAACGCCGATGATAAATTCGCCGTATTCAACGAACCAATCCTGTATCTCAGGCTCATAATAAGCAAACGAACGCTTGTCAAGGTGGAAAACAGCTTTCTTTGTCTCGCCCGGTTTGAGTGTGAGTTTTTCAAAGCCTTTGAGCTCTCTGACAGGTCTGCGGACTGAGCTTTCCTTGTCGGAAACATAAATCTGAACCGCTTCCATACCCTCACGATCGCCCGTGTTTGTCACGTTGACCATAACTGTAAGTGTCTTATCATCATTGATCTCATTCTCAGAAACAGTAAGATCGCTGTACTCAAATGTGGTGTAAGAAAGTCCGTGACCGAACGGGAACAGCGGTGTAATGCCCTTTTCGTCATAATATCTATATCCCACAAAAATTCCTTCTGCATATGGCACGCTATCCATATTGCCGGGGAAGTTAAGATAGGACGGATTGTGCGAAAGCTTTACAGGAAATGTTTCAGCAAGCTTGCCGCTTGGGTTCTCATCGCCGAAGAGAAGCGCCACTTCAGCCGAGCCGACATTCTGTCCGCCAAGATACATTTCAAGGATAGACTTTGCCTTGTCAACGAACGGCATTTCAACAGCCGAACCATTGTGAAGCACGATAACGATATTCTTGTTTTCCTTATAAATTTCGTCGATAAGCTTGAGCTGACAATTTGGCATTCTCATATGCTTTCTGTCAAAGCCCTCAGACTCAAAGCTGTCGGGCAGACCCGCAAAGATAACCGCAACGTCGCTGTTTTTAGCAAGTTCAACAGCCTCTCCAAGAAGCTCGTCAACTGTCTCGTCTCTGTCTGTTACGAAGCCCTGTGCATATGTAATATTATCCATGTCCTTTGCGGCTTCAAGTGCAGACGTTACCTTGAACGAATTTATGTGTGAGCTGCCACCGCCTTGATATCTTGGTTTGTCGGCAAATTCGCCTATGAAAGCGACCTTTGCGGACTTGTCGAGCGGCAGCAGTTTGTCATCATTTTTCAGCAGAACAGCACATTCAGCAGCGATCTTTCCGGCAAGATCGTGCTGCTTCTCTTTATCCCACTTTGTTGCAGGGGCATAGCCGTCCTCAGCTTTTTGAACGAGCTTGAGCACATTTCTAACGGCGTTGTCAAGTGCTTCCATTGAAAGAGTGCCGTTGTTGATTGCTTCGATAATAAGCTCGTCATTCTTGCCGTTGCTTGTGGGCATTTCAAGGTCAAGACCTGCTTCAATTCCAAGGGGTCTGTCGTCAACTGCGCCCCAGTCGCTCATAACAAGGCCTTCAAAGCCCCATTCATTGCGGAGGATATCCGTGAGAAGTCTCTTGTTCTGTGACGAATATTCGCCGTTTATGCGATTGTATGAGCACATAACAGTCCAAGGCTTGGCCTCCTTGACAGGCGTTTCAAATGCGCTGAGATATATTTCACGGAACGTTCTTTCATCAACGTCCGCAGAATAGCTCATTCGGCGTGTCTCCTGATTGTTCATAGCGAAATGCTTCAACGACGTTCCAACGCCCTTGCTCTGAACGCCCTTGATGTGTGCGCAGGCAAGCTGTGAAGCAAGATAAGGGTCTTCCGAGAAATATTCAAAATTACGTCCGCAAAGTGGTGAGCGTTTGATATTGCAGCCAGGGCCAAGAATTACTGAAATGTCCTCTGCTTGGCACTCTTCGCCAAGAGCCTTGCCGAGAGTAGTGAGCAGCTTTCTGTCAAATGAGCAGGCAAGGGCACAGGCGGCAGGGAAGCAAACGGCCTTTATGGCTTCGTTTGGATTTTCCGAACCCTCTTTCATTTTTCTAAGTCCGTGAGGGCCGTCTGATACCATAATCTTTGGTATATCGAGCCGCTGGATAGCCTCTGTATGCCAGAAGTCAGAGCCTGAGCAAAGGGAGGCTTTCTCTTCAAGGGTCAGTTCCTTTAATATTTTTTCTATGTTCATTTTTTTATTACCTCTTTTCTATGATCTGATATCGCTATTATGGCATTTTATAAAACATTCCATAGTGTAATTGTAACACAATTCGATATCAAATACCATAGTTTTTGTGTACATTTTACATATTATTAATATTCTCGGAACAGACAAAGCTTTTGCTATTTATTATTCGTTATAAGCTTTACAAGCGCCGTCTCAAAGTCTTTATCCTGATTAGAAGTCCGCTTTGGTGGGCCTTTAAGCCGACCGCCGCTGCGCCTTATCTTTTTGGCTGTATGTCGTGAAAGCAGCAAGCTGTCAATGTTGGAATCATCATAAACAAGTCCGTTTTGATTAAGTGCAAGCACATGTTTGGCAAGGCACATTGCCGCCAGCCCATAATCTTGTGTTACTGCGATATCCCCACGCTGAGCAAGGTTAACGAGCCGCAGATCGGCGCTGTCTGCACCCTTGTCAACTGTTATGACTTGTGCATAGTCGGAACTAAAAATGTGCGAACTGTCGCAGATGATGATACATTCCAGCCCGAACTTTTTCGCCGTTCTGACTGTGATATCCACAACAGGGCAGCCGTCGGCGTCGATAAGTAACCTCAAAGCTTGCCACCCTCAATATAGAATGTTGATTCCATATCGGCAATGTGTGTGGCAAGGGCAAGCGGGTACATTTCCAATGCACGGCCGATAGTATTTGTGTTCTCCTCGCCCGAAAAGCCCATATGCCAGCGAATAGCCATTGCCTCTTCACGGGTGAGACGCATATAGCTGCTGACTATGTAAACAGACTTTTCGCCGTGTCCGTATGGCAGCGTGTCGTGATACTCAAAATAAGGTACTTTCTCCCATACGCCTTGCTCGTTCTTTGCGTTGCGGTAACTTGTTCTGTAAAGATTTACCTTGCAGATGTCGTGGAGCAAGGAAACGATAGCAACGCTTTCCTCAGAATATTCCATATGATATTCGTTCTTGACACGTTCTCTTTCAAGATAGTCTTTCAAGCATTCGTAAACGTGGATACTGTGCTCGCAAAGTCCGCCTTCATATGCTCCGTGATAGCGTGTTGAAGCAGGTGCGACAAAGAAATCGCTGCTTTCTGAAAGCAGATAGTTGAGCAGCTTGTCAGAGCCCGGGCGCTTGATGTTCTCTGTGTATATTTCTACGAATTTGTCTTTCATCTCTGTGACCTTTGACATAAATATCCTCCTTATATGTATCAGCGCAAAAGCGCAGTTTGTTTTCATCTTAAAGCGATAGCTTTTTTCGACAATATTATATCATATTTTTAAGACGATTAAAAGTGTTTTTCTTAATTTTTTGCGTATGCTCTTGATTTTAAGGCATTTATGTGTTATCATTACAATATATTTGTTTAAAGATAATTCGATGATTGATATAAATATTATGTACACAGACTGAAAGGAGTCTTGAATATGTGCGGAATAGTTGGTTACGTTGGAAAGAAGGACTGCACAAAGGTGCTGCTCGATTCGCTTTCCAAGCTTGAATACAGAGGTTATGACTCGGCAGGAATAGCCGTTTTTGAAAATGACGTTATAAAGACAAAGAAAACAAAGGGCAGACTTGCCGACCTTGAAGAAAAGCTCAAGAGAGATGGCTGGCTCAACGGCACTTGTGGTATCGGTCACACACGTTGGGCAACTCACGGTGAGCCTTCTGACATAAACTCTCACCCACACGGTAATGCTAATATCACTATCGTGCACAACGGCATTATCGAGAATTACAGAAAGATAAAGGATTTCCTTACCAAAAAGGGTTACACGTTCGAGTCACAGACTGACACGGAAACAGTTGCAAAGCTTCTTGATTACTACTATGAAGGCGACCCTATGGCTTGTATCCAGCGTGTTATCTCTGAGATCGAGGGCTCATACGCTCTCGGAATTATGTTCAAGGACTTTCCGAGACGTATTTATGCAGTAAGAAAGGACTCTCCGCTTATAGTTGCGGTTGGCGATGATGAAGCATTTATCGCTTCTGACGTTCCTGCGATTTTAAAGTATACAAAGAAATATTATCTTCTCAATGAGAATGAGATAACTGTACTTGATGACGGTGTGGTATCATTCTATGACGATCACGGAATAGAGTTGGATAAGGAAATGCTTATCGCTGATTTTGACATGGAAGCGGCTGAAAAGGGTGGTTATGCGCACTTTATGCTCAAGGAGATACACGAGCAGCCAACAGCTATCAGAACAACTATCACACCAAGGATAATCGACGGTATGCCGAATCTTGAAGAGTGCGGCCTTACTTATGATAAGCTCAAGAGCTACAACAACATTTTCGTTGTTGCTTGCGGAACAGCTATGCACGCAGGACTTGTTGGCAAGTACGTTCTTGAAAAGATAGGCAGGATACCTGTTACAGTTGACGTGGCTTCTGAATTCAGATACAGAGACCCGATCATAAGCGACAAAGACCTTGTTATTTTGGTCTCACAGTCGGGTGAAACTGCCGATACACTTGCAGCGCTGAGAATGTCAAAGGAGAGAGGCGCTGACACCCTTTCTATCGTAAATGTAAAAGGTTCTTCTATCGCAAGAGAGTCAGATATGGTGCTTTATACTCACGCAGGCCCAGAGATATCCGTTGCTTCAACAAAGGCTTATATCGTTCAGCTTTCTGTTTTCTATCTGCTGAGCTTTGCCCTTGCATATGCTCACGGTGCTATCTCAAAGGAAGAGTGTATGAGACTTACAGCAGAACTCCAAAACGTTCCTAATATGATAGACATTGTTCTGAAAACGCCTGACAATTGCCAGTATGTTGCTTCACAGCTTGTCAATGACGAGAACCTGCTTTATATCGGCAGAGGTCTTGACTATGCCCTTTCAATGGAAGGTTCTTTGAAACTCAAGGAGATATCCTACATTCATTCTGAGTCTTACGCAGCAGGCGAGCTCAAGCACGGAACTATATCACTTGTAACAGATGGTATGCCTGTGATCGCCGTTGCGACACAGCGTGAGCTTTTTGACAAGACCATAAGCAATGTTAAGGAAGTCAAGGCAAGAGGCGCATATGTTGTGCTTGTAACTCACGGATACATAAATGTTGAAACTGACGTGGCTGACTATAAGATCGGTCTGCCGACTATCGACGACCTGCTTATGCCAATGCTTGCAGTCGTTCCGCTCCAGCTTATCGCTTATTACACTTCTGTTCTCAGAGGCAATGACGTTGATAAGCCGAGAAATCTTGCAAAATCAGTAACAGTTGAATAAAAACAGGGCAATCCGCAGCAGGGTTGCCCTTGCTGTTTAAGACGGGAGTTTATTTATGAGCAAATACAGATATTTTGTTTTCGATTTTGACCTTACCCTTGCTGACTCATCACAAGGAATACTCGAGTGCTTCAAACACGTTCTGAAAGAGTATAACTATCCTGAAAAGGACGATACCACCATATATAACACTATCGGTCTGACACTTGTTGACGCATTTGATCTGCTGACTGATACGCCGAACAATCCAAAGCGTGAGGAAATGCGCAAGGCTTATGTGAAAAAGGCTGACGAGGTTATGGTGAAGCACACATATTTTTATGACGATACTATCGCAATTTTGCAGACATTGCAAAACGCTGGGGTCAAGGTGGGCATAGTGTCAACAAAGTATCGTTATCGAATCGTTGATACTTTCAAACAGCAGGCAGGCTCTTTCCCTGTTGATATAGTTATCGGCGGCGAGGACGTAAAGGCGGCAAAGCCAGACCCGCAGGGACTTGAGCTTATAATAGAGCGTTTTGGTGCGGACAAGCAGGACGTTTTGTATATCGGCGACAGCTATATTGACGCCGAGACGGCGCAGAACGCAGGGGTAGATTTTGCGGGCGTTACAACAGGTTCGACCACAAAGGCAGACTTTGAGAAATATCCTAATAGCTATATTGGAAAAAGTCTGTTGGATATATTTCAAAATATATAAATTTTAAGTAAATATAATTTTAAATAAATGTGAAAAACTATTGCTATTTTATGCGCTTGATGTTATAATATAATTTGATGTACTATGATATTATAAAATTATTATATGAAAGGGCTGGTATGCTATGATAAAAAGTATGACCGGATTTGGAAGAGAGCATATCGTCGCCAACGGCAGAGAAATTATCGTTGAGATACGTTCTGTAAATCATAGATATTATGAGTTCACTTCGAGGACGCCGAGAGCTTACGGCTATCTTGATGAAAAGCTCAAGAGCTTTCTCAAGAGCGGTATCTCAAGAGGCAAGGTAGAGGCTGCGGTCACTATCTATAACCAAGAGGGTACTGACGCTGAGATCGAACTCAACAAGGCTGTTGCAAAGGGCTATCTTGACGCTCTGAGAGGTGCTGCGGACGAGCTTGACCTTGACGATGATCTTACACTTTCCAATATTATGAGACTGCCTGACGTGTTCACAGTCGTTAAAAAGACTGACGATGAGGAAGTTATTTGGAACGAAGTAAAGGCTGTTGCACAGGTGGCGCTTGACAGATTTGTTGAGATGAGAAGCACCGAAGGCATTAAGATGTACGATGATATCAGCGGCAGACTCGATTATATCGAGGAAACTGTGGGCAAGATAGAAGCGCAGTCGCCAAACGTTACGGAGAGTTACAGAGAAAGACTTTATGCGAAGATAAAGGAAACTCTTGGCGATAAGGATATCGACGAGCAGAGGATACTTACTGAGGTCGCAATTTTTGCGGACAAGGTGGCTATCGACGAAGAGACCGTAAGGCTCAGAAGCCACATTTCTCAGTTCAGAGAGCTTATCAATTCGGAAGAGCCTGTGGGAAGAAAGCTTGACTTCCTCGTGCAGGAGCTTAACCGTGAGGTCAATACTATCGGCTCAAAGGCCAACGATCTTACTATCACTAAAATGGTGGTTGATCTTAAAGCAGAGATCGAAAAGATCAGAGAGCAGATACAGAATATCGAATAACGGCGGTGTGATAAATTATGCAGCTAATTAATATCGGCTTTGGAAATATGGTGTCCTCTTCAAGAGTCATCGCAATAGTTTCTCCCGAGTCTGCACCGATAAAGCGCATTATACAGGAAGCTAAGGATAAGGGCACGCTCATTGACGCCACATACGGCAGAAGAACAAGGGCTGTGCTCATTATGGACAGCGACCACGTTGTGCTTTCGGCTGTTGCCCCCGAAACTGTGGGCGGCAGAGCTGCTGATGATGAGGAGGACGACGAAATTGTATAAGAATAACGCAAAGCTATTTGTTATATCCGCTCCCTCGGGCTGCGGAAAGGGAACTATCCTCGGTGAAGTGTTCAAGAACAGAGATGTTTTTTATTCTGTTTCCTGCACCACAAGAAGCCCCAGAGAGGGCGAAGTTGACGGTGTGCATTATCATTTTATCACCGATGACGGCTTCAAGAAGATGATAGACCAGAATGAATTTCTCGAGCACGCAGGCTATGTGAAGCATTTTTACGGAACGCCTAAGAAGCCTGTTTTCGATAACCTCGAGCAGGGCAGAGACGTTGTGCTGGAGATCGAGACTAACGGCGCATTCCAGGTAAAAAAGGCTTTTCCGGAGGCTGTGCTAATGTTCATTCTGCCGCCTTCTGTAAAGGAGATAGAGAGACGACTTAAAAAGCGTGGAACGGAGACTGAGGAAGTTATTCAGAACCGTGTTAGCGAAGCCGCAGGTGAGATCGCAAAAGCGGTGGATTATGACTATGTTATAATGAATGACGGACTTGAAGAAGCCGTTGATGATTTTGTTACAGTTATGAATTCCGTAAAGGCCGAGGACGGCGCTGCGGATAAATTTAAAGCAGAAAATGAAGATACTAAGAAATTAATTGATGAGGTGCTTAACCATGATGCTTAGACCGGCTGTTTGCCAGATTTTGAAGAACAATGAGAGCTATTATTCACTCGTTATCGCAGTTGCGAAGAGAGCAAGAGAGATCACAAGCAACGCTTTCGATAACAAGATCGTGCTTGATGAGAAGCCTGTAAAGACTGCTGTTGACGAGCTTTACAACGGCGAATACAAGCTTATCGAAGATCCAAGTCTCAGAAGCTAAGAAGCATAACATTCTCAAGGAGGTGTGGTACGGTTGCGAGGCGTTTTTACAGTTGCAAAGGTTGCTATCAGCCGTGCCTCATATAGCTTTGATGCGCTGTATAGTTACAGCGTTCCCGAAGAGCTTGCAGCCAATCTGACGATCGGAATGCGGGTGCTCGTTCCATTCGGAAAGGGCAATAAAAAAGCCGTTGGCTTTGTGGCAAGGACTTATACTGAGGCCGAATATAACGAGAAGCTAAAGCCTGTTATATCGGTCATTGACAGCGAAAGCCTTGTTACTGACGAGATGATGAAGATAATCTTTTGGCTGAAAGAAAATACTTTCTGCACATATTTTGACGCATTCAAATCGGTTGTGCCAACAGGGTTTTCCTATAATTTCTCTGAGCATTACAGCCTAGTCAATACGTTTATCGACGAGGACGAGCTTAGCGATGATGAAAAAAATATTATTGATTTTCTCCGTTGTGCAAAAAATCAGCGTGAGATAGACAGCTTTCTTGACGTAAAGGGCGACCCTAAGAAAAAGAATATACTTGACAGCCTTGTTGATAAAGGCTTTGTGGAAATAAGCGATCAGCTTAAACGCAAAGTCGGCGATGAGAGCGTCAGTATGGTGAGACTTGCCGAGAATTATCTTTCGGGGTCTTTGCAGGTCAGCCTAACGCCGAAGCAGACCCTTGTTGTGAAGCTCCTTGAAGAGAGCGGCTGTGCTTCTGTCAAGGAAGTATGCTATATGACGAACTGCACTTCCAGCATACTCAAAAGGCTGGAGGACAAGGGCGTTATAAAGCAGTATAAATATGAAGTCCTCCGTGACGCTATCGGCAAACTTGGCGACAGGCAGAGCCCCGACGATATCCATTTGAACGAAGAGCAGACAAAGGCTTATGGTGGGATAATGGAGCTTGTCAAGGCTGAAAAGCCGTCGGGTGCATTGCTTTACGGCGTGACAGGAAGCGGAAAGACTTCCGTTTTTATCAAGCTTATCGACAGCGTGTTGAAAATGGGCAAGACCGCTGTTATGCTGGTGCCGGAGATATCGCTGACGCCGCAAATGCTTGGCAAGTTCAAGTCGCTTTTCGGCGATAAGATAGCAGTTATGCACTCCTCTTTGTCCTTAGGACAGAGGACGGACGAGTTCAAGCGTATCAAAAACGGTGAAGCGAGGATAGTTATCGGCACAAGAAGCGCTATATTTTCGCCCATATCAAACGTGGGCATAATCATAATGGACGAAGAGGGCGAACCCTCTTATAAATCAGATTCCACCCCACGCTATCACGCAAGAGACGTGGCCATACAGCGGTGCGGACACAATAACTGTGTGCTGCTGATGGCGTCGGCAACACCTTCGCTGGAAAGCTTTTATTACGCTCAAAAGGGCAGATTTCATTTGTTTGAGCTTAAAAAAAGGTTTTCAGACGTTCCTTTGCCAGCAGTCGAGATAGTCGATATGCAGCAGGAAGCCGCCGAGGGCAATGACAGCCTACTCAGCAGAACGCTCAGCGATAAGCTTGGTGAAACGCTGAAAAAAGGCGAACAGGCTATACTTTTGCTCAATCGACGTGGCTATACAACGTATATTTCCTGCGTTGAGTGCCGTCAGCCTGTGGCTTGTCCTAACTGCAATATACCGCTGACCTATCACAAAAAGAACGATCGGTATATGTGTCACTATTGCGGTTATACAATGGATAATATCGAGAAGTGCCCACATTGCGGTTCGCAGAAGCTTAAATCAAGCGGCGTGGGAACTCAGCGTGTTGAGGACGAGATCGCAAGGCTTTTTCCAGAAGCAAGGCTGCTCAGAATGGACGCTGACACTACCTCTTCGAGATATTCCTATGAAGAGAATTTTAAGGCATTTGAAAACGGCGAGTATGACATTATGTTGGGAACACAGATGATCGCAAAGGGTCTGAACTTTCCGAATGTTACTCTTGTGGGCGTGATATCCCTTGACAAGGCGCTGTTTACAGGCGATTTCAGAAGCTATGAGCGCACGTTCTCGCTGCTTACACAAGTGGCAGGACGAAGCGGCAGAGGCGATAAGCCCGGTGCGGCATATATTCAGACATTCGTGCCCGATCATTATGTGCTGAACCTTGCGGCGGAGCAGAATTATGACGAGTTCTTTAATGAGGAGATCGCTTTGCGAAAGTCGCTGACCTATCCGCCTTTCTGCGATATATGCGTTATAGGCTTTTCAGCGCCCCTTGAAAGCAAAGCAATAGGCGCTTCACGCTGGGTGACGGAGCGTATCGGGCGGTATGTTTCACAAAATAAGGTGAATTTTCCGCTGCGTGCCTTGGGTCCTGCACCCTGCACATTTGAAATGATAAATAATCGTTACAGATACAGACTTATCTTGAAAACACGCAATACTGCGGATTTTCGTGAAATGATAAAGTATGTTCTGGGCGAGTTCTATAAAAACAGAGATTATCAGTCAGTCCGCATTTATGCAGATATAAACGGCGATATCGGGCTGTGAGAAAGGATAGTTTAACAAATGGCATTAAGAAAAATACTTAATAAAAGTGATGAGATACTTCACAAGGTCTGCAAGCCTGTTACTGAGTTTGACGACAAGCTTGGTCAGCTTCTTGACGATATGACTGAGACCCTTGTCAAGGCAAACGGCGTTGGCCTTGCAGGTCCACAGGTGGCAAAGCTCAGAAGAGTTGTTGTCATCATCATCGACGACAAGGTGTACGAGCTCATAAACCCTGAGATAACTTGGCAGAGCGAGGAAACTCAAAGAGTTCTTGAGGGCTGTCTCTCTTGTCCGGGCGAGTGGGGCTATGTAACAAGACCTATGAGAGTTAAGTTCAAAGCGCAGGATAGACACGGCAAGTGGTATGAAATGGAAACGTCAGAACTTTTCGCACAATGCGTTTGTCACGAGCTTGCGCACCTTGAGGGTCATCTATTCACAGAGATCGTTGAGGAATTTGTAGAGGTCGAGGACGAGTAATGAATATTATATATATGGGAACGCCCGATTTTGCCGTTCCTACTCTAAAAAGACTTTATGACTGCGGCTATAATGTGCAGGCTGTTTTCACTCAGCCCGATAAGCCGAAGGGCAGAGGTTATAAGCTCACTCCGCCGCCTGTAAAGGTTTTGGCGCAGGAGCACGGCACGCCTGTTTATCAGCCCCAGAGCCTTAAAAAAGACGGCGAAGAGTACGTTCAGATAATAAAGGACTTAGCTCCTGATTGTATCGTTGTTGCGGCTTATGGAAAAATGCTTCCAAAGTCTGTGCTTGATATTCCAAAGTATGGCTGTGTGAATGTTCACGGCTCGCTACTCCCGAAATATCGTGGCGCTGGACCTATCCAATGGGCTGTGCTCAATGATGAGGCTGAGACGGGAATAACCACAATGCTTATGGCTGAGGGTATGGACACGGGCGATATTCTTGTTGAAAGAGCAACTCCTATCGGTGAGAACGAAACGGCGGCAGAGCTTTTTGACAGGCTCTCAGAAATGGGCGCAGAGGTGTTGACAGAGACACTTGAAAAGCTTGAAAAGGGCGAAGTTACGCCTGTTAAGCAGGACGAGAGCCTTGCAACATATGCGCCAATGCTCACAAAGGATATGTGTCAGATCAACTTTAACGACCCTGTGAGAAAAGTCCACAAGCAGATATGCGGCCTTTCTGACTGGCCTTGTGCAACGACTGTTCTTGAGGGCAAGAGACTTAAAGTTTACAAGTCGGAGATCGCTTCAACAAAGCCTTGCGGCAAGCCTGTCGGTACTGTTGTTGACAGCAGCGACTTTTCAGTTGCCTGCTTAGACGGTGTTATCAGATTTACACAGGTGCAGGCCGAAGGCTCAAAGAGAATGGATACTGCCGACTTTTTGAGAGGCAGACACATTGAAAACGGCATAGTGCTGGGATAATTCGGAGGATATAATGGGAAATGCCAGAAAAACTGTTTTAAGACTTCTCACAAGGCTTGAAAACAGCGGATCATATTCTAATATACTTCTTGACGAGGGGCTTGAGCGCAGCGATCTTTCTGCGCAGGATAAAAAGTTTGCTTCGGCGCTGTTTTACGGCGTTCTTGAAAGGCAGATAACCATTGATGAGATAATACGGGAATACTCACGCAACCCTAAGAATAAAATTGGTACTGAGGTTAAAGTTATCCTCAGAATGGGTCTTTACCAGCTTTTGTATATGGACTCCGTTCCCGACAATGCGGCGGTGGACGAGTCGGTGAAGCTGGCGAAGAAAAATAGAAATCCAGCGGCAAGCGGTTTTATAAACGCAATGCTGAGGGAATTTATACGAAATGACAAAAAGCTCCCTGAGGGCAGAAATGTTCTTGAAGAGCTGTCTATAAAATATTCCGCACCGGTTTGGCTGACGGAAAAATGGCAGAAAGAATACGGCAAAGAGGTCTGTCTCGATATGCTTGAAAGCTCTATCGGACAAGCACCTGTTACCGCAAGGGTCAACACGGTCTTTCATTCTCTTGAAAGCACGCTTGATATGCTTGTGCAGGACGGCGTGACCTTTGAACGGCTTGCGATCTTGCCCGACTGCATAAGAATTTGCGGCGCCGGGGCTATCGAGCACACGAAAGCTTACAAAGAGGGCAGACTTCACGTTCAGGATTTGTCAAGTCAGCTTTGTTGTGCGGCGCTTGACACACAAGAGGGCGATGTAGTTCTTGATCTTTGCGCAGCTCCGGGTGGCAAAACTTTCACGATCGCTGAGAGAATGCACAATAAGGGCGAAGTCCACGCTTTCGATCTTCACGTCAACAGGGCAAGGCTTATCGAAAGCGGAGCAAAAAGGCTGGGACTTGACTGCGTGAAAGCTGGGGTCAACAATGCAAAGGTGTTCTCTGAGGCAATGCCAATGGCGGACAAAGTTCTTTGTGACGCACCTTGTTCGGGGCTTGGCGTTATAAGGCGCAAGCCCGAGATCAAGTTCAAAGCTCCCAAAGATTTTGAGCGGCTGCCCGAAATCCAGTTCGATATCCTTAATACGTCGGCTGGATATGTAAAGGTGGGCGGAACGCTGGTGTATTCGACTTGCACGCTTTCAAGGGCTGAGAATGACGAAGTTGCGGACAGATTTTTGAAAGAAAATCCCGACTTTGCGCCTGCGCCACTTGGCGAGGCTTTTGGCGGCGACAGCGAACTTTGCAGAATGTCCATAACACCTGCAAAATACAATTCAGACGGTTTCTTTATAGCGAAGTTTATCAGGCAGAGGTGATAATTTGGTATCGTTTGACGATAATGGAAAAATTGATATTTTAGGACTTATGCCCGATGAGCTTGAAGCTGAGATACTGAAGCTTGGTGAAAAGAAGTTCCGTGCAAAACAGATATTTGAATGGCTGCACGTCAAGCGTGTTGCGACTTTCGATGAAATGACTAATCTATCTGTACAATTACGGAATCTGCTAAATGAAAAATTTTGTTTAAAATCACTATTTGTGTCAAAAAAGCTTGAATCTCATACCGATAATACTGTAAAATATCTATATGAGCTTCCCGATGGCAATCACGTCGAGTCTGTTATAATGGAATACAATTACGGCAATACCATTTGTGTGTCAACGCAAGTGGGCTGTAAAATGGGGTGTAGGTTCTGTGCTTCGACCATTGCAGGTTTCAAGCGTAATCTTACGTCCTCTGAGATACTCGGACAGATATACACTTCCGAGCGTGACAGCGGCCGCAAGATATCTGGCGTTGTGCTTATGGGGATAGGCGAACCTATGGACAATTACGACAATGTTGTGAATTTTCTCAATCTGCTGTCCTGTCCGCAGGGATTCAATATGTCGCTGAGACACGTCTCGGTGTCCACCTGCGGCGTTGTGCCTAGAATTTATGAGCTTGCAGAGCTAAAGCTTGGAATAACCCTTTCAATATCTCTGCACGCTTCTAATAACAAAAGCAGAAGTGAGATCATGCCTATCAATAATAAGTATGATATCAACGAACTGCTTACGGCCTGCCGATACTATTTTAAGGTAACGGGCAGACGAATTTCTTTTGAATATGCGTTGATCGACGGACATAACGATTCGAGGGAGGACGCTAAAGAGCTTGCCTCGCTTCTGAAAAACTTTGTCTGTCACGTTAATATAATACCCGTCAATAAGATCAAGGAGCGCAATTATCACTCCGACAGAAAGTCCGCCAATCGGTTCAAGGGCTATCTTGAAGAGCTTGGTATCAATGCGACTGTTCGCAGAACGCTTGGTGCGGATATCGACGCAGCATGCGGTCAGCTTAGACGGGAATATGAAATATGATTTGATAAAAGGTGGTGAAATGCTTGTTTATAGCGTCTGATACGAACATTGGAAAAAAGCGCAGCGAAAATCAGGACAGAGTTTATACCGAGTTTTTGGCTGAGAATACTGCTGTTGCGGTGGTGTGCGACGGAATGGGCGGCGCTTCTTCGGGAGGTGTTGCGAGCCAGCTTGCCATTGACGCAGTTGTGAGCCGTATCAAGGAGAATTTCAGACCTGATATGAAGCCTAATTCTATACGAAATCTGATGCTCACCTCGGTGCATTATGCAAACACCGTTGTGTATGACAAGAGCAGAGAGGATATCGACAAAAACGGAATGGGCACGACCTGCGTTGCGGCACTTGTTGTTGATAAGATGATATATCTTGTCAGCGTAGGCGACAGCAGAGGATATCTGCTCACAGACGAGGGAATAAAGCAGATCACCACAGACCATACTTATGTGGAAATGCTCTTCCGCTCGGGTCAAATAACCAGGGAAGAAGCTAAAAATCATCATATGCGAAACGTTATCACCAAGGCGGTGGGCGTTGAGTCTGATGTTGAGGTGGACTATTTTGAGCTTGAGGAGAGCGGAAATTTCGCTCTGCTGCTTTGCTCAGACGGTCTGACAAATTACTGCACCGATGAACAGATATATGAAACTGTTTATGGAAAAAATCTCGAAGGTGCGATCAACGATCTGATAAATTATGCAAACGAATGCGGTGGAAAGGACAATATCACCGCTGCGGTTGTTGCTAATTGATAAATAAAATTGTGGAAATTATTCAAATAATGTAGGAGTTGAATTATATGGATTCTAATATCGGCAAGAAGCTTGACGGCAGATATGAGATAACCGAGCTAATCGGCGTCGGAGGAATGGCTGACGTTTATAAGGCTAACGACGTTATGGAAAATCGTACCGTAGCAGTCAAGATACTTAAACCGGAATTCTCTGAGAACGAAGAGTTCCTCAGACGTTTCAGAAACGAGAGCAAGGCTATCGCCGTGCTTTCACACCCAAATATCGTAAAGATATACGACGTAGGATTTTCTGACGAGATCCAGTTTATCGTAATGGAGTACATCGACGGCATTACCCTCAAAGAGTTCATTGAACAGCAGGGCGTGCTCAGATGGAAGGACGCACTTCACTTTGTAACACAGATACTCCGTGCTCTCCAGCACGCACACGACAAGGGTATCGTTCACAGAGATATTAAGCCGCAGAACATTATGCTTTTTACCGACGGAACTATTAAGGTAATGGACTTCGGTATCGCAAGATTTTCAAGGATCGATGGAAAGACGCTTTCCGACAAGACTATCGGTTCAGTTCATTATATCTCACCTGAGCAGGCAAGAGGCGATATGACTGACGAGAGATCGGATATCTACTCTGTCGGCGTTATGCTTTACGAAATGCTCACAGGCAGAAAGCCATTTGACGGCGAGAACCCTGTTGCGATAGCTCTCAAGCATATGCAGGAAGAGCCTATCCCGCCAAGAGAGATCATGCCGTCTATCCCAGAGGCTCTTGAAGAGATCGTTATGCACGCAATGGAAAGAGACCCTGCAAGACGTTATCAGTCCGCTGCTGAGATGATAAAGGATATCGACACATTCAAGCTCAATCAGTCTGTTGTGTTCGGTTATAAGAACAGCGCTGTTGCAGTTCCTATTCAGGACGACAATAGTTATTACGATGATAACAATTCAGATGATTATGATGAAGAGGACTATGACGAGAAGGACGAGGATATCGAGGACGATGATGACGAAGAGGACGAGAAAAAGCGTTCTTACGTCGTTCCGATACTGCTTGCTGTAACAGTCGCAGTCGTAATTATTGCAGCGTTCGTTATCGTGGCAGTTGTGTTCAACTCATTCAAGGGACAGAACGGTCTCCACACAGGAACAGTAACGCTTCCGAACTTTGTCGGCAAGAATATCGTACAGGTCGAGCAGGACTATAAGGACAAGCTCAAGTTCGATATCACAGAAGAGTATAACAACGAATACGATGAAGGCATCATCTTCTTCCAGGGACAGGCAGCAGGCAAGTCCGTTAAGGAAGGCTTCACAGTTACGCTTACAGTAAGTAAGGGCAGAAAGATGGCTGTTATCCCGGATATGGTCAAGAAGGAAAGCAAGGTCGCTGAAAGTGAATTGAAGGCGGCAGGCTTTACAGTATTGTTCCGAGAGACTTGGGACGATGAAGTCGCTGAAGGTCTTGTTGTTAAGACCGAGCCAAAAGCAGGCGAGAAGTATCCTGAAGGCGCTTCCGTTACTATATTTGTAAGTAAGGGTCCTGTTGAAACAAGAGTTAAGGTCCCACGCGTTGTTGGACTGACAGAAGAGAAGGCTGTTGCACTTCTCAAGGAAAACAAGCTCAAGGCTGAGGTCAAGGAGATCGAACACGAAGGCGATAAGGGCAAGGTAATCGAGCAGGATACTGACGAAGGCACATATGTTGATCGTGACTCAACAGTTATTATCTATGTATCGACCGGTGAGACTTCACCTGTTGAGCTGACATTTGCTCTACCAATGCCAAGCGGTATCCACGGCGCATATTCTATCGACATTTACAGAAACGGTAACGTTGCTTATACACAGAAAATCGGCGACGGCGAGTCTGTTGCAGGTGGTTCTGTAAACATCACAGTTGAAGGCAAAAAGACAGAAACTCTGACTATCTTCATCACAAATGATGAGAGTCAGCAGAAGTGCCGCTACGCTGTTTACGATATCGACTATGACAAAAAGACAGCAACGCTCAGCGGTAGTGTCAACGAGAGCGAACTTATCAACATCACTCCGACAACTACAACTACAACAACCACAACTACGACAACTGAAGCACCTACAACAACTACTACTGAAGCTCCAACAACGGAGCCTCAGCAGTCAGACGAGCAGGATCAGTAGTCTATGAACGGAATAATCGTTAAAGCTATCGGAGGCGTCTACACAGTAGAAGCCTCCGAAGGCATTTATGAATGTAAGGCTAGGGGCGTATTCAGAAAACAAAACGTTTCTCCCGTCTGCGGCGACAGAGTTGAATTTTCACTTGAAGCTGACGGCTGCGGCGTTATCGAAAAGATAGGCGAGCGCAGATCGCTGCTTATAAGACCGCCACTGGCAAATCTCGATATGCTGGTGTTCGTGTCCTCGACCTGCGAGCCGAAGCCCAATCTTTTGCTGCTTGATAAGTTTATCGCAATCGCAGTTTTCAAGAAGATCGAGCCTGTCGTTGTTTTTACAAAGATCGACAAGAGCAGCTGCAAAGAACTTGCGGATATTTATGTAAATGCTGGTATCAAGACATTTCAGGTGGATAATACCACAGGCGAGGGCAGCGCAGAGGTAAAGGCATATCTTGAGGGCAAGCTTTCGGCTTTCACGGGAAATACAGGAGTGGGCAAATCATCACTGCTCAATAATATGTTCCCTGAGCTTGGTCTTGCGACGAACGAGATAAGCAAAAAGCTTGGCAGAGGCAAGCACACCACACGCCACGTTGAGCTTTATAAGCTTGAGGGCGGTGGATATATTGCCGACACACCGGGTTTTTCTTCATTCGATACCAACAGATATGACATAATTTTCAAGGATAAACTTGCTGATTGCTTTACGGAATTTGCTGAATACTCTGACAAGTGCAGATTTCCCGATTGCAGCCACACGAAGGAAAAAGGTTGTGCGGTGATCGAGGCGGTAAAGCGTGGCGATATTGCAAAGTCACGTCACGACAGCTATGCTGAAATGTACGAGCAAGCAAAGCAGCTCAAGGAGTGGGAATATAAAAATGACTAAGAATTGTACGATCTTCTCGGGCGGAGAAGCTGTTTCGGCAGAATGTGTCGCAGAGCATAAGGGGTTTATTGACGATTCGCTTGTGATATCCGCCGACAAGGGCTATAAGCTTGCGCAGGCGGTGGGGGTAAAGTCCGATATCATTATGGGAGATTTTGACTCTGCTCAACGTCCTGTTTTCGATAATATCGAGGTTTTCCCCTCTGAAAAGGATGACACAGACCTTATGCTTGCCATAAAGCAGGGCTTTGAGTCGGGCTGCTCAAATTTTAAGATATTCGGCGCAACAGGCGGCAGGATAGATCATCTGCTGGGCAATATCCAGTCATTGGGATATATCCTTTCTCACGGCGGCGAGGCTGAAATTATCGCTGACAAAGAGCTTTTGCGGCTTTATCGCCACGGTACATACAGGATATATAAGCGTGAGGGATTTTCATTTTCGCTGGTGGCTTATACTGACAAGGTCGAAAATCTAACCATAACTGGTGCAAAATACAACGTTGAAAACTGCCTGCTGACAAATGATTTTCCCCTTGGAATATCAAATGTTGTGCTGGGTGACGATAGTCAGGACGATGAAAAATACGCCGAAATATCCTTTGAAAGTGGATATTTGCTGGCGGTGCAGTCATATTTAGTAACCGATTTTTGATTTTTGAATAATATGAACTATAACGATTATGGAGGTAATACTTATGAAAGTTGTAGTTGTAAAAAGTCCAAAGGTCATTTCGGGAATAATGAGACTCATTTTTAAGATCAAGAAAGACGAAGAATGCTGAAACGTCGGGGCGGATAAATCCGCTCCGATTTTTGTTGCAATAAGATGATAAATGTGTTATAATCTAATATGGAGTATTGCTTCAAAAATGTTGAGCGGAGAATGATAATGGTATATAAATTTGACTGCGACCTCTGGGGGGCTAATTTCAGCGTGCCTTCTAAGGTGGTCGATGATTACATAAAAATTAGTGACGGGACTTTTATAAAAGTTCTGCTGTGCATACTTTGCAGCTCAAGCCGTGAGATAGATACGGCGGAGCTTGCTAAAAAATCGGGTCTTGGCGAGGAAACTGTTATTGACGCTATCACCCATTGGCAGAACCTTGGCGTTATATCTGCGCAAAAGTCTGTTGACTCTGTTGCACAGCCGCTGTCGGCGGAAAATGTTCAGCCCGCGGTTAATGTTGATGCGCCTGTTAAGGCAGAGAAGCCGCCTGTTTCGGCGGTTGAAGCTGTCAATCCTACAAAGGCGGCGGTATCACACAAGCTTTGCATAAGATACAAGAATTCCGAGATACTGGAAAAGGTAAACAAGGATAGCGACCTCAAACACCTTTTCAACGAGATACAGACTGTTTTGCAGTACACGATAAACGGCACGGAGCAGGGCGAGCTTTTGGCGCTTTATGAGTATTATCATTTTGACGTTGCGTCGATTTTGCTGGCGGCGGAATATTGCGTTTCAATGGAAAAACGCAGAGTGTCGTATATCGTCACGGTGATGAAGCGCTGGTATGAGCTGGATATTTGCACATATGCGCAGATCGAGGCGGAGATAATCAGACTGACGGATATCAAGAGCTTTGAAAGCAAGGTGCTCAAAGCTTTCGGCGTGGAAACAAAGCCTTCAAAGCAGCAGCTTGAATATATCTCAAAGTGGCGCTCAATGGGATTTTCACTCGAAATGTTGGAGATCGCATACGAAAGGTGCGTTAATAACACCAACAAGTTGAGCTTCAAATATATCGACACCATACTGAACAATTGGTCTGGCAAGAGCATTACATCGCCTCAGCAGGTGGCTGACGAGGACACAAGGCACAAGGGCAAGAAGCAGGTCAGACAGCAGACTGACAAGCAGACGTCTTATAACCTTGACGATTATGAAGAGTTTGCGATGAATTATGATCTGAGCAAATCGGGCAAGCTTTAAGGGGGAGAGAAGATGAAATATACACAGACCGCAACAGAGCGAGCTCAGCAGGAGCTTGCGCAGCGCAGAGAAAACGCAGAGGCGGAGCATAACCGCCGTTTTGACGAGGTATCAAAGCACCTTCCCGAGATCGTAACACTGACAAATTCTCTCAAGAGCACGAATTTTGAGCTTATAAAGATCCTTGGCAAGCAAAAGGGCGAGGTGCACAAGATTCTTGCTCAGATAAGGGATAAGAATCTCACCACACAGCGCACTATCCGTGAGCTGCTGGTGGCTTGCGGATATCCCGAGGACTATCTTGAATACAAATATCATTGTCCCGTTTGCAAGGATAGGGGCTATCACGACGGCGAACGCTGCGAATGTCTAACAAAGCTGCTTAAACAATACACGACCGAGGAGCTCAATCAGAATTGCCATATCCAGCTCCACGATTTTTCGGAGTTCCGCATTGAGTTTTATCCCGAATTTTCTGACAGGGGAATGTCACCACGAGAGCGTATGCGGACGGTCTATTCAAATTGCCGTGAATATGCGGACAAGTTCCACGAGAGTTCACCATCGCTGTTTTTCTTGGGCAGAACTGGGCTTGGCAAGACGTTTTTGTCCTCTTGTATCGCAAATGAGCTGATAAATAAGGGTTACAGCGTTGTGTTTGGTTCGATACTAAAGCTTTTCAGACAAATAGAGGACGAGCATTTCGGCAGGGCGCAGGGCGACACGATGAGCGTGATCGAGAACGCTGACCTTGTTATCCTTGATGATCTTGGTTCAGAATTTCAGACAAGCTTCACCGATTCGGTGCTTTATGAGATAATCAATGAGCGTATAAACCTCGGCAGACCGACGATAATCTCCACCAATCTGACGAAGAACGAGTACAATTCAAGATACAACGAGCGTATAATCTCACGTCTGACGGGCTGTTTCTCGCCGATATTGTTTATGGGCGAGGATATCAGACACGTCAAGCTGAAAAATAATCTGTAAAATAATATGGGGTGCAAAAATGAGAAAATTTAAGGGGTTATTGCAATCGCTGCCTATATTGGTTTTGGCGAATAGCGTTGCGCTTTTGAAGTTGTCGGCTTTGCCTAGTTGGGCAAAGTTGCTTGTTATCGTGTTGTGCAGCATTTATATGATAGGTTTTGTGGCCGTTTCGCACGGAAGCAAGAAGTCGCAGGGCAAAATGCGTCGGCTTGACTCGGGCGCATATGTTATCGGCTGCGGTATTTTCCAGCAGGTCGTGCAGATCGCAATTATAATAGCGCTGTGCTTCAGCGGATTGAATGTTTGGCGGATAGTGATAAACTGTCTGTGCGCTTATCTTATCCTGCTGCTTGTGTGCATAAGCGGTATTGTGCGCATTGCGGCGTCGGCAAGACAGGTAAAGGTGCTTTGGTACGTTGCGCTGGTGTTACTTTGGTACATACCGATCGTCAATTGCTTTGTTTTCAGAAAGTTTTACAAGGCGGCACGAAGCGAATATCGCTTTGAGCAGGCAAAGCTTGACCTTGATGAGACGAGAAAAGAAAGCGAGATCTGCAAGACAAAATATCCCATACTTATGGTTCACGGGATATTTTTCAGAGATTGGCAGATTTTTAACTACTGGGGCAGGATACCTAAAGAGCTGATGAAAAACGGTGCTGTGATCTTCTATGGTGGGCAGCAGTCGGCGGAGAAAGTTTCCGTCAGCGCCGGTGAGGTGGTGGAGAAGATAAAACAGGTGCTTGCTGAGACTGGTGCTGAAAAGGTGAATATCATCGCTCATTCAAAGGGCGGACTTGATTCACGCTATGCAATTTCAATGCTTGGAATGGACAAATATGTTGCTTCGCTGACCACGATAAACACGCCGCATTACGGCTGCAAATTTGTTGATGGGCTGCTTGACAAGATACCTGAGAGCGTTGTAAAGTTCGTTGACTGCAAGTATAATAAGATGTTTACGGCGCTGGGCGATAAGCAGCCAAGCTTTTACAACGGCGTACACGAGCTGACTTTTGCAAGTTGCGAGAAGATGAACAGGGAAGTTCTTGACAGCCCTCACGTTTATTATCACGCGGTTATGTCAAAAATGAACAGCATAAAGGCGGCGGGTTTTCCGCTCAATTTCGGCTATCTGCTCAACAAGCCACACGGTTCGGGCAATGACGGACTTGTGACGGTCGAATCGGGTATGTATGGCGCAAACGCTGATCTTATCCGGCACGACGGCAAGCGTGGCATTTCTCACGGTGATGTTATCGACCTATTCAGAGAGAATATCAAGGGTTTTGATGTTCGTGAATTTTATGTTGATCTGGTGATAAATCTCAAAGAACGTGGATTCTGATATAGTAAAAATGACCCCATCGGCTGACAAGATTTGCTTGTTAGCTGGTGGGGACTTTTTCGTGTATGACATATGTGTGACATATTTATTCAAAAGAAAAAGTCTCGCAAACAACGTGTTTACAAGACTTTTTGGCGGAGAAGGAGGGATTCGAACCCTCGATGAGCTATTAACCCATACACGAGTTCCAGTCGTGCGCCATAAACCGGGCTAGGCGACTTCTCCAGGTTTATAATATTAATTATTTATCGCTATGTGTCATATCCAAGTGACTTGTATATTATATCATAAACAAATGCGGTTGTCAAGGCCTTTTTGACACTTTTTTTGAAAAAAGTGCGAAAGTATCACTAATTCTGCTTGCGGACTACCGCATATTCATCATCAAGCCTGTAATATGGGCAGGCATAGTTGGCGTCATTGAGAAATCTGTAAACCTCGTCCTCGTCAAGATTTACAAGACAGGAGTAACATTCATAATCCTCGTCAAAAACATAATTTACGCAGCTTTCACACCTTGCTGCCGACTTATTCTGCTTTTTCATCACAACACCTTATTTCAGTACCTTCTTGAGAATTCCATTGATAAGCTCAAGAGCGTCCTTCATCTGCTTCATTTCGCTGTCAGATACAGAAGAGAACTTGCTGAGCAGATCGTCAAGTATCTCAACCTTTGTCTTTTCCATAAAGTTCATAGCTTCATCAGTAAGCTTGATGTTGATAACACGTCTGTTGGTCGGATTTTGCATTCTCACAACAAAACCCTTGTCAACAAGCTGCGCAACAGCCCTTGTGGCCTGCTCATTCGATGTGTTGATCTTGCTTGCAAGCTGTGACATCGTAAGCGTGCCGCTGACGCTGAGCGACAGCATTATTATCTGCTGAGTTCTAGTTATATCATACTTTTTCTTGTCAAAAGTGTCAAATACTAACTTTCTGCTGAGAGGATAAATCTCATACATTGACATTATACATTCACGACGAACTGTATCTACCATTTTTATTCCGCCCTTTCGCACCCTTGTGCGCCAAATTTTACTTCCCATATGCGCAAATCAAGCTTTAAAGCTATTTACACTTAATAATAGTATAACACATACCTCACATTTGTCAATAGCGTAAATATATCAATATTTGATTTTGTTAAGTTTGGTTTTTGGCTATTTCGCAAATTTTGCACGATCTGAAAATTTTTTTTCGAAATTAAGCTCTCAGCTTAACAATAGTGAAAAAAGATGTGTTATAATAAAAATATGATAAAAATTAGCTGATTTTTGCAAGACACTTTTTTTAGAAAGGAGGGTGCGAAATTGCGCCGAAAAATGTGGTTATCGGTGTAACTTCGCAATGATCGCTGGAATTTTAAAAGGAAAATTTCGTTTGATTTTTCCAACGATTTATCATATAATAACAATGATAGAATATTTTGAAAAGGGGCAGGAAGTAATGGCCGATGAAGAAAGCTGCTATAATACAATATATCAGGACTTGATCGATTTGATCGGCTATGAAAACGCACTTAAAATTTACGACAGATATAATGGTCAACAGCTCTCTCTTCCAAAAAGGCTCTATTCTAAGGAGTATGTGGAAAAGAAAGTCGTTGAGGAGTATAATGGTAAGAATATAAAACAGTTGGCTCAGAAGTATCTTTATACTGAACGCTGGGTTAGCGGCAAGGTCAAGGACAAAAAGTTCTGACCTGATATTTAATAAGTTTATCCCCTTAAATCAGAAGCTCTTATTTTGTTTATCAGAATAGGGGCTTCTTTTAATTTTTAAAATCTCTTGCAAATTTCCAGCCGATATAGTATACTTGTATTATGATTTATGTACGAACGGAGGCTTTTTATGAGCTTTGTTAAATTTGATAACGTGTATAAAAGATACCAAATGGGCGAGGTCACGATAAATGCTGCAAATGGCGTTTCTTTTGAGATAGAAAAAGGTGAGTTCGCTGTTATCGTCGGCGCAAGCGGTGCGGGCAAGACAACTATACTCAATATGCTTGGCGGAATGGACGTTTGCGACGAGGGAAGCATTATCGTTGACGGGAAGGACATTGCAGGCTTTAACAGAAAGCAGCTTACGTCCTATCGCCGTTATGATATTGGCTTTGTGTTCCAATTCTATAACTTGGTGAACAATCTGACTGCAAAGGAAAATGTTGAGCTTGCAGCGCAGATATGCCCTAATGCTTTTGATTCTGAAACTGTGCTCAAAAACGTTGGTCTTGAGGATAGAATGAATAATTTCCCGTCACAGCTTTCGGGCGGCGAGCAGCAGCGTGTGTCAATCGCTCGTGCTCTTGCGAAAAATCCAAAGCTGCT
Source organism: Ruminococcus sp. (assembly GCF_019423705.1). Classification (GTDB taxonomy): domain Bacteria; phylum Bacillota; class Clostridia; order Oscillospirales; family Ruminococcaceae; genus Hominimerdicola. The sequence goes on along the minus strand of NZ_JAHZAX010000002.1, from coordinate 167,842 downwards.
GCTTTGCGATGAGCCTACCGGTGCGCTTGATTATAATACGGGTAAAACTATACTGAAGCTTTTGCAGGATACCTGCCGCAGAGACGGCGTGACAGTTATTGTCATCACCCACAATTCCGCTATAGCTCCAATGGCTGACAGAGTTATCACAGTCAAAAACAGCAAGGTGGATAACGTTCAGCTCAATGAACACCCTGTTGACGTTTCGACTATCGAATGGTAGCTGGTATCCGCAAGTAATTTTTTTCTTGCAAATGACCGTTAGTTGTGATATAATAAAGTAAATTGATTTGAAAGGAAGTTCAATATGACCTACAAGGAAGAATTTATAAAATTTATGGTTGACAGCGGCGTGCTGACTTTTGGTGATTTCACACTCAAGAGCGGCAGAAAAGCGCCTTATTTCATCAACTGCGGAAACTATAAAACTGGTGAACAGCTTGCAAAGCTGGGCGGCTTCTATGCTGATTGTATCGCTGACAACAAGATACCTGTTGAGACGCTTTTCGGTCCTGCATATAAGGGTATCCCACTTGCTGTATCTGCTGTAATCGCACTTGCAACAAAGTATGGTATCAACGTTTCATACTGCTTTGACAGAAAGGAAGCCAAGGATCACGGCGAGGGCGGAATGTTTGTCGGCAAAAAGCTGACTGATAATGAAAAGGTCATCATCATTGACGATGTTATGACTTCCGGCAAGGCTCTCAGAGAGTCAATGCCAAAGCTCAAGAGTGCTGCTGACGTTGACGTAACGGGAATGGTCATTACAGTTGACAGAATGGAAAAGGCTCTCGATACTGAGCTTTCAGCTGTTGAACAGGCTTATGAGGACTTCGGCGTAAAGGTTTACTCTATCGTGAACATCAACGATATCATCAAGGCTATCCAGGACGGCGTTGTTGAGGGCAAGGAATATCTTGACAAAATGCTGGAATATCGTGCACAGTATGGCGTAAACCACGATTAATGAATATATTTTTAAAGTATATTTAAAGTTACAAAATGAAATAATTTGTAACAATATTGTAGTGAAATGTAACTTGTCTGTTCTTGAAGTTACAGCCCCTAACGGCTATAATATAGAATGTAGAACAGAGAAAGAAAAAAAAGAATGTAAACACTAAGATTTAAAACTCTTAGCTCGTTTCATCCTCTCCAAAATTTTTACACAAGCAAAGGGCGGTCGTTTTGGCTGCCTTTTTGTTTTGCATTTTTACGAAAGAATTACACATAAGCGCTGAGATTTTATATCCTGTTTAAACATTTATTGCAATTGTGCGATATAATAAGATCGGCAGGTGAGATAAATGAATGTGAAGATTATAAAAAAAGCAAGCGTTGATAAGCTCAATATCAGAAAACGTCTTGCAATATCTAACATTCTTATGATAATAATACCGATATTGTTGTGCTGTATCGTGATATTGCCAAGCACGGGGCTTGTGTGGAGTATCGCAGTAAATGGCACAGCACTTGGTTTTGCCGACAGTGAGACCCTTTCAACTAAAAAAGAAAACGTTGAGCTTATGGCTTGAAAAAGACCGCCATTGCCACAAACTCCATTATCACCGATACAAGCACCGAAGCGGAAAACACCTTGCGGCAGCGTGATAAGTCTTTTATGCCGAAATTGTAGCTTATTACAGGCACAATGCAGGCTTGCAGACCGAGGAATGGTATAAAGAAAAACGCCTGCAACTTGCAATAAAGCCCTAAAACCGTTACGGCTTCATCGCCGAAGCCTGCCAGTATCATATTAAGTGCGCTGATGTAAAATGTGTAAAGCGCCTGCATACATATTGAGGGGTAGCCCAAAGAAAAAATCTGCTTGGCATATTTGCCTAATTGTGGCAGACTGCTTTTGGTGTCGTGAGGAATGCCCTGCGCAAAAAGCGTTTTTGCGGTTAGGGATAATAAAACGACCTCGCTGGCGGTGAAACGTTTTGAAACTTACCTTGATTTCAGAGATCAGTCTTGATTTTATTTTCAGTTGTGTTATAATGTAAAGTGCGTTGCTACTTCGGCGGCCGTAATCAATAAGTAAAGAAGAATAGCATTGAAAAAAGATCTGACAACAGGTAATATAAGCAGGGCGCTGTTTGCATTTGCGGCGCCGATGATACTTGGCAACCTGCTCCAGCAGGTATATAATATTGCGGACACGCTCATTGTAGGAAGGTGTCTTGGCGAAAACGCCCTTGCGGCGGTGGGCAGCACTTATACGCTGACAACTTTTTTGTATTCCATAATCATAGGCTTGTGTATGGGCAGCGGCTCGCTGGTCTCGTTCTGCTTTGGCGAGAAAAATGAAGCCCATTTGCGCAGAAGCATTAATATTTCGTTTATTGAAATTGCTGTCGTGACTGCGGTGATAGAGATAGTAACACTAGCGGCAGAACCCACGATATTGCGGCTTCTGAAAACGCCGCAGAAGATAACTGCAATGACTGAGGAATATGTCAGCATAATACTTGCAGGAATAGTATTTATTTTCCTGTACAATTTCTACTCCTTTATGCTGAGAGGTCTTGGTAATTCCGTTACGCCGCTGATATTTTTAGGAGCGGCCTCGGTGGTGAATATCTTGCTGGATATCATATTTGTGGCGTATCTTGATCTCGGCGTAAAGGGCGCAGCTTATGCCACGGTCATTGCGCAGGGCATTTCGGGAATAGGGCTGGCGATATATTCGCTGATAAAAGAGCCTGTTTTAAGGCTTTCGAGAATAAAGATCGAAAAAGGCGTCGTTGGCGAGGTGGCAAGATTTTCATTTGCCGCCTGCACACAGCAATCGGTGATGAATTTCGGCATACTTATGATACAAGGCCTTGTGAACAGCTTCGGCACAACGGTTATGGCGGCGTTCACAGTCGCCGTCAAGATCGACACCGTGGCGTATATGCCGGCGCAGGAGTTCGGCAACGCATTCTCTATGTTCATATCGCAAAACTATGGCGCAAAGAAGTCTGACAGAATAAAAAATTGTGTGAAAAAATCTTTCAAGATATCCTCTCTGTTCTGCATTGCGGTCTCGATCATCGTTGTGATATTCTCAAATAACCTTATGAGAATATTTGTAAGCTCAAACGAGCACGCAATCATAAACACGGGCGTGCGCTATCTTGTGACAGAGGGTTCATTCTATGCTGGTATTGGCATATTGTTCCTGCTATATGGCTATTACAGGGGCATAAACAAGCCTGAAATGTCCCTTGTGCTGACGATCATCTCCCTTGGCACAAGAGTTCTGCTGGCATATATGCTTTCAAGCTTTGAAGCTATCGGCGTTTTCGGCATATGGATATCTATCCCAATAGGCTGGATATTGGCGGATATCACAGGAATATTGTTAATGAGAAAGTATAAAGCAGATTAATGATTACATCAAAGACTGATAATTTTACTTTATATCTTGACGAAATTAATTTAATATGCTATGATAAAGAAAAAATATAGGGGGAGTTTTAAGGTGAAAAGAGGACCTCTTTTTTATATCATATCGTATCTTTCAATGCTGATCGGAGTGTATATCGTGCTGTTGGGGATACTTATGTATATGCGCTATGGACTTGACACGGAAATGACAAATGAATTTATGTTCAAACTGCCAATATTCCTTTCAATAGGTACAGTTTTTGTCGGTATGATTATGACGATCAGAAACAATATAATAGCGTGGCGTAAAAAAAATAGACGAAAAAAATCAACAAAGTCGGCATGATATCTATGTCGGCTTTTTGTTTTATAACTTGACAATATGTGCGGTTTGGCGCTATAATATTAGTATTCAAATAATTAGAATACTAATATAAGGAGTTGGAGTTTTGACGGAGTCATTACATTTTCTGCTTATGGCAGACCATTTTCTGTTTCAGAAATCTCTTCTCAGCAGCGTGAAGGATACAGGCTTGACGCTTGGACAGCCTAAGATACTTGATTATCTCAGCACGCACAATGGTTCGGCGCAAAAGGATATCGCAAGCGGCTGTCATATCGAGCCTGCCTCGCTGACTGTTATTCTGAATGGAATGGAAAACAAAGGCTATATCGAGCGCAAAACGCTTAACGGCAATAGGCGATCGCTCCACGTTTTTCTCACGCCTAAAGGCGAAGAATACGTCCAGCGCATTGACCGTGAGTTTGTGAGCATTGAAGCAAGGGCGCTTGAGGGCTTTGATGAGGGCGAGAAAGAGCAGCTTGTTCAACTTTTGCAGAGAGTATACGAGAATATGAAGAAAAAGGGTGGATCAGTAGAATGAAGAACTTAAAGATCAGAGTTCCTATGTATTTCATAGGGCTTTTTATTATGACTATTGGAATTGCAATATCGGTAAAATCGAACCTTGGCGTATCACCTGTAAGTTCGATACCATATACATTGACCTGCGTATGGGGCATTGAAATGGGCAAGGCAACAATAATTTTCCATTGCACATTGGTGATAATACAGATGTTGCTTTTGAGAAAGAATTTCAAGGCTATAAGCCTTTTGCAGGTCGTTGTTGGAGTGATATTCGGCTATTTCACGACATTCTGCAATTATCTTGCGTCGTTCCTGCCGACAACTGACAATATAATCGTAAGAGTGCTTATGATGCTTATAAGTACTGTGCTTATTGCTATCGGCATATTCCTTTATCTGCCTGCTGACCTTATCCCATTGGCCGGCGAGGGCGCAATGCAGGCAGTTTCACAGGTCACAGGCATCGTGTTCTCAAAGGTCAAAATGGCTTTTGACTGCACAATGGTGATCGTATCAACTGTCACTTGTCTTATCTCTATCCACGGACTTGGAAGCGTTGGTGCAGGCACAATCGTCGCCGCTGTTCTTGTTGGCTATATCCTCGGTATCATCAACAAAGCTTTGGGAGATAAGCGTGACAGACTTCTTAACGGCGATATAGATATTCTGGAAGATACAGAATATGCCGCTGCTTCAAGAAAATAACAGCAGTCCCCATATTCATGCAGATAATTGCACGAATACAAAATAAGTAACATAAGTTTAACGGAATATTAATATACCAACGCTTTGTTTCAATTGCATAATAGTGAAAATTGTTGTATAATTATTTCGTTAGTCATTTTTGCGTATTTACTGTATTGATACTGAAACGTTTTCAACTGAAATGTTTCAGTGGTAACTATGTAAAAACGGCGGTTTATTTTTTACAAATGCCGTGTATCGGCGGCTATATTGAAAATGGAGGAAGATAAGAAATGAAGAAAAGACGTATTCTTGCACTCGTTCTTTCCGCAGTTCTTGCTGTAACAGCTCTCACAGCTTGTACATCAGCAAAGGACGAAGCTTCAAAGAAGGCTTCTGACTCTGCAACAACGGAGCTTACAGCTGAGAATGTCAAGATCGGTGTTATCCACATCGGCAACCCTGCTGACGGCTCTGGTTACACTTATGCACACGATCAGGGTATCGTTGGTATGCAGAAGGAGCTTGGTCTCAGCGACGATCAGATTGTAAGAAAGAACAACGTTTCTGACAGCGACCCTGCTGCTACTGAGACAGCTATCCGTGAGTGTATCGAGGACGGCTGCAACATCATCTTCGGCACAAGCTGGGGTTATATGGACAAGATGGAGTCCCTCGCTGAGGAGTTCCCAAATGTTTATTTCTGCCACGGCACAGGTTACAAGAACAACGGCAAGAACCTGAACAACTACTTCGGTAGAATCTATCAGGCTAGATATCTTTCAGGTATCGTTGCAGGTATGAAGACTGAGTCTAACCTTATCGGTTACGTTTCCGCAATGGGCAGCGAGAACTCAGAGTGCACAGGCGGTATCGACGCTTTCGCAATGGGCGTTTATTCTGTAAACCCAGACGCTAAGGTTTATGTTAAGGTAACAAACAGCTGGTATTCTCCAACAGAAGAGACAAACGCTGCTAAGGCTCTTCTTTCTGAGGGCTGCGACGTTATCGCTCAGCATTGTGATACACCGAACCCACAGCTCGAAGCTGAAAGCGCTGGCAAGTGGGGCATTGGCTACAACACAGATATGTCTAAGGACGCACCAAAGGCTACACTTACATCAACTGTTTGGAACTGGTCAGCCTACTATACTTACCAGGTAAAGCAGATACTTGATGGTGAGTGGAAGTGCGAGAACTATTACGGCGGTATGGCTGACGGTCTCGTAGATATCTCACCACTTAATATGGATATCTGCACAGAGGAAATGCAGACAGCTGTTGATGAAGCAAGAAAGAAGATGGAGGACGGCTCATTCAACGTATTTGACGGCGTTATCGAAACAAACGACGGCAGCACAGTTGGCGAAGAGGGCAAAACTCTTGACGACGCAACTATCACAGGCGGTATCAACTGGTACTTCAAGACTGTTGAAGTTAAGTAATGGGTAAAAATCTGAACTGATATACGGGCGGCGGAGGTTGCTCTCAATATATTGAGGGGTGATCTGCCGCCTGTTTTGTTCAGCAATGAGAATACGACAGCGGAAACATTTTTCGGCTGTCGGTTTCTGATTGAAGAAAAAATGAAGTATAAAAAGGAGCTGAACATATGAGTGAAGCAATATCTGCGGATATCGCAGTAAAATGCAGCGGGATAACCAAAGTGTTCGGAAGTGTTGTCGCAAATGATAACATCAATCTCGAAGTAAAATACGGCGAGATACTTGCGCTTCTTGGCGAAAACGGTTCGGGCAAGACCACACTTATGAATATGCTCTCGGGTATCTATCATCCCGATAAGGGCAGCATTTACATCTCGGGCAAGCCTGCGTCAATAAATTCCCCGAAGGACTCTATCGCACTTGGTATTGGTATGATACATCAGCATTTCAAGCTTGTTGAGGTTTTCTCCGCCGCCGATAATATCGTGGCAGGCACAAAGGGCAAGCTCAAAAGCAAGGGTGCTGTCAGAAACGAGATAAAAAAGATATCAGAGCAGCTTGGCCTTGAAGTCGACCCAGACAAAAAGGTCTACAATATGTCCGTCAGCGAAAAGCAGACTGTCGAGATACTTAAAGTCCTTTACAGGGGCGCAAAGATACTTATTCTTGACGAGCCGACGGCCGTTCTTACGCCGCAGGAAACTGACAAGCTGTTCAATATTCTCAGAAAGATGAAAGAGCAGGGCTGTGCTATAATCATTATCACCCACAAGTTGGGCGAGGTTATGGATATCTCCGACCGTGTGACTATCCTCAGAAAAGGACAAAGCGTTGAAACTGTAATCACCGCCGAGAGCAGCGAGCACCAGCTTACTGAGCTTATGGTGGGTAAAGCTGTTGAGCTTGCCATTGACAGACCGGAGCCTGTTGACGTTAAGCCCATACTCAATGTTGTTGATCTGACTGTAAAGAACTCAGCCGGCAGCATTGCACTTGACGATGTTAGCTTTGTTATCAATCGTGGCGAGATACTTGGCGTTGCAGGCATTGCAGGCAGCGGTCAAAAAGAGCTTTGTGAGACTATCGCAGGACTTCAGAAGATCGAAAAGGGCGCCGTGCTTTACAATAAGGAAAATATCATCGGCAAGAACCCAAAAGAGATCATCAATCTCGGTATCAGTATGAGCTTTATCCCGGAGGACAGACTTGGAATGGGTCTTATCGCCTCGGTGGGAATGACTGACAATATGCTGCTGAAAACCTATAAAGAGGGCAAGCTTTGCTTTGTTGACAGAAAGCCTGCAAAGGCGCTTTCAAAAGAGCTTATCGAGCAGCTTGAGATCAAGACACCGTCAACTGAGCTGCCTGTAAGAATGCTTTCGGGTGGTAACGTTCAGAAAGTTCTGCTTGGTCGAGAGATACATAGTCAGCCTGACCTGCTTATCACGGCTTATCCAGTAAGAGGTCTTGACATCAATTCATCGTATATGATCTATTCGCTGCTCAATGAGCAGAAAAAGAAAAATACGGCGGTGCTGTTCATCGGCGAAGATCTTGACGTACTTCTTGAACTTTGCGACAGGATTATGGTGCTTTGTCACGGCAAGATCACAGGTATCTGCGACGCAAAATCGGTGACAAAAGAACAGGTCGGCCGAATGATGACAGGCGCAACAATGGAGGAGGTGCTGGGCAATGGCTAACACAGCAAAAAAAGAACCGCTTCTGCGTATCGCAAAGAGGGCAGAGCGTTCAAATAAGCAGAAGCTTATCATAAGACTGCTTTCGGTTGTGCTTGCGATATGCGCAGGCGGTATCTTCATCCTTATCCTTGGCAAGAATCCGATCTCATATTACGGCAAAATGGTTCGTGGCGCATTTATCGGCAGAAACGCCGCCGACCCGCTTATGCCATTCCGTGAGACAATAAAAATTATGATACCTCTGCTGATATCCTCACTTGGTATCACGCTGGCGTTCAAGATGAAATTTTGGAATATCGGCGCTGAGGGACAGATAATTATGGGCGGCGTGTTCGCTTCATATTTCGCACTTTATCATTATGATCTGCCGCACTATCTGCTGTTTATTCTGATGTTCGTTGCGGCAATGATCGGCGGCGGACTTTACGGCATTATACCGGCATTCTTCAAGGCAAAATTTGACACAAACGAAACGCTGTTGACCCTTATGCTCAACTACATAGCCCTTTACGTTATCGACTGGCTGACAAAGGGTGCTTGGCAAGACCCCGAGTCAAAGGGCTATCCAAAGATCGCAACCTTCGACCTCAATGCTTGGCTAGACTCACTTGGTGGAATACAGATCGGCTGGCTTATCGGACTTATCCTTGTGGTTTTTGTGTTCATTTATCTAAAATTCACAAAGCAGGGCTATGAGATAACGGTAGTTTCTGACAGCCACGCAACTGCAAGATACGCAGGAATGAGCCCTAGCAAGATTATGATAAGAACGATGTTCCTCAGCGGTGCCATCTGCGGTATCGCAGGAATGGTGCAGGCAACAGGAACAGAACACACCCTTTCAACTTCCGTTGCAGGCGGCGTGGGCTTTACGGCGATAATCGTTGCTTGGCTTGCAAACCTTAATCCGTTCGGTATCCTTATCGTGTCATTCCTGTTCTCAGTTCTTGAAAAGGGAAGCACGGTGGTATCTTCCGAATTCTCGCTTTCACCATATTGCTCGCCTGTTTTGCAGGGAATAATTCTGTTCTTTGTTCTGGGCTGCGAGTTCTTTATTAGATATAAATTTGTAAGAAGAGGAGGCAAACAAAATGGATAGATTTGTTTCATTTTTAGCTCACGCAGTTTATATGGGCACGCCTCTGCTTTTCGGTACAGTCGGCGAGATACAGAACGAGAAGTCTGGCCACCTTAACCTTGGCGTTGAGGGCACGATGGCAATGGGCGCTTGCACAGGCTTTATAACAGCGTACAAGACGGGCAGCCTTGCCCTTGCGATAATAATGGCGTTCCTTATGGGCGTGCTTGTGTCGCTGGTATACGCTTTTCTCACAATTACGATGATGGCAAATCAGAACGTAACGGGTCTTACCCTTACCATATTCGGTACAGGTCTTTCAAACTTCATTGGCGAGCAGATGATAACAGCTTCGCCAACAGGTAACCTCAAACTTTCAGACGGCGTTATGAAAGCGCTGAAGGACGTCAAGATACCCCTTCTTGGCGATATCCCGATAATCGGCGATGTTATCTTTAATCAGAACGTGTTCACATATCTCAGTATCGTTATCGCTGTGATAATGTTCATTTACCTGAAAAAGACAAAGGTAGGTCTTAATCTTAGAACTATCGGTGAAAACCCAGCCGTTGCGGACGCTGTTGGTATCAACGTTGTGAAGTATAAGTACATAAACGTGCTTATCGGCGGCGGTATCTGCGGAATCGGCGGTGCGTTCTGTTCAATGGTAATAAACGGCGGTGTTTGGATGGCAAACAGCGTAAACGGCCTCGGCTGGATAGCTGTTGCACTTGTTATCTTCGCTGTTTGGAATCCTGCAAGAGCTATCTACGGCGCATATATCTTTGGTGCGTTTATGGTGCTCAAATATTATTTCCCAAAAAATATCGGCTTTACAGTTCCGGAATCATTTTTCGATATGCTCCCGTATCTTGTAACGGCGCTGGTGCTTATCATCACGTCCGTCAAGAAATCGAGAGGGCGTTCACAGCCTGCTTCCTGCGGCGTGAACTATTTCCGTGAGGAAAGATAGGATATTTATAACAGTCCTGAGCAACAGCTCGGGGCTGTTTTTTGTGTCTATTACGTTGACAGCGTCGGTATTGTGTGGTACAATTATTACAAATAAGTTTGAGGAGAAGCACTATGATCGTTGGAGCTATCGGCTATAATTATCAGCACAAGAAAGACTTTGTTATGGATTGTCCCGAAGGACCCGGAAGCCCTCTTATGCTGCTTATAAAAGAACCGTCAGTTTTTATTGTGGACGGCAAGGAATATTCCGTAAACAAGAACTCATTTGTGTTGCTTTCTCCCCATACGCCTGTAAAGTATTATGCGCAGGGCGATGTGTATACCGACGATTGGCTTTATTTTAACTATGAAAAAGAAGAGCAGCAGAAATTTGGTGAACTTGCCATACCCTCGGACGAGATTATTTATCTTGGCAATATCGACGAGCTTTCACAGCTTATCCGCTCTATCGCATACGAGCACCAATCGCTGAAAGAATTTCACGAGGATATTGAGAAGCACTATCTTGAGATCTTTCTGCTGAAACTCAGCCGACTTATCCGTCACGCCGATTCAGATTCTTGCATTGTCACAGACCGCAACAGCCGCTTTATGCAGTTAAGATCCTCAATATACGCAATGCCCGAGGATATCACCGACGTTGACAGCCTTGCGGAAAATATGGGATTGAGCCGTTCTGGCTTCCAGCATTTGTACAAAAAACTGTTCGGCGTGAACATTATGAGCGATATCATCAACGCCCGAATGGAGCGTGCAAAGCAGCTTCTTATCACCACAAATCTGAGCATTAAAGAGATCGCTGAGCGGTGCGGATATTCCAACGAATACGGCTTTATGAAGCGCTTTAAAATGCAGTTTGGCAAGACGCCGACACAGTATAGAAATATCGTATAAAAATCATAGTTTTATTAGGAGGAATTATTATGACAAAACAGCCCGAATGGCTCGATAACGCAGTATTTTACGAGATCTACCCACAGTCATTTAATGACACCAACGCCGACGGAATCGGCGATATCAAGGGCATTATTGAAAAGCTTGACTATATCCAAGAGCTTGGCTGTACGGCGATATGGATAAATCCTTGCTTTATGTCGCCTTTTGGTGACGCTGGTTATGACGTCGAGGATTATTACACAGTTGCGCCTAGATACGGCACAAATCAGGACCTGGTCGATCTGTTCAATGAAGCACACAAGCGTGGTATGCACGTTATTCTTGACCTTGTGCCGGGTCATACGGCGGTGACACACAAGTGGTTCAAAGAGTCGATGAAAGCTGAGCGCAACGAGTTCACCGACCGTTATGTGTGGACGAATTGCATTTGGGAAGAGCCGCAGGGTATGGGCTGTATTCGTGGCATTTCTGACAGAGACGGCTCTTGCGCTGTAAACTTTTTCTCCCATCAGCCAGCGCTGAATTACGGTTTCTATAAGCCAGACCCGAACAAAAAATGGCAGCAGCCAATGGACGCCGAGGGCCCTAAAGCTACCATTGAAGCACTCAAAGATATTATGCGCTTTTGGCTTTCAGCAGGCTGCGACGGTTTCCGTGTTGATATGGCGGGTTCGCTTGTAAAGAATGATGAGGACAGCAAGGGTACTATCGCACTTTGGCAGAATGTGAGAGAATTTCTTGATGAGGAGTTTCCACACGCCGCAATGGTATCAGAGTGGGGCGAGCCTGACAAGTCCATAATCGGCGGTTTCCATATGGACTTTTTGCTGCACTTCGGCCCTTCTCATTACAACGATCTTTTCAGATGTGAAGAGCCTTATTTCTCAAAGCGTGGCAAGGGCTCGGCAAAGGAATTTGTAGCGGCTTATAAGACAAATTACGGCAAAACAGACGGCAAAGGTCTTATTTGTATCCCATCGGGCAACCACGATATGGACAGGCTTGCGAGAAATCTTGACCAAGATGAAATGAAGATCGCTTTTGCATTCCTGCTTTCAATGCCGGGCGCTCCGTTCATCTATTATGGCGATGAGATCGGTATGCGATATGTTGAGGGGCTGACCTCAGTTGAAGGCGGTTATGGCAGAACAGGTTCACGTTCGCCAATGCAATGGGATAAGAGCCTCAATGCCGGTTTCTCGTCCGCTTCAAAGGAAAAGCTCTATATCCAGCAGGACAGCGCAGCTGATCGTCCCGACGCTGAAAGCCAGTCGCAGGACGAAAACTCTCTGAGAAGCGAGGTAAAGCGCCTTATCAAGTTCAGAATGGCTCACACGGCGCTTCAAAGCAAGGGTGAGATCGAGTTTATCTCTGACGGATATCCCCTCGTTTACAGGCGTAAGGACGACAGCGAAAGCTTTATCGTAGCGATCAACCCGTCCGCTCAGAGCGCAAAGCTTGACGTCAGCGGCGATATCACTTATAAGGTTGGAGGAAATGCTGTTATTGACGGCGGAAAGCTAAAGATCGATGGCTCGACTGCCGTGTTTATCAAGGAATAAAAAACACCTCCGACGGAAATTCTCTGTCGGAGGTGTTTTTTAGCAGTAATCTTCGGTGATCTTTCTAAGCATATTCTCATCAATAGGATAGCAGGCGCTTGCAAGCTTTGTCTTGTTTTTCAGCATATCGGCTATGGAAAGCTCTAAAATATCCTGCGGTATCTCGCAGTCGGCGCAGAGGGTTTCAACAAATCGTTTCAGATCAGAGAAACGCTCAAAGCCAAGCAGTTCAAGTATCCTGTGCTTGTACTCATCGGGTGCATTGTCGATAAATGCCGGCAGAAATACTGCACAGGCTTTTCCGTGCACCATTTTGCATTCATACGTCACACGATAGCTGAGACCGTGGGGCAGGGAAGTTCCTGTTAGACGTATGGAAATGCCTGCCATAACAGAAGCTGCCATAAGTTTGTCAAGTGTGTCGTCGGAAAATTCGCCGTCAAGTAGCGCCTGTTTAACGCCGCCCCATACTGAGAGACCTTTTTCGGCGCTCATATGGCTGTAAGCGTCAGCCTTAACGTGCAGATAACTTTCACAAAGGTGAGCCAAAGCGTCAAGAGCCGTGCTTATGAGGACGGACTTTGGCGCAGTTTTAAGATATTTGCTGTCAACAAGTGCTATATCGGGGAATATCTGATGTGCGATAGACTTCTTTGTGTGATCCTCGTGAAGGGTGAGAACTGATACGCCTGTTACCTCTGAACCTGTTCCGCAAGTGGTCGGAACAGCGGCAACGGGTAGGTGAGGGGCGTTTTTATTTGTTGTGTAAAGAAAGTCTTTATCAAAAACGCCGTTTGCTATAAGCAAAGCAACAGCCTTTGAAGCGTCCAATGGCGAACCTCCGCCAATGCCGATAACAAAGTCTGCTTTTTCCGATATGCCGAAAATTGCGGCGGCGATAACAGTTTCGACGGAAGGATTTTCCTCTATCTTATCAAAAATAGCATAGGCGATTTTGTGTCCGTCAAGAGCGGCTGTTACGTCCTCAAGAGAGCCATTCTTTTTAGATGAACTCTGACCCGTGATGATAAGAGCCTTTGTGCCAAGTGAGCAGAGCTCATCAGCGTGAGCCGAAACACAGTTATGCTCGTGATACATTTTCGTTGGAAGATTAAAAAACATAAGATCACTCATTTCTCTGATTTTCTATGCTTTTAGTATAATACAACCGCAATGATATGTCAATAAGCCTAGAATTGATGTCATAAAATGTAGAATTTTTGTACTAGAAAATTTATTGATTTTATTGCAGATATTTGCTATAATTGTAGTATCGGAGGGATATTAAGTGATTAGAATAGCAATAGTTGACGATATCAATGCCTTTTGTTCACAGCTTGACGGCTATCTGAACCGCTCTGCAAACAGCAAGGGTATAAAGCTTGATGTTTCTACATATTATACTGCGGAACGTTTCTGCGAGGACATGAAGCGTGGCGAAGATTTCGACCTGCTTTTTATGGATATCGAGCTTGGTGATATGAACGGCATTGAAGCGGTGAATTTTCTGCGAAATGAAATGGGCAACGAGCAAATGCGCATTGTGTTTGTGTCGGCAATATCGTCTTATGCCAATGAGCTTTTCAAGCACGATGTTATGAATTTTCTCGTCAAGCCTATCACCTATGAGGCAGTTGACGAGGTGCTGAGCAAGTATATCCGTGTGTATTATAATGACAACAGGGCGTTCACATTCAAGTATATGCGCAAGAAATTCAAGTTCAGCTATGACGATATAATTTATTTTGAGAACGAAAAACGGCTTATGTATCTCCACACAGCTGATAAGGAATACAAGTTTTACAGCACGATGGAGAACCTTGAGAACAATATCAAGGACACACGATTTTGCAGGATACATCAGTCGTTTATCGTAAATCTCGGCTATGTTGAAAGCTTCTGTGCCGACCACGTAGAGCTTAGAAACGGTCTTATCCTGCCTGTCAGCAAGGCGAACAGGGCAAAACTCATCGAGAAGCAGTTTTATCTTGAAATGGGTCAGCGGTAAAAATTTGAATAATAAAGTACATTCGAGCAGGCGGCGTGAATAGTTGCCTGCTTTTTGTTTATGCTATTATCATACAGTTTACTTTATCTAACAGATTGTTGAAATTGTTATCAAGATAAGTATTATAAGAGATCAGTTTTGTGCAGGTATATAAAATAAGTTAGAAACATCTAACCAAGATTGACAGGCCGATATAAATGTGCTAATATTAAATAGGTTAGTATACACTAACTGCGAGAATAAATCATTGCAGACTTCTCTTGATAACAATGAGCGAAATGTTATCTGCCCGAATGGTTGTGCGTTCGGGTCAGTCTGCATAATTATCAAAAAGGAGCTTAATATTATGAACTATCTTGAGATCGTAAAAGTAGTAGGACGTGAAATTCTGGACTCCAGAGGAAATCCAACAGTTGAAGCTGAAGTATATCTTGCAGACGGAACAGTAGGCAGAGGCACAGCTCCAAGCGGCGCTTCCACAGGTGAGTTTGAAGCCCTTGAGCTTCGTGACGGCGACAAGGGCAGATATTGTGGTAAGGGCGTAACAAAGGCTGTAGAGAACATCAACACAGTTATCAACGAAACTATCTGCGGAATGGACGCTTCTGACATTTATGCTATTGATAACGCAATGATCAAGGCTGACGGCACAAAGGATAAGTCAAAGCTTGGCGCAAACGCTATCCTTGCTGTATCTATCGCAAGTGCAAGAGCAGCTTCTATCTCTCTTGATATCCCGCTTTATAGATTCCTTGGCGGCATTTCCGGAAACAGACTTCCAGTTCCAATGATGAACATTCTTAATGGCGGTGCACACGCTGCAAATACAGTTGACGTACAGGAATTTATGATCATGCCAGTTGGCGCACCAAGCTTCAAGGAAGCACTTCGTTGGTGCGCAGAAGTTTTCCACGCACTTGCAGCTCTGCTCAAGTCAAAGGGTCTTGCAACATCTGTCGGTGATGAGGGCGGCTTTGCTCCTGACCTTGCAAGCGATGAAGAGGCTATACAGTATATCCTCGAGGCTGTAAAGAACGCAGGTTATGAACCGGGCAAGGACTTTATGATCGCAATGGACGCTGCTTCAAGCGAATGGAAGGGTTCACAGAAGGGTGAATATGTTCTGCCAAAGGCTGGCACAAAGTTCACATCAGCAGAGCTTATCGAGCATTGGAAGAAGCTTGTTGAGAAGTATCCTATCATCTCTATTGAGGACGCACTTGATGAAGAAGACTGGGAAGGCTGGCAGCTTCTTACTAAGGAGCTTGGCGGCAAGGTACAGCTCGTTGGCGACGATCTCTTCGTAACAAACACAGAGAGACTTGCAAAGGGTATCGAGCTCGGCTGCGGCAACTCTATCCTTATCAAGCTCAATCAGATCGGTTCTGTATCTGAGACACTTGAAGCTATCAAGATGGCTCACAAGGCTGGTTACACAGCAATTTCTTCACACCGTTCGGGTGAAACTGCTGATACAACTATCGCTGACCTTGCTGTTGCACTTAACACTTGCCAGATCAAGACAGGCGCACCAAGCAGAAGCGAGCGTGTTGCAAAGTACAATCAGCTTCTCAGAATTGAAGAAGAGCTTGGCGACAGCGCAGTTTACCCAGGTATCAAGGCTTTTAACGTAACAAGATAATAGGTTGGTTCATACTGTTAACATAATGTGGTCGAGAGCTTTATTTCGGCCGCATTTTTGTTATTTATATCACAAGTTCTCACAGCTATTTTACTATAATATGTGCAGTTTGGAAAAATCGAAAAAATATTTCAAAACCCCTTGACAAACTCATAAAAAATTGGTATAATAATTAAGTCGTTGTGAGACGATATGAGTTATTAGCTCAGTCGGCAGAGCATTTGACTTTTAATCAAAGGGTCCGGGGTTCGAATCCCCGATAGCTCACCAGTTATTCGCCGTGACGGATATTTTCGTCACGGCGTTACTGTTTTTATAACCAGATACGCAAAAAAATCCCCGATAAGCTTTGTGCTCATCGGGGATTTTTTTATGCTGTTAGCTATTACTGATTTATCTTGTTGCCGCAGTTAGGGCAGAACTGATTGCCTGCTGGAACGCTTCCGCCGCAAGTAGGGCAGTATGTAGCGCCGTTGTTCTGTGGCTGAGCCTGTGCAGGAGCAGCTGACTGCACATTGTTGTTTGTCTGCTGTGGAACGGCAGCTGCGTACTTTTTGAAGAGTGCGTAAACTCCGCAAATGATAAGTACGATAAATGCTATCCAGAGCAATACATAAATAAATGTGTAGAAACCGCCGTAAGCTACACTAGCGAATGAAAGGTAGCTTCCGGCGCCATATGTAACAGCAAGACCAAGAATAATTCCTGCGATAGTTACAACAGGCTTGAACACCTTATCGGCAATTTTAAGAAAATCGTTCATAAGTGACCCTCCGTTAATATTATTATATAAATATTATACATTCGTTAAATTACAATGTCAATAGGTTGAATGAGATTTTTCTTAAAATATATTATTTATTTGCGCCGATCACGGATATTACCATAAAATCACTGTCTGCTTTTCCCTCTTTATCCACAATAATGTCAACTGTATGCTCGCCCTTGTTTTCGCTTTCATATATTGTGGTGAGTGCACAGAGATCGCCCCAAGTCTCTTCAAAATTTGCGTCAAGAAGCACTTTGTTCTGTTCATCGCCGTCGATAATTGCATATGCGATCGGTGCAGGCTGGTTTGTAGTGCGCTTCCATTGAAGCATAATTATTCCGCCTGTGACCTTGAATACTATCTTACTGCCTTTGTCGTGAGCTGTCCAGCCATCCTTAAATGGGTTGCTCCATTGGTCAGCCTTATGGGTGTCGGCTGTGAAGCCTTCCATAACAGGGGTACAGTTGTAATTTTGAAAGCGCTGTGCGTCCTGATAGCGGCAGGCTGTGAAAGCATTAGGGAGCTTTGGTTTGTCTGATACGCCAAGCTTTTTGTAATAAGTATACTCAGCGTCAAGCAGATTCATAATAAGGTCAGCTATCATCTTGTGACCAAGGTCGGAGGGGTGAAGCATATCCGCCGTGTAATCGCTGAGATGAACGTTGCCAAGCTGTATTTCGGGATAGATATAATTTCTCACGCTGACTATTGGCAGATCATAAAGCAGTCCGATGTTATTGTGGATTCCCTGTGCGTTAGCACCTGTGTCATAGAAAAGATTGTTGATAAGCACAACAGCCTTGACGCTTTCGTGCTTTAAAAGCTTTCTTATAAGGCTTTCGTATGTCTCTTGAAACAGGGGAGTATTATCGTCATTGACCGAGAACTCAACGAACACAAGGTCGGGGTCACGGCTGAGGACGTGATCGTCTGCTCTTGCGCAGCCGAATTGTGACGTTGTTGCGCCGATACCAGCGTTGAAGAACTCCACCTCTGCGTCAGGGAAGTTGTTCGTCCACCACTTTGCAGAGCGGTTCGCATAGCGAAGCTCCTCCTTTGTGGCATTGCAACCCATTGTGATAGAGCCGCCGAGGTAAACGATATTCAGCTTGTTTTCCTTTTCGATCTTCTCAAAAACTCTTGACATATAGCCCATATTGCCGATGTTGATTATTGATCTGTTTTTATCTGTCATATTTATGCTCCTTTATATTCAGATTTCAAATTTATCATATGATAATTATATCACTTTTTCTCATCAAAGTAAATCATATGAACAGCTTTTTGTTTTGTTTTAAGCAACAAAAAGTCGGTGTCGATTTTGTTAAAATCGTGCAAAATTTATGTTGACTATCAAGGCAAATTGATATATAATAAAACTTAAACCAAAATAAAGAAAGGCGTGTTTATAATGCACGATTTTAAGACACTTCAAAAGCAGGCGCATACACTTGTTATATTCAAAAGTCTGCACAATGTTCCCGTATTCAAAAAGCTTCTTGAAGCTATCGATGCTTGTGAGGGCGACAGCGCAGTCGCTATCGAAAAGTATTCAGATTTTGTGGCTGAACTCTTTGCTTATTCTGACAACCTCACACAATATATTCTGAAGCTTGTGCTTGAAAACGAAAATCTTTTTATGCTCAAAAAAGGCGAAGGCAAGGAAACAGGCGCTTTGCTTGATGAATGCCTCGCTAATGAGCTTGCTATAATCGAAGAGCTTTCGCAGATACCTTGTGAAGAGATAATCGACAAGATAGACTATGACGGCTTCCTGCCTAGATATGCCGTTGAAAAGCTTGACTTCTCGCAGATATATGCCGATAGAATACACGCTATCAACCAGTATGGTTATGGTATCTACTCGCAGTATCACGTTTTTGTTATCAAGGACGGCAAGATAGTTCCTGTTGAGTATCCGGACGATATCAAGATATCTGATCTGCACAATTACGAAAGAGAGAGACAGGAAGTTATCAATAACACTCTTGCGCTCCTCAAGGGCAAGCCTGCAAACAATGTTTTGCTTTATGGCGACTGCGGTACAGGTAAATCATCAACAGTCAAGGCTATCGCAAACGAGTACGCCTGCAAGGGTCTGAGACTTATCGAGCTCAAGAAAAAGCAGCTCCACGAAATTCCAGCTATCGTTGAAACTATCAGCAAGAACCCGCTCAAGTTCATCATTTTTATTGACGATCTTTCATTCACAGAGGACGATGACGATTTTGCAGCTCTCAAGGCTATCCTCGAGGGAAGTGTTTCATCAACTGCGGACAACCTCTGCATTTACGCAACGTCCAACAGACGTCACCTTGTTCGTGAAACATTCTCCTCCCGTGAGGGCGATGAGATCCACTTTAAGGACACGATGCAGGAGCTTCTTTCACTTTCGGACAGATTTGGTCTTACTGTTACATATCAGAAGCCTGACAAGAAAATTTATCTTGACGTCGTTGAAAAGCTTGCAAAACAGTATGAGCTTAAAACACCAATGGACGAGGTCCTTCAGAAAGCGGAAGCTTACGCCCTTTCAAGAGCAGGACGTTCGCCTCGTGTTGCAAAGCAGTTTGTAGAATATATGAAGGGTTGCGAGGACTAAGTTCCAAGCAAAAAAAGACGGTTCTGAACCATTCAGAGCCGTCTTTTTCTATTATCATCTTATTTCCTTTGCAACAGCGTTGGCAAGCACAAGGTCATTGTCAGTCGTTATCTTGAAATTGAGCACATCGCCTTTGACGATGTGGATATCCTTACCGCAGGCCGTGAACACCGAACAGGTGTCCGTCAGCGCCGATTTTTGGTTATCGTCAAGGCTGTCATAATTCTGTCTCAGCTCGCAAAGCTTGAATGTCTGCGGCGTTTGCGCTTGATAAAGCTCGCTTCTGTTGAGCACCCCATCAACTGTTTCACCTTGGGACTTCACAATAGTGTCAACAGCCGGAAGATACGTTCCGCAAGCGCTGTGCTCCATTGCCGCTGAGATATTGTCTCTTATAATCTGCTTAGACACGAAAGGACGCACGGCATCGTGGGTGAGGATAATGTCCTCATAACGCTTTCCAAAATCGTCTGTCAGCGCTTGTGCAATATTCATAACAGTACCATTCCTGTCTGCGCCGCCGTCTATGACTTTTACACGCTTTGCGTCAATATCGAACTTGACGAGCAGCTCGTCCATATAGTCGTGCCAGTCGGACTTTATGCCGATATAAACGGCGTCGATCTCACGGACTTTTAAAAAGCTTTTCAACGTTCTGATTATAATCGGCACGCCGCCGATATCGATAAACTGTTTTGGTATCTGTGCGCAGGTCATTCGTGAGCCGCAGCCCCCTGCAACTATTCCCGCAAAGATCATTCTATTTACCACCTTATATGAAGAGATCGGGGCGAGCAGCCGTCCCGATCTTTGTATTTTGATTTACTTGATGCCGTACTTCTTGAGAAGCGCTTCGATCTTTGTGTGTGGGTCGATGACCTGTGAGATCGACTTGTCATGATTGAGGGAAGCGATGAAGTATGCGATGTACTTAGCGCAGTCAACTTCATAGAACCAAGGGCTTGAAAGCAGCTCAGGTGTTCTGTATGTGAGGTTTGTGCCGAATACGCCGTCGATTATGCCGTCAGCATAAGCCTTGTTGAATGACTCAAGACCATTCGTGAAGATAGGATAAGTAGCATAGCAGTAGATCTTGTTAGCGTTGCGCTTCTTGAGCTCAACTGCGATGTCGAGCATCGACTCGCCGGAAGAAATGATATCGTCGGCAATGAAAACGTCCTTGCCTGCAACGTCGTTACCCATATACTCGTGAGCCACGATAGGATTTCTGCCGTTGATGATAGTTGAGTAATCTCTTCTCTTATAGAACATACCGAGGTTTACGCCGAGAACGGAAGCATAGTACATATTTCTGTTTATAGCGCCCTCGTCAGGTGAGATTATCATAAAGTGATCCTTGTCAGGTCTGAAATCGTCAAGGTTCTTGAACATTGCCTTGAGCACCTGATAAGAAGGGATAATGTTGTCAACGCCCATAAGCGGAACAGCGTTCTGTACTCTTGGATCGTGTGCGTCAAATGTAAGGATATTTGAAACGCCCATTGCCTGAAGCTCCTGAAGAGCAACTGCACAGTCAAGAGACTCTCTGTAATTTCTTCTGTGCTGTCTGCCGCCGTAAAGTGAAGGCATAATGATGTTTATTCTGTGAGCCTTACCGCCTGCTGCCTGAATGATCCTCTTAAGATCCTGATAGTGATCGTCAGGTGACATACAATTCTCTCTGCCGAAATAATTATATGTGCAGCTGTAATTACCAACGTCGCAGAGAATGAACAGATCGTCGCCTCTGATAGAAGACTTGATAAGACCCTTGCCGTCGCCGGAAGAAAATCTAGGACAAACGGCTTCTACAAGGAAACTGTCCTTTACAAACTCATTTTCGTTAGCCCACTTTGTAAGAAAACCGTCAACCTTTTTGCCAAGCTCGCTGGCGCCTGCCATAGCAATAAGACCAAGAGGTGCTACTCTTGAGTCATTGTCGAACAATACATTGTCAGCATTACCCATTTTATTCTTATCCTCCAATACTTATACTCAATATTGATCTTTGAAACACACGCACAAACGCACAATACGCCCAAAGATCATAACGTAACAATATGTATATATTATACTGTAAAAAATCTTATTTTACAATAGTTTTTCCTCAAATAATAAATTTTTCTCACTTTTCACAAAAATATCATCTTAACAAGTACACATTTAGACACAAAAATCAAGTAAACGTTATCTAACCGAAGCTGAAACTAACTTTCACAAGGCTTTTGTGGCTGACCGCAAAAAAACTCTTGCGTTTTCATACAAAATGTTATATAATAAAATAGAATAGGTGCGTGCGCTTTTAAAATATGGGTAAGTGCGCATTTAACAAACATCATAAAGGAGTTAACGTTATGACAAAAGCACAAAGATATTTTATGGAAATAAAAGATAAAAGAGTTGCGTTCATCGGCACAGGCGTAAGCCACCTTGAGCTTATAAAGCTTTTCCTCTCAAAGGGGATCAAGTGCGTTGTGTGCGATAAGAAAACTGAGGATGAATTTGACGAGCTTATCTATGAGGAACTTTCCGCAAAGGGCTGCGAGTTCTCACTTGGCGAGCATTACCTCGATACTATATTCAACTGCGATATAGTTTTCAGAACGCCGGGTATGTACTATAACGACGAGACTATCACAAGAGCAAGAAAAGAGGGCGTGACGATCACTTCCGAAATGGAGACTTTTTTTGACCTTTGCCCTTGCAAGATATACGGCGTAACTGGTTCAGATGGAAAGACTACCACGACCACACTTATCAGCGAAATGCTCAAGGCTGAGGGCAAGCGTGTCCACATCGGTGGAAACATCGGCAAGGCTCTGCTTCCTATCGTTGAAACAATGTCCGACAGCGACGTTGCAGTCGTTGAGCTTTCAAGCTTCCAGCTTATCTCAATGAGACAGTCGCCAAATGTTGCGGCTATCACAAATATCACGCCAAATCACCTCAACGTTCACGGAACGATGGAGGAATACATCGGCGCAAAGGCTAATCTTATCGCACATCAGAACGGCTATTCGAGAACTGTTCTCAATGAAGATAACGAAGAGACTATCAAGCTTTCAGACCTTGTAAGAGGCAAGCTCGTTACGTTCTCTCTCAAGCACCCTGTAAAGACGGGAACATATCTAAATGACGACGGTATGCTTTGCTATACAGAAAAGGGCAGAACTACCGAGATAGTTCACAAGGACGATATCAGGATTCCTGGTATCCACAACGTTGCGAACTATCTCACAGCTATCGCAGCTGTTTGGGGCGAGGTGTCGATCCAGAGCATTGTTCAAGTGGCAAAGAACTTTGGCGGCGTTGAGCACAGAATTGAATTTATCAGAGAGATCGACGGTGTTAAGTGGTATAACGACTCTATCGCCACAAGCCCTACAAGAGTTATCGCAGGACTTAATTCATTCAATCAGAAGCTTATCGTTATCGCAGGCGGTTATGATAAGAAGATACCTTTCGAGCCACTTGCTGAGCCTGTAAATAAGAATGTCAAGATACTCATTCTTATGGGCGCAACTGCTGACAAGATCGAAAAGGCTGTTACTGAAAGCCCACTCTATCCGGAAAGCGGTCTCAAGATCGTAAGAGTAAAGACTCTTGAAGAGGCTGTTCTCACAGCACAGAAAATGGCTGAGGAGGGCGACGTTGTAACGCTGTCGCCTGCTTGCGCAAGCTTTGACCTCTACCCGAACTTTGAAGCAAGAGGCAGACATTTCAAGGCGCTTGTCAACGATCTTTAATACTAAAACTAAGCTGTAAAGCAGGGATAATAATGGATATAAAAGATATTTTAGCACAACTTGTTTCAGTTTCCGGCGTTTCGGGTGCTGAAAATGAGGCTGCTCAAAAGGCTGCTGAGCTTGCAGGCGAATATGGCGAAGTCCGAATTGACGAGGGCAGCCACAATGTTTTTGTGAAAAGAACAGGCTTTGACGACAGCAAGCCAACAGTATTGCTTGACGCACATATCGACGAGATCGGTATGATAGTCACCTACATCACCGACGACGGTTTTCTTAAAGTATCGGGCTGTGGCGGACTTGACAACAGAGTGCTTCTTGCTCAGCAAGTAACAGTTTGCGGCAAGAAAAAGCTCACAGGCTTTGTAACTTCCACGCCGCCTCATCTTGAGAAAGACAGCTCAAAAGCTCCCGATATCGGCGAAATTTATATAGATATCGGCTTCACATCAAAAGCAGAAGCCGCTGAGTATGTTTCACTTGGCGACAGGGTGCTTATTGAAAACCAGCTTGCGGAGCTTATAAACGGCAGGGTGACGTCAAAAGCCATTGACGACCGTGCAGGCTGTGCCGCTGTTCTTAGAACTCTTGAATTGCTCAAGGGCAAAGAGCTTGGCTGCAATGTTGCGGCAGTGTTCTCTTCACAAGAAGAAGTCGGCGAGCGTGGCGCAAAGACTGCGGCGTTCGATATTGACCCCGATATGGCGATGATAGTTGACGTTTCCTTTGCGAAAACTCATTCGGAAAGTGATGAGGATTGCGGCATTATTGGCAAAGGCCCTATGATCGGCATTGCGCCGTCGCTTTCAAGTAAAATGTCTGATGAGCTTATAAAGATCGCCGAAGAGACAGCTATATCATATCAGATAGAGGTAATGAGCGGCAGGACGGGTACAAACGCTGACGCTATCGGCTTGACAAAGGGCGGCGTTGCGGCGGTGACTGTTTCTATTCCCGAAAAGCATATGCACACCCCTGTGGAGATAGTTGACATTGCTGATATCGAAAATACTGCGAAGCTTATGGCTGAGTATTTGGAAAGAGTCTGATGAATATGATAAATGAACTTAAAGAGCTTTGCCTGCTAGACGGCATTTCGGGGGACGAAGGCGCTGTCAGAGAATATATTATCTCGCAGATAGGCGATAAGGCTGAGGTGACAGTCGATAACCTTGGCAATGTTATCGCATTCTGCAAGGGCAAGAAAACTCCTAGAAATAAAGTAATGGTGTCGGCGCATATGGACGAAGTCGGTATGATCGTCACTTATATCAATGCAGACGGCACGTTGAAAATATCCCCCGTTGGTGGCATTGACCCGAGGGTAGTTTTCGGCAAGCGTGTGTGCGTTGGAAATAACAATGTAACAGGCGTTGTGGGCGGCGTGGCTGTTCACAATCTGTCGGCAGACGAGCGCAAGCAGTCCGTGCCTTTTGACAAAATGACAGTAGATATCGGCGCAGACAGCAGGGAAGAAGCGCAGAATCTTGTCCGCCTTGGCGACAGCGTGAGATTTGTTTCACCGTTCTGTGAATTCGGCAAAGGCTTTGTTAAATGCAAGGCTATCGATGACCGTGCAGGCTGTGCGATAATGCTGCGGCTGATAAAAGAGGGCGTTGAATATGACACCTACTTCACATTTGTGGTGCAGGAAGAGATTGGGCTGAGAGGTTCGACCTGTGCGGCGTATACAGTTGCGCCGGACTATGCCTTTGTGCTTGAGTCAACAACGGCGGCGGATATCCCGTCGGCTTCGGGCGATAAGCGTGTTTGTGAACTTGGCAAAGGTCCTGTTGTGTCCTTTATGGACAGACACACGATATATGACAAAGAAATGTACGATCTCGCTTTTGATACTGCGAAGATGAATAATATCCCCTGTCAGACCAAAACAATGGTGGCAGGCGGAAACGACGCAGGTGCGATACACGTTTCAAGGGGCGGCGTAAGAATAACAGCTGTCTCGCTGCCTTGCAGATATCTGCATTCGCCTTGCTGCGTAATAAATAAAAGCGATTTTGAAAACGCTTATGTTCTTACAAAACTGCTTTTGGATAGGACTTATAACAAATGATCTATGAAACGAAAGAGATAAGCTCGGAGCTTCTGAGCGGTCTCAAACCCAATAATTATACACGGCGTATAAAATCCCACTTTGCGGCATACGGAACAGGATATGATTTTCTGCGCTTTTTTGCCGCTGAGGATAACGGCGAAAAGGTCGGCATAATATCGCTGTTCAATTCATCGATGATGATATCCACTTTCAAGGACAAGAAATTCAGCGATAAGCTGCTTTCTGAGCTTGCAGGGTTTATCTGTATGAACAAGCCTGCGGCGGTGGAGTTTGAGGTGGAATATTCAAAAAAGCTTGCCCAGCTCACCTTTGACGAATACAAGGGCGATAAGCGGACGGAGTTCAGCTTTGTGGCAAAGAATGATCTTCCGCCACTTGATGTTGACGAACTCCCAAAGCTTGATGATGTTTTCAAGATACTTGCGACTTGTTTTCCGAGTATCAAAAATTCATATGAGCTTTGGCTGACGGATACGTCACACAGAGTAAGGCGTGGACTGTCGCAATCGTTCCTGCTGGGAGATTACACCACCGCAACGATACAGTATATAATCGATGGCGTCGCCCTTGTGGGACACGTTGGCACTATACCCGAAGAGCGTGGCAAATTCCACGCTAGACAGCTTTTATATTGGATAGGTGAAAAACTCACGCAGGACGGCTTTCAGGTAAGGCTCTTTGCAAGACCTCACCGTGTAAGCTATTATGAAGAGATCGGCTTTAAAGCCTGCGGAATAGATTTGGTATTGGAGAGAAAAGATAATGAGTGAATGTATTTTTGATATAGATGAAAAGCTTTTGGCGCTTGCTGACAAGGCTGAAAGCGAATGCGGCGAAATGTTCGCAAAGATAGACAGCATTGCAGAGTATAACGGACAGAAGGTGCTAAAAGCCTTTATCGACAACAGGGTCAGCGAGGGCTGCCTTAAAGGCACCACGGGCTATGGCTACGGTGATATGGGCAGAGATACTATCGACAAGGTGTTTGCACAGACTCTCGGCGGTGAGGACGCACTTGTGCGCCACACTTTTGTAAACGGCACGCACGCTCTTTCGACAGCGCTGTTCGGCGTTCTGAGAAGTGGCGACATAATGCTTGCCTGCACGGGAAAGCCTTATGATACTCTTGAAGAGATAATCGGTATCAGAGGTGAAAATGGCAATGGTTCACTTATTGACTTTGGCGTTAATTATGAGCAGGTCGATCTTGTTGACGAAATGTACCCCGATTATGAAGCAATTGAAAAGAAAGCTGTCGGCGCAAAGATAGCGTATATCCAGCGTTCAAGAGGTTATTCGCTGAGACCATCGCTGACTGTTGAGATAATCGGAAAGATCGCTGAGACGGCAAAGAAAGCTAATCCGAACATTATCGTTATGGTGGATAACTGCTATGGCGAGTTCGTTGAAAGACAAGAGCCTCTGAGCGTTGGCGCTGATATCATCATCGGTTCACTTATCAAAAACCCGGGCGGCGGAATAGCTTCCACAGGCGGATATATCTGCGGCAGAGCTGACCTTGTTGAAAAGTGCGCTGATAGGCTCACCTGCGTTGGAATGGGCAAGGAAGTTGGCTGTTCTCTCGGTCAAAACAGAGAAATGCTTCTCGGCTTCTTTATGGCGCCGCAGGTGGTGGCTTCGGCTCTCAAGACTTCCGTATTTGCCTGCCGTTTCTTTGAAAAGCTTGGCTATAAGACATTGCCGGAAAGCGGCGAGACAAGAACTGATATCATCGCTTCCATACTTCTTGAAAATGAAGAGAAGCTTGTAGCTTTCTGTCAAGGAATACAAAAAGGCTCGCCTGTTGACAGCTATGTTACGCCTGAAGCTTGGGATATGCCGGGTTATGACAGCAAGGTCATTATGGCGGCCGGAGCGTTCACGATGGGCGCTTCTATCGAGCTTTCAGCGGACGCACCTATAAGACCGCCGTTCGCTGCCTGGTTGCAGGGCGGAATAACCTATCCAACAGGCAAGACAGGCGTAATGCTTGCGGCACAGGAAATGTATAATAAAGGACTTATAAAGTTATAATTAGAAAGGACTGATCGTAAATGGCAGAGATATTCAGCGTTACTATCGAGGAGATAATCAAGCAGCTCAATATGGAGATAATCTACGCCCCTGAGAACATAAGCAGCCTTGTTGTTACGGAAAACGACTGTAACAGACCTGGTCTCCAGCTTATGGGCTTTTATGAGTATTTCAACGCAGAGCGTGTACAGATATGCGGAAATATGGAATTTGCGTATCTTGCATCACTTGATGAGAAAACAAGATATGAAAGGATAGACGCACTCTTTGCAACAAAGATACCTCTGTTCATTGTTGCAAGAGGTCACGAACTTTATCCGGAAATGGTGGAAATAGCCAAGAAATACGGCGTGCCTATCGCAAGAACGCAGGACAGCACAACGGCTTTCATCGCCGCACTTATCGGCTATCTGAACGTTGAGCTTGCGCCTAGGATCACACGTCACGGCGTACTTATCGAAGTGTACGGCGAGGGTATCCTTATCGTTGGCGAAAGCGGCGTCGGTAAGAGCGAGACGGCTATCGAGCTTGTAAAGAGAGGTCACAGACTTGTTGCAGACGATGCAGTTGAGATAAGAAAGACTTCAAACAGAACTCTTGTCGGTTCATCACCTGATAATATCCGTCACTTCCTTGAATTGAGAGGTATCGGTATCATCAATACAAGAAGGCTGTTCGGTATGGGTGCTGTTAAGGTCAGCGAAAAGATCGACCTTATCGTTGAGCTTGAGCCTTGGGACAGCACAAAGATATACGATAGAATGGGCGTTGACAATGAGTACACCACCATTCTCGGCATAAAGATACCAAGCCTTACGATTCCAATCAAGCCGGGCAGAAACCTTGCTGTTATCCTTGAAGTTGCAGCTATGAACAACCGTCAGAAGAAGATGGGTTATAACGCTGCGGCTGAACTTTTGCAGAACCTTGGTCTGCAAATGGACAAAAAGGACAAGGTAAAGAACTGGGATAATTTCTAAAATAGCAACATTTCAATAGGAGATAGATAATTTATGCGCTTACAGGCAGATATGCACACACATCATTGCGTCAACACACGCTTATTCGACGATACTTGAAAACTGCACCTCTGCGGAAAAATACGAGCTCAAAGGCAATGCAATGACAAGCCGTGCAATGAATATGCCAGATTCACCGCACTTATGTTACTTTGTCAATCTTTGCGTTCTGCCGAGAAAAATAAGCGGCGTAACAGTTCTTCGAGAAATAGAAGCAAATGTTATCGGCGATAACGGCGAGCTTGACGTTGACGAGCGGCTGTTAAAATCGCTGGAATGGATAGTGGCTTCAATGCATAGAGATTGTTATAAGCCCTCTACTGCCGAAAATCATACAAACAGCTATCTGAAATTGGCGCAGAACCCCCTATGTAGATGTTATCGGTCATTGCACAACTTCTCCTTTCCCCTTCGATTATGAAAAGGGCGTAAAGGCGTTCAAAGAGTACGGCAAACTTGTTGAGATAAACGAGAGCTCTATTCTCAGCACAAGGTCGCTTGCAAAGAACGCCGTAGAGCTTTTAAAGCTTTGCAAAAGATATGAAGTACCCGTTGTTTTCGATTCGGACTGTCATTATTGCGAGCTTATTGGTCAGGCGCCGATCTTGATAAAATGGCGGAAGAGCTTGATTTTCCCGAGAAGCTTGTTATGAATACCGATTGGGAGAAAATAAGAGAGTATGTTCTTGTAAAAAGACCGAATCTTGATATTAATATATTGAAACTAGATCAAAGAAAGGAGCGCCCTTCGGGGCACATATAAACATATGAATACACAAAAGCTGCTTGACAAAGCCTCTGAGCTGGAATGTCGAGTTATGTATGACGAGCCATTGTCATCACACACAACGTTCCGCACAGGCGGAAAATGCACAGCAATGGTGGATATCAGTTCTGAGGAAAGCCTTGCACAGCTTATAAGCCTTGCGAACGAGCTTTCTGTCAGATATATCGTAATAGGAAACGGTTCAAATCTGCTCTTTGACGACAAGGGCTTCGACGGCGTGGTTTTCCTTATGGGCTCGTCAATCGACGAGATCAAAATGATAGATGAAACGACTATCTATGCGCAGGCAGGCTGCAGCCTTATAAAGCTTTGCCGCTTTGCACTTGAGCATAACCTCACAGGTCTTGAATTTGCCTATGGAATACCCGGAACTGTTGGCGGTGCGATCTATATGAACGCCGGCGCTTATGACGGCGAGATAAGGGACGTTATAAAATCCTGCACGGCTGTCAGCACAGACGGAACTGTACATACTGTCAGCGTGTCAAATCTTGGGCTTGGTTATCGCACTAGCTGTTTTCAGCGCAATGACGAGGTTATATCCTCGGGACTGTTCTGTCTTGAAACAGGTGTGTATGACGATATCCAAGACAAAATGGTGGAACTTATGGGCAGGCGCAGAAGCAAGCAGCCGCTTGAATTTCCAAGTGCAGGCTCAACATTCAAACGTCCCGAGGGACAATTTGCAGGCAAGCTTATACAAGATTGCGGTCTTAGAGGATACACAGTCGGGGGAGCACAGGTGTCTGAAAAGCATTGCGGTTTTGTCGTAAATAAGGGCGGCGCAACAACGGAGGATATCCTGTCAGTTATTCGTCACGTTCAAAATACGGTAAAAGAGCAAACAGGCTATATGCTCGAATGTGAAGTTAAGATAATACCATACAGCGAATAATCTCAGCAATTAGTGTGAAGGAAAGGAATGAAGATCAATGCAGTTTGTTATCATCACGGGAATGTCGGGTTCGGGAAAATCAAGCGCCGTAAACGTTATGGAGGATATCGGCTATTATTGTATAGATAATATGCCGCCGGAACTTATCCCGAAATTTGCCAACATTTGCAGCCAGTCGGACGGAAAGATAGAAAAGGTCGCATTTGTTGTGGATATCCGTGGCGGCGATCTGTTTTTAAAGCTCCAAGATACTATCAAACAGCTCCAAGCTGAGGGCGTGAGCCTAAAGATCCTTTTCCTTGACAGCACAGACGACGTTATCGTCAGACGATACAAAGAAACAAGAAGAAAGCACCCACTCGATGAAGTTTCATACGGCAATATCAGAAAGGCTATCGAGACAGAGCGTGAAATGCTCCGTCCGATAAAGGCGCAGGCTGATTATTATGTTGACACTTCCGGAACTTCAACAGCACAGTTCAAAGAAAGACTTTATTCCATATTTCTTGAAAATGATGAGTTTATGCACATTGACGTGCAGTCTTTCGGCTTCAAGTTCGGTGCAATGAGCGAGGGCGATCTTGTGTTTGACGTAAGGTGTCTGCCTAACCCATTCTATATCCCTGAGCTTAAAAACAAGACGGGACTTGATAAGGAAGTTTACGACTATGTGCTGAGCTTTGAGCAGGCGCAGACCCTTCTTGCAAAGCTTATCGACCTTATCGACTATCTTATCCCACTTTATGAAAAAGAGGGCAAGTCGCAGCTGGTAATAGCTTTCGGCTGTACAGGTGGCAAGCACAGAAGCGTTACATTTGCCGAAGCTCTTTCAAAACACTTGAGAGAGCAGGGTCACACTATACGAATTACTCACAGAGATATAAACAATCAGTAAGGCGGTTTGAATTTTGGAGGACGTATCTTTTTCCTATCGTGTAAAAAAAGAGATAATAGACAAAATAAATTCCAAGCCGAAAGCGGACGTTTGCATAATGGGAATGCTCACATATTGCAACGTTCTTTCGGACGAGGAGATATCATTTCTTACGGAAAACAGGGCAGTCGTTGACTTTTTCCACCTTAATATCGGCAGGATATCTGAAAACAAAGAAGCCGTTAGGGTGACGGAGCAGAAAAAGCGCAATGGCGTTGTGCTATATGCTCTCGATATACCCGAGCGTGATGACAGGATAGCGGTGCTGGATCATTTCAGAATGGACGCAAGCCGCCGTCTTGAGAAAGAGGACTTACCAAAGGAGAAGTTTTATCCGCAGCTTGTGGCAGGGATATTTCTCGCCTGCGGTTCGGTGAACAATCCCGAGAAAAAGTATCATATGGAATTTGTTATGCCGACACTTGACCTTTGCAACGATTTCGGTATGCTGCTTATCGACAATTACGATATAACGCCAAAGCACGTTGAGCGAAAAAATGCGCAGATCGTTTACATAAAGGAGTCGGAAAATATCATTGATATGCTGACCCTTATGGGTGCGTCTATGTGCTCGCTGGAGCTTATGAACGTGAAGATGATGAAAGATATGCGCAACAAGATAAACCGTGCGGTGAATTGCGACAACGCAAACATAGAAAAATCGCTGAAAGCCGCTGAAAAGCAAATAAGAGATATCGAGCTTATCGACGAGACTATCGGACTATATTCGCTGCCCGAGAATTTGCAGGAGATAGCCGAGCTGAGATACAATAACCCCGACTTTAATCTTAAAGACTTGGGCGCAGCTATCGACCCGCCAATATCTCGATCGGGAGCTAACCACAGGCTTCAAAAGCTTGCGGAGATAGCGGATAAAATTCGTGAAGAAAAAGGACTTAATATCAACGAGGAATAAATATGCCAGATTTTGTACACCTTCATTTGCATAGTGAATATTCGCTCCTTGACGGCGCTTGCCGTATCAAGGAGCTTGTTTTGCGTGTGAAAGAGCTGGGTCAAAAGGCCGTTGCCGTCACAGATCACGGAAATATGTTTGCGGCGGTGGAGTTTTACAATGAGTGCGTTGCCCAGGGCATAAAGCCCATAATCGGCTGCGAGGTGTACGTTGCGCCGAGGACACTCTTTGACAAAGTGGCAAAGATAGACACTTCGCCTTATCATCTTGTGCTGCTTTGCGAGAACAATGAGGGATATCAGAATTTGATAAAGCTTGTTTCCCTTGCATATATCGACGGTTTTTACAATCGTCCGAGAGTTGACGTTGAACTGCTGAAAAAATATCACAAGGGGCTTATCTGCCTGTCCGCTTGTCTTGCAGGCGAGATACCGAGAAAGCTGACAAATGGCAATTATGAGGGTGCGAAAGAAACGGCGCTACTTTATCGTGATATTTTCGGCGAGGGCAATTATTTTATCGAGCTGCAAAATCACAAGTTTGCCGAGCAGCAGAAAATTTTGCCTCTGCTTGTAAAGCTTTCACGAGAGACTGGCATACCGATGGTGTGCACGAACGACGCCCACTATCTGAAACGTGAGGACGCCAATGCTCAGCGAATCCTTATGTGCATTTCAACGGCGACCACAGTTGACGACCCCAGCAAGCTTGAATTTCCAACCGACGAATTTTATGTGAAGTCCGCCGATGAAATGGCTGAGCTTTTTTCGGCACAACCAGAATCGCTTGTGAACACGGTCAAGATCGCCGAGCGCTGCAACGTTACCTTTGAATTTGGCAACACAAAGCTTCCGTATTTCCATATTGACGGCGTTGATGATAACGAAAAATATCTTCGTGATATGTGCCTTAAAGGCTTGTATAAACGATATGAAAAGCCCAGCAAGGAAGCGTTCGAGAGAATGGAATATGAGCTTGACGTTATCACCAAAATGGGTTATACGGATTATTACCTCATTGTGTGGGATTTTGTTCACTATGCGAAATCTCAGGGCATACCTGTTGGCTGCGGACGAGGTTCGGGCGCAGGAAGCCTTTGCGCATACTGCATAGGCATAACGGGTATCGACCCGCTGAAATATAATCTGCTCTTTGAGCGTTTCCTCAATCCCGAAAGAGTTTCAATGCCCGACTTTGATATCGACTTTTGTATGGAGGGCAGACAGCGTGTTATAGATTATGTTGTGAACAAATACGGCTCTGACCACGTTGCGCAGATAGCGACTTTCGGCACGCTTGCCGCAAAGCAGGCCGTCCGTGACGTCGCAAGGGCAATGGGTCTGCCTTATCAGACTGGTGATATGCTGGCTAAAAAGATACCTAGAGGATATCCGCTTGCATACACTATCGAAAATATTCCCGAGGTCAAAGAGCTTTACCACGGCAATGCCAAGATACACGAGCTTCTTGACACGGCGATAAAGGTCGAGGGTATGCCGAGAAATGTTTCCACCCACGCCGCCGGCGTCGTTATCACCAAAGACCCTGTTGACCATTATGTGCCGCTTTATGCCCGTGACGGTCAGATATCGACGCAATATACAATGACCGTGCTTGAGCGGCTTGGACTTTTGAAAATAGACTTTTTGGGTCTGCGAAATCTGACTATCATAAATCATTGCAGACTTCAGATTTTGAAAAAGCACCCCGATTTTGACC
Source organism: Ruminococcus sp. (assembly GCF_019423705.1). Lineage (GTDB taxonomy): Bacteria > Bacillota > Clostridia > Oscillospirales > Ruminococcaceae > Hominimerdicola. The sequence goes on along the minus strand of NZ_JAHZAX010000002.1, from coordinate 134,104 downwards.
TTGAGAATATACCCCTTGACGATAAGGCGGTATATGAAATGTTCTCACAGGGCAAGACCGAGGGCGTGTTCCAGTTTGAAAGCGCAGGAATGACTGCAACAGTTATGAAACTGCGACCTGAGCGTATCGAGGATCTTATTGCGGTGATCTCTCTTTACCGCCCGGGTCCTATGGACTCAATACCGACCTATATAAGAAACAGGCACAACCCTAAGCTTATCACCTACAAGCACCCCTTGCTCAAGAGCATACTTGAAGTCACCTATGGCTGTATCGTTTATCAAGAGCAGGTAATGCAGATATTCCGAACCCTTGCAGGCTATTCATACGGCAGAGCGGATATCGTCCGCCGAGCAATGGCTAAGAAGAAAGCAAGCGTCCTCGAAAATGAGCGTAAAGCTTTTATCTATGGTGAAGAGGGTCAATGCTGTGGAGCTGTTGCAAACGGCGTTTCACCGCAGGTTGCGAACGAGATATTCGACGAAATGACTTCCTTTGCAAGCTATGCTTTCAATAAATCCCACGCCGCCGCTTATGCAACTATCGCATATCAAACTGCTTATCTAAAGTGCCACTATTATAAGGAATATATGTCGGCGCTGATGACCATAACGCTGCTTGAAAGCACGGACAAGCTTTTTGGCTATATCGCTGACGTTTCCAAAAACGGCGTTAAGATATTGCCGCTGGACATAAATAAGAGCGGACGTAGATTTGTATCAGAAGAAAACGGCATACGCTTTGCGCTCCTTGCGGTCAAGTCTTTAGGTGAGGCCGCTATCGACAGGCTTATTTCTGAGCGAAAAGCTCACGGCGATTTTAAATCTTTGCAGGATTTCTGTACAAGGCTTTCGGGAAGAGATATGCACCAGCGGACTGTTGAAGCGCTTATAAAAAGCGGCGCTTTCGATTGTTTTGGCTATACACGAAAGGAGCTTATGACTGCCTGCGAGGGCATTGTAAAGTCAGTTGTGCAGGCTGAAAACAACGTTATGGAAGGTCAGCTTGACCTCTTCGGCGGTGGAACGGACAACCCTGCAATGGAGAAAGAGATCGTCCGCTGCGGCGAATATGACCAGGGACAGCTTCTTGAATTTGAGCACGAAGCCCTTGGAATGTATATCTCCGCCCACCCTATCGACCGCTTTGAAAGCATTCTGACGGCTTCAAAGTGCTATACCTCGAAGCAGATAATCAGCGGCAGCGAAGAGGGTTCGACCAAAGACAAACGCTTTGCCGACGGCGCAGAGATAGGCTATGCAGGAATGGTGACCCACAAGAAAATGCTAAAGACTAAAAAAGGCGATATAATGTGCTTTGTACAGCTGGAAGATAAGTACGGAAGCCTTGAAGTTGTGGTGTTTCCGTCTGTCTATGCCGTCACAAGCGGCACTATAAGAGATAGAGCTGTCCTGTATGTCAAGGGCAAGATATCCTGCAAAGAGGACGAGAACCCGAAGATACTTGTCGATATACTCGAGCCTGCCGAACGTTTTTGCCAGCTTCAGCTAAAGAAAAATATATGCGTTCGGCTCAGTTCGAGAGACGAACAGGGCATTGCTAGGGTTAAAAATATTGCGCTGCGTTATGCTGACGGACAATTTGAAAACAAGCTCAATATTTATTTTGAGGATATGCGGAAAATGACAGAACTTAAAGCCGTGCCGAGAGTAAAAATGTGCAGCGAACTTATCGAAGAGCTGCAAAAGGCTGTCGGCGATCAGAACACGGCTTTTATGAAATAAGGAGAAAACTATGGAACCGAGAACATATAAAGTAACAAAGATCGACGGCGATTACGCCCACCTTCTGAACGTTGACAGCGGCGAGGAGCTTTTAATGGCAAGAGCACTTATTCCCGAGGAATCTGATGAGGGCACAATGCTCCATTGGGAAAATTTCGTTTATACCGTTATTGAATGACCAATTATGAAAATCTTGTGAAAAGTATAGAATTTTGCGCCGATATGTGATATACTATAATAATGTCGCACTAAAGCGACAACAAAAATATAAAGGAGAAATGCAATGTCTGTTTTATATAGCAGGGAAGACCTTGGAAAGGGTATTTCTCTTACTAAAATATATGATAAAAAATTCAAGAACAACTGCGTGAAGATCGTGTTTGTGACCCCTCTTGGACAGAAAACAGCCTGCGTGAATGCAATGCTTATGACGCTGCTAGTTACTTCAAACAGGATCGTGCCTTCAAGGACGGCACTGACCACAAAGCTCACAGGGCTTTATGGTTCAAGTATCGGCACAAATTGTGGCACTATCGGCGATTATCAGACTATCGGTCTGTCCGCAAGCTTCATCGGCGATGATTACACTATCGACGGCGAGGAGATATCTACACAGGTGGTGGGACAGCTTCTTAACTGTCTTTTCGACCCTGACCTTGCGGACGGCGAATTCAAGCCGAAGTATTTTGATATCAGAAAACAGGAGCTTCTTGACGCTATCGCCGCAATGGTGAACGACAAGAGAGGTTATGCTATCGTGCAGGCGAAAAAGCTTATATTTGAGGGTGAGCCGGCGGCTGTTTCAACTATCGGCACGACTGAGCTTGCTGAAAGTATCACTCAGGCTGACTTGTTGGCACAATACCAAAAGCTTATCGAAAGCGCAAAGATAGAGATAACCATAGTCGGTGGTGGAAATACACAAGCCGTTGAGAAAATGATAAAGGACAAGCTTTCGGCTATCACGAGAAAGGACTATATCTCATCAGTCGAGTACAGACACAATTCACCTGCTAAGCCACAGGTCAAGACAAAAGAGCTTCCTATGCAGGTCAATCAGAGCAAAATGGTTATGGCGTTCAAGTCTGATTACGAGGATATCTATGTTGCAAAGCTGTTTTGTATGCTTCTTGGCGCAACGCCTTTCTCAAAGCTTTTCACCAATGTGAGAGAAAAGCTTTCGCTCTGTTATTATTGTGCGGCGGCGTATGCTGACCGAAAGGGTACGATGATGATAGACAGCGGCGTTGAAGCTGCCAATATCGAAAAGGCGCAGAAAGCCATTTTGGAGCAGCTTGAAGCCCTTTGCAACGGCGACTTCACAGATGACGAGCTTGCCAACACAAAGAAATATCTTTGCGGCGGATTCAAGTCAAATTACGATTCCATATATGACATTATGGGCTGGTATGCCGCACAGAACACCCGTGGTACAGCATTCACCCCAGAGGAGATAAACCAGCGTGTTATGACTATCACCCGTGAGCAGATAATCGAGTGCGCAAAGTCATTCAAGCTCGACACGATATTTGTTATAAGAGCAAAGGCTAAGGAGGGCAGCGATGAATAAGGAAATAATCAAAAGCAGCCGTCTTGGCGAAAGTTATACAGTCGTTCATCACCCGTCGGGACTTGATGTTCTTATATGGGAAATGGAGGGCTTCACTACAACGGAAGCAGTCTTTGCCACGAAATATGGCTCAGTAAACAACTGCTTCAAGACAAAGGACAGAGATGATTTCATAACCGTTCCCGAAGGCATTGCACATTTTCTTGAGCACAAGCTTTTTGAGAACGAGGACACGGACGTTTTTGATCTTTATGCAAAAACAGGTGCAAATGCCAACGCCTACACTTCATTTGATGAAACAGCATATATTTTTAGCTGTTCAGAGAACTGGGAGGACTCCCTTGAGATTCTTCTTGATTTCGTTCAGAAGCCATATTTCACGGAGCAGTCAGTCCATAAAGAACTCGGCATAATCGGGCAGGAGATCAAAATGTGCTCAGATTCTCCCGAAAGACAATGCTTCTATAATCTGCTGAGGGCGATGTATGTAAATCACCCTATCAAGATAGATATTGCGGGCACGGTTGAATCTATCGCCGAGATAACTCCCGAGCTTTTGTATCAATGTTATCACACATTCTATAATCTCCACAATATGGTGCTTGCTATTGCAGGCAACGTTGACGAGGACAAAGTAATAGAAATTTGCGACAGAATGTTGAAGCCTTGCGATGATCTGCAGATAGAGACAAAGCTCCCCGATGAACCCGAAGAAGTGGCACAGAAGGAGATAAGACAAAGCTTTCCTGTCGGCAATCCGCTTTTCAATATCGGCTTCAAGTGCAAGCCATATGAGGGCAGAGAGCTTTATAAAATGGCTGACACAGCCTCAGTCGTGCTGCATATGCTCATAGGTTCATCATCGCCGCTCTATAAGCAGCTTTTTGATGACGGTCTTATCAATTCGCAGTTCGGCGTTGAGGTATTCACAAGCGTTGGCGTTTTTGCGCCGATGATCTCGGGCGAATCTCACGACCCTATGGAGCTTTACAAGCGTTTTCTTGCTGAGATCGACAGAGTAAAAGCAGAGGGCTTTGACAAGGAGCTTTTTGCAAACGAAAAGCGTTCAATGTACGGCGATATCGTAAGGGGCAGCAACAACCCCGAGCGTGCTGTCGACATTTTGTCAGAAAGCTATCTTGAGGGCGCTGACGCATTCTGCGAATCTGAAATACTTGCACAAATGACGATAGAGGATTGTCAGAAAGTTCTCGAGCTTCTCTTTGATAAGGACAAAGCTGCGATCTCCATAATTGACAACTGATCGCAGTATTATATAGCCCCAGCGGCAGCGGGTCATCGACCCGAGGAAAGGAATGGTCACATTTATGATAGGCACACAGCTTTTTGCCGATTCAACGGCAAATGACGTCATAAGGGAAAAGCTGCTGACAAACCCTGACAAGGTTTATTTCCCGAATTTCGGCAGCGGCGACAACATACTCAAAGAGGGCATTTCTATCGACAGAGTTCTCTTTACTATCCCCGGCACAGATTTCAAGATATACTGGTACGGTTTTCTTATCACAATAGGGATACTTCTCGCAATGATCTATGGTTTCAGACGTATGAAGTCTGTTGGTATCGATCCCGACAGAGCCACCGATGCAGTTATCGGCGGACTTATCGGCGCTATTTTCGGCGCAAGACTTTATTATATCGTATTTAACACAGAGGGTATGAAAGTCTCGGAATTTTTCAATATCCGTGACGGCGGCCTTGCAATATACGGCGGACTTATCGGTGCAATACTTGTGGGCGGCATAATCGCTAAAATACGCAAGCTAAAGCTCACAGCTCTTCTTGACGTTGTTGCGCCTTGCTTCCTTATCGGTCAATGTATCGGCCGTTGGGGCAACTTCTTCAACCAAGAAGCTTTCGGCGCAAACACAAAGCTCCCTTGGGGTATGATGAGCAACACAACTATGACTTTCATCTCCAACCACTATGACGATCTCGGCGGACAGGTATCGGCGCTTGAACCTATCCACCCTTGCTTCCTCTATGAGTCTATTTGGTGTCTCATCGGATTTATTATCCTGCACCTGTACTTAAAGCACCGCAAGTTTGACGGCGAAGTTTTCCTTATGTACACAGGCTGGTATGGCCTCGGAAGATTTTTCTTCGAAGGCCTCAGAACTGACTCGCTCTATCTTGGCAACATAAGAGTTTCACAGCTCGTTGCAGGCACTTGCGTGCTGGCTTCTGTTGTACTTATCATCGTGTTCAGAGGTATCATTAAGAGAAACGGCGATTACAAGCTTTATGTTGATACAGAGCTTTCAAAGGCTCAGCTTGAACAGTACAACAGCTATAACGAAGTTCAGAAAGAGAAGAAAGAGCTCAAGCACAAAATAAAGGAAGCAAAGGATAAGGGCGAAAGTTTTATCGAGCTTCAGAAAGAATATGACGAAAAGTTCGGCAAAAAGGCTCAGAATGAGAAGCTTAAAGAAGCCGAAGAGAAAGATAAGTCTGCCGAAGCAGAGGACGATTATAAGTCAATACTCGGCGATGAAGGCGACGAGGAAAAGTCAGCTAACAGCGAAGCAGACAGTAAGGAGGAAGAATAAATGGGACAGATCATTGACGGAAAGGCAGTATCTGCACAGGTAAAGGAAAGAATTAGAGTTGAAGTTGAAGAGCTTAAAAAGCAGGGCGTTGAGATCGGTCTTGCAGTAGTTATCGTTGGCGACGACCCAGCTTCACAGGTATATGTTAGAAACAAGGAAAAGGCTTGCGAAGTCGTTGGTATCAATTCATATAAGTATGCGCTGCCGGCTGAGACGACTGAGGAAGAGCTTCTTGCTCTCGTTGAAAAGCTCAATAATGACGACAGGGTAGACGGCATACTCGTTCAGCTGCCGCTGCCAAAGCACCTTGATGATAAGATAATCATCAACAATATCCGTCCCGACAAGGACGTTGACGCATTCCACCCTGTAAATGTCGGCAAGATCATGATAGGCGAATACAGTTATCTGCCTTGCACACCTGCTGGCGTTATGGCGCTTATCGCTTCAACAGGCACAGAGATCGCAGGCAAGGAATGTGTCGTTATCGGCAGAAGCAATATCGTCGGCAAGCCACAGGCTATGCTGCTACTCCACAAGAGCGGGACAGTAACTATCTGCCATTCAAAGACAAAGAACCTCAAGGAAGTTTGCTCGAGAGCTGATATCCTTGTAGCGGCTGTCGGCAGAGCTAAGATGATAACCGCTGATTATATCAAGGAAGGCGCAGTCGTTATCGACGTTGGTATGAACAGAGATGAGAACGGCAAGCTTTGCGGCGACGTTGACTTTGAGGACTGCAAGGACAAGGCTTCTTATATCACACCAGTTCCGGGCGGCGTTGGTCCTATGACGATCGCAATGCTTATGCAGAACACTCTCACAGCAGGTAAGGAACATCACGGCATAAAGTAAATTGTAAAATATCTGTTAAGTCTATTTACATTGCAGATGAAATAATGTATAATAAATAAGTCGCAGTTTGCGGCATAACCGTGCAACAGAGTATGGGTCACGCCCGAAAGTGGGAAAGTTACCTGCCATATTCTTTTACACCGGAAATATTTTTGAAAGAGGTACGAAAAATGCTTAGAAAAGACGAAAAGACAGCTGTTATCGAAGCTAACAGAACTCACGAGACTGACACAGGTTCACCAGAGGTTCAGATCGCTATCCTTACAAAGAGAATCAGCGACCTTACAGAACATCTCAAGACACACAAGAAGGACAACCACTCAAGAAGCGGTCTGTTCAAGATGATCGGTAAGAGAAGAAACCTCCTTAACTACCTTAAGAAGAAGGATATCGAGAGATACAGAGCTACGATCGAGAAGCTTGGTATTCGTAAGTAATTATGTAAGTAACATCAAGGCAGAGGCATTTATTGCCGCTGCCTTTCGGTGTTTATTTGAACTGTTGGTGATAAGTAACTTAGCATTAAACAGAATGTATGAGATTCGTATGTCCTGTTTATTGCTAATGCTTTCACCAAACAGAAATTTCTAAAATGGAGGAAATACAATGTTTGAGAATTTCAGAACTTTTGAAACGACTTATGCAGGCAGACCTGTCGTAGTTGAAACAGGCAAGACTTGCGGACTTGCAAACGGCTCCTGCTGGGTAAGATACGGCGAAACAGTTGTAATGGCTAACGTTACAGCTTCAGCAAAGCCAAGAGAGGGCGTTGATTTTTTCCCTCTTTCCGTTGATTTTGAGGAGAAAATGTATTCAGTAGGTAAGATCCCTGGTTCTTTCACAAAGAGAGAAGGCAAGGCTTCCGATAAGGCTATCCTTGCTTCAAGATGTGTTGACAGACCTATCAGACCTCTTTTCCCGAAGGATATGAGAAATGATGTTTCTGTTGTTATGACAGTTCTTTCTGTTGATCCTGATAACTCGCCTGAGATCACAGGTATGATCGCTACGTCTATCGCACTTTCGATTTCAGATATTCCTTGGAACGGCCCAGTTGCTTCTATCAACGTAGGTTACGTTGACGGCGAGCTGGTTCTCAACCCAACACTCGAGCAGAGAGCTAAGAACAGACTTAATCTTACAGTTGCCGGCTCTGCTGAAAAGATCGTTATGATCGAAGCAGGCGCAGATCAGATCCCTGACGATCTTATGCTCAAGGCTATTATGACAGGTCACGAAGAGATCAAGAAGATGGTAGCTTTCATCAATGATATCAAGGCTCAGATCGGTAAGCCAAAGTTCGAGTTCGAGTCAATGGAAGTTGACCACGACCTCTTTGACGCTGTTGAAGCTATGGTCGGCGAGCAGGTAAAGGTAGCTCTTGATACAGACGATAAGAACGTAAGAGACGCAAGACTTCAGCCGATCATCGACGCTGTTCACGAGAAGTTCGACGAGCAATGCGAAGAGAACACAGCAGTTCTTGACGAAGTTCTTTACAAGCTTCAGAAGAAGATCGTTAGAAACTGGCTCTATGAAGGCAAGCGTGTTGACGGCAGAGGCATTGATGAGATCAGGCCTCTCGCAGCAGAAGTTGGCGTGCTTCCAAGAGTTCACGGTTCTGGTATCTTCACAAGAGGTCAAACACAGGTTATGACTATTACAACACTCGGCCCTGTTTCAGACGCTCAGAAGCTTGACGGCATTGACGAAGAGACTTCAAAGAGATATATGCACCAGTACAACTTCCCATCATACTCTGTTGGTGAGACAAGACCTTCAAGAGGCCCGGGAAGAAGAGAGATCGGCCACGGCGCACTTGCTGAAAGAGCTCTCGTTCCTGTTATCCCTTCTGTTGAAGAGTTCCCATATGCTATCAGATGTGTATCTGAAGTTCTTTCTTCAAACGGTTCAACTTCACAGGGTTCTATCTGCGGTTCAACACTTGCTCTTATGGACGCAGGCGTTCCTATCAAGGAGCCTGTTGCCGGTATCTCCTGCGGTCTTATCACTAAGGAAGACGGAAGCTGGATGACAATGGTAGACATTCAGGGACTTGAGGACTTCTACGGCGATATGGACTTTAAGGTTGGCGGTACAAAGAACGGTATCACAGCTATTCAGGTAGATATCAAGGTCGACGGTCTTACACCTGAGATCATTGCAAGCGCATTTGAAAAGACAAGAAAAGCAAGAATGTATATCCTTAATGAGATTATGCTCAAGGCTATCCCGGCTCCTCGTGCAGAGGTAAGCAAGTGGGCTCCTAAGATGCTCACAACTAAGGTTCCTGTTGATAAGATCAGAGAAGTTATCGGTTCAGGCGGAAAGGTGATTCAGAAGATTTCCGCTGAGTGCGATGTTAAGATCGACATTTCTGAGGACGGAAGCGTATTCGTTTCAGGTATCGACAAGGAGAAGGCTGAGCAGGCTATCAACATCATCAACACAATAGCCAACGATCCTGAGGTCGGCGCTATTTACAGAGGTAAGGTCGTAAAGATTATGAACTTTGGCGCATTCGTTGAGATCGCACCGGGCAAGGACGGACTTGTTCACATTTCTAAGCTTGACAAGTCAAGAGTTGAGAAGGTCGAGGACGTTGTTTCCGTTGGCGACGAGATCGTCGTTAAGGTTATGGAGATCGACGAACAGGGCAGAATCAATCTTTCAAGAAAAGACGCTCTTGCTGACATCGAAGCTAAGAAGAACGCTAAGTAATAGAATATCCAAAGCGGACGGTTTAGGCTGTCCGCTTTTTTCTTGACAAAATAATAATTGTGTGTTAAAATATCGTTAACAGTAAAATTATAGGGGGACATATTATGAAATGTACTGTTTGCGGCTGCGATATCGAGCCGAATAAAGACGTCTGTCAAAATTGCGGCACACGGCTTATTGAAATGGGCGTGAACAATGCGCCGAAAACGGAATTCGTATCGCCGAATATGACCAACACAAGAAATGAAACTGTGATACAAAAGAACCGACACATCATCGCTTTTGTATTGACGCTGATAGCTTTTGTTGCAGGTTTCGTGATATATCAGTTTCAAAGCGGTGGAACAAAGCAGTATAACATTGAGAATTTTACAGTAACGCTGCCGAAAAAGCTCTATGAGGACACCTCAGTCGGCGTCAGTCAGAGCAAGTTTGACAATTCCCAGAGCCTTTCTGTCAAATCAAGAGGCAAATATGGCAACGTCAATATGGATTTTCAGTATCTTATTTTCGATTATTCCAAAAGCACCGATGTCAGCAGCATAACAGAGGAGACTTTTCTCAAGCTTTGTGAATCTCAGCTAAGTTCCTCATTGGGCGATACATATGAGCAGATAAGTCTGCAAGGCAATAAGCTCAAATGCTCATACAATTCATCGACTGGTGCGGACGTTTATAATTACGTTGTCTGCAAGAAGTCGGGCAATGAATTCTATGTTTTTGTGTTTGGCAGCAGCTTGCTGGACAGACCTGATTATGAACATAAATTTGAAAATTGGGCTAATACTATCAGAATTTATTGATAATTTATATATTTAATATGTTAAACTATTGACAATGTGATAATTCTGTGATAATATAAATATTGTAATTAATTATATGGGGGAGTTATCATAATGAAATGTCCAATTTGCGGAAGTGTCAATAACGAGGGCGCAGCCTTCTGCGCAAACTGCGGTTCGGCGCTTAAAAGCGAGACCAGCGGCTATATGGATTCTATCGACACTTCAAATCTTAACAATAACAACGGCTTTGGCAAGCGCAACACTCAGTCTTTTAACCAGCAGCCGCAGTATCAGCAGGGTGCTCAGCCGCAAAACAACGCATATAACAATTTTGGTCAGCAGCAGTTCAACGACAGTTTTACGCCTTATGCCACGACGACTAACGTTCAGAAAAAGTCGGGCGGAAAGGCTATATTGTCTGTAGTTGTGGCAATTATTGTGTTCTGTATCGCTTTCGGCGCAAGATATTATACTCGAAATTACGCCACAAAAACTATCTCGGGCACGGGATACACGATGACTGCGCCAAATTCTATGAAGAAAAGCAGCAATACGTCTGTGTTCGCTCTTGATTCGTTCCAAAACAACGAGGTGGCGATCAACGCAGTAAAGCTTGACTATTCCGACCTTGAATATTACGGATACGGTGCAGGCGTTAAGCCGAAGGAACTTTTTGACTTCATAATGGCAAATTCCACAAATACCAATATGAATATTGTTCGTTCTGACGATAATTATGTTTATTATACGCAGTCTGTCGGCGGCAAGAATTACTATGGTATGAGCGCTATCAAAGAGGGCAACGGCGGATATTATGTGTTCGATTTTCTCTGCGAAAGGGATAATCAGTCAAAATATGAAAGCAAATTCAAAAAATGGGCTGAGTCAATTAAGATAAATTAAGATGTGAAAGCTGTCCTTATGGGGCAGCTTTTTTGTACTTGATTTTTTTCATAAAAAAGTGTAAAATATAATAGTAATAACAAATTTATCGCTTCTCACATAGAATAATGCAGAATTATTCGGAGGTGATGAGCGTGCTTAATTTAATACTTATCCTGTCTGTCGTTTTGGTGATAATAATTGCGGTCATCGTGCGTATACAGATGAACGAGAAGATACAGCCACGGCAGGGCTATATTCTGATACCCTGCGTTTCGGGAATGACAGACCTTGAGCGGATAGTGAAAAGCTATTATTGGGAGGAATTTTTTCAGCCCGAGCATTACGGACGTGATATCATATTAGTCCAGCTCGACAAAAGCGAAATAAATTTCACCGCAAAACGGCTCGAACAGGATTACAGCATTGTTCACAGCGTTGATATTACCGAACTTGCGGACTTTATCAAGCGCCGAGAGCTAAAATGCTACGGAAAATTGTAAATTAATTATTTTGGAGATAGAAATGGAAAAGTTGGAGACATTAAAAGGCGAGGTAGACAGCATAGTTTTCAAAAGCGATGACACGGGCTTTTGCGTCCTTATGCTCAATTGCGATAACGACCTTGTGACAGTTGTGGGCGAAATGGGCGACGTTGAAGAGGGCGAAGATCTTGTTGTAACAGGGGAGTTTATGTCTCATCAAAAGTTCGGCGAGCAGTTCAAAGTCCATATGTTTGAGCGTTCGCTGCCTACCTCTGCCGCCGCTATCCAGCGCTATCTTGCAGGGGGTGCGATATCGGGTATCGGACCGATACTTGCGAAAAGAATGGTCTCAAAATTCGGTGAGGATACACTTGATATCATTGAGAACCACCCCGACAAGCTCCTTGAGATCGAGGGCATAACAAAGAAAAAGGCCGACAAAATGTCTCAGGAGTTCAAAACGACCTTTGCTTCACGTTCTCTTATGACATATCTTGGCAAGTACGAGATAGAAACGGCTTTCGGAATTAAGGCGTGGAAACGCTGGGGCAACAGCGCCGAAGAGATGATAAAGGCGAACCCTTACGTTATGTGTATCCCAGGTATTGACCTTTCATTCTCAAAGGCTGACGCTATGGCGGCGAAAAGTGATATCCCTGCTGACAATGAAAACCGCATAAAAGCTGGAATTTCCTGCGTTTTAAGGCAAAATGCAGACGCAGGTCATACCTGTCTGCCGCTTGATATGCTGCTTAAATTGACGGCCGGTTTTCTTGGTGTTGAGGATAAGCTGATACAAAATGTCATCGACGATGAGGTCAACGAAGAGAACCTTTATTATTACAAAAAGCAGGGCAGACAGTTCGTTATGCTGGCGGATTATTACAGGGCTGAGGATTACATCGCACGCCGTCTTGCCATAATGCGGCAGATTTCGTACGATAACAAGATAGATTTTTCACCTGTTATCGACCTTGAAGAGGAAAATAACGGCATAAAATACGAAACTATCCAGCGTGAGGCTATAAATCTTGCGCTGTCAAAAGGCTTTCTTGTGCTGACGGGTGGCCCTGGTACAGGTAAGACCACCACGCTCAATGCCATTATCTCCCTTTATCAGCAGCAAGGACTCAACGTTATGATCTGCGCACCGACTGGCAGAGCCGCAAAGCGACTTTCTGATCTGACTGGCTATGACGCAAAGACTATCCACCGCCTGCTTGAAGTCAAATTTTCCAGCGGCGATACCCTTTCATTCGTGCATAATGAAAACAATCTGCTTGATTGCGACGCACTTATAATCGACGAAATGTCAATGGTGGATTCTTGCTTGTTTGAAGCCGTCCTCCGTGCAATAAGCGTTACCTGCAAGCTAGTTCTCGTGGGCGACAGCGACCAGCTGCCCTCAGTTGGTGCAGGAAACGTGCTCAAGGATATTATTGACAGCGGTGTGATGTCGGTCGTTACGCTGAAAGAGATCTTCCGCCAAGCGCAGGAATCCGAGATCGTAATGAATGCACACAAGATCGTCAGCGGCGAGCATATCGACCTCACCAGCAAGGACAAGGACTTTTTCTTTTTCCAGCGGCTGAAATTCGCCGAACTTCAAGACCTTGTGGTTGACCTGTGCAAAACACGTCTGCCAAACGCTTACAATTATTCGCCGGTTGAGGATATCCAAGTGCTTTCGCCAACAAGAAAGGGTCCTGCTGGAGTTGTTGAGCTCAACAAACGCTTGCAGCAGGAGCTTAATCCACCAGCGGCAGGAAAGTCAGAGGTCAAAACGCCTGTTTACACATTCCGCAAGGGTGACAAGGTTATGCAGACGAAAAACGATTATGAGATATTATGGAAAAAGATACTCGCCGATGACAAGACCGAAAGCGGCGCAGGCATTTTTAACGGCGATATCGGTATAATAATCGGCGTGAATAAGATTCTCAAAACTGTAACTATCGACTTTGAGGACAGAGTTGCGGTGTATAATCAGCAAATGCTGGATAATCTCGAGCTTGCATATGCGGTTACAGTACATAAAAGTCAAGGCTCTGAATTTGATGTCGTGATTCTGACAGTATTCGGCGGATTCGATAAACTTTACTATCGAAATCTGCTTTATACCGCCGTGACAAGGGCGAAAAAGCTGCTTATAATCGTGGGTTCAAAGAACAGAGTTGATTTTATGATCGACAACAACCGCCGAAATCTACGTTACACGGCGCTGAAAAATATGCTTATGGAGCTTGTGGAGGGCGATGATATTGGTCAGCAATCGTTTGATCTATAAATTTCTCATTGATCTTGTCTATCCAAACCGTTGCTCGGTCTGCGGAAAACTGATACAATGGGACAAGCTTGTTTGCGATGATTGCGAGAAAGACCTGCCATTCAATAATGCCGACCTTTGCGAGATATGCGGCAAGGATAGGTGTATCGACCATAGATCGCTGCAATTTGACAGCATTGTGACCTTAATGCGCTATGAAGGAAGCGGTAAAGAGGCGATCTTGAATCTAAAGAATAACAAGCAGTTGGGCTTTGCAGAGTATTCAGCTCAGAAACTTGCTGAAATAATTGCAAGCAAGCCTTGGTTTGCCGATATCGACATCATCACAGCCGTGCCAATGCACATAACGAAAATTCGCACTAGGGGTTATAATCAAGCGCAGAAGATAGCGCAATTTCTTGCGAAGAATTTACACTTGCAGGAAAATTACAAGCTTATCTGCCGAACATCTGATACGGCGGAACAACATTCACTGAAAGCCAAAGAGCGTAAAGAATTTGCAGACAGGGTGTTTTATCCCAGCACAAGGCATATTGATATCAAAAGCAAAAATATCTTGCTTTGCGACGATATCTACACGACGGGTTCGACCCTTAACAGTTGTGCTAAAATTTTGAAAGAGCGGGGCGCTGAAAAAGTTTATTGTGCGGCCATTGCGACAACGCTTTATAAAGAATAAACTGCATAACTTCGGGCATAATATAGCTGAAAATATTTCGCCCGAGGAGTGAATTTTATGGTAACACAGCAGGAATTTTCAGCGATAAAATGCCTTGTTGAGACTGAAAAACAGCTTATAATCCGCTTTGAACATTATATCCGCCACGCCAACGAGCCCCAGCTTCGTGAGGACTTGCAGAAGTTCACAGCTTCGCTTGAAAATCAGAAAGCAAATCTTGTCAATTGTCTGGAGGATAATAATGATAACTGATATGAGCATAATTTATGAAGCGCGTCACATCATCAAAGCTTCCGCAAAGGAATTTTGCAGCGTGTATAACGAAATGTGCGGCAGCGATTTTTCTGAGCCGATAAAAAGCGCCTTGGACGGTCAGCTCCGCATTGCCGAGAAGCTTGAAAGCCTTGAAAAGACTTACTGCACAGGGGTCAAGAAGCCCATTGCTGACAACGTTGAGGTCAATCGGTATATCTATTCAAACGGCTATGAGCAAAACTAAAATAAAAAGGGCAGAGCGGTCACATTGATCGTTCTGCCTTTTTTGCTACTTATTTGAAATATGAACATCGAGCTGGTCGAACGGGATAGTAATGCCGCCTGCGTCAAAACGCTCTTTTGATTCACGCAGGAATTTGTAGCGGATATCCCAGTAATCAGCCGTCGGCACCCACACACGCATTATCAGCACAATAGCGCTTGCACCGTGTTCGTGGATTGCCACCAGCGGTGGGTCGGGTTCGTTCATCGTTCTCGGCTCGTCGGCTATCATCTGCCGCAGAATTTCCATAGCCTTGTTATGGTCGTCGTCATAGCTGATAGAGAATTTAAGCTCCAGCCGCCTTTTGTCGTCCGAGGTTATGTTAATGATTGTGGATTGCGAAACAACGCCGTTTGGGATAAAGATTATCTTGTTTTCCACAGTTTTCATTGTGGTGTAAAGTATGGAAATTGCGTCAACAAAGCCTTCGTTATCGCCAATTTTTATGTAATCGCCGCACTTAAAAGGCTTTGCGAAGAGGATAATAAATCCGCCTGCAACGTTTGAAAGGCTGTTTTGAAGTGCAAGACCGATAGCAAGTCCTGCCGCACCGATCGTGGCGATTATCGAGGACATCGGAACTTGCAGCGCCGAAAGTGTCATAACCACAACGATTATCATTAGAATGGTATGCACCACAGACGTCAGAAATTTGTGTATAGTAACGTCCGTGTGCCGCAGGTTCAGAGCCTTGAGCATTAGGCGTATAACAACTTTTGTCAGCAATATACCAAGCAGGAATATGAGCACGGCCGCAATAAGGTGCGGCGCAAAATCGTCCAGCCAGGAAATGAATTTTTCAGCCAAAAGACCATCTCCTTTACAGTAAACACCAATGATATGAGGCGTTTATTATCTTATTATAACAGCTTGCAGGCAAAAATGCAAGCCCATTCACAAATATGTTGATATGCGCCTATCTATGTGCTTAACTCTTTGTGACATTGGTATAAATCGCAACAAAAATCGGTGTGAGATTTGAGTTAATTTTGTGAAAAAAATGTGGGAAAAGGTCTTGTAATTTTATTTGGTTTGGTGTATAATAATATTAAGTTTTATTATAGTTTCAGTAAGGAGAATTTATATGATTAATATGCTTACAAACGCTGCACAGTTCGTCGCAGCCAAGAGCACGATCCCACCTGATCAGAAAGACTTGGGCGCTGGTACAGTCGCTTCTGTCGTTATCACAGGTATCGTGGTCGTATTCATCGGACTTATCCTGCTTATTCTCTTGGTTTCGATCTACGGCAAAATTTTTGATGGTATCAATAAGAGAGCCGCAAAGAAAGCAGAAGAAGCTAAAAAAGCTGCCGAAGCTGCAAAGGTTGCCGAGGTCAAGGCCGAACCTGTCAAGGCTGCCGCACCTGTCGTTGAGGACGGTATCGAGGAAGAGACCGTTGCCGTTATTATGGCCGCTATCTCCGCAATGAGCAGTGCAGAAGGCAAGAAGCTCGTTCTTAAGAGCGTTAAAACTGCAAAGCCGCAGAGACCTGCTTGGTCAACTGCCGGCATTATCGAGAACACAAGACCATTTTGATGCAATTTGACGTGAAAGGAACGTGATAATAAATGTCAATAATCAACTCATTTCTTGATACGATGGCGTCCCTGGCGTCAGAGTCAGGATTCGCTGGCTTCCTTGTTGAAGGCGGCTGGAAAAACATTATAATGATACTTATCTCATTTGTGTTTATGTATCTTGCGATCGCAAAGGGCTTTGAGCCGCTTCTGCTTTTGCCTATCTCATTCGGTATGCTGCTGACAAATCTGCCGTATGCTGATATGTATCATCCGGATTTTTGGAACTATAAAACAGTCGGCGATAACGACCACTATATCGATTATGGTCAGATATTGCAAAAGGGCGGTCTGTTGGATATCCTGTATATTGGCGTTAAGCTCCAGCTTTATCCACCGCTTATCTTCCTTGGCATCGGCGCAATGACTGACTTCGGTCCGCTGATCGCAAGCCCTAAGAGCTTCCTTATGGGTGCTGCTGCACAGGGCGGTATCTTCTTTACTTTCATCGGCGCAGCTCTTTTCGGAATGAGCGCAGCTGAGTGTGG
This sequence comes from Ruminococcus sp., assembly GCF_019423705.1. Classification (GTDB taxonomy): domain Bacteria; phylum Bacillota; class Clostridia; order Oscillospirales; family Ruminococcaceae; genus Hominimerdicola. The sequence continues at coordinate 116,918 of NZ_JAHZAX010000002.1, read as the reverse complement.
TTCTATCGCAATCATCGGCGGTGCTGACGGCCCTACATCTATTTATGTATCTTCAAAGCTGCTGACATCGAACAGCAACATCGGCGTTGGTACTATCGCACTTGCAGCCTATACTTATATGGCTCTTGTACCTATCATTCAGCCGCCGATAATGAAGGCTCTCACAACTAAGAAAGAGCGTTCAGTTGTAATGGGTCAGCTGAGACCTGTTTCAAAGGTAGAGAAGCTTATCTTCCCAATACTCGTTACTATCATCATTTCACTTATGGTTCCTTCCGCAGCTCCTCTGGTTGGTATGCTTATGTTCGGTAACCTCCTTAAGGAAAGCGGCGTTTGTGACAGACTTGTAAAAACAGCTCAGAACGAGCTTATGAATATCATCACTATCTTCCTCGGTATCACAGTTGGTGCAACAACTCAGGCCGACAAGATCATGAACATTCAGTTCGCAGAGGTTATGGCTCTCGGTGTTGTAGCGTTCTCACTCGGTACAGCTTGCGGCGTACTCCTCGGAAAGCTTATGTACGTTCTTTCAGGTCACAGGATCAACCCACTTATCGGTTCAGCCGGTGTATCTGCCGTTCCAATGGCTGCTCGTATCTCTCAGAAGGTCGGCCAGCAGGAAGTTCCTACGAACTACCTCCTTATGCACGCTATGGGACCAAACGTTGCAGGCGTTATCGGTTCAGCCGTTGCAGCTGGTGTACTTCTTACAATTGTAAGATAATTAAAAGAATAATATTTCGGGACGATGTTATGTCGTCCCGATTTTTGTAACTGAATGTTTTGGGAGGAAATAAAATGTCACAAAGTAAATTCTTTGCCGTTATATCCCGAATGAAATATATCAACCGCTGGGCGCTTATGCGTAACACCATTACTGAGAATATCAGCGAGCACTCGCTTGAAGTTGCCTTTATCGCACACGTTCTTGCGCTGCTTAGGAACAAACGCTTTGGCGGAAATGTTTCCCCTGAGCGCTGTGCATTGCTGGCGATGTATCACGACACGACGGAGATAATCACGGGCGATCTGCCTACGCCGATAAAGTATTACAGCCGTGAGATAAGGGGCGCTTATGATGAGATCGAGCAGAAGGCTAAAAATACGCTGATATCATATCTGCCAGACGATCTGAAAGAGGATTTTGAGCCGCTGTTTTGCAAGACCGACGAAGAGGCGGAGCTTTGGAAGCTTGTCAAGGCGGCGGACAAGCTTTCGGCACTTATTAAGTGCCTTGAGGAAAGACAAATGGGCAACAACGATTTCCTGTCTGCCGAAAAATCCACCCTAGAGTCCATTAAAAGTATGAATATTCCCGAAGCACAAGTGTTCCTTGATGAATTTATTCCAGCTTACACGTTAACCATTGATGAACAAGCTTGACATTTTGTAGGGGCTGTTGTATAATAGAAATTGAAATTATAGCAGAATATTAAATCAAGATGTTCTGCGCTATGGAGGCTAAAAAGTGGATATAATTGTTTCTGCGTCGTTGCTTGCCGGCGATTTTTGTAATCTGATGTCTGAGATCGAGCGTGCCGAAAAGGCCGGCGTTGATTGGATACACTATGACGTTATGGACGGTATGTTCGTGCGAAATATCAGCTTCGGCGAACCTGTTCTCAAAAGCATTGGCGGTAAGATAAATATTCCTATCGACACTCATCTAATGATCTGCGATCCTATCAGATATATTGACAATTACGCCGATCTCGGCTCTGATATGATAACTTTCCATTATGAGGCAGCGGACGACCCGCAAACTGTTATCGACAAGATACATTCAAGAGGTATCAAGGCAGGAATTTCCATTAAACCTGCCACGCCAGTCAGCGCAATCGAGAAATTCATCGACACGGTGGATATGGTGCTGGTTATGACGGTCAATCCCGGCTTCGGCGGACAGAAATTTATCCCTGACACTTTGGAGAAAGTCAGCCAAGTGCGTTATCTTATCGACCGTTCGGGCAGAGATATTAGGCTGCAAGTTGACGGCGGCGTAAATCTCGAGACCGCAGGCATTTTGAAACAGTCGGGCGCTGACACCCTCGTGACGGGTACATACGCTTTTAAGGCTGAGGATATGGCAGAGGCTGTAAAGCTTTTAAGAGAGTGCAAATAATTTTTCAAGCGGAGATGTGGTGATAAGCTCGCCATACTCCGCCGTTTTGTTTATAAGCACCCTGTCGGCGGAACATTCCTTGAGATACGGCTTTTTCGCAATGGTGGAATTTGCGTAATCTATACCGAAAATAAGGGCATATCCATCTGTCAAGCTGTAAAGCCTGTCATTCGTTATCCTGTTGCCGTACTCAGTTGCAAGCGCATTTGCCAAGCTTATAAGCCTAGCAGGGCAGTCGCAAATATAGCAAAGCTCAGTCAGATTTGCACGACTTTTGCTTTTCACAAAACGCAGATAAATGTTCAGCGTGCCCTTGTTGGTCTCCGCAACGTCAACTTCAACACAGCCGTCCGATATCTCGATAAGCCGAGCCTTGTGTATCATTTCAAGCAATTCCTGCAAAAAACACTCACCAAGACTGTCTCTACCGCTGAAATTTGCGAAAGAAATGCCCATTTTATCCATATCGTTCCTGTCAATACTGACCTTGACACGGTCGCTCCCCAGCTTGAATATCTCCAATAAAAACACCCCTTTGAGCACAGATACTTACTGTATCATTATACTCACAAGGGGTGTGATCTGTTCTTTGATTTTAGCCCAGCTCGTCGGATAGGGTAGCCCATTCGTCCATTTTCTCGTCAAGCGCCGTCTTTGCCTGCTCAAGCTCATTACATTTTTCGCTCATCTTGCTGTAATCAGAAGCTATCTCTGGGTCTGAAATGGCATTTTCAAGGTCGAAAATAAGCACTTCCGTGTCCTCGATCTCTTTCTCAAGCTCCTTAATGCGGTTGCGCTTTTTGGCGTCCGCCGCACGCTGTTCCTTGCTGCGATATTGCTTCTGCTTGTTCTCACGATAGGCTTGATGCTCCTGCGCCTGCTTGACCGCCGCTTCCTGCTCAGCCTTTGCTTGCGCCGCTGTATTGACCGCTTCGCTATATGCGTCAAAGTTGCCCTCATAGCAATTGACCTCATCGTGCTTGACCTCGATTATCCTGTTCGCAACCTTATTGAGCAAATATCTGTCGTGAGATACAAGAATTATCGTGCCGCCAAATTCCGCCAAAGCGTCCTCAAGGACTTCCTTTGTGTTAAGGTCAAGGTGGTTCGTCGGCTCGTCAAGTATCAGCACGTTGCCACGATTTAGCGCCATTATTGCAAAGCAAAGCTTGGCACGCTCGCCACCGCTTATTACAGATATTGGCTTGAAAACATTCTCTCCCGTGAGCAAAACTGCACCCAAAGCGCTTCGAGCCTGCTGTTCTGAAAGCCTTGGATAGCGGTTCATAATCTCATCAATGACCGTGTTGTGTGGGTTGAGAATTGCGTGTTCCTGCTCAAAATAGGATATTTTCACATTTCCGCCCCAGCTTATATTGCCGCCTTCGTGGGGTATCATACCTTGGATAAGCTTGAGAATTGAAGTCTTGCCAATGCCGTTTGCGCCAATGATAGCAGCGTGCTCGCCACGTCTAACAGACATATTCAGCGACTTGATAAGCTCTTTCTTGTCAGCACCCTCGCCAACTACCAGCGGACAGTCCACCACTTTGACGATCTCTTTCGTCGGCTCGATATCATATTCAAGCTTTATCTTAGGCGGTTTTGTAAATATAAGGGGCTTGTCGATACGCTCAATGCGGTCGAGCATATGCTGCCTTGATTTCGCCATTTTGGAGGTCGAAGCCCTCACAAGGTTCTTTGCGACGTAATCTTCCAGCTTGGCGATCTCTTTCTGCTGAGCCTCGTATTCCTTTAATTGGCGCTCAGAATTCATCTTTTTCTGCACAAGATAAGCCGAATAATCGCCACGATACGAAGTCAGCCTGCCTTGCTCTATCTCGCAGATCCTCGTGCAGACCTTGTTAAGAAAGTATCTGTCGTGGGAAACGATAAGTATTGCGCCCTTGTAACCCTTGAGATAATCTTCCAGCCACATAAGTGTCTCGAAATCAAGGTGGTTTGTCGGCTCGTCAAGTATCAGCAGATTTGGCTCTTCAAGCAGCAGCTTCGCAAGGGCAAGGCGTGTCTTTTCGCCGCCTGAAAGGGTGGATATAACACGGTCTGCTGGGGTGTTGCCAAAGCCCATACCATTGAGCACCTGCTTTATCTTCACGTCTATCCTGTAACCGTCACGGGCTTCAAAATAGGACGAAAGCTCGGCGTATTCGTGGCTTATCTCCTCGATATCCTCATTATCAGAAGCAGCCATTTCTTTTTCAAGCTTTTTCATACGCTCGAGAGTTTTCGTGAGGGGAGCGAAAGCGTTTTTCATCTCCTCGCCAATGGTCAGCTCAGAATTAAGACCGCTGTTCTGCTTCAAAAAGCCGATAGAAGCCTTGCCGGCGATATTCACCGAACCCAGCCCGTCAGAAGTCTTGTCAAAACCCTCCTCGCCTGTGATTATCCTAAGCAGGGTGGACTTTCCGCAGCCATTAACGCCGATAAGTCCCACAGCCTCACGGTCTTCGATAGTGAAGTTGATATCCTTGAGCAAAGCCTGTCCGTTAAAGTATTTATAAAGGTGTTCTACATTAAGTAACATTGAAATTCTCCTAAATCATATTAACACAATCACTATAATTATACACCATCTCCGTAGTTATGTCAAACAGCTCGGTAGATAATTTGTTGTAGATACTGCACAATTATGCCGTGTCCGATTTGTGCAAACAAATGATTTTTGATTTAATTTGATAATAATTCTGCAATTGTTGCATTTTTACTGCAACTTTTAGGCCGTTTTGCGCTATATATAGAGGGGTATAATAAACCCTGAGTGTTCATGGGGAACAACAATGTACAACATAAACCGCCGCTGTTGTACACGCCTCAAACCGCCTAGATACGCTGTTTTATTACTATTGTGTACATTATAACAACCATCTCTTAATAGAGTAATAAATAATATATAGTATATAGAGAAGTTGTTTGTTGTTATAAGAAAAATTGATACTGCAAACGTCCTAATCAAGCCGTTTTCGGAGAGTACAACACACCAAAATCCATTGTACACGTTGTTCACAATAAAAATATGAAACATTCTAAATGTAGGGGACGGCGTCCTCGACGTCCCATCGAAGCACGATTGTCTTGATTATTCTGAACGTTCAAGAATGTCAACTATGTGTTTTCCTTGCCAATTGGTCTGCACAAATACGTTGCTGTTCACCTAAATGTAAATCATACAATGCCGCTCGTCTTTTTCATTGATATGTGGGATAATGCGCCGCTTCGGTCACGGGACGTCAATTTATATGCGAGTAACGGTGAGCAGATAAATTTCGCCGTTCCCTACATATTGACATTCACCTAAATAAAGACGTTAATCCAAATGGCGAACGCTGTTCGCCCCTACGATTGACAGGTTCAGAAACATTGACATACCCGCAGTCCAGCCCTATGCGAATTAAAAAATAAAAAGTTTGTAAAGGTATATACTTTTTAAAAGAAATATGTTATAATAGGGGTAAGTCTAAATTTTAGTCTTGTATTGCTAAATTTTTTCCGAAAGGACTGGTGATGTTAGGGTTGGAGCAGAAGCTTTCGTTGTATGGTTTTAATAATTTGACCAAGACCCTGAGTTTTAACATTTATGATGTCTGTTACGCTAAAACAGAGAGAGAGCAGAAGGAGTATATCGCTTATATCGACGAGCAGTATAATTCCGAAAGATTGACAAAAATTCTTTGCGACGTTACTGAAATGATAGGCGCAAGGATACTCAATATCTCAAAACAGGACTATGAGCCGCAGGGTGCGTCTGTGAACGTGCTCATCGCCGAAAAAGCCCTCGACGAGGACTCTATCGACCCTTCCTGTAATCAGGGTAGAATTAGTGAGCTCCAGCACGAAACGGTACACGCTCACCTCGATAAAAGCCACGTTACCGTTCACACTTTCCCAGAATATCACCCCGATAATGCGATATCGACCTTCCGTGTGGATATCGACGTCTCCACTTGCGGAACTATTTCGCCGCTTAATGCTCTTAATTACCTTATCGGCAGCTTCGATTCAGATATTATCACTATCGACTACCGTGTTAGAGGCTTTACCCGTGATGTTCTTGGCAAAAAGTTCTTTATCGACCATAAGATCACGTCCATTCAGGATTATATAGATCAGAATACTATGAAAAAATATGACGCTATCGACGTCAATGTTTATCAGTCCAATATATTCCATACTAAGCTGCTTATCAAGGAGATAGACCTGCAAAATTACCTCTTCAAGCAGGACGTCTATGAGCTTACTCCAAAGCAGCGCCTTGATATCTCCGACCGCCTGCGACGAGAAATGATAGAGATTTACAGCGGTATGAATATTTACTGATAAGGTCGTGATATAATTGAATTTAACTCAGAATAATGCCCCAATTTATGAAGCTCTGAAAAAGCATATGGGAAACAGAGTTGTCCGCCTTGACGTGCCTGGTCACAAGGGCGGCAGAATGAATAAAGAGCTGAGAGATTTTCTCGGCGCAGAGTGCCTTAAATGCGACGTCAATTCTATGAAGCCCCTTGATAACCTCTGTCACCCCGTATCTGTCATTAAGGACGCTGAAATGCTTGCAGCACAGGCTTTCGGGGCTAAACACGCTTTTTTCATTGTAAACGGCACAACTGCCGCAGTTCAAACTATGATATTCGCCTCCTGCAAGGCTGGAGACAAGATAATTATGCCTAGAAACGTCCACAGAAGCGCTATCAATGCCCTTGTTGTATGCGGCGCTATCCCTGTTTACGTTAATCCGGGCACGAATAAAGAGCTTGGAATACCTCTCGGAATGTCCGTTGCAGACGTTGAAAAGGCTATCATGGACAACCCCGACGCTAAGGCAGTCCTTGTCAATAATCCTACATATTATGGCATTTGCTCAGATATCAAAAAGATAGTAAAGCTTGCCCACGACCACGGAATGTTGGCGCTGGCTGATGAAGCACACGGAACACACCTCTATTTCGGCGATAACTTGCCTTGCTCTGCAATGGCGGCTGGCGCTGATATGGCAGCGGTTTCAATACATAAAACAGGCGGCAGCTTGACGCAGTCGTCACTTTTGCTGTGCGGTGACAGCGTTTCAGAGGGCTATGTGCGGCAGATAATCAACCTCACCCAGACCACAAGCGGCTCATATCTGCTTATGGTGTCCCTTGACCTTGCAAGAAAAAATCTCGCTCTAAACGGCAAAGAGCTTTTCAAAAAAGCTGTTGACTATGCAGATTACGCAAGGGAAGAGATAAACAAGATAGGCGGCTATTACGCCTTTGGACGAGAGCTTGAAAACGGCGATGATATCTATGCTTTCGACAGCACAAAGCTTTCAGTACATACCAGAGCAATGGGTCTTGCAGGAGTTGAGGTATACGATATCCTTCGTGACGATTATGACATTCAGATAGAGTTCGGCGATATCGGCAATATACTTGCTATCGTCTCAGCTGGCGACAGAGAGCTTGAGATAGAGCGGTTTATCTCAGCACTTTCAGAGATAAAGCGGCTTTATTCAAAAGACCCTTCGGGAATGTTCGACCACGAATATATCAACCCGATCGTCGAGATACCGCCGCAGAAAGCCTTTTACAGCGATAAAAAGTCCGTGCCGATCGAGCAGAGCGAGGGTATGATATGCGGAGAGTTCGTGATGTGCTATCCGCCGGGAATACCGATACTTGCACCGGGCGAGAAGATAACAGCCGATATTTTGAGCTATATCGCATACTGCAAAGAAAAGGGCTGTTTCCTCACGGGTACGGAAGACCTTGAGATAAACAATATCAATGTTGTGGTAAACTCATAGAGAGGAGCAATTTTATGGATCTTTGGTTTACTGAAAAACATACCGATGATGTTAATTTTACTATCAGAGTTAAAAAGCAGCTTTATTCCGCCAAGAGCTATTACCAGCAGATAGATGTTTTTGATACCTATGAATTTGGCAGAGTGCTGGTGCTTGACGGCTTTATAATGCTGACGGAAAAGGACGAATTTATCTACCACGAAATGGTCACGGCTGTGCCAATGGCGGTCAATCCGAACATCAAGAAAGTCCTTGTTATCGGCGCAGGAGACGGCGGAACTATCCGTGAGCTGTGCCGATATGACACCATTGAAAAGATAGATATGGTGGAGATAGATAAGCAAGTGGTGGAGGTCTGCAAAGAGTTTTTGCCCCAGACAGCTTGCTCATTTGACGACCCAAGGCTTGACCTTTATATCGAGGACGGCTTGAAATTCGTCAGACGAAAAGAGAACGAGTACGATCTTATTATAGTCGATTCCACCGACCCGTTCGGACCGGGTGAGGGTCTTTTCACAAAGGAATTTTATGGCAACTGTTCAAAAGCGCTGACCGATTGCGGAATACTCATAAACCAGCACGAAAGCACCTATTACGATTCCTATGTGGATATGGTCAAGCGCACACATAGACGCATTGGAAGCGCATTTCCTGTTTCAATGGTCTATCAGACCCACATTCCGACCTATCCGTCGGGACATTGGCTCTTTGGATTTGCCTCGAAAAATCTTCACCCTGTTTATGACCTCAAGGCTGACGAATGGAAAAAATTCGGCATTAAGACAAGATATTATAATACGGAGCTTCACAAGGGCTGTTTTGCGCTGCCGAATTATGTGCTTGACGTCCTTGAGGACTGCGATTAAGGAGCATAGGAATGGAAAAGAATGTTCATACTTTTATAGGCTGCGACTGCGAATATGATGAAGCCAAAATAGTACTTTTCGGCGCACCATATGACAGCACCACATCATTCAGACCGGGCACAAGATTTGCAAGCTCAGCGATGAGAAACGAGAGCTTTGGCATTGAGACCTATTCGCCATATCAGGATAAAGACCTGCTTGACGTTAAAGTTTTCGACAGCGGCGATCTTGAGCTGCCTTTTGGCAACCCTGACGGCGCTTTGAGAGATATCCAAAGCCGTACAGCAGAAATACTTGACGATGGCAAAGTGCCTTGTATGATAGGCGGCGAACACCTCGTTACTCTTGGTGCGGTGAGAGCTGTTGCGGAAAAATATCCTGACCTGCATATCGTTCACTTTGACGCACACGCCGATCTTCGTGACGATTATCTCGGCGTTAAAGAGTCTCACGCCTGCGTGCTTCACAGATGTTGGGATATCGTGGGCGACGGAAAGATATATCAGTTCGGCATAAGAAGCGGCGAGCGTGAGGAATTTCAGTTTGCGAAAGAGCACACCTTTATGGAGAAGTTCGGCTTTTTCAGACTTGACAACACAGTCAAGAAATTAGCTGACAAGCCTGTTTACTTTACGCTCGACCTTGACGTGCTTGACCCATCAGAGTTCCCGGGAACAGGAACTCCAGAGGCTGGCGGAGTAACGTTCAAGGAGCTTATGTACGCTATCGAAGATGTATCAAAGCTGAATATAGTTGGCTTTGACGTCAACGAACTTTCGCCTGTTTACGATCAGACGGGACGTTCAACGGCGCTTGCCTGCAAGCTTTTAAGAGAGATACTTCTATACTTTTATAAATAAAAAGGGGAGAATTATGGGGCTGATTATGGGGCTGTTTGATAAATTGAAAAAGAATGATAAAGCTGACGATAATTCTGAGCGCAATGCACAGCTAAAATGCGCCCGTCAAGCTATGAAGGTTGTCGAGAATAAGACTATGACATACTGCACAAGGCTTGAACTTACCGAGGATAAGCCGACGATATTTGAAAGCAAAGTCGGTGGAATGGGTTATATCCCACACGATGGCACAATTCCCGAGGACAAAAAGGGAAGACAGTTAAGGCTGTTGGCGCAGATAGACTGCTCGCAGGTCAAACTTGATGAGTTTCCTGAAAGCGGACTTTTGCAGTTTTGGATACTCAACGATGATGTTTACGGAATGTCGTTTGATGACAATACCTGACAAGATACGTTCAGAATAGTTTATCATAAGGATATCGACAAGACCGTCACAGAGGAAGAAGTCAAGGCTAAGTTCGAGAAAAATGAATTTGACGATGATGGAAGTATGCCTGTTCTGGGCGAATTTGCCTTGAAGCTTAAACAGAGCGCCGACGTTATGAGTGGCTATGATGTGCAGTTTGAGAAGCTTTTCTGCGAGGGTTATAACTCAGCCAAGCCGCAAAAGGCCATAAATTCTACCACAGATCTTGATATAGACCTCAGCGAGGAAGTAAAGGATTATGAACAGTTTGGCGAGGACGCATTTGGCCACAAAATAGGCGGTTATCCTGCATTTACTCAGTATGACCCCCGTGATGAAGGCGACGACCACGACTTCCTGCTTTTACAGCTTGACAGCGATTATGGTTCGGGTAACGACAAGCTTATGTGGGGCGATTCGGGCGTATGTGGATTTTTCATAAACAAACAAAAGCTCAAAGAGCTTGATTTTAATGACGTAATTTATAATTGGGATTGTTATTGATAAAAAATTTCAAACTTAATTTCAGAAAGGAATGATCGAAAATGTCAAGAGCATTGATTATAGGAGCTGGCGGAGTTGCAGGTGTTGTTATACACAAATGCTGTCAGAATAGCGAAGTTTTTACAGATATCTGTATCGCCAGCAGAACAAAGTCAAAGTGCGATAAGTTCAAGGAGGAGCTTCAGGACAAGACTAAGACCAACATCACGACTGCACAGGTGGACGCTGACAACGTGACTGAACTCGTTGCGCTGATGAAGGAATATAAGCCCGATATCTGTATCAATGTTGCGCTGCCTTATCAGGACTTACACATTATGGACGCTTGTCTTGAGTGTAAAGTAGATTATGTTGACACAGCAAATTACGAGCCTGAGGACACGGCAAAGTTTGAATACAAGTGGCAATGGGCTTATCGTGAGAGATTTGAAAAGGCAGGCATAACGGCTCTGCTTGGTTCGGGATTTGACCCGGGCGTAACAGGCGTTTTTTGCGCATATGCTCAGAAGCATTATTTTGATGAGATAAACTATATCGACATTCTCGACTGCAATGGCGGCGATCACGGCTATCCATTCGCTACAAACTTCAACCCAGAGATCAACATTCGTGAAGTTTCCGCAAAGGGTTCGTATATCCAAGACGGCAAGTGGGTCGAGACCGAGCCAATGGAGATCAAGAGAGTTTACAATTTCGACCAAGTGGGCGAAAAGGATATGTACCTGCTTCACCACGAAGAGCTTGAATCTCTTGCGCTTAACATCAAGGGTATCAAGAGAATACGTTTCTTTATGACATTCGGTCAGAGCTATCTTACACACCTCAAGTGCCTTGAAAATGTTGGTATGACTTCTATCGAGCCTATTGACTTTGAGGGCAAGAAGATCGTTCCGCTCCAGTTCCTCAAGGCTGTTCTCCCAGACCCTGCTTCACTCGGTCCGAGAACAAAGGGCAAGACAAATATTGGCTGTATATTCCAAGGCAAAAAGGACGGCAAGGACAAGACTTACTATGTTTACAACGTTTGCGATCATCAGGAATGTTATAAGGAAGTTGGCTCACAGGCTATTTCTTACACAACAGGTGTGCCTGCAATGATCGGCGCAATGATGATACTCACAGGCAAGTGGAAGAAGCCGGGCGTTTACAATATCGAAGAGTTCGATCCGGATCCGTTTATGGACGCACTCAACAAATGGGGTCTGCCTTGGACAGAGAATTTCGACCCTGTACTCGTTGACTAAGAGAGGTAACTAAGATGAAAATTGAAGAAGCTTTTGCAAGATTTCTCGGAAAGGAAGTGCTTGTTTACACACTTCCGCAGCAGGGCGGTTCGCTGTCCTCGACGATAGAATGTACCCTTGAAGAGATCGGCGAAGGCTGGGTGAGGATAACTCAGGGCGACGACAGATACGAAAGCATTGTAAATATTGCCAACATTATAAGAATCAGAGAATATCCAAGAAACAAAAACGGCAAAAAGAAATTGGTTTTTGAATAATCAAGGTGACGAAAAATGAAAACCAAAACTAAAAAGATGATAGCACCTATCGTTATCGTGACGATAATCTGCGTTTATTATATCGCTATTGGCGTGATATTTGCATATATGAACGGCGTGCCTATGCTTGCGAAAATTATCGCTCTTATAGTGCCTGCGCTGCTCACGGGTGTTGCGATCACGGTGCTTATACAAAGAATAAAGGAAATAAAGAAGGGCGAGGACGATGATCTTAGTAAATACTGATTATATTTCGGGCAAGAAGCTTGAAATGCTGGGGCTTGTAAAGGGTTCGACCATTCAGACAAAGAACGTTGGCAAGGATATTATGCAGGGCTTTAAGAACCTTGTCGGCGGCGAACTTACGGCATATACTGAAATGATGAACGACGCAAGAGCGCTTGCCACAAAGCGAATGGTTCTGGAAGCTGAACAGATGAACGCTGACGCCGTTGTGAATATCAGATACGCTTCATCAGCCATTGCGGCAGGTGCAGCAGAGGTCATCGCTTACGGAACAGCAGTAAAGATAGTAGGAGAAGAATAAATGATTTTAATGATCGACGATGTAAAAATTGTTAATGCAGAGACTTTTTACCCATATGTCAGTAGAGCCCTTGGCTGCGGAACTGACGGTATAAACGATGAGAACAAGCTTTATGACGCCTTGTCGGCGACTGACGAACCTGTTGAGATAATCATTCACGATTATGACGACGTTCCCGAAGAGAGCAGAAAGTTTGCAAAGAATATCGTTAGCACTCTTATGGACGTGAGAATGGTCAACAAGAAAGTTACCGTTGATTTTGTCAATGATGAAACTTACAGGAAATAGTAGGTGAGCGTAATGTTTGATATTTCAAAGGTCAAGACCCCTTGCTACGTTGTGGAAGAGGCTGAACTTTACCACAATCTGACGATACTTGACTGGGTGATGATGAAAACAGGCTGCAAGATATTGCTTGCGCAGAAAGCTTTTTCAATGTACAGCGCCTATCCAATGATATCCCAGCACTTGAAAGGCACAACAGCCAGCGGACTTTATGAAGCTAAACTTGGCAGGGAAGAGTTTGACGGCGAGGTGCACGTCTATTCGCCTGCATATACCGAAGCGGATATGAAAGAGCTTGTGCAGATATGCGACCACATCGTTTTTAATTCACCTAAACAATGGCAGAAATTCAAGGGCACTGTGGAGCAGAGCGGCCGAAAGATATCCTGCGGCATAAGGTGCAATCCCGAATATTCCGAGATCGAGACGGATATTTACAATCCTTGCTTCAAAAATTCACGGCTGGGCACGACCCTTGACAGCTTTGACGACAGCCTTATCGACGGAATTGAGGGTCTGCATTTCCACACAATGTGTGAGCAGGGCGCAGACGTGCTGAAAAGGACTATCCCACACATCGAAGAGAAGTTCGGCAAGTATCTTCACAAGATGAAATGGATAAATCTCGGCGGCGGACACCACATCACAAAGGACGATTACGACCTTGATGCGCTGGTTGAATGTGTAAATTATTTACAGAACGAATACGACGTGCAGGTGTATCTTGAACCGGGTGAAGCTGTTGCGCTGAACGCAGGTTATCTTGTTGCAGAGGTGCTTGACACGATGAAAAACGGAATGGATATCGCCATTCTTGACGCTTCGGCGGCGTGCCATATGCCCGACGTACTCGAAATGCCTTACCGCCCGAATATAATCGATTCGGGCGAAGCAGGTGAAAAGGCGCATACCTATCGCATTGGCGGTGCGACCTGTCTTGCAGGGGATATAATCGGCGATTATTCCTTCGACCAGCATTTGAAAGAGGGCGACAGGCTCGTTTTCTGCGATATGGCAATATATTCAATGTGCAAAAACAACACCTTCAATGGTATGCCTTTGCCGTCAATTTATCTTCACAAGCTTGACGGCAAGCTGGAACTTATAAAAGAGTTCGGCTATGATGATTTCAAGATGAGATTATAAAAGCGTAAAAAAGCGCAAAAAAAGCGGTCTGACATAACGATCAGACCGCTTTGATATTTTATTTTGTTAGAATTATGACAGACAGTGCTTTTCAATCTCTTTCATAACGCTGTTTTCATTATTTGAACCCGTTGTGAAGTTGGCAACCTTTTTGATAGATTCGTGAGCGTTTGACATTGCAAAGCTGTAATATGAATTGTTGAGCATATCCACATCGTTGAGGTAATCGCCGAAAGCCATTGTTTCCTCATATCTGATACCAATGCGGTTCTCGATAGTTTTAAGAGCCGTGCCCTTTGTTACGCCCTTATTCATTATATCAGTCCAGTAAACGCCCGAAAGCTGAACGTTGAAGTCATCGCCGAAACGCTCTTCAAGCTTAACATAGCCGTCATTTTCAATGCCGCCCTCTTCAAATACGGCGATCTTGAAGATATCATCGTCAACAAGGGTAAGGTCGTCCATTCGCACCTGATTTACATAGTATGAAGCGATCTCTTTATGCTGAACATCGTTTCTTGAATTGTGCCAAGTGCCGTTTCTGCCGCAGAGGAGAACTGTCAGTCCAAGGCTTTCGCAAAATCTAACGGCTTCTTTGACCGTTTCTTTCGGCAATACTGATACTGAAAGGACGTTGCCTTTATCTACCACATATGCGCCGTTATCGCAGATGAAAGTCATATCGGCGAGATATTTTGAAAACTGTTCTTTTAATGTACAGAAGCTTCTGCCGCTTGAAATGACAAATTTTATCTTTTTCTCAAAAAGTCTGCTGACAACGTCGTCAAAATTGCAGGGAAGCTGTTTATTATCGTCAAGGAGAGTTCCGTCCATATCTGTTGCGATGAGTTTTATCATTATGTTCCTCCGTGGTTTTGGTCTGTAAATACTGCATAAATAAAAATGCTGTACTTTGTGCAGTATAACACATCTTCTGACACTTTTATTATATTATATTTTTATCCCGATTTCAATTGATTTTCACTTTTAACAGCAAAGTTCGTGGATTTTCATATTTTTTATCAATACTCAAAGCCTGCGTTCAAAGAGTTGTACAAACGAAGTGGCATTTTATAGTAAATTGATTACGTCTTATTTACAAAAGTGAAATTTAACTGAAATTTTCTGCCGAATTGTTGACATTAAGGCGCAATGAGAGTACAATATAGTATGTCAGTCAGATTGGGTCATAAGTGCGTTAAAATGCTGTTATGGCTTGATTTGTTTTGTGTAAATTTCTGAAAAAGACTTATTTTACTTGACTTTTATCAGAAAAGATAATACAATGTTCTTTGTGACAAAAATAAGGCATAGAAAAGGAGATATAAATGAATAAGGTGCTGAATAAGGTCCGCAGCGGTTTCAGCGGATATCTTAAAGACAATATTCTGTTTCTGACATTTGTATTTGCATCAGTTCTTAATGCTTTTCTTTTGAGAGCTTTTACAGTCAAATTTAATTATAGTCAGATAAAGCCTTTGATGGCGGACTTTGCTGTTGTGCTTTTGCTGGCACTCATATCATATGTTTTCAAGAAACCGAGAAAACAGTTTGTTTATCTGCTCATAATGACGATAATATTCTCGATACTCTGCACGGCGAACTCGATATACTATACTAACTATAAGTCGTTCATTTCAGTTTCGCTGATATCTACAGCCTCACAGCTTGGCGGCGTTATGGACGCTGTAACAGAGAATATTATGGAGCCAAAGGACTTGATCTTCCTTTGGGATATACCAGCGGTGATCGTTGTGTACATACTTCTCAAGAGAAGAACGAGAGACTATGTAACGCAGGTCAAGGAAAAGAGAAAGCGCCGCAGATACGCCCTTGGAACATTCTGCGTTTCGATCGGTCTGGCAGGCATTTTCTGCTCAACGCTGACGGGTACTGATTATTCAAGACTTGCAAAGCAATGGAACAGGGAATACGTCCTCGGAACATTCGGACTTTATACATATCAGTTCAGCGATGTTATATCCTGCACACACGCTAAGATAAATATGATGTTCGGATATGAGGAGAGCCAAGAGGTATTCAACAAGTTTTATGACGACAAGTCAAAGACTGAGGACACCACTGAGAAGAGCAACAAGTACACAAACATCTTCAAGGACAAGAATGTCATTGTTATCCACGCCGAGAGCTTCCAGCAGTTCTGTATGGATACTTATATAAATGGTGAAGAGCTTACGCCGAATATGAACAAGCTTGCAAGAGAGGGTCTTTACTTCTCAAACTTCTATGCGCAGGAAAGCGTTGGCACAAGTTCGGACAGCGAATTTACCTTTGCTTCATCACTTATGCCGGCTTCAAGCGGTACTGTTGCAATAAACTATTGGGACAGAGATTACACCACAACGCAGAAAATGCTCAAAGAAAAGGGCTATTACACATTCAGTATGCACGGCAACAACGGCTCATATTGGAACAGAATAAACCTTCATCATTCTTTGGGTTATGATGATTTCTACAATTATAATACAGACTTCAACATTGATGAAACTATCGGTCTTGGACTTGCCGACAAATCTTTCTTCCGACAGGCTGTTCCAAAGATCGAGACGATAAATAAAGAGCACGACAAGTGGTACGGCGCATTCCTTATGCTTACAAACCACACGCCGTTTACTGATATCGAGCGTGTCAGCGATTACGAAGTTGACTTCAAGTACAAGAAGTACAACGAAGAGGACGGAATGTATGAAGAGATATCAGCGCCGTTCCTTGAGGGCACAAAGCTTGGTTCCTACTTCAAGTCGGTTCACTATGCCGATGAAGCTATCGGACAGTTTATGTCAGAGCTTGACGAGGCTGGACTTCTTGACAACACAGTCGTTGTAATTTATGGCGACCACGACGCTAAGATCAAGGCAGAAGAGTACGACAGATACTTCAACTATAACCCATTCACAGACTCAGTTCTGACTGAGGACGATGATGGCTATATCCCTGTTGACGATTTCTATTACAACCTTAACAGAAAAGTTCCGTTCATCATTTGGTCAAAGGACGGTGGTTATGAGCCGACAGAGGTCAAGCAGATAATGGGAATGTATGACGTTCAGCCAACTCTTGGCAATATGTTCGGCTTCTCGAATGTTTATGCTTTGGGACACGATATTTTCTCTGTTGCGGACGATGAAGAGAATGTTGTTATCTTCCCGAACGGCAATTTTGTAACAGATACAGTTTATTACGACAGCCAGAAGAATACATATTTTGATTTGACTGATTACAGCAATGTTGCGACGGCGGTGTCCTGCAACCAAGTATATAAAGACACGCCTAACCCCGTTTATATGGACGACGATCAAGGCCTATTCAAGACGACAGTCGATGAGCAATATTGTCAAAGCGCCTGCGAGGCACGAGTGAACGACGGCGTTGTCGATGAGGATTATATCACCAACTACTCAAGCTATGCAGAGGAGCGAATAAATATATCCAATGCGATAATTTATTATGATATGATCTACAAGACCAACAACGGTTTCAGTTCTGAGGACGGCAACGGCAGCTCGTCAGAGAGTGCAAAAAGGTCGGTATTTGCTCCGCCAAAGAGCAAGAGACCTTACGGCAGACTTGCGGCGTAAATTTAAATAAGCAAAAAATATCGGAGCGCAGAGAATATCTGTGCTCCGTTTTTGTGTTATAACATATAAAAATGAATAAAAAAAAGACTAGCCAAGCTAGTCGATTTTTTGGAATATTTAAGCTTAAGCTTACGCTCTTTCCACCTTACCTGAACGCAGGCATCTTGAGCAAGCATAAACGTGACAAGGAGTGCCGTTTACAACAGCTTTAACTCTCTTTACGTTTGGCTTCCAAGTTCTGTTTGTTCTTCTGTGGGAGTGGGATACCTTAATTCCGAAAGTAACACCTTTTCCGCAAATTTCACACTTTGCCATTAGGCTGCACCTCCTTTACCCTTCAAAATGTAATACTATTATTCACAATATTTAATATTATAGCAGATTTGAAATCAAATTGCAAGTGTTTTTTGCAATTTTTTTTGAATTTTACGAAAAATTCTATATATTTATCTTTTTCGTAGAAAAATAAACATTAAATGCCTTGAAATTTCATTGAAAATAGTGTATAATTAATCTTATAATTTGTGAAAATTTGATTTTGTTATGTATTTATCTATTTGGAGGCCATTATGCTTGATCCGCAGAAAGTTCTCGATTACGGAGCAAAACTCATCGTAATTTTTATGTGCATACCTATACACGAATATGCTCACGCTTGGGCGGCAACAAAACTGGGCGATGAGACGCCAAGATATCAGGGCAGACTTACGCTGAACCCTTTGGCACACCTTGACCCTGTCGGCGCGCTGCTGATATTCTTTGTCGGCTTTGGCTGGGGCAAACCTGTTCAGGTCAATCCTATCCGCTTCAAACAATACCGAAAGGGAATGGCGCTGACCGCTGCGGCAGGTCCGATATCTAACCTTATTATGGCGTTCATCGGCATTATCCTTTATAAGGTGTTCTATGTTGTTTCCATTGTGCATATGTCGGAAGCGATGTGGTATGTGTCACTTATATTCTACTATTTCACGGCGATAAACGTTGGACTTGCTGTGTTCAATCTTATCCCTATCCCACCGCTGGACGGCGAGAAGATAATCTCATATTTCACCAGCAACAAGGTTGACCGCTTTATGGCGCAGTACCAGAATTATATCGCTATCGGCTTTATGATACTGGTCGTAACAGGCGTGCTTGATAGGCCTATCGGCTGGCTGCAAAGCGGAATGTTCTGGGTAATGGACAAGCTCACATTCTGGGTGGATCCTATCCTCAACGCTATTTTCTAACAACGAACTGAAAGGAATTTTGTAATGAGTGCTGCTCAATTCAAGCTGGATATGTTTGAAGGACCGCTTGATCTGCTTCTTCATCTTATCAGCAAGCACAAATTGAATATTTACGATATTGAGATATCCTTGCTTCTTGAGCAGTATATGGACTATATAAACAATCTCGATCACGAAGATTATGAGGACGCCGCCGACTTTCTCGAAATGGCGGCACGGCTCATTTATATCAAGACCTGTTCGCTTTTGCCCCACGATGATGAGGCTAAGGAGCTCAAAAAAGAGCTGGAGGGCAGGATAATCGAGTATTCTCTCTGCAAGCTTGCGGCGCAGACTTTGCGTGAAAGCTATGCAGGCGACCTGCTCTTTGTGCGAAGCCCACTCAAGCTGCCTGTTGACAAGACTTACAGCAGGATACACGAGCCGCAGAGCCTTTATGACTCTTATATGGGCATATCCAAAAAGGCAAGGCAGAGCGTTCCGCTGAAAGCGAAAATGTTTGAGCCTATCGTGTCCCACAAGATCGTGTCGGTGACATCGAAGATAATTTATGTGCTCAAGCGGCTTTATCATAGTGGCGAATGTGATATGGGCAATCTTTATGACGGAATGACTGACAAGAGTGAAAAGGTCGCTACTTTTCTTGCGATACTTGAGCTTACAAAGTCGGGCAGGATCTTTCTTAATGACGACAACTCGAAGATATTCTTTAACAAGGCTTCAAAAAATCGCAAAATAGAATCTGACTTCGACAAGCCTGTACAACAGGAGGAAAGCGTTGAAGATAATAACGCTGATAATGCCGAGAATGAAGAAGTCAAAAGCCTTGATGATATCGAGATAGATACGCAGGCTGACGAAAGTGACAAGTCGGAAGTGACCGATGAAGAGGATATCTACAAGCTTTATCAGAAGCCCACATATGAAGAGATAAGAAAGCCTGTGGCTTCACGATCGGAGCGAATATCTTCAAACTACATAACGGCTTATGCGCCTATGGACGACAAGGTCGAAGAAGCTTCGGCGGAGGCCGTTGACGAAGAGACAGCTATTGATGAGGTATCGGAAAGCGCTGATGCAATTATAGATGAAGATATAAAAACGGAAGTTGTTCAGCCGATTGAAATTGAAGATGACGAGCACAACGAAGTGATCTCAGCGGAGGCGCTTTACGAGATCGAGCTTATGAAACAGCTTGCGGATATCACGCCGTACACGACTTTCAAGCCGAATTATTGGTCTCGCCGCCGTTATTATTGGGGATATTCTCCTGTTGGCGATGATGATATGAAAAATTACTGGCGTTATGGTTAAAATAAGAAAAGGATTTGAAATATGGAAGATACAGTAATGATTGCCGCCGTGGAGGCTGTTTTGTTTTCAAGCGGCGAGCCTGTTGAAACTGAAAAGATATGCGAAGCTGTCGGCATTGTCAAGAAGCAGCTTGAAGAGATAATCGGCAAGCTTGAAGAAAAATATGACAGGACAGACAGCGGCATAAAGCTTGTGAAGCTAAACGACTCTTATCAGCTCACGACAAAAGAAGACTTTGCGCATTTTATCAAGTCAGCGCTGGAGATAAAGAAAAACTCCGTGCTGTCTCCTGCGGCGATGGAAGCCCTTACTATCGTTGCGTATAATCAGCCTGTCACAAAGGGCTTTGTTGAGCACGTCAGGGGTGTTGACTCTTCGGGCGTTGTGAACTCTCTCGTCGAGAAAGGATTGCTTACTGAGGCTGGACGACTTGATCTGCCCGGCAGACCTATCGCATACAAGACCACGGACACTTTTCTGCGCTGTTTTCAGCTTTCAAGCCTTGACGGTCTGCCACCGCTGCCCGATCAGCAGGAACAGGTGACTATTGAGCAGGTCATTGAAAATAATGACAGCGAAAATGACGAAGAATAAAAATTAGCATATATCGGCAAAGGAGATGATAGCAATAATAGTATTATGGATAATACTTGGAATAATAGCTTTTATTGTTATTATGCTCCACTTTTCTATCACGGCGAAGATCGACCTTGACAAGAGCGGGTTTGATCCGAAAGTAAAATATCTTTTTTTCGATATTTACCCACGTCCGCCTAAGAAAGAAAAGGTCAAAAAGAGCCGCAAAAAGGGAAGTTCCGAGCCTACAAAAGAGGATATCGGTGAGCCATTTTCTGATGATTTTGACGAGTTTATGGTCAGTCTTGACGATGATTTTTCCGACAGCGATAATGATGTGATGGGGAATGTTCAGACGGCTGATAATACCGATATCATGGACGATGAAGAAGCTTCGGAAGAGGTCAAAGCTGAGAATATTCTGACTGACGACGTTCAGCAGACTGCGGATAATATCAAAACTATTGAAACAGACGATACTGACAGCGCCAATGATAAGTTGAGCGTTACCAAAATGGAAAGTTCGGATAATATCACCGAAGTTGAAGAAGTTCAGCAAAGCAAGCCTGTTAAGAAGAAAAATTTTTTTTCAGCGTTCAAGCGTGAGAAAAAGCCAAAGGATAAACCTAAAGCGAAGAAATCTCGCAAAAAGAAAAGCAAGCTTGACGATCTAAAAGAAAAATACAATGTTATAAAGCCGTATATCCCAATGGGCTGGAAATATTTCAAGAAACTGCTCAAAACGATACGCTTCACGGACACGAAAATCGAGCTGAGCGTTGGCAAAGAGGACGCTTATGAGGCGGCTATGCTTTACGGCAAGGTGCAGGGCGGATTATTTAATGTCATTGCGCTGATATCGGGGATATTTACGGTTAAAATAAAAAAGGCGGACGTCAACTGCATTTTCAATGAAAAGGCGTTCGATTATGACATTCATACAGTGGTGAGGGTGCGCCCAAGCACTGTTATCGCAATTTGCTTCTGCGTTTGCGTGAATTTTCTGAGGATATATCTTCCAAAGAGAAGCGCCGAAAAGAAGGCAAGAAAGAAGCACCGCAAGGAGCGTGAGCTAAAAGCAAAGGCTGCGGCTGAAAATATCGGGATAAATAATCTGAGTTAATGAAAGGTTGATAAAAATGAGCGAGAGCACAAAGATCGAAGGTCTTGTTAAGACTGCAATGGAAAAAATTCACGAAATGGTGGACTGTGAAACCGTTGTCGGCAAGCCTATCGTTACGGCTGACGGCACGACAATAATCCCTGTTTCAAAGGTATCGTTCGGCTTTGCATCGGGCGGTTCTGACCTGCCTACAAAGTCCACAAAAGAGACTTTCGGCGGCGGTTCGGGCGCTGGTATAACTATCCAGCCAATCGCATTTATCGCAGTTTACAAGGGCGAAGTTAAGCTTTTGCAGCTCACTATGAACAGTACAAAGGAAAACGCTATCGTGAATATGGTACCGGAAGTTATAGACAAGATAACAGATTTTCTCAACAAGAAGTCTGACGACGCAGACGAGGAATAAATTTACTGAATTATTATGAACTATATGCGCAAACTAACTCTTGAAATTTGTTTTTAAGGGTGTGGTTTGTGTGAAGTGGCTTGCGGTGCTGACGGCGGCTGTTATGACGGCTGTGACGGGCGTTGTAAGGGTCAAAGCCGCCGATATCAGCGAGATATCGGCGAAAAGCGCAATTGTTTACAATGGCGAAACAGGGGATATCCTCTTTGAGAAAAACGCCTACGAGCAGCTGCCTATGGCGAGCACAACAAAGATAATGTCGGTGCTGCTGGTGCTGGAAAGCGGCGGCCTTGATGAGCGTTTTGTTGTTGACAGCGAAGCTATCAAGGTTGAGGGCTCATCAATGGGCTTGCAAGAGGGCGACAAGGTCACGCTCCGTGATCTGTGCTATGGAATGTTGCTGCCAAGTGGTAACGACGCTGCCAATGCTGCGGCGGTCAAAGTCGCAGGAAGCACGCAAAAGTTCGTTGAACTGATGAACGACAAAGCGCAAGTGCTTGGGCTTGTGGACACGCATTTTGTGACCCCGTCGGGACTTGATGATGATACCGATGAGCATTATTCAACGGCTTATGATATGGCAAGGCTGACGGCGGAAGCAATGAAAAATGCTGACTTCCGTGCCATATGCTCGCAGAAAAGTGCAAAGGTCTGCTTTGGCGATCCGCCTTATGAGCGCTGGCTTATGAACTCGAATAAGCTTCTGAAAAGTTGTGAGGGCATTGTTGGCGTTAAGACGGGTTTTACCGATAAAGCAAGGCGCTGTCTTGTTTCGGCTTGTGATAGAAATGGTGCGGAGCTTATCTGCGTAACGCTTAATGCGCCCGACGACTGGAATGACCATTCAAAGCTTTATGACTACTGCTTTGAGTTTATTTCAATGCAAGCGCTGCCGCTTGACAAGAAAAAATATTATCTGAATATCGTGGGCGGCGATAGTGACAAAGTGCTCTGTGAGACGGAAACGGCTGAGGCTGTGCTGCTCAACGGCTATGCGCAAAAGGTTGAGACTATGGTTTATTTGCCTGCTTTTGCTTATGCGCCAGTAAAGAACGGTGAGCAGGTGGGCAAGGTGGTATATAGCTACAATGGCAGAGTTATCGCAGAGAAGCCGATCATCGTAAAAGAAAATTACAGCAGGGCAGAGGTTGACAAGCCGAGCATTATAGAGTATTATATTGACAGGATAAAGAGTATATTTTCGTAAAGGCTCGAAATGAGCCGTACATATTAAGGAGAACATATGGAAAAAATTCGTATTCAGAAGATAATGGCAGACAGCGGCGTTTGCTCAAGAAGAAAGGCTGAGGAATACATTTCGGCAGGTCGTGTCAAGGTCAACGGCAGACCTTGCAAGCTTGGCGACAAGGCTTTGCCAGGCAAGGATCTTATCACCCTTGACGGCGAGAAGATATTCGTTGCAAAGAAGAGACAGCTTTATTACATTATGCTCCACAAACCGAGAGGATATGTGACCACGATGAGCGATGAGCTGGACAGAAAGTGTGTTACTGAGCTTCTTGAGGGCATTCCCGAGAGAGTTTATCCTGTCGGCAGACTTGACAAGAACTCTGAGGGTCTGCTGCTTTTTACAAATGACGGCGCTTTCGCAAACGATATTATGCACCCATCAAGACACGTTGCAAAGACATATCGTGTTACTGTGAGACCCGATGTAAACGATGAGCAGCTTATAAAGCTTGCTTCGGGCGTGGAAATAGACGGCAAAATGACCAAAGAGTGTTCAGTCGTTGTTTTGGACAAGCAGCCGGGCAGAGTGGTTTTGCAAATGACTATCCACGAGGGCAGAAACAGACAGATAAGAAAAATGTGCGAAGCTGTGGGACTTGAGGTGGCAAGACTTAAAAGAACTGCTATCGGTCCCATCAAGCTCGGTATGCTCAAACCAGGAGAGTACAGAGAGCTCAAACCGGACGAATTGAGAGCCCTCAGAAACGCTATAACCAAGAAATAATAGGTGATTTCAGGCGGAATAACTGTGTTCCGCCTGTTCTTATTGTGCAAAATGCTTAATAAATCCTGCACATAGATATTGATTATAATACTAAACGTAAAATCTCTTAAAATGGGACAATTTGTACTTGTAAATTGCAAAAAAAAATAGTATAATAGTAAGTGTATAAATATGATAAAAACAAGTAATTTTGCGCTATTTTATCACAAAAATTAATTGAATGGAGGAAACTGTATGTCTGATTCAATTTCAACTCTTGCTGAGCTCAAGGCTAAGGCTGCGGCTCCTACTGCTGCAAGAAACAGGCTGACATATTTGTTTGACGAAGGAAAATTTACAGAGCTTGGCGCTTTGGCTAAATCGGGCGACAACCTTGCCGGTGTTATCACCGTTTTCGGTTATGTTGAAGGAAACCCAGTTTATGCTTTTTCACAGGATATCACCGTCAAGGACGGCGCTCTTTCAGAAGAGCAGGCTAAGAAGATCATAAAGGTATATGATCTCGCCGCTAAGACAGGCGTTCCTGTTGTTGGTATCTATGATTCATTCGGCGCTGACGTTAGCGACGGTTCAAAGGCTCTAAATGCTTATGGTGAGCTTCTTATGTGGACAAACAACCTTTCAGGTGTTGTTCCTCAGATCGCTGTTGTTGCAGGTACTTGCGCCGGCTGTGCTGCAATGCTTGCTGAGTCTGCTGATTTCACAGTTATCGCTAAGGACGCTGAGCTTTATGTTGCACCAAACGCAAATGTAAAGAACTCTGCTGAGAATGCTGCTGAAAACGGTACTGCTGCTGTTGTCTGTGATGATGACAAGGCTGCTGTTGAGGCTGCTAAGAATATACTTACAAAGCTCCCACAGAACAACCTTTCACCTGTTCCAATGTACGAATTTGCTGACCCAACTGAGGCTGTTGGCGACGACGCTGAGGGCATAGCAAAGGCTGTTTGCGACGGCGACAGCGTTATCGAGCTCAATGCTGAGTTCGGCAAGGCTTCTTACACAGCTCTCGCAACACTGGGCGGCGCTACTGTTGGTGTTGTTGCAACAAACAAGACTGACGATAAGCTCACATCTGCTGACTGCTCAAAGATCGCAAGATTTGTAAGAACTTGTGACTCTTACGCTATCCCTGTTGTAACTATCGTTGACACAGAGGGATTCAAGGCTGACGACGAGACTGAGGCTTACGGCGCAGTTAAGGATATGGCTAAGCTTTGCCACGCATATGCTGAGGCAACAACTATCAAGCTTGCTGTTGTAACAGGCAAGGCATACGGCCCTGCATTCATCGCACTTGCCGGCAAGGGCGCAAACGCTGACCTGTCATTCGCTCTCGATACAGCTTCTGTATCTGCACTTACTCCTGTAACTGCTGTTGAGTTCCTCCAGCACGATGAGCTCAAGGGCGCTGAAGACCTTACCGCTGCAAGAAATGCGCTTGCTGACAAGTTCGCAAAGGAAAACGCTTCTGCTGCTGTTGCTGCTGCTAACGGCTGTGTTGACGGCGTTATCGCTAAGAACGAGATCAGAGAGACACTTATGAACTCTATCGAAGTTATGGCAGGCAAGAGAATTTCAAGACTTCCTAAGAAGCACAGCAACATTCAGTTGTAATTTAAACATATCAAATTTAAGATTGGTGGTTTTATAATATGAAAAGATATAATATTACAGTAAACGGAAAAGCTTATGACGTTGCAGTTGAGGAAGTTGGCGGAAGCGCTGCTTCTGCACCTGTTGCAGCTGCACCTTCTCCTGCTGCCGCAGCTCCTGCACCAGCTCCAGCCGCTGCTCCTGTTGCTGAGGGCACAAAAGTATCTGCTCCAATGCCAGGTACAATCCTTGACATCAAGGTAGCTGTTGGCGACACAGTTAAGTCAGGTCAGGCTATCTGCGTACTCGAAGCTATGAAGATGGAGAATGACGTAAACGCTCCTTGCGATGGTAAGGTGCTCAGCATCAACACAACAAAGGGCTCTGCTGTTGAGACCGGTACAGTTCTTGCTGTTATCGGCTAATCAATACTCCTGAAAAATTAACGAAAGGAACGATTTAAAATGGCAAAGCTTAAAATAACTGAAACAGTCCTTCGTGACGCTCACCAGTCACTCTTGGCTACGAGAATGTCAATGGACGATATGCGCCCTATTCTTTCTACAATGGATAAGATCGGTTTCTATTCCGCTGAGTGCTGGGGCGGCGCTACATTTGATTCCTGTATCAGATTTTTGAACGAAGACCCTTGGGAGAGACTTCGTATCCTCAGAAAAGAAATGCCTAACACAAAGCTTCAGATGCTTTTCAGAGGTCAGAATATGCTTGGTTATCGTCACTATGCTGACGACCTTGTTGAGTATTTCGTACAGAAGTCTATCGCAAACGGTATCGACATCATCAGAATTTTCGACGCTCTGAACGATATCAGAAACCTTGAGACAGCTATCAAGGCTGCTAAGAAGGAAAATGGTCACGCTCAGGTCGCAATCTCTTACACTCTTGGTGAAGTATTCACACACGAGTATTATATGAACTATGCTAAGCAGATTGAGAGTGCCGGTGCTGACTCTATCTGTATCAAGGATATGGCTGCGCTTCTTACTCCTTATGAGGCTGAAACTCTCGTTAAGGATATCAAGTCCGCTGTTAAGATCCCTGTACAGCTCCACACACACTACACATCAGGTCTTGCTTCTATGTGTATCCTCAAGGCTGTTGAAGCTGGCGTTGATGCTGTTGATACAGCAATGTCACCTCTCGCACTTGGTACATCACACGCTCCTACTGAGTCTATAGTGGCTACATTCAAGGGCACAGAGTATGACACAGGTCTTGACCTCGTTAAGCTCAATGAAGTAAGAGATTACTTTATGACACTCAGAAAGAAGTACATTGACAATGGTCTGCTTGACCCTTCAATGCTGGCAACAAACACAAATGCGCTTCTTTATCAGGTTCCGGGCGGAATGCTCTCGAACCTCCTTTCACAGCTCAAGCAGGCCGGCAAGGCAGATCAGCTTGAGGACGTTCTCAAGGAAGTTCCAAAGGTTCGTAAGGACGCTGGTTTCCCACCGCTGGTTACACCAACATCCCAGATCGTTGGTACACAGGCTGTGTTCAACGTAATTATGGGCGAGAGATACAAGACTGTAACTAAGGAGTTCAAGGGTCTTGTTAAGGGCGAATATGGCAAGACACCAGTTGCTATCGACCCAGAGTTCCAGAAGAAGATTCTCGGTGACGAGCAGCCTATCACTTGCCGTCCAGCCGACCTTCTCCAGCCAGAGTTCGAGACAATGAAGAAGGAAGCTGCTGAGTGGACAGAGCAGGAAGAGGATATCCTCACATATGCAATGTTCCCGAAGGTTGCGCCTAAGTTCTTCAAGGACAGACGTGACAGAAAGTACGGCGTTGACGGAAAGCATTCCGACGCTGAAAACAAGGTTCACCCAGTTTAATTTGCTGATAAAATTATCCCGTGGCTTGCGCTGCGGGATTTTTTATTTTTGTCTTGAAAATCGGTGAAAATTATGATATAATTATCTTAACTGATTTTGGAGGGCACCTAAATGAACAAGAAAGAAATTGCTGAAATAAAGAAAAATTTTAACGACGACTGTGGCTTTTTCACCGTAAATCACGTTGTTACGGCGTTTGTGGACGCTGAAAAGAACATCAAATGCAAGACTAACCAGCTTTACAACACCATTCCGCAGGACGAATCAGAGCTCATTATGATAAACCTCAAGAAGGTTCTCAGCGGCTCTATCGGCAAAAATCTGCTGGAGTATTCGTTCCCGAAGGACGCATATCTCGAGGGCGGAGCTCAGCCGTTTTTGTACGCAACTCTCAAAAGCAAGCTGCTTGACGAAGAAGCTGTAGATAAGTTTCTAAACGAGATCGTGGAGAAAATGGAATACGTTTCTACATACACGATCTTCACGGCGCATTGCACATATTCCGTCATCAAAAAGAACAAGAATGACGATTTTGAAGAGGATTCTGACATTGATTACAACTTCCTCATTACTGCGATCTGCCCCGTAAATCTGCGTATTGACGGGCTTATTTACAACGAAGAGAATAATTCGATCGCAAAGAAAGAATCCAGCGACAGGATAGTTGAGCTGCCGACGGACGGATTTTTGTATCCGCTGTTCAATGACCGCTCGCCCGACGTTAATGGCGTGCTTTATTACACGAAAAATCCTAAGAAGCCGAACACCAGCGTTGTGAACGAGCTACTGGGCTGTGAGTTTTCAATGACTTGTCAGAACGAGAAAGAAACTTTCAAGGCGATACTCAACAATGTTGTGGGCGATGAGCTTGACTATGATCTCATCACGACTGTGAACGAGAAAATACAGGAAGTTGTGGATCAGAACGCCCACGAAACGGAGATACCGACAATTGACGACCACAAGCTTTCGTCGATTTTGTGGGAGGCTGGTGTCAGTCAGGATAAACTTGATAATCTGCCGAAGGTGTATGAATCTGCTGTTGGCGACAAGCCGCTGACCGCTATCAACCTTGTGGAGAAAAAAACTGTTGTGACTGCGCCGAGCATTACTGTGAACATCGGCAAGGACGCTGTCGACAAGGTCAAAACGCAGATAATCGACGGCAGAAAGTGCCTTATTATTGACCTTGACGACCCTGAGATCGCCGTGAACGGACTTGAAACAACAATCAAATAGGCATAAGAAAAGGCAGCTTTGATAGCTGCCTTTTTGTGTTAGTCAAGTGCGCCGAATGTGAACTCGCCATTTTCAAGTATCAGATAACTGTGAGCCGAATTCTCTTTAGGAATTGAGACCGAACCGGGGTTAATGTATGTGTAATCGCCGCAATCC
This sequence comes from Ruminococcus sp., assembly GCF_019423705.1. GTDB lineage: Bacteria > Bacillota > Clostridia > Oscillospirales > Ruminococcaceae > Hominimerdicola. The sequence goes on along the minus strand of NZ_JAHZAX010000002.1, from coordinate 87,797 downwards.
TTTATAACAGGAACGTGTGTGTGTCCGTGAAGGAGAATATCGCCCTTTGAGACCGGCGGCAGGTGGTCACAATTGAATTTGTGACCGTGAGTAGCGAAAATGCGCAGACCGTCACAGCAGATATAAGCATACTCAGCCATAACAGGGAAGTCCAGCACCATTTGATCGACATCTGTATCGCAATTGCCACGAACGCAAAGAAGCTTGTCTTTGAGTGGATTGAGCATTGCTATGACCTTTTTCGGCGCATAATCCTTTGGAAGGTCGTTTCTTGGGCCGTGATAAAGTATATCGCCCAAAAGCACAAGCTTTTCAGCACCGCTTTTCTCAAATGCAGCGAGCATTTTTTCGCACCAATAAGCCGAGCCGTGAATGTCGGAAGCTATCATCAATTTCATATTTCATTCTCCTGTACCATTTTGTGTAAAGTCTGATATTCTGACCTAATGACATTGTAAAATGCGCAGCCCTTTTCCTTGCGGAACGCCTTCACCATTTTGATGTAAAGCTGCTGCTTTGTGTCCGCCTCGACAACGCATTGCTTAATGCGCTCAAGCTCGTCGTCAGAACATTTTTTATCCATAAGCTCTGAAAGCTTGACTGTCAGAACATCGTGATAGATTATCTTTTCGGGCTCGACATTGTCTGAAGCTGCAATATCTGCCGCAACTACTTCGGGCTTGTTTTCCTCAGTTTTAACGCCGTTTTCATCGTCATAAAGGCCTTTCAGACGGAGATATTTCGGGCGGAGCAGTTTGTAAAAGTCTGTTGCCTGTTGCTTATAGACCTTTGCCAAAGAATTGTGAAGCTCTTCCTTGGTGTTTGATTCGGGGATAAGCTTGCCTATAGTTTCGATCTGTTCATCATTGCAGATCTCGCTGAGTATCGACTGAAGATTCGCCTTATAGCCAACAACACGTTTCTTTCTCGGCTTACGCTTTGGAGCTTGCTCTTTCTCTGGCTCTGCTGTTTCAATAGGTTCTACCAGTGTTTCGGTAGGAAGATCGGGTGCACAAGCTTCGATAGGTTCTTCCTCTTCTGTTTCTGTCGGAGAAGCAACTGCTTCTGTAACCTCAGTTGCTTCAACAGGTTCGTTTGCCGGCTCATCAACAGCAACGGCTTCCTCTTCTGTGGTCTCCTCCAGCGTTTGTACGACTTCGGACTTAGCTGCGGCTTCATTTTCTGTCTCAGTCTCAAGCTCTTCTTCTAAATCGTCCTCAACAGGCTCAGCCACAACAAGACCCATTGCAAGGCGCTGCTGATTATCATTGTAATTTATTGCCGCCTGAATAGTTCTTGTTCTCAGGACGTTGGCCTTGTGGGCTTCGATATAAGGGCCGTGCCAAAAATCGTGGAGAAAATCAAAGCCACGATCGTTGCTTATAACGACGACATTTTCGTACTCGTCCTTGGCGATAAGATAGCCCAGCAGTGTGGAAAGTTGGAAATCAAGGGCATTCTTGCCGCCGACGTGGACTTTGAAATACTCGATAGCAGCCTTTGAAGTCAGCACTTTTTGGTGCATTTCAAAGCTTATGGTATCGGAATTTTCGCTATAAAAGATGATGACCTTATCGGTCTCGGGAAGTTTGTCGATACCCGTGAGACCCTTTGATTTTACATTTTCAAAATCAATAAGAAAGATGTTCATAATTTTATCCTTTCTTTTTGTGTTTTATTGTCACAATAACTGCGACGATTATTGCCGCACAAGCAGCGGCAGATATTGCGATGATCGTGACGTCTTTTTTACTGAACTTATCGCTGTCGGGTACTTGCTTGGTGTAGGTGTAAGTTTTTGTCCTTATTACCTTGTCTATGCAGGAAGCGATAAGAGTATGACCGTCTTTATTTGGGTGTATGTCATATTTGGAGATGTTCGTGAACTCAGTTCCGTGGTCGCTGAATTCGGTGTAAACGTCCGCCACAAGATAACGCTCTTTTCCATTTTCATCGGTGGCATTATCCGTGATGATCTTGTTGAGTTTTGTTATCTTTTCTTTTGACATACTCTGAAAAACTATGCCTTGTGTGAAATTATCCAGCGGATCGTAAAGTGTCTGCATAACAATTGTGGCGTCGGTCTGGGTGTTTATGTAGTCGATAACAGAATTGAGCCTGTCGCCAAATCTAGAAAGCGCCTTGTCCATATCGTCGGACATATTTTTCATATCCATCGCTATGCCCATAATATCCTTGGTCTTGTCAAGAAGCTCCTCCGTTGTGGTGTCGGGTGTTATGCCCAGATCATTCATAAGGAAGTCAAGAAACAGCCCTAGGATATCGTTTCCACCGATAGAAATTATAACGCAGTCGCTGTCTTTCAGCTTATCGTCATATTCCTTGTTTTGCAGATGATCTAAAAGCTGCAGTGAGGTATCGCCCACAACTGAGAGATTTGCAAGGTCAGTTGGACAGTCATCGGGAAGCACTTTCTTATACTCGCTGTAAAGGATATTGGCATAAGAGTCGCAGGAATATCTGTCCTCAGAAAAGCCCTCAAGGCCGTAGCCAGCGGCGATTGAGTCGCCCAAAACAACTATTTTCGGCGGCACGCTTACTTCATTCTCAACCGTTTTAGCAAGTGCTGTCAGCGGAAGCATACACGCAATTGCGGCCGCTGTAATAAATGCTATGATCTTTTTTATCATAAACTATCTCCTTTCCTTCAAAGGGATAACAACGATCATTCACTATTACTATTGTACCATATTTACGGAGTTTGTACAACATATTTTTTGAAAATTCTTGACTTTTTTGCGATGTTGTGATAATATATAATAAAAGAATATGAAATCAAATTGTAGTCATATTTATAGAATTTATAGGAAAGCGAGAGTCATTATGACCGATTACTATTACCCTGTCCTCAGCGACGAAGTCAATCTTCCGCTTTATGTGCTTGGCGTCGGCGCAAGGGACAAGGAATTTCATTTTATAAGAGAAGACGGCTATCCCAATCATCAGATAATCTACTGCACAAGGGGACAAGGCCACATTATTTTTGATGGACAAGAGTACGATATCAAGCCCGGCGACGCATTTTATCTGCCGCCGTCTGTTCCACACGAATATTATCCTGTAGGAGATATTTGGGAGACTCATTGGATAACCTTTGAGGGCAGAGAAGTCCTGCCGCTGCTCAAGCATATCAAACTCGAAAAAGCCAAGGTTTTCCATATCAATGACCTTAACGCAGTTGACGCAATTTTCAAGAAGATACTTTATCTTATGAAAACGAATTACTATTACTGCGGCCACCAATGCTCCGCCAATCTGTATCAGTTCTTTATCGAGCTGCACAGAGTAGTTAATCTGCAAAACGGCAGTCAGGACGGTCAGAAGCTCAATCAGCTCCAGCCTGTAATAGATTATATTGACAAGAACTTTCAGAAAGAACTCACGCTGGTTGAACTTGCCGATCTTATTGACCTTTCGCCGCAGTATCTTTGTAGATTATTCAAAGAGTGCTTGAACCTCAGACCATTTGAATATCTTGCGAGAAAGCGTATCCAACAGGCAAAGCTTTTGCTCCTTGAGGACAAACTCAACATTAATGAGATTGCCGCAGAAGTCGGCTACAACGATTGCAGTTACTTCTGTGCGGTGTTCAAAAAGCACGAAATGCTTTCTCCTGCGGAGTTTAGATCGCTTCACAAAAAGGCAGGTAGCTAATTTAAGACATAATAAAACCCACAAGTTTTTCGCTTGTGGGTTTGTTTTTTTGTTTATAAGATCGTTCCGCCGCCGATAACATATTCTCCATCATAGAAAACGACTGCCTGTCCCTTTGAGATAGCCTTATGCGGCTCATCAAACTTGACAAGCACTTTACCGTCCTCAAGAGGTGATATGGTGCAGCCAGCGTCCTTTTGATGATAACGTGTCTGAGCCGTACACTTAACCGGCTCTGTGAGCTTATCAAAAATTATGAAATTAACATCGCCTGCCACGAGCTCGTCACGGAATATCTCGTCAGCCTTGCCCATAATAAGGCGATTATTTTCCATATCCTTGTCCACCACAAAAAGCGGTTCGCTATACGAAACGCCTACGCCCTTGCGCTGACCGATAGTGTAATGTATCAGTCCACGATGAGTGCCCAGCTTTGTGCCGTCGGACAGGACGATATCGCCTATTTTCTGCTCTCCGCTGCGCTTTGTTATAAATGAAGCATAGTCGCCGTCGGGGATAAAGCATATATCCTGCGAATCGGGTTTAGCGGCGTTTATAAGCTTGTTCTCCTCGGCAATGTCTCTTATCTTGTCTTTGTGCATTTCGCCGACAGGGAAGAGGGTGTGCGCAAGCTGATCCTGCGTCATACCATATAACACATAACTCTGATCCTTTGATCTGTCGGGTGAACGCTTTAGCAGCCACCTGCCGCTTTTTTCATCAAATTCACGGGTAGCATAATGTCCCGTTGCGATATTATCAAAGCCAAGGAGCTTTGCACGCTCATAGAATTTGGTGAACTTCAAATGCTTGTTGCACTCGATACAAGGGTTAGGCGTGCCGCCTTCAAGATAAGTGTCAACGAAATTATCGATGACATAATGCTTGAAATCGTCGGAAAAATTGAAAACGTGAAAGTCGATACCCAGCTTGAAAGCCACAAAACGTGCGTCCTCAACATCATTGAGAGAGCAGCAAGTCCTTGTTTTTTCAAGCCCGATGTCTTCATTGCTGTAAAGCCGCATTGTAGCGCCTGCAACGTCATAACCCTCATCAAGTAGAAGCTTGACGGAAACAGAGCTGTCTACGCCGCCGCTCATAGCAACTAAAACTCTATCAGACATTACAATTTTCGCAATTCGGAGCAGACTGCTTGCCTACAAATGGCTCCGGGTCGATACCCTGTCTCTTGTAATAGTCAGAGATAGCAGCCTTCATAGCTTCCTCAGCAAGAACTGAACAATGGAGCTTTGCCGGCGGCAGACCGTCAAGAGCCTCAACAACAGCCTTGTTTGTGAGCTTGAGAGCATCCTCAAGCTTCTTGCCCTTGATCATTTCAGTAGCAATTGAAGATGTTGCAACAGCAGCGCCGCAGCCAAAGGTCTTGAACTTGACATCTGTGATAATGCCGTCGTTTACCTTAATATACATCTTCATAATATCTCCGCACTTTGCGTTGCCAACCTCGCCAACGCCGTCAGCGTCTTCGATCTCGCCGACATTTCTTGGATTTGCGAAATGATCCATAACCTTTTCGCTATATATCATAATGATCCTCCTAATCTAATGTATAATCGTGGATATTTTCAGTCTTGCAAATTCTCTCCCACAAAGGTGACATACTTCTGAGGTGCTTTACAATGCCGGGGAGCACTTCGAGGATATAGTCGATATCCTCTTCTGTGTTTTCGTCATTGATAGAAAATCTCAGAGAACCGTGAGCAACTTCGTGAGGAAGTCCCAATGCAAGAAGAACGTGAGACGGGTCAAGTGAGCCGCTCGTGCAAGCTGAACCCGATGAAGCGCAAATGCCGTTAAGGTCAAGTGTCAGCAGTAAGCTTTCACCCTCAACGCCTCTTACAGAAATGTTGATGTTACCAGCAAGTCTGTGCTCAATATCGCCGTTAAGTCTTGACTCTGGGATCTCAAGAAGTCCCTTGATAAGCCTGTCCCTCATCTTGCGGACACGATCGTTCTTAGCAGGGATATCCTTGACAGCGTCTGTGATAGCAACGCCGAGAGCAACGATAGAAGGCACGTTCTCAGTACCGGCTCTCTTATTTCTCTCCTGTGCGCCACCGTAAATAAGGTTTGGCAGATTGATACCTGTCTTGACATAAAGCACGCCAACGCCCTTTGGTGCGTGGAGCTTGTGTCCTGAAAGTGACAGCATATCAATATTCATATCCTTGACATTGATCTCGATATTGCCCACAGCCTGTACAGCGTCAGTATGGAACCATACGCCGTGCTTGTGACAAATCTCGCCGATCTCTCCGATAGGCTGAATAGTACCGATCTCATTGTTTGCAGCCATAATAGTTACAAGGCAAGTGTCCTCACGGATAGCCTCTTCCACCTGCTGTGCTGTTACAAGACCCTTTTCGCCAACAGGGAGGTATGTTACCTCAAAGCCGAGCTTTTCAAGATACTGACAAGTATGAAGAACAGCGTGGTGCTCAAAGCAAGTTGTGATGATGTGCTTCTTGCCCTTCTTTTCGCCCAGCTGTGCGCAGCCTCTTATAGCCCAGTTGTCAGACTCAGAGCCGCCTGCGGTGAAGTATATCTCATTCACCTTAGCGCCCAATGCCTCTGCGACCTGTTCTCTCGCTTTAAGAACTGCCTTTGCGCAGTCCATTCCCAGCGTGTATATACTTGACGGATTTCCGTAGAGCTCAGTAAAATAAGGCAGAGCGGCGTCAAGAGCTTTTTGCGATACTCTGGTCGTTGCAGAGTTGTCTGCATAAACAAATCTCTTTTCCAATTAAATCATACCTTTCTTATATAAATTTACTATTTTATTATATACTAAATTACTACAAAATGCAATAGCTTTCGCTAACTTAACAGAAATTTAATAATTATTTAAACTGTTTTGAACCCATAACAGCAAGCTCGTCGCAGCGTTCATTTTCGGGGTGACCTGCGTGACCCTTGACCCAATTGAACGTGACTTTGTGAACGTCCAAAAGCGCCAATAACTCAGCCCAAAGGTCGCTGTTAATGGCTTTTTTCTTATCCGACTTGACCCAGTTATTAGCCTGCCACTTTTTTGCCCAGCCCTTTGTAACAGCGTCGATTATATACTTCGAGTCGCTGTAAAGCTCGACCTCGCAAGGCTCTTTAAGCGCTTTCAGACCTGTTATAACAGCGGTGAGTTCCATACGATTGTTGGTGGTATTAGGTTCACCGCCCGAAAGCTCTTTCGTCGTGCCTTTATATCTCAGAATGACGCCGTATCCGCCAGGGCCGGGATTGCCCGAACAAGCGCCGTCGGTAAAAATCTCTATCTTTTTCATTAACATAGCTCCAAACCAAAGTAAATATATTTTTGCTTATCATCACTTTTATTATACAACATTATGATATATTTTTCAAGTGGCATAACAGCATTAGTTTAATATTTTCACATTTATTACTTTTAAAATGTTCAAATTAAACAAAGATGTGCGTAAGCTTTGTTTAATTTGAGAATTGACAACGTTTACACTAAGCATTATAATGTAAAGGTAAATATCAGAATACGTTAGATATTCTATTTGGAGGTTATTATGAAAATCAAAAGATTATTGGCTTTATCTGTTGCGCTCACATCAGTTTTTGCTGTTGCAGGCTGCGGCTCGACAGGTGACAGCAGTTCAAAGGTTTCGACTGTAAAGAAAGTTAAGGTCGAGGACACACAGGAGATTGCAGATATCCCTGACGACGCTCAGAAAACTATCCGCTGGATGGGTACATACGATCTGAACCCTAACGAGAAAAAGGGCGAGGACAAGTCTGTCGAAATGACTTTGTTCAACAACAAGGGCGGCAAGGTCGAGTACACACAGGTAACTGACAGCGAAAAGTTTGACAAGCTCGCAAGTGCTATTATGTCACAGCAGAACGTGCCTGATATATTCAAGTATGAGTGGATGGCATTCCCTGCACAGGTGCTCAAAGATATGTATCAGCCTGTTGACGATATCGTAAACTTTGACGATCCGCTGTGGGTCGATGTTAAGGACAGCGCTGAAAAGTTCGTTATGGGCGGAAAGCACTATGTTGCACCTATCAGCTTCTCAGTCGGCACACTTATGATGTACGATCAGGATATCATCGACGCCGAGGGTCTTGACGATCCATATGAGCTGTATCAGAACGGCGAATGGAACTGGGATAATTGGTACGATATGATGGCTGAATTTGTAAGCAACGCACCTGCTGATACTGAAAGATTTGGTATCAATGGCTGGTTCCAGACGCAGGTCATCCAGCAGACAGGTAAGACAATGGTCAATTACGATGGTGAACAGTTCACCAGCAATATAAACGATCCGGATATCGAAAGAGCAGAGGATCTCCTTTATCAGATCGGTAAGAACGGTTATGTAAACGGTAACTGGCTCGGCAATGCTAAGCAGGCACTCAAAGACGGCAATCTGCTGTTCTATTGTATGGGTACTTGGGCAATGACAGGCAACAATGGTCCTTCCGATGCTGATACTTGGAGAGTTGTTCCTGTTCCTTCCGACCCTAACACAGACGAGAAGTATATGACATCTGATATGATGGCTTATATGTGGGTAAGAGGTTCAACAGCAAATGAAGCCGTTAAGTGCTGGTATGAATGCTGCCGTATGTCTAACACGGACGAGACATACAAGCAGAACGGCAAGGAGAAATTCCTTAACGCTAACCCGAACTGGACAGAGGATATGTATCAGGTCATCGTTGACTGCTCATCTTCCGAGTACAAGCAGGTATTCGATTATGGTTACGGTATCTCTTCCACAATGTCTGACGACAACGCAAACGAGGACGGCAACTGTGTAACAAGAAAGCTTTATGAATACACAAATAAGGCTGACGATAATGGCAAGCAGTTCTCTTGGACAGAGCTCAGAGAGTCTTATTCTGCAACTGTTGACGCAGAGCTCAAGACTATCAATGACGCTGTTGTTGCATTCAACAAGAAAAACGCATAAGTTTATATATCAAAAGCCACGGAATTTTCTCCGTGGCTTTTTTGCGCATTATAAAAGGCTCTGAAGTTTTTCTCAGAGCCTTGTTTTGTTATGTTTAGCTGTCCATACCCTCACGGACTGACTTGACAAATTCGCCCACATATTTTGGAGCTTCTTTGCCGTATTTTTCGACTATCTTAACGATAGCGCTGCCCATAATAACGCCGTCAGCGTAAGAAGACATTTTCTTTGCCTGCTCAGGATTGGAGATACCGAAACCAATGCAGCAAGGGCAGTAATCGCCGTTTTTCAGCGGAGCAAGAAGCTCATTGAAGTCTGTTGTGATCTCAGAACGCATACCTGTTACGCCGAGGGACGATACAACATAAAGGAAGCCCTTTGACTTTGCTGCGATCATCTTAACTCTTTCGTGAGAAGTCGGCGCTACAAGGAATATTGTGTAAATTCCGTTCTTTTTAGCAGCTTCTTCAAGCTCTTCACGCTCTTCAAACGGCATATCCGGCACGATAACGCCGTCGATCTGGGTAGCTTTGCAAAGCTCAAAGAACTTTTCTGTGCCGAACTTGAAAATTGTATTTATATACATCATAAGCAGCATTGGCTTATCAGTCTTTGTGCGGAGCTTTCTTACAAGGTCAAATATCTTGTCAAGGTTCGTGCCTGCGCTCAGCGATCTGAGGGAAGCCTTCTGAATTGTCGCACCCTCTGCGATCGGGTCGGAGAATGGCACGCCGATCTCAATTATGTCAGAGCCGTTATCATACATTTCAAGCACGCACTTTTCTGTTGTGTCCATATCTGGATCACCAGCGGTGATGAATGTTACAAGAGCCTTTCTGTTTTCTGCTTTGAGCTGTTCAAAGCAAGCGTCGATCCTATTCTTCATTGAGTTCGACCTCCCTGTATCTTGCTATTGAGTAAACGTCCTTGTCGCCACGACCCGAAAGGTTGATAACAAGGATAGAATCCTTATCCATTGTTGGTGCGATCTTGAGGGCTGCTGCAACTGCGTGAGATGATTCGATGGCAGGGATAATGCCCTCCATTCTTGAAAGGTATTCAAATGCGCAAACAGCTTCCTCGTCTGTGATATCAACATACTGAGCTCTGCCGATAGAATTAAGATAAGCGTGCTCAGGGCCGATACCTGGATAATCAAGACCTGCGGATATCGAATATACAGGGTCGATCTGACCATATTCATTTTGCAGGAAAAGCGACTTCATTCCGTGGAAAATTCCCAGCGAACCCTTTGCAATTGTTGCAGCGTGGTCAGGTGTATCAATGCCTCTGCCTGCTGCCTCTGCGCCAACAAGCTTAACTGACTTATCCTCGATAAAGTTATAGAAAGCACCCATTGCATTCGAGCCGCCGCCTACGCAGGCAACAACACAGTCGGGAAGTCTGCCTTCCTTTTCCATAAGCTGAGACTTGATCTCAGCGCTGATAACTTTCTGAAAATCTCTAACCATTGTTGGATATGGGTGAGGACCCATTACTGAACCGATACAATAGAATGTTGTGTCGATATTTGATACCCAATCTCTGAAAGCTTCATTAATAGCGTCCTTGAGGGTAGCCGTACCGCTTGCAACGCCTGTTACCTTTGCGCCAAGCAGGTTCATTCTGTAAACGTTCAGCGACTGTCTCTTCATATCGGTCTCGCCCATATAAACTTCGCATTCAAGACCCATAAGAGCGCAGACTGTGGCAGTTGCAACGCCGTGCTGTCCTGCGCCAGTTTCGGCGATGATACGCTTCTTGCCCATTTTCTTTGCAAGAAGTATCTGACCGAGAACGTTGTTTATCTTGTGTGAACCTGTGTGGTTAAGATCCTCACGCTTAATGTAAATCTTCGCTCCGCCAATATCCTTTGTCATCTTTTCGGCATAGTAGAGCATTGAAGGTCTGCCTGCATAATTGTGATAAAGCTCCTGAAGCTCTTTGTTGAATTCGGGGTCGTCTTTATATTTATTGTATGCTTCTTCCAGTTCGTGAACGGCGGTCATAACAGTTTCAGGAATATACTGTCCGCCGAATTCACCGAAGCGTCCGATCTTATTCATTTTAATCCTTCTTTCAGTTAGTTTATTTCAGATACCGTTTCTTATCTTTGCGACTATTTCAGTGATTTTTTCTTCACTCTTAAAGCCGTCGGTCTCCACCGAGCTTGAAAAGTCAACGCCGAATGGCTGAACTTCCGCAATGGCTTCATTCACATTTTCCGCATTAAGTCCGCCTGCAAGAAAAAACGGCTTTGTGATATTTGCGTTTTTCACTATGTCAAGATCAACACGTTTGCCAGTGCCGCCATAGCTTTTTGCGCTGAAGCTGTCGATAAGCAGCTTATGGACGGGAAGTGCGCAGGCTCTTTCGATATCGTTCGATGTCTGAGCACGAACCGCTTTCCATATCTCTCGACCACAGTTTTCTTTCAGCTTTGTGATATACTCCGCACTTTCATCTCCGTGGAGCTGTATAACGTCAAGCTTGTCAGCATAGTGCGCAATAATATTCTCCAAAGGCTCGTTTACAAAAACGCCAACACGCTTGATATCTCTATCAAGACGGCTTTCAAGCTCGCAGAAAGTGTCAAGATCAACAGTCCGCTTAAAGACTTGTGACAGAATAAAGCCAGCATAATCAGGGCGATATTTATTGACGTAAAGAATATCATCAACACGGCGCATACCGCATATCTTGATCTTTGTCATATCAAACGCCCTCTCTCAGCGCACGAAGGGTGTCGCCGATATTACCACTGCGCATAAGTGTATCGCCGATAAGCACGGCGTCTGCGCCAAAGCTTCTTACCTGCTTCATATCAGCATTATTCTTGATACCGCTTTCAGATACCAGCACAGCCTGCTCACCAACAATACGGCTGAGCCTGCCTGTTGTTTCAAGGTCAACATCGAATGTGTAAAGATTTCGGTTGTTGATACCTAGCATATCGGACTTGAAGCCAAGAGTTTTCTTGTATTCGTCCTCATTGTGTACTTCAACAAGGCACTCGAGTCCCAGCTCGTGGGCGATATCGGAATATTCTTTCATCTGCTCCTCGCTGAGGATAGCTGAAATAAGCAGAACAGCGTCCGCACCGATCGCCCTTGCTTCATAAAGCTGATACTCGTCGATGATAAAATCTTTGCGGAGTATCGGTAGCTTTACTGCGGCTCTGATCTCCTTGAGATATTCCGCCGAGCCTTGAAAATAATGCTCCTCAGTCAGACAAGAGATAGCATTTGCACCGTTTTTCTCGTACTCAGTTGCAGTCTTGACAGGGTCAAAGTTCGGGCAGATAAGACCCTTTGAGGGCGAAGCCTTTTTGACTTCGCTTATTACCGAAAGGGTGTCCTGCTTTATCGCCTTTGAAAAGGAAACTGTTTTATATTCCTTATCCAAAGCCATAGCCTTTATATCTACCCTAGATACATTTGAGATATCTCTTTCGAGCTGTTCTTTTCTTTTATCGCAAATCTTATCAAGTATCATAATTATCCTCTGTTTGTAAATTCAATGAGCTCTTCAAGCTTCTTAAGAGCCTTGCCGCTGTCGATCATTTCGGCGGCAGTCTTAATGCCGTCCTCAATGCTCTCGCACTTGCCGCAGATATAAAGCGCACAGCCTGCGTTCATAAGCACGATATCTCTCTTTGCACCCTTGATAGAGCCGTCAAGGATACCCTTTGTGATCTCAGCATTGCCATTTGCATCTGCGCCAACGATATCAGCAAGCTTGCCACGCTTGAGGCCAAAGTCCTCAGGCTTGATCTCATATTTGATAAGCTTTCCGCCGTTGATCTCGCAAATAGTTGTTGGAGCTGAAATTGATATCTCGTCAAGCCTGTCGTTGCCGTAAACCAGCATTGCACGCTTGATACCAAGGTTCATAAGCACCTTTGCCATTGGCTCGAGAAGGTCAGGATCATATGTGCCGAGGATCATATAATCAGCCTTTGCAGGGTTAGCAAGAGGGCCAAGGATATTGAAAACTGTTCTTACGCCGATCTGCGATCTTGTAGGGCCGACAAATCTCATTGCTGAGTGATATGACTGAGCAAAGAGGAAAGTAAGTCCGATCTCTTCGATAGACTGTTCAGCCTGCTGATGAGTTGACTGTATCTTTACGCCGAGGGCTTCAAGAACGTCAGCAGCGCCGCTCTTTGAGGAAACGCTTCTGTTGCCGTGCTTAGCGACTTTCTGTCCTGCGGCTGCGATAACGAATGAAGATGTTGTGGAGATATTGAAGCTGTTTGAAAGGTCTCCGCCTGTGCCAACGATATCGAGAGTATCAGAAACATTGACCTTAGCCATTTTCTCTCTCATAACCTTTGCGAAGCCTGTGATCTCGTCGATAGTCTCGCCTTTCATTCTGAGAGCTGTCAGCAGGCAAGCTATCTGAGCGTTTGAAGCTCTGTCGCTCATAATGATATCCATTGCCTTATAAGCTTCGTCCTCAGTAAGTGAATTGCCTTCGCAGACCTGTTTGAGATATTTCTTAAGCTCAACTCTTTCATTGTCGGGCAGGGAAGCGGACTTAGTCTTTGTGGTCTTTATGCCTGCGATATCGTTGAGGAAGTTCTCGATGATGATGTTGCCAACTTCGCCTGTAAGGATAGACTCTGGGTGGAACTGAACGCCGTAAGTTGGGTGCTCTTTGTGTCTGATAGCCATAATCTGCGCTGTGTCGTCAGTTGCGATAACTGAAAGGCAAGTCGGGAGCGAAATGCTGTCAACAACGAGAGAATGATATCTTGCAGCCTTGATAGTGCTCTTAAGACCGCTGAAAAGCGGATTAGCTGTGTTAAGGTTGATATCAGTCTGCTTGCCGTGGAGCTGCTGCTTTGCGTGAACTATCTTGCCGCCAAAAGCTTCGGCAATTGCTTGGTGACCAAGACAAACGCCAAGGATAGGAACTCTGCCGCTGAATGTCTTGATAACGTTAACGGAGATACCTGCATCCTTTGGATAGCCAGGACCAGGGGAGATGATGATAGCGTCGGGCTTCATCTTTTCGATCTCATCAAGAGTGATCTCGTCATTTCTTGCTACTGTTATATCTTTGTTCAATACGCCCACAGCCTGATAAAGGTTGTAAGTAAAGCTGTCATAGTTGTCGATAAGTAAAATCATAGTAATCTTCCTTTACAGTACAAATTTATCAATAAAAGTCTTGTCGTTGAAATAATTTATGCCGATCGCATTTCTGATCTCCGAAACAGTCTCGTTTGATACCTCGATTGCGTGCTGCGTACCCTTTTTGAGCATTTCGAGGATAGCTTCCTTGTCCTTTGCATACTCTTCACGTCTCGCTCTGATTGGTGCGAGAAATTCCTGCATTACGCTGTTAAGGAACTTTTTGCACTTCATATCGCCGAGGCCGCCACGCTCATAATGTTCCTTCATTTCGGCAAGGTTCTTATAATCAGGGAAGTATTTAGCAAAATCTTCCTCCTTGCTGAACGCTTCAAGATAGATGAATACGGGGTTGCCCTCTGTGTGACCTGGGTCGTTCACATTGATGTGTGTAGGGTCGGTGTACATTGACATTATCTTCTGCTTGAGGGTCTTTTCATCGTCCTTGAGGTAAATGCAGTTGCCGAGAGACTTGCTCATTTTTGTGTTGCCGTCTGTTCCAACAAGTCTGTTGCAGCTTTCGTTGTCTGGAAGAACTGCCTGTGGCTCAACGAGGATATCGCACTTGTAAATTCTGTTGAAGCTGTTTACGATCTCTCTTGCCTGCTCCAGCATTGGCAACTGATCTTCACCAACAGGAACATACTTAGCCTTGAAAGCTGTGATATCTGCTGCCTGACTGATAGGATATGTCATAAAGCCGACAGGGAGATTTCTTTCAAAGTTTCTGAGTTTGATCTCAGATTTGATAGTCGGGTTTCTTTCAAGTCTTGACATCGTAACAAGGTTTGAATAATACATTGGCAGCTCATAGAGCGCTGGGATATGAGACTGAACAAGGAAAGTTGTCTTGTCAGGCTCAAGTCCGACTGCAAGATAATCGAGCATTACTTCAAGAATGTTCTGTCTTATCTTCTCGGGATTGTCAGCATTATCTGTAAGCGCCTGAAGGTCAGCGATCATAACGAACTGATCGAACTTTCCTGTGTTCTGAAGCTCAACTCTCTTTCTCAAAGAACCTACATAGTGGCCGAGATGAAGAGAGCCTGTTGGTCTGTCGCCTGTTAAAATAATATCTTTACTCATTGTTATAAACTCCTTAAATTATAATTTGCTGGCTTCTCTTATGGCATTGATAACAGCCATTGCCTTGTTGCAGGATTCCTGATATTCATTCTCCGGTATCGAGTCAGCAACGACGCCGCCGCCTGCCTGTACATAAGCCTTATTGTTTTTGAAAAGAACAGTTCTTATTGCGATACAAGTATCTATCGAACCGTCAAATGCGAGATATCCGACTGTTCCGCCATAAAGACCTCTCTTTGTTGTCTCAAGCTCGTCGATGATCTCCATAGCTCTAACCTTTGGCGCACCCGAAAGTGTTCCTGCTGGAAGCACGGCCATAAGAGCGTCAAGTGGTTTCTTATCGTCTCTGAGAGTACCCTTTACATTTGATACAAGGTGCATAACCTTTGAATATCTCTCAACTATCATCTGATCCGTAACTACAACTGAACCGAATTCTGATACCTTGCCGATATCATTTCTGCCAAGGTCAACGAGCATTGTGTGCTCAGCTCTTTCCTTTGGATCGTTAAGAAGCTGCTGCTCGTTGCGGATATCTTCATCATAGGTTGCGCCACGCTTGATCGTGCCTGCGATAGGTCTTGTGACAACCGTCTTGTTCTCAACTGAAACGAGCATTTCAGGAGAAGCACCTGCAACAGCATAATCATTGTGCTTGAAATAATAAAGATAAGGTGAAGGGTTCGTTGAACGGAGCATTCTGTAAACATCAAAGCTGTCCGGCGGATTGTCGATCTCAAATCTCTGTGACGGAACTATCTGGAAGATATCGCCGTCCTTGATGTATTCCTTAGCCTTTTCAACATTCGCAAGGTAATGTTCCTTTGTGATGTTTGAAGTTACCGTTATATCGTCCTCAGCCTTTGTTGGCGTTTTGATGACAGGTCTATATTTCTTGAGAGTGTCAACAATATCATTGCAGACCTTTTCGCACTCAGCGTACTTTGCTTCAAGATCATCGCTCTTGTTGATGTTAAGAATGATAACAGCCTTATTTGAAAGGTGATCGTATGCAACGATCTTCTCAAAGAGATGAAGATCAGCGTCAGGGAGGTGAAGATCGTCTTTTGGCGGATTGCAGAGAGTTTTCTCAAAATATCTCACCATATCGTATGTGAAAAATCCGATCAGACCGCCTGTGAGCTTAGGATAATTATTGAAGCGGGGAGACTTGTGAGCCTCAACGACCTTTGAGAGATACTCGATAGGGTTATCCACCTTTACAGTCTCGTCAGCCTTGCCTTTTTCCTTTATCGTTATAACGTGGTCGTTGAGAATGTACTCGCTCTTCGGGTCGATACCGACGTATGAATATCTGCCCCATTGATCTTTGTTGTCAACCGATTCAAGAATGAAGCAATCATCATAAGCTTCGTGCAGGCAGTTGAAAAGCTGGATAGGTGTGCAGGAATCCATAAGAAGTTCATAGAATACAGGCACAGTCTCATAATTCTCGAATAATTTCTTTACTTGTTCAGTCTCGGGATACAGCATAAATATTCCTCCAGTTAAAATTATCGGCGGGGCATTGGGAAACCGCTGACATAAAAAATTGCAATAAAAAAAGTCCTGTCATCACACATAACATCTAGTTATGGGACGATAGAACCGTGGTGCCACCCAATTTTCCGATGAAATTTCATCGGCTCACAGATACGCATTCTGAAAACGAATAACAGAAATCAATATCCTGTCCTTTAACGCAGGAAACACGGCGAGTGATACTTGAAAAACTTTCACACCGCTCCTCACAAATCCATTCACCGAAAGAACTTGTACTGTCTCTCACCTGCCGACAGCTCTCTGAAACTCATACCGATCAGCTACTTACCTTTGCTCATAGGATTTTAAATATTTAACTGTAATTATTATATTCTCATTTCGACATTTTGTCAATAAGCATCTTTATATATATATTGAATTTATTATTAACATTCAATTAACGCAAATATACCTAAGGCTAAATAATCTTATTTATTTCTAAATTCTCTTGCAATTAAAAAGATTGTGTTGTATAATATTCATAACGAATGACGAAAGGATACAATATGAAAATACAAACAAATCGAAAATACACCATCATCGCATTTTATGCGGCGCTGGTCATTGCAGTGAATGTGCTGCTTGTGGTGGCGGTGTTCAAATTCAGCACTATATATCGGATATTGTCCGTTATCGTTTCGGCGCTGACCCCTGTTATTTTAGGACTTGTCATTGCTTTTTTGATGAACCCGATAATGGTAAAGTTTGAAAATCTGTTCAGAAACAAGGTCGTCAAGAACCCAGCCAAGAAAAAGTTCACACGAGCCTGTTCGGTGACGGTGGCTTCGCTGGTCTTTCTCGGAATAGTGGTCGGCCTTATCTACGTCGTTGTGCCGGAGCTTATCAATTCTATTATTGATATATTCAACAACGCTTCAAACATCGTCGTTAAGATACAAGGCTGGATAAACAAGCTTTTCCGGAATTATCCCGACATTGAAGCGGTCGCAACTGAAAAGCTCAAAAATCTCTCCACAGACTTTGGCACACTTATCGAGAAGATACAGCCAATGCTCGAAAATATCCTGTCGGGCGCTTGGGGCGTTATCAACGTCTTGAAGAACTTTGTGTTCGGCTTTATCGCTTCGATCTATATGCTTTGCAGCAAGGAAAAGCTGTTGGCGCAGGCTAAAAAGATCATCATTGCCAACACGAAAAAGTCCACCTGCGAGCGCATTATGCGAGTTAGCTCAGAAGCAAACAAAGTATTTGCAGGCTTCCTCAGCGGTAAGATAATCGACTCTGCGATCATCGGCGTGCTTTGCTTCATCGGCCTCACAATAATGGATATGCCTTATAACATTATGATAAGCGTGCTTATCGGCATTACGAATATTATCCCGTTCTTCGGTCCTATAATCGGCGCAATCCCTTCAACGGCGCTTATGCTCCTCATTGACCCGAAAAAGGCTGTCATTCTTCTGATATTCATTATAATCCTTCAGCAGTTTGACGGAAATATCCTCGGTCCGAAAATTCTCGGCGAAACAACAGGTCTACCCGGATTTTGGGTGCTGGTATCCCTCTTCTTCTTCGGAAATCTCTTCGGATTTATCGGAATGGTTCTTGCAGTTCCTACATTTGCTCTTATTTATACCTTCACAAGAGAAGCAGTCGAGCACAAGCTGAAAAAGAAAAAGCTCCCTGTATCGACTGAATATTATATCGACGATGTTGAACACCTTTACAAGAAGCCTGAAAAGCGTACTCCGCTGACCCCCGAACAGCTTGCTGCGATAGTTATTCCGCCTGCTGATGAAGTCAACGAAGCAAATCTTGAGAATGTTCAAGCTCCAGCTGATAGCGATAGTGATAATGACAACGATGAAAACTAAATAAAAAATCAAGCGGTTGAGAAATTTCCCAACCGCTGTTTTTATTTCTTCAAGTATTTTTTCTGAACCCTTGCAATATGTATCACCGCATAGACCACGAACAACGCAACCAAAATAACGACCGTGAATTTGAATACCGACGATTCAAAATAAGATTTTGCTATCTTGACCTTTGCCTTTGCCTGCGAACGCTCCACCTTTGTGGTGGATACAAGGTCTATCTCCGTCAGCACTTCGCCCTTATAGATAAGCTCCATTTTGCCCAGCACGTCGCCCACCTCAACAGGGGCAACAACATTGTCATAGACCGTTATCTTCTTCTCAACATCATCAACTGACATGTTCGTCGGCCAAAGACGTGTATAGCCCGTGGCAGGCTTGAGGTTTGCGTAATCCTTGCCGTCGCCATACTTCACCGCAACATCACGGACTTCGCTGTTTTTGTCTATAAAATCAGTCGACACAAGGCTTGAAAACGCCCATTTGTAAAGTCTTATATGATCGAGAATATTGTAATAAACGTTGTCGTAAGCATATATCGAATCGGGGTCTTCCTGTCCTTTTTTGACGTCCTCTTCAAGCTTATCCATTGGCGCACCCATTGTGACGATTAGATAGCTTGTGCCGTCATACTCTGCATATGAAGCAAGGCAGCGGCCTGCGGCGTCAAGAGAACCTGTCTTAATACCCTTTGCATAAGCGTAATAATAGTCGGAAGTGGAATCAAGCATAAGGTTCGTGTTATAGATATCCGTTCCGTCAGAGTGATAAGAAGTGGAATCCATATGATAATTCGGCTCGCAAACGATATCTCTGAAAACTTGATACTTGCTAATGGCATATTCACAAAGGGTTGCGATATCTTTGCAAGAAGAGTAATTCTGCTGCGCCCAAAGTCCGTGAGCGTTTGAGAAGTGAGTATTTTTCATACCAAGCTCTTCCGCCTTTTGGTTCATAAGGTCGGCAAAATCAGTCAGCGAATCAGACACGTTCAGGGCTATTATATTTGCCGCCTCGCAAGATGAAGGTATCAGCAGGGCAGCCAGCAGATCATAGCAATTGACCTTTTCATCGGGCTGGATATCCGCCGTTGAAGCTCCAGTGTCATAAAGTTCGTCAAAAGCTTCCGAACCTGAGGAATAATATGTCGATCTGAGCTTTTCCTCGTCACCTTTGAATTTGTCCAGCAGAACCACCGCCGTCATAATCTTTGTGAGGGAAGCAGGGACACGCTCGTCCTCGCCGTTTATGTCAACGATAGTCTCGCCCGTGTCAAGGTTCACCATATATGCCGCCTTAGAATACAGCTTCAGCGGTATAGCGTTGCCATCGTCGTCCGTACCAGATGTCGGCGTGAAATTCAGCGCATTTGCGCCGATTGCAGGCACAAGCATAAATATCGCCAGCGTCATATATATTACTCGGTATAGCTTGCTTATTTTATTCATTATTACAGTCCTTTCGGTCAGATATCTTCATTTATTTCATAGATTATGCTGTTGCCAGTCTTGCCCATGCGCTTGACTATCTCAAGATAAGTGAGGATATTCAGCACCATTTGCGCAAGCGATCGTGATATCTTGCAGCAAAGCGCATAATCCTTTGAAGTGAAACTTTGCGGCAGACCATCGGGCAGAAACAGCTTGAAATCCGCCACAGAATTTATGTATATCTCGTCAATAAGTTCCAGCGGTATCCT
The DNA here is from genome assembly GCF_019423705.1 of Ruminococcus sp. Taxonomy (GTDB): domain Bacteria; phylum Bacillota; class Clostridia; order Oscillospirales; family Ruminococcaceae; genus Hominimerdicola. Next base: position 67,855 of record NZ_JAHZAX010000002.1, on the reverse strand, counting down.
GTCGCACCGTGAAGCACCCTTCTTTTTGTCCTTTGACCAGCCGTTGAGATACTTTATCTCTTCCACTTCAAGCATACAAAGGCAAAGATGAAAGCGTGGGTTGTCAAGAGTATATTTTATCTTATAAAGCTCAGGAAAAACGTCGTAGATCTTTGCTTTCCTTGGCGACTTTCTTCGTGGTGAAAGCTCGCCCGTGTCAAGATCGAGCCAGCGCAGCCATTTCACCTGTGCCATAGGGTAGACCACAGTCACATCGCAAAATTCAAGAAAGGCTTCCAGCTTTTTAAGCAGCTTGTTGAACTGCCTTGTCTGTATCTCGATAACGCCGTTCTCTCCGACAATATCCGCAACATAACCGCCGACCCTTATTTCCTGATTTTCGCCGTGCGGTTCAAAATAGTTTTTCAAAACGGCGTGAAGCGTTTTCTCACCAAGAGTTCCAATGCCCTTGCTTTCACGCTCTTTATTTATTATTTTTTCGCAGGCTTCGTGAAATCTCAGCTTGTCCACAGTCTCACCCCAAGAAATATTATATCAGATATTGACTCGAACGTCAATAAACAGAAAAGAAAAAAGCCTGAGATATTATCCCAGGCTTTTGTGCAGTTATTTAGGTAATACTGTCAGCTGTGATCTTGTCCCACTCGTCACAATATGTGACTTCCATTTTGCCCATTCTCTCTGTGTAAAGCTTCGAGATAGACGGTGAGTCGTAAGAATAGATCATATCCTCGATATTCTGCTCGATATAGTCCATATCAACAGGCAGACGCTTGATAATGAAATAGCCGTAAGTGCTGTTTTCTGTAAGCTCAGAAGAAACTTCATTTTCTTTAAGCTTGAATGCGTCTGTTACAAGCTCTTCGGGATAGCCTGTTGTGTCCTTGTTGAAGTAATAACCTGTTGAAGGGTCTTCGAGACCAAGATCCCAGCCGTATGTTTCGATAAGCTTGTCAAAGTCCTCTCCGTCCTTAGCCTTCTGTAGAACTTCCTCAGCCACCTTCTTAGCCTTTTCCTTAGCAGCCTTTACGCCGTCGTCGTCAAGCTTTGCATAAGCGGACTGCTTAGCGCTTGCCTTATCAGAAAGCGACATACTGTCATAGCTGTCAGCTGTGCTATCGTCAAGATCGACCTGTGAATAATAGGGTATCATAACGTGGATCTCACGGCAATACTCGCTTGTATCCTTAACAATCTTTCTGAAATCTTCCTTCTTTGTGGCATACTTGCCGTCATTCTTGAAGAGAGTATCGTTGACCTTTGTGTAGATAGTTGCTGTTTCAAGCATTTTTCTGTAAAGATCCTCAGTCAGATATGCAGACTTGAGGTCTGAAAGATAAGCCTCGTCAGTCTCATAATTAGCCTTTGCATTGGCGATCTGCTCGTCGATAGTCTTTTTATCATCATCTGTGAGAGTGATATCATTTTCCTCTGCAAGCTCAGGTGCGACCATTTCCTGCTTGAGGGCTGTAATAACGTCCTCCATAAGCAGTTCAAAGCCGCCATCTGTTGACTTAATAGTGTCAAGGGTTGCGCCATAAGTCGAAGTATACTTGCTTATAGTATAGTAATAATAGTATCTAAAAGTATCGAAATCAATATCTTTTCCGTCGATAGTGCAGACGATGAAGTTGTCCGTGTCGATAGCCTTTCCGTCGATAGTGAGGGAAGCGTCGGGAACTTCGTTATCTGTTGTGCTGTCAGCAGCAGAGCTTACTGACGAATCAACAGCGCTTGAAGTAGTTGACGAACTGTCGTTATTTTTACTGCAGGAAGCCAATGAGCAGATAGCGATAGTCAAAGCTGCCACAACGGCTGAAATTCTTTTTAACATAATAATTGTCCTTTCCTTTGCAATATCATTGCATAACATAGTTATTATTATACTTTACCATTGTGATGATAGTGTGTGACAATTATTAAATTTTCTATTAACAAAATCTGCTTTGCAGGCTGTTGACAATTGCCCACGCTGAGAGTATAATAAAAGAGATAAAATTGATTTTTGTGAGGTATCATTATGAACTTTGGTAAATATATCGCCCATAGGGGCTTTCATTCAAAGGACGTTCCCGAAAATTCGCTTAAAGCTTTTGAGATTGCTGTTGAGAAAAACATTGCTGTCGAACTTGATGTTCGGCTGACAAAGGATTGTCGCATTGTGGTGTTCCACGATAAAGACCTCCAGCGTATGTGCGGCGTTGAGGGCAACATTTTTGATTACACATATGAGCAGCTTTCCGTTTTCAGACTAAAGGACAGTGATGAAAAGATACCGCTGCTTTCGGAAGTCTTGAAGCTTGTTGACGGACGTGTTCCTCTGCTTATCGAGATAAAAGACGGCGCACCATTCGGCGAACTGGAGCGCAGAGTGAACCATATGCTGAAAAAATATAACGGCGAATATGCTATCCAAAGCTTCAACCCATTCTCCATTATGTGGTTCAGATTCAATGCTCCTAAAGTTCCGAGAGGACAGCTTATTTCCACATATAAAAAGAAACTCGACCTTGAATATATCGAGCGTGTTATCTGCGCAAGTCCAATAGTTTGGCGACTTATCTCAGCGCCGAATTTTATCAGCGCCGACCTGCGTTCAATGTCCCTTGAAACTGCTTTCAAAGCCGTTGACGCCGACGCCGACCTTATCACCTGGACGGGAAGAGGCAGAGAACTCATCGAGACCGCTTCGCAGTTTTCAAAGACTGTTATCGCCGAAAGCTTCCCCGACGACTTTGACTTTTCCGATAACTGGGAGGAATGATCTTGAGAATACTTGCTCCTAACATAAAGTCCGACTTGAAAAAAGTCTACGACCTTAACGATATCAGACGTGCCGCCAAGCGCACAGACAGCGATATAAGCGGTTATCATTTCTGCGACTGCGTTCTCGAAAGCGAGGATATGTCCTATCTTTCATTTATAAACTGCACATTTGAAAACTGCGTTTTCAGCGAGTGCGATTTTGAAAAGACTTCATTTGTTGACGTGCGGTTTATATCCACAGACTTTTCAAATGCAAAAATGAACTCGGCATATTTTAGCCGCTGCGAGATACGTTCCTCAAAGCTGCTTGGCGTTGACCTTATCGACTGTGTTTTGCAAAACCTTGTGATAGAATCCTCCAACTGCTCATACGCCATTTTTGACAGCTCAAAGATATCTTCCACCTGCTTCAAAAACAGCGATTTTTCGGGTGCTGAGATCGTGTCATCATCGCTGAAAGCGTTCACCACAAGCGGCTGCAAATATGTCGGCACTTCATTTTTCAGAACAGCCCTCAGCGGCGTTGATTTTTCGGACAGCATAATAAGCGGTCTGAAAGTCTCTGACACCTTCCGTGAACTGCGCAATGCCATTTTTGCACCAAGCCAGGCGGTGGAATTATCCTTGTTGCTGGGCATAACCATAAAATAATTCAAGCCGTCAGAACCGAAATTCTGACGGCTTTTTTCTGCCTATTTTTTGTCTTCCGCAATGAGTATTCTAACAGCGTCCACCGCACATTGAATGCCTCTCGTGGTGTCGTCGCTGACAATATCCTCAAGTCCTGCCTTTGAACGCTCAACGTTCCATATGGCAGTTATTACCGCTCCGCAGCGAACGTGACGTGTTATGCCAACAGAAAATACAGCGGCACATTCCATTTCTGATGTGAGACAGCCGCATTTCAAATAAGCGTCCCAGCGATAATTTATATCATCGCTGACAGGCATACTGTCAGGCTCAACCTCGCCGTAAAAGCTGTCCTTGCTGTGCACAACGCCAACGTGATAACGCTTGCCAAGCTTATCTTCCGAAAGATTTTCCGCAGCCTTTGCCAGAGCACAAGTGACTTTGAAATCCGCAGCAGCAGGGTAGCCCTTTGGCAAATATTCGCCAGATGTGCCTTCGCCTCTCACCGCCGCAGAAGCTATGACAAGATCGCCGCCGCAAACTGAAAGATCCATTCCGCCACTTGTGCCGATACGGATAAACGTGTCAGCGCCGCACTTTACAAGCTCTTCGACTGCGATCGAAGCAGACGGTCCACCGATACCTGTCGAGCATACCGTTACCTTTTCGCCGTCAAGATAGCCTGTATAAACGTTGTACTCTCTGTTCTGCGCAACCTGCTTTGCGTCGTCCAGCAGGGCAGCGATCTTCGGCACACGTCCGGGGTCACCGGGCATTATAACATATCTGCCCACCTCATCGGGAATAGTTCTGATGTGAAACTGTCTCTCTCCGTCCATAATACTTGCCATAAAAGTTCCTCCTCTCAAAATTACTCGTTGTATGGATAATTATTTTCTTCGCACAATTCACTTTGTGCATAGCTCATATCCTGCTGCGCTTTTTTCTTTAGTCTAAAGTAAACGACAGTTATCAAAATGCCAAAAAACATAAAAACTCCACCAAGTATGCAAAATACTATGGACAATATGGAAAATGCGTCATCATCAGGGGAATAGAACTCTTTTGGCGAATCAGGGTTGCAGAAAATATTTTTGATATCGCCAATGCTGCAATTCAGATTACTTGAATATGCATTGTTATTGGATATATATTCTCTGCCGTCAACGTAATACTGATATACGGGCGAATACACCATTGTGTATCTTTTTCCACCATTATTGTCAGTAGATTCGGACTCTTTGCTCAAAATATTCGTGACAACAGCCTCGACTTCAAGGGTGCACCGCCCCTCAAGATTTTTCTGATGAACCGTAAAGCCAATGCCGACGATAAGAAAAATACCGCCGAGCAAAGTAAATAGTATGGCAACGATCAAAGCCGTCAGCTTAGTGTTACTGCCGTTGAAAGAACCGATAGAAATATACATATTTATTACCCCATTTTCTATACAAAAAGCCAATACTCAGCAAAGGGTATCGGCTTTTGTTATTTATTTCTCCATTTTCATTGATATGTCAAACGCCTTGACAGAATGTGTGATAGCGCCGATAGAAATGATATCAACGCCTGTCTCGGCGATAGCACGGATAGTCTCTGCAGTGACATTTCCCGAAGCTTCAAGCAAAGCTTTGCCGTTTGTCATTTCAACGGCTTTTGCCATATCCTCGTTCGTCATATTATCCAGCATTATTATCTCAACGCCAAGTGAAAGCGCTTCCTTGAGCTCTTCAAGGCTTCCTACCTCGACTTCGATCTTGACTGTGTGCCCCATTTTCTCTCTGAGGGCATTAACAGCACCCGTCATACTGCCGTAAGCGTCAAGGTGTGTGTCCTTAAGCATTGCGCAGTCGGAAAGATTATATCTGTGATTTCTTCCTCCGCCGACTGTAACAGCGTACTTCTGCAAAACTCTCAGACCTGGCAGGGTCTTTCTTGTGTCCGCAACAGAAGCCTTTGTGCCCTTGACAAGCTCAACGCATCTGTTTGTCGCAGTTGCTACGCCCGACATATGCTGAACGATATTCAGCGCTGTGCGTTCGCCCTTGAGCAAAGCTCTTGTTGAACCTGTTATCTTAGCGATTATATCGCCCTTCTTTACCTTTTCGCCGTCGTGGATAAGTATCTCGCACTTGACATTTTCATCAAGAAGCTGAAAAACTCTCATTGCAACGTCGATACCGCAAAGCACGCCCTCGTCCTTTGAAACGTATTTAGCCGTTGAAACGGAACTTTCGTCCACAAGATAATCTGTTGTAACGTCGATATAGTTGATATCCTCCAGCAGAGCCGCCTTGATGATATCGTCTATCTGAAACTGCATTAATCTCATTATTACTTTTCCTCCGATTTATTTTTCTTAGCTTCAAGCTTCGCAATGGCATCATTGAGCACGATATATGCGACTGTCACCAATGACTTGGCCTCAACATAGTCTCTGTCGATCTTATAATGACCATTGCAGAGCAAGTTTTTCAGCTCAGTAACTCTTTCAAGGTCTGGTGGCAGAGCCTCTTCATCAGGGATAACGAAATAAGCCCTCTGCATAATATCTCTGATCTCGGTCCTGATACCTGTCGGGATATGCGGAGCGTTCTCGTCGATAACAAAATCATACTGCTCAAGCTCACAATTTTCGCCCTTTATCTTTTCATTTATATCCCCAGCCGCTCTTCTTGAGAACACAAGAGCCTCCAGCAGGGAATTACTTGCAAGTCTGTTATTGCCGTGAACGCCCGTGTGGGAACACTCGCCGCAAGCATAAAGCTTGTCGATATTCGTTCTTGCATAGGTATCAACATTGATACCGCCCATAAGATAATGATGACAAGGGAATATCGGTATCATATCCTTAGTCATATCGTAACCGGCTTCAAGAAGCTTTTCATTTATCATAGGGAAGCGGTTCTTGACAAACTCGGGATCCTGCGCTGTGATATCAAGATAGAACTTATCCGAACCTGTCTTTTTAGCTTCAGCCATAATTGCGTGAGAAACTACGTCTCTCGGAGCAAGCTCAAGACGCTCGTCATAATTCTGCATAAAGCGCTCGCCATTGCAGTTTTTAAGAAATGCACCCTCGCCTCTGACTGACTCAGAAATAAGAAAAGTTTCACGGGTGTGCTTATTGTTAAAGCCCGTCGGGTGGAACTGAATGTAGCTGAGGTTCTTTATCTCAGCACCCAGCTCATCAGCCATAGTGATACCATCGCCCGTTGCGATAGCGGAGTTCGTTGTGTATTCGTAAACTCTGCCAATTCCGCCTGTTGCGAAAATAGCATACCTGCCGTTGTATGTACTGTAAGCGCCGTTTTCATCGAGCACAAGAACAGAAAAACCTGTCTTAGTCTTTTTGACATCGCACATTACAGCATTTTCAAGTATATCAACATTTGCAAGCTGTTGAACATTCCTCAGCAGGGTAGTCTCGATCTCAAGTCCTGTTGTATCAGCGTGGTGGAAAATACGATTCATTCCGTGGCCGCCTTCAAGTGTCCTGTGATAAGAACCATCGGGGCACTTGTCAAAATCAGCGCCTAGTTCGATAAGCCTGCCAATATCAATACAAGCTTCATCGACCAAAACCTGCGTTGACTGAGGGTCATTCTCATATCCGCCTGCAACGAAAGTATCGTGTTTGTGATACTCAGGTGAATCCTTTGGATTATCATATACGCCTGCGATTCCGCCCTGTGCGAGGGAAGAGTTGCAAAGGGTCAGCTCTCTTTTTGAGAGCACAAGAACTTTCAGATCAGATGACAGATTAAGAGCGGCGTAAAGTCCTGCCGCTCCACAGCCTGCGATAATAACGTCATAATTTTTATTCATAATAATAACCTCTTTGTCACAGCGCCAACAGCGCCTAACGTTTTGTACAAGCCTCACTCTAAAACTTATACTTATTTTATTATAACATAACAAAGCAGAAATTTCAACTATAAATTACATATATAAGCGATCAAAAATAAGAATATTTACAGCTATTGTGACAAATAAAAAAGGACTGCCTGCTCCACAAAGGGAACAGACAGTCCGGAGGTTTATTATAGATAAACTAATAAACGAATTTATCAGTAAGTCTTACCAACAATTATTTACCGTAGTAAGCCTTGAGGTACATCTCCTTGAGTTCGCTCATAAGAGGATATCTTGGGTTAGCACCTGTGCACTGATCGTCGAATGCGTCCTCAACCATCTGATCGAGTGTCTCGAGGAAGTACTTCTCGTCTACGCCGTAATCAGCGATAGTCTTCTTGATACCAACTCTTTCCTTAAGAGCTTCGATAGCGTCGATGAACTTATTGAGTGTATCTTCGTCGTTCTTGCCAACGATACCGAGTGAGTGAGCGCACTCGCAGTATCTCTCAAGAGTATGTGGATACTGATACTGTGAGAAAGTACCCATCTTTCTAGGTGTTGGATCAGCGTTGTATCTCATAACGAGTGTGATGAGAAGAGCGTTAGCAACACCGTGTGGGAGGTGATGATAAGCACCGAGCTTGTGAGCCATTGAGTGACAAACACCGAGGAATGCGTTAGCGAATGCCATACCAGCCATTGTAGAAGCTGTTGCCATTTCCTCACGAGCCTTAACGTCAGTCTGACCGTTCTCATAAGCGCCTGGGAGGTACTTGAAGATGAGCTTCATAGCTCTCAGAGCAAGACCGTCAGAGTAGTCAGTAGCCATTACAGAAGCGTAAGCCTCAAGAGCGTGTGTAAGAGCGTCGATACCGGAAGCAGAAGTCAGTCCTCTTGGAGCAGACATCATCATATCTGTATCAACGATTGCCATATTTGGCATAAGCTGATAGTCAGCAAGTGGATACTTAGTACCTGTCTTTTCGTCAGTAATAACTGCGAAAGGTGTAACCTCAGAACCAGTACCAGAAGATGTTGGGATAGCGATGAAGTATGCCTTCTCACCCATCTTAGGGAATGTGTAAACTCTCTTACGGATATCAATGAATCTCATTGCCATATCGAAGAAGTCTGCATCTGGGTGCTCATAAAGAACCCACATGATCTTACCAGCGTCCATTGCGGAACCACCACCGATAGCGATGATCGTGTCTGGCTCAAAAGCTCTGAGCTGTGCAACACCTTCAAGTGCGCAAGCAAGTGTTGGGTCTGGAGCAACATCAAAGAATGTCTCGTGGAGGATACCCATTTCATCGAGCTTATCTGTGATAGCCTTTGTATAACCATTCTTATAAAGGAACTGGTCAGTTACGATAAATGCCTTTTTCTTGCCCATTACAGTCTTCAACTCATCAAGAGCAACAGGGAGACAACCCTTCTTGAAGTATACCTTTTCAGGTGCTCTGAACCAAAGCATATTCTCTCTCCTCTCAGCAACTGTCTTAATGTTCAGAAGGTGCTTAACGCCAACGTTCTCAGATACTGAGTTACCGCCCCAAGAGCCGCAGCCAAGCGTGAGGGAAGGAGCAAAGTCAAAGTTGTAGAGGTCACCGATACCACCGAGTGAAGAAGGAGTATTAACGATAAGACGGCAAGTCTTCATTCTTGCAGCGAACTTATTGAGCTTCTCTCTCTCGTTTACGTTGTCGATCCAAAGTACAGAAGTATGACCAAGACCGCCATTGTTTACAAGGAGTGCCTCAGCAATGTCAAGAGCATCGTCGAAGTCCTTAGACTTGTACATACCAAGAATAGTTGTGAGCTTCTCGTGACCGAAAGCTTCCTCTGGAGCTGTGCTTGTAGCTTCACCGATGAGAACCTTTGTATCCTCAGGTACTTCAAATCCAGCCATCTTAGCGATAGTTACAGGACGCTGACCAACGATCTTAGCGTTGAGTGAGCCGTTGATGAGCATTGTCTTTCTGATCTTATCAGCTTCTTCATCATTGAGGAAGTAGCAGCCTCTCTTGATGAATTCCTTCTTAACTTCGTTGTAAACAGTCTTATCAGCGATAACAGTCTGCTCAGTAGCGCAGATCATACCATTATCAAATGTCTTGGAGTGAATGATAGAGTTAACTGCATTAACGATATCAGCAGAAGAATCAATGATAGCTGAAGCGTTACCGGCACCAACACCGAGAGCCGGAGTACCTGAAGAATAAGCAGCCTTGACCATTCCCGGACCACCAGTAGCAAGGATAGTGTCGGACTCTCTCATAATCATATTTGTGAGTTCGAGGGAAGGAACGTCGATCCAACCGATGATACCCTTAGGAGCGCCTGCCTCAACAGCTGCATCATAAACGATCTTAGCAGCAGCGATAGTTGACTTCTTTGCTCTTGGGTGTGGTGAGATGATGATACCGTTTCTTGTCTTGAGACAGATAAGTGTCTTAAAGATAGCGGTAGATGTTGGGTTTGTTGTAGGGATAACAGCACCGATAAGACCGATAGGCTCGTAAATCCTCATTGTGCCATATGCTTTGTTCTCTTCAAATACGCCGCAAGTCTGTACGTTCTTGTACTTGTTGTAGATGTGCTCAGCAGCATAGTTGTTCTTGATTACCTTATCTTCAACGATGCCCATACCTGTTTCTTCAACAGCCATCTTTGCAAGAGGGATTCTTGCCTTGTTTGCAGCGATAGCAGCAGCCTTGAATATCTTGTCTACCTGCTCCTGTGTGTAGGTAGCGAAGATAGCCTGTGCAGCTCTTACTTCAGCAATCTTTGCGGTCAAAGCTTCTTCTGTGTCGACAATGCCGACTGTCTTAGCTTCACTTTTTGCCATAAATAAACCTCCAATAAATTAATTATTGTTTTACTTCTTGACGTTCAGACCTATTTCTGCACGCCGCCCGATAAAACGATCCGCTTATACGGTTTTTATCTTAACTTTATTATATACGATTGTTATTTTTTTGTCAATCTTATATTTTTACAGCTTTTAATTTATTTTAGCTCGATTTATTATGCAATATACATAAATATTGAACATTGTTTTATGACAGATTAACAATCTATGACCGTCAAAGTGCACAATAAAATCTCGATAGATAAAATTTTAACAATCATATCGCACGATTAAATGTTATCGAATATGATATATAATCTAAACGAATTTAAAACAATAGTGATTATAACGAAAAAGTGCTTGACATTTTTAAATTTTGTAGTATAATATAGACATAAATAGAGAACACTAAAGAACCTCACAAAGGTTCGGTCAATTTCAACAAGTGCACGGTTGAAAACAGCTTGTTTCTCTGATGTGCAGTAAATTACATACCAAATTTTAAATAAAAGGAGATATGACTTATGAAACTTGATAACTTTATTGCTTCCAGCGACATTTATGATGTTTACGAATCAGAGGGTATGGCAGTAAGAATTTACAAGAAGCCTGAATATAAGGAGAAGTGCTTGTACGCTGCTCTTACTCACGCAAGAGTTGAAACAACTCTCGGCAATTCCTTTATTAAAATGCCTGTTCTTCACGAAGTTTCCGTTATCGACGGAAAGTGGGCTATAACAATGGACTTCATCAAGGGCAAGACTCTCCAGCAGCTTATGGATGAGAACCCTGACAAGAAGGATACTTACCTCAATCAGTTTATCGACATTCAATGCGAGATCCACGCTCAGTATATGCCTTTGCTTTCAAAGCTCAAGGATAAGATGGCAAGACAGATCAAGACTCTCGGTCAAATCGACGAGATCAAGAAGTATGAGCTTCTTACAAGACTTGACTCAATGCCAAAGCACATCAAGCTCTGCCACGGCAACTTTGAGCCTAAGAATGTTATCATCAACGACGAAGGCACATACGTTATCAACTGGGGCTCTGCTAGACAGGGTAACGCTTCCGCTGACGTTGCAAGAACATATCTGCTGTTCTGCCTTAACAATCCTGATCTTGCGGACGCATACCTTGATAAGTATTGCGTAAAGAGCGGCACATCTAAGCAGTATGTACAGGCTTGGCTGCCTATCGTTGCAGCAGCTCAGCTCATCAAGGGCAAGCCGGAAGAGAAGGATCTGCTTATGAAGTGGATCGACGTTGTACAGTACGATTAATTTCGGCATATTGTAACAAACCTGTAACTTGTTATTGTGTAAATTAACAAAATTCAATTATCCCGATTATGGCATTTCGTCATAATCGGGATAATTTGTTACAATTCTATACAATCTCTTTACATAGTAATTTCCGTATGATATAATGTAAAACTGTTGAAATGTGAAAAAAATGTTTTATGTATAAATACGGAGGTTTATTATGAAAAAGCTGATACTCGCAGCGCTTATCACCTGCACAGTTCTTTCTTTTACAGCTTGCGGAAAGACCGCTGAAAAATCAAAAACAGATGACAATGTAAATCTTGCAAATACTGACGTGACAACTGCTGACACACAGGCAACTGACGAAGTCCCCGACGCTGACGTGCAATCGCTGGCTGACGTGCAATCGCTGCCCGATAAGAGCACTCTTGAGAAGATACCTGACGAGGCCGTTGCTTCATTCGATTATGTTGTTGACGCCTGCAAAAAGCTTTATCCTCAGGCTGACAAGTCAAAAAGACTTTACGGCTATACCGGTCTTAAAACTGTAAACGATAACGAATGTTATGGCTTTGTCGTATATGACAAGGCTGACGACGTGACTATCAAGGTCGCAACTCTCGCTATTGAAACTAAGTCAGACAAGCTTTACAAGATCGACGACGAGACGGGAAGCGCCGAAGTCGTTGAAGTTCCCGACGACAGCGAAGCTTCTGCAACAGAGTCTTGGTCAGACACAGTAACAGCTTCATTCGCTGATTACTACAAGGCAAAATCAAGCAGCATTTCTTCTGTTCTTGAAACCGCCGCTGTAAAGACTATAAGATAAAAACAAAATACAAACAACCCCGATTAGCTTATCTCAAGTTCATCGGGGTCTTTTTATGCGTTATTTTCGTCATCATCAGTCGATGTAATGATATTCGTGCCATATGTAAGGGTCAGCAAGCTGTCACCAAGGTGGACGTTCTCAACAACTATATTATCATAATCAATGCTTAGGTCGTAATGTGAGAAATTCCAAAACGCCTTGATTCCAAGGCTTACAAGCTTGTCGGCGATCTCCTGAGTATTTGCTTTAGGGATACAAAGCACCGCCACAACAGGGGAGTTCTTTTCGCAGAAAGCTTCGATATCATCAGTATGGCTTATAGGTATGCTGCCAACAACTTCCCCCGTGAGCTTGGGGTTCACATCGAAAATTCCAATAAGATTGCAGCCCCTTGTTTCAAAGTTTATGTGCATTGCAATGGCCTTGCCAAGATTACCTGCGCCAATAAGAATAGTCTTGAAATGCTTGTCCACGCCCAAGATCTTGCCGATCTCACAGCGGAGATCATCAACGTGATAGCCGTAACCCTGCTGACCGAAACCGCCGAAACAGTTAAGATCCTGTCTTATCTGCGAAGCTGTAAGCTTCATTCGCTCTGATAATTCTCTTGAAGATATCCTGTCTGCGCCTTCTTTTTGGAGCTCTCCCAAAAATCTGTAATAGCGGGGAAGTCTTTTTATTACAGAAGCTGAAATAGAACCATCTTTTGACATAGTTTTAAACCAATCCTTTATATCTAATATTGTCTTTATATTCAAAACAGTTGATTGATAAATTTATAACAATCTCGAATTATATAATAGCACTAATCAATAATTTTGTCAAGTTTTTTGTCGCTGCAAAATAACAAAAACAGGCTCGAACGATCACGCCGAACCTGTTTGGATAAACATATTTATTAGCCGAGGAGCTTTTTAAGTCTCTCGTCAACAGCCTTGAGGAAGTCAACTGTGTTGACCTTCTTCTTGTTCTCAAGAGTTGATAGCAGGTAAAGGTCGCCTGTCATAACACCGTCCTCGATAGTCTCGATAGTTGCCTTTTCAAGACAATCAGCAAAGTTCATAAGCTCTGGGAGCTCGTCAAGCTCGCCCCTCTTTCTCAGAGCGCCTGTCCAAGCAAACAGAGTTGCAACAGAGTTTGTGGAAGTCTCTTCGCCCTTGAGGTGCTTATAATAGTGTCTCTGAACTGTTCCGTGAGCAGCTTCGTACTCGTAAATGCCGTCCGGTGAAACAAGAACAGAAGTCATCATAGCAAGTGAGCCGTAAGCAGTTGCCACCATATCGGACATTACGTCGCCGTCATAGTTCTTGCAAGCCCAAATATAACCACCGTTTGAACGGATAACTCTTGCAACAGCGTCGTCGATAAGTGTATAGAAATACTCGATACCGGCAGCTTCAAACTTAGCCTTGTACTCGTTATCGTAAATTTCCTGGAAGATATCCTTGAATGTGTGGTCATACTTCTTGGAGATAGTGTCCTTAGTAGCGAACCAAACGTCCTGCTTCTTATCAAGAGCAAAGTTGAAACAAGCTCTTGCAAATGAAGCGATAGAAGTTGACTTGTTGTGCTGACCCTGAATGATGCCATCGCACTCAAAGTTGTAGATAGTCTCTCTTGACTCATTGCCGTCCTTATCTGTGCAAACGAGCTCAGCCTTTGAGCCTGCTGGGCACTTCATTTCAACGTTCTTGTAAACATCGCCGTATGCGTGACGAGCGATAGTTATAGGCTTCGTCCAAGTAGGGATATAAGGTGTGATACCCTTAACAAGGATAGGTGTTCTGAAAACTGTTCCGTCAAGGATAGCTCTAATAGTGCCGTTCGGGGATTTCCACATTTCCTTGAGGTTGTATTCAGGCATTCTTGCAGCGTTAGGTGTGATAGTTGCGCACTTAACAGCAACGCCATACTTCTTTGTAGCATTTGCAGAGTCAACAGTTACCTGATCGTTAGTCTCGTTTCTGTGAACAAGACCGAGGTCATAGTATTCTGTTTTAAGGTCGATATATGGAGTAAGAAGAATATCCTTTATATCCTGCCAGATAATTCTGGTCATTTCGTCGCCGTCCATTTCAACGAGCGGTGTTTTCATCTGAATTTTTGCCATTGGTAAGACCTCCTATAAAGTAATAATGGAATATCCGTTGTTTTTAGCTATCATAGATATCTTTTCATAAACGTCAAAACTAACGATGATAAGCTCGTAGCTGTCGCTGTCAATATCTATCATACATATGCAAGCGCCTTTCAGAGCGCTGTTTAACTTATGTACAAAAGTCTCAACGTCGTCATCGTCGTCCGCCTCAAAGCCCTCTGTATATTTTTCGATCAAGCAATAATTTTTAAGCTGTGGAAGTCCCCAGAGAATGTTATCGCTATCATCTGAATAATCGACAGCGAAAAGATAGCCGTTTTCAGACAGCTCGTCCACCATACCTATCCAGCAGATATCGTCGATATCATCTTCTTCTCTGTCAGAAACAACTATGTCTCTTTGCAAATATCTTGCAGCGTTTTTCTCAGCATAGCCCCAAGGGTCGCTTGCACATTCACGAATCTTTGAAACGACTTCGCTGTCATTATCCGTGATAAGTGCGGCGATATCGGCAATGAAAGAATAATCTTTCTCTTCTGACTTATTTTCCTTTGCGCCGAATATCTTCGAGAAAATCCCCATAGGAAACCTCCATATCAAGCTTGATTATTTTGAAAGCTGTTCTCTTGTGTAGTCAAGCAGACCGCCAGCAAGAATGATATCCTTTGTTCTGCCTGTAAGCTCGCAAAGAACAGGTATCTCAGCGCCTGTTGTCTTGTTTACAACAGTAAGGTGGCTCATATCGGCCTCAACGTCTGCACGAACGTCAGCAAGAACGATCTCGTCGCCCTGATTGATCATGTCGTAATCAGCCTCATTTACAAATGTAAGCGGCAGGATACCGGCGTTGATAAGGTTAGCTCTGTGGATTCTTGCAAAGCTCTTTACAAGAACTGCCTTGATACCGAGATAGAGAGGTGCAAGCGCTGCGTGCTCTCTTGATGAGCCCTGACCATAGTTTGAACCGCCGACTATTATCGACTTGCCCATATTCTTTGCACGTCTTGGGAAGTCCTCATCGCATACAGTAAAGCAATGCTGTGAGATAGCAGGGATATTTGAACGCAGAGGAAGTATCTTTGCGCCTGCCGGCATAATGTGGTCGGTTGTGATGTTATCGCCGACCTTGAGCGATACCTGACACTCAATGCTGTCGTCAAGTGGTGAAGTCTGTGGGAAAGGCTTGATGTTTGGACCTCTGAGAACTTCAACGCTGTCCATATCTGCCTCATCAGCAGGAGCTACGACCATATTGTCGTTGATCTTGAAGTGCTCAGGAAGCTTGAACTCAGGCATTTCGCCAAGTGTTCTTGGGTCTGTCATATAGCCTGTAAGAGCTGAAACAGCAGCCATTTCCGGTGAAACGAGGTAGATCTGACCGTCCTTTGTGCCTGAACGTCCCTCAAAGTTTCTGTTGAATGTTCTGAGTGAAACACCCTTTGAGTTAGGTGACTGACCCATACCGATACAAGGGCCGCAAGCTGACTCGAGTATTCTTGCGCCTGCTGCGATCATATCAGCAAGAGCGCCGTTCTCAGCGATCATATTAAGTACCTGCTTAGAACCCGGAGCGATAGCAAGTGAAACGCTTGGGTCAACAGTTTTGCCCTTGAGGATATAAGCGACCTTCATCATATCAACATAAGAAGAGTTCGTGCAGGAACCGATACATACCTGATCGATCTTGAGCTTGCCGATCTCATTCACGCTCTTGACATTGTCAGGGGAGTGCGGACAGGCAGCAAGCGGAACGAGCTGAGAAAGATCAATGTCGATCTGCTCGTCATATACAGCGTCATCGTCAGCCTTGAGTTCGCTCCAAACGTCAGCTCTGTCCTGAGCCTTGAGGAATGCGAGAGTTGTCTCATCAGAAGGGAAGATAGATGTAGTTGCTCCGAGCTCTGCGCCCATATTTGTGATAGTTGCTCTCTCTGGGACTGTAAGTGTCTTAACGCCTTCGCCGCAGTATTCGATGACCTTGCCTACGCCGCCCTTAACAGACATTCTCTTGAGGACTTCAAGGATAACGTCCTTAGCAGATACCCAAGGTGAAAGCTTGCCTGTGAGGTTTACCTTTACGATCTTAGGATATGTGATATAGTAAGCGCCGCCGCCCATTGCAACTGCAACGTCAAGTCCGCCTGCGCCTATTGCGATCATACCGATACCGCCGCCTGTTGGTGTGTGGCTGTCAGAACCGATAAGAGTCTTGCCCGGAATGCCAAAACGTTCAAGATGAACTTGGTGACAAATTCCGTTGCCGGGACGTGAAAAATAAATTCCGTGTTTCTTGCACACCGAACCGATAAATCTGTGGTCGTCGGCATTTTCAAAGCCAGACTGAAGAGTGTTATGGTCAATATAAGCAACAGACTTTTCTGTTCTTACACGAGGCACGCCCATAGCTTCATATTCAAGATAAGCCATTGTACCTGTGGCGTCCTGCGTCAAAGTCTGGTCGATACGGATACCGATCTCCTGTCCCTTGACAAATTCGCCGTCAACAAGGTGTGCTTTAAGTATCTTTTCTGTTAAAGTAAGTCCCATTGTTACAACAATCCTTTCAATATTAACTGATATTAATATTTTATAACAAATTGCGTATTTTGTCAAGGTTAATTAATGAAAGTGAGAGTAATTTGCTCAGATATTTCCGCTAATTATGCATAATTGATGTATAAGGCGTAATAAATTATCAGAATTTAGGGCATAACACAGCTTTTTAGCCTTGTTACTTGACACAAATGACTGTATAATATATAATAAGTATCGGCAAACAACACAAGAGAGAGGAGCGGTGCTGTTGGAAAAGAGATATGCGGCCATATTGGCGGCTCTGCTGATAGTGTTCTGTGGCTGTACTGAAAGCCCTGCGGCTGATATCAGCAAGACAAATTCAAGCAGCACGGCGCAGACTTCACAGGCAGACCAGCAAGACAAATGCGTCTTTGACGGCAATGCTGTTCTTGAAGCATATAGATCAGGCGACACTTCAAAGCTTGACGAAAAGCAGCTTGCTGTGTATGAAAAAATCACGGCGGCTATTTCTGAGATAATAACGGCTGATATGAGCGATTATGAAAAAGAACTTGCTGTTCACGATTTTATAATACTTAACACCACATATGATGAAGCCGCAATAAACGCTCTCGGCGAGATAACCACCGACGCTGATAACCCTTACGGCTGTCTTATAAACGGCAAATCAGTTTGTTATGGCTATGCCACAACGTTTCAACTTTTAATGGATATGCTTGACATACCTTGCAATACGATATACGCCCACGCATTATTGGGTGACGATCATTCTTGGAATATGGTTGAGATAGGCGGACATTGGTATTATGTTGACGTCTGCTGGGACGATTCAATACCCGATTTTGACGAAAGACCTGTACGCCACAAATACTTCAACGTATCGGAAGACTTTATGGCTGAGAAGCACGACTGGGATACAGAAGATTATCCTGATACTGACAGCGTAGAATATTCATACATTTCTCAGATTGTCACGGCTGTTGACGACATTACGCAGGTTGAAGAGCTTATGGAACAAGCCTTGCTCGATATGAAAGACAGCGTTGCGGTGACATTTACAGACAGCGATATCGCCGACCTTTCGGAAGCAGACGGCATTGACAACAATTACAGCCCGAGACGAGTTAAAGGACTTAACAGCATATTCAGAGATTTTTCAAGCAGGCACAGAGATTATGCGCTTTCCTGTCAGAGGTTGCGAAACGGCGACGATATCGTGCTTGTGATATATATGAGAAAAGACAGATAGGATTGATAAAAATGAAATTCAGACCTTGCATTGACATACATAACGGAAGCGTAAAGCAGATCGTGGGAGGAAGCTTATCGGACAAAAATAATTTTGCCGTTGATAATTTCGTCTCCGATCTGGACGGGACTTATTATGGCAAGCTGTACAAGTCATACGGACTTGATGGCGGACATATAATTATCTTGAACCCTGTCGGAAGCGATTTTTACAATGCTGACCTTGAGCAGGCTTGCAAGGCGCTGAGCGCTTTTGAGGGTGGTTTGCAGATCGGCGGCGGTATCAATGCCGACAATGCAGCAGGCTTTCTTGATAAGGGCGCAAGCCACGTTATCGTTACAAGCTATGTTTTCAAAAACGGCGTAGTGAATTTTGATAACCTTGATAAGCTTGTAAAAGCGGTCGGCAAGAACAGGCTGACCATTGACCTTTCCTGCCGCAAAAGAGACGGGAAGTATTACGTTGTGACAGACCGCTGGCAGAAATTCACGGATATCGAACTAAACGAAAAAACGCTGGATATGTTTTCACATTACTGCGATGAATTTCTTATACACGCCGTTGATTCTGAGGGCAAGGCAAAGGGCATACAAGAAGATATCGCAAAGCTAATGGGCGAAAAATGCTCCATCAGCTCCACTTATGCTGGTGGGATATCGTCTTTTGGCGACCTTGAAAAGCTTTCACAGCTCGGCAAAGGCAGGATAGATTTCACCGTTGGTTCAGCCCTCGATATCTTCGGTGGCCATATGGATTTTGAAAAGGTAGCAGCCTTCGGAAGATAGGGCGTTCATTATGCAAAAAATACAATTATTCCTGCTTGATAATGCGGATTTTGTAATAAAAGAATTTGCATTCTGAATAAAAATATGTTATAATTATATGATATCAATTTCAGAAAGGACGAAATTTTTATGTCTAAGATCAGAGTTGCCGTTATTTTCGGCGGAAAATCAAATGAACACGATATTTCTGTTATCTCTGCGGCTCACGTTATAAAGAGTATTCCAAAGGATAAATATGACGTTACTTGTATAGGCATTACAAAGAAAGGTCATTGGCTCAAATATATCGGCGATGTTGAAGATATCGCAAAGAACAACTGGGAACAGCACCCCGACAACGTTCCCTGCATTTTAAGTCCTGATCCACTTGACAAGGGCTTTATCGCTTTCGGCGGTGATGGCTCTGTTCAGCGTGTGAAAGTTGACGTTGTTTTCCCTGTTCTTCACGGAAAGAACGGCGAGGACGGCACTATTCAGGGACTTTTCCAGCTTGCTGAGATACCGTTTGTCGGCTGCGATTGCATTTCATCTGCAAACTGTATGGACAAGGCTCTTACACATACTGTTCTTGACGCACACGGTATCAAGACCGCAAAGTATGTTACGATAATCATTTCCGAGCTTTCAAAGCTTAAAGAAAAGTGCGATGAAATGGAAGCAAAGCTTGGCTATCCTATGTTCGTAAAGCCTGCAAACTGCGGTTCCTCCGTTGGCGTATCAAAGGCTAAGAACAGGGAAGAGCTTGAAAAGGGTATCAAGCTTGCATTCGCTCACGACGGAAAGGTCGTTGTTGAGGAAGCAATTATCGGTATGGAATGTGAGTGCGCTGTTATGGGCAATGAAGAACCATTCGCTTCAACAGTCGGCGAAGTATGCTCTGCAAACGGCGAACTTTACGACTTTGACGCAAAGTATAACGACGCCGCTTCAAAAACAGTTATCCCTGCAAGAATGAGCGAGGAGAGCATTGAAAAGATAAGAGAGACGGCTATAAAGGCTTACAGAGCAATGGGCTGTTCAGGTCTTTCAAGAGTTGACTTCTTCCTTGAAAATGACGGCACAGTTATCCTCAATGAAATAAACACTCTGCCTGGTCATACTCCTATCAGTATGTATCCGCAGCTTATGCAGAACGCAGGAATGAGCCCTGCCGAGCAGGAAGATAAGCTTATCAGACTTGCGCTGGACAAAGCGGAGGTCGATTATGAATAACGCCGCCATAGGAGTTTTTGATTCCGGCGTAGGCGGTCTGACCTGCGTGAAAGAGCTTATAAAGTTCCTGCCGAAAGAGGATATCGTTTATCTTGGCGATACTGCAAGAGTTCCATACGGTTCAAAGAGCCGTGAAACTATTATGAGCTACGCCGAACAGGATATAGAATTTCTAAAGCAGCACAATGTTAAAATGATACTTGTTGCCTGCGGAACTGTTTCGTCTGTTCTGCCTGCAATGAAAATACAGTCGGATATTTCAATAAGCGGCGTTGTTGAGCCAGCGGTCAAGGCTGCCTGCTCCGCCACAAAAAATAACCGCATAGGTGTTATAGCCACAAGTGCCACCATAAAGAGCGGCATATACGGCAAGGCTATTAGAAGCATCAATCCTAATATAAAGGTGGTCGGCAAGGCCTGTCCTATGTTTGTGCCTCTTGTTGAAAACGGCTATACAGCCCCCGACTGCGTGCCTGCAAGATACATAGCACAAGAATATCTTGAGGTTATGAAAAAAGAAAATGTTGACACGCTGATACTTGGCTGCACCCATTATCCCCACTTGACAGAGCTTATCTCTGACATAATGGGTGAGGGCGTCACCCTTGTTTCATCGGGTGCGGAGCTTGCAAAATATGCCTTGAACACTCTTTCATACAGCGATAATACCGCCGACAGAGAGGGCGATGGAAACATTGAGCTTTACTGCACCGACAGCGTTGAGCTTTTCTCAGAGAATGTTGGACGTTTTCTTGGAAAGAATATTAACGCACAAATATCAAAATGCAGCTTGAAGCTGTAAACTGGAGGACTGTAATTGACTAACAAGGACGTTTCAATAAAACTTGTCAGCGTTCAAATAGACGGGGATATGCGTCAGGAAACTGAACTGCTTTCCGACGGAACTTATGAGAAAACTGACAAGGGATACAGGATCGCCTATGAGGAATCTGAGGCAACAGGCTTTGAGGGCAGCGTTACGACCCTTGAAACTGAGGGCAGCCGAAGGGTCACGATGAACAGAACGGGAGCGGTAAGCTCAAACCTTATCGTTGAAGACGGCATAAAGCACCATTGCGTATACGGCACACCATACGGCGATTTTACCGTCGGCGTCAATGCGACTTTCATCAATTCTGATCTTAACGATGAGGGCGGAAAGCTTGAATTTCACTATGTTATCGACGTTAATTCAAGCTATGTAGGCGATTTTGAGATAATCATAGAGATCAAAGCGGCAAATACTGTCGCATAAATAAATTTCGGAAGGACGGAAAAATATAATGACTAATCTGATAAGCGACGCTTTTTCACAGGTCAAGGAGCTTGTGATGAAAGCAATGGGCGAACTGGTTGCTGACGGCACATTTCCGGCAGAAGCAATACCTGCCTTTAACACAGAGATCCCTGCCGATTCAAAGAACGGCGATATATCCACAAATGCAGCTATGGTCTGCGCAAGACCTTTCAAGAACAATCCAAGAAAGATCGCTGAGACTATCGTTTCGAGGATCGACCTTAACGGCTCATATTTTGAGAAATGTGAAGTTGCTGGTCCCGGATTTATAAACTTTTTCTATTCCGCTGACTGGTATGCAGAGGTAGTTTCCGCTGTTCTTGACCTCAAAGAAAAGTATGGTGAAACAGATATGGGCGCAGGCAAGAGCGTGCTGGTAGAATTCGTATCGGCAAACCCAACAGGCCCTATGCACATCGGTAACGCAAGGGGCGGAGCTATCGGCGACTGCCTTGCTTCCGTTCTTCAAAAGGCAGGATATGACGTTGCAAGAGAGTTCTATATAAACGATGCAGGTAATCAGATCGAAAAGTTCAAGACTTCACTTGAAGTTAGATATCTTCAGATTTACAAGCCTGAAACAGAGCTTCCTGAGGACGCTTATCAGGGACAGGATATCATCGACCACGCAAACGCATTCAACGAAGTTTATGGCGATAAGTATGTAAACGCTGACAGCGAAGAGCGCAGACAGGCGCTTTGCGATTTTGCGCTTCCAAAGAATATTCAGAAGCTTCACGACGATCTCGGCAAGTACAGAATACAGTATGACAAGTGGTTCAACGAGAGCACACTTCATAAGGACGGCTCTGTACAGAAAGTCATCGAGAAGCTTAAAGAGAGCGGTTACACATACGAAAAGGACGGCGCACTTTGGTTCAAGACCACAGATTTCGGCGATGAAAAGGACAGAGTTCTCGTTCGTGAAAACGGCGTGCCGACTTATCTTGTGCCGGATATCGCTTATCACTATAACAAGCTTGCTGTAAGAAAATTTGACAAGGCCGTGGACATTTTCGGCGCAGATCACCACGGCTATATCGCTCGTATCAAGGCTTCAATGACAGCCCTTGGCGTTGACGCTGACAGACTTGACATCGTTATTATGCAGATGGTAAATCTCGTGCGCAATGGTGAAAAGTACAAGCTCTCAAAGCGTTCCGGAAAGGCTATCACACTTTCAACTCTCCTCGACGAGATACCGATCGACGCTGCAAGATTCTTCTTCAATCTCCGTGAGCCTAATTCTCACTTTGATTTTGACCTTGATCTTGCCGTATCTCAGACAAGCCAGAACCCGGTTTACTATGTTCAGTATGCTCACGCAAGAATTTGCTCAGTCCTCAAGAAGATGAACGAAGAGGGCATCGAGGTCAAGAACCTTGACAAGGCAGCGCTCAGAGTGCTCACAGCACAGGAAGAGCAGGAGATAATCAAGCACATCGCAACGCTTCCAAACGTTATCAACGAGTCCGCAAAGGCTTACGACCCTGCAAAGATAACAAAGTATGTTATCGACCTTGCGACAATGTATCACAAGTTCTACAACAATTGCCGTATCAAGGGCGAGGCTGAGGACATTATGCAGGCAAGACTTTCACTTTCACTTGCCGTTAAGCAAGTAATAAAGAATATTCTTGATATGCTCAAGATCACTTGCCCTGAGTCAATGTAATAAAAACAAACCCGACTGCGAAATTCATCACAGTCGGGTATTTTTATGCTTCGAGATTTCTTATGTAATGGAAAAGATACTGTTGTGCAATGCCTTCAACGCCATTGACGCAGTCGGGAAGTCCATCCGGATACCAGTTCGCCATAACACGCTTGACCCACACATCTTTCGGGAAAGCGTCAGTCTTATAGAAGCCAAACAACAGCGTGCAGTCCGCAACCTTTGGCCCAACGCCTTTTATTTTCATAAGACTGTCACGGGCTTCGTCAAGGGGCTGAGATTTGATCGTCTGAAAATCTATCTCGCCGCCGAGAACTTTCTCAACAGCGTCCACAAGATATTTCGCACGGAAGCCTGAGCGCAGATATGCAAGGCTTTCGATAGTCTCCGACTTCATATCCTCCGCCGATGGATAGCCGCCGTAATGCTCACACAGGCGGTTTATAATGCCCTTAATTCTCGGGATATTGTTGTTCTGACTAATGATAAACGACGAAAGCGCTTCCCAGCTATCCTGCTTCAAAATGCGTATGCCACCTGCAAATACACAGGCTTTTGAAAGTGTCTCGTCCTCAGAAAAACGTCTTTTTAGCTCGCCATAATCAGTTGACAGATCAAAATAATCCGCCCACAGGTTTTCAAAATCGTCGGCCGTTGTATCGTGCAGTCTGAACACGCCTTTTTCGCTTTCTGAGCTTATAACAAGAGGATGATTAAGAAATGCGCCCTTATATGTATCATCGGCGATCTTTTCCCAGCGGAAAGCCTGTCCGCATTCCAAAGTTTCGTCGAGGTCAAAGTCAGATTGTTTCAGAATGATATCATTGCCTTTTTGTGTATAATCCATAATTTTCAGCTCCAATAAACAAGAAAAAAATCAAATTCTCTTGCAAAATCTTTCAAAAGATATTATACTATAAATAATAGTATTTTTCAAGCGGATAAAATTAACTTATTTCAGAAAGGATAAATATTAATGAGAGAAAGCATACTTACAATACCTGTCACCGATATATTCGAGCCGAAATGCGGCTGTCCCATATGCCGTCTGCGTGACACGCTGGAGCAAAGAACAGTTGAATACATAATGGGTGCGGCGATGATGGAGCCTGACGTGCGAATGGAGACCAACAAACTTGGCTTCTGCAAGACACATTTTGAGCAGATGAGAGCCTGCAAGAACAGGCTTTCACTTGCGCTTATGCTCCAGTCGCATTTGCAGGATATGCAGAAGCACATTTTCACACGCAAGAAAATGTTTGAGGGCAAGACAGCCAAACAGAAAAAGGTCTCGGCGGTCAACAACGAGTGCTTTGTATGCAGCAAGGTGGACTGGGGAATGTCAAGAATATTGGTGACGCTGTTTGAAATGTACGTTCAGCAGCGTGATTTCAGAAACCTCTTCGCAGAGCAGGAAATGCTTTGCCTGCCGCATTATGATCTGCTTGTATCAATGTGCACGGAGAATATGGACAAGAAGTATCAGAAGCAGTTTATCGACGCCTGCGGTGAGCTCACAAGCAAGTATCTTGACAGCCTTGAAGCCGATGTTTCACACTACTGCAAGATGTACGACTATCGCAACACAGGCGCAAATGCCGACTGGGGCAACTCAAAAGACTCTATCGAGCGTGCGATAAAATTTCTCACCACACGATAAGAAAATTTCGTTGGCTTTTCAATGATTTCGTTATCAAACAACTTTGGATAAAAGAACGTTTTTATGGACAGATAACTTGCAAATGCCGACGTTGTCCGTTGGAATTTTATGATGTGAGAAATAATGTACTCATAAAATACAATTGTAAATTTTGAACCGAACAAATTAATTTATCTGCAAACCACGGTAATTCGGCGTCCGGCAGGGCGGATATGTTGATAAGTCGGTTCGTTAATAAAGGTTTCACATTTGCAGCTGCATTTTTTGTAATTAAATTGTAAAATTTAATGTTTTTTCGTCGAAAAACTGTTGTTGACAAGTTTTCAACAATGGGACAAAGCCGAAAAAATCAATAGTTTTCAACGTTTTCAACAGACTTTTCAACAGAAAAACATATATCAAGTGTTGAAAACTGCGACTTTCAACAAATCACGGTTGAAAAGTTGAATATTTCACTTTTGACAGCCAATAATCAGAAATATAATCTATTTAATGGCAGCCAAAGGAGAAAATAAAAATGCTGAAGGGTATAAATAAACAAATAATTGAGATTAGATGTACAAATAGTGAATATTTCGATAAGATATTGTTATTTGTTAACTCAGAAAAAGGCGCAGTCCCGCAGGAGATTTTAAGAAAAAATGCAATGATTTTCGCTCAGGAGCTTACAAATAATGATGATATTCAGCGCAAAAATAAGCCGGGCAAATTTACTATATTAATGCTTGCCATATGCGTTGCGGTGTTCCTGCTAATGCTTGTTGTCCTGTGTATGTGATAATGATAAATAATAAGGATAAAATTTGTGTAAATCGTCGAAAGTCTCAAAAAAAACTCATTTGCTATTGGCATTTGAGTTTTTTTATGGTATAATTTATTGTGGTATATTTTTTTGAAAAGGAAATTTTTATGAATAATTATAAAGATAAGAAAAACCAAAATAAAGACGATGATAACGAGCTTCAGCTCATAATCGGCCGAAACCCAGTCATTGAGGCACTGAAAGCTAACAAGCTTATCGACACGATTTACATCAATCCCGAGGCCACAGGCTCGATCACATTGATCTGCAAAATGGCAAAGGAAAAGGGTATCAACATCAAGCGTGTTACCGATGTCAAGCTCAACAATATGAGCAGGGGAGCTTCACACCAAGGCGTTATCGCTATGGGCGCTTGCGCTGAATATGTGACTGTTGAGGATATACTCAGCCGTGCCAATGAGAAGGGCGAAGACCCATTCGTTATAATCTGTGACGAGATCGAAGACCCGCATAATCTTGGTGCGATAATCAGAACAGCGGAAGCGGCTGGCGCACACGGTATCATTATACCGAAGAGAAGAAGTGCTTCGCTCAACGCAACTGTTTTCAAGACGTCTGCCGGCGCTGCAAGCTGGCTGCCTGTTGCGAGAGTATCGAACCTTGCAGCGGCTATTGATATGCTTAAAGAAAACGGCGTGTGGATATACGGCACAGACGGCGCTGGACAGAGTTACAGCGAAGTCAAACTCACGGGGCCTATGGGGCTGGTCATCGGTTCGGAAGGCTTTGGAATGGGCAAGCTTATTAAGGATAAATGCGATTTTCTACTCAGTCTGCCTATGGCAGGCAAGGTAAATTCTCTGAATGCGTCTGTTGCAGCAGGAATATTTATGTATGAAGCTGTGCGTCAGAGAAATCTTGAAAGCGCTGGGAGGTAAAAACTTTGGCAGACAAATTTTCAATTGATGATATTTTATCTGAATACGGCGGCGGAAAGGCCGATAATAACGACGAGATAAAAGATTTCAGTTTTTCGCCCGATAGCGAAGTTGCTGACGAATCAGTCGATGAAGTTATCGAGGAGTATAGCACTAAGAACGATATCGAAACGGCTGAATCCGACGATCAAAGTGATGAAGAGGTCGCCATTGACAGCGAAAATGACAACGACTCCGATACCTATAATTATGACCCCATAAAGGGAAGTGACTTTGACGACGATCTTGCCGCCGGACAGCAGGAAGAAAAGAAGCGCAACGCCGAAAACGCTGCGATAATAAACAATCTTGCTAAGCACAAGACCGCAAAGGCTAACAAGAACAACGTTCCGCCCGTAAACAGGGTAAGCCTTAAAGACATCAAAATGGGTCTCACAGGCAAGATAATCCCTAAGACTGAGGAATTTGACAAGGCGCTTATCCCTGATGATGCAACTTATGAGGAGAAATCCTCTATACTTTCTCAGCACAGAAAGAAGAAAGTTGAGAATTTCGTGCTCAAAACTGATGAAGAGCAGGAAAAGGAAGAGGAGACACCTGAGGACAGCAAGAAGCCAACAGGGCAGTCGGAATTTAAAAAGTTTGACGACGCTCCAAAGATTCTTGACGATATCCTGCAAGTTAAGAGCAATCTTGTGCTCAGACTTTGCGTTTTGCTTTTCACAGGAATTTTCAGCACATTCATCACAATTGCAAACGACTTTGAACTTCCGCTTATAAAGACGTTCGACAGAACAATAACCCCTGCGGCTTATCTCTTCACGAACACCATACTGGGACTTATCTCCATTGCGGTTTGTTACACCGTGCTTATCGCAGGAATGAAAAATCTTTTCAAGCGCAAGGCTGACAGCGACACAATCGCAGCCATAGGAATATTTGCCTCAGTTATCGCAGGCATTGTAAACCTCTTCGACCCCGAATCTATACGTGACGGAATTTATCACGTTTATATCTCGGCGGCGATTGCGGGACTTATTTTCAATACCCTTGGCAAGCTTATGATCGTCAAGCGCACAGAGCGCAATTTCCGCTATGTTGCAGGGGATTTTGAACGCTATGCTATCACACCAGTTGATGATGAAGAGACCGCTCAGAACTTCACTAGGGGCGCTGTATCAGACGAGCCTAGACTTGCCGCAATGCGCAAGACCGAGTTCGTTGACGACTTTATGAAAAACAGCTATACCTCAGATATTTCCGACGAGTATTCCAAAAAGGTAAGCCCGTTCATACTCCTTGCAGGCCTTGTTATAGCTCTGCTTTCGCTTATATGCGATAAGGGTGCGGCAAATATGACAGAGCGCTTATTCGTTGCGCTGGCGGCATTCTCGGGCGTTATAACAATGTGTTCGTCATTTGCGGTAATGCTTATCGTGAATATGCCAATGGCAAGAGCAACCAAAAAGTATTTGCAGTATTCAGCCGTAATGCTTGGATATTCGGCTGTTGACGATTTTGCCGATACAAACTCAATGCTTGTTGACGGTGAACAGCTTTTCCCAAACGGAAGCGTTGAGCTTGCAAACCTCAAGCTGCTTTCGGCAATATCTATCGAGGACTGTATTCTTATGGCTGCAAGCCTTAGCTGCCAAGCGGGAAGTATACTCAAGCCAACATTCTACAAAATGCTCAGAGGTAAAACAGAAATGCTTTATCCTGTTGAGAGCTATATTTACGAGGACGGTCTCGGACTTTCGGGCTGGATCGAAAACAAGCGTGTGCTGCTCGGCACAAGAGAGCTTATGGAAAATCATTCTATCGATGGTCTGCCGTCAGAAGCAAAGGAAAAAGAATACGTCAAGGACAACGTTGCGGTATACCTTTCAATAAACGGCATTGTTGCGGCGATATTCGTTATCCAAGTCACACCGAACCTCTCTGTCACAAGGTGGCTGCAAGAGCTTGAACTGGAGGGTATCAAGACAGTTATCAGAACTGTTGACGGCTTCCTTTCACAGAAATTCCTTGCTGATCTGTTCGATATCGAAGAGGATACAGTAAAATTGCTCAGCTTCAGATATCACAAGGACTATGAAGAAGTCACGGAATATGTGCCTAAACAGTCGTCCTCAATGCTTTGCAGCGGACATTTTCCGTCGTTCGCAATGCTTATTATCGGCGCAAAGAGGCTAAAATTCACAGCTAATCTTGGCGCGGCGATTATGTACGGCGCAACAGGACTTGGCGCTGTGCTCACGCTGATAATGATGTTGACAGGTTCATTTGTACAGATAACTCCTTCGCTGGTGCTCATTTACAACCTTATCGTTGCGGCGGCTGCAATCGCGATACAGCATATCAAAAAGCTATAATTTAATACAAATAAAAAATACAACGCTCTGAATAAACAGAACGTTGTATTTTTTATTTGTCGCTGATAGTCCAATCTATCGGCGTTATGTTATTGTGTTCCAAAAAGTTATTAACTTTTGAAAAGTGTCGGCAGCCGAAAAATCCGTTATAAGCAGAAAGCGGCGACGGATGAGCAGCCTGAAAAACAGCGTGACAAGAATTGGTTATGAGGGGAGCCTTAGCCCTTGCATTTCCGCCCCACAAAATGAATGCAGTCGGGATATCACGCTCGTTGAGCTTCTTGATAACAGCGTCCGTAAGCTGTTCCCAGCCTTTGCCTTTGTGTGAATTGGCTTGACCGGCACGAACAGTAAGCACCGTGTTCATCATAAGTACGCCTTGCTTTGCCCAATCGGTCAATTCGCCATTATTAGGGAATGGCACGCCGATATCAGCGTTGAGCTCCTTAAAAATGTTTTGCAAAGACGGAGGCGGCTTAACGCCAGCCTTAACAGAAAAACAAAGTCCGTGAGCCTGTCCCGGACCGTGATAAGGATCCTGACCGATTATAACAGCCTTGACCCTCTCATAAGGGGTGTATTTAAGTGAATTAAAAATATCATACATATCGGGATAAACTGTATAATGAGAATATTCATATTTCAAAAATTGACGCAGCTTCAAATAATATTCTTTTTTAAACTCATCAGCCAGAATATCGTCCCAACTATTGCCTATGTGAACCATTAAACTGCGTAAAGAACAGTTCCAACAACAAGACCGAGCACAAGCGCTGCAACAAGTGCCAAAACTATGATCCTCATAATAAGAGGCTTTTTCTTATCATTCATTAACTATCAGATCCTTTCTTAAATTTATTTTATCATATCCTGCCGATAAAATCAACCTTTTTGAGACTATTTCTTTAAAATTAGCGCAAACTGTCCTACGGTTATTTGCTTTGTATAAAATAATAAAGTGGCTTACCACTATCCATAAGTAAACCACTTTATCCACCTAGACATATAAAGCAAAGGTTTTAACCTCGCCTTGTATATATGTTATCATAGTATTTTATGTTTGTCAATAGAAAGATTGATTTTTATGTAACATTCTTGTTTATGTTTGTCGCCACTGGAGTACTTGACAAAACCGCAGGAAAGTGCTATACTAATATTAACAGATGATTTCACTAAATAAAAATTTAGTGAAATACAGAGAAGTAATAAATATGAATAGGAGTTGTTTATATGAAGCAAGCATACATTGACGATTGTCCTTATTATCTGGACGATTTTCTTACAAATTTAAAGGTCGTGAAAGACCGTACCGATCGAACTGAGGAAGCTTATTTTACTGATATCCGAACCTTTCTCAGATATCTTAATATCAAGCACAAAAAAGTCTCCCGTGACGCTAAGTTTCAGTCTATCCCGATAAAGGATACGCCGCTTGAATGGGTGGAAAATTTCACGCTCAATGACGCTTACGTTTATCTGAAATATCTTAAAGACGAACGTGGCAATTCAACAAAAACAAGAGCAAGAAAATGCTCTGCGCTGAAACAGTTTTACACTTATCTGAATAAAAAAGCGAAACTTATCGAGACTAATCCTATGGACGATCTTGAATTACCGCATATAACCCAATCGCTGCCGAAATATCTTTCTCTTGAGCAAAGCCTTGCGCTGCTACAAAATATCGAGTCAAGCAACAAAGTCCGTGATTACTGCATTATAACGCTGTTTCTAAACTGCGGAATGCGTCTCAGCGAGCTTGTTGGCCTAAACCTCACCGATTACAGCCGTGATAACAGGACCCTCAGAGTGCTTGGTAAAGGCCGTAAAGAACGCATAATTTATCTTAATGACGCCTGCATTTCAGCTTTGGACGAATACATAAACACTACAAGGCCGCAGGTGGACGAATCGGCAATTTTCCTTTCATCAAAGAAAACTAGGATAAATAAGCGCCGTGTCCAGCAGATCGTCAGCGAACAGCTTGAACGTGCAGGGCTTAGCAACCTTGGCATAACCACCCACAAGCTCCGTCACACGGCCGCAACGCTTATGTATCAGCACGGCGGCGTTGACACCCTTGTTTTGAAGGATATCCTTGGTCACAAAAGCATTGCCACAACTGAGATATACACCCATTTATCCAATGAAAACATCAAGCGTGCAATGGAAGCGAACCCTCTCGCAAACGTGTCTGACGGACAGATAAAAAAGGAAAAATGACAATATCAAGAAAACAGAGTAAGGCACAAACCTCACTCTGTTTTTGGTTACTTTTTCATACGGATAATTGAATTTGCAGGGAAAATCAAGTCGGACTTTATGGACATTTTCATCGCTGCGTGATTAGCTGTTTCTATTGCGTTGTCATATTCGTCAAACATTTCGTCAACGGTAAATGTTATCGGCTCGGACACAGGCGACAGAACTTCGACTTCGTCACCCTTATTGAACTTGTTTTTCTGCGTGCAATAGATCCTGCCGTTTGAACAGCCTTCAACTACTGCGACAACATCATATTCACGAACGTATCCGCTGTTTTCATAATACTGACTTTCCTTCGGGTGACCAAAGAAAAATCCAGTGCAGTATGCCCTATGGCTCACCTTGAAAACTTCGTCTTTGAGCCATTGCGGCAACTCAAAATGCTTCGGATCAGCCTTGTATATATCCATTGCTTTTCTGTAAGCATTTGTAATTACTGACACATAATATGAAGATTTAGCTCTGCCCTCGATCTTAAAGCTGTTCACACCAGCCTCAGCCAACTTGTCAATATGGTTTATAAGACACATATCCTTTGCATTAAGAATGTAAGTTCCCTTTTCGTCCTCAAAAATCGGATAAAACTCATTTGTTCGCTTTTCTTCCATAAGGTGATAGCCCCAGCGGCAAGGCTGAGCGCACTCACCCCTGTTAGCGTCTCTGTTCACAAGATACTGGGAAAGCAGACATCTTCCCGAAAAGCTTACACACATTGCGCCGTGAACAAAACACTCAATCTCAAGGTCTTTAGGCGTTTTCGCTCTTATCTCAGCGATCTCTTCAAGAGAAAGCTCCCTCGCAAGGACTACTCTCTTTGCGCCCATATTGTAAAATTCATTGGCGGTAACGTAATTGACAATACCAGCCTGCGTGGAAATGTGTATCTCCATATCGGGGGCATACTTCTTAACCAGCGAAAACACGCCGATATCGTTCACTATAAGGGCGTCGATATTTGCGGCAACAGCGTCCTTGACAAACTGCTCAAGATGAACTATCTCATAATTATGTGGCAGCGTGTTGCAGGTCAGATATATCCTCTTCCCTCTTTTGTGAACTTCATCGCTCGCCTTTTTTAAAAGTTCTGCGTCAAAGTTGGCAGAGGCGGCTCTCATTCCGAAAGCCGTTCCGCCGAGATAAACTGCGTCAGCGCCGTAATCAAGCGCTGCGTACAGTCTCTCCATATCTCCGACAGGTGATAACACCTCTAACAAATTATTTTCTACCATTAATTTCAATCCTTTAGCTGCTATTCTTTTGCAAGCCCTGCCTTAACAAGGTTCTTTTCGTGCTCCTCAAGGGTCTTAGCATAGAATGTTTCGCCTGTCTTGAGGTTATTACAGAAGTAATAATAATCTGTCTTTTTAGGATTAAGCACAGCATTTATTGCGTCGATTCCGGGGTTGCATATCGGGCCTGCCGGCAGACCCTTGCACTTGTATGTATCATAGCACTCAGTATAATGCTCGATAGAAGCCGTGTTGTCAGCCTCAACTTTGATAACGTTCTTGATGTAGTTTGAAGTTGTATCAGACTGGAGCATTGGATAAGTGTCAGGATCGTCAAGTCTGTTAAGGAAAACAGAAGCGACCTTCGGCATTTCATCCGTTGAAGCTGCCTCAAGCTGAACGATTGAAGCAAGGGTCATAACCTCGTTTAGATCCATACCCGACTTTTCGATCTTTGTCTTGAGTTTTTCATACTGCTTCTCAAACTGATCTCTTATCTTCTTTGTGACGTTGCTTGCGCTGTCCTCAACATAGAAATCGTAAGTTTCCGGATAGAAATAGCCTTCCATACGATAGAACATATCGCTGCTGTCAGTAAGCTGCTTTTCAAATTCATAACCCTGATCTTTGTTGAACTCAAAGAGAAAATCCTCAGCGGTGCAAACGTTATTCTTTTCAAGCTTTTCTGCAATAGAAAGCAGATTTTCGCCCTCGGCAAAGGTGATCGTAACAGTCTTATAAGACTCTCTCATCTGCGAAAGCGCCGTGATAATGCTTGAATAGCCGCTTGAAGGTCTCAGCGTGATATCGCCAGGATAAATAGTCTCAGGCTTTTCGATCTTGAGTGCAATCATAAAGAGCTGCTTGTTCTTGATAACGCCCTCATTTACGAGAATATCAGCGATCTGACTGTTTGTCGAACCCGACGGGATATTAAATCTGATATCCTCGTCAGACTTGCCGATACCATAGTATTCCATACCCATTGAGATTCCACCAACAGCAAGCACCATTGAAACCGTAAGTATCACCACAACAAGGATAATTCCGCCAAACAGTGAATTATTCACCTTGCTTTTTTTCTTCTTGGTGGACTTTACCGCCTTTTTATCCTTAGGCTTTTCTTCCTTCTTGACAGGCTCTATGACAGGATCGGACTTTTTCTCGTCCTCTTCCTTTTCTGTCTCAGCCGATACATCTTCGCCTTCTGTCGTATCATCAGATTCATCAAGCTCCTGCACGCTGTCAAGAATACTTGGCTCTGACTTATCCTTAAGAGCCATATCCTGCACATCATCGGCAGAAGCATCTGCAACAGTTTCATTATGTACGTCAGACACGTTTTCCTCGGCGGTATTGGATTTTATTTTGGAGTTGACGTCATTTACAATGTCATCAACATTAAAATTCATATCGTCCATTTATTCAACTTCCTTTCCTTCAGTTCTGAGATCATAAATGTATTTATCTGTAAACAACATATCCACCGATATGTCAAAACTGTCGTGTATCAATTGCTCGCTCATACAGTTTTCATAGCCTATACCTATCTTCAAGCCGTCAAAACCAGCAAGAAATCTGTCATAAAAGCCCATTCCAAAGCCCAGCCTGTAACCTGCTTTGTCATATGATAGGGCAGGCACAACACATATGGCCTTGTGAAAATCCTCCAGCAGCCAGCAATTCTCGCTTGGCTCATAAATGCCGAAACGGCCTTCTTCAAGTTCTGCCCTGCTGTTTATCCTGTAAAAGCTCATTGCGTTGCCGCTTTTTGCACATCTCGGGCACAAAACGATCTTGCACTTCAAGCTTTCCTCTATGATAAGACTTGTATCTACCTCGATATCAGAGGACACATACGCAAGTATCATTTCAGCCTCGGCAAACTCACGGCTTTCAAGAAAACGCTTTTGCACAGCGATATCAGCGCTTTTTCGTCTATCACTATCCATTTGAGCCCTTATCTCTTTGAAATGCCTGCGCAACGTTTTTTTATCGCTTATCTGCATTGCAGACCTGCTTCAAGAGCCTCAGACTTTTCCTTTGAAACAAGAAGCTCCACAAGCTTCAATGCAAACTTTGTGCTGCAACCGGCACCCTTTGCGGTTATGAACTTGCCGTCAACCGCAACAAGTCTTGCTGAATGTATCGCCCCTATCAGCTCTTTTTCATAGCCAGGGAAACAGGTGGCATATCTGCCCTCAAGGAGACCCTTGTGACCGATTATTGAAGGAGCGGCACATATTGCGGCAATATATCTGTTATTGTCAGCGCAGTAATCAACAGCGCCGAGCACGTCGGGATTAGCCTCGAGATTTTTTGTTCCCGGCATACCGCCCGGCAGAACGATCATTTCAAGATCATCATTGAGCACGATCTTATCCACCGTTGTGTCAGTCTTGACGGGAATGTTATGTGCACCGACAATAACATCTGAACCCACGCCGACTGTTTGTACCTCAACGCCTGCACGTCTCAGAATATCCACAGGAGCAAGGGCTTCAAGCTCCTCAAATCCATTAGCAAGAAATACATAAACCATAATAAATGACTCCTTTCACTTATTTAAAGGTAATAACATTTTTATTCAGCAGGAATGCAGGATTGTAAGAAAGCTTTGATTTTCTCAGCCCCTCTATTCCAAGATCCTCTTCCCTGTTTATATATTTAAGATCAGCCGCATTGTGCTTTGCAAACTGATTGCAAAGCATTGGGTATGCGCCCTGTATTTCCGAAACAGCCTTTTCGATATGCACCACAAAAGTGTCGGAATTAAGCTGTTCGCCTATGGTAAAACCAACGATCTCGCCATTCTGTCTCAACACAGCGCCTTTCAATCCAAGCTCTTCAAGATTTTCAAGAAACAGCCCGATAGCATACTGTTCAACGACAGCGGAGAAATCATCATAGCTTTCATTCTTGTTATAAAACTCTGTCGAGAACGCTATACATTCATCTATAAGATCAGCGGAAAGCTCTTGATATTCCCAATCGTTATCCATAAAACGCTTGATATGATTGCGCTTGCCGTGATATTTTTTACCTTTGAGCTCGATAAGATCGCTGGAATTGTAAATATAATCACAGTTGTCACGATCAAGCTCGCAGGTGATATTGTCTTTATAATATTCTTTCAGCCACTCTAAATGTTCATCTGTCACCGATGAAATAATAAGCGGTCTGCCCTGCTTTTCAACGTCCTTTTTCAGTTCACCAAAAAGCTCGATATACTTTTCTTTTCCATTATCATCAAGCTTTACGCCTGTCGGAAAAGTGAAGTAAGGCTGTCCGTTATCAAATGAGCAGCTTATATAGAAATCCTTGTAATGCGTTATTACGGTATCATTCAGTCTTTGCCACGCCAAATTGTTGGCAAAGCTGTATTCACAGCCACGAAAATCGGATATTTTAAGACATTCGCTTATCCAATCCTTATCGTTTCTCTGAATTTTCCTAAAATCCAAATTTATCACTCTTTACTATTCTCAATAAACCCCATTATCTCCCCGAAAATCTCATCTCTTGAAAGAGGCTTGTCTCCATAGCTGCAATCAACGATCTTCCAGCCCTGTTTCTGAGCCGTGAACAGCGCAGCTTTTCTGCATTTATGGAGATACTCAACATCAGCCTCGTGAATATCTTTCTTCGTTTCGTCGCCATTATACCTGCCCGACATAAGTTTTTGCGATATCTCCACAGGCATATCAAGAAAGATCACCATATCAGGTCTTGGCAATTCAAGCTTGCCATATTCATAATCTTCCAGCCAGCGGATATAATCCTCCCACTCACTTTCGGGCAACTTTGTCATCTGATAAATGCAGTTTGAAGTAACATACCTTGCCGCCAATATCAGAGTGCCCTCTTCGTAATCCTGCTCCCAAAACTGCTTATAGCAGGCATATCTGTCAACAGCATAAAAGCTCGAAGCCGCATAGGCATTAACGTCAGCAGGCGTTCTACCTATCTCGCCGCCAAGATACATTTTTACCAATGCAGAGGAGGAATTGTCATAATCGGGAAAGCTTATTGACTTATGTTTTATACCATTATCAGTAAAATATTTAGAGATACGCTCAAACTGCGTTGATTTTCCGCAGCCGTCAAGTCCTTCAAGGACTATAAGCGACGATCTATTTTTCATTTTTCATATCCTCGTAAAACTGTTTAACTTCTTTTATCTTTCCGCAAGTCATTTTGCCCTCGGGACACTTGCCTGTCATAACGCAGGAAGGACCGGCGTTAGCAAAAAGCGTTGGCGCAACATGTCTACAAAGTTTCAGCATTTCATCAGCCACAGCTTTTATCTCCCATTGCGCCCTGTTGCAGCAGCGGTGCTGAAAGAAATTGAACAGGCTTCTGACATTCATCGTAACAACGATCTTTGTCTCGCAGGCATTCGGCAGAACGAATCTTGCGTCCTCATAAGCCTTTTTCTTTGCCTTTTTAACAGCCTCGGCCTCGTCAAGACCCTGCGCCATAAAAGTTTCAGTATGCGTTTTAGTCAATATATCAGCGATCTTGTTATAGCTTTCAAGCAGATTGTTCATTTGCTTGTCAAACTCAGCCTTTG
This sequence comes from Ruminococcus sp., assembly GCF_019423705.1. Taxonomy (GTDB): domain Bacteria; phylum Bacillota; class Clostridia; order Oscillospirales; family Ruminococcaceae; genus Hominimerdicola. The sequence goes on along the minus strand of NZ_JAHZAX010000002.1, from coordinate 30,993 downwards.
CCTCGGGCACAGCCTCTATCTCCGGCGGAGTTATAAAATCAAAGCCATTTTCATTTACATATCGTTGACTTTTTTGTGAATAGGAAGCTATCCTGTGTCTCACAAGCTGATGTGAACAGGCACGGGAAATGCCCTCTATACCGAATGTAAAGGAGACGTGCTCCATAGGGCTTTCGTGACCGATAGAAACCAGCATTTTAATAAATTTCTGCGTTTTCTCGTCGTCAAGTCCCTCTCTTAATGAGCCAATATCGCTGCTTGAATAGCAAAGCTTTGCAGCAGTCGCAACGACCTTTTCGGGCTCGGGCGTATGAGCAATCAGTTCAACCTTCATCATTCAAAATCCTTTCCACATATTTATTATATTATACCATTAAAATGCGGATTAGTCAACAAAATTCTTATATTTTCATTGTTTATGACGCAAATATACAAAAATCGGCAAACAGCCACATTTTTACAGCTATTTGCCGATAAAACTATTTCATTATATTCTCAGCGTCTTTAAGATACTGTTCCGCATTTTCAAGCATAAGCTCGGTGATATTATCACCGCCCATAATTCTTGCGATCTCCAGCTTTCTGTCCTCAAAATCAAGAGTTCTGACCGATGTGACAGTTCTGTCGCCAACGATATTTTTCTCAATAAGCAGATGATTATCAGCCATAACAGCCATTTGCGCAAGGTGGGTCACGCAAAGAACCTGTCTGAGACGTGATATCTGCTTTAGCTTAATGCCGATCTTTTGCGCCGCACGACCGCTGACGCCTGTGTCGATCTCATCGAAAATAAGCGTGCCGATACTGTCCTTTTCTGCGATAACGTTTTTAAGCGCAAGCATAATTCTCGAAAGCTCACCGCCAGAAGCTATCTTCGCAATAGGCTTTGGCTCTTCGCCAACATTGGCAGAAATAAGAAATTCGATCGTATCCATACCATTGATGGTGAGCTTGCCCCTCTGCTGATCTACGACCAGCTTGACCTTTGGCATATTAAGAAACTCAAGCTCTTCCGTCACCTGTGCAACAAAACGCTCGCCTGCTTTTTTGCGGTATTCAGAAAGCGTCTTTGCCTTCTTTGAAACTTCCGCCAAAAGCCTGTCCTTTTCTTTGTTGAGTTCGTCAAGATTTTGTTCAGCACCGTTAAGCTCGCTAAGCTCGTTCTCAGCATTTTCAAGAGTTTTCAGCACATCATCAAGCTCAGGACCATATTTTTTCATAATGCGCCTCAGCTCATCAGAACGTTGATTGAGATAATCAAAACGCTTCGGGTCAACATCAAGGCTGTCAAGCAATGCTCCCAGCTCTTCCGAAATATCTTCCATTTCGATAGCAGCAGAACTAAGTCTATCATAAAGGGGCGCAATATCAGACATTATGTCAGTATAGCCCATAAGCGATTGTGACGCACGCTGAGTTATCTCCACAGCCCCGTCGGTATCATCATCACCCGAAAGCATTTGCCTTGCCGCAAAAAGCGCCTCAGAGATCGCCACAGCATTCTTTGAAACGTTAAGCTCCGCCCCGATATTCTTATCCTCGTTTGGCTGGATATTCAAAGCCCTTATCTCCTCAGCGATCTCGGTAAGTTCAGATATACGGAACTCTTTCTTGTCCTGCTCGGCTTTGAGCTTGTTTATCTTCTTTGCAATCTGCTGAAGCTCACGGAAAGATGTTCTGTAATCCTCGATAAGCGCTTCCGATTCCGCATAGCTATCAAGGATATTTATGTGCTTTTCGGGCGCCATAAGTATCTGATTATCGTGCTGGCCGTGTATCGTCACAAGGGTCTCGCCGATCTCTTTAAGTACAGAAACATTCACCGCTCTCGAGTTCACCCTTGCGGTGCTGCCGCCGTCAGAATTTATCTCTCTTGTAAGAAAAAGTTCGCCCTCATCACAGCTTATACCGAACTTATCAAGCACTTCTTTCACATTGTCGCCTAGGTCAACAAACTGCGCCGATATAACAGCCTTGTGTGTTCCCGTTCTGACAATGTCCTTTGTGACACGCTGACCGAGAATTGCGTTGATACCATTGATAAGTATAGATTTACCTGCGCCAGTTTCGCCTGTAAAGACATTCAGCTTGTCGCAAAAATCAATAGTCGCTTTTTCGATTACTGCAAGATTTTCAATATAAAGTTCTTTTAACATTATTCATCAGACTCCTGCGATGTGGGGATTATGATTTTTTTCAAAGTGTCGGTCATATCAGAAGCAGCTTTTTCCGTCCTCATAAGCATAAAAATGGTGTCGTCACCAGCCAGCGTTCCGACAACATTTTCAAGACCAAGATTATCAAGCTTTGCGCATACCGCCTGCGCCATACCCGTGTGACACTTGACCGCAACAGTATTCAGCGCATAGTCAACAGACACCACGGCTTCGGAAATTATCCCGAAGATCATATTGCCATTCTGCCCAAGCTGCTCTTTTTTCAGCGCTGGGGTACTGTATTTATAATTGCCGTCGCTGCCTATGGTCTTGACAAGTGAAAGCTCACGGATATCCCTTGAAACAGTCGCCTGAGTAACTTTGAGCCCGTGCCGTTCAAGAGCGTCACGCAAGTCCTCCTGAGTGGATATATTCTCATCTGTAACAAGCTGGATTATCAGCTTTTGTCGTTGATTTTTCATATTCCGTCCTCCGTTGACTCTTTCAAAGGCTGCATAAGTTTTTTATTGATCGAAGAGAAAAAGCTTCCGCCGCAGATATCTATGATATCCACAAAATATTCCGACTTTGACGCCACCACCATATCCTGTGCCGACAATCTGTAAACGTTGTTTCCGTCAACGTTCACGATTGCGTGAGAGCCCGTGCTGGTGTGACATTTCACCTTCATCACGCTGTCCTCTGAAAGTATCATAGACCTTGCAAAGAGCGAATGTGCGCATATCTGTGTGAATTCAATGCACTTCATTTCCGGCTCGATAATTGGGCCGCCAGCCGACATTGAATAAGCCGTGGAACCAGTAGCAGTCGATAAAATAACGCCGTCAGCACGAAGAGAAGATATCACTTTGTCATTTTTTGAGACCTCAAAATCAGCGATCTTGCAGTCGTCAGCCTTTGTCACCGTCACATCATTAAGAGCAACGAACGACAGCTGCTCGCCCTGCTCAGTCAAGACTTTAACATCTAACATCATTCGGCGACTGAGTGTATATTCACCGGCAAGAAGCTTGTCAAGCAGCTGGAGCTGGGAATGTTCCAGCGACGCCATAAAACCAAGTCTGCCGCAGTTTATGCCAAGAATAGGCTTTGAAAACTTCGAGCTTTTGAGGGAACATTTAAGTATCGTGCCGTCGCCGCCGATCGCAACGATAACATCACAGTCATTTATCAAGTTGTCCTCATTGCCGAAAACTACGTTTGCAGCGCTGAACACATCTTTATATTTCTCGCTCATAGAAAGCTCAGCACCCTTGCTTGCAAGGATATCGCAGGCAGCCGAGGTGTATTCATAACAATGGGTCTTATCAAGATTTGGATAAAGATAAATTTTCATAAAGCGCAGCCTCCTTCCTGCAAATTCCAGCTATACATTTTTAGCAAAAGCTGCTTTAACAAAAGTCTTAAGATCAAGCTTCCCGAGCTTGTCGTTTGATAGATCGCATTTTTTAAGGTAAGCAAGATACTCTATGTTGCCGTCGCCGCCCTTTATTGGCGAAACAGCAAGACCTTGAACAGCAAGACCGCTTGCTCTAAAAAAGCTTATCAACTCATTCAACACCCTAACGTGATCCTTCTGATCTTTCACAATGCCTTTCTTATTGAGCGCTTTCTTACCTGCCTCAAACTGGGGCTTTATAAGCAAAACCATTTCTCCGTTATCGCACAAACAGCTCACGAGGCTAAGCACAACAAGCTTTAGTGATATAAATGACAGATCACCAGATATGAAGTTGATTTGCTTGTCAAAGAAATCAGCTGTCAAGTTTCTAGCATTTACACCTTCACAATTCTTGACTTTACTATTATTTTTTAAACTTTCATCAAGTTGGTCGTGACCGACATCTATCGCATACACAAATTTGGCTCCGTGCTCAAGCATACATTGGGTAAAGCCGCCCGTTGAAGCGCCAATATCCGCACAAACCTTGTTATTCAAATCAAGTTGAAAAACTTCACAGGCGTGCTCAAGTTTCAAACCGCCCCTGCCGACAAAATTCATTCCGTCGTCAAGACATTCGATATCGTCCTCATCGCTGACCTGCATTGCAGGCTTAGTTGAAACGCTTCCGTTCACCTTGACAAAGCCGTTTTTGATAAGCTGCTTTGCACGCTCACGGCTTTTTATGCCGCAATTCTCGGTGATATAAACATCAAGTCTGTTAGTCATTTTTCAAAAAGCCCTCAACTGTATCAGCCATTTTTTCTGCCGAAAGGCCAAGCTCGTCCAAAAGCTTTTCACACTTGCCGTGCTTAACAAATCCGTCAATGGCAAACTGAGCCACGTTCGGACAGATAGCCGCATACTTTTCCGAAATGCTGCCGCAGGAATATGCTTCCTCAAAAAACAGCACAGCGTCATACTGCGACATTATTTCGATTATTTTATGCTCTATTGGAAAGATCGTCACAAGCTTCAAAGCGTCGCATTTGATATCACGATTGCGCAGTATCTCGATCGCCGTAAATAAATTGTTCGTCAGCCTGCCATATGTCACCAGCAGAACTCTTGCGTCGTCGCTACGGCGATAAACAAAATCTGTCGTTGAATTTGCCTTGTCATAGACAGAAACATCGTTGCCCCTTGGATATCGCAGAGCGCAAATACCCTTGTCTTTTTCAACAGCTTTATGCAGACATAGCTTTAGCTCTTCATAATTTGAAGGCGAATATATAGTTATCCCAGGCACAGCTGTGAGGAATGACACATCAAAAATGCCTTGGTGGGTCTCTCCGTCGTCGCCAACAATTCCAGCCCTGTCAACGCAAATAACTGCGTGGCAGTCTTCGATCGCCATATCGTGGATAAGCTGATCGTATGATCGCTGTAAAAATGAGGAATACACCGCAAACACAGGCACATAATCCATTGAAGCAAGGCCTGCGCAAAACGTTACGGCGTGCTCTTCCGCAATGCCAACGTCGAAAAATCTCTCAGGAAACTGCTTTGCAAAATACTGCAAGCCCGTTCCGTATTTCATTGCAGCAGTAACAGCGCAGATACGCTTGTTTTTGCTGCCCATTTCGCAAAGCTCTTTGCCCATAACTGACGAAAAGCTGTCAGAAAGCACAACATCTGGATTGCCCGTTGCGATCTCAAATGAGCCAACGCCGTGATATTCGCCCGGGTTGGCTTCAGCAGGGGCATAGCCCTTGCCCTTAACAGTATTGACGTGCACGAAAACAGGCTTATTTACGGCCTTTGCCGCCATAAGTCCCTGCTCGAGCTCTTCAAGATTGTGTCCGTCGATAGGGCCGATAAACACAAATCCCAAGTCCTCGAACATCGTGCTATGAAGTATCATATTTTTCAGCGCATTTTTTGAATTGCGCACGGCATTTTTCACAGGCTTGCCGACAATCGGCGTTTTGTCAAGAGCACGCTCTACCCTGCCCTTTGTGCGCTGATAGCTTTCTTTGGTGCGCATTGTGGAAAGATATTTCGCCATTCCGCCAACGTTTTTTGATATCGACATCTCATTATAGTTAAGGATAACGATAATGTTGGTGTCGCTCTTTCCTGCATTGTTAAGCCCCTCGTAAAGCTCGCCGCCTGTTGAAGCACCGTCACCTACCACCGCAATAGTGTGGTGGACTCTGTCGCCACTAAGCTTCAGTGCCGTTGCGATACCAAGCGCCGCAGATACAGAAGTCGAGCTATGGCCGCTAATAAAAGCGTCGTGAACAGATTCATCGGGTCTGCAAAAGCCCGAAATTCCGTCCTCTTGTCTGAGTGTCTTAAACTCTTTTAATCTGCCTGTAAGTATTTTATGCGTATAAGCCTGGTGGCCAACATCCCAAACGATCTTGTCCTTTGGCGAGTCGAATACCCTGTGGATAGCCATAGTAAGTTCAACAGTTCCAAGATTTGAGGCAAGATGACCGCCGTTTTTTGAGACTGTATCTATCAGAATTCTCCTTATATCGCCGCAAAGAGCTTCACATTGCTTAACATCAAGCTTCTTAAGATCGGCAGGCAAATTCATTTTATATAGATCAGGCTTTTTATTATCCGTCATTTTTTTCAAGTTCCCCAATCTTTTTTAACTTCTTCTTGTAAGCATATCAGACGTAAGGTCAGACAGAAAAGCGCTGTCCTCAAAGTATTTGAGATGACCAAGTGCCTGTACTGTGAGCTGCTTTGCGATCTGTTCCGACTTTTCAAGTCCGAGAAGTGACACATATGTGTTCTTATGCTGTTCGCTGTCGCTGCCGATAGGCTTGCCAAGCTCTTCAAAAGTGCCTGTCACATCAAGGATATCGTCAACGATCTGAAATGCCCTGCCAAGCGCCTGCGCATAATCTACCGCAAACGGGATAGCATCAAGCTTTCCGCCGAGGATAACACCCATTACGCAAGCCGCCTCGATAAGCGCACCTGTCTTGCAGGTCTGAAGAATGTTAAGTGTATCTATATCTATTTCCTGATTTTCATATTTAAGATCGATGACCTGTCCGCCGATCATTCCGTCAGAACCTACCGCACGGGCAAGAACAGAAATAAGCATAACCGCCTTATCAGCAGATATCTCGCCCTCAAGCGCCGCATTCGAGATCACTTCAAAGGCAAGCGTATTCAAAGCGTCACCTGCCAGCAGCGCAATATTTTCAGGAAAAGCCTTGTGACAAGAAGGCTTGCCTCTTCTGAAATCATCATCGTCCATACAAGGCAAATCGTCGTGGATAAGCGAAAATGTATGGATAAGCTCGATAGAACAAGCGATATCAGCATACTTTTCAGGCCTTTTCTCACCGCACATACGACAAAATTCCAGCATAAGCACAGGTCTGAGCCTCTTACCGCCAGCCTGCAAAGAATATTCCATTGCCTCAACTACTTCGCCTTGAAGCTCAGGTTTTGACTTTGTCAGCTCTAAAAGCTTCTGCTCAATAAGCTCAACGTAATTGTCAAGCAGAGCCTTGTTCATATCAGTCATTTGCACACTCTCCATTCATTGCCTTAACAGAAAGCTTTGCGTTCTCTATCTCTTTTTTGCACTCCACAGAAAGGTCAACGCCCTCTTTATAAATTTCAAGAGCCTTGTCCAAAGGGAGCTTATTATTTTCAAGCTGACCTACTATTTCATTTAATCTCGAAAGATTTTCTTCAAATGTCATATTTCAAACAGCCTTTCATTTTATATAAGTAATCTCTGCCGATGCCTTGCCGTCCGCAAGACTTATCTCGACCTTGTCGCCGATCTGGAGCATTTTAGCAGAATTTACAACAGCGTTGTCTTTCTGCACAATGCTGTAACCACGATTAAGGACATTGAATGGGCTTAGCATATTAAGCTCCGCCGCCGATTTATCAAGGCTCGCTGACAAACGCTCAAGCTTTATATCCATTGCGCTGTCAAGCCTTTCTCTGAGCTTCAAAAGCTCTTTCTCGCTGTCCTCAAGCTTCTTTTCGGGGGAATGCAGCTTTATCATATTATATGCCGTATTCAGGTCATTTTCAGCAGAAGTTATTATCTTTTCAATCGCCTTATCAAGCTTTTCTTTTAGAAGAGCTATGGCGTTTATTATGTCCGCCTTATCAGGCGTTGCAAGTTCAGCCGCCGCAGACGGCGTTGGCGCACGCATATCCGCCGCATAATCAGCAAGCGTCGTGTCAGTTTCGTGACCCACAGCCGAAATTATCGGCGTATTGCAGGAATATACAGCCATTGCGACTTCTTCAGCATTGAACGACATTAAGTCCTCGCTGGAACCGCCGCCTCTCGCAAGAATAAGCGTGTCAGCTCCGCTCCTGTCAGCCGCTTTAAGCGCATTGCATATCGACTGTGGAGCAGCCGCTCCCTGCACCTGCGCAGGATATATCTCGACTGAGCAAACAGGATAACGCCGCTCAGTTATATGCAGAATATCCTGCAAAGCCGCACCTGTCAGCGACGTGACAACGGCTATCTTTTTCGGAACAAGGGGTATCCTTTTCTTGCCCTCAAGCGCAAACACACCAAGCTTTTCAAGCTTCTTCTTGGTCTGCTCAAGCTGCATATGCAAAATACCTGCGCCAAGAGGCGTTATCTCACTTGCGATGATCTGATAAACGCCGTCACGTTCGTAGACTTCAATGTTGCCGATAACAAGAACGCTCATACCATCCTGCGGCATAAATTTGAGCCTCGCCACGCTGCTTGAAAACATTACAGCCTTTAGCGCAGACTCGTTATCCTTGATAGTAAAATAGGCGTGTCCCGATTTGTAATGAACAACAAAATTGGATATCTCACCCTTAACGGCGATACCCTTTAATTTCAAATCCGATTTGATCTTGAAAGCCAAGTATTTATTAAGCTGTGAAACTGATATCACAGAACTCATTTCAAGATCAGTCCTTTCCTTATTGCGGCATATATGGCAACACCTGCGGCGTTATCGCTTGAAAAACGTGGTTCAGCAAAGCTGCCATACTTCTCCAAACTTGCCTTTATCATCTTGTTTGACATAACACCGCCTGCGTAAATAATTGGTATATCAGCATACTGTTTCAAAAGCTCGTTTGTTATCTGCAAAACAGCCGCCTTGACGCTTTCAATGCAGTATTTCGCAACATCTTCCCTGCTGCTTCCCTCGTCGATAAGCTTCAAGCACTTGTTCTCGATACCCGAAAGCGAACAGTAAAGCCCGTCAACTGAGGGTCTTATCTTAAAGCTCTTATCGCTTTTCTCCGCAAGCTTTTCAAGTTCAGCGCCGCAGGGAAAACCAAGCCCCAGCTTTACGCCTATCCTGTCAACAGCTTGTCCCGCTTTAAGATCACGACTGCCGCCGATCTCAGTTATATCAAGCACATTGTCTTTATCGGGTCGGCAAAGAAGCAGATCAGTCGTTCCGCCGCTTATGTGAAACGCCGCAAAAGGCTTATCGCTTTTTAACAGATCGAGCCTGCCACAGGAATAAAGCGCCGCTAAAATATGTCCGACTTGGTGTGAGGTCTTATAAAGCTCAGCACCGCTGACAAGAGTAGCCGCAGTCGCCGTATTCTCGCCCACAAGAAAGCAAGGCATATAAGAACCCTCTGCACATCTTGGCGCATAAGAATACCCAACAGACGCAAGCTCATATTTCTTGTCGAACAGCTCGTTCATCAAGGTCGGAAGCTGCTTTGTGTGCTGAAACACAGCGTCAGACTGTCTCAGTCCACGCTCGCCGACCTTAACAGGCAAAAGCTTTTTTAGCGACTTCACAGTCATATCTTCGCTGTCAAACAGCGCACAAGAAGTAGTGTAATTGCTGGTGTCGATACCTAAAACAAAACTCACTTGTCAGCCTCTTGGCTCTTTGAGAATGAACCCAGCACGCCGTTTACAAACGAAACGTCGGGCTCCAGCGCATACTTGCCTGCAAGAGCAACAGCTTCGCTTATTGCAACGTTCACAGGAACTTTCTCGTCATACATAGACTCATATATCGCAAGTCTAAGCAGAGCAAGATTTATCTTAGGTATACGGCTGACAGCTCTTTTATTGCTGAACTTTCCGATTATCTCGTCAAGCTCTTCCTGCTTTTCATAAACGCCCTCCACAAGCTTTTTTACATCATCTGTAACAGGCAGCTCGTCGATCTCCATTGCGAACATAAAAATATCGTCAAGCTCTTCATCAGGTCTGAACATCTTCTCAAAGCTCAGCAAAAATGCAGACTCTCTTATCTCACGCCTTGTTATTGGCACAAAAACACTTCCTTTATATTATTTATTCTTCCTCAGTCAGATTCACTCCGCAAACAGTAACATTGACCTTTGCGACAGTAAGCCCCAGCATATTCTGCACAGCGTCCTTGACCCTCTCCTGGATCTCCTCTGCGGCAGCAACAGCCTTCGCTCCCCTTTTCAGTATAATACCAATGGAAACAGATAAAACATCGTCAACAAGACCAATTCTTATGTTGCCGAAATTTTCTTGTCTGAACCAGATCTGACGTGGTGTCTTCATAACAGGCGCAATGCCGTAAACGCCGTCGATCTCACCAACGGTGTTTGTAATTATCTGTGCGATAACGTCCTGACTTATATGCAGGCTTTTTTCAACCTTTTTTGAAACCTCGTTCATAATATCCGAGCCTCCTTAATTTTATACAGAAAAAGAAATCCTTCAATCTATACTTATAGTTATTATATCATATTTAATGATATGTTACAAGTATTTTTGAAGGATTTTTTATGAATTGACAAATTTTTATTCTACATCATAAATTCTTATGTTCTCATTGGCAACGGAAACTTCGCTCAGCAATATATCCTTTATCTGCGCTGCTTCGCTGGCAACAAGCCCGTCGCTGTCCGTTTTCACAACGATATTTGCATTGTCGCCGTCGAGATACACGACGCAGTCCTCAAAGCCTGCTGCCTTGACAAGACTCTCTATCTTTGACTCCGACTCCATTAACCCTGTCATAGTCTCGGCTTCTTTTTCAGCAACCTGCTTTTCTTCGTCGGTAGCGTCACCGCCGCTCATAATGTTCTTCAAGGTCTCAACGGCTTCGTCTCTTGAATTCATTCGGTCTATCCTTGCCTGTGCGAAATAATCCTCCCCTCCGTCTGCACTCACGAGCTGTGCGTCGCCGTAATTGACGCTTTGGCTTTTGATAACGTCAGTCTGCTTGATCTTGCCGTTGGTTGCGGATACCGCATAATTTATGTACACCGCAAGTCCCAGCACAAGGGTCATTCCTGCAAGAATGATCTGTTTCTTTCCGATAATCATTGTTGGCTTTTTCATTTTTATTACCTCTTTCGTTATTTCTTTTTGCTTTCAACGCAAATGCTGCTGCTTGGGATATCAAGTGCTGTCGAAACAGCTTTTATCACTCGTTCGTTTACTTTTATATCTCCACCTCCTTCACAAACTATTACTACTCCGCTTATTTTCGGTTTGATAACTTTCTTTACCAGAGCCTCCTTTTTACCGTCCGCCTCCACCATAACTATCTGATTTTCATATTTATCGCTTGTACGATCGCCGTTGTTATCGGCGCTTTTTGTCAAATTTTCAGCATAAACATATTCTGTCGTTCCCTCGACCGTCACCATAACGCTGCAATCTCCCACGCCGTTTATCTGCGTAAGTATCTGTTTGAGCTCCTTTTCGGTGCGCTTTTTATAATTCTCCGTCTCATCTGAGCTTATGCTTTCAGTCGCTTTATCAGAGCTGGAACTGCTGCTTCCGCTTGGTACAAACTCCGACAGAAAAATAAACGCAATGCCTGCTATGCCGATAATGATTATGATCTTTGTCTTGAGATCAAGTTTTTTGAATGCTTTCAGCTTTTTCTCGACCTTGTCATTCAGTTTCAAAATTCGTCCTCCTGCAAAAATGTCACCAACACATCGGGCAGATCAGCTTTTATAAGCGCTTCCGCCCTGTCTTTGTCAGAAGCTTTTTTCAGTCTCAGCTTAACTTCTTCTAATTCTATCTCGTTATCAAGATTTATGTCTGCGATAACTGATATGTAAACATCATCTATCCCATTACTATTCAGCTTATCCTTGAAATATTCTTCAAAGCGCTGTTCGGCTTCATCAAGATAATATTGCTGGGCTGACTTTTCTATTTCGCCATATTCGGGAAGCTCCGCAAGCTGAGTGTAGTCTTTAAGGCTCACAGTAAATCCGCTGCCCATAAAGGGCGTAACAGCCGTCAAGATAAGCACAAGCCCTAATATTGTGCTCACCTGTTTTTTTAGCCCGCCCTCTGGCAGGGATATATCAGCTATCGCCGTGATAACGCCAACAATGCAGGTTATAAGTATTACAGTCTTTATAGTCTCCATTCTAAGCTCCTAAGTTCATTGCAGTCAGCATTATTACAGACGTCGCTATAACGAACACAACAGAATAAGCAATTATAATGCTCAACCCTATGGACAACACCGCATTAATATTCTTGAGCAGCTCCGAACATTCCCTGTTGCCCAGCACGTCGTTTATTATCTTTCCAAGCCATACAGCTACCTTTACCGCAATGACTGTTATGATAGGCTTAGCAACGATGATAACAAGAATAATTATCCCCACAACGCCAACGCTAGTGCGTATAACGCCTAAACTGCCCTTTACTGCTGAATAAGCTTCCGATATGGAGCCGCCGATAACCGGTATAAAGCTTGAAGCCGCAAACTTCAACGCTCTTGAAGACAGATTATCTGCTGCGCTTCCAGCAAAGCTTTGTATGGATAGCAAGCCAACGAATAAAGTCATCACTATACCCAGCAGCCATATGACTGCTTTTTTGACCGATTCGGCGACTGATGAAAACTGCAAATTAGGATTAACCGCCGAAACTATCGTCACCGCAAGCACCGCCGACAGGAATGGCATAAGCACATTGCCTGCAATGACCGCCGCTCCCTCACATATAAGAAGCATTATGCCGTAATATCCGCCGCTGGAAGATACATTGCTTCCAGCCGCCGCAACGCTTGAAAATATAGGTATGTACGAAGCCATAAAGCTGTTCAGCCGCTCTATTGAACTCTGCACAAGATAAAAACTGTCTGTTACGGTATCGCTAAGCACAAGAACAGTCGCAAGCACGCACACTATGGAAAACGTTTTGTCAAGCCCACCCTCGGGGGATAAGCTGCCCACAAGCACACAGAGCATTGCCACTGCTATTATCTTTCCAAGCATTACAAGTGGCTTTTTTAGCGCCTCCATAAACATTTCATAGCCTGAGCTTAATATGCTCTCCGCTTTTATATCTTCCACAGCCGATGGCTCGTCCACGGAGATATTGTTTTCATCTAGTATTTGCTGAACCTCGTCATCGCCCTCAAAGGACAATCCGTCGTTTATCTCGCTCACAAGTCTGTCATAAGCCTCGTTATCCGCTTCACTATCCGCAAAGACAGGAGCAGGCATTATAACGAATATCGCAAATATCATCAGAACAGCCGCCAACTTTTTCATATTCCACTTCCTAAAGCAAAGCTTTTACTATCTCTATTATGGCACTAAACAGCGGCAGGGATATCGACAGCATTGCAAGCCTGCCTGCAAGCTGTATCTGCGAAGCAAGTGCGTTTTCGCCGCAGTCCTTGCAATAATCCGCACCAAGCTGAACTATATAGCATATGCCGAGAGCTTTGAACACTATCTCTATGTAAAGATCGTCAATGCCAGCCTGCAAAAAGAGCGACTCTATGGTATCGGCAATGGCGGATATAAAATCCACCGACTGATATAACACAAGCCCCAGCACCGCAAGCACAGCCACAAGCTTTATCTCCCTGCTGTCCTTCTCAATGGTCTTGCAGATTATCACAGCAAGAATGCAGAAGCCAACTATCGTGATTATCTTCATCAGTACAGACCAAACACATCTTTGATAGTTTCGAACAGATCACCTATCTGTCTGACTATCATAAGAAGCACAACGATAAGACCTGCTAAAGTTGTCATCATAGCCTGTTCGTCACGCTCGGCTCTTTTCAGCAAGAGATTGAGCACCGCCACTATTATGCCTATGGCGGCTATCTTGAAAATAAGGTCTATATCCATAGTGTTAAGTCTCCTTTGTTATGTTTGTCCGCTGTCAGATAAGCAGGATAGCTATAAACGCCCCCGAAAGCACACCCAGCGAGCGATAAAGCTTTATCTTTGACGAATGGTTCTCCTGCTCTGCTTTTATCTTGTCGTCAAGTTCGCTAAGGGTCATATCAACGGCTAAAAGCTGTCCTTGAAGTTCAGTTGCTCCAAGTCTGCCGAAAAGCTCACTAGCTATATCTGCGAGGTCGCTGTCGAGCATATCTGACGTTCTGATACCTTTGCAGATCTCATTTCGTATATCAACCGCCGAAATATCAACATCGCCAAATCCAAATCCTGCATAATCTTTGCTTTGAGAAAGCTTTACAGCAATTTCTTTGAGAGTACAGCTACATTCAAGCATTGGCCGCAGCTCTGCTATCATACGCCGAAGCTGTTTCATCGTTCTGAGCCGCTTTATCCTGCTCTGCGCAAAAGAAAAACCTATCTGACTTGACGCCGCCATTATACATATGCAGCCGACAAGTTTAAGCATTTTTGTCACCTATCCTTGTAAGTGATATCACCCTGCCGCACATCGTTCCTGTTCCAAGTATTGCAAGGACGTCAAAGGCTTTTTCTTTTATAAGCTTTGAAATATATCTGCGCTTTTTTAGCTCGTCAAGGCTTGCGGCGTGGCAGGAAGCGATAAGCTTTACGCCCGAGTTAAGGGCATACTGCAAAGCTGCATAATCTTCCTCACCGCCTATCTCATCGCACACAAGTATTTCAGGGGTCATAACCTTTACTGCGGTCATAATACCCTCGTACTTGTTGTATGAATTGAAAACATCAGTCATTGCGCCGATAAGGTTTTGTGGCTCGCCGTTTATGGTCGCCGCAAGTTCGTTTCGCTCATCTATGAGGGATATCCTGTATTTTTCGCCCAAATGTCTCGTAAGGTCACGGAGGATAGTCGTCTTTCCGCCACCAGGAGGCGAAGCTATCAGCAGGCTTTGAGGCTTTTCGGCGAAGCATTTTGCAAAAAGGTCGTTTGAACTGCCTATCATTTCTCTGGCTATCCTTATATTGACAGACGATATATTCTTGACCGACTCAACGACATAATTTTTAGCAGGATCAAGCACCGCCGTTCCACAAAAGCCCACACGACAGCCCCCTTGAACGGTTATATACCCCCGTGCGATCTCACGATGAAAGCTGTGGAGGGAATTCTGAAAAGCACGCTGATAAACTGTTTCGATATCGTAAGAAGTTATCTGTATGCTGTCACCGGGTTCACGCATAAGCGTTCCTTTGCCGCTGAGAAAATACTCTTTTGAAAACGCCGTAACCGACAGCTTTCTGCCCCTGCGCAGGCGTATCTCCTGTATCCTGTCACGCTCGATCTCGGGGACGGAGAGGACAGCCGCTTTTATCCTTTCGGGCAGCAGACCATATATGTATTTTATCTTGTTTACTTCTCTTGTCATTTTGTCACTCCCTTTAAACTTGTCCTGTGATATACTATGAGACGGATAAGCTCTTTATGCAGGCGATTTGTTTATTGATACAGAAAACGTTTTAGAATATTGTTAATATTTACGTTGCAAAATACTTGAATTAGCATCGCTTTTATGATATAATGTTAATATGCTATGCACAAACAGCGTAATTTTTTGTGCACATATATGACAACAAAAGAAAAAAAGGAGAATATCAATGAAGAATAATCTGACTGAGCAGCAGGTAAAGGTACTGCAAATGTCTCAGAGCGTTATTAATGAAGTAAAGAAAGTCATCATCGGCAAGGACGAGATAATTATTAAGGTGCTGCTGTCGGTCCTCGCAGGCGGCCACGTTCTTATCGAGGATATACCGGGCGTAGGCAAGACCACACTTGCGGTGGCACTTTCCAAGGCGCTTTCACTTGACTATAAAAGATTACAGTTCACCCCTGACGTTCTGCCAACGGACGTAACGGGCTTTACTATATTAAATAAGGAAACACACAAGTTTGAATACAAGCAGGGTGCTGCGCTGACGAACCTGTTTCTCGCTGACGAGATCAACAGAACCTCCAGCAAAACACAGTCTGCTCTGCTGGAAGTAATGGAAGAGGGCAAGGTAACAGTTGACGGCGTGACCCACAAGGCTCCAGACCCATATATCGTTATCGCAACACAGAACCCTATCGGCTCTATCGGTACGCAAATGCTTCCTGAGTCGCAGATGGACAGATTTATCGTTAGGCTGACAATGGGATATCCAAGCCTTGAAAGCGAAGTTGCAATGCTCAGATCAAAGCAGAACCTTGTTCCTGTTGACAACGTTCGCCCTGTTGTTACGGCGCAGGATATCGTGCAGGCAAGAAAAGAAGTCGAGAATATCTATGTTTCAGATCAAGTGTTCCAGTATATTGCAATGCTTGCCCACGCAACAAGAAGCAACGAATATATCAAGCTGGGACTTTCACCTCGTGGAACTATCGCCCTGCTTAGAATGACAAAGGCTACTGCCCTGCTCAAAGGCAGAGATTATGTTATTCCGGACGACGTTATTTACACATTCAATGATGTTGTGCTCCACAGAATGGTATTCAATTCAAAGGCAAAGATAAACGGCATAAGCGGCGAGCAGGTGCTCAAGAGCATTATATCCTCTGTTCAGGTCCCAAGGATAAACGAATAGCGGAGGGGCTTTATTAATGCTGATTTTATATATAATATTGTTCATTGCCTCGATCTTTTTCTATATATTATATGTTGGCAGCTTTTCATTTTATCTCTTTGCATTTTTGTTTATCACACCGATAGCGCTTTTTGTAATGCTTAAAAAGATGTCAAAGAAAGTATCGGTAAACTTTGTTTCGGCGCAGAGAATGGCAAGCAGATCGTCAAAGATACCTGTTGTGCTGAAGCTTAAAAACAGCTCGAAGCTGCCTGTTTCAAATCTGATAATAGAGATAGAATACTGCAACACTCTTGATAGAGAAAAGAACGTAATGAAGATAAACACGCCAGTTTATCCTGAGGAAGTTCAATATCTTACAATGCACATTTCCGCAAAGCATTACGGCACGATAAAAATGCACATAAAGCGCTGCCGTATCATCGATATGCTAAAGCTCTTCAAAATAAAGCTCCCTGTCAGCGGTGAAAGCTCCGTTATGAGCGACTGCACATTCACCATCGTGCCTGACTATATCCCTATCGACAACAACATCGCAAATTACTCCGAGCTGGGTCTTGAAACGGACGAATATTCAAAGACCTCAAAGGGCGACGACCCATCTGAGATATTCGACATTCACGAATACAAGGACGGCGACAAGATAAACAGGATACATTGGAAGCTCACCGCAAAACAGGATAAGACTATGGTAAAGGACTATTCTCTGCCTATATCAAATTCTATCGTGATCATGGTCGATCTTAACATCGACACGTCCAAAGACAATTATATGCTGCTTTACGATACAATAATCGAGTCGGTGGCGTCTATTTCATATTATCTTGTTGATAACGACACGCCGCACAAGGTCGTGTGGTTTGATGAGTGCAAAAATGCTAGTGAGATCATAAACGTTACTGACGAAGAATCGGCACGGCTTGTCATAAGCTTGCTGCTGCAAGCTGCTGTTTATTCTCAGCCTGACTTGTCCCTTGAGAATTATATAAACGAAAGCGAAAGATACAAGTGCGGACACCTTTTGTATTTTTCTTCTGTTTACAATCACAATCTCAGCGGCGTGATGAACGACAACGATCTTGCATTCAGATATTCCTATATGCTGGTAACAGATAAAAAGAACGACGAACACATCAGCGATGAATTTGCTGAAGTGGTAAACGTTGCAGCTAAACATATGGCTGAAAGCATACAGGAAATTTGTCTATAAAGGTGAAAAAAGAAAAGATGAAAAAGAAAAAAGTAAAGAACAAAAATAAGGACATTGGCTTTATAAGCGGCAACGGCATTTGTATCGACGGCGATATACTTCTTAGCTGCGAGCACGAGCACACGGCAAGATCATACCTATGGCTGCAAATAATCATCGCATTTGTGGCAACGCTGAGCACCGCCTCAATGGCAAGGTCATTTCTGGATATGGATATCTACCTAAATCCGCTGATATACTATTCAGCACTTATGACCGTGGTTTTCGGACTTATGAAGTCAAAACATAATATTGTGAAGTTTTCGGCGCTGGGCGTTTTTGCACTTCATATCGTGTATATGATAACGAACTGGTCGAACATACGATACGGAATGTTCGTTGTTATCGACCGATATCTTTCAAGAGCAAATCAGCCGAACTCCACTTGGGGCGTTCAACTCAACGGAATAAGCCTTGACGATTATCCATATCTTGCCTCAAGCTTCTTTGTGCTGCTCATAACCATAATCGCCCTTGGAATTGCGGCGGCGTGTATTTACAGGATAGATTTTCCGCTGCTTTTCATTATGACATTCCCTGTCTTTGAGCTTGGAATGTACTGGGGCTGGGAGCCTTCAATGTGGACTGTTATTGGGCTGTTCATATGCTGGGTCATTATCCTTGCAATGCACATAATCAATCACACCACAAACAAGGCAGGGCGAAAAAACACCTTTGCCGTCCACGAACGCAAGCGGACTTTCTACTTCACTTCCGAAGAGAAAAAATCCTGCTTCTATGCGGTCTACATCAAGTATATTGCGGCGCTGTGCGGAATTATCCTCGGTGGAATAATCATTATCTCAAAGGTAACAGGCTTCACAAGGCCTGAAGTATTTACCAAATACAGACACGATATCTCAACGGCGGTGGCAAATTTCTCCCTTGAAGATCTGCGCAACGCTTTTTCAGATTATGACGGCGGCTTTGACCTGTTCGGTATCAAAACTGTTGGCGGAACAAACGGCGGTGTGCTTGGCACGACTGAAGGCATAAGCTTCAACGGCTCGACAGCGCTGAGGATAGAAGTTCCTGCCTTTGATGACGCAATGTATCTGCGTGGCTATGTTGCAGGTTTTTACGAAAACAACACTTGGACGCCTATCAACGTCAATGAGGACAACGTCAAGTTCGATGATTATTTCAATGCTTCCGAACTTTGGGTGCAGGATATGAACTATGACATTCTTGACAGAAAATACGGTGATTCTTTCGGAATAAGCACCATTGATCCTAAGGAGATAAAGGTCTCCGTTCTCGGCGCAAGCAAGAAGTTCGTTTATGCGCCGTATTCGGCGCTTTATTCCAGCGATGGCAATACGGGCAAAGAGCGTATGAGGCCGACGACTGAGTCATATGTAAAACTCAGTGCAACTAAGTATTCGCTGTTTTACTATAACCCACTTGACCTTTCATCCAACTATGAGTCGCTGCCCGAAACTATTACTACGGTGGGCGGCATTTATTCGGAAAACGAAAACAAGGCGTTTGATGAATATGACAAATTTGTCAGAGAACAGTATCTTGAAGTCAGCGAATCGGAAGCTCTTGATCGTGTTTACAATGAGATAGTTTCAAAATATCTCGGCGGATACAGCAGCAAATATTCTTATTACGAAGTCGCAAACGCTATCAAGGACTATTTTGCAGAGAATTTCACATACACCCTCGAGCCGGGCATAACGCCGTCGGGCGAGGACTTCATCGAGTATTTTCTTGACGTTCAGAAAGAAGGTTACTGCTCATATTTCGCAACAGCAGGCGTTGAGCTGCTGAGAAAATTCGGCTTTCCTGCACGATATGTTGAGGGCTATATGGTGCTTGGTTCGCAGCTCGGTACTGAGCCAAACAGTTCGGGAACATATGAAGTCACGGTCAAGGACAAGTGCGCACACGCTTGGGCTGAGGTATATATCAAGGACGCAGGTTGGTATCCTGCTGAGTTTACTCCGGGATATGACAACGACAACCCTAATCTTACAGACAAGGAAAAAGACCCGACCTCAGTTTCAACTGTCACGACAACGACGACAAATCAGAACCCTGCCACGACAAAGCAGACTGAAAGCAAGAGCTCAATAACCACAAAGCCTAACGTCAGCAACGGCACAGCAAAGACCACCACCAAAAAGGCTGACTCTTCTTCAAGTTCCAGCTATGCAGGCGGACTTTCATCGGGCACAAACAGCGGCTCAATCAAGGGCGTAACAAGCTCTGAGGACAGCAAAAAGCCTGTTTCTAGCACATTCAAGGGAATGTTGATCTCGGTGATCGGGCTTGTTGCCATACTGACGATAATTGTATTGCGCAGGAAGATGACCATTACGAAGATACAGCGAGAGCTTACCGAGGGCGAAAGCCGTGAACGGGCGATAAAAGCCTTCACCTATATGCTGAAATATCTCAAGCTTGCAGGCATTAGCGGCAGCAGAAACAGGACGGACTTGCAGCTTTGCGATGAGCTTATTGCTAAATGCCGTGAAAAGGGTCACGAAGAAATGACCGAAGCGATAGATCAGATAACGAAGATTGCGGTCAAGGCTCATATGAGCGACAGCGAGATAACGAGCGAAGAAGCTGATCTTGCGGTTGAGAAATTTGAACGCATAAAGAAAGCTGTTCAGCCTTTACTTTCAGGAATGGATATTATTTCTGCTAAATTCGTTTATTGTCTCTATTAAAATAAATTTTCGCCCCTATGCAATGCTCTGCATAGGGGCGGTTTGTGGGTATTTATATTTTTTGAAGCTTTGTGTTATAATGTATATGGGCAGAATAAATAGCTTCACAAAAAGAGACAATTTCTCCTGTCTTGAGCATTTGATCTATACGATAAAAAGGCGTGGAAAAAGACAGAAATACAAAAAAATGAACTATATACAGGCGAACGTGCGCTGTTTATGGCGCAGGGTAAAGAAATAATCAGCTGCACATTTGACGATGGCGAATCGCCATTGAAGCACAGCAAGAACATCAAGCTCAGCGGCGTTAGCTTTAAGTGGAAATATCCACTTTTATACAGCGAGAATATCACTGCTGGGAATATGTTTTATTAAAATCTAGAGCTTGTAAACTGCAAGCTTGTGAACACTACCCTTGCTTTTCAATATTCGACAGTAGACGCTGACATTATCGGAAATGTTGACAGCGTTAAAAATTCTACAAGTAGGATATCAAAGGGAGCGAGCTGCCGATGTGGGTGGCTGATATGGATTTTCAGACTGCCCCTGAGATAATCGACGCAATAATAAAGCGTGTCCAGCACGGCGTTTTCGGCTATTCGGTCATTCCCGACGAGTGGTATTCGGCATACATAAACTGGTGGAAAGATCGTCACCACATTGAATACAGCAAAAATCAGCTTATTTTCAGCACGGGCGTTATACCGATAATTTCAATCTGCGTTCGCAAGCTCACCACCCCGGGCGAGAACGTGCCTATTATGACACCTGTTTACAATATTTTCTTTAACTGCATAAAGAATAATGGCAGAAATGTGCAGGATTGTGCGCTGGATTATAGTGACGGCAATTACAGCATTGATTTTGACAAGCTTGAAAAAATGCTTGCCGACCCGCAGATAAAGGTCGTAAAGTCGAACGCAACCTATCTCTTGTGGCTCGACTACTCTGCCCTTGATGTGACGGCAAACAAACTTACTGCGCACATCAGAAAAGAGACGGGACTTATGCTTTCAAGCGGTGAGATATACGGCAAAGAAAGCGGAAAATACTTCTTGTGAATGAACATTGCCTGCCCGAAAAGCTCAGTTCTTGACGGACTTGAACGGCTGAAAAAGACTATCGAAACGCTATAAATAGAATACAAAGCGAAAGCGCATTACAGGTCATTGTCTGCAATGCGCTTTTTTTTGGCGTTGGCTCAATATTTATTCTCGCTGACCTTAATGCCCTCGACCTCTTCAACTTTATTTACAATATTCATAACAATGCCCGAAAAATCGTTGTAGAAAAAGCGGCGGAGCTCGTCACGGCCCATTGAATCATAGGCGCAATTTAGGATATGCTTGTTCTCTTCCACATAATCTATAACAAAATTGACAGCTTCATCATAATCGAGCAGCAGGTCAAAGCTCTTGAATACCTCCACGGCTTACTGCTCAAGCGTCCATTTCAGCAAGGATTGAACGTCCTCAAAATGGTAATAAAAGGTCTTGCGGTTTATATTGCAGTCGGCGACTATCTCGCTGACTGTTATTTTTGACAGCGGTTTCACAGCCATAAACTTTTTTCAGCGATGAGGCTATTATTCTCTTTGTGTTCAATGTTGAGGAAAGCAGACGCAGCATAGCAGACCCCAGTGAAGCAATGGTTGACGCACTTTGCAAGTCAACAAGCTCAATACTTTCCAGCGGACTTACAACCGTTATCGTCCTTTGCGATGACGACATTGTTATTCAGAATTTTCTTTATCTTCACCGCAAACCCTCCTTATACCAAAAAAGCAACACCTACACCTTGCCATACAGATATACTGTAAATCCCGATAGTGTGGTATTGCCTGCTTATCCAGTAACAAACCAGAAATATTAACTTTTGCTCTATAAGTATAATACCACATATCGGGTTTAATTTCAATGCACGTTTTTTACGATTTTTGCGGATTATTTTTGTTTATTGTGCACTAATCACAGTGCAATACCTTTCTTTGGCACATAAAACTCATTCATATCGCAGCGTTCAAGCTCCAGCAGCTTTACCTTCTTGTCAATACCGCCGGCATAGCCTGTAAGGCTTCCGTTCGTGCCAACAACACGGTGACAAGGAATAATTATAGAGATCTCATTGTGTCCGACCGCACCGCCAACCGCTTGGGCTGACATTTTTGAGAGACCACGCTTTTCGGCAAGCTGACGTGCGATATCGCCATACGTCGTGGTCTGCCCGTAAGAGATCTGCAAAAGAATATCCCACACGTCCTTGCGAAAATCAGAACCTATCAGGTGCAGCGGCGGCATAAAGTCAGGCTCTCTACCCTCAAAATAAATATCCAGCCAGCGCTTTGCCTGTGAAATTATGGCTGTTTCCTGTTCGGTATGCTCTTCAGGAAGGTCGTTGGCAAAATACTTTTGCCAGTCAAACCACAACCCAGTCAGCCCGATATCGTCCGCTGCGATCAGCATACCGCCCAAAGGCGAATTATAGTGTTGTGTGTAGATCATTGGGGGGCACCTCGAGAAAATACTTTTATTTATTGTTATTATATCATAAATTATAGGGATAGTCCAGCGGATTTTTATTGAAATATCAATTGGTAACTTAAAAAGCCGCAGTTATTTCCTGCTGCTTTTTCACTCAAATATTTTTCTCAAACATTATTTTAGTCAATTCGTTATTGTCATCACAAACGTTTCTCGTCCTACTGATTTCAACAAATCCACATTTTTTATATAGACTTATTGCAGGCAAATTGTCAGAAGTCGTCTGAACGCAAATAGTTTTCTTGCCTTTATCACGCAGAAAGTTTTCAGAAAATTTAACTGCAAATGTGCCCACGCCCTTATGCTGATATTTTGGCTCAACAGCAAGCATTGAGATATAGCCGATATCAGCATTATCAAGCCCGTTTAGTTTCAACCAAGCAACAGGCATAATGCCTCGACAGATCAGAAAGTTCTGCTCGTCTGTATCATAATTCAAGACTGCCCTGCACCACTCACCATAAGATATTTTGTCTCCGTGAAGTGCCTGCAAATTTTTGTTGTAAAGGTCGGCTACTATCTTTAAATCAAATTTATTTTGTACATTCACGGCATTGTAAATTTGCTCGAACTGCTTTTCAAACATCAGGTCGCCGTCATTTATCAGATCATTAAACCGCTGATATGGTCTTTCAGTAAAGCCAAGCTTTTTCTGCAACTCAAGTGACGGCGTATTTTCGGGATCAACGTAAGTTCGCACAGTTTTACAGCCCTCGTCTTTCAATACATCAAAGGCTGTCGTAATCATTTTCTCCGCAATATGCTTGCGGCGGTGATCTTCCACAACAAACAGATCACCATAATACCATAGTGTAGGATCATCAATATTTTGCATACAGCAGACCCGTCCCACAAAATCGTCAGAACTGTTTTGTGCTATCACATTAAAGTAATTTGTTTTTGACTTAAAACTATAAATGGTACTCCTCAATCCTGCAATATCTGGTTGCCCCCAAAGAGAATCAGAGATATGCAAAGCAAGTTTTTCTGATAAATATTCACTTATCCGTATAATTATGATCTCACTATTTTTTGTGTCCATAAAAGCCTCATTTCATAAATAAAAAAGTGTTCCCGAAAAATCGAAAACACCTGAAATTATTATTCACAAAATGAGTTAAAATACAAAGCAATGTGAATGATAGATACTTCCGATCTTTCTGTTACAAATGTTCATATCATTCACCTGCCTTTTAATTTGGTGCGGGTAACAGGACTTGAACCTGCACGGTGTTGCCAATAGAACCTAAATCTATCGCGTCTGCCAATTCCGCCATACCCGCATATTTGCATACAAAACACAACTTTTATATTTTATCATACCGAGCAACATTTGTCAAGAGCTTTTCGCACAAAAATGCCACAAAATTTCCGTCAAAAGCAAAAAAGCCCGTATATACGGACTTTTCGCAAATATAAAATCAAGCAAACAACTCCCCTGCGGTATCCTTGTAATATTCCGCCTGCGCCGCCCACATTGCAGCGTAAATACCGCTTTTGTCGATAAGCTGGTCGTGACTGCCCCGCTCTGCTATGCTGCCGTTGTCCAGAACTGTGATATCATCGCAGAAACGGCAGCTCGACAGCCTGTGAGAAATGTATATCGCCGTGCGTGTGCCAACAATGCTGTTGAACTTTGTGTAGATATCATATTCCGAGATCGGGTCAAGTGCGGCCGTCGGCTCGTCAAGAACGATGAATGGCGATCCTTTGTATATCGCCCTTGCAAGGCAAAGTTTCTGCGCTTCGCCGCCCGATATCTCCACGCCGTTTTCATTGAAATCTTTGTAAAGATATGTGTTTATGCCGTCTGGCATACTGTCAAGCCGTTCGGATAGTCCTGCCTTGCGCACGCAGTTTTCAACACGCTGGCTGTCAAATTCAGTATCGGCGGCAACATTCTCCGCAAGGCTGAATGAAAACAGCTTTGAATCTTGAAAGACGACTGAGAAAAGCTCCACATATTCCTCATAGGAATACTTGCGGATATCAATGCCGTTGAGTGTTATCTCGCCCTTTGTTGCATCATAAAGCCTGCAAAGAAGCTTTATCAGCGTGGATTTGCCCGAACCATTCCTGCCGACCAGCGCCATTTTCTCGCCAATACGCCACTTGAGATTGACGTCTTTTAGGACGTATTCCTCGCAGTTTGGATATTTGAACCAAACGTGCTTGAACTCAAATTCGTATTCGTTATCATCACGCTTTTCTGTGGGAATAGTACCCTTATATTTTTCATCGGGGATATCCAGAAAATCGAAATATTTCTTGCAGAAAGACGGCGTTATTTTCAACAGTCCGTAGAAGTCAGAAAGCTCTGATACGCCTGCTGATATCTTTTCAAAATACAGCGCAAAAGCTATCACTTCGCCGGGGGACAACATTCCGCTTGCCGCCCTCATAACCGCAAAGCCGTACATAAGTGCTTTTGTGATGATATTGACAAGCTGACAAAGAAAATTCGGCAGCATAGCTGACTTATATGCTTTTAACCAGCCCTCTGCTATCTCATCTCGTGCTTTATCAAGCTCTTTATCAATAAGCTTTTGCTGGGAATATATTCTTATCTCTTTGCCGTTTCGATAATTGCGAAGAATGTAATTACTGAAAAAGCCATCTGCACGATTTGCCAGAATGACCTTTTTGTCATTTTGTACCTTTTCAAAACCAAGTATCGCTTTAGGGTTTATGACCAAGGATTTGAGCATTTCAAGCAAAACAGTTATTATAACTACCACAAGAAAGCCCCATATTGACTGAACGAAACCGCTAACCCCCGTTGTGGTGACAGGCTTTGCTAAAACCATTGGTATGATAAGTATAACGCCTGTTATTATCAAGAATATTCCGCCGATACCAAATTTGATATAGTTACACAGAGCTGGTATGCCAGCGTTATTATTATCGACCTGACTATCTGCGTTTGAAAATTTGTTTTGTGTATCGGTACTTTCAAGGTGGATAAAATCCATTGTCATTACTTTCTGCCAAAGGTCTTTATGCAGATTGGTACTTCTGGCAAAAGTCTGAGAACTTGAACGTCTTAAAAGGAACAAATCTATCATAAATATCACAGCCTGCACACCAACAACTATCGCTGCATAAGAAAGCAGAGTTCCAATAGGTTTTGACTGCGTAATGCCGTCGATAACAAGGGCGGACAGATATATAAAGGCAAAATCTAAAGAACGGAACAGCAAACACTCAATGATCTCTCTTATAAAATAACCGCTGTCGGCGATCCTTATGGCTTTCAAAGTCCGTTTGATTATCTCTCGTTTTTCCTTTGCGGAAAGCCTTTCCTCTTTGTTTTCATTATTTTTACTCATTTATCTGCACCTCCTTGTCATTGTAATAGGAACTTTGAAGCTCGAAAAGTTCGGCGTATTTTCCGCCCTGCGCCATAAGCTGGGCGTGAGTGCCTGTTTCTGTTAAAGTGCCGTTTTCTATCATTATTATCCTGTCGCAGAACCTTGTTGAGGCAAGGCGGTGGGATATGAAAACGCTTGATTTGCCTTTAGTGAAATCGGCGTATTTCAAATACATTTCCTGCTCTGCGATAGGGTCAAGTGCGGCTGTCGGCTCGTCAAGAAGAAGTATTGGTGCGTCCTTATACAATGCCCTTGCAAGAGCAAGCTTTTGCGTCTGACCGCCCGAAAGCTCGGTGGCATTTTCAAAAACTGACTTCACAAGCCTTGTGTTTTCCTTTTCGGGCAGGCTCATAACTTTATCGTAAAGTCCTGCTTTTTTGAGGCAGTCGTAAACTTTTTCACGGTCGAAATTATCCGCATCTGCCCCTGCGATATTTTCAGCGATAGTCACCGCAAGCAGGGCGATATCCTGAAAAACTGCGCCGAAAAGTGTGAAATATTCATCTCTGTTATAGCTGTTCGCAGGCTTGCCGTTTAGGAGTATCTCGCCCTCGGTGGGGTCATAAAGTCCGCACATAAGCTTTATAAGCGTGGTCTTTCCTGCACCGTTAAGTCCCACAAGGGCAAGCTTTTCACCTTTATGCAGAGTGAATGAAACATTCTGAATGGTCGGTTTTTCAGCACCGGAATATGTATAGCTGACGTTTCTAAATTCAAGTTCGCACTCCCCTGTTGGAAGTTTTTCGCCTTTGCCACGATTGGTCTTATCGGGCATTTCAAGATATTGTCTTGCATAGGAAGTGTTGTTTGAAAGCCATTTGAAGCCTGAAAACCTGTTAAAAGCGTCTTTGACAGATTCACGGAATCTGCATATAGAATTGAAATACAGCACAAAATCCCCTGCACCTATATTGCCTATAACTACCATATAAATTACATAAGCATAGGCGGCAAGATCTGCAAGCCGCAAGATGATAGTTTCCACAACATTGTGACGGAATATCCATTCGTCCTGCTGTTCATACCAGTTCAAGCGGTTTGCATATGAGCGGTCGAAAACCTTGGTGAACCATTTGTCCATTCCGAAAATGCGCACATCTTTTGCCGAAGAAAAATCTCTGCCTGCGCAGCGGATATAATTAAGCTCACGGTCATACTGCTGCCAATTATCCGTCATATTCCATACCCATTGCCATTTGTGCCGATCAAGAAAAAAGACCGTAATAGTAGGAACGCTGACTATAAGCATCATTATAGGGTCAAGCATCGAGATTATACCGCCAAATGCTACGATCTGTATCAACGACATAAGAAAATCTTCAAGTGTATAAATTGTCTGAGTGGTTATGTAATCTGAACCGTTCTGTGCCTTTTGCATCAAGTTGCTGTTCTCGCAACTTTCGTTGTTCTCATAGTCAGTCGACATATGCTTGCGATGCATTTTTCGCAGCATATAGTTGATAAATTTGAAGTGACCTACATACCCGACATAATCACACGCTTCACCTTTGATATACTTTGATATACGCTCACCGATTATAAGCAGCAGACATATGACTGCAAGCCTTATGCGTGATGATGTTCCCAGAGCAAGCTCAACAACATATTTGCTTGTGAACGTATTAAAAAGTGTGGCAGCGACGCTTGAAAATATCTGCACGATAACCAATATCAGCATTATCGGCTGGCTTTTCCAAAGCTCATAAAGGGTATAGCGCATATTTTCAAAGGTCTTGTACTTTATTTTGCTTTGCTCTTTATTGTACTCCTCCCTCGCTTTCTGCCGTTTTTCTTTTGTGTACTTTGCGATCTTTACACGTTTCATATTCTCACCTCTTTCCAATATGATATCACAAAAAAGACCGCTTGTGTTGATTTTTGCACGAACGGTCGATATATTGCACGAATGGTAATACAGTTAATAGTTAATAGTTGATGGTTATTAGTTGGATTTTGTTGATTTTACTATTGATGTGAGTATTTTAATTATCTCGATGCAGTCGGAACTGATGCTTTCATATTGCTCTTGTGTTATGTAATCTGTTTCTACGAGAAGCTCCAGCCAGTATGAAGTTTCTGCTGCTTCTTTAAGTGCAATGCTCATTTTGCTGATGAAATCCGCTGTACTCTGACCATATTCTCCCTCTTTGACATTTGCCCCGATACTTGTCCCACTACGTAGTATTTGTTTAGAAATAACAAATTCTTTCTTCTCTGCATTTAAGTATTTATATAACTTAATTATTCTAATGGCAAATCGCTTACTTTTTCTCCTATAATTGATTTGTTATACATATTTCACCTCACAACTATTCACTATTAACTACTCAGCGGCAGCATAATCTCTGTTGCGAAAACGCCTTCCTCATTCTGTCGATTGACATAGCCGCCGTACTTTTTTGCTATGCGGTCGATACGAAAAAGCCCATAGCCGTGTTCGCCCTCTTTTGTCGAGCGATACACCCCGCTGATCTTATTGACCTTGCCTGCGGCATTCTGCACGGAAATGTAAAACTGCCCTTTCAGCTTGCTTATATACACACGAAGAAAGCGCTCTTCAACCTCAAGCTTTTGGCAAGCCTCGGCGGCGTTGTCAAGAAGATTGCCAAGAACTGCGCAAAGTTCAACATCGGTCAGAGGGATATTTTCGGGTATCTGCACCTTAACTGTGGTCTTGATATCCAGCTTTTCAGCAACGTTCAGCTTGCTGTTGAGCACGGCGTCCGCCATTATGTTTCCGGTTTTTATGACAGTATCGACTGTGTTCAAATCCTCCGCCAGTTCGTCAAGATATCCGTCAAGCTGAGTATAATTATCCTCAGACAGCAGGATTTTCATATTTTGGATATGATTGCGGTAATCGTGCCGCCAGCCACGGACTTGTCGATACATATTCTGTATCTCATTGACCTGCTTTTCGATAAGTTCGCTCTGAAAGCGCTCAATGCGGCGGTCGATAAGGTTGTAGAATTTGCGGCGGATAAGCTTGACGGCCGCAAAGATAAGAACGCAGATGACTGCGGCGGATAGTACTATTATAATGTATTTCATTATTTTTCACCTGTGTAAAATTTGATAAACTGCGAATTGACATCGCTATAAAGTCGTCTCGATATTGGCACGGCGGTGTCATCATCAAGAATGATATCAATTTTGGTTATTGAGCGGACATACCACAAATTCACAAGATAAGACCTATGGCAACGCACAAAGCCCTGCAACGCCATATCAGAAAAATGGCTTATGGACAAATTACAGTCAAGCGTCCTGCCGTCAGAAAGATAAACGGCGGTCTTGCGGCCTTGCGCCTCGATATTGGTGATATTGTCGGGAGAAATGCGGACAGTCTCATCGCCGCAAGCAAGAATAATTTGCTCAGCGGTGACATTCCTTTGAGTGAACTTATCCAGCACAGCAAAAAGCTTGCCCTCGTCCACGGGCTTTATAAGATAGTGCAGAGCCTCAACGTCATAGCCCTCTGAGATATATTCCGAATAGCCGGTAATAAAGACGATGGGCAGCATATCCCCATAAGAACGCAGCTTTTTCGCAAGTTCCATACCATTTATGCCATTCATTTCAATATCCAGCAACAGGATATCGCAGGGGTCATCGGCATATGAAAACAGGAAGCTTTCAGCGCTTTGATATTCAGCAATATTTATAGCAAAAGGCTTGTTCGCAGACCAGTTATTCAGCAGTCTTCGCAGCAAAGCAATCTGCTTTTCGTCATCGTCGCACATGGCAATCGTTATGGGCATTGTTGTCACCTCGGGTTAAGTATACCGATATTATAACACATATTGGTGGAGAGTTCAATATGATTTGCAAGTAATGAAACAGAACGCATACGTCAATTAAATCATCAAAAACAGCAAGAGTTACAGCAGCCAGAGAGGGAGAAAAAATGATAAATTAAAACGCAGAAAAAACAAAGCTCCGTATTCGGTTGTGTCAAATACGGAGCTTATGATTATTGAAATGATAATTTAATTTTTCTGCAAACATAGAAAAAAACAGATGAATTGTTCACGGACATAGGGGCTAATTCCCCACAGGCGACTTCAATCATCTGCTTCAATAATAGTGTAGCATACACGATGTCAAATTTCAAGTTTAAGTTACAGAAAGGGGTATATATATATGCCAGTTATGGAAAAAGAGAACCCTATACAGAGTTTGGAACAGGAACAAATTTTAGAGTATGCAAGGAAAATTCAACAGAATAATACTGAGGACAAAAAATTTGCCGATAGTTTAGACCGGTATCTGCAAAACAAAGAAAGGACTACTGATTTTATTACAGTTGGGAAAACACCAAACGCTTTATCATTAGCAGGTGCTGATACTAAACTTAATATTGTTATTGCTCCAAGAACTATAGCTAAATGTATGTATGAAGCAGATAAACATTACCATGGTCACGGACTAAGTGATGATATTATGAAGCAAATTCCATTGGAACTTAGAAATCCTACTATGATATTTAAAGGCAATAAGGATAATTCACTTGTAGCAATAACAGCCCTTAAAGACAAAGAAAACCGTGAGATTATGATTGCTGTTAGTTTAAGTGAACGTGAAAATCGTCACGAAGTAAATAGAGTTTCTAGCATTTATGGTAGAAACAATATGACTAATTATTTAAAAGCACAAATAGATCAAGGAAATTTAATTGCTGCAAACACAGAAAAAGCCAATGAAATGCTTCAATCTGCCGGGCTACAATTGCCCCTAGAGGAAACATTCATTAGTTTCAATAATAGTATAGCATATACAACAGCAAATGTCAAGTACCCGGAACAGGAAAGTCC
>NZ_JAHZAX010000019.1 GCF_019423705.1 Ruminococcus sp. | reverse complement strand
TCCCTACGATGAAGACGTTGGAGTAAATATATTAATTGGTTGAAGTAATGGGCAATTCCGAATGGGGTTGTCCATTTTCTAAAATGAATGGAAATACAAATCGGAATTTGTGGAGGTAAAACGAAACTATGAAAAGAACAAAATGTTACACCTATTTTCGTATTGTAGGAAATTTTGATCCTGAAGTAATTACAACCTTGCTGTGCCTTAATCCATATAATTCTTGGAAAATTGGAGATAGAAGGAATAATTGAACAAAATACGATTTTGCTAATTGGGATTTTGGATATTGTGATAAATATGATATAGATGTTGATAATCAAATGAGAACAACAATAAATCCTCTTTTGGCTAAAGTTGACATACTAAACGAAATAAAAAGAAAATATGATGTTGATTTCTATTTAGAAATAGTTCCAACAATTTTTCCTGATGATATACTACCTTGTTTATCTCCATCGTTAGATGTGATGAAATTTTGTTGTGATACTCAAACCAAAATTGATATTGATTTATATTTGGAAGAAGAAAATTCCAATTTATAGAGCTACAATAATATTATCAAAATAAACGCCACACCCTATGCCGATTCGACAGCACGGGGGTGTGGCTCTTTTTGTCAAGTCTGATATCAATTATCTGTGGCTTGTGCCTTAGTATAAGGCTTATAAAAATGCTTGCTTATTTTATCCATTATCTTTGCTCATCACCCAAGCAAACGCCTTGGCCGTTCGCAAAGCAGGTTCTTTAAAATGCCCGCCCTTGTTCCATTCTAGCACACAGTCGGTACCTTTACCTGCCAGTTGGGAATGAATCTCACGGATACAGTCGCCGACCTTTGACATAACTGTATTTTTCGTCCTTTCTTCCTTGTCACCAAGACTGAGATAAACAGTGTCACATTTTATCCATTTCTCTTTTATGTATCCCACAAAGTCGGGAAACCACACTGACGGTGAAGCCGCCGCAACTCCCGAAAAAACGTCCGTATGAAACGCCGCCCACAATGCAAAAAGCCCTGCCAAAGAATATCCGCCTATGTAATAAGTCTTGCTCTTATCCGTGCAAAGTTTTAAGATCTCCGCCAGCGTATCAGCCGCTCCACTGCCGAAACCCTCATTGCCAAATACCGCAGGGGCGTCCCAAGGCGAAAGCTCACTGTTCCAATCGTCAACTTTCACGGCGATAAGGTGAAAATCTGCACTGGTAAGCTTTTTTATCTCTGCAACCTCATTTTCTATCTCGGGCATATCGTGATCGCCCACAGGCTGGATAAGCACGATGTCGGCGGTGGGGTCGGAATATTGATGTAGGGTCATTTTTTTACTCCTTATAAATCTTAAATCTTTTTTCCATTATACCACACCATAAACCGCAAAGTCAATAAAGTTGGGGTGGTAAAGGGCGTTTTGAGCAGAAAAAATACCGATACAGAGGGGACTGTATCGGTGGAATATATGGGTAAAGCATAGTCTGGAAATTCAAGAGATCTTGTACATATCGTTTTGGTAGAACATTATTGAATCGTTTTTTTCAGAGCGCCTTAGAACGGTAAGAACATTATAAACATCTGGAAATGGCGAAACCATACCCATACACGCCATACCAAAATTCAATCCATTAAATACTCTAAATTCGGCAGGACTAATTAAAAATAATATAAAAGGAACCACCCCAAGAACAAAAGGCAGCAGACACATCAATATAAACCTATCTCGTTTTAATGGATATGATGCTAATGCCACAAATGTCGTCTTTCCTTTAATTCTTCCTATTGTTACATCTGCGTCCTTAGGATAAACGATTCCGTGTAACCACTCGTGAATTATCAACAATAAAAAGCCTAAAGCAAATCCCACCAGAATAAATATTGGAGAGATCACGACCACCTTGCACACAATGGTTTTACCAAGCATAGCAGCAAAAAGTAAAACACATAGAATTGCGGCGATCGACGACGCTTTTTTCATCAGTTCATCAACGCTCTTAGGCGTTTCTATCTTTGTTGCATTATCAGGTAAGTTTCCTTTTTGATATTTATTTATATCTTTTATTGACCACACAATTTTTATCATATTACATACCTTTGTTTATCTAATCTTAATTTATCATTTAACCATATCGTACTATTCATTATACCACACCACGCAGAGCAAAGTCAACCGCCCCCTCCTCTTGACATTCCCCCCTAATTGTGCTATCATAAAACAATGACGGTTAGTTGCAACTAGCTTTATAGAAGAATAGATTATGGGAGGAAATATTATGAGCACGAATGAAAAGCCAAAGCTTTCGGGCGTGCCTGAAACTATGCTTCAGACCGTTTATGCCCGTGCAAAGGAAACAAAAAATAGAGGTGCGATAAAGGACGCAAAAGCCGTCGAGCTGGTCGATAAGATCGACTACGATTTTTCCCTTGCCGATAAGGACTCTGCAATGCACAGCGGCGTTGTGGCAAGAACGATAGTCTTGGATGAGCTTGCAAAAAAGTACCTTGCGAAAAATAGGGGCGCAGTCGTTGTGAATATCGCCTGCGGACTTGATACACGCTGTTATAGAATGAGCGGCTATGAGCATTGGTATAACCTCGATCTGCCCGAAACTATCGAGGTGCGCAAAAAGCTTTTGCCCGAGGAGGGCAAGATATCACAGATCGCAATGTCCGCAATGGACGATTGGGGCGGAGAGATCACCGAGCAGGACAAGCCCGTCATCGTCATCATCGAGGGTCTGACAATGTACCTTTCCGAAAAGGACGTCAAGGAAATTTTCGACGTGATAAGCAAGCGCTTTGAGCACGTCACAGTCTTAGTCGAGACGATGAATCCAACAATGGTAAAGCGAATGAAAGAGAAGTCCATCGAGGGCAGCAATGCGAAATTCACTTGGGGCGTGAAGAACGGCACAGAGCTTGCAAAGCTTCTCCCAAATTTCCGCCTTATTGAAGAGCACAGCTTAGCCGAGGGTATGGCAGAGTTCATCGCAATATTCAAACTGCTGGCAAAGATCAAGCCTGTAAGCAATATCTCCAATAGGATAGTTGTTTTGGAGAAGTAAGGTTGAATTTGAATGTCAAGAAAAAGTGAATTGCCCCTTGACTTTTTTAGGTATATGTGATATAATCTTAACAGCGTAATTAATAAATTATTCAGAAAAATGTTTCTATGTAGGGGTTGACATATCTATGAAGTGCTTGTATAATTAGACAGACAGACAGACAGACAGACAGACAGACAGACAGACAGACAGACAGACAGAATAACTATGCTTCTTTAACAACTGTTAAATATTGTATATTAAAGGCGCGGTATGCCCGATAAATTCGGGTGTGCTGTGCCTTTTTTGTGCTCTTTTGAGCAATATATGAAAAATGGAGGAAAATCATATGAAAAAAATCAAATCAATCCTTGCGTTTGTACTCTCGCTGAGTATATGCGTGTCAATGGCAGCCTGCGGAAGTTCCGACGACAGCAGTGCTGAAAGCAAGGCAGACAAGGCAGTCACCACAACCACATCGGCAAATACTGACGACAGCAGCAAATCGGAGGACGAGCCGACGGCGGACGATTCATCAGCCGTTGAAGAAACAGACGAATCAAGTACAGCCGCAGATGATACGGACACAGCTCCAACAATGGCATTTGAGGACGTCAAGGCTATCGCAGAGGAGATTATCGCACAGCCGACCCTTGATGACTGTGAAAAAATAATGCAGGAAAAATTCGATGTTGATGTTTCATCAAGAGATGTAGTAGAGTTTGATATATCAGCCGATGAGCATTGTACTGTTATCATTTATGGTCTTAAAACTCCGATAGATGTATTCGGTAAGGACTCCGGCGATAATCCGCTGCCGACCGTGGATAGCATATCTGTTACTTCTTATACAACAGATCTTGTTCCGGTTGCTTTTGATATTGAAATGACTGAAGATAAAGAAACTAATGATTATTATTCAAAGGAAGTATATTCAGGTTTTAGAAGATCAGATATCGTACGTGGTACTGTCGAGGACGTTATAAACAGCAGCTATGAGGCATATCAGGTTTACGATGAATATGGTTATCGTTGGAAACTTCCGGAAGAAAACCTTGGTATTTTTTTCACCAGTCAAACGCTTACAGGAGCCGATAAAGAGGGAGATATCCAATATAGCGTAGATTTCAGAAACTTGGAAGAGTAACTTTGAGCATATCGAGCGTTGAATGATACTTTTGATAAACAGACGGAGACTGTTAAGCAGTTTTCGTCTGTTTTTTTGTGCCCACGAAGTCGAATACGTCCAACTATCCCCAATTATCACTTGACAAACGTGCCGAAACGTGCGATAATATTATAATAGGTGTAATAATGCCATATTGTGCGGAAAGGAACGTTTCGATGATAGATTTGAAATTTAGTTTTCAGATGAAATTGTCAATACCATTTCGCAGACAGCCGAAAACACGAGTCTGATACGGCCGTGTCAAATGCTGTTAAAATAATATTGCGAAAGGAATTGTATAGTTATGAAAAAAGAGCTTTCAAAGCTTTATGAACCTAATCAGGTCGAAGACAAGATCTATAAATATTGGCTGGACGGCGGATTTTTCCACGCCGAGCCGGATTCAAAGAAAGAACCTTATTGTATAGTTATCCCACCGCCGAATATCACAGGCCAGCTCCATATGGGTCACGCATTGGATCAGACTTTGCAGGATATCCTTATCCGCTGGAAGAGAATGAGCGGTTATGCCGCTGAGTGGATACCGGGTACAGACCACGCTTCTATCGCAACAGAGGCTAAGATCGTTGAAGCAATGCGCAAGGAAGGCCTTACTAAGGACGACCTTGGCAGAGACGGCTTCCTTAAGAGAGCTTGGGAATGGAAAGAAAAGTACGGCGGAAGGATAGTTGAACAGCTCAAAAAGCTTGGCTCTTCCTGCGACTGGGAAAGAGAACGCTTCACAATGGACGAGGGCTGCTCAAAGGCTGTCAAGGAAGTTTTCATCAATTACTATAATAAAGGCCTTATTTACAGGGGCGAAAGAATAATCAACTGGTGCCCTCATTGCCGTACATCTATCTCCAATGCCGAGGTAGAATATGAGGATCAGGCAGGCCACTTCTGGCATTTGAAGTATCCTCTCACAGACGGCAGCGGCTTTGTTGAGCTTGCTACAACACGTCCAGAAACTCTCCTTGGCGATACCGCCGTTGCAGTAAATCCAAAGGACGAAAGATATAAGGATATCGTTGGCAAGACACTTACTCTGCCGCTGGTGGGAAGAGAGATACCTGTTGTTGCCGACAGCTATGTTGATATGGAGTTCGGTACAGGCGTCGTAAAGATCACCCCTGCTCACGACCCTAACGACTTTGAGGTGGGCAAGAGACACGATCTGCCTGTTATCAACGTTCTTACAGAGGACGCAAAGATCGTTGACGACTATCCTGAGTATGCCGGTATGGACAGATATGAGGCAAGAAAGAAGATCGTTGAAGATCTCGAAAAGGGCGGTTTCCTTGCATATGTTGAGGATCACGAACACAACGTCGGCACTTGCTACCGCTGCGGAACAACAGTTGAGCCAAGAGTATCACTCCAATGGTTCGTTAAAATGGACGAGCTTGCAAAGCCTGCAATAAAGGCTGTCGAGGACGGCTCTATCAAGTTCGTTCCCGAAAGATTTGAAAAGAATTACCTAAACTGGATGAACGATATCAGAGACTGGTGTATCTCCCGTCAGCTTTGGTGGGGTCATCAGATACCAGCTTTCTATTGCGATGACTGCGGCGAAACAGTCGTAACAAAGGAAGACCACGCTTGCTGCCCTAAGTGCGGCAAGGAAATGAGACAGGATCCCGATACGCTGGATACTTGGTTCTCATCAGCTCTTTGGCCGTTCTCAACTCTCGGCTGGCCTGATAAGACGGAAGAGCTTGAGTATTTCTATCCGACAAATACACTTGTAACAGGTTATGATATCATTCCTTTCTGGGTATCGAGAATGATCGTTGCAGGTATGGAAAATATGAAGGAAAAGCCGTTCGATACAGTCCTTATCCACGGACTTGTAAGAGATGCACAGGGCAGAAAGATGTCCAAGTCTCTCGGCAATGGTATCGATCCGCTGCTCATTATCGACCAGTACGGCGCAGACGCTCTGAGATTTATGCTTGCAACAGGCAACGCACCTGGAAACGATATGAGATTTATCGAGGAAAAGGTAAAGTCCTCAAGAAACTTTGCAAACAAGATCTGGAACGCAGCAAGATTCATTATGATGAACCTGCCAGACGATTTCAAGGCAGACAAACTTCCTGAGAATCTCAATGTTGAGGACAAGTGGATAATCTCAAAGTTCAACGACCTTGCAAAGGAAGTCAACGAGAACCTCGATAAGTTCGAGCTTGGCGTTGCAGTTGCAAAGCTTTATGACTTTATTTGGGATGTCTACTGCGACTGGTATATCGAGCTGACAAAGCCAAGAATCGCCGCAGGCGGAGAGACCGAAGCCACAGCACAGGCCGTTCTCGTTTGGGTAATGAAGGGTATGCTCAAGCTGCTCCACCCATTTATGCCTTATATCACAGAGGAGATCTGGCAGGCTCTCGTAAACGACGGCACAGCTATTATGGTACAGGATTATCCTGTATATGACGAAGCGCTTGAATATGCCGAGGAAGAGGCAATGTTCGAGAAGATAATCGCAGGTATCAAGGGCATAAGAAACTGCCGTGGCGAGATGAACGTTCCGCCGTCTGTAAAGGCAAAGCTCTTTATCGAGACCGCACAGGCTGACGTTTTCGCACAGGGCGAAATGTTCTTTGAAAGACTTGCGTCCGCTTCAGAAGTCATCATCACAGACAAGTGCGAGGAAAAGGACTGCGTAACAGTCGTAACAGACAGCGCAAGATTCTTCATTCCGCTTTCCGATATCATCGACGTTGACAAGGAACTTGCACGTCTTGAAAAGGACAGAAAGAACGCACAGAAGGATATAGACTTCCTTAGCAAGAAGCTCAACAATCAGGGCTTCCTCGCAAAAGCCCCTGCACAGCTTATCGAAGCCGAAAAGGCAAAGCTTGCAAAGGCAGAAGAGAAAATGGCGAAGATCAATGAATCTATCGCTTCTCTCGAGGCAAGAAAGTAATAGAATAAAGATATAACGCAAAACGGACGACCGCAAGGCCGCCCGTTTTTTTGCAACATATTTGTTTTAATCGTGTATCATCATCATAAGCACCGCAAAGTAATGGAAAACGCTGCCTGCCACGGTGAATAAATGCCATATGGAGTGGAAGTATTTTTTGCTCTTCTTGACGTAGAAGATCACGCCGACGGTGTAGAAAAGTCCGCCGATGAGGATAAACCACAATGCCAGCGGATAGACCTTTTCGATCATCGGCTTGACTGCGATTACGACAACCCAGCCCATTGCGATGTAGCACACCACAGAGGGCTTGCGGAATTTTTCAAGGTCGATGGAGTTTAGCACGATACCGAGCACCGCCGCACCCCATACTATTCCGAAAAGCACCCAGCCAAGTGCGCCCCTCAGCGGCACAAGAGTTATCGGCGTGTAAGTTCCTGCGATAAGAAAGAATATGGTGTTGTGATCCATTATTCTGAAAAACTTCTTTGCCTTTGGATTTGTTATTGCGTGATAGAGTGTGGACATTGTGTAAAGTATTATCAGCGAAGCGCCGAATATCGCCGAGCTGACAACGCCCCAAGCGTTTGAATATATCGCCGCAAAGACGATGAGCACCGCCGTTCCTGCGATAGAAAGCAGTCCGCCTGCGCCGTGGGAAACCGAATTGAATATCTCCTCGCCAAGGGTATATCTTTTGGTTATGTCCGTTTCATCTGTCATAACAGTTTTATTTTCGCTCATTTTACCATTTCCTTTCATCGCCTGCAAGTTAAAACCTTTTCTGTTATGTCAAAGAGCAGAGGCTGCGCCGAAATATCACAGCAGTTTTCTGCCTTAATAATATTATCACTTTTTTATACACTTGTCAAGATTTTTCACACTTGTCGGCAGAATTGTCACAAATGGCGCAAAAAAACGGACGAAGAATATTCGCCCGTTTTAGACATCAAATGCAATGTTGTGTTAAGCTTTATTGCTTATCTCTCCATTTTCCAAAATTCAACAGAGTAAGGTTTCAGCTCGCTTCCGCCGCCGAAATCGTGAGTAGTGCCTGTAAGAAGCTCCAGCGCCTGTCCGCAGCCTGCGTCGAAGTGCGCCGTATACGGCTGATTGTCCGCATTTATGGCAACGAGCACACGCTCGCCCTCAAATTCACGCTCGATGATACATTGCCTGTTTGTGAGCACAGGTATCTTGATAGAGCCATAGCAAAGCGCCTTGCTGTTTTTGTGTATCTCCGCCATTTTCGAGATAAGCTCCGTGAGGTCGTTCCATTCCGGATTGTCAAAGCTTACTCTAAGCGCAGGGTCGCCCTCGCTCTTGTTTGCCTTTGTGCCCCACTCAGAGCCGTAATAAACGCACGGCATACCCGGCATACCAAAGAGCATACCGTAGATAAGCGGCAGGTGGCGCTCATTGGTGAGCTGGCTGGCAATTCTCGAAACATCGTGGTTGTCAACGAAGCAGAGTAAGTGCATACCTCTGTATCTGCACCAGTTCTCAGGGCCAAACTGATTTTTCAGCGAATGGCATATCTCGAACATATTCATACAGTTGAAGCTTGAATAAAGTCCCTTGTAGCATTCGTAATTTGTGCAGGAGTGGAGCATTTCTGGGTTGACCCATTGTGAATAATCGCCATGGAGAAGTTCGCCGATAAGGACGAAATCCTGCTTGAGCCAGTCGCAATGCTGCCTAAGTCTCTTGAGGAAATTCTTGTCAAGGCAGTAAGCAACGTCAAGTCTCAGACCGTCAATGTCAAATTCCTTCACCCAGTTTGTGATACATTCAAGAATGTGGTCGACCACCTGAGGATTGTTGAGGTTGAGCTTAACAAGGTCGAAATGGCCCTCCCAGCCCTCGTACCAAAGACCATCGTTATAGTTGCTGTTGCCGCCGAAATTGATGTGGAACCAGTCCTTATAAGGTGAGTTCTCACGATTTTTCAGCACGTCCTGAAATGCCCAAAAGCCTCTGCCAACGTGATTGAATACGCCGTCTAAAACAACCTTAATGCCGTTTTCGTGAAGCTCTTTGCAGACCTTTGCAAAGTCCTCATTGGTGCCAAGACGGCAGTCGATCTTTCTGTAATCTCTCGTGTTGTAGCCGTGTGTGTCGGAATCGAACACAGGTGAGAAATATATGGCATTTGCGCCAAGTTTTTTGATGTGAGGTATCCAGTCTATGACTTTCAGTATCCTGCTTTCTTCCTTGCCGTCATTTTCAAATGGCGCACCGCAGAAACCGAGAGGATAGATCTGATAAAAAACGCTTTCGTAAGCCCACATAAAATAAAACTTCCTTTCCAAACTAAATACTAAATGTACAGTATTTATGCAAAATTGTTTACTGATCTGATAAAATGCTCATATAAGCACCCTGCCATAGCGAGTTGATTGTTTAAACTGTACAAAATATAAAATACAGCAATATTATTATACCAAATCTGAAAGGATTTCTCAATGCTCATTTTTCATTAATATAACTCAAACTTTTGTGCATTATGCACAACTATTGACAAATCAGCTCATTGATGATATTATATTTATAACAAATGTCAAGGATTGATTTTTGTAATGTGAATTTGAAAGGGAAATAGAATGAATACAAATAGTAACAATAACAAAAAAATCCTCGTGCTGTTTACAGGTGGAACTATCGGCAGCAAAACAAACGGCGGCGTTATCGACGTTGAGGCTGCGGAGAAATACGCCCTTATCGACGCCTATCAAAATGCTTACGGCAGCGAGGACGACACAGAGTTTGAATGTAAGCAGGTGCTCAATATCCTCAGCGAAAATATGGGCTTCCACGGCTGGGAGAGAATTATTTCCGCCCTCAATTCTGTCGATACCGCCGAATATTCGGGAGTGATAATAACCCACGGCAGCGATACCTTGGCGTATACCTCTGCGCTCATCGGAATGTATTTCCGCCATTTCGATATCCCTATATTTATCATCGCAAGCAACAAGCCTATCGGCGAAAAAGGCTCCAACGGACTTTTCAATTTTGCAAGCGCAGTCAAGCTTATCAAAGGCGCAAATAGCGGCAAAAAGGGCGTTTTTACGCTGTATGAGCGTGTTATGCTCTCCACCCGTGTTATCCCAGCGGACACATGCCGTGACAGATTTACAGTCTATGGCGAGGACGGCGTAAACGATTTTTCAGCATTCAGCGGCATAAGCGAAAGGCGGCTCAACGCTCTAAGAGAGCGCATTTTCCACGATGATCTCAAGTTCAAAAAGCGTGTGCTTTTCATCGAGGGCTGTCCCGCAATGGATTTCAGCTGCTTTGTGCCCAACGACGACACAGCGGCGGTGCTTTACGCCCCATATCACAGCGCAACAGCCTGTACAGACACCTCAGAGGGCGAAAATTACGCCCTGACAGAGTTTATAAAGCGTTGTATAACAAGGAATATAATGGTGTATATCTGCGGCGTTAAACACAGCGAGACGGTGTATTTCACGGTGAAAGAAATAATCTCCGCCGGAAGCATACCGCTTTATGGCATAAGCGCTCCTGCGGCGTACATGAAGCTTCTCATAGCCTATAATCAGACCGAAATGCCCGCCAAGGAAGTTATGGGGACTGATCTGTACTTTGAAGAAGTGAAAATTTAGGCAAAAAAACAGCAGAGGGCGGTTGCTCATCTGCTGTAAAATGCTGAAATAATGTTGTATAAAAAGCTATAAATTGGTAAACAGTTTCGCATATACCTTATTATATATAGGCCTATCAGAAACCGAAAGGCTTTGCAACTATCCTGCCGTCGGTGGAGATTA
Source organism: Ruminococcus sp. (assembly GCF_019423705.1). GTDB lineage: Bacteria > Bacillota > Clostridia > Oscillospirales > Ruminococcaceae > Hominimerdicola. The sequence continues at coordinate 7,572 of NZ_JAHZAX010000019.1, read as the reverse complement.
TTTTCACGTCAAGCGAAATAGCCCTGCCGCTTTTAGCGATAGCCGTTCTGACTGCGTTTTCAATGCCGCCACAGCAAGGAACTTCCATTCGCACGACTGTCACCGATTTGATATCGTTTGCGGCGATAATTTCGCCCAGTTTAATGGAATAATCTGTATCGTCAAGCTTCGGGCAGCCGATAAGGGTGATCTTGCCTGCGATAAAATCGTTGTGGAAATTGCCGTAAGCATAGGCCGTGCAGTCTGCGGCGATGAGCAGATCAGCGCCGTCAAAATATGGTGCATTGATATTAGCGAGCTTGATCTGAACAGGCCATTGTCTCAATTGTGAAACTGAATGTGAAACTTCGTCTGAAACCAAGTGTGAAAACTGTGAAACAGACTGTCTGTTCAGCGTTTTCATCTGCGAACCGGGACATCCACAGGGCAGTGGAGCTTTAAGGCGCTTTTTGTTTGCCTCGACGGCCTTTTCGTCATAAGCCGCAGCTTCACGCTCAACGAAAGTGATCGCACCTGTTGGACAGGCCGGCAGGCAGTCGCCGAGACCGTCGCAATAATCGTCACGGAGCAGTTTCGCCTTGCCGTTCACCATTTCGATAGCGCTTTCGTGACAAGCCTTTGCGCAAAGTCCGCAGCCGTTGCATTTGTTTTCATCAATATGGATAATTTTTCTTATCATAATTTGACCTCCGAAAATTTTAAGATTTTGGTTTATATAAATTGATTTTTTCTCTTGAGATGATACTATTATAATGCAGTCGGGCGAAAAAGTCGGTTGTATTTACAACATTTTTGATGATATGGGCAAGAAAAATTTACAGAAAAGTGTGGATAAAAATGGACAATACAAATATTATTGAGATACTTAAAAGCACGCCCCTTTTCGGCGGAATGGACGAGGGGGAAATAAAGTCGGTGATCGATGGGGCAGGTGCGGTGAAGCGCAGTTTCCGCAAGGGCAGTTTCATTTTGCACAGCGGCGACAAGCCCCAAAGCTTCGGGATACTTCTCAGCGGTTCGGCGATGATAGAGCGTGACGAGGTCTGGGGGGACAGGAGCATAATCTCGGGGATAGAGGTCGGACAGCTTTTTGCGGAGGTCTACGCCTGCACGGGGGAGCCAATGACGGTGAGCGTATGCGCAAAGACCGACTGCGAGGTGATGTTCCTGCGCCCAGATATGATAATAAAGGAAAGCGGCCTGCTCACCCAGCGGCTTCTGCGGATAACGGCGAGGAAAAATCTCAAACTAAACGAAAAGATAAGTGTCATAACTCCTAGGACCATAAGGGGGCGTGTAATGGCGTATCTGTCGCTTATGTCGGCAAAAAGCGGCTCAAAGCGCATCACGAGCGATTTCAGCCGCCAACAGCTTGCGGACTATCTCTGCGTCGACCGCAGCGCACTTTCGGCAGAGCTTGGCAAAATGAAGCGTGACGGGGTGATAGATTATCATTTGAATGTGTTCGAGCTGAAATGATAAAAATATTTTGCAAAAATGTGAATAGCTGTTGTGAAAAAGACCGCAACAGCTATTTTTTTACGTCAGAATTTATAATATTAAGACATTTTTCTGCAACTATTGACACGAACTTCAAAATAAGTTATAATAATATTGACTGATTGTTTACAAATGTATAAACGTTTAATTTGGACGTTTGTATTGGTCAAAAAATAAAAATGAAGAAGATCATAGTTTATGGAAGTAAAATTGAATAGTGGAGTACAGTAACTTGTTAAGTGAGAGTGAGGCTGGCACTTTTTATGACCTTATGAGAAACAAAAAGAAGGTAGCAGAGGCTATCTACTATTATATGGTCAAAGGTGAAGGTACTACTGAAGATGTGTGTTATAGAGTATATGGAGATTATGGCTTTAACTATGTGTCTATAATGCAGCGTGGGTTTAACTTTAGAGGGCAGAACAGAGGCTCTTTGTCCGTTAAAAGACTTGGTGGAGAGGCCACACTTAATGACGTCCTTGATTTTGTGAAGCAGAATTCAAGGGGAATACAGCAAACAACAAAATTAGGAAGTGGTGTTGAGTTAAAGCAATTTTTGAAAGATAGGATCGCTTCACGCCAAAATAAACAAGGTTTTAGCAATACAAATATTGCAAATCAGCGGGCGTATAATAACAATTTTCAAAATAATAATTATAATTTTACCTATGACAAGCAAAGTAATGCCAATACGAGCAATGAGTCGCCGACCCCTAGTGATACAGAGACGACTATTGTTACTATCGTTAGTGTTATTATCTTGCTTTTAGTATTAGCGATCATATTTAACTGGTTTGGCGTTCGTACGGTTCTAATAAAATTTTTAGTAGGAGCGATCGACATTTGTTGGTTGGTAGCGATTGTTATTTTTGCAGGAGCATTGCTGTTTAATAAGATCAATGCTTTGGCAGGCAAAAGCGGATTGACTAAGATAATTGTTTGGGGAGTAACAGCAATAGGTTCATATTTCTTGATCGGTGTAATAGGCGGCCTTTTGTCTAAATTAATGTAGAAGCTCTGATTGGCTCTGTTTAAATTAAGTCGACAGGGATCGACCTTCACCTGCATAATCCTGCCTATTATCATAGCGGTGATATGCGCAACTAGGTAGTAATTATATTCTCAAAAAATAATATGGAGGAACTGATATGAGCTATACTATGTTGAGAAATCCCGTAAAAAAGATCAGCTTGGAGGCAAACAGCTTTGAAAAAGCTGCTCTTGAATTTATCAGAGATAATTGCCAAGGACTGAGGTTCGATATGTCCAAGGCGTTCAATATCGACTCGGACAAGCTTGATTTTGAAGGAAAGAGCCTTAAATATGGTCAGATACCATATAATATGGAGAAAGATATCGACAGACTGTGTCTTGAAAATGCAGTAGCACAGTTTTTGAAAACAGGTAAAAGAGATGATGCTTTTAATGTATATTTCTGTCATCTTGATATGTTTATCGGCGATTATGAGAAAACCAGAAGAATGATAGAACTGCTTTCAGAATTTGAGGCCAATGGAAGCAGCCTTCTTATGAGACACAGAGACCATTACTCTCATTCTGTATATGTATTCTGTCTTGGTCTGGCTATATATCAGACAAATAAGATATATAGAGATACTTATAACAAGTATTATGATCTGAAAGATGAACACGCTGCGGCTTGTCATTACTTGCAGTATTGGGGTTCGACGTCTCTGTTCCACGATATCGGATATCCGTTTGAGCTGCCGTTTGAGCAGTCTGCTTCTTATTTTGAAGTTCACGGTAAGAAGCGCTCAGAAGGACCATTTATGGCATACCAAGCTATAGGCACTTTCACAAAGCTGAGCGACAAGGCGACAAAAGCAATAAAGGCTATGTTTGGCACAGATGATATCACATCAACTGATGAATTGTTTGCGAAGGTTTTGGCTGACAAGATCGGTGATGTATATGGCTTCACAGAGCAGGAAATGCTTGAGTGCCTTCAGCAAAAAGCCGGTCACCCAGATAACTTCAATTATTTTATGGACCACGCTTATTTCAGTTCAACTGTGCTTTTCAAAAAGCTGTTTGAAGAACTGGACGTGGCAATAAATGGTGAATATCTTGACGCTTTGACAGCGATACTTATGCATAACAGCCTATATAAATTCAGTATTGCGCATTATAAGAGCGAAGGCAATAAGCCTTTTAAGGCTGAGTTGCACCCGCTTGCATATATGCTTATGCTTTGTGATGAACTGCAATGCTGGGACAGAACTGCTTATGGCAGAAACTCTAAAAGAGAACTTCACCCGATGGGCTGCAGCTTTGATCTTTCTGATAACAATGTCAAGGTAACATATCTTTATGATGAAAAGGAAATACCAAAGATAAATGCTTTTAAAGATTCATACATTGAATGGCTCCAAGACCCGAATGGCAGGGAAGAGCCTAAAATGAAAGCATATTCGGGTATGTTTATAAAGCATAATGGCATATCTTCATTCCAAGCAGATATAGAGAGGATAGTCGATCTTACAGAAATACATCTTGCTGTTGATATAGGTCTGTCTCAGAATATACATCAGGGCAATTCAAGCTATTTGTCTGAAAGCAGATTTATAAATCTTTATAATTTTGCTATGATCTTGAATGGCCGTTGGAACAATGCGGCTTGGAAAGCTGCAAAGGCAGCAGGACAGGAAGAAAAATTCTTGTCGGACGAGAACATTATCAAAGAATTTTCAGAATCATTCAAGTCGCTTTCACTCGAATACAAGCTTGCAAACATTAACCAGGCAAAGGCTTTTGCAAAATATATGAATGCAATAGGCTGTTTCTATACTGACAAGCCTGTTGATTTTGAGCTTGTTGAAAGCTTTACAGCAGATGAAATGGTGACCATAGGCGTGCTTGAGCATCAAAGATGGCTCCAGGAGCATTACGATATGGGCTGGGTATACGGAACGCCGGAAAAGAAAGATCGTGATCTTCTTAGACAGCATATGGATATGATACCAGATCATAATGAAAACGAATATACGATATCGCTGCAAGAGGCTAAAAACAATTACAAGAGACTTGATAAAGAGGAGCAGGATAAGGATACCGACCCAATGGAGTGTATGCTTGCAATGCTCAAAATGTTTGACGGGCTTAGAATTTATAGATTGAAGTAGGAGGATAATTATGGCACAGGAATTAGATGTACTTGGGCTCAGAAAGAAAATTGAGACAATGAAGTGTGATCCGTATGAACCATATGCTTTTATCAGCTATTCTCACGATAATCACGATGCTTCGATAGTTTATCGTATATTTAAAAGGCTTTATGAAATGGGTTATAATCTTTGGATAGATACAGCTAATTTGCCTTATAATGCAGAAAATTGGACAAAGGCGGCAATTGGTGCTTTACGGAAGAAAGAGTGCAAGCTTGCTTTGTTTTTTAGAAGCGAGAGTTCTATGCTAAAAGATACTATCGGACGTGAATTAGAGACAATAGATCTTATTGACCATATAGATTCGACTATTGTTATAGATATTTGGGAAGATGAGAATAATAGCGCAGCAGCTTATCGAAAAAAGATTGCAAACGGCGAAGATGATGTTCAATACGAAACATTTATGAAAATATGTGACGTAGTCAAACCGGATTGTAACGCTTTTAGATTTGCTGCTGACTATCATAATGATATAGACAACATTGCGAAGGCTTTGGCAATATCACTTGATCGGGGTGGCATATATTGTGACAAATCAAGATCAAATCCTGTAAACAATGTAGAAAAAGTTGTAGTCGAAAAGCCGCAGATAGAAAAGCCGGTAACAACTGAAGTAAAACAGGTGTTTTCAGCGCCCGTCAACAAGCCGACCAAGGCAAAGAGTCCTTCTGAGTACAGATATACTATTTTTGGTAAGGAATGTTACGCTGGTTCTGGCGGGCAGGGTCAGTTGATGTTTGACGCTTTTGAAGCGCTGACAGAAAGATATCCTCAGAAAGTAGAAGCGTTGACTGAACTTAGTTCTGTTATACAGGCTGAAAAGGTCGATGGCAATGATAATCCGCCTGTATATTTTAGAACAAAGAAGAGATTTACTGTTGCTGGAAAGGATTATTATGTAGGAACGAGCTTTAGTTTGGGTGATAAATTGACCCAGATAAAGAAAATGTTCCAAAAATGCGGTGAGTCTCCCGACGAATTTGTTTTGTTAAAGGAAGGCGAGACTGCTCCTAAGCCTTCGAATAATATCAGTTCTGAAGAGCCTAAGCCAGCGGTGAATACTGAGCCTGTCCATACGACGGCAGCGAACACTTCGACAACTGCTGTTATAGATGAATATGTATATACAATATTCGGTGAAGAGTATCGTGCAGGCTCTAAGGAGCAGGGCAAGCTTATGTATGACGTCTTTGAAGCGCTTACAAAGAGATTCCCTCAAAAAGCTGATGCAATGACTGCTGCGACCTCAGTTGCTTTAGCCGATACAGTAGAGTATGCAAATGACACCAAGCGGGCATATCCTACATACTTCAGAGCGTGCAAAAAATTTGAAGTTGCCGGCAAGGAGTATTATGTAGGAACGAGCTATGGATTTAAAGCTAAGCTGGATCAGATCAACAAAATGCTCAATATTTGTGGAGTACCGCAGAGCGCTTTTGTTTTGGTAAGTTACCCTGAATTAGCTAAACGTCCTCGTTTGTAATTAAATGTAGAGTGATCTTATGACGTTATCGGTATTGATATTGGTACTGGTAACGTCATTGATCAATTATAGGAAGATTTTATGAAAAAAGTAATAAAAAAGATATTGCCGATAATATGTTTGCTGCCATTGGTCATAGGTTTTATTGGCTATATTGCTGCCGGGGAAAATGTATCAGATTCCCTTTATGGCAGCATAACATTATATAGTATGAGTATGACTTTTGACAGCCATAACGGCTATATAGAACTTGCCAGGTGGACAGCGCCACTCGTATCTGCAACATTGATATTATCTATAATCAGCAAGTTATGGAACTCGCTTGTGTGGAAAATAAAGTGCTTTTCAAAGGATAGCGTGGCAGTTTATTCAGATATGGATATCGACATTTCGTTTGAAAAAGGTACAATATCCGCAAACAGAAATTGATAGAGACAGCGAAGAAGTTAAATGAAGAGTATGCCGCTAATTATGGCGGTAAGGGGACTTGGGAAGAACTTTCGGGCTTTTTGAAGAACTCCAACATATCGTCTGCAGACTTTAATGAGGTCATCGCAGAACTTTCAGATAGGTCAGAGACAGAAAATCTTGCAGAGCTTGAACACATACGTTGGTGCCGTTTTCATTATCTGAATTATTGGAAACAAGGTGTTCCAGATAACGGAAAGGTTAAAGATATCAAGAATAGGATACACAAAAACTTGATACCATATGCTGAATTAAGTGAAGATGACAAAAATAAATGCCGAGATGTTGTTTCTATGGCAGTTAAGAGAAAGAATAGATCATAGTCGTAGCTTTTTGAAGCGATCGATTATTATTTGAATGTGTTTGAGCTGAAAGGGTGAAATATTCGGCGATATGCACAAATAGCTATGCGTGATATGTTTTTTTACTTGACAAGCCTCTCTTTGTTATGTTATAATAAATTGATTTAAAAGATCAAATCAAATATCAGAAAATGTGGTAAATATTCAATGATTTTTCATATTTTCAAAAATCGTGAAATTTGTGAGTGATAATTTGGGGAAATTATTAGCTTAGGAGGAAATTCTATGAGGAGAAGGTTTAAGAAAGCTCTGTCGCTGCTATCAGCTGCGGCGATGTGTTTCAGTATGGCCCTGAGCCTGCCTGAAGGGACGATCGGCTGGGGCATTTTGGCGAACGCTGAGGGCGGTTTTGACGCAAACGGCTTTGGTTCTGACGGAACTTATGAGCCTGCGGTCGAGACGACGGGTAAATACGATGTTGACGGCGACGGAACGAAAGACAACGCATATGAAATATCAAATGCAGGTCAGCTTTATTGGTTTGCAGGACTTGTAAACGGCACTCTTGATGGAGTTAAACAAAACACATTAGCCAATGCAGTTCTGACAGCCAACATCACAGTAAATGAAA
>NZ_JAHZAX010000018.1 GCF_019423705.1 Ruminococcus sp. | reverse complement strand
AACATACTCCGCTCCCAGCATTCCACACCTCCACCGCTTTTTTCGTGTAGACATTCCTACACCCCAAACCAATCAAAAACCCAATAAAACAAAATCACCCCACAAGCCATATCTGCCTATGACCTGTGGGGTGAGATCTGATATAAATATTCTATTTTCCACCCAGCGGAAACCGCCGGTATTGTATGCTGTTGCCGTAGATCTCATACGTCGCCGTGATCGTGATAAACTGCCCGTTGGGGTGTGATTTGGTGAAGCCGATGAAATCGGACAGCTTGCGGTCGTTGCCGTGCGTCTTTATTTGTGTGCCGAAATTTGTCTCGTATTCGATCTCGCCTTGAGCTGTCACACGTCCGCATTTGATGAATGCGCAGTATATGCCTCGCTCGAATGGTATTAGCCGCTTTGGCAGCAGGTCGGGCAGGCCGTTTAAACAGGCTATGAAAAGATCGAAATTCTTTGCGTAGTTGTCCAGCTTTCCGTCGTTTCCTTCACTTTTTAACTGCTTACAAGTACGTTTAAAATCCTCGCAAAGTGAGCAATTATACCTAAATTCTATAAACTCGGCCTTGAGCTTGTGCAGCTGCGCCATAAAGCTTTGCTCGATGGCGCATTGGTGCAGGGGAGTGCGGCCTTTGATTTTCCAAACGGGATATGAAAAGCTGTATTTCTCGCCGTATCGGCTTTTGTCCGCTCCCGTTGCTGCAATGCTCCGCCCGTCTGTGTAGCCCTTTGCGACGGCGGAATATGTTATACGCCTGAGCTTTTCACCAGCCCAGCTTATGTTCGTGAACACCGAACTGTTTGCACGCTGGTGTCTGCCATTGCCTGCCGCCGTGGGCTCGTAAAGCATTGCCTTGACCTTCTCCCAAGTCACACGATCGATTATGCCTGCGTGGTGATCTTTTATGTAATATTTTGGCGCTTCGCCATTGTTTTTCGTGGAGCGATGAGTTAGAAAATCTATGGTCACGGTCTTTTGCATTTCAATGTCGCCAACGTATTTTTCATTGCGCAGAATGAGCAAAACGCTGTCCGCACGCCACTTGTTGCCGTTTACCGTGACCTTGCCCAGCCTGTTTAGCTCCCCAGCGATCTTGTTTGCCGATATGCCGCTGATATAGTGCTCAAAAATATACCGCACGATCTCAGCTTGCGCTGGGTTTATCACCCATTCGCCGTTTTCACCTTTGTCATAACCCAACATTCGGTCAAGGTTTATCTGCGGCTTGCCTGCCTGAAAATTTTTCTGTATCGACCAACGTATGTTGTCTGATATGGAACGGCTTTCGTCCTGCGCCAGCGCCGACAGTATCGTCAGTATGAGTTCGCCTTTGGCGTCAAGAGTGTCGATGTTTTCTTTCTCAAAAAACACTCCAACAGGCGGCGAAAGCTGCCGCAATTCTCTTATGCAGGTGAGAGTGTCAACCGTGTTGCGGGCGAATCGTGATATTGATTTTGCCACGATGTAATCAAGCTTGCCAGCCTTTGCGTCATCTATCATTCGGTTGAATTCCGCTCGGTGCTTGCGGCTCGTGCCAGACAGGGCTTCGTCTGCGTATATCCCTGCAAATTGCCAGCCACGCTTGTGCTTGATAAGATCGGAATAAAATGCCTTCTGCGTTGCATATGATGTCTGCTGACTGTCATCGCCCGTCGATACCCGACAATATGCGCAGACCCGAAGCTCTTTTTGATCCCGAAGCTGTCCTCCAACCCTCACAGCACGTTTTGTCGCAGGAATGACCTCCACCGAAGCCGTGCCTTTCATAAATTTTCCCCCTTTGTCTGATCCTTTATTTTCTGATTTTTTGTTTGTGCAGTTGTTAGCTGTGCAGCCTTGCAAATGAAAATATGCCTTGTTTGCTGACGTTATCAACCCCGGCGCAATGTCAAGCGTTGAGTTTTCGCCGTCACAACGATACAATTTAATGCAGTCGTTTTGTATCTCCGCACAAAGAATAAACGCCTTGAAATGTTCGCTCAATATTCCGTTCAGAAGCTTATCATTTATATCTCTGTCATTGGTAAGACCGCTTTTTAGTTCGTACAGCCACTTGATAGCATTTTCACGATCGTTATAGCTTTTTTCAAATGCTTTGCGGATAGTCGGCTTGATATCAGTTCGTGCGATATCACGATTTTGTATATCAACCAGCTTTTGCGAAAGATACCCCACGCAATGTTCAGCGCTTTCAAATCGGCGAATGAAGCTTTCGGCGGCGGTCTTTATGGCTGAGATAACGGCACCTTCGGATATTTTCAAACCGCTGCAAATATTTATCCCACAGCTTCTTTCGGCTGTGGGACAATACCAAATGCGCCCGGTATCGGCATTTCGTGAATGAAGATAGCTGCCGCATTTTCCGCAGATGAGCATATGCGAAAGTGTGTGCCGCTGGCCGCAGCCCACTTGTTTTCTGCGCAGCCGTTGTACTTTATCAAACAGTTCTCTCAAGATTATGGCAGGGTGGTGGTCTTTGATGAGAAATCTGTCCAGCTGGCCTGTGTTTTTGATTACGGCGTGGTCCAAATGGCTTTCCACAAAGCGTTTTTGGATAAGCACGTCGCCTGTGTAGCGCTCACGGCTGAGTATTTGCGATATCAGTCGCCCTGTCCAATATCCGCTTTGTGTGCCTTTGGCAGGGGAGGGGACGCCCTCGATGTTGAGCCGTCTGGCAATGTTTGTATAAGAACAGCGTTCGGCGGCCTCTTGAAATATCCGACGAACGATTGCGGCTTCCTCGTCGATTATGTCGATATCCTTGTATTTATAGCCGCTGGCGGTGGTGATGTATCTGCCGTTGAAGCGGTATCCGTAAAGCTCGTAATTGCAGACCTCGCCACGAGAGGAGCGCATTTTATTGCCAAGCTTGATATTTTCTGAAATGCTGCGGCTTTCTTCCTGTGCGACAGCGCCGAGGGTGGTAAGGATAAATTCGCTGGCGGAATTTGCGGTATCGAGGTTTTCCTTTTCAAAAAACACGCTCACGCCGCATTTGCCGAGGTCGTTAAGAGCGGCGATAAGGTCGGCGGTATTGCGTGCGAAGCGTGATACAGATTTGCAGAAAATGCGGTCGATAAACCCGTCTTGACAGCTTCGGAGCAGCCGTTTCAATCCCAGCCTGCTGTCGATATCCGTGCCGCTTGCGCCAAGGTCGGAATATATGCCGACAAAGTTAAGGTTCGGGTCGCTTGAGATAAGTTTTGTGAAGTATTGTTTTTGCAGCGCAAAGGAGTTTTCCTGCTCGGCGTGGTCGGTGGAAACTCTGATATAAGCCGCCGCATTGAGCCGTTCGCTTTTAGCTTTTGCGCTTTTGAGATACGCCGATGAGACAAATCCCGACGCAGCTTTGAAGTCTGATAAAATGTTGTCCATTGATGTTGCAACGCTCCTGTCGAAATAAAATACATTTTCGATTATAGCAGAAAGCGTGTTGGGAATATAGGGGGAAAAGGTTAAAGTTGAGCATTTTAGAATATCCCCCTGTACAATCCCCCCACAATATGCTATAATAAAACCAACCAAACTACACACCCAAAAGGAGCTGACCAAAATGCAAAACGCTGTCTATCCCGTCATCGGGCGGCAGATAAAGCTGCCGTTTTATCTTACCGGTATCGGCGTGTCCGCCCCCGAGTACCACGTTACCCGTGAAAATGGGCTCGTCTCTCACCAATTGCTTTTTACAACAGCAGGGGAGGGCAGGCTCATCGTGGACGGTTGCGAGTATGCCCAGACCAAGGGCTCGGCTTTTTATCTTCCGCCGAGCAAGCCCCATGAGTATTTTCCCATGGACGACCATTGGACTACAAATTGGCTGGTCTTTCGTGGAGAGTTCGCCGCTCCGCTACTTGCAAATATAGGCTTTGACGGCTTTAAATTCGTCCCCGATATCGACCTTGATAAGCCGTCTGCTCTCTTTGAGCGTATCCTCTCCGCTGCCGCCGACCCCGTTGGCTGCGGCGAACGAGCCTCCGCTTTGGTGTATGAATATATCCTCGCAATGAAAGAAGCTATGCTCTCTCCAGTCGGCAGAAAAAATGTGGGCAGCATAACCCGTCAAGCGCTTTTGTATATCGACGCAAGCTATATGAACGATATCACTATCGACACCCTCGCAGGGCTTTCGGGGGTAACAGTCCAGCACTTTTGCCGTGTTTTCAAGGCGGAGACCTCAATGCGCCCATTGGAGTATATCGCAAAGCGCCGTATCGCACAGGCAAAATCGCTGCTGGTCAATACCGATATTGAGATCGGCGAAGTGGGCAAAAGCGTTGGCTATGAGGACAGAAATTATTTCAGTATCGTTTTCAGAAAGCTCGAAGGCGTGTCCCCTCGTGAGTACCGCCAATCAAAAGGCACGGCGCTGTTGTAACTTGCGCAAAATGTTCGTATCTTAATAATATGCAAAATATTTCAGATTGACCGAAAGCCATTATAAAGTTATAATTGTCATAAGGAAGCAAAGTTCGCAGAGCTTTGGAACAGGAAGGAAAACTTATGACGATACTAAAACGGTGCGCTTCGGCGATATCAGCGATCGTGATGATGATATCGAGTGCAGGCGCTTATAATTGCAATGCGGAGGGGAGCAGTGTGGACGATCTTAACAGCAAAAATAGCGCAAATAGTGCAAATATTAATAATATCAAAGAGATAACCATTGACGGAACAACTACCCAGCTCAAGGAAAATATGCGTTACAGGGGCGCAGGAATGGTCAGCGGCAACAATTCATCAAGGCTGCTGCTGGATTATAAGACAGAGCACCCCGAGGCTTATCAGAAAATTCTTGAATATATGTTCGGCAAAGAGGGCGTTGGCATTACACACCTTAAGGTAGAAATGGGCGCAGATATAAACTCATCATCAGGCACAGAGCCTTCTGTTATGAGAAGCGCCGACGAAAAGGCTGACGTAACAAGAGGTGCGGCTTATCAGCTTGCCGCCGATGCCAAGAAGATAAATCCAGACCTCACTTTAGATATGCTTTGGTGGAGCGAACCGAAGTGGGTATCCAGTGCCTCGGACGTTTACGCTGCAAGATACAAATGGTATAAAAACACTCTCGACGCCGCATATGAGACCTACGGCATACAGTTCGATTATGTCAGCGCTGTTCAGAATGAGCGTGGGGCTGATCTTGAATGGGTGAAGTACCTTTCATCACATTTGAAGAGCGAGACCGATTGCCCTTATGACTATTCAAAGATCAAGATAGTCGGCGGTGAAGAGGTCTGCACTTGGGGCTTTGCGGACAGGATGTATGAGGACAGCGACCTTATGAGTGTCGTTGACGTTGTGGGCAGCCATTATACCAGCGAATCCACAGAAAACGCTCAGAAGCTTGCCTATGATGAAAATAAGGAGCTTTGGTTCAGCGAAGCAAGTTCCCCAATGGCGTATGCGCAGGGCACATACAGATATGACGGTTCGGGCTTGGCTGGAATAAACGGCACTCTCGATATCGCAAACAGGATCATCGGAATGTATCCAAACGGTAAAATGACCCTCTATGAGTATCAGCCTGTTGTGTCGGCATATTATGACGGTGCTTGCTATTGCCAAAAGCAGCTTATCTCCGCCTGCGATCCTTGGAGCGGCTATTATATGCTGGACAGCGGTTTTTATATGTCTCTCCATTTTTCGCAGTTTATAGAAAAAGGCTGGGCGTTCGTTGACAGCGCTTGTTACAGCGACGGCAAAAAGGGCGGCGATGGTCACGCTATCGTTGACGCAGTTTACAGCTATATGACTGCCGAAAATCCAGAAACAGGGGATTACAGCACAGTTATCACAAACACGACGGAAGAGCCTATCCAGTACGATTTCAAGGTATCGGGACTTGACAAGGCTTCCGCTGGGGTCAGTGTTTGGGAAACAAGAGGTCCCGACAGCGCAGAAGGCAGCTATGACGAGAATTATTTCAAAAAAACTCAGGATATCACCCCAACAGAAAATGGCGGAGCTTATACATATTCTGTAACTGTCAAGCCAAATTCTATGATAACAGTTTCGACTGTCACCCCAAGCCGCACGGAATATAAAAACGCCGATGAGACCGAGCGCACAGTTTTGAAGCTGCCTTATAAGGACGATTTTGAGTATTCTGACTATGACAAAAATTACCTTGCTTCAAGAGGCTATGCGCCGAGATACACCACCGATCAGGGCGGCGCTTTCGAGGTGGAGCACACCGACAAGGGCAATGTGCTCGTTCAGCAGATAACAGCGGATATCATCGCCAATGACTGGGGTTACACCCCCGAACCTGTTACAACTTTTGGTGATGACAGATGGTATAATTACAGCGTGAACGTTGACGCCGCTTTTGAAGCTTCGCAGGACAGCAAGCTTAATTATGTGGGCGCAGGACTTAGATACACTCTCGGAGCAAACTCGTACAGCGGCTATTGGATACAGCTTTATGAAAACGGCAATTGGGCGCTGAAAGCTAACGGCGACACGCTGGAAGAGGGCACTCTCGATAACTTTGACAGCACGGCTTGGCATAATCTCAAAGTCGAGGCTATCAACAACACAGTCCGTGGATACATCGACGGCAATATGGTGGCTGAGCACACGGCGCTTGAGGGCGAGTCCTTCATCAGCGCAGGCAGAGCGGCGCTTTTCAGCTCTTATAACAAAAACAGCTTTGATAATTTCTCCGCCGAAGAGGTCGGCAGCGAGACTTATATCACACGCTTTGACGAAACGGACGAGTGCTTTGCCTTTGAGGGCAACTGGGAGCACGATCTGATGAGCAGCTTCAAAAACTACAAGCGTACCGCTTCGTCTGGCTCAGAGGGCGACGCTTCCACAGTAACCTTTGAGGGCACAGGCTTTGCGCTTTCGGGCGAGACAAGAGAAAACGCTATCCTTGGCGTATCTATCGACGGCGGCGATGAACAGCTTGTTACAGTATCGAGAACAGGACAGCGTGAGATATCCTGCCACTTTGAGGGCTTGGCTGAGGGCGCTCACACCGCAAAGGTGACGATAAAGTCGGGCAAATACACCATTGACGCTATGCAGGTAACAGGCGGAAAGATACCTTTCGAGCAGGAAAAAACTGCGGAAGCTTCGGCAAAGAAGTCTGGCAAAAGTAAGTTGCCGGTAGCTGTTGGAGCAGGCGTTTGTGCGGCTGCGGCAGTTGGCGCTGCGATCTACGGCATAGCAAGGAGCAGAAAGAAGCGTAAGGAAAATAATGAGTAAATTTAGCAGGACGACTGATATGACAACAGGCAGCGAAATGCGGCATATCGTGATGTTTTCGCTGCCCCTGCTTGCAGGAAATCTCTTGCAGCAGACTTATAATATAGTAGACACAATGGTGGTGGGGCGTTATCTGGGCGATGACGCCCTTGCCGCTGTGGGTGCGACGGGTTCGATAACGTATCTTTTTTACACTCTTTGCATAGGCCTGTCCGTTGGGGCAGGAATAATCACGGCGCAGTATTTCGGGGCGGACGATGAGCGGGCAATGAAGTCATCGGTGTTCAATTCAGCCCTTGTTACGGCGATATTCGGCATAGTCATAAGCCTTATTTCCGTACCTGCCGCAAGGCCGATATTGGAGCTTTTGAACGTTCCGAACAGGCTTATTGCCGACTCGGCGGCGTATATGCGAATAGCCTGCGGCGGAACGCTGGCGGTGGCGGCATACAACTGGATAAACGCCATAATGCGTGCTTTGGGCGACTCAAAAACGCCGCTGATATTCCTCGGTGCGGCAAGCATTTTGAACGCCCTGCTTGATCTGCTGTTCGTGGTGGTGTTTAAATTTGGAATTGTGGGCGCAGCTTGGGCGACAGTTCTGACACAAGCGCTTTCGGTGATATCCTGCATAATATATTGCTTTGCGGTCAGCGGAGAGATAAAGCTCACCGCCGACGATCTCCACCCCGACAAGCTTATGATGAGCCGCTGCGTTAAAACGGGCGTGCCTATCGCAATTCAAAACGGACTGATATCAGTTTCAATGGTCGCCCTCCAGAGTGTGACAAACGGCTTCGGCGAGACTGTTATGGCGGCATACACAGTTTCAATGCGTATCGAGCAATTCGTCCAGCAGCCGTTTTCGTCCCTTAATGCGGCGGTATCCACATTCACAGGACAGAATATCGGCGCAGGCAAGCAGAAAAGGGCGCAGAATGGTGTGCAGAGCGCAGTAAAAATATCCGTGATGTTCTCGCTGGTGGTGCTGGTGCTATTTACCGCTTTCGGCAGATTCATAACGGGCTGGTTCGTCAGCGGCAAGAACGTTATCAATATCGCCGCAAAGTCACTTATCATCACGGCGCTGTTTTACTGGTCGCTGGGCATTATCCACACCACAAGGGGCTTCCTCAACGGCGCAGGGGATACCAATTACGCCCTTGTCAACGGAATGGCGGAAGTCGTCTGCCGAATCGGTCTGTCGCTTGTGCTCACAAAGATAGCTTTCATAGGCTTTTGGGGCATATGGCTCACCACCGCAGCCACCTGGTTCGTGACGGCTATGGTCAGCCTTATAAGATATCGTGGCGGCAAATGGCGGCTCCATTCTATTGTGGGAGAAAAATAATATAAAAAGGCAGCATCATACAAAGTTTGTGAGGTGCTGCCTTAAATTGTTTTGTGCGATTTTCCTGTTTACAAACTGTTCAAGTTGTGCTATAATGTAAATGTAAAACAAAGGACTGTCAAAATAAATGAAAGGAGAACCTAAAATGAAATTGACAACATTCAAAAACAGAAAAAGTAAAAATGCCGTTGCGGCCGCTTGTGCTGCGATAATGATATGTGCGGTGGGTTTTGCGCCTGTCAGCGAAAGCGGAGCACTTATGCCCGCAAGTGCAGCCGAGGTCACAGCGCAGGTATATGTGGGACAAGTCACAGGACTTTCATCAAGGACTCCCGGCATAAGCGAGATAAAGCTCAGCTGGAACGCCGTAAATGGTGCGGACGGATATTCCGTTTGTATGCGCTCAAAGGGCAAATATCCAGAGATCGCTGACGTGACGGACACAACCTACACAGTAACAGGTCTGCCGGCTGCAACGAGAGAGAATTTTAAGGTCAGAGCCTACAAGCTTGTGAACGGAAAAAAGGTCTATGGCAGCTATTCGGCAAACTATAATTCCGCCACCAATCCACGACCTATAACGAATTTGAAGGCGGAGACTATGACAAGCTCTGCGGTGAATCTCACTTGGAACAAGGTGGGCTGCACAGACTATCGTGTGTTTATGTATAAAAACGGCAAGTGGACGCAGATCGCACGGACAACTACGCCTTTCTGCACGGTGACAGGACTTTCAACAGGCAGCTATACTTTCAGAGTGAGAGCCTGTAAGACTGACGACAAGGGCTCAAATCATTATGGCAAGATATCAGCCGACGCCACTGCAGAAGTCTATAATGTTGGCAAGGTAACTGGCGTATCATCGAGAACGCCTAACACAAGCTCAATAAAGCTCAGCTGGAACGCCGTAAATGGTGCGGACGGATATTCAGTTTGTATGCGTTCAAAGGGCAAATATCCCGAGATCGCAGATGTGACTGGCACAACATATATAGTAACAGGTCTGCCGGCCGCAACAAGAGAGAATTTCAAGGTGAGAGCCTACAAGCTTGTTGGAGGCAAGAAGATATACGGAGGCTATTCTGATAACTACAATTCAGCCACAAACCCGAGACAGGTCACAGGATTGAAGGCTTCCGACATCACAGCAACGACCCTTGACCTTAACTGGAAGTCTGTTGGCTGCACAAGCTACAAGGTCTTTATATGGTCGAACGGAAGCTGGAAAAACATTGCTTCATCGACTGTAAATTCCTGTGCTATCAATGGCCTTTACGCAAACAGCACATACAAATTCAAGGTCAGAGCCTGCAAGACTGACGACAGGGGCGTAAATCATTACGGCGGGTATTCACAGGAGATAACAGTCACCACCGCCGACCACACCATTGAAGTTAAAAACGGCGCAAGCTATGTTGACGGCGTTCTGATCGCAAACAAAAGCTATTCCCTGCCTGCAAGCTATGACCCAAAAGGTCTGACGAAGGAGACTTCCGCCGCTTTCACGAAAATGCAGAGCGCTGCATATAAGGACGGTATAAGCCTGTGGGTATGCTCGGGCTATCGTTCATATTACGATCAGAAGTATCTTTATGATTCGTATGTTCGCCGTGACGGCAAGGCAGCAGCCGATACATATTCCGCAAGACCGGGTTACAGCGAACATCAGACAGGTATGGTCATTGATGTGAACAAAGCCAGCGACTCTTTCGGCGGAACAAAAGAAGCTAAATGGCTTGCGAACAACTGCGCAAAGTACGGCTTTATAATCCGCTATCCAAAGGGCAAGGAAGCTGTTACAGGTTATAAATATGAGCCTTGGCATATCAGATATGTCGGTACGCCTTTGGCACAGAACATTACATACAGCGGACTGTGCTTTGAAGAATATTTCGGTATAACTTCGCAATACAAAGATTAAACGATCAATGTTTAAAAGCTTTTCAGCTTTTTTGACCCTCGGGGACGAACGCCCTCTGAGGGTCGTTTTGTTATATTAATGTTCATACATTTTTCTCACAATACTAAAATACATATGCTATAATATTTGATGTTCCTCAATATTTAACAAACGAAACTATCAAATTTTAAAAGGACTGATAAAGTTAGAATGCTGATAAAAGTTATCGTGTGTATCCTTGCAGGGCTTGGCGCAGGGCTTGGAACGGGCTTTGCAGGAATGAGCGCTGCGGCGGTCATAAGCCCTATGCTCATAACCTTTCTTGGAATGGAACCATATCAAGCGGTGGCCATAGCCCTTGCAAGCGACGTTCTCGCCAGCGCAGCTTCCGCATATACATACGCAAAAAACAAAAATCTCGATATCCGCAACGGACTTATTATGATGGCTTCGGTGCTGTGCTTCACCCTTGTGGGAAGCTATGTCGCAAGCATCGTGCCGTCAAAAACGATGGGCAGTTTTTCAACGTTTATGACGCTGCTTCTCGGCGTGAAGTTCATTGCAAAACCTGTTACTGAGCCGAAAGCACGCTTCACAAACGCAACGGCGCAGCAGAAAGCCGTCCGTTCGGTGCTCTGCGGTGCAATGGTGGGCTTTATATGCGGATTTATCGGCGCAGGCGGCGGAATGATGATGTTGCTCGTCCTCACATCTGTGCTGGGTTATGAGCTAAAGACCGCCGTTGGCACAAGCGTTTTCATTATGGCGGCAACAGCTTTCACGGGCTCGGCAAGCCATATCGTGATTGGCGGTCTGCCCGATATCCCTGCACTTGTGATATGTATAATAAGCACGCTGGTGTTCGCCCTTATCGCTGCAGTGATAGCGAACAAAGTCTCCGCAAAGACCCTTAACAGGGCGACGGGAACTGTGCTTGTTGTTCTCGGCGTGGCTATTTTGGCGGTCAATTGGCTAAAATAATGATCGTTTTGATGAAAAATAAAAGCAGTATCGCATAAAAATGCGGTGGTCGTAATACGCTTAGGGAACTCGCCATTTCCCAATTAAAAAATGCCGATACCCCAGAAAAACACTGAAACTGCATTATCCCTTTTGGAAAAAGGCAGCTTTTTACTTGTGTTTTGACATTTGCCGACTTCAATATGTTCAATAAAGTCAGCCAATACCTGCGGAGTGAGTTCTGTAACGGCATCATACTTTTCGATTGCCTGCATAAACAGTTTGACCTTGTTGACAGACTCATTTTTCTCATGAAGTTTTCCTATGAGTTCTGCAACTAATGCGTTAAGCTGTTCTTTTTCTTCATCGTAAGTCCTTTTCAAACTTGCAAACAGCGAGCCGTCTATTTCACCTCTGACCTTTGCCTCAAACAAACCTTGAATGTACTTATCGATTTCCGTAATGCGAAGCTGAGATTTTTCAAGCTCCGCTAAAACAACCGCTTTGCAGTCATCAGACCTCTTCTCAACACGTTTCTGAATGGCCTTGTAGAATTCATCGGGATTGGCATTTGCCTTATAGATCACTCTCTGAATTGCCTGTAAGACCTCGGTTTCAAGATATTTCTCAGGAACACCATGGAAGTAACACCCTTTGCTTTTCCTGTAAGTTGTACACTCATAGCAATAAAGAGCATTTTCACTTTTTGTCCCACATCTTCTGCCGTGCATTCTTGCGTGACAGTCCATACAATACAGATAATCACCAAAAAGATACTTATGTGGTCTTGACGGATGACGTATTGTCTTTTCACATCTGTCCTGTGCCATCTGAAACAGTTCACGACTGATAATTGCAGGGTGCGTGTCAGGAAAAATCTTGATCTTGTCACTTTCGTTGTAGATCACAGTCTTATTCTTGTAAGAAGCAATCTGTGTGTGAAAATTGACCGTATCACCGACGTATTCCTGACGCTTAAGAATGGCAGCAATCGTTCCGCTGTTCCACAAATAAATATCCTCAGCAGTAACCGCAATCCCTTTTCGTATTTTCTTGTGATATTCCACTCCAATACGTTTTTCAGCCTGCAACTGTAATGCAATCTGCTTTGTTCCCATTGCATGATGTACATACAGTTCAAATATTTCTCGGACAACTTCTGCAGCTTCCTCATCCACCTGCCAATCCTGTTTGTTCTCATGAGTGTTGTAATACCCATAAGGCAGTTTTGATGTGATATGCTGACCGCTGTTGCCTTTTTGGCGTACCATGGAACGGATCTTCTTTGAAATATCTCTGCTGTACCATTCATTCATCAGATTATTGATCGGCAGTAAATCATTCATTCCTTTGGCAGAATCCACATTATCGCTGATTGCAATAAAGCGAACATCGTACTTTGGAAAGTCAATTTCCACATACTGACCTACCATAAGATAATTTCTGCCCAGTCGGCTCATATCTTTGACGATGACTGTTCCAACCAGTCCGTTTTTGATGTCATTCATCATACGCTGAAAATTTGGACGGTTAAAGTTTGTGCCTGTGTAACCATCATCTGCGTAGTAAGAAAGATTGGTAAAGCCATTGGATTCAGCATAGTTTTTCAGCAATGCTTTCTGGTGTTCAATGCTTCCGCTTTCCGTGTCAATTCCATCATCGAAAGAAAATCTGACATATAAAGCAGTGATTTTCCCTGTCTGCATACTTGTTTCCTCCTATACCGACAGGCTTAAATTTGCTATTTCTATTTTAGCGCAGATCAGAAATAAACGCAACCAGAAAAGAGAAATTGTTGCCGGATCGTCGCAGTCTGTAACCGGATTGCAGCAATCAAAATAGTTATGCGTTCTTCATATTCAGTTTTCAAGATTCTCAAGTTTTTCAAAGCATATATGACGCAGAATTTCCAAAGCCTTATGCAGTTTTTTAGACATTGCCTGCCTTGATATTCCGCAGTTCACAGCATATGCTTTTATTGTTTTGTAGTTTCCATAATAGAAACCGATTATGACTTCAAATTTATCCTGATACAGATTTTTGAGCATCAGAAGTGCCTGCTGTAAAGCAAGCAGCTGAATATCTTCCTGATCAGGTGGAACGTACATATTATCATGATAAGTGATAACCATTCGCCTTTCACGCCGATCCAAATATTCCTGATGACGGAACATCTTTCTGGTCTGCTCATCTACTGCATACAGCGTATGGAAGTCAGTATATGGTCTGCCTATATCATCATCTCCGAATCAACAGACAGGCTTTTGAATTTGCTGTAGTAATCATAGCACAAAAGCAATGAAAAAGCAAATCTGCACTTTTTTCAAGTTCCCAAATAATCGGGAATCTTTTGCTTTGGGAATTGTGCTGCATATAAAAACTGCACCTGAACATTTCTGTCCAAGTGCAGTTTTTTACATATCGCTTGTATATTATGATTCAATGAAACGTTGCCTTATAATCATTTCCCCACTTTTCCATAGCGTCTAAGATCGGACGCATGGTGTCACCCAATTCGCTGAGGGAATACTCCACTCTCGGCGGAACTTCTGCATATACTGTGCGATTGATTATCCCATCTGCCTCCATGGAACGCAGGCTTTCTGTCAGCACTTTCTGGCTAATCCCCTCCAGAGATTTTTGCAGTTCGTTGAAACGCCACGGACGCATTCGCAGATTACGCAGAATCAACAGCTTCCACTTGTTGCCGATAAGCTGTACTGTAATTGCCACAGGGCATTCCGGCAATTCTTCTTTTTTTATTATGATAACACCTCATTTGTTTCATTTAGAATGTTACATTCATTATAGCATATTACAGGTGAAATTGCAATACATTTTGTCGTTCACAAACTGTTTACAATAAAATTTAGCGTCAAAAATCCAGCAAATGCACAATCGTTACCTTTTGGTAACTACCTTACAAAAAAGTGCGTACTTTTCAAGTGCAGAAATGTGTGATATGCTGATAACAACAGGGAAACCTGAATAAAAACAAGGAGGAAATCACAATGAGTGAAATGCTGAACAGAGTTGCTGCCTTTGGTGGTGATAATGGTGCTTGCGGCAGTGCTGACCCGAAGGAAACTCCGGCATCTGCTTGTGGTTCTGCTTGCGGCAGTGCTGACCCAAAGGAAGCTCCGGCATCTGCTTGCGGTTCTGCCTGCGGTGCAGCTGACCCGGACAAGAAGTAAAGTGTAACGTGACACAACTTCCAAAAAGCAGACGCATCGTTTGATACGGTGCGTTTGCTGAGAGAATCGTACGCTTTTGCGTTTGAAATAGATCAGGAGGAAACGACTTTATGAAACCATATTTTGCTTTCCAATGGCACATCACAGATGCCTGCGACCAACGCTGTAAACACTGCTATATCTTTGCAGAGAACAATTGCAAAAAACTGACGGAAATGACTTGGGAAAAGATGCGGCAGGTCGTTTCCTCCTGTGAAGAAATGTGCGAAAAAATCGGCAGAACGCCATACTTTTACATCACAGGCGGTGATCCTATCCTGCACAAGGACTTTTGGAAACTGGCGGAGCTGCTGAAAGAAAAGAATATCCGCTGGGCAATTCTCGGCAACCCTTTTCATTTGGATGACAAGGTCTGTCAGAAGCTTCACGAACACGGCTGTGTGAAGTATCAGCTTTCCCTTGACGGAATTAGAGAAACGCACGATATATTCCGCAAACCCGGTTCTTTTGATACGACTCTTGAAAAAATCGACTGTATCAAAAATGCAGGAATGTTCTGTGCGATCATGTCTACTGTATCCAGTGCGAATATCAGCGAATTTCCGCAGCTGATCGACCTTTGTGCAGAGAAGAATGTGGACGTGTTCGCATTTGGAAGATACTGCCCTACAAGCGGTCAGAAGTCTGAAGAATATCATATTCCGCCGAAGCAGTATCGGAATTTTATGAATATGTGCCACAGGAAATTTGCAGAGCATAAAGCAAACGGCTGTAAAACCACTTTTCAGCTGAAAGACCACCTGTGGACGCTGTATTTCTATGAGAAGGGCATTTTCAAGCTGCCGGAAAACAGCGATCCGAATATGATCTATGACGGCTGTCATTGCGGTATCGGGCATATGACGATACTTTCTACAGGCGATATTTACGCCTGCCGTCGAATGGAAAGCAAGATTGGAAATGTGTTTGAAACGCCGATGTATGAACTGTTTGTAGGTAATGAGTTGGAAGCATACAGACAATTTGACAAGTTTGAAAAATGCAGCAAATGCGAATTGAGAGGATATTGCAGGGGCTGTCCTGCGGTGACGTTTGGCTATACAGGCAATATGTACGCTCCAGACCCGCAGTGCTGGAAAGAATACAATGACATTACAGGTGAAAAATTATGTTAATGGACATTATCAAAGCAAGACATTCTATCAGAAAATATACGGATAAGCAGATAAGCCGTGAAGATCTGGAGGTTATTCTTGAGGCAGGAAACTACGCACCCAATGCAGGCGGCGGACAGCGGAGTATGCTGGTTGCGATTCACAATGCTGAGCTTGCTGCAAAGATCGGCAGAATGAATCTTGCGAAATTTGACAGAAGCAAGCTGCTGGGCGGCTATGTATCCAAAGAACAGCCAAGTAGCATTGACGACCCGACCATAAAAAACGGCTTTTATGACGCACCGACAGTTGTGACGATATTCTGTCAGAATGGTTTTGCATTCCGTGTGGCAGACGCATTTTGTATAGCGGAGAATATGGTTTTGCAGGCAACGGAACTTGGTATCTCCTCCTGCATAATCTCCAGAGGAGAAGAAACATTTGTGAGTGATACGGGGCAAAAACTGCTGAACGAGTGGGACATTCCCGAAAATTACAGTGCAATCTGCTTTGTGATCCTTGGCTATATCGACGGCGAACAACCGCATACAAAGCTAAGGAAACCGAATAGAATCAAAATAATTGAATGAGGTGTTTCATATGGATGCAAAAACTTGTTTGAAGAAAATGCAGCTTGTAGGCGTACTGAATGTCGCTACCGTTGACGAAAACGGCGATCCGCAGATACGTTGCATCAGTGCAGTGCATTATGATGAGGACTCCTTTTATTTTTTCACCGCAAGAGGAAAAAATGTTGCAAAGGAGCTTCTTTCCGACGGTCGTGTGCAGATACTTGTCTACACAAAATTCAAGGAGATGATACGGCTTTCCGCAAAGGCTTACCCTGTAGCTGAGGAAAAACAGAAAACTGCCATTGACACCATTTTTGAAGAGCATCCCTATCTTGCAAACCTTTACCCTGGTGACAAGCGATATATCGGTATTTGTTTTGAGATAAAAGACGGCTCGATAGAGTATTTCAACCTCGGCGTAAATCCGATTTTCCGAGAAACCTATACCATTGGAAACGGCAATGCAGAGTTCAAAGGCTATCAAGTTACAGATAAGTGTATTGGCTGTGGAATCTGTCAGAGGGTCTGTCCACAAAACTGTATCGACCTTGCAAATGGAAAAGCTATTATCCGTCAGCAAAATTGTCTGCACTGTGGTTCTTGCTTTGAAAAGTGTCCTGTGGGAGCGATCGAACGGTTATAAAGGATGAAAGATGATGGCAAATGAAAAATTAAATAATTTGATTGCATATTTGCTTTCAGAACGTCCGGAATGGAACGGTTTAACTATTCCAGCAAAGGAATCGGAACAATTTCTCCTATATCGCAGCCTTGTTAACATTCGACCGGCAGGGAAAGCCAGTGCGGAATATCTCAAAGCCGAGGACGAATTTCTGCAAAAGCTGACAGTACAGAAAGGTATTACTGACATTGCCGACTTACAGCCTGTTGAGAAGAATATTTATCTTTGGAAAGGCGACATCACAACGCTGCAATGCGGTGCGATCGTCAATGCCGCAAATTCGGGAATGACTGGGTGTTATCGCCCTTGCCACAACTGCATCGACAACTGTATCCACACCTTTGCCGGGGTTCGCCTGCGGCTGAAATGTGCGGAGATCATGAAAGCACAGGGACACGAAGAACCGACAGGTACAGCGAAAATCACGCCTGCTTATAACCTCCCCTGCAATTATGTAATCCACACCGTCGGACCGATCGTACAGGGCAGGCTGATTGAAAAACACTGCGAGCTGCTGAAAAGCTGTTATCAGGGCTGTCTGGAACTTGCGGTAGAAAGTGGAATAAAGAGCATCGCCTTTTGCTGTATTTCCACAGGTGTGTTCGGCTTTCCGCAGGATAAGGCAGCGGAGATCGCTGTGCAGACGGTGAGAGAATTTCTGAAAACCCACGATATAGAGGTGATATTCAATGTTTTTACAGAGAAAGATTACGAAATATACAACGGACTTTTCGGCTGAGATAGAACGTTTGAAAAATGAAATCGAAACCGCAGATGCCATTCTCATAGGTGCAGGAGCAGGACTTTCCACTGCGGCAGGGTTCACATACAGCGGCGAGCGTTTTGAAAAATATTTCTCGGATTTCATTGAAAAATATAACGTTCGGGATATGTATTCCGGCGGCTTCTATCCATTTGAATCTCTGGAAGAACATTGGGCGTACTGGTCGAGATACATTTATATCAACCGCTATATGGACGTTGACAACGGTGTTTACAAGAGATTGTTTGAACTTGTGAAAGACAAAGATTATTTTGTGCTGACCACCAATGTAGACCACCAGTTTCAGAAAGCTGGTTTTGACAAGCACAGACTTTTCTACACACAGGGTGATTATGGACTTTTTCAATGTTCAGAGCCTTGTTGTCAGGAAACTTATGATAACGAAGAATGTGTGAAAGATATGCTGGAATTTCAGGAAGATATGCGTGTTCCAACAGAGCTTATTCCACGCTGTCCAAAATGCGGAAAACCTATGACCATGAATTTGCGTTCAGATAATACTTTTGTACAGGACAAGGGCTGGTATCGTGCGGCAGATCGGTATGCGGAATTTCTCCGCAGGCACGAAAATCTGCATATCTTATTTCTGGAACTTGGTGTGGGATATAATACGCCTGCAATTATTAAGTATCCGTTCTGGCAGATGACGGCGAAAAATCCGAAAGCCGTGTACGCCTGCTTGAATTTTGGCGAAGCTTTTTGCCCAGAGCAGATTAAATCACAGGCGATCTGCATCAATACTGATATAAAGCTATTGATAGACTAAGCGATTCATTATTTATCTACCATAGACAAAATGCACCTGAACATTTCTGTCCAAGTGCAGCCAGATCATATTTCTTTTCTTGTTTTGCAATAGAAATCATTGAAACTCATACCTAAAAACCGCTTTGCAAACCAATAAACATTAGAAGGTTCAGGATAGCCAAGCAAAGGGTAAATTTCTTTTATGGAAAGCCCCTTTTTAATGGCATCAATCAGAATTTCTTTGCGTATTTCAACAATTACAGTTTGAAAGTTTGTCCCTTCTTCTGCAAGAGCACTTTTCAGACTTGTACGTTTTGTTGCCAAAGCTTCTACCACATTTGCCGTATCACATCGCCTTTCAAGAAGTAATTGAGGGGCGATTTCTTTTATACGCTGTGAGTATGGCTTAACCCGCACATCCACCAAATCAGAAAGATTGCCGAGTTCGTAAATATAGATGTCAACAATGCGTTTTCCGTAATTCTTTTCTTTCTGCCCCATCGGTTCATCAATCACGATTTTTTCAATCAAGGCATCGCATATTTCCTGCGTGACAGCATCTAACTCCGATAATCTGGAATTCTCTATTCTGTTCAGTATTTCTGTGACAGAAAGAAACTTTTTGCTGATTGTGAATTTTCGTACAGTAACGTCCGAAAGAAATTGAAGCAGTTCTTCCTTTTCACAGCTTAATGATTTTGATTGAATCCTGAATTCTGAATCTGACAATTTGCCTTGAAATTTCTTTTCATATAGCTCTGTCAAAAGTTTGCTGATGGCATTGACTCGATTTTCAGTTTCTTTAATCTGCTTGTCAAGCTCGGTAAGTTGATTTAATCCAAGTTTAGTGATGAGTGTATCTCTGCTGTCTTTAACAGCCATATAAAGCTTTTTAAGATGGTCGAGCGTGATTCTTCGCAGTTCATTTTCAGTTATGTGATTGGAACAGCAAGTGCCATATTGCATATACGTCTTACAGACAAAATATACACCATTGACACTATGCCTTCGGTGCATCTTTGCTCCACATTTTGCACAAACACATTTATTTCGGAAAAAGGTATCATTTTTCATCTCGTTTGAAGGTGAAAATGAGTTCTTTGATATGGTTTTCAGCTTTTCCTGTGTCTTTTCAAAATCTTCTCTTCTGATTATGGCAGGATGCTGATTTTCAAAAACAACCCAATTTTCTTTTGGAAGAAAGAGCCTTGATTTGGATTTATACGATGTTGTTTTCGTTTTGAAATTCACGGTATCTCCGCAGTATTCCTGAAATTCAAGCAGTCGTTTGACCGTTTGGAACAACCAGCCATAAGAAGTACCGACCTTGGTATATTTGTATCCCATGTACGCACTTGGTGTTGGAACTTTATTGGTTCTCAGGTGTTTTGCAATAGAATTGATCGACATATCTTGATGCAGGAACATATCAAAAATCATTCGTACAATCTTAGCAGATTCCTCGTCAATTTCCCACCGGTTATGATCGCCATCAACCAGTTTGTACCCATAAAGCGGACGTGATTTCAGTTTGACTCCATTCATGCCAAGTGTGTGCTGGTTTTGTCAATATCACTTGACACATTTTATTCGAACAAGAATTATGCAGC
>NZ_JAHZAX010000017.1 GCF_019423705.1 Ruminococcus sp. | reverse complement strand
GCCGTGGGTTCAAGTCCCGTCACCTCGACCAGTAAAAAGGACTATGCTTTGAGAAACCGAAAAGCGTAGCCCTTTTTATTTTGGTCGAAACGCAGGCTTGAACCCATTGTTCAATGTCCCGTCACCTCGACCAAATAATGTGGAAAGAGAATTGCGATTGCAGTTCTCTTTTTTTGTATGCTACAGCCCATTCTCCCAAAACATTCATTACATTTTAACGACATTCGTTACATTTTAGTTGACACCAGACTTTGAAAGTGCTACCATTTTGATATAGACTTTTACAGGTCAAATAAAAAATGGGAGGAATTATTGATGAAGAAAATTTTAGCAACGCTGTTGGCGGTGTCGCTGACGTTTGGCTCGGTGGCTTTGCCTGCGGCTGAAAGCGGGGTAAACTTTTTCGGGTTTGGCATTTCGGCTAGTGCGGAGGAGGACACTTCCAGCTTTACTTACAGCTTGAACGAGGACGATACTGCAAGGTTAACAAAGTATACGGGCTCTGCCGAAAAGGTGAACGTGCCTGCCGAGATCGACGGTCATAAGGTCACAAGTATCGGCTATGCAGCTTTTAGAAATTGCGGCACTATCAAGGAGCTTATCATTCCGTCAAGCGTTGAGGAGCTGGGCGACTGGCTGTTCAGCAGCAGCTCTACCCTTGAAAAAGTCGTAATGGAAGAGGGCGTGAAGTCCATAGGCAGCAACGCTTTCGCAAACTGTACTGCCCTTAGCGATATAACTATCCCGAAGTCCGTGACCTCTATTGATACAGGCGCTTTCACAAATACACAATGGCTGAAAAATAAGCTTGCGGAAGACCCACTCGTTATAATAAATACTATTCTTTATAACGGCGGAAACTGCACAGGAGACCTTGTTATCCCTGACTATGTAACTACAATATCGCCAAACGCTTTCGTGAGCCCTACATCTTATATGGCTTCAAGCATTACGTCTGTAACTATCCCTGACTCTGTCACAAGCATAGGTCAGCAAGCTTTCGAGCATTGCAAGAGCCTTAAAACTGTCAATGTGGGCAAAAATGTTTCCGATATCGGTGCAAATGCCTTCTATGATACCGAATGGATATCCGACAAGCGCAGCGAGAACCATCTCGTTGTAGTAAACGGTATCCTTATCGATGCCTATGCCGCAACTGGCGACGTCACTATTCCAGAGGGCGTGACAAAAATCTGCGATTACGCATTTTCAAGCAACCTTGCCCCAAGAGAGACCCTTTCCGTTACATCGGTTACATTCCCCGACAGCGTGAAAGAATTTGGCAAATGGATAGTTAACGGCAATAAAAATATCACAAGCATTTCCATTTCCGCAAACGCCGAAGTGATACCAACATATGCCTTCTACAATTACAACGGCGCTTTCGAGGAAATAACATTCAGAGGCACTTGCGCTCAGCTTATGACTTATTTCAACAGCGCTTCTGATTTCCATAACATTTTCGGTGATATTGACATAAAGAACGTTGCCTGCACAGACGGCACCATCGGCGATTTCCTTTACAACGACCTGGAGGACGGCACGATCGCTATAAGAGCCTATATGGGCAGCGATACTGATATCAAAATTCCTGAAACAGTAAATGGCAAGACCGTCACGGCGATCGCTCCGAATGCCTTTGCGTATTTTGAAGCAGACAGCATTGAGCTTCCCGAAAGCGTAACTACTATCAGCGATTACAGCTTCTTTGCTTCAAATATCAAGACCTTTAAAATGGGCGGCAATGTGAAGTCCATAGGCGAGGGCGCATTTATGTATTGCGGCAACTTGGAAAGCATTGAGCTTTCAGCGACTCTTGAAAATATTGGCAATTGGGCATTCGGCAACTGTACGGCGCTTTCAGGCGTGCCCCTGCCCGAAACTCTCAAAGACGTCGGCGTGGGAGCATTTGTCTGCTGTGGAAGCCTCAACAGCATTACGATACCAAAGTCTGTTGAAAATATCGGTGCATATGCCTTTGGCTTCTATGATGACGGCGATGAGATCTACAAAAAGCAGGATAATTTCAAGCTGACCGTTTATTATCAGACCGCAGGCGAAGAGTATGCGCAGTCCAGCGAGCTTGAATGTGAAGTTTTAGGCAAGCCTGCCCACACCCATTCCTACACCTCAACGATAACAAAACAGCCGACCTGCACAGCAGAGGGCGTAAAGACTTTCACCTGCGAATGTGGCGATACCTACACCGAGTCTATCCCAGCCAAGGGTCACACACTAGAATGGGTCGTAATTTCAAGCAGCGGTAGTGGCTGCACTTATTCTAAGACTGAAGCTTACAAATGTACGATTTGCGGTGCAGAAACTGAATACAGAAAAAGTGCAATTAAAGGTCACACCGAAGTAATTGATCCAGCTGTCCCAGCTACTTGCACCAAAGCAGGCAAAACTGAGGGCTCCCATTGCTCAGTTTGCGGCGAAGTAATCAAGGCACAGATCGAGATAAAAGCCACAGGTCACAAATCCAGCGGTTGGATAACCGACAAAGCCGCAGCGATCGGCGTTAAGGGCAAGAAGCACAAGGAGTGCACAGTCTGCAAGACAGTCCTCGAAACTGCCGATATCCCAGCGCTTGCAAAGCAGAGCATTTCAAAGGCAAGCGTAACGCTCTCGACTTCGACATACGCCTATGACGGCAAGGCCAAGAAGCCGTCTGTTACAGTCAAGCTCAACGGCAAAACTTTGAAGAACGGCACGGATTATACAGTATCTTACAGCAATAACACCAAAGTCGGCACGGCAAAGGTAACTATCACAGGTAAGAGCAATTATACTGGTACGATCTCAAAGACATTCAGTATAAAAAATGACTTCACGAAAGCTTCTGTTTCGGGTATTTCCAACAAGACTTTCACAGGCAAAGCTCAAACGCAAAAAATTACTGTTAAGTTTGGTGGCAAGACCTTGAAGAGCGGCACAGACTACACAATATCTTACAGCAATAACACAAAAGTCGGCAAAGCAACAGTCAAGATCGTCGGCAAGGGCAACTACACAGGCACGATCACGAAAACTTTTAAGATCAACCCTGCAAAGCAGACGATAAACAAACTGACCGCTAAATCCAAGGGCTTCACAGCAAGCTGGTCAAAGAAAGATCACGCAACTGGCTATGAGATTCAGTACAGCACGGATTCCAAGTTCAAGAGCGTTTCTAAGGCGACTATCACAAGCAAGTCCACGACCTCAAAGAGCTTCACAAAGCTCAAAGCCAGCAAAAAATATTACGTCCGTATGAGAATTTACACAACTGTCAACGGTACGAAATATTACGGCGCTTGGTCGGCTACTAAGACGATAACAACTAAGAAATAATTTCTCCTATTACAAAATGCTGTTGAAATTACACAACTCCCAAATAATGTTTTTTGCCTATTTCTGCAAATTTTCAATAAATTTCAAAAAATATATCGAAATTGTTATACAAATCTGTCGCAATATGTTATAATATACAATATAGGAAAAATAAGCCTTCTATAAGTCTGACCCAGCGACCATAAGGAGGGCGGTTCCAATGCAGAATTAAACTTGCACAAATGAGATGACCGATATTTGTGCAACGCTACAAAAGTAAGAAAGCCTTGCAACAATGCAGGTAAAATCAAACACTACATTAATGAATCGGAGGAATTTATTATGAAAAAAGTATTCAAAAAGGTTACAGCACTGGTTGCTGCAACGATCGTTATCTCATCAGTTTCAGCTATCGGCGCAGGCGCTGTAACGCTTGACAAAACGTTCAATATGGAGAACAGTTACCTGACATCAACACAAACATATGGTTATGACTCCAGTACCAACACTACTTTTGCAACTAACCTCACCAAATGCAAATTTGACGGCTATACAGGCATACTTTCTGGTGCAGAACTCAATAACGGAAAAAATACTACATATTCAAATGCAACTAATTTCCGTCCAACAGCTGATAAAGGTAGCTTTTTGAAAGTTAAGGCTCAGAAAGATAGAAATTATGAAGGTATGTTTGCAAAGTATTGGTCATATGTTTCTGATAAAAACGGCAATACAAAAGGTGAAATAGAAAAAATCAGAAAAATTGTATTTTAAATCAGTATTTTCAAGTGTTGCAGTAATGCAACACTTGAAAATACATGTATAACGAAAGGTGGGCAAATAAGTGCTGCGAAAAATACTTTTAAACCTCCTCAAAAATCAGAAAATAATATTAGTTTTTATAATGATAACTTCAATATTGACAGCAATAGTTGGTTGCTTTTCTTTTTGTGTGTATGAAAACTATCACATAAGTCTTATACAGGGAGAATCTAAATCTTCAGTAATCGCCATTAAAGCCAATGGCTGGAATGGTAAAATGACTTCTCGAACCGATTTATTGGAATTTGATCTGAATGACCAAGATCTTTTAGATCTTTTTAGATATAATAATTTCAGTACCTTAACAAAAGGCGATATAATGACAGTTGTCAATAATATGCCTAAGGAAATGTATGACGATATAGAAGAGATATATTGTACTGGCACTTATGAAAATGACCTTATGGGCTTTTGTTATTTTGATTTTCGTTTTCACCCTACGGACAAAGGAATAGTCCAAACTCCCGACGATCTTGGAATAAAATATCTCACAGATGAAGAGTATATAAATGGTGAAAGACATATCTCTCTTAGTTCAAAGTATACAGAGATCGACGGCGAAACCGAAGACCAAAAAAAATATTTACAAGTTGGTGCAATGAGTTACTCTAGCGATTTTGCTAGAAATATTGAAGGCATCGGCGATAAAGTTGAAATATATGGCTGTGAGTATACAGTTTCCAACATATTTGAAGCAGAAGGTTCAATGGATATGGCATATTTTATCCCATTTACCTCGCTTCCGGACGATGCATACCTCGAAAGTACAGTATCCATTATATTTAAAAAGCCTGTGAACTACAACCAGTTCACCACTATCCGTGACATCGTTGACGAAAACATTTCCGACGACGGCTACGTCGAAGACCTCGACCTTTCAGCGGTCTCCGACCTCGCATATTTCAAAACGATCATCGCCATAACAATGGCAGTTGGACTGCTTTTTGCAATAAATCTTGCGGTGCTGTATAAGTATGTTATCCGCTGCAACGAGCCGAAAATAATCATCTTCCGCACCTGCGGAGCGACCCGCTTCAAGTGCATACTCCTGTTCCTTGCGCAAGCGGTAATAATCATCGCACCGGTTTTCGCAGCTTCACTCTTTGCGTTCCATAAGCTGCTTTATCCGGCGATGATAAACAGATTCCAAAACGCCGCAGGCTGCCTAAATTTCCAACGGTACGTCTACATCTTTGTAGGATATCTCGTAGTTTCCGTGATAGTCCTGCTTGCAACGCTTATCAAAAATATAAGCCGAAAACTTAATTTTAGGGAGGTGGGAAAATGAATTAGATAAAAAACTGCAACATAGCAAAACAGGAACACAAACATACGTCAAAAAATTAAAATCAATGAAGGTACTTTATTATGAAAAAAGTATTCAAAAAAATGACAGCACTGGTTGCTGCAACGATCGTTATCTCATCAGTTTCAGCTATCGGCGCAGGCGCTGTAACGCTTGACAAAACGTTCAATATGGAGAACAGTTACCTGACATCAACACAAACATATGGTTATGACTCCAGTACCAACACTACTTTTGCAACTAATCTGACAAAATGCAAAAAGGACAACTATACTGCTATTCTTTCTTGTGCCGAATTGAAAGATAAAAAAGGTAACATTTATTCAAATGCAACTGATTTCCGCCCCTATGCAGACAAGGGAAGTTTTTTGAAAGTCAAAACATCCAAGGACTTTTACTTTGGAGACAAGTATGCACGTTATTGGTCTTATGTTGATGACGAAAATGACGTAGTAAGAGGGGAGTTTGATATAACGAGAAGAATCATTTTCTAATAAAACATAATATGAGGGGCTGTTTATTCAGCCCTTCATATACTTATTTAATTTTAGAAAGGGGTAATAAAATGCTACGAAAACTCCTAGCCAATCTTTTCAAGAAACAAAGAGTAATACTAATATTTATTATGATAACCACAATGTTAACTGCAATAGTCGGCTGTTTCATTTTTGGCGTATATACAAATTACAAAATGGGACTTATGCAAGGTGAATCAAAGGCGTGCACAATAGGAATTATGGCAAATGGTTGGAGCGGAAAAATGACTTCAAGAACTGATCTATTGTCATTTGATCAGAACGATCAAGAACTTATGGATCTTTTTAGGTATAACAATTTCAGCACCTTAACAAAGGGCGATATAATGAAAGTCGTAAATAACATACCAAAAGATATGTATGATGATATAGAAGAGATAACGTGTTCAGGTACTTATGATAATGACCTTATGGGTCTGACTTTTTTTGATTTCATTTTTTGTGTTACTGATAAAGGTATAGTTCAGCAAGCAAAAGCTGATGGAACCAAGTATTTTTCTGATGAAGAGTACATAAATGGCGAAAGACACATTATGGTAGGCGATGAATATACCCAAATTGATGAAACTGGTGTTACTATACGTTATGGTTCGTTAAGTTTTGATAGCGATTCTGCAAGAAATGTATCAGGCGTAGGCGATAAAATAATAGTAGACGGCTGCGAATATACAGTTTCGAAAATAATACCAGGAGATAGATTACCATCAAGTGATTATACCATTCCTTTCACTGCACTCCCAGACGATGCCATCTTAAACAGCGCAGTAACCATAACATTTAAAAAGCCCGTAAACTACAACCAGTTCACCACTATCCGTGACATCGTTGACGAAAACATTTCCGACGACGGCTACGTCGAAGACCTCGACCTTTCAGCGGTCTCCGACCTCGCATATTTCAAAACGATCATCGCCATAACAATGGCAGTTGGACTGCTTTTTGCAATAAATCTTGCGGTGCTGTATAAGTATGTTATCCGCTGCAACGAGCCGAAAATAATCATCTTCCGCACCTGCGGAGCGACCCGCTTCAAGTGCATACTCCTGTTCCTTGCGCAAGCGGTAATAATCATCGCACCGGTTTTCGCAGCTTCACTCTTTGCGTTCCATAAGCTGCTTTATCCGGCGATGATAAACAGATTCCAAAACGCCGCAGGCTGCCTAAATTTCCAACGGTACGTCTACATCTTTGTAGGATATCTCGTAGTTTCCGTGATAGTCCTGCTGGCAACTCTTATCAAAAATATTAGCCGAAAACTTAATTTTAGGGAGGTGGGGAAATGAATTATGTTGCAAAACTTACCAAAAACAGTCGTGTGATAAATATCCTTATCGCAGTTCAGCTGGCTGTCGTTTTTGCCATAATTATGATAATGCTCTCAGCAATAGAAAATCGAACCATTTATTACAGACAGTTTAAAGAGCCCCTTTCAAAAAGCGGTGCTGTCATAATGCCAAGGGTCATAAATCCCAAAATGGCAAGCGAAGAGGATATCCTCAAAATATTCGATAAGGCGACAAGCGTCACCTGCGGTAAGGCGATGTTCCTTACCATAAATTCAACCACAGCCGATACCCCTAAGGATTATGGCTATGTGGTAACATATACCGACCAGCTTATGAAGGATATCCCCCCGTTCCTCAAAGAGGGCAAATATCCCGACCCCGACAGCAAAGTGCCACAATGCCTTGTCTGCCAAAGCTTCGGCTATAAGATCGGCGATACCCTCGAGGTAACGGACTTTGACGGCAACCCATTCAAAATGGAGATATGCGGTATCCTTGCCGACGATCAGAATATCTACGGCACAGGCGGCCCCGATTATTACGATTATATCTACGATTACCGTGATTTTTACTATCAGCTCCATTCTGAAATGCGTGAGACTCCGATGTTCCTCACAACTGAGGATATAATCACAAAGGCAGGTTCAAGAACAAGAACTGACTTTTACAGCCTTACTATCGTGAATTTCCCCGAGGGTGCATATACAAATGAAGAGCTGGTGCAAATGGGCGCAGATAACTATTTCCAGCTTTGGGACTCAAATGAGAATTACTATAAAGCCAGCCAAGCATACGTCAACCAAGAGCTTTATACCCTCTTCCCGATAGCCCTCAGCATACTCGTTATAACTATCTTCACCGCCATAATCACCACAATGATAACCACGATGAACAATCTTAAAAACTATGCTGTGCTATATCTCTGCGGTGCGACTTGGAAGCGCTGTTCAGTAATAAATATGCTGAATTTCTGCCTCATATCCGCCCTGACGGCAATACTTGATATAATATTTTTCACCGTTGGCAAGCATACCTATCTTAAAGAGACCGTCGTGAACGTAAATTTTGAAAAGGTGCTCATCTGCATAGGCATACTTGTGCTGTTCGTGATACTTTCGGCGATAGTTCCGCTGCTTGTTGTGCGCAAACGTCAGCCGAGAGACGTGCTTAAAACTGAGTTCAGACAATAAGTTATAAGGAGATACACATATGATAAAGCTTGATAATATAGTAAAAATATACAATCCAAAGAAAGCCAATGAGTTCGAGGCGCTTCACGGCGTTTCCTGTGAGATCGACGATGGCGAAATGGTCGCAATCATAGGCAAATCCGGCGCAGGCAAATCCACGCTGCTGCATATTTTGGCGTGCATAGACAATTACCAAAACGGCGAATACACTATCGACGGCACGCTGGTGAAAAATCTTTCCGAGCGCCAGTATGCAAAAATTCGCAACGAAAAGATAGGCATTGTAATGCAGGATTTTGCCCTTGTGGAAGATTTTTCGGCGATAGAGAATGTTCTGATACCCCTTAATTTCGCAAAGAAGAAAACCAAGAATAAAAAGGAAAAAGCCCTTGAAGCCCTTAAAGCCGTTGGTATGGACGAGTTTGCAAAAAAGCCCTGCAATAAACTTTCGGGCGGACAGAAACAGCGTGTCGCAATAGCCCGTGCTATCGTAAACGAGCCTGCAATGATACTTGCCGACGAGCCGACGGGCGCACTTGATACGAAAACCTCCGCCGAGATAATGGGGCTTTTCAAAAGCCTTAATTCTCAGGGTAGAACTGTTGTTATCGTCACCCACGATCCAAAGGTCGCAGAGCAATGCGACAGGATAATCGAGATATCCGACGGCAATATCGTTTGATGTTTTGCTGTCTTGATGTATTACAGTAACGAATGATTTTTTGATATACTTTTTTATAGTACCCCTTTATATGCCGACCCGAGCAGAAGTACCTCTCTGTTCGGGTCGGTCATTTTTGTGCAAAATAGTAAAATGTGATTGGATAAAACTATTGATGTGTACAAAACGATAGATAGAATTAATTAAAATAGATAAAACCTATTGAGTTTTATAATCAATGGTGCTATAATGTAATCGTTGAAAGAGATATGCAAAGAACTTTGGCGTATCTCAGAGAATACAAAATATTTAGGAGGAAGAATTGTATTATGGAAAGAAAAGTTGTTTTGATAACAGGCGGCGCAATGGGTCAGGGCAAGGCTCACGCTTTGAAGTTTGCAGAAAATGGCTTTGATGTTGTCCTTGCCGATATGCAGGATCCACAGGGTGAGACTTTCAGCGCAACTGTCAAGGAACTTGAAGCTCTCGGCGCAAAGGTGCTTGCTGTAAAGTGCAACGTTACAGTTGACGAGGATATGAAGGCGCTGTTTGAAAAGACTTGGGATACTTTCGGCAGAGTTGACGTTGTCGTTGCAAACGCTGGCGTTATCAACTTTGGCTATACTTGGGAGCTTACAGACGCACAGGTTCAGAAGGTAATAGATATCGACCTTATCGGCACTTGGAGAACTGATAAATATGCCGCTCTTTATATGAAGAAGCAGGGCTTTGGTCGTATCATCAATATCTCATCGACTTCGGGTATGTACGGCACACCAAAGCTTGCTACATATTGTATGGCAAAGTGGGGCGTAAGAGGCCTTACAAAGACACTTGCACAGGAGCTCAAGGGCACAGGTATCGTTGTAAACACAGTCTGCCCGACAAAGGTAAAAACGCCAATGTGCGAGACAGAAAGCTATGTTGAATTCATCAACGACCTCACAGGCAAGGACTTCAAAAACTGGCAGGAGATGTACGATGGTGTTCCGTTCCTCGATGTTGAGGATATCTCCGATATGGTATTTTGGCTGGGCACAAGCCGTGCGGCAGGCAAATTCAGCGGAAGAGATCTGGGACTTGATCTCGGCACACTTCAGCAGTAAGGTCGGGTGAAATAATATGAAGATAACTAAAGGCACAAGGTGGCGTGTATTCGCAGGCGTGTGGATACAGAGCTTGTTTACTTCAGCAACAGCCTATTTCAGCCTGTTCGCTCTGCCGCTGACAAATCACTTCGGCTGGAGCCAGTCTGATTTCAGTATGGCTTATACTATTTATATGTTTGTTTACTGCCTTATGGGCTTTGCAGGCGGTCTGCTTGCTGAAAAGCTCAAGCCTATGACGGCAATTTACATCGGACTGGTGTTCTTCTCAGCAGGCTGGTTCTTGACAGGTTTTGCTTCAAATATCCCACAGCTTTATATTTACTACGGCATACTTGCAGGTGCAGGCGCAGGTACTATCTATCCTGCTTGTCTGCCAACAGCACTTAAATGGTTTCCTGACAAGGCAGGTTCTATCTCAGGTCTTGTACAGGCCGGCGCTTCCTGCGGTCCATTCATTATGTCGCCTATCGCACAAATGCTTATCGACCATTACGGCGCACAGGCTGCCTGCAAGATACTTGCAGTCGTATTCCTTATCGGTATCGGCGCAGTTGCTTGGATGATCGTGCCTTGTCCGGAAGGTTGGCTGCCTGAGGGTTGGGTACCTAGTGAAGATCAGAAAAAGGTGCTCAATACAAAGAACTACAATATCCCAGGTATGGTAAAGACGCCTGTATTTTGGGTTCTGGTGGTAATGTTCATCTTCGCAAACGCAGCAGGCACGATGATGGTCAGCGCAACTTCGCCTATCGCACAAAATCAGATAGGTCAGAGCGCAATGACAGCCGCCCTTTGCGTAAGCATTATGACCCTTGCAAATATGATCGGTCGTATCGGCTTCGGCTTTATCTATGATAAGCTCAAGAGCTGGAATTCACTTATGCTGGTGCTTCTTATCAACGGCGTTTCGATGATAATGCTCACAATGGCTAAATCTCTGCCATACTTTATCGTTTGCATTTGCCTTGTTGGCTTCTCATTCGGCGGACTTCTCGTTGTGTTCGCACCGATCGTAAAGAACGTATTCGGCAGCAAGTTCTATAACCGAAATTACGGACTTATCTTCATCGGCTACGGCATAGGCGCATTTGTGGGTCCTAAGATCAGCTCAACATTCTATGATAAGACAGGCTCTTATGTAACTGGCTACATCGGCTCTGCAATGCTTGCGGCTCTTGCGATCGTGCTCGTATTCGTTGCAAAGAAGCTTGTTGCAAAAATGCAGGCTGAAAACTGATAATTTCAAAATAAATCTCTAATAAACCTCTATGTACGAATAAAGCATCGCTGCAATGGCGGTGCTTTATTTGCTGAAATAAATAATTTATATTATATCACAATATTTGATAGATTTTATTGATGATATGTGGTATGATAAAAGTAGTTACAGTCTGTAAAAAGGCTGAAATTCATTTGCTATAACTGAAACTTATACTGAAAGGATAGGGCTGGGGAGAATTATGAATTTAGATCATTTGAGATATTTTATAAAGCTTGCGGAGGTGCGGCATTACACTCGTGCGGCTGAACAGCTCGGCATTTCACAGCCCAGCCTCAGCCACGCAATAAATCAGATCGAGGCGGAGCTTGGCGTGCCGCTTTTTGAAAAATCGGGACGAAACACCAAG
The DNA here is from genome assembly GCF_019423705.1 of Ruminococcus sp. Classification (GTDB taxonomy): domain Bacteria; phylum Bacillota; class Clostridia; order Oscillospirales; family Ruminococcaceae; genus Hominimerdicola. Next base: position 13,028 of record NZ_JAHZAX010000017.1, on the reverse strand, counting down.
CTGACACGTTTCGGCGAGGAGTTTCTCGAGTGCGCTGAAAATTCCCTGAGCACCCTTGACGCAGGCATTGAGACACTTCAGCGTTACGGCAGGGGAGAGGGCGTTATAAGGCTCGGCTTTCTGAGAACGCTTGGCGTGAATTATATCCCGAAGCTGACTTCTGATTTTCTGCTTGCGGATAGAGAGGACAACGTGCAGTTCAGCTTTCACAGCGGTTTGACTTCTGAGCTGCTGGAAGATCTTTTGCAGCGCAAGTATGACTTTGTTTTCTGCTCAGAGCCTGATCCTGCAATGGGGCTGAGCGCTGTTGCGGTGGATTCTCAAGAGCTTGTTGTTATCGTGCCGAGAGAGCACCCACTTGCGTATCGGGACACTATTGAGCTTTCGGAAACGCTGTCTTATCCTGCGGTGATGTTTTCGGAAGGTTCGGGTCTTAGAAAAGTCGTTGATCGTATGTATGATTCCGTTGGCGGCAGACCTGTTTCGGTAGTCGAAACAGAGGAGGACGAAGTCATCGCAGGGCTGGTGGCTTCGGGCTTTGGCACGGCGGTAGTGCCTTATATGGATATGTTGGAGCGACTGGACGTCAAGGTGCTGAAAATAACCGATCCGCCGTATTCAAGAAATTTCTATATGGTGCAAAACGATTCGGCGTTTTTGACATCGGCGGCGCAGCGTTTCAGAAGCTTTGTGCTGGGCAGGACGTTCAATAGATAAACAGCGTTACGGGAGGTAGAAAGCTATGAATATGACAGTTTTTGATAAACTGAAAGAGATAACTTTGCTTGTGACATATGACTGCAAGGCTGGTATGCGAGAGAAATTCCTTGACGAGGTGAAAAGCGCAGGGTTAATAGACAAGATACGCCTTGAGGACGGCTTTGTGAGCTATGATTATTTTCTCAGCGCCGACGATCCCGACAAGCTGCTTCTTGTGGAGAAGTGGGGTTCTGAAAAGCAGCAAAAGGCTCATTTGGAAACTGCGCATATTGGCGAGCTTAAAATGATAAAGGAAAAATATGTGGCCGACACGCAGGTGGAGGTTTTCTAGCGGCGGTCACATCATAATCATATAAGTAAGGAAAGGTCTTGTATAGAAAAATGGAAAATAAGATCACATTCAGGGGCGAGGCGGCGCTGGTGCTGGCTGTAATAATAAACAGCTTTGGCGTTGTCCTTATGCTTTATTCGGGCGCAGGCATATCGGCCATATCAAGCGTGCCTTATGCCTTTTCAGAGGTGCTGCCAAAGCTGTCCCTTGGCACTTGGACGTACATATTCCAAGGGCTGCTTGTGCTGACGCTTATGATAATGCGCAAGAAGTTCGTGCCGTCGTATCTGTTCAGCTTTGTGGTGGGCTTTGTGTTCGGCGAACTGCTGGACTTTTACGAATGGTGGATAAACATTCTGCCTTACACCATTCCAATGCGCATTGTGTATTTTATCGTCAGCTACATCGTTATATGCGTTGGTATCGCCCTTTCAAACCGCTGCGGACTGCCGATAATCCCCACCGATCTGTTCCCGAGAGAGCTTTCGGACATAACAGGCGTGCGGTATTCGAGGATAAAGATAGGCTTTGACATAACTTGTCTTGCGGTGACAGCAGGCCTAACGTTTTTCTGCCTTGGACACATAATGGGTCTTGGCATAGGAACGATCGTGGCGGCGTTCACAATGGGCAAAGGTATTGCGGCTATCGGCGGACTTATCGACAAAAAGTTCGTGTTCGAGAACTTTATCACGCTAAGAAAAAGGGCGCAGAGCGAGGGATAAAGCGGCAAAAATTGTTGTTCGAAAAAAGAAAATACCCACGGTGTAAAAGCCGTGGGTATTTTTTACGCTATATTATGATATACAAGCTACAAAATTACTTGCCAAGAGCGATCTTGCCCATTGCGTCAGCCTGCATAATTGCGTCGTAAAGCTCGATAGGCTGAACGTCGCCTGCAAGGTTGTGGATAGTTTCGCCCGGGATACAAGCGTTCTTTGCGATTGTCTCCACCTGCTCGGCTGTTGTTACGCCGATCTCTTCAAGAGTTACAGGCAGACCGACTTCAAGGCAGAAGTTCTGAACTTCCTCGAACTCTTCCTTTGGTGCGCCCTCAAGAACGAGCTGAACGAGAGTTCCGAGAGCTACGCAGCAGCCGTGATCGGCGTGCTTGATACCCAGCGATGTAACGCCGTTGTAGAACGAGTGAGCAGCAGCGCAGTTTACGTTATCAGCGCCAACGCCCGAAAGATATACGTTTGCTTCGCAGATAGCTTCAAGAGCAGGTGTTACTGCGTGAACTTTGCAGGCTTCAACTGCCTGCTTGCCATATGTGCGGAGAGTGTCATAGCAAAGTCTTGCAAGAGCCTGTCCTGCTCTTGTGATGCCTGTGCCTTCAAGGCTTGCGGACTCGGTTCTGATAGAAGCACGTCCCTCGAAATATGTACCGAGAGCGTCGCCCATTCCTGCAATGAGGAACTTAACAGGGGCGTTTGCGATAACTGTTGTATCAACCATAACAGCGTCAGGATTTGTTGGATAGAACAGGTATTTATCAAAGCTGTGATCGTCGTTGTATATTACTGAAAGGCCTGTGCAGGGTGCGTCTGTTGCGGCAACTGTCGGCACGATAACGATGTGCTTGCCTGTATAATATGCGGTGGCCTTTGCGGTATCAACAGCGCTTCCGCCGCCGACTGCAACTACTGTGTCGATATTATCGGCCTTGACGATCTCTTCCATTTTTGCGATCTCGCCCTTGCTGGAAATGCCGCCGAAAACTTCGTAACGTCTGTAATCGTCTGCGTCGCCGAAGCTCTTTTCGATCTTGTCGTGGCAAGCTTTATAGCCGCTGTTGGAACAGACAAACAGCCATCTTTTGCCCATATAACCCATTTCCTCCTGGAACTTGAGTGTAGCGTCTCTTCCCTGAACATACTTGAGCGGCTCACGCATTGCTCTGAGTCTTCCCATCATAAAGCATTACCTCCAAATTATAGTTTAGTAGTTTTGTTTATATTGTAGAAATCTCTTTCGATTTCTACAACGATTATAGCACATTGCACAAGGGAAACAAGCGGTTTTATTTTAATTAACCATTAATATATATTGACTTTTTAAAATCATAATACTTAATACACAAATGCTTGGAACGCTTTGTATATCGTAATATTATGGCTGAAAAAATAATTTGCGGGAATAGTCTTTGACAATCTTGACATAATAGTATTAATATGTTATAATCACAATATCTTTTAGGAAAGGAGAGTCGGACGAAATGAGAATATGGGTGAGATATCATTAAAACCGAATATTGGCGGTGCATAAGCACGAGCCTTTCCGACTCTTTCGTTTAACACATTTTTATGATCTGTTACACGCCTGAGGGTGTGTTTTTTTATGCCTGAAAAAGGGTCGGAGGCTTGATCCGAAAGACCTAAAGGAGTGATTATTTTATGGCAGAAATGTTTGATAATACTATAAAGAAAGACCGTGTGCTGCTAGCGGCAGTCGACACGGGAGCATATGACGTTGAGCTTTCTCTTGACGAGCTTGAAGAGCTTACCGAGACGGCAGGTGGCGAGGTCATTGCGAGGGTAGTTCAGAAACGGCCTTCATTTGACAGCGGAACTTGTATCGGTTCGGGCAGACTTGAAGAAATGGCCGAGATATGCCGCAATGAGGATATCGACAGGATAGTTTTTGACTGCGAGCTCACGGCAACGCAGATAAGAAATATCGAGGACGTGTGCGGCGTTTTCACTATCGACAGGACAATGCTCATACTGGATATCTTTGCCCAGCGAGCCACAACGAGAGAGGGCAGGCTTCAAGTTGAGATCGCACAGAACAAGTACAGACTTCCGAGACTGGCCGGAATGGGCACGAATATGTCAAGGCTTGGCGGCGGTATCGGCACAAGAGGCCCCGGTGAGTCAAAACTTGAAACTGACAAGCGACACATCAGAACACGCATTGCGGCGCTTACTGATGAGCTGAAAGATATCGAGAAGCGCCGAGGTCTTATGAGACAGCGCAGAAAAAAGGACGGCGTGCTCACGGCGGCAATAGTAGGTTACACAAACGTTGGCAAATCCACGCTGCTCAATTATCTTACTGAGGCAGGAGTGCTGGCGGAGAACAAGCTGTTCGCAACGCTGGAGACCACTTCAAGAGCTATCGAGCTGCCCGACGGACGTTCTGTTACCCTTATCGACACGGTTGGGCTTATAAGAAGGCTGCCGCATCATCTTGTGGAGGCGTTCAAGTCCACCCTTGAAGAGGCTGCAAATGCGGACGTTATCATACACGTTTGCGACGCTTCCGCAGAGGATTGCGAGGAGCAGGCAAAGGTAACGCTGGAGCTGCTCAAAGAGCTTGGCTGCGATGGCATACCTGTTGTGACTGTGCTCAACAAGTGCGACAAAGTGCCTTATATCGACCAGCTCGATACAGAGGGCGAGGCGGTTAAGATATCCGCAAAGAACGGCACGGGCATTGAAAATCTGCTTGCGGCTATCGAGAAGGCGCTGCCTGCGACTTGCACACGCTGCCGACTGCTGCTGCCATTTGACAAGGCAGGACTTGTGAACACCATAAGGCAGGACGGACGTATTTTCAGCGAGGATTACACCGCTGAGGGCATTTCCCTTGACGCACTTGTGGATATCAAGGTGTATCATCTTGTGGAGGAATATAAGGTCAAAGGCGAATAGTCTTAGTCGATTCGATGAATAAAATGTAAACTCTCGGCAGAGCTATTGACAAGCTCTGCCTGCGAGAGTATAATGAATTTGGTTAGCAATAACAAATAAAAAATAAATCGAAAGGAAAAAACAAAGCTTATGTCTACTGTTATTTTGTCAGCAGTCTTTACATACTTCTTTATGAGCTTGAGCTACTTTTATGGCTTCGAGTTTTTTTGGCGTGTAAAGAAAGCGGCGAAATTAAAATAGGCGTATCAAAGAAGTTTTGATTTTCATATAGCGTTTATTATAAAGTCGTAGCTTTCAGGTGAAAAAGCTGCGGCTATTTTTATTGCCCGAATAATAATTTTTTACGGAGGAATTGGAAATGATTATCGTATTGAAGAACAACTCAAAGGAAAATCAGGTCAAGGAGCTTATGGATTGGCTGGGTCAGTTCAACGTTTCAACAAATCTTGTTGAGGGCGTACACTCAAACATCATCGGACTTATCGGCGACACAACACAGATAGATATCGAGTCCGTACAGGCTAAGGAGTGCGTTGAAAACGTTCAGCGAGTTCAGGAGCCTTACAAGAACGCAAACAGAAAGTTCCACCCGGACAACACAGTTATCGACGTTGCAGGCAGAAAGATCGGCGGCGGAAAGCTTCAGGTCATCGCAGGCCCTTGCTCAGTTGAGACTGAGGAGCAGGTCATCACAACAGCTATCGCTGTTAAGGAAGCAGGCGCAACAATGCTCAGAGGCGGCGCATTCAAACCTAGAACTTCGCCATACTCTTTCCAGGGTCTTGGCAAGGAGGGTATCGACCTTCTTATTCAGGCAAGAAAGATCACAGGTCTGCCGATCGTTACTGAGATCATGGATCTTTCTGACCTTGACTGCTTCGCTGATGTTGACGTTGTACAGGTCGGCGCAAGAAATATGCAGAACTTCACACTTCTCAAGGCTTTGGGCAGATCAGACAAGCCTGTTCTTCTCAAGAGAGGTCTTTCCTCAACATTGCAGGAACTTCTTATGTCCGCTGAGTACATAATGTCTGAGGGCAACCAGAACGTTATCCTCTGCGAGAGAGGTATCCGTACATTCGAGCCTGCAACAAGAAATACTCTTGATCTTTCCGCTGTTCCTCTGCTCCAGCAGAAAACACATCTTCCTATCACTATCGACCCTAGCCACGCAACAGGTATCGCTTCGCTGGTCGAGCCAATGGCACTTTGCGCCGTTACAGCCGGCTGCGACGCTCTTGAGATCGAAGTACACAATGATCCTAAGAACGCTTGGAGCGATGGTGCGCAGTCACTTACTCCTGCTCAGTTCGCTGAGACAATGAAGAAAGTCAAGGCTCTTGCTGAATTTATGGGCAAGCCGCTTGACGTAAACGAATAATTGGGACAATATCGTAAAATTTTGGATATTGCCTTAGAAGAGAGGCGCTTTATAACGCCTCTTTTTTCATAGTCGGGGTATTGTGGGGCGCTGGCTTTACAAACGGTTCTTTTTATGATATAATGGTATAAGAGTTTAAGACTGTAAATGGATAAAGCGTAAAAAGCGTAAAAACAGAAGGGGGACGAATTTATGCGGTTGGTGCTTAAACAGAGAATGTTTTCCTGGTTCGACAGTTATGATGTCTGCGACGAATACGGCAACGCTGTTTTCAGCGTTAAGGGCAGGCTTTCTTGGGGGCATTTGTTAGAGATATATAACAGCGCAGGCTGTAAGGTGGGTGTGCTGAAAGAAAAGATACTGAAACTTTTGCCGACATTCGAAATATACATAAACGACAGCTATGTGGGCTGCATAAAGAAAGAATTTACCTTTTTCAAGCCGAAATTCGATCTTGATTTCTGCGGCTGGAACGTCAGCGGAGACTTTTTCGGCTGGGATTATTCCGTTTATAACGGCGGAATGGAGATAATGCGTGTTTCAAAGGAGCTTTTGCACCTTACGGACACTTATGTAATAGACGTTTTTGACGATAACAACGCCCTTGCTGGGCTGCTTATCGCTCTTGCCATTGACGCTGAAAAATGCTCAAATGGCGGATGAAAATTTGCAACTGGGTAAAAAATTCACTGAAAGGGTTTGATATAAATGAAATTCAACTGCGAGCTCAAAAGGGTCGTGGACGATTCTTACGATATTGAGATAGGCAGAAAATTGCAGTACACGCTTGTGGACGATCTCAAGGGCGGTCTTGTTGGAAAGATAAAGAAATTCGCTGTTGTGACGGATTCTATCGTTGTTGACCTTTACGGCAGGGATATTTGCGACAGGATAAAGGCGGCAGGGTTCAGCGCAGAGCTGTTCGTTATCCCAGAGGGTGAAAAGTCCAAAACAAGGCAGATGAAAGAATTTGTTGAAGATTCAATGCTTGAAAAGGGATTCCGCCGTGACTGCTGTATCGTTGCTGTGGGCGGCGGCGTTGTCACCGATTTGGCAGGCTTTGTGGCAGGAACTTTCGGCAGGGGAGTGCCTTTTGTGAACTATGCAACGACCCTTCTTGCGGCGGCAGACGCTTCTGTCGGCGGAAAGACGGCTGTTGACACGCCTTTGGCTACTAATCTTATCGGACTTTTCAATCAGCCGAAAAAGGTTTACCTTGATATCGACACTTGGAAAACCCTACCCGAAAAGCAGCTTTCAAGCGGTCTTGCGGAGACTATCAAGCACGGCTGTCTTGGGGATAAGGAGCTGTTTGAGTATCTTGAAGCCAACGTTGAAAAGGTGCTTGAATGTGACGCCGAGGCTTGCGAATATATCGCAAGGAAAAACTGCGAGGTCAAGTATAAGGTGGTTATGCAGGACGAGCGTGAGTCGGGACTTCGTGAGGTGCTCAACCTCGGCCATACTGTGGGAAGAGCTATCGAGACTGTGTCTGATTACAAGCTTTATCACGGCGAGGCTGTGGCTATCGGAACGGTGGCGCAGGCAAGGCTTGGCGAGAAGCTGGGCTTTATTTCAGCAGAGAACGAAAAGCGTGTGGAAAAGCTTCTTGAAAGGGCAAAGCTTCCCACAAGGATACCCGATTATATCGACATGGGCGAGCTTGTGAAAAAGCTTTACACCGATAAAAAAGTTCGTGACGGCAAGCTGAGATTTGTTTTCCAGCGAGAGATCGGCGAGATGATGTGCTTTGGCGAAAATGAGTACGGCAAGGAGATCGAGGAAGCGCAGATCGCAGAGATCATTGCGGATATGTAAATATTATGTAATATAGTGAAAGATCGTGAGAGGAAAAGCATATGAACGTTACCATAGAACCTAAAAAGCTGAGCGGAAAGGTGACGGTTCCACCGTCAAAAAGCGTTGCACACAGAATGATAATCGCAGCGGCGCTTGCAGAGGGAACATCTGAGATATCAAATCTTTATCCGTCGGTGGATATTCTTGCCACAATGGATTGTATGAGACAGCTTGTTGCAAAGATAGATTTCAGCGGCGATACTGCGGTGATAACAGGCGTAAAGGCTGTGCCGGAAAAGGCGGAGCTTGACTGCTGCGAAAGCGGTTCGACTTTGAGATTTCTAATCCCTGTTGCTTGTGCATTGGGGGCAGAAACTACTTTTATCGGCAGGGGAAGGCTTCCGCAGAGGCCTATAACGCCTTATCTTGAGGAATTTCCAAAGCACGGCGTTACTTTTGATTATGATAATACTATGCCTTTTTCTGTAAGCGGAAAGCTTACAGGCGGAAAGTTCTATGTTGACGGTGGGATATCCTCACAGTTCATCACTGGACTGCTTTTTGCGCTGCCATTGCTTGAAGAGGACAGCGAGATAGTGCTCACTTCGCACCTTGAGTCAAAGCCATATGTTGACATAACTCTTGGCACGCTGAAAGATTTTGGCTGCGAGGTGGTGGAGACTGAAAGCGGATATTTCGTCAAGGGCGGACAGGCTTACAAGCCTTTCAGCGGCGTTGTTGAGGGAGATTTTTCGCAGGCGGCGTTCTTTGAGGTAGCAAATGCTATCGGTTCGGATATCGAAATATCGGGGCTAAATGAAAAATCTTTTCAGGGCGATAAAAAAATTGTTGAAATATGCAGAGAAATAGTGTATAATAAAAATAGCAGCTTGAAGCCTTTTGAGCCTTTTGAGATAGACTGTTCGGATATACCCGATCTTGTGCCTATCCTTACGGTGCTTGCAAGCTTTTGCGAGGGTAAAAGCCGCATTTATAATGTTGCGAGACTGAGGATAAAGGAATGCGACAGGCTTGCGGCTATGGCGGATTGTCTTAATAAGATCGGCGGAAAGGTGACGGAATTTGCGGACAGCCTTGAGATAGAGGGCGTGAAAAGCCTTAATGGCGGCGTTGTGGACAGCTATAACGATCACAGGATCGCCATGTCAATGGCTGTTGCTTCAACGAGATGTGAGGGCAAGCTCACTATCAATGGGGCGGAATGTGTGAGAAAGTCTTATCCGAACTTTTTTGAAGTATTTGAAAATTTAGGCGGAGAATTCATAGTTACGGGTAATAAATAATAACGAAAAAGATAAATAGAGCGCAATGCTCATATGATTGGGGCGGGGGTAACGGCGCTTCGACAGACTGGAGGAAGTAAAATGTCATCAACTTGGAGTCACAATATCAGCTTTACCGTGTTCGGCGAGAGCCACGGTCCTGCTATCGGCGTTGTAATGGACAATGTACCGCCGGGAGAGACTATCGACCTTGACAAGCTGGTCAAATTTATGGCGAGAAGAGCGCCGAAGCAGAACAAGACCTCGACGCAGAGAAGAGAAAAGGATATGCCGCAGATAATGTCGGGCTATTTCAATGGCAAGACAACAGGCACGCCTCTTTGTGCGCTTATTGCCAACACAGATCAGCATTCGCAGGATTATTCCAACCTTTCAAAGCTGGCAAGGCCAGGTCACGCTGATTATACAGGTGCGCTGAGATACAGGGGCTTCAATGACGTTAGAGGCGGCGGCCATTTTTCGGGCAGACTTACTGCGCCTTTGTGCTTTGCCGGTGCTGTTGCGGCGCAGATTCTTGAAAAAAGAGGAATTTATGTCGGTGCGCACATTGCTGAGATACACGGCATAAAGGACAAGGCTTTTGATCCAATCAACACCACAAAGGATATGATAAAGGAAGTTCGTGAAAAGGAATTCCCGACTATCATCGACGTGCAGGGAAATGAAATGGTCAAGGAGATCGACAAGGCGAGAAAGGATAAGGACAGCGTTGGCGGAATCATCGAATGTATCGCCATAAACGTTCCTGCGGGTATCGGTTCGCCGATGTTCGACGGGCTGGAAAACTCTATCGCCCAGCTTATTTTCGGTATCCCTGCGGTAAAGGGTCTTGAGTTCGGCGCAGGTTTTGACGTTGCAAATATGACAGGTTCAGAAAATAACGACGAGTTCTATGTAAACGACAGAGGACTTGTTGTGACAAAGACAAATAATCACGGCGGAATACTGGGCGGTATCGCTTCGGGTATGCCGATAACACTCAAGGTGGTCTTCAAGCCGACTCCTTCCATTGCAAGACCGCAGGCGACTGTGGACTATTCAGCAATGAAGAACGAGACACTTGAGATCAAGGGCAGACACGACCCTTGCGTTGTGCCGAGAGCTGTGCCTTGCGTTGAGGCGGCGGTAAATCTCGCTTTGCTCAACCATATGCTTGAATACCCAAATTTTTAGACAGCTTTCCAAAGGAGGATTGATAGCTTGGTACAAAATCCCGAAGCCCACGTTTCGGAGAATATGAAAAATATTTCAGACGTATATGAGGTGCAGATACTGCTGGCATATTTTCTCAATCAGATAAATCAGCTCTGCACGCCAAATCAGCTTACGGAAATTGCCACTGGCGAGGGCGTTGTGAATTATTTTGTATACACCGAGGCTATAAGCAGAATGCTTGAGAACGAAACAATGGAGCTGGCTGAGATCGAGGGCGGACATTTTTATCGTCTGACCGACAAGGGCAGAGAGGGCGCAGAGAAGTTCAAAAAGCTTGTGCCGAAAAGTTTCAGAGATAAGATATATGCCGCAGGGCTGAGACTGTTTGTAAAGCTCAAGAACGAGCGTGACATAACATTTGACATAAAGCCTGCGGAACGTGGATATAATGTGCATTGCAAGTGCTGCGACAACGAGCTTACGCTTATGGATATAACACTTTATGCGCCGGATATGGAGCAGGCAAATTATATCAAAAACAAGATACAAATGAACCCTACGGATTTTTATTGCAGGGTAGTGGATTATATAATCGAAAATGAAGAGTATGTTCCGTCGGTTGCGGAGGAGCAGGGGCTTTTCTGATAAACGGCAAATACTTTGGAGTTCAGAGAGATTCGGCCGCCCGATGTGTGCTTCGGGCGGCTTTTTGCATATTTGAGATTTGCTACGGATAAGTGAAACGGCGCATTTAGGCGTTTTGCGAGGTGTTTCATATATGTTTTCAGTTGGAGGAAAAATTTTTTTAGATTTTTTTGAAATTTGTGTGGCACTTTTGATCTGAAGAAGTATTTATAGTAGAAAGAGGTATAGAAGGGGTGTGAGCTTATGGACGTCACGTTGAGGAATACGGCCACGGAGATAGACAGGCTGATAGATAAATACAAAAGCACGGTCTATGGCATTGCGGTCGCACGGCTGGGTTCAAGGGACGACGCTGACGACGTTTTTCAGGAGGTATTTCTTACGGCATATCGCAAGGGGATAACTATGAAAGAGGACGAGGAGGAGAAGTTCTGGCTCATCAGAACGACTTTGAACCAATGCAAGAAGATCGCACTATCCACTTGGCGGAAGCGGACTGTGCCCCTTGAAGAGAGAAAGGACGAAATAAGCTTTTTCAAGAGCGATGAGGAGAACGAGGTCTTCTGCACTGTGGCGGAGCTGCCAGAAAAATACAGGACGGTCATATACTTGTATTATTTTGAGGAGCTGACGGCGGAGGAGATCGCAAAGACAACGAAAACACGCAGCGGTACTGTGAGAATGCAGCTCACAAGGGCTAGGGAAATGCTCAAAGATAAGCTGAAAGGAGATTATTTTTATGAATAAAAACGATAAGAATATGGAATTTTTCAGAGATATGAAAGAACAGCTCAAGCCCGATGATGAAAAGGTGACAGAGCTAAAAGACAAGCTTGACAACAGTGCTGTGGCGAAAAGGTCGCCGATGTGGTTAGGCGGAGTGTGTGCGGCGGCGATATGCGTTGCTATCGGAGCGGGGCTGTTTTTGTCTGATCGTGATATAGACAAGAATACGATAAAGACAAAGGAAAGTTCATCAAGTCAGAGCGACGACAGCTGGCTGCCAAAGCTTATCAATGGCGGCACAACAAGTGAAAGCGAAACGGATAGTCAGACAGGTAATGACAACAAGGCAGACGAGAGTTCAAAAGCGGACGAAAGTACGGCTGATAAAGACAAGGACACAAAGAAAGACGACAGCACGGGAGATACTACCACAAAGGTGGATATCGTGCAGGACAATAATGATAACAATGGCGGACAGGATCAAAATATAGATCAGAACAACGGCGGAGAGGACAACAACGGAGATAATACAGGCAATTCAGATAACAATGGAGACGATCAGCCGGGAGACAATGATTCGGACAATAATGGCAATAGCAATAACAATGATAACAAGGGCAATTTTTGGGACGATGGCAAGTCAGATGCAAACAAGCCTGGTAGTGATGATCCGAAAGAATTTGATGACAAAGACCCTGTTTATCCCGAAATTTATGTAACTGACGAGAGAATGTTCGATATGACTTTCAACGGAAATGCTTTTGCGTTCCCTGCGAAGTACAGCGATGTTGAGGGATTGGGATCATTTGCATCGGGATTGCTGGGATATTTCGAGAATCTAGACCCTAAGAACACTATTATAGAAGTAGGCTCGTCGGAGACGTTCTTCCAGTATGACGACAAGGACTACAATGCGACTATAAGCATTGTAAATCAGGGCGATGTGGACGCTCTTGCAAGTGAATGCGATGTTATGGGACTGTTTATTAACTGGTATGACGGTTTTACTGTCGGTGGAGTAGGCAGAGGTTCGACTATCGAGGACGCAAATAAGGCGTTCGGTGTTAATTACACGACTGAGTGCAAAACATTGACGGTACATTCAAAGAACGGCGCATTTGAGGACAGCAAGGGTAGGTTTACGTTAACTGCGGTATTCACATTCAATGACGGCGTTGTTGACACCGTTGGCGAGAGCAAGATATATACAAAACGCTATTATTAGGCATATTGTGTGTAAAAATTGTACTGTTTCTGTGCAAAAAGGCGAAAATAACTATCAAAAAGGTAGAAAGGTCAAAAAGGTGTTG
>NZ_JAHZAX010000016.1 GCF_019423705.1 Ruminococcus sp. | reverse complement strand
AGCTGACTCGGTAGGATAAGACCGCTTGATAGATGACGTCAAATTGGCATTTTTATTGTCATCTATTTTATAGTAGCAACACATATTTCATCTCGCAAACTTAGGTTTGCGAGATTTTTTGTTGCCCAAAATACACAAACCACCCCCGACCGAACCTCTCAGTCGGGGGTGGTTCATATGCACCCAAAATCACTCGATCTCCGTGTAAATAAACCGCCCGAGATTGTTCCCGTCCGCCCGAGCGTAAGCAAGCTTGCCAAAATCTCGCCCCGAAGCGTTGTATTCCGCAGGATCGGTGCAAATAACGGCATAATCAAAGCTTTCCGACTTTCCGCTGCCGAAAAGATCGGTGGAGCTGTCAAGTATCACCATAACTTCAAGCCCCTCGCTCAGCTCACCGTCGCAGTAATACATCGGCACATCGCAAACAGTCTCCCCGTCCGTGAGCTTTATCTCCGCCCTATCATCACCCACAGCCTGCACAGTTCCAAAAAAGCAGGGGTATTCCCTGTTCAAACGCTCAGAATATTCCTCACCGTCCTTTAAATACAGCTCATTCAAAATAAACTTGCCGTCCGTAAATAAATAGCCCATAAAGGAAATGTCAGCGATCTCCTCCTCATAATCCACCTTTTCCGATATTATAAGATCGTTAAGATCAGCCTCCAGCACCCTGTCGTCATTGCTTATCTCGCACATCGAACCGCCCGTCCGCTTCAATGTGTATGTGTGATCGGCACTCTCGTCAGCGCTGTCACCCATTCCCGTGGTGAAAACCGTGCCGTTTTTCGTGATAACATCGCACTTTATTATCTTCGTCATATCCTCGTCGACCTTCAGCACCGCCGTGACTTCCTCGCCCAGCTTGTTATTTATTATCTGCTCCGAATACAGCTTCAGCCCCGGATAATACACCTGATCGTTGGCAAAATCGTCTCTCGAAAGGGGCAAAGTATAGCTCTCTCCGCCATACAAAAACGTTAGCTTTTCCCCGTCATAACTCTGCGCCTGCGCCGTGATAGTCTCAAAAGCCTGCTGACTTTCGCCCTCTTTATCGGCCTTTGAAACGTCCGATACAGTCGTCACCCGAGAGGTCTCGACCTCGCTTTCCGATATATTATCAGCTTTCCCCGACCCACAGCCGCACAATAATATCGCCAACAATGACAACGCAGCTATAAATTTAATTCTGCAAAGTTTACCATTCATATACACAACGCCCTCACCCTATTGTATAAGCGAAAACAGATCAAAATCATAGTCGATATCTCCGTTTTCTGCGTCAACATAAATATACTTCTGAACATTGCCCATAGTCTCATATTCCTCGCCCACAGGCATTTCGTCAGCTTTCACATCAATAACAAGCTCCCACACAAGATGGCTCGAAAAGCCTATCCCAGCGTCATAACAGTTCTGCCCGTCCTTGTAGTCATAATCGGGTGTCAGCGTGTATTTTAAATTCACATCGCTTATCTCCACCTTTGTCTCAAAGTCCGTAAAACTCTGCTCCAAATAATTCATCACGCTGGAAAATGATATTATCTTGTCAAGCTTGCCCTCTTCCTGAGGCTTGATAAGCCCGTTGCCGTTGGTCATACTGCCGATCTCGTCCGCCTTGAACATCTGCATATAAATGCTCTGGGTGACATATTTCATCTTCTGCCCGTCGCTGACAGTATCGTCAAGCTTCTGCACAAGGTCGTCCAGCGCAACCCCTTTGTACTTCTTTTCCGCCATTATATCAAAGGACTTTACCCCCATATCGTTCTCTCTGACGATAACAGTTTTCACAGATATGTCATAATCCGGCTCAAGATCAGCGTAATTTTCATTGTGCCACTTCTGCGCAGAGTCCACAGCCTCGCCGATAGTAACGTCCTGCCCGTCAAGCTGATAGCTGTCGGAAAGGTCGTCATTTCTGTCAGCGTGATAAATTTTCACCCTTTTTCCGCCGCTGAAAAGATCGTCATATGCGCTGGGCTTTGCAAAGCAAATAAAGCCGTTGTTGCCGACACAGCCATACTTTTTGCCCAGCTCGTCCGAAAAGCCGTAGCTCACCATTCCGTCTGCCCCCGTGTCTTTTGATATCTCCTCACCCGCAAGCTCCGCCTTGTCAAAGAATCGTGAAAATATCCCCGCGTAATTCTCCTCATAACCGCTGACCTGCTTAAAAGTGCATTTTTGCAGTTCATCAGGGATATCCACTTTTATGCCCTCAGCAAATGCAAACTGCGAATATTCCTTTGAAAGCGCCGTCTGAACATCACCCTCAAGGTCGCTGACGGCGATCTGCTCCAGCTCCGCCGTCTCGCTGTCCGAAACGCCTTTTGTATCCCCTTTGTTGTCCTTGACATCACTAGGCACAGAAGCGCACCCCGTCAGTATGACCGCCGCAGCGATCAAAGCCGCAGCCCTTTTCAAATTTTTATTAGTATTCATACACATAAATCCCAGCTCCATTACAAATAGAAAATAAAAAATAGACGAAAGCGATATATCCCTTTCGTCTATTAAGTGTACAAAGCCGCCGATATTGTTGCGCCCCAAGATCAGATTTGTGATATCCCACAAATTCGACGACCGATTTTGTTCATTGCGCCAAAATGTAATTTATGTATGCAAATACCCATTGTCAACAAACTGTATCTCTCCGCTTGCGATATCATAAAGGGCAAAAGTCTCACGCCCTGCGCTCTCATCAAAATACAGCACCCAGTAGGGCTTACAAACAAAGGTATTGTATGAAGCAAAAGTCGTCCAAGGCGCTTTGTCGATATCCTTTCCCTCGCCCTCCTCAGTCGGCTGAACATTGCCGTCCAAACTGAGGATATACTGAAGCGACACCCTTTTCAGATCAAGGCCAATGTATTGTGACAATCCACCGCTGACCTTATCCACCGCACTTTGGGGCGATATGACCTCGCCTATCTCTTCCTTGTCCCCATAACATTCAAACCCTACCTGCACGATAAAGCAATTGACCTCGTCCCCTTCAATATACGCCACCGCCGTAGGTATGGCGATATCATCGTCAGCGGTCGTAGGCATATAGCTGAGCATTGGACAGCCTTCATATTCCATCTCAAAATAAACAACATAAAACTCATTATCATTGCCATTATCATTACCATTTTCATCATTGTCACCTTTGCAAAGAGAAATATGGCTCACCTTGATATCATTCGGATAATCAGTAAACTCCACAAGATCGTCCGCAAAAGCCTGCGCAATCTCCGCCGCCTGCAAAACCGACACGTCCTTTCCGCCGATATTATTCACATCATCGTCCTTGAACGCATAATAATCCGCCAAAGCAGAATTGTTATAAATATCCGCAGTAAGGCAATGCTGATAATTTACAAACCCGTTGCACCCCACGCTTATGTACCAATCTCCGTCAGAATATTCCGGTCCCGTAGGATATGTATGCTCATCGAAGATCATCTTGCTTTCGTCATATTCATCACCGATATAATGCTTGAAAATATCCTCCGCCTTGCTGTCAAAACCGCTTATAGCCATAAGCTTTCCGTCATATAGCTTGTCGGCAGACTGCACCACAAGATCGCTGTTCACAGTAATATTGTCAAAAGCCCTGCCCTTTATATCCTCAGCCGCCCCATCAACGCTGTCGCCCACAGAAATGAAACTCTCCGCCGCCGAAACAGTATCGGCCTCGCCCCTGCTGCCCGTCTTTACATCATCGGGCACATCAGCGCACCCCGTCACAGTCACAGTCAAACTCAAGCCCAAACTCAGCGCCAAAGCGCAAACACTCTTTCTATCAAACAGAACCATAATAACACCCCCTATAATATAAGAGTCTCCCCACCCCGATTTAGTTTCAAAACCGCTGCATATTCGGCATATCATACGATAAGGGCAACTTTAAATTGTGCACAATAACAAATTCCCCCACCCATTGCAGCAAAATCGCTCCCAAACCATACTTAATGTACGGAGGTGGTAATTTGAAAAATACGAAAAGCAGAAAAACCACGAGACTCATGAAAATTTCGATAGCGCTTTTAGCAGCCGCCCTATCTCTGAGCAGCTGCACAGCTTCAAACCCCAACAGCACCGAAAGCATACCCACCAGCCGACCCGACATCTCCGCCGATAAAACCGCCCTAATATGGCTGACAGGCACGGATATGCCCTATGAGAACGACCTTAACGACTACCTCGACAGCGCTGGCTATGACTTTCATATACAGTTCAAGACCATTGCAAACGACCTTGAAAATATGTTTGACGGCAGCGGCAAGCTCACGAATAATTTCTGGACATCCTGCTATCAGTACAACCTCATAAGCGAGCTTTCAAGCGGCACAGCGGATATTATCGACACAAGCTGCTGGTTTGAAAATTCCTATCTCAGCTATGCCGAAAAAGACCTCCTCGAACCCCTCGACAGCTATCTCGAAAGCGAAAATGGTCAGACCCTTTATTCAAGCTTTCCGCAGGATTATTGGCAAAACCTCACCTATAACGGCAAAATTTACGGCGTTGACAGCTGGCTCATATGCTTGCAGACCGATATCGCCTACCAGCTTAATAACGATATCGTCCCAAGCGACCTCACCGCCGATGACCTCGGTGACGACTGCTTCTCAGCCCTCGATAAGATCGCCGCCCTATGCAGATCGACCGACACAGTTTTCGGTATCCAGTCCCTCGATTCCATTTCAAGCTGGACTGACTATGACTTCATCACAAACTATATTTACATCGACGAAAACGGCAAAGCCGCCAATATCTACGAAAGCGACTTTGCCCTAAAGCTTTTTGAAAAGATCGCAGAATATTACAACAGCGGACAGTTTTTGAACGGCATTGACCTTGGAAGCAAGCTCCCCGATGAAGTCCTCGGCGAGACCCACAGCACCACCGCCGCCCAATGCAAAAACGGCTTTGTTACTTCTGAAGATTTCGGCATTTCCACAAAGGTGGGCAATTCAAAAGCCCTCTGCCTGTCAAATTCCGCTCACACAAAGCTCTCCTCAAACGTCCCCGTCACAGGCATTTACAGCGGCTCAAAAAATAAAGACCTTGCCTTTGAAGCCCTAAGCGCTTTTATGTGCGACAGCGAATTTATAAATATCCTAAACTATGGCGCAGGATATACCAACACAGACGGCTGCGCTTCATATGCCGAATACAGCGGAATGCCAATGGGCAATGTGACAAAAATGCTCCCTATCGGCGGACTTTCCCCTGCGGATATGGGCGAAAAAATGTTGTCTGCGCTTGATTGCAAACAGGTCAGCCCATATTCTCAGTTCAGCTTTCATACCGATAACGTCCGCCAGCAGATATTGGATATCTACGATCTGACCCTTAATATCAACGACAATTTTCTAAAAAGTAAAACCGACGGCGCAAGCGCCACCATAAACGCAAAGGAATATCTCGACCAGCTCAACAAATCTCTTTACGACGCAGGCCTGCAAGATATCCTCGACGAAGCCAACAAACAATTGGAGGAATACAATGAAACACACTAAAAAGATCATAAGCATAATAAGCACTATAAGTTTGATAAGCGCAATGACAATGGCCCTTACCGCCTGCGGCAAAAGCAGCAAAACCAAGTCCGCCGACACCGCAACGCCTGACAAATGCAGGATAGTTTCATTCTATGAAAGCGCCGATTACGACAATAATATCTGCTTTGCCGTGCAGGAAAACGGCCGCCTTGATTTCGTTGATATGACCACCCTCGAGGACAGCCCCGTTTGCGACGACCCCTCCTGCAAACACCGTGAGGGCTCAGACTGCACGGCATACGAAAAGAACAACCACCCTTTCATCTATGACAAAAAGCTTTACTACATAAAAAGCTCCGACATCACCACCCAAGAGGACGGAACTTATACCACCAGCACATATTTTTACAGCTCCGATATCAACGGCGCAAATGAAAAGCAGCTTGCGGAAATAAAAGGCCTTTCCTACAACAATTTCGACCGAATGGCACTTATCGGCGACACAGCCTATATGATTATGACCGACCAGCCCTATGACAAGGATTTCAAAGAGCTTGAGCCATCAATGAAGCTCATGTCGGTATCTCTTGGCGACGGCAAAGTCAATGATCTTGGCGAGGTCACAAAGGGTTATAGCTGCGGTGCGTGGGTCTATGGCTTGTGGGATAGCAAGCTTATTTTCCGCACATCGAAAGCGGCGGATAATCGCCCTTTTATGGAGCGTTTGCAGGATTTTGCGGAGAAAAACGGTCTCAGCGAAAACGAAGCCCTTGAGCAATACACAGACAAGGCTGAATACACTTACGAATATCTTGCCTATGATATCAAAGCCCAAAAGCTTGATAAGCTCGATAAACTTACTCTCCCCGACCCACTCGCAATATCCGACAACTGCTATTACTATGCAAAAGATGGCAAGCCCTGCTATCTTGACAAAAGCGACAAAGAGCAGACTATACAAAGCTCTGATAACATCACAAATATCACAAATATTAGCGCCATAAACGGCTATGCCCTTATCGACACCGACAGCGAGGAATACCTCTTCAATGAAAGCGACAAGACCCTTTCAAAAATCTCCGACCAATACGATATCGCCGCCATAAAAGACGGCCAAGCGATCATCAGAACAGGCGACACGCCGATGTATAAAACGAAAGCGCTGGGGGAGATGTGATCCACTTTTTACAAAACATAGCAAATATGTTATAATATATAGCATAAAAAAATAAATAGGAGAGATAAATATGAGAGTATACTGTCGATGTGGGAATATGCTCACAAATCAGCTTGACCCAAACGATACGGAATATTATGTTTATTCGGACAGGGAGTGGTGTGAGATACAGCAAAACGAATACATACACGTTTTGGATATTCCCTATGCTCGCTATAATGTTTGGCATTGTGAAAAATGCGGCAGAATAACTTTGTTTGATGATTCCTACAATTTAGTAAAAGTTTATAAGCCGGAAGAATAGTCGTTTAAATATCATCACCCCTGCCCCGAATGTCATTATTTCAGGCTTGATCTTTGATAATTTATGGATTTTATAAAAAGCCCCGAAAGCAATGTATGTTTGCTCTCGGGGCGATTTTTATGTTTTTTACTTTTTTATCTTTCTCTTTATTTTTATCTCGGGCACGGCAAGGTTGTCAAATACTACCTGTCCGTCGTCTGCGCTGTCATCTTCCGAATGTGCGGCGTAATGATCTTCGCCCTCGGTATCAATGTGCACCTCGGGGAAAGCAAGGTTTTCCGAATCATAATCCAAATGCTTTTTTCTGAGCTTTCCGTTTTTGCTGTTCTTAAAAAATTTCATTATTCCCAACTCCTCTATACAATTCCCATTTCAAATCATAGCCAACATTAGTAATTTTAGTTAATGAAATTTATGAAGCCCGTGATAACAAGGCTGTTGATAAAGTCGGCAAACATACTTCCCACGATAGGCACAAGCATATAAGCCTTTATTGACGGCACGAATTTCTCCGTCAATGCCTGCATATTCGCCATTGCGTTTGGCGTTGCGCCCATTCCAAAGCCGCAAGTTCCTGCCGCAAGGATCGCTGCGTCATAATCTCTTCCCATAACGTTATATACCACAAAATAGGAGAACATCGCCATAAGAATGACCTGCGCAAGAAGCAGTATCACCATTGGCAGGGCAAGTTCTGCAAGCTGCCAAAGCTGCAATGTTATCATCGCAATGCCGAGGAAAAGCGAAAGGCATATGCCGCCGATATCGTTTATCTCACCCATATGGATATGGAGCTTTCCGCCATATTCGCCGATATTTCGCATAAACGCTGCAACTATCATCGAGCCGATATATATCGGGAAAGTCATTCCCGTTTGTGAAAGCAGCCAAGAAACTATCGTGCCGATACCCATTGCGATAGCGAGCTGATAAGCCGCAGGAGCGTACATACTTACGGAACGGTGGTGTTTTTCCTCATCCTCTTCAAGTATGGAAGCGTCCTCTGCTACTGCGGTTTTAAGAAGGTCGTGCTTTAGTATAAGACGTCTGCCGATAGGGCCACCCATTATGGAGCCTATAACAAGGCCGAATGTTGCGGCGGCGGTGCAGAGAGTTGTTGCGCCCTTTAACCCGAAATCTTCAAGGACTGAACCGAATGCGCCTGACGTTCCGTGTCCGCCCACCATTGGGATAGAGCCTGTACACATTCCCACCAGCGAATCTATTCCGAGGAGCTTTGCAAGTCCCACAGCCACGGCGTTCTGTGTAAAGATGAGAACGATAAGGCAGAGCAGGAATATCACAAGACTTTTTCCGCCGGCTTTGAGCACTTTCAGATTGGCTTGGAAGCCCACCGAGGTAAAGAACATTACCATACAAACTGTTTTGAGGGTCTCGTCAAACTGAAATTCAACGATACCGAAAACGTGCAGCAAGCAGGATACCACCGCAAAGATTATTCCGCCCACAACAGGGGCAGGGATACAGAATTTCTCCAAAACTTTCACTTTCTTTTTGAAAAATCCGCCGAGATACAGAACGCCCACCGCAACGGCAAGGGTCTGATACATATCTATACTGATAACTTTCAATTACAGAGCCTCCTTAATTATCAATTATCATCTGCGATAACGAGCTTAGCCGTTCGCTTTGACGGGTCGGTATTCACCGTGATATCGTTGTCGTTATAATAGACCGCTGCTCCTTGGTGGAAGCTGCAAGGGATATCAGATGAAGCGAAAGTCTTATCGGGCTCTGCAAAGGGGATATCCTCTTTTATCTTGCCGCCGTTATCAAATATTGCTGTCAAAATCTCTTTGACGGCTTCGTTATGGACGCTGCTGTCGGCGACTAGCACGGCTTTCACGCCGATAGTTTTGATATCCTCGGTCTGGCCTTTATAAGTGCCTGCCTTAATTGTTGAGGGATAATAGCCGCTGTAAAGGTTTGTCATATAGGAGACTGTTCTGTCATCGAGGGAAAGCACTCTGATATCGGTGCTTTCGGCGAGGTCGGTTATTACGGTTGAAGGAGCACCGAGGACGACGAAAAATGCGTCGATAGACTTATCCTTCAAGGCTTCTGCGGACTGGGCATAGGTCAGATTGCATACATTTAGCATACTGATATCAAGTCCCACGGAATTGAGGATATACTCGGCATTTTTCGCAACGCCCGAGCCGTCCTCTCCCACGGAGACACGCTTGCCGTCGAGGTCTGCCACGGTTTGTATATCCGAATCGGCAGAGACGATTATCTGAAAGTTCTCCATATAAAGACCTGCCACGGCACGGAGGCTTTCTATCTTCTGATTTTTGAAATCGCCCGTACCGTTGACGGCCTCAGAAAGCACATCGCTTTGCACGATCGCCATATCAACAAAGCCGTCGTCAAGCAATCTGAGATTAGCCTGCGAACCTGCGGTTTTCTTGACAGTCACACGGCTATCGAGCTGCTGGATAAGGTTTCCGAACTTAAAATACACGCCGCCCTCGTTGCCTGTACCAAGCTTTATTTCCGAGTTCTTTCCGCAGGCGCTAAGCGCCATTACTAAGACTGCAGCGGTCACGAGAGCAAACATTCGGGTAATTTTTTTTATATATCTTTTCTTAACTTTCTTCACTTATATCATTCCTTTCATTCCTATTTTTGACTTGATCTTTATATTGCAAACACTTCGCCATTATATATATTTTACCACAACGGCTGGGTTGCTGCAACGGAAATTTCGGAATTAATATCGTGTTTTTCTTTAATAATTAATAAGAATTTACATTCTGAGAGCGGCGTTTGCGTGTTGCAAAATCGCTATGCTGTTTGCGCATACAGGGGTGGAGTGTTGCAAAATCGCTACGCTCTTTGCGAGGAGACTGAGTGCAAGGAGATCGGCGCAGTATATTGCTTCGCACTTACTTTGTTTTTAACTTTTACTTAGTGGCTCGTCTAGGTCTTTACTGCGCCTACTAAGGTCGGCTATCGCCGAATGAGGCTCTGCCTCAAACTCCGCAAAGGACGCTATCCCTTGACTCTGCTCAGGGCTCTGCCCCGAGACCCCGGCAGGCGCTTCGCCCGAATTTTTGTGAGCCTTGTCGAACAAAAATTATACCCGACCAGCGTCGCGCCGCTGGACCCGCGCCTTCGCTGCGCTAGTTTTTGGCTTATGGTCGGGTCTATTTCTTTGTATCTTTTCCACTCTATTTGCCTTTCACTTTGTTGGGAGCTCAATGCAATCGTACTTTCCTCAGCGACCCTATCCTCGGGCTACAAAGTGCGACACCCGCAGTCCAGCCCTATGCGAATTAAAAAAAGCTTGTTTTTTGTGCGGTTATGTGGTATTATATAGTACAGTACATTCCTGTATCGGAGGTCTGTTTATGTTTGATGTTAATGGAGCTGAGGTCATTGTCGATATTCGTGACGAGCTCTCTTTTGAATATGGTCATATCGACGGGGCGGTAAATGTGCCGTTGGAAAAGCTTTACGATACTCCCCTGCCAAAAGACAAAAAGCTGCTTATCTGCTGCAAGAGCGGTCTTATAAGCGATACTGAGGCGGAAAAGCTTCGGGAACTTGGGTATGACGCTGAAAATCTTCAGGGCGGTTATTACGGCTGGCTGCGTGAGAAGCTGTCGCAGGAGGATATCAAGGACATTTCTGCGGACGCTGAGCGCAGTATACAGAAAAAATTCCGCAAGGAGATCTGGAACAGGTTTACTAAATCTGTCAACGAGTATGAGCTTATCCAGCCGGGTGACAAGATCGCCGTGTGCATTTCGGGGGGCAAGGACTCTATGCTTATGGCAAAGCTTATCCAAATGCTCCACAGGCACAGCAAATTCCCTTTCGAGGTGAAATATCTTGTTATGGACCCCGGTTACAGCCCTGCGAATCGTGAGATAATCGAGCGAAATGCTAAGCGGCTGGGTATTCCTATAACTGTGTTTGAGTCGGATATTTTTGACTCGGTATACAACATTGAAAAGAACCCTTGCTATCTTTGCGCACGAATGAGGCGTGGGCATTTGTACAGCAAGGCGCAGGAGCTTGGCTGCAACAAAATTGCTTTGGGTCATCATTATGACGATGTTATCGAGACTATACTTATGTCGATGCTTTACGGAGGACAGATTCAGACGATGATGCCGAAGCTTCACAGCACGAATTTCGAGGGTATGCAGCTTATCAGGCCTCTTTATATGGTGCGTGAGGACGATATCAAGCGCTGGCGTGACTACAATGGATTGAGGTTTATCCAATGTGCCTGCAAGTTTACGGACACTTGCACGACCTGCGCTCCCGACAGCCGAACTGTATCGAAACGAATGGAGATAAAGCAGCTTATTGCAAATCTCAAGCTGGTCAATCCGCAGGTAGAGTTCAACATTTTCAAGAGCGTTGAGAACGTTATGCTCAACCAAGTCATTGCATACAAAGACAACGAAGGTCGGCATAGCTTCTTAGAGAAGTTCGAAGGGGAATAAAACCTATCAGCAGTAATTGGCGAGATCGGTGGGACGTCGATGGCGGAAATGCGCCGTTTATATGTAGGGGCGAACATCGTGCACCCATTGTTTTGAAGCTTTTGCGACAGCACAAAACCGCACTCTGTACGGTTTAATGCTGTGTACGGTTTAAAGTCTGTCTGCTCCTCGGACTGCCAACGTAACTTGCCCATAGTCCAGATTATGCGAGGTAAAAAAGATGATATTTCTATTTCTTTTGCCCTTTTATTTGGGTGTTTCAGCGTATATGATGTTCCGCTTTTTCTATTGGATGAAGCATTGCAACCATAGGCTCAATTGGCTGCGGTTCAAGGTGCCTTTTGCGGTCATATACCTTTTTATGGCGCTTTCGCCTGTGATAGCGTTTTTGCTGCCGAAATCGGCGGTGGCTATCGTCATACGGCGAATTTCTACATATTGGATAGGCATAATGCTTTACTCGCTGCTTTATGTGGTGCTTTTTGATCTGCTGCGGCTTATTGCGAAGCACACGAAGCTAAAGAACACGCTTTTGTTTTCTCGTGGCAGCGTGATATCAATTGGTTCGGTGGTGGTGGCTTGTGCGGTGGCAACTTGTCTTTACGGCATTTTCAACGCACGAAACATCAAGGTGAACGAATACAGCGTGACTGTTGACAAATCCTGCGGAAGCGACAAACATTTAAAGGCTGTGCTTGTTGCTGACCTGCATATGGGATACGCCATTGGAGTGGATCACATCACGAATATGGTCAAGAAGATCAACGAGCAGGACGCAGACATTGTTGTGATAGCAGGCGACATTTTTGACAACAGTTATGACGGAATGGACGATCCCGAGGGGATAAAGGCGCAGCTGAAGTCCATAAAGAGCAAGTACGGAGTTTACGCAGTTTACGGCAATCACGACATTGACGAGAAGATATTGATGGGCTTCACATTTGACTGGGGCGGACAGCAGCTTCACAATGAGAAGATGACGAAATTTGTTGAGGACTGCGGCATAAAGCTTATCAATGATGAATCGGTGCTTGTGAACGATGAATTTTATCTTGTTGGCAGGCGTGACACGGACAAGCCGGGAACAGAGGACGGCAGTCGTGCGGAGATTGCTGATCTGACGGCAGGGCTTGACAAGAGCAAGCCGATATTCGTGCTTTCCCACGAGCCTGACGAGCTTCAAGAGACGGCTGACGCAGGGGCGGACATTGATTTTTCGGGACACACACACGACGGGCAGCTTTTCCCCGGCAACTTGACGATAGGGCTTTTCTGGGAGAACCCTTGCGGAATGATAAAGAAGGGCGATATGTACTCCATCGTGACGTCGGGTGTTGGTGTATACGGCACGTTTATGCGTGTTGGCACGGACGCTGAGATATGCTCGGTGGACATTGGGTTTACGGGGTAGCTTTGGTACTTGCTGATTTGGTTATGTAGGTTATGCAAAATTAAACGGTCTGACTTTTTGGTGGTCAGACCGTTTTTTGTGTTCTTTTATTACGGACGTTACGTTTGCGTTACAACAGATTGCGCTTAAAGACTGCCTTGATTTTCATATCGCCTTTGACTGTTACCGTTACAACGTCGTTCTCACTATCTGTGCCGCTAACTCCCTCCCAATGGTCAAAATGATAGTCCCCTATGGCTTTGGCTGTCAAGGTTATCTCACAATCGTCAAAATACTCGCCTTTATACGGTGCTTCCAACGTCACGCCGCTTATTTCAACTGTGCCCTGCTCAAAGTTCTCCGAACTTATCTCGACTTTTCTTCGCTCCGACAGCAAAAACTCCCTTTCAAGATAGCCCATTACTTTGTCGTAACGTGTTTCAACAAAAATCTGCCAACGCTGCAACATCGGGTCGGTAGCGTTTTTGCGCTTCGCCCAAGTTGGGAAACGCTTGAAATAATTGTCCAGCTCGCCATAGTAAACGTCTTTATAGCTTTGCAGAAATTCTGCGTATCTGTCGGGGGCAAAATTCACGCTGCCCGTTTGGCATATTGCCGAGACGAATTTCTGCTGGAAAGTTTTGTTCTCAAGCAGCGATGTTATCACTCCGCCAAGCGTCGTTTTGCCCTGTTCTCGCAGGTATGCGAACATATTCTTTAGGTCGTTTTTCTCGTTGTAATGGTTCGCCGAGGATTCGATATCGAACAGGACGAACCGCCAGCGGCAGTCTGCATACTTGTTGCCTTGTTCGAAAGTTCTTGTGCGCCAGCAAGCGTAATTGTTCTGCGGCCAGTCATCGTTGAAGATATAAAACTCCGTGGCGATATAGTCGGCAAAATTGTCCATATCAAGCATTGTGCAGGCTTTTTTATAGTTGGCGTCGACGGTCATATCGTTGTTTGAGATGAACTCGCACATTTCTGTGAATAGGGCTTCGTCCTTTTCCTCGCCGATACTAAGTTCTTCGTTTTTATACATTACAACATTGTCTTCCGAAACGCCGTATTTATCGGAGAAATACTCCTCGCTGTAATCGGTTTGCAGAGTGTAAAGTCCCCAATATTCGCCGTCTATGAACAGCACGCAGGCTGTGCCTTTTTGCGTATCGGCGTTTTTCTCCGCCACCATTTTCTGCGTCATCGTGTCCTTGAATTTGCAGTAATTTGCGTCATTGCCGCCGTTTCTCAGCACGAAAGTTTTGCAAGATGTGATAAGATCGCCGTTTTTGTCGGTATTATCTGACCAAAAGACGTTGTCAAAGCTGCTTTTGCTGTATTTGCTTCTTGCATAGAAGCGGAAGGATTTTTGATAGTCGGCTCTTGACCAGCCGCCCTGTATCCTCACGCCGCAGTCTTGTGACAAAAGCGTATTGCCTTCGCTGTCAAAATATTCTATATAGCAGGACTTTTCCCACTCCTTGCCACGCTGATTATAATTCGCAGGGATAGAGCCGTTCCAAGCGTGGTCGGGGAACGCTTCGTCATACCCTTTATAAACGTCGCCAAGGCAATAAATGCCTGTTTTTTCATTATAAAGGCCGTCGGGGTCGGTGGTCATTGAGATGATAGGCAGGCCGTTATGGTCTGCGCTTGACACGCCAACGAAATATGTTGCGGTGACAGTTCTGCCGCATTTGCCGCTTGTGCCCTCTGCGCAGGCTCTTATCACTGTGCCTTTATCAACGTCGCTATCCTTTGGCAGGCTGATACTTTCACGGTAATCGAGCTGGACTTTCATCGGGTCATAGGCGGAGAGTACGTTTTTATCCCCTTTGCGGTCTGATATCTCGATAGGCTTCGTATAGGCAATTCTTGTATCGGAGCTTTCAGGGTCTGTGCCGTCGGTGGTGTAATAGATAGTTTGGCCTTTTCCTGCGGAGATCTCCAGCGTAAAGGCGCTTTCATAGCTGCCTGCGGTCTTTGAAAACGTTGGTGTATCGCCGATAGTTTCGGCCGCATTTTCCGCCATTGGGGTAGGGTTTGACACATACATTTCGCCGTTTTTATCTCTCGAATAGCTTACACCCTTATCGAGCGCCGGCAATGTAATGCTTTCGCACTCAAAGCCACGATAGCGCAGGGAGATCTTATCCTCGCTGACCTTGCCGATACTCATATCGGCGTGGGGGATATCCTGCCTGTCTACGCCATTTTTCGAGCAATAGACCAGCGTATAGCTATGGGCTTTGACTATATTATCCCCCAGAGAATATTCCGCACCGTCATTTTTTGACAGAGAGAATGAGGACAGCGACACGTCCTTATCCGTGGGGTTGTAAATTTCTATCCAGTCGCAATAGTCTCCTTCTTTATCCTTCACAGCGGTGGTTTGATCTTTGCCGCTGTTCGTCGGGCATATCTCGCTTATATATATCTTTGGCGGCGTAAATATAACAGCCGCTGCGGTTATCACAGCTGCAACGGCTACTATGCACCCGACGACAGCGGCGGTGATATTTTTAAGCTTCAACCGTCGCCCTCCTGGTCATTATTTTTCCTATTTAATATTTGATATTTATTGTCTTATTCGCCAACCACATACCAAAGTAACGGGCGAACAATGTTCGCCCCTACATTAAAAGTGAGTGCTTTATTATGTTAGTAATGTTCTTTGACGAACTGACTTCTTGTTTTGTTATCCTTATTCACCAAGTATCATCTTATCCGAAAGCTGATCTTCGGCGGTATCGGAATAGAGCTTCATAAGCTTTTCAACAGTCATATTAGCTCTTTGCTCGCCCTCGATAGTGAGAAGAAGCTTGCCTTGGCTCATTACGACAGTTTTATTGCCGTACTCGATAGCGTTTGAGATATTGTGTGTTATCATCAGCGTTGTGATGTTGTTTTCCTTTACTATCTTGTCGGTGATAGCCATAACCTTCTCGGCGTTCTTTGGGTCGAGAGCTGCGGTATGCTCATCGAGGAGCAGCAGCTTTGGGGTCACGATAGTTGCCATAAGCAGGGTAAGCGCCTGTCTTTGTCCGCCTGAGAGGAGGCCAACAGGGGTCTTCATTCTGTCCTCAAGGCCGAGGTCAAGCTCACGGAGCTTTTCACGGAAAAACTCAACGTCTTTTTTTCTGATACCGATAGTGAGTGAGCGGCGTTTGCCACGGCTATATGCAAGGCCGAGGTTTTCCTCGATAGTCATATTGGGGGCTGTACCTCTGAGAGGGTCTTGGAACAATCTGCCTATGAACTTTGCACGCTGGTGCTCTTTGAGGTGGGTGATCTCTTTATCGGAGAGGTATATCCTGCCGCTGTCGGTCTCATAGCTTCCGCTGACGGCGTTCATAAGGGTAGATTTACCAGCGCCGTTTGAGCCGATAACAGTAACGAAGTCGCCGTCCTTGACGTCAAGGTTTATATGCTGCAAGGCTTTTCTTTCGTTGGCTGTATTTTTATTGAATGTGATATTTACGTTTTCAAGTCTCAGCATTTTTTACGCCTCCTTTACATCGGCTTTTTCAGCCTTATCGCCGCAGATTCTTCTGTAAGCTTTAAGGATATACTTTTTGATAGCAGGCAGAGAAATTGCGATAGCGACTATTGCGGCGGAGAAGAGCTTAGTATAATTGCTGTCCATACCAAGGCTCATTGCGAAGGCGAGGACGAAACGATATGCAATTGCGCCGAAGATAGCTGCCAATATACCGAAGAGGATAGAATGCTTGCTAAAGAAAATTTCGCCGATGATGATAGAAGCAAGGCCGACCACCAGCATACCTGTACCGCTGTTTGAGTCGCCTGCGGAAGAATACTGGGCATACATTGCGCCCGAGAGGGAAACAAGGGCGTTTGCGATAGCGAAGCCGAGGATCTTCATTCTATCGGAATTGATAGAGGAAGCTCTTACCATATACTCGTTATCGCCTGTTGCACGCAGGGACATACCGGCCTGAGTTTTGAGGAACCAAAACAGCAGCGCAGCGGCAATAACAAGGACGATAGCGCCTGCGGCCAGCTTATAGTAATCGCCGAAATATTTTTGCGCCATAGTAAAGATAGTATCCTTTTTATAGAGTGAAATATTCGGTCTATCCATAATTTTAAGGTTAATGGAATAGAGAGCGGTCATCGTGATGATACCTGCGAGGATAGGCTGGACGTTGAATTTTGTGATAAGTATACCCGTAACGCTTCCGGCGATAGCGCCTGCGACGATAGCAAGTAGTATACCCTTGACAGGGCTGCCGTTGAACGCCTGCATAACAGACACGGCGACGCCGAGAGTAAAAGTACCATCCACGGACAAATCAGGGATATCTAGTATTCTAAATGAGATAAAGATACCGAGTGCCAGAATTGCGAACACAAGGCCTTTTTCAAATGTACCTGTAACGACGCTTTCGGTGAGCTGGGTATTGATTATCACCAGCAGCAGCACGATCAGAATAACTTTCGGAAGCAATGACAGGACTGTTTTTTTATTCAGCTTCATAATATTTTCCTTTCGGTTTAGAGTAATGTAGGGGACGATTGTCGTCCCCTTGGACGGCGCCCCAGACGTCCCGATTTTTGATTGTGCCATTTATTATGGTCTCTCAAAGTTTCGGGACTACACGAATTTGCTCGCACCTTTTATTATACTATGTTTTATTGGATTTTGCAATAGTTTTTTGGCGGTGGGTTGCTATGTTTTGCTTTACTTGGAGGCAACCAAAAAAAGAAGCACAGCGTTTGCTATGCTTCTTTCGAACTGTCAAAAATCGGGCGAACAATGTTCGCCCCTACATTAATATTGCGTAATTTAGCGCATATGTAGGGGAAAATTGTTGTTCGACAATGCTCACAACAATTTGCGTCCTCGACGTCCCACTTATCTCGGACTTTCGGAGTTTTCAAAATCATCGCCGCTAGGCGATACATTCATTCCTCACTCCTCATTCCTCACTATTCAAAGTAAACAGTTTTTTCGCCATTAGCGATATCGTCAGGAATGGTTATTCCAATAGCTTCCGCTGTTGTCTTATTGATGTATGTGCTGAGATCTTCATTGAATACCTTGATCGGTATCTCAGACGCCTTCTTCTCGCCGCTGAGTATCTGCGCTGCCATATTTGCTGTCTCTTTTCCAAGGTCTGAATACTCAATGCCGACTGTACCAAGTCCGCCGTCCATTACCATTGAATCTGCGCCAACAAACATTGGTACCTTCGCCTTGTTCATTACTTCTGTTACTGTGCCCATTGCACCTGCGATAGTGTTATCGTTAGGTGAGAACACGGCGTCACACTTTGATGCAAGGTTCTGCGCTGCTTCCTGTACCTCAGATGTGTTTGAAGCTGCGCCCTCTACTACTGTGATGCCCTTTGCTTCGCAGTATTCCTTTACTTCCTTGAGGCTTGAAACTGAATTGTCCTCGCCTGTGTTGTAAAGGTAGCCAAGGGTCTTGATGTCAGGCTTCATTTCAAGTGCGAAATCAAGTATCTTTGTGATAGCAAGCTTGTCAGATGTGCCTGTGATGTTTGAACCTGTGCTCTCGAGTGAATCGCA
Source organism: Ruminococcus sp. (assembly GCF_019423705.1). Lineage (GTDB taxonomy): Bacteria > Bacillota > Clostridia > Oscillospirales > Ruminococcaceae > Hominimerdicola. The sequence goes on along the minus strand of NZ_JAHZAX010000016.1, from coordinate 23,506 downwards.
AAGGCCTGCTCCGACCGGGTCTGTTACAGCGGAGAATACGACTGGGATCTCCTCTGAATATGGTGCTGCGAGCTGTGCGCAAGGTGTTGTGATAGCGATGATGATATCGTCGCCGTCAGCCTTGAACTGGTCGAGTATCTGCTGAACAGTTGTCGATTCGTTATTAGCCTGCTGTGCGTCGATAGTGCAGTTTTCACCGTCTACATAGCCAAGAGCTGCCAACTGGTCGATAACAGCGTCTCTGATAGTGTTCAGGGAGGTATGCTCCATAATCTGAACAATACCTATCTTATAATGTTTGTCTGATGAACCCTCTGCCTTTGAAGCGTTTGAGGAATCTTCCTTTACGCCGCAAGAAGCAAGAGCTGACACGGCCAATACTGCTGCGGCAGCAAGAGCCAAAACTTTTCTAAGCTTCATAATTTTCAGCTTCCTTTCCATAAGTGAAAAAATAAAAGATGTAGGCTTTGCCCTACTACTATATTAAAGCACAGCGGCTATTATTTGTCAAGGGCAAGTCAAGGTATGGTAAAAATGATCGTACAAATAACAAAAAACCTACTGAGTTGCTAGGTTGTTTTTGTGAAAATAAGCAACGCAAATGCTTGGTTTGCTAGGGGTTCGGCGTGATGTATTTTTTCAGCGCAGCGATATAAAAATCGGTAAGGCTGTTTTTGAGCACTTTCGGGTTTGTGAGGATACCGACACGCATTGCGCCCTCGGCTTCAAGCGGCACGGCGACGATATCGCTGCCGTTAAGTTTTTCATCGATAACGCCGCTGCAAATGGTATAGCCGTTAAGTCCGATAAGAAGATTGAAGAGGGTCGCACGGTCACGGACACGGATATTTTTATCACGCTTTATGGTGCTGAGGATCTCCTCGGAATAGTAGAATGAATTATACTCGCCCTGCTCGAATGATAGGTATGGGTAAGGCTTTAGGTCGTCGAGGGTGACGGAGGCTCTTTTGGCAAGAGGGTTTGCTGAGCCAACAAAGACGTGGGGTTTTGCGGAAAAAAGCTCGGTAAAGGTCAAGCCGTTTGATTTTATGAGTTTGCGGAGGACGGGCTCGTTGAAGTCGTTGAGGTAGAGGATACCAATTTCGCTTTTCATTCTTGCCACGTCGTCGATGATCTCGTGGGTCTGAGTTTCACGGATACTGAAATCGTACTCCTCGCCGCCGAACTCTTTGATGAGATCGACAAAGGCATTGACTGCGAAAGAATAGTGCTGGGTGGAGATGCAAAACTGTCTTTTCCAAGTCTGTTTGCCCATATAGCGCTCTTCCAAAAGGCTTGCCTGCTCAAGCACCTGTCGTGCATAGCCAAGGAAGATCTCGCCCTCTTTTGAGACGATAATGCCTTTATTTGTACGGCTGAAAATTTCCACATTCATTTCTTTTTCCAGCTCACGGATAGCGTTTGTAAGGCTTGGCTGGGTGATGAAGAGCGATTTGGCGGCTTCGCTTATAGAGCCTTTCTCGGCGGTCGCCACCACATATTTAAGCTGCTGCAAGGTCATATTGCGCACCTGCTTTCCTATTATAATATAACAGATATTATTATAACAATAATTTGTGAAATTTTCTACTTATTGTTGGTGACATATACTTGTCATAATCGCCTAATAAATCAGCGCAAATTATACAAAATGTCGAAACATCAAGAAATAAAGTGCAAATGCTTGACACTAATTCACATATATTATATAATAGTATATGATAAATTGGCATAGTTGCAGGTACATATCGCAACGCAGATCAAAATTTGCGATTTGTGATAGGCTATTGCTGATATAAGGGGAGCGGCTTTGGCTGCTTTTTACAGGAGGTATTAGTATGAAGATGAAAAAACTGACCGCATTGCTGCTTTCGGCGATAATGGCGATCAGCAGCGTGAGCGTCACGGCGGTGGCGGAAGGCTCGCAGGTTGAGACTGGCGGACAGAATGAAGCGATTTCTCAGGGGTCGACCTGGCAGGACGTTGATCTGACGCCAACGGGCGGAGTTATCCAGCCGCAATCTATCGAGGTTTCGGAGGACGATGTACCCGAGGACGTAAAGGAATACACCATTGCGGACTACGCTGTATGCGTTGCGGAGGACGGCATTGCGCTGTTTACTGCGGACGGAAGTACAGAGCGGTATGATTCGGATTATGGACTTCAGCACCTTGGCGAAATAGCTGATGAAGATAAGGCGCAGGCTTTGTATTCACTCTTTGACGTTGTAGCTGAGGATTTTGAAGCAAGCGGAAAAAATATGGTTCCGGCAAATGACGCAAATCTTGCTTATGTCGGCTCTGTTAACTACAATCAATTCGGACTTACTAAAAATCAGGCGCTTGCGATATACAACACCTGGCAGCACGACCATCCAAAGTATTTCTGGCTTTGGGGCGGCGCTTATACAAGTAAGACTGAAATTTACGCTATGGTAGACAGTCAGTATTTCTCAGCAGAGGCAAGACGTGAGGGCGATGAGCTTATTGCTGAAAAGATGAAGGAATTCAAAGATGTCGCAGACAGATACAACACAGCCTATGATAAGGCTATGATCGTACACGACATTATGACTTCCGAGAACATTTACGATTATGACAGCACAGGTTCTCCTGCTTCCACACGCACGGCGCACAATGTTTTGGGATCTCTTGACGATGATCTTGACGGCGTATGCGAAAGCTTTGCAAAGGCTTATTCTATGGCGATGAATTACATCGGTGTTGAGTGCATTTATGCGGTGAATTACGATCACGCTTGGAATTACGTTAAAATGGACGACGGCAATTACTACGGCGTTGACGTTACTTGGGACGTAAACTGGAACAACACAGCGTATTATAATAAATTCTACGAGTGGTTTGGAAAGGGTTCTAATGAATTTACAGACGACAATCAGCATATCCCTTATGACACCACAGGAACAGGTTTTGAGTTCCTTTATTCGATTCCTGATATGCCGGCAAGCGATTACAAAACGCCCGAGACCTCGACAATTAAATATGAAGGATTTACATATTCAAAGGTCGGTCATTCGCTGATACTCACGGACGCAACTTCTGCAACGGGTGCCGTAGCTATCCCTGACAGAATTGACAACGATTATGTGAGAGTTATTTCAAGCGGTGCGTTTGCAAACAGCAAGATCACAAGTATCTATATACCTGAGAGCGTTGCAAAGATAGACGAGAGCAAGTATTATTACAATGGCGCTTTCTATAATTGTACTGAACTTACCAATGTAACATTACCATCAACTTTGAGATACCTCGGTTCTTTTGCATTCTTCAACTGCAACAACATCGACTATCTTTATATACCATATAAGACGAGTTCAAATTTTGGCATAACCGAAGATAAAGACGGTAACAAGGTATACAGGCTCGTTATAGGCGATTATGCTGTTGGTTATAAGAGCGATTTTACAACAAATTCGACCATAGTAAGAGGCAAGCACAACAGCCACGCTGAAAAGTTTGCAGCCAAGAACGGTCTTACATTCTGGGCAGACAAGGATTATATTTCTGACTGCGATATAAAGGTTTATGCTACAAGCCTGTCATATGCTAAGTATGAGATCAAACCATATGTAACGGTAAGAGAAGACGGCAAATATCTTGTACAGGACGTTGATTACACTCTCGAATACAAAAACAATGTTAATGAAGGTACTGCTAGTATCACTATAAAGGGTATTGATCCCTATGCAGGAGAGGTCACAAAGAATTTTGAGATCACAGCGTGTGAGCATTTTTCTGAGTATTTAAGCGCTTACAGACTTCCGACCTGCATATATGATGGTGTTAATGTTTATACCTGTCCGACCTGCGGCAACCAGCGACAAGAGATCGTTCCTGCCAAGGGACACAGCTGGGGCGAATGGGCAACTATGCAGGCTGCCACAAGGACAACGCACGGAAGATTAAGACGTGCTTGCCAGACCTGTGGAATATATGATTATGGCGTTATTCATCACTACTCACTTGGCAAATGCACAGTTGCAGATTGCGGCGTTTATGAAAACGGCGTTGGCGATATTATAGGCACAACTGTAAGTCTTAGCGACGCTATAAGCATCAATTTCTACGCTGACCTTTCATCTGACGCAAATGCTGACGATGTTGTTATGGAATTCACAGTTGGCGACGAGACTATCACCGCTAATCAGTCAGGCAAAAATGATAATGGTCTGTATCGTTTTGAGTGTCCGCTCAATTCAAAGCAAATGGACGCTACTGTTACAGCTAAGCTTGTATACGGCGACAAGTCAAGCAACAGCTTTGATTACTCCGTTTTAAGATATGTTGACTCTATAAATAAGGCGGCAAATGATGAAAATGCTTATAACCACAAAGAAGCAAAAGCCGCTCAGAGCCTTGTCAACGCAACATATCTTTACGGAATCACCGCAAAGTCATATTTTGATAACAACGGCGTAACTATTTCAGCTGATGATCTTAATAAGATAAATGCTGTTGATCTTAACGATTTGAAAGATCAGCAGATGTTCTCTAAGACAGACGATATCGAAGGCATTTCATTGTACGGACGCAGCCTTGTGCTTGAATCAAAAACAATTCTGAGAGTTTACTTTAATTTGGTTAGTGGAAGTGACATTTCAAATTACACATTCACATATAATAACCAAGCTCTCACCCCGACGCTGAAAAATGGTCGCTATTATGTTGATATCAATGACATTGCGCCTCATCAGCTTGGCGATGAAGTTAAATTGACTGTCAGCAAGGGTACTGAAACAATGACTGTTACGGACTCGCCGCTTACTTATGTTTATGCCGCAAGAAACCGCAACAGCGATCTTGTTACATTGCTGAAAGCGTTTGTACTTTATAATAAGGAAGCAAAAGCATACACAAGTGCTTCTTGATAGTAGAAAAGAGGAAAAGTAAAATGAAAAAAGAGAGATATTTTGAGCCTGAGATCGAAATAACAAAGTTTATTACAGAAGATGTTATGGCGGCTAGCACCGAAACAGATGTTGCGCCATATTCAGAGAGTGATGACAACAACGACTACGCAATTTTCAATATTCCCGACTAAATAACAAAACCACCGCCGCCCTGCTGAAAATATCAGCAGGGCGGCGGTTTTTATATCACATATATTTTTTCACCCGTCAATGTTGAAGCTGCTTTTGCAGAATTTTCAGCACCCTGCCCGAGACGAAGCCCAGCAGAAAGCCTGTTGCTACGGCGGCAATCATCAGTATTGGAAGATAATAGAATATCACGGCAGTTTTCATCACAAAGCAGGCTGCGGCGATCTGTCCAACATTGTGGAAAACTGCGCCGAGAACGCTGACGCCGACGATTGAAAATGCGCCCGTTTTCTTGACTGCGCACATTATTACAAAGCTGAGCAAGCCACCGGCGAGGCTGTATATTATCGACACGCCGTTGCCGAAAAGCAGTCCTGCGATCAAAATTCTTATGAGCGACACCGCCAGCACGTCCCAAACGGACAGGTAATAAAGCCCCGTGACCACCACGAGATTTGCCAGTCCGAGCTTTATTCCAGGCACGCCGAAATTGAACGGGATAAGCGCCTCGACATAGCTGAAGATCAGCGCCAAGGCAGCTAATGCGCCCACGGTGGTGACACGCTTTGCGGCTGACATTTTGGACATTTTTGACTTTTCATTTGCTTTCATTCTTGCCATTTCACCGCCCCCGCTATCTCACAACTGCGTCGATATCGTCAGAGCTGTCCGACTTTTCGCTCGTTTCGATCTCAACGGAAAGCTTGTGTGGCAGGCAGACTATGACCTCGCCTTTTCTCGAAATTCCGCCGTGGCTGACGCAATAGCCGTCGGGGCAATCCGCCTCCGCCATAAGGGCTTTGCCGTCTTTTATTTCCAGCAGATTATAGCCACCGTCGGTGTCGATCCTAACGGACTGATCTTTATCGAGGGGGTAGCGGCCGTATTCTTTGCCGCTGACGGTGACGACTGCGGTGGCGGTCTCCCCTGCTGCGGTGCTTTTGGGCGACAACAGAAAAACATACATCAAGACCGCCGCCGGCACAAGGGCAACGCTCAGAATAATATCCGCAATTCTAATGCTATACACGTCTTTTACACGTTTTTTCTCGCCAATTTCGCCGATCTTGGCGCTTTTGATGTTATCCAAGCTGCTGCTCCTTTCTGAAAAGCTGATATTTTCGGCTATTTTGATGATCTTGATGATTTTGATACTTTGAGTAAATGAAAATACAAAAAGCCCGCCACCACATTGTGATGACGGGCTAAACTGGTCGGAGTGACCGGATTTGAACCGACGACCTCTACCACCCCAAGGTAGCGCGCTACCAATCTGCGCCACACCCCGATCGACCACATATTATTATACACGATTTCGCCACGATAGTCAAGTCCCTTTCCTCTTTTTTCGCAATATTTTTTCCGACATAAAAGACAAAAAAGCAAAAAGGCAAAGCGCAGCTTGTCGCCGCACCTTGCCTCGTCGGGTATATTAAAGCTCCAGCTCTCTTTTTATCCTGCCCATTATTATCAGCGCCGCAAAAAGCCCCACAAGCTCGCCTATTGGCACAGCAAGCCATACAAGCTTTCCTGCATTGGCGGCAAATGTCAGACCAAAAGCCAGCGGCAGCGGCACTATCAGAAGTCTTATGAGCGATAGCACCAGCGAACCTATGCCGTGATCCAGCGCTTGAAAAATGCCTTGATATGCGATGTTCGCACCTGCAAAAATATATCCCAATGTGATTATCCTAATGGCATATTTGCAAAGCTGAGCGGTCTCGGCGGACAGCGAGAACACGCCGCATAGCGGATCGACAAACAGCTGCAAGCCCACCAGTCCCAACAGCATAAGCGCCAAAGTGTATAACATTCCGAACTTTATGCCGTCCTTCACACGCTTTTTGTCGCCCATACCGAAATTGTAGGAAACAACTGGGATAATGGTGTTGTTCATTCCAAATGCCGCAAAGAACACGAATTGCTGTATCTTGTAATAAATGCCATAAGCCGTCACAGCCGACTGGGATACCCTGCCAAGGATAATGTTCAAGCCATAGGTCATAACCGACATAAGGGCTTGGATTATGATAGCTGGAACGCCGATCTTGTAAATGTTTGCGATTATTTTGCCCTCCGGACGGAAAAATCTCACTCCCCTTGGTATCTCTTTGTTGCAGGCAAAATGCAGAACTGCGCCGATAGCCATTGTGATGATCTGTCCTGCAACGGTAGCGTAGGCCGCACCCTTTACGCCCATTTTCGGGAAAAAGCCAAGACCGAATATAAGCACAGGGTCAAGAACTATGTTCGTTATCGCTCCAACAAGCTGCGCTATGGTGGAATGGATTGTCCGTCCTGTCGCCTGCAAAAGCTTTTCAAATATCATCGAGCCCACAGCGCCGAAGGACATTACGCAGCATATGCCGAGATATTGTCCGCCAAGTTTAAGCGCCAAAGGGTCGGAAGTCTGAGTTTTAAGAAATGCCTGCGTTCCGAATAGTCCGAACAGCAAAAATACTATGTAGGTGCAAACGCCGATAAAAATCGCATTTTCTGCTATCTTGCCAGCCCTTTCAAAATTCTTTTCGCCGAGACTTCTCGAAAGCAGAGCGTTTATTCCCACGCCCGTTCCGACGCCCACGGCTATGATAAGAAGCTGTACAGGGAACGCCAGCGTCAGCGCATTCACCGCATATTCGCCCATATTCGCAATGCTGTCATCAGTCATTCGGCTCACAAAATAGCTGTCAACAATATTGTAAAACGCCTGCACCACCATTGAAATTATCATCGGCAGACCCATATTCATCATCAGCTTCGGTATAGGCATAACGCCCATTTTGTTTTCTTTTTGCAAATTCTGCACTTGTGTGCTCATCAAAATACCTCCCACGTCTTAAAAATGAACAACAAAATAATAAAACAATAAAAAACAGCGCAAAACCGAACTCAATCGGTCTTACGCTGTTTGCTGCTCATTGAAACAATATTGATCTTTTCTGTGTATATTATACCACATTTGTTAAAACAAATGTAATAGCCTTTTTCAACAAACTTTCGCTGATCTGACATTTGAATATTATTATTTTTGCGGTGAAGCGTTTGTCCCCCAGCCTTGACATTTCCCACGCCATATACTATAATTAAAATAACAAAACTGTATGCTTGACCTGTTGATTTGTGACAAGCATACAAGTCAGCGAGGTTTGAAGATTTGCGATGAAAAGAAAGATCATTGTGGCAGTCATTGCGGCGGCGGTGTTTGCGGTCATGGTGCTGGTGATGAATATAACGCCGAATGTGGAGGTCGGCAGCGTGGTGCTCACCTGCGGCGGCGATAAATACGAGCTCCCCGGAACGCAGACCCAGCGTTATTACAGGGGCAAAAGCGATAAGCTGGGCAAAGAGCCCGAACTTGAAACGCTGCTCAAAGAAGCCCCATCTTTCGATGTTGAGGCAGCGCTGGATAAGGACGGCAAACTTGTGCTGAAAACGCCGATGACCGTGTCCGTCAGCGGCAAGATCACGGGGGATATCCTCTATACGGTGTACGATTATGAGGGCAATGTGCTCAGCAAGGCGCAGAAAAAGCTTTCCTTGCCCGACGATAATATGAACGGCTGCATAGTCAGAGCCGCCGTGAAATGGGGCAAGGACGGCAATTATCTCGAGGAAGTCTATTATTTCGCTGCGATGTATGATATCAAAAGATAAGATTCGCCCACTATTGGATGTGGCTTAAATAAAAAGGGAGACGCCGTGTCTCCCTTTTATTTTTTGTATTCCAAATATCACAAGATCAGCACATCTGAAAGCCGATTATGCCCACCATACACACAAGGCTGCCGATAAATCTCAGCTTTGTGATCGGCTCTTTTCTCAGCAGAGCGATTATGAACAGCGAGCAAAGTATCATCGGCTGAATGAACGAGGCCGTTGCAAGGCTCACGGCGATTATGGCGTTCTCCGCCAGCAGACCCGCCACGTTCGGTATCTTTGTGAGAATGACCACCCAAGCGCCTTTGACATTTTTGCGATACATCTGAACAGGCTTGGCCCTTGGCAGCAGCACGATCGCCATAAGTATAAGTGCGAAAAACAGCGCCATTGTCGATGATATGTAGTCCGCCGAAGCCCTTACAACAATGCCGTAGCCGTATCGTGCCAGCAGATAGAATGTCAGCGGAAGGGCTATCCTGCGGTAGTTTATTTTTGCGCCAGAGGAAGTGTCCTCTCTGCCCGACTTTGCGATGAAAATAAGTCCTGCGACTGTAACGATTATGAAAATGAACTTGAATACGCTGGGCTTTTCGCCGAGGAAAATGTCCGTTGCGTATGACATAAACAGGGTTATGCCAAGCCAAGCTTTTAGCTCGAATGCCGATATTTCAAGCAATATTATGGCAGAAAGCTTAAATTCGAGTATCTTTGACAGGCAAAGCAAGGCTATCGCCGCAAAGGACTGCCAGCTTATTACGAATGTTCTGTCTAAAACCGGCAGGCAGCAAGCCATAAAAACGGCGGTCGCAGCCGCCATCATAAAGCCCAGCTCGTCTCCGTTGAATTTTGCTGTGGAAACTGCGTACTTATCGCTGAGGGAACATATTGTGTAGCATACGACTACGAGTGCAAGTAATAACATTATTTTTTCTTCCTTGATCTATGATTTTTCTATACTTCTATTTTTATGCTTTATGCTTTTTATTCTTTATTTTTAGAAAGCTTCACCATTGCCAAAATGCCAAGAATTATGGACACAAGGGTCGCAAAGGCTAGGAATATCCAGCTTGCGTACTGGCTCTGAACGAACTCCGTCTGGGTCTGGCTGCCGATAAGATTGCTAACTGCGTTGTCGGCTTTGCAGGCGGCGAGGAGCATTATAAGCGCCATTCTGAAATTCATTATGCACGCCACCGAGCAGAAAACATTTATTATCCCCTGCCCAAGGCAAACGCCGATATCGTCGTTCACATAGCCCATTATGCCCTTGACTGCGCACATTACGCACAGGAAAGCGTACACGATGAAAAGCCCGAAAACAATAGCTGTCGGCAGCACTTTTTCCGTCTTGATGATGTAATTTATCAGTCCGCCCAATGCGCCCATAAACGCCACAGAGCCGAAAAGCCCTGCGCACGCCCACTTTCTGTATGAACGCTCCGACTTCTTCATCTTCTCTGCTTTTATCTGCTTAGGCATTTTCGTCCTCCATATCGTCCTTATTTATTTTGATCTCGTCCTCATCGACTTTAAAGCGTATCCTGTCGATCTTCTGCTCGTCCTCCATTTTTATGGTCATTTCAAATGGCGGACAACTTACAACTTCGTTCTGCTCCGGTATGCGGTCTAGGATATCCATTATCCAGCCGCCGAGGGAAGTCCGCTCCGTCTCGATAGTGTCCTCGGGGAGACCCATTCGGTCGAGAAAATCTGACACAGAAAGCTCTGCCGACGCTTCAAACTGTCCGTCGCCCAGCTTTACAAATGATGTGTCCTCCTCGTCGCTTTCGTCGTATATCTCACCCACAAGTTCCTCGATTATATCCTCGAGAGTGCAAATGCCTTCCGTTCCGCCGTACTGATCCAGCACCACAGCCATATGCACCTTTTTGCGCTGCATTTGTCTGAGAATGTCCGATATCTTGCGGTTTTCCGTGATATAAAGGGGCTTGTTCATAATTGCGGAAATGTCCTTTTTGCCCTTGAGATATATCTCAAAAAAGTCCGACTGGTGGATAAGTCCGATGATGTGGTCGATATCCTTTTCATATACAGGAAGCCTTGAATATTTCGACTGTATAAACAGCTTTTTGATATCCTCCATATCGTCGTGGAGCTCAACGCCCTCGATATTCACTCGGGGGACGAGTATCTCGCTTATGGTTATCTCGTCAAAGTCCAATGCCGACTGCACAAGCTCCGACTCCTGCTTTTCGAGGACGCCCTCGTCCTGTATCTCGTCGATTATGTACTTGAGCTCTTCCTCTGTTACGGACGGCTGATCTTTTCCGCTGCTGACAAGCTTTGAAGCGCCGTTTTTGATACCCATAAAAATTGCGGTCAACGGCGTGATTATGAACATAAACGCCGAAAGGGGCGCTGCCATCAATATGGAGAACCGCTCTGAATTCTCTTTGGCAAGGCTCTTCGGCAAAATCTCGCCGAAAATAAGCACCAGCACAGTCATAACGATGGTTGCGATACCAACGCTTCCTGCGCCAAATTTTTCGGTAAAAAGCACCGTCGCAAGTGACGAGGACGAAATGTTCACAACATTGTTGCCGATAAGGATTGCCGTCAGCGCCTTATCGAAATTGTCGCATATGTAAAGAGCTTTCTTAGCCGACTTGCTGCCCTCGTCCGCAAGCTTTTTCAACCTTATACGATTGCAGGAAGAAAAAGCCGTCTCCGTCGCAGAGCACACGGCTGAGATCATCAGAAGAATTGCTATCACTAAAACTTTCATTAAATAAATGTTCCTTTCCGCCTTTTGGCGAGACAAATTAAAAATAAAAATTATATTGGGTGCGACCGACTGTTAAAAAGCACTAAACGCACCCTTGATATCAGACTACATATAGCTATCATAACATATTTTTTAACAAATTGCAACAGTAATGTTGAAAAATCCGTGTAAAAGCGTTATAATAATAGGACAATAACGACAATCGTGAGAATTTTCAAATAACATTCTCTCTATAACGTATATCGTATGTAGGGGCGAAAAATGTTATTCGGCAAGGCTCACAACAATTTACGTTCGCCCGTTTTTAGCCGTATTTTTCGCATAAGCATAAACAGCGTTATGTGTATTACACCAAAATTTCAACAGGAGATAATGAAAATGGCAAAAAAAGAAAAAGATATTTTTGACAGGATAATGGACTGGAAGATATTCGGCTGGTTCAGACCCTTTTATGTAAAAAACAAGGAAATGCTTTTGTATCTGTTTTTCGGCGTGCTGACAACAGCGGTGAGCTTTGTGACCGCTGGACTGTCAAAAATGCTCTTGGAGCAGCTTGGCAGCGGCAAGGGCATTGTTTCCACCGCAAGCACGGTGTTTTCTTGGATATGTGCGGTAACGTTCGCCTATATCACAAACAGGATATGGGTGTTCGAGTCTGAGGCAGAAGGCGCAAAAGCTATCGCCTCGGAGGCGGCGTCATTTTATGGCGGACGTCTTTTCACCCTGCTGGTTGAAATGCTTATGATGTGGCTGGGCTATTCCCTGCTTGCGTTCAATTACTGGGCCACAAAGATCGTGGCAAACGTGATCGTGCTCATACTAAACTATATTATCAGCAAGCTGCTGGTATTCAGAAAAAAATAGCCGACGGGTCACACCTTTTGGCATTTTGCCGATAACAAAGGCTCACGCTTGACAAGCTTTTGGTGATATGTTATAATAATGATAGTCGCTTGTGATACTGGCGGCTATTATTTTTTGCTTTGGGGGAATTCTATGAAGCTCAAACTTTCTAAGCTTTCGGCGGCGGTCTGCGCAATGGTTATGTGCATAAGCGGCGCTGGAGCTGTTTCGGCTGACAATATCAACGTTTCATCAATCATAAATACAGTCTCGTCTGTTTCGGCGGCAAGCATTGCAAAGCCTGCTCTCAACAGCGATTATGACAGCACTAAGACCACCGCTTCCGTATCTTGGAAGTCCGTCAAGGGCGTGCAGGGCTATGAAGTTTGGTACTATCTTGAAAACACCGACAAATGGTACAAAGCCGGCACGACGTCAAAGTGCAGCTATACCATAAAAGGCCTCGGCGCAGGTCTGAGATACGGCTACAAGATCAGGGCTTATAAAAGTTCCGGCTCGAAAAAGACTTACGGCGGCTGGTCGAAAACAAACTATTTCGCAACCATCCCAACGGATATGAAGATCACCGCCGTGAACAGAGATTCCGACGCCGTTCGTGTCACCTGGAAATCGCAGAAGTGCTCAAAGTATGAACTCACGATCTATCAAAACGGTAAGAAAATACAGTCGGTATCGGTGAGCAACAAGAATATCGACTACACTTTCAGAGGTCTCAAACGTGATACAAAATACACAGTCGAGGCAAGGGCGAAAAAATATGGCGGCGGACGTTATGCAAACGGCTGTTTGATCGCAGTATCCACCACTACAAAGCACAATAAAGCCCCCACGAACGTTAAGCTCACAGCAAAAACAGGCAGCGTAAAGCTTGAATGGGGGGACAGCTCAAAGGCGGATAAATACCGCATTTACCGCTATAACGACAGCACAAAGAAGTGGGAACAGCTTGCGGAGACAACGGACAAGTATTACTATGATATCAAACTTTCCGCAAACAAGGCCTACAAATACAGGATATATTCCTACAAGACCGAAAAGGGCAAGACTTATGAGGCTTTGACCCGTGACAAATCCTGCACAACGCTTAAAAAGCCTTATACCGCCACCACGAGCCGCACAAAGGACGTTTGGGTGGGCGATTCGAGGACAGTTCATCTAAGGCGCTATGAGGATATCGAAACTATCGCAAAAAGCGGCGAAGGCTACAAATATCTCACCGAGAATATGGACAAGATATGCGCATTGAAAAATGCAAACATCATTTTGAACCTCGGCGTTAATGATCTGAAAAATCTTGACAAATATGTTGAAGCCTACAACAAAATTTACGACAAGACAAAGGGAAGCTGCACAGTTTACTTTATGACCATCAACCCCTGCACAGGCGAAAAATACGGCTATCGTGAAGAGATAATAACGAATTTCAACAACACGATGAAGCAGAAGCTCAACAAGGGCATAAAGATAATAGACAGCTGCGAATATCTCCGCTCAACTGGCTATGATTCCTATGACGGCCTGCATTATTCCCCTGACACCTGCTCGAAAATTTACTATTACGTTTGTCAGACTATCCACGGCACTTTGAAGAAATAAAACATAGATATGCAACTATACAAAAACGGGCGAGCCGCAGCGGTTCGTCCGTTTTGTTTTGCTTTGAGTTGTTGCTTTTAATCCCTGTACATAAGCGTAACAGCCATTCCGTTTATCACGCCCACAACTATTCCGCAGGCGATAAAAAACACCTTGATAGGCAGATTGAACACCATTGATATAAGTCCGAACACGATAACGAACGCCATTGCTCCGCCTATCTGCACAAGGAATTTTTTCTTCACGATAACAGGGAAACGCTCCGCAAGCTTTGCGGTCTTGTTACCCTTGTGGTCTATTATCCTGTAAATAAGCTGCGTGAGCGCCATCGGTATTCCTATAAAGAGTATCGCCATAACCAGTTTTTCCATTTTTGATTCCTCCATTTTTCACTTATAAGTTATAAATTTGCCATAGTTTTTGATGTTTCTAATCAAAAAGGCCGCCCGAGACGCAATTCGTCCACGGGCAGCCCCATTGCTGCATATTTTCGTATATTATGCTATTATGCTCTTTTATTAAAGAACTCTTACGCCAACAACGCCTTCGATAGCCTTGAATGCGTCAGCGTCAACATCGCCTGTAACATCGAGCATTGTGTAAGCCCAGTCCTTCTTGGACTTGTTTACAAGGTTCTCGATATTTGCGCCCTTGTCAGATACAACAGAAGATATCTTTGCGATAAGAGCAGGAACGTTCTTGTGAAGAACGCAAACCAGGTGATCGCCTGTCTTAGCAAGCTCTGCATTCGGGAAGTTTACTGAATTCTTGATAGTACCCTTCTCGATATAGTCGATAAGCTCGTGGGCTGCCATTGTTGCGCAGTTGTCCTCAGACTCAGGTGTGGAAGCGCCAAGGTGTGGGAGGACGATAACATTCTCTTCGCCGAGAACAACATCGTCAGCAAAGTCAGTTACATACTTTGCTACCTTGCCGTCCTTGATAGCCTTTACGACAGCCTCGCTGTTGATAAGCTCGCCTCTTGCGAGGTTGATAAGACGAACGCCGTCCTTCATCATTGCTATCTGAGCTTCGTCGATAGTGTTCTTTGTATCAGGTGTATAAGGAACGTGGATAGTGATATAATCGCTTTCCTTGTAGATATCGTTGATATCGGCTGTTACCTTTACAGAAGGCTCAAGCTGGATAGCTGCGTTTACTGAAAGGAATGGGTCATAGCCGATAACGTTCATTCCAAGAGCAACGGCAGCGTTTGCGATCTTTCCGCCGATGGCGCCGAGACCGATAACGCCAAGTGTCTTGCCGAGTATCTCTGGGCCTGCGAACTTAGCCTTGCCGCCCTCAACAGTCTTTGGAGCGTCAGGTGTGCCCTTGAGTGAAGCAGCCCAAGCGGCAGCCTCTGTGATCTTTCTTGAAGCAAGAAGCAGCGCACAAATAGCAAGCTCCTTAACAGCGTTTGAGTTTGCACCAGGTGTGTTGAATACAACGATACCCTGCTCTGCGCACTTCTCGACTGGGATATTGTTTACGCCTGCGCCTGCTCTTGCAATAGCAAGAAGGCTCTCGGGCATTTCCATATCGTGCATTTTAGCCGAACGAACCATTATAGCGGTAGGATTCTCGGCATTGTCGCTTACTGTGTACTTAGCCTTGTCAAAGATATCAGTACCGCAGGCAGCGATCTTATTCAGAGTTAAAATATTATACATTTCAATTACCTCTTTCAAATGGTTTACGAGATCACTCTGACAAGCAGGCAACCGACTATCACAATGCCAAAGATTACAGCCGCAAGCTTAGCCCTCACACTGTTTTTTCTTTGCATTCTTTCACGCCAATCGTCATGCCGCATAGTGTCAAGTGAAGATATCATCTTTAAAAGACGATCAAGCATTCTCAGCCTCGAACTTCTTCATAAATTCAACAAGCTTTTCAACGCCCTCGATAGGCATAGCGTTGTAGATAGAAGCTCTCATACCGCCGACAGTTCTGTGACCCTTGAGGTTCTCAAAGCCTGCTGCCTTTGCCTCTGCAACGAACTTCTTGTCAAGCTCAGCGTCGCCTGTTACGAAAGGAACGTTCATAAGTGATCTGTCCTCAGGAACTACTGTGCCCTTGAAGAGCTTGCTCTCGTCGAGGTAATCATAAAGGATCTTAGCCTTCTTCTCGTTGTGAGCCTTCATAGCCTCAAGGCCGCCCATCTTCTTTATCCACTTGAATACCTTGCCGCAGATGTAGATGCCATAGCAAGGAGGTGTGTTGTAAAGTGAATCAGCGTCAGCCTGTGTTTTCCACTTGAGCATTGTTGGTGTGCCCTCGAGAACGTCATCTGTGATGAGGTCTTCTCTGATGATAGCGATAACAACGCCGGCAGGACCAACGTTCTTCTGAACGCCGCCGTAGATAACGCCGTACTTTGTTACGTCAACAGGCTCAGAAAGGAAGCAGGACGAAACGTCAGCAACGAGTGTGTGACCCTTTGTGTTAGGCAAAGTCTTGAACTTTGTACCATAAATAGTATTGTTCTCGCAAATGTAAACATAGTCAGCGTCCTCAGGGATATCGAGGTCTGAGCAGTCAGGGATATAAGAGAAAGTCTTGTCAGCGGAAGACGCAACGGCAACAGCCTCGCCGTACTTCTGAGCTTCCTGATAAGCCTTCTTAGCCCATTGACCTGTGATTATGTACGCTGCCTTCTTGTTCTTCATAAGGTTCATAGGAACGGCTGCGAACTGCTGGGAAGCACCGCCCTGAAGGAACAGAACTTTATAATTATCAGGGATACCCATAAGGTCTCTGATATCCTTTTCAGCTTCCTTGATGATGTCATCGAACGCCTTGGAACGGTGGCTCATCTCCATTACACTCATACCTGTGCCCTTGTAATCGAGCATTTCGTCAGCAGCTTCCTTGAGCACTTCCTCAGGAAGAACGGCAGGACCTGCGCTGAAGTTATATACTCTACCCATTGTTAAACCCTCCATATAAATTATTTTCAACATTTAACATTTATAAAAACTATAAATATATAAACTAATAATAATATTATATGCCTTTTATGAAAAAAAGTCAAGGGCTGCCATCTAAAAATAAGCACATATCATAACTTTTTCGGCATAATTTGTGTAAAAATTGCATAACGGCAGTAAAAATCCTGCATTTTCACCGCTGTTATGCCTTTTTGTAGTTAAGTGGTATGAAAAACAGGAATAGGGCGAGTGCCTTTGGGAAGCTCAAAAATGCGTTGATTTCTTAACAAAAGTTTAAATTTATTTGCCTGCGCTTGAAATCCCACCGCCTGTATAGTATAATAAAATTATGATAGTTGTATATAAATTGTTATACTATTTTACTTTTCTATCATCATATGAAGAAAGAGGCAAAGACACAAATGCAAAAGATTTTCTATGTTTCAAGGCAAACAGAAGAGACTGCCGACGGACAGACAGGTCACGCACCGGATATGGACAGATTCCAGCGCATCGACAAGCTCAACGAGCTCATCGCCCGTGGCTGGTCTATCAAGGAATTCAAGGAAGAGGAAGAAAGCTCTTATTTCGTGCTTGAAAAGGCGGACTAGAGCGACTGCGGCAGACCATAATAAAAATCGAACGACCGGGCAACGATCTTGCTGACCATATGTAGGGGCGAACATCGTTCGCCCGTTATTTTTTGCGTTTTTTTTATTTTTTGCCACTATCCGCACTTTTTATAACAAAAAGTCCCCACGGGTATTGCAATTGTGTGAAAGATGTTGTATAATAAATGTAATCGTTTTAACGAACATAAATGACACTATACATATTATAAAAGGAGAAAAGAACTATGGCTTATGTAATCGGCGTTGACTGCGGCACGAGCGGCACAAAAACGGTGCTTTTTGACGAAAAGGGCACGGTCATTTCCTCTGTTACTATCGAATATCCAATGTATCAGCCTAAAAACGGCTATGCAGAGCAGGACCCTGCTGACTGGGCAAATGCAATGATAAACACTATCAAGGCGGTTATGACTAAGAGCGGCGTTGACAAGAACGACGTTGCAGGCGTGGGCATTTCTGGACAAATGCACGGCCTTGTTATGCTCGATAAGGACAACAACGTCCTCAGAAAGTCTATAATCTGGTGCGATCAGAGAACTGCTGCGGAAGTTGAAGAGATGAACGAAAAGCTCGGCAGAGAAAAGCTCATCAAGATCACGGCTAACCCTGCCCTCACAGGCTGGACGGCTGCAAAGATACTTTGGGTAAAGAACAACGAGCCAGACATATACGAAAAGTGCAGACACATTTTGCTGCCAAAGGACTATCTCAGATTTATCCTCACAGGTGAATATGCAACTGAGGTATCTGACGCAAGCGGTATGCAGCTTCTCGATGTTCCTAACCGCTGCTGGTCAAAGGAAGTCTGCGACACATTGGGCATCGATATGTCAATGCTGGGCAAGGTATACGAGTCATGCGAGGTAACGGGCAAGGTCACAAAGAAAATGGCTGAGCTCACAGGCCTTAAAGAAGGCACAATCGTTGTTGGCGGCGCAGGCGATAACGCTGCCGCTGCTATCGGCACAGGCGTTGCTGAGGACGGCAAGGCTTTCACTACTATCGGCACTTCGGGCGTTGTATTCGCCCACACTTCGTCTATCTCTATCGACCCTAAGGGCAGAGTTCACACCTGCTGCGCAGCCGTACCAAATTCTTGGCACGTTATGGGCGTAACACAGGGCGCAGGCCTTTCCCTCAAGTGGTTCAGAGATAATTTCTGCAATGCTGAAAAGGAAACAGCAAAGTGTATGGGCGTTGACGAATATTATCTTATGGATAAGGAAGCTGAAAAAGTTCCTGTCGGCGCAAACAGACTTCTTTATCTGCCATATCTTATGGGCGAGAGAACACCTCACCTTGACCCTGACGCAAGAGGCGTGTTCTTTGGTCTTTCCGCAATGCACACAAAGCGTGATATGCTCAGAGCCGTAATGGAAGGCGTTTCATATTCGCTGAGAGACTGCGTTGAGGTATTCAGAGAAATGGATATCAACGTTTCAGATATGATGGCTTGCGGCGGCGGAGGAAGCTCACCGCTTTGGAGATCAATGCTTGCCGATCTTTACAACTGTCCTGTAAAGACAGCTTCATCAAAGGAAGGCCCAGCCCTCGGCGTGGCACTTCTTGCGGCAACAGGCGCAGGCATTTACTCATCAGTACCAGAGGCTTGCAAAGCTGTTGTCAAGACAGACAAGATACAGCAGCCGGAAGCTGAAAGAGTTCCAGAATACGAAAAGTATTACAAGCTTTACACGGAAATTTATCCTGCACTCAAGGCTGAATTTGCAAAGCTTGCTAAGATGTGATTGCTTACATTATAGTATGATTTTTTATCGGATATGATCGCAAGATCGCATAAAACAGGAGAATGATAAGTTCGCCTGTCGGTTTGTTGATAAAGTGTCAAACAAGTGGGACGTCGAGGACGCCGTCCCCTACATATGCGCTTAAATACGCTGTTTGTATGTAGGGGCGAGCTGCGGTCGCCCGTTGATTAGCCACTTTTGCAACATTCTGACAGGCGAATGGAAGTTCGCATGTTTTGTTTTGTGTGGCTATTCATAAACGCACGGCTATTCATAGACGTTGCTTCGCACAAATGTTCCACGTGGAACATTCATCATTTTTTTGGTCAAAATTTTACTAAAAAAAGTATTGACAAACGAAAAAATTTCAGTTATAATAATCTCATAGTAAAAGAGAGTAGCTGGCGGAGTGATCCGTTTATGTTTGCGTCAATACGTTCCGATGAGGGACCGCTTCATATCTAAACGGCGAGACTTTTATTGATTAAATTGCCATAGGCGCAGTTTACCCAATAAACGTCTTGCCGATTTTTTTATGCTTTTTAAGTGACGTTTATGAATTGCGGAAAGCTTCGCTTTATGGAGATCGGAGGGGAAAAGGATAAAGGACAAAAATAATTATCGGGGATACTAATTTGTATATTTATCTGAATGTACGAATGTAAATCACAAACAGAACTTTAAAACACAAAACAAAAAGGTGGTATTTTATGCAGCAGTATCAAAAAAAGCTTGACGAGCTTTACAGCGAATATTCGTCGGGCGAAAACGGACTGACTACCGAACAGTCGGTGAAAAACTGCGAAAAGTTCGGACGGAATGTTATTACAGAGGGCAAGAAAAAATCTATCCCGATGATATTCCTTGAGCAGTATAAGGATTTTCTTGTTGTTATCCTTATAATTGCGGCAATAGTTTCAGCGTTTATGAAGGACGTTGAAAGTTGTGCGGTAATACTTGTGGTCATCACGATGAACGCCATTCTCGGAACTGTTCAGACTGTCAAGGCGGAAAAGTCGCTTACAAATCTGAAAAAGCTTTCCGCCCCGACTGCGAAGGCTTTGCGCAACGGCGAAAAGGTATTGATCCCTTCTGAGGAGATCGCTGCGGGCGATGTGCTCCTTATCGAGGCGGGCGATCAGATATGCGCAGACGGACGGCTTATCGAATGTGCTTCCGTGCAGGTGAACGAGTCCGCCCTCACAGGAGAGAGCGTGAACATTGACAAGGATATGAGCGATATCAGCGTCGAAAAGCCTTTGGCTGAGCGTGCAAATATGGTATACTCCGGCTCATTCGTCACATACGGCAGAGGCAAGATGATCGTGACGGAAGTCGGAATGGATACAGAGGTGGGCAAGATCGCCACACTTATCCAAAACGCTTCAGAGCGAAAGACCCCTCTTCAAAACACTCTTGACGAGTTCGGCAAGAAGCTTTCTATTGCGATCCTTATCGTATGCGCAGTTGTTTTCGGACTTAGTATGCTCCATGGCGGCGAGCTTATGGACTCATTTATGTTTGCGATCGCACTTGCCGTTGCGGCTATACCTGAAGCGCTTAGCTCTATCGTCACTATCGTGCTGTCCTTTGGCACGCAGAAGATGTCAAAAGAAAATGCTATCATAAGAAAGCTCCAAGCTGTTGAGGGCCTTGGCAGCGTGTCCGTTATCTGCTCCGACAAGACAGGTACTCTCACGCAGAACAAGATGACTGTCAGAAAGATCATGGTATACGGCAGGATAATCGACACGGACGCAGTTGATCTTGACGACGAAAAGGTCAAGACTATGACAAGGGCGATGATACTCTGCAACGACTCAAGCTGCAAGGACGGCGTTGAGATCGGCGACCCTACTGAGACTGCACTTATAAACTTCGGCGTAAAGCTTGGCATCGACCCCGAAAAGGTCAGAAGCGATCTGCCGAGAATTGCGGAGATACCGTTTGATTCAGACAGAAAGCTTATGTCGACTTTGCACAACATTGACGGCGAGAACATTCTTTACGTCAAGGGTGCGGCTGACGTGCTCATAAACAGGATAACGTCAAGCGATGATGAAAAGGATATCATCACTCAGCGTGTTGCGGAGCTTTCCGAAAAAGGTCTGCGTATACTGGCGTTTGCTCAGAAGAAATTTGACGGCACAGAGGTCTGTCCTGAGGACGAGGACGGACTTGAATTTGTTGGACTTATCGCAATGATGGATCCGCCGAGAGAAGAGTCAAAAGCGGCTGTTGCGGAATGTAAAAAGGCAGGCATAAAGCCTGTTATGATAACGGGCGACCACATTGTAACGGCTTCGGCTATCGCCCGTGAGATCGGTATTCTTGACGATGGCTCAAAGGCTGTCGAGGGTCACGAGCTTGACGCTTATTCAGATGAAGAGCTTGTTGACTTTGTAAAGGACAAGGCTGTTTACGCCCGTGTTACACCAGAGCACAAGATAAGGATAGTAAAGGCTTGGCAAGCAAACGGCTGCATAGTTTCGATGACAGGCGACGGCGTTAACGACGCACCAGCCCTCAAGCAGGCAGACGTCGGCGTTGCAATGGGTATCACAGGCACAGAGGTCTCAAAGGACGCAGCCTCGATGGTGCTTGCGGACGACAACTTTGCGACGATCGTAAAGGCCATAAGAAACGGACGAAACATTTACGAGAACATCAAGAAAGCAATACTTTTCCTGCTTTCGGGCAACTTTGCGGCAATTCTCGTGGTGCTTTTCAACTCTCTGCTGGGACTTCCAGTTCCGTTTGCGCCTATCCACCTGCTGTTCATAAACCTGCTGACGGACTCGCTCCCGGCTATCGGATTGGGACTTGAGCCACACACGGAAGAGGTTATGAAGCATAAGCCGAGAAAGGCTGACGAGTCGATCTTGACACGTTCATTTATAGGACGCATCGGACTTTACGGCGTTATCATCGCCATTGCGGTAGCTGCGGCGTTCCTCATCGGCAACAAGACAAGCGCAGCTCTTGGAATGACGATGGCGTTTGCGGTGCTCTGCTCTGCAAGACTTTTCCACGGCTTCTCCTGCAAGAAAAACGGCCCTGTTATCTTCACAAAAGAATTTTTCAACAACGGCTTCGGACTTCTTGCATTTGCACTTGGAATGGTATTCCTTAACGCAGTTCTGCTCGTTCCGCCTCTCAAAGGACTTTTCAAGATCGCCGATATGACAGGAATGCAGTTTGCGTGGATATACATTCTGAGCTTTGGCTCAATGCTTGTTATCCAGCTTATCAAGGCGATATTCTTTAGCAAGTCGGATAAGTAAGATCAGAAATTCGACGACATAGTGTTATAAACGGGACGTCGAGGACGCAAATTGTTGTGAGCATTGTCGAACAACAATTTTCCCACACATAGTAAAAACCGCTCTTCGTGATATCACGGAGAGCGGTTTTGTTATTTGTTTATATTTATATAGCTATATATCCTCACAAGGCAGCCAAATGCCCTTTTGTTTATGGAGTATGCGCTGATTTTCAGAGCCACGGAAATGCAGAGCGATATTTTTCTTTTCAAGTACGAACTCGCCGTCCACAAGGTAGTCGATAAGGCTGAGCATTTCGTCGGTATATTCCGTTCTATAAGGTGAATTTGCGCCCTCAAGCAAGTCTGTCTCTAGGGTACAGCCTGTATAGCACCAGACGTCCTTTTGGGGCAGCTCGGTTTTCACACGTCGCAGAAGCTTTGTAAGCTCGGGCTGATTTTCAGGCTCCATAGGCTCTCCGCCCAGCAGGGTAAGGCCTTTTACATAGCTCTTTGAAAGGGCGGCAAGCAGCTCGTCGGCGGTATCACTCGTGAACGGTCTGCCATAGGCAAAATCCCAGGTCTCAGGCTGAAAGCAGCCTTTGCAATGATGTCTGCACCCCGACACGAACAAGGTGACCCTGACCCCCACGCCGTTTGCAACGTCGGTCTTTTTTATCTCGCAGTAATTCATATGTTCAGCCCCTTTCGTGGGTTTGCGGTTATAGGTTATAATGGTAAAATAATCACAAGAGCCAGAGGTCGCACCCTCTGGCTCTCTTTGTGTACACCCGAAGGAGTACCTTGTATCGTCTGATGTTATTATACACCATAGTTTTAGTTTTGTCAATAGGGCGGTTTATATACGATAAGTTAGATCATTCGTGCAAAACAAGCAACAAAAAACGCACCCTGCAAGCCTGCAAAGTGCGTAAATACGTTGGTGCGCCAGAAGGGACTCGAACCCCCGACCTACTGGTTCGTAGCCAGTCACTCTATCCAGCT
>NZ_JAHZAX010000015.1 GCF_019423705.1 Ruminococcus sp. | reverse complement strand
TAAATTTATAGCTTTTTACAGGTTTTGTGGGAGAATTTTACGCTCAACATACATTAAGTGAAACTTTGTCGAATTTTGATGTCAATTGCACCATTTAATACTATAATATAACATAATAATCAATATAATCTCATTTAATTACTGCAAAATGTCGAAAAACAGGCGGAACACTTTGGGTAGGTGTTCCGCCTGTTTGCATTAATATGTAAATATTCTGTGAACTTTGTGTCAACCAGCGTCGTGATAAAATCCGTAATACCTGCACGCCTTCACCATAAAATCCTCGCTGACGTCAAAATGCTGGGCGAGCAAATAAATGCTGTCGAGATTTTTTGCGATCTGCGCCGCAAGTTCGTCTTTGGGGATAAGCTCCTCGATCGCCCACTTGTCCGCACGATATTCGTGCCTCGAGATCAGATCAAGGGAAGCGTAGCGATTGTAAAACGCACCCTTCACGCAATGCCCGATCTCGTGCGCCATTCGCTCTTTGAGCTGCCTCGGCGGCATATCGCTGTCAATGCCGATGTGGCAGCCGTTTGCGCCGAAAAGCGATACCGAACCGCAGGCAGGGCAGCTTATAAAGTCCACGCTGATGTTCTCTTTGCTGCAAATTTTGTACAATTCCTGCAAATTTTTCATTATTGACCCCCGTTCCTGCGCTTTGCTTCCTCCCTCAGCTTGACCATTTCGGCAAATTGACGAACCTCCTCAAACATTTCGTCCGTCACACCCTCTGAGCCGTTGAAAAGCGCAAATTTCAGCTCATCGTCAAGGTTTTTCTCCGTTCCGTCGGTGAGATATTGCACGCTCACGCCAAAAAAGTCGGCGATCTTTGCCGCATTCACCGTCGAAAGCCGCTCAGTCCTGCCTGTGCTCAGCTCTGAAAGACAGCTCCTCGTGATCGAAAGCTCCCTGCACATCTTTGAAACGGACATTCCGTTGTCCTTGCATAATTTTTCGATCCTTTTGTACATTTCTGGCATAATAATCTGCCTCCATTTGTGAGTATTTACAAATATACAGAAATCTGTATAAATTAGAACAAAATCGCTTGACAATGACAATGTTCTGTATTATACTTGTAATCAAGATGAGTACAGAACTCTGTATTATGTTATCGGGACTGATATAAGTATAATACATATTTCTGTAATTGTCAATAGCCGAAAGCGCAAACGCTGAAATTATTTTTGTTTAGGTTAAAAACGCTCAAATGCTTGTAAATAAAGCTTTGCCGCCTTATCTTTATTTTGCAAGCAACCTGATACAAATGCTGATCTCAGCGGCGTACTTTCGGATAAAACAGAATTTTGTTATCCTCAGATACATAATTCTGTATTAATTTTGTCCTATTTATATTATAACACACCATTAGTCCAAAAGTCTGTACAATTTTAAAATTTTGAAAAGGAGAGAGAAATTTGACAAATTTTATGCTAACAAACCTTGCAGAATCCAAAACAATAATGGAAGATATAAGTAATATCATTGCCGCCCAGCCCGAACCAAGCCGCTATAATTTCGCCCAGCCGCCCAAGGGAAACAATACCGCAAAGCTGCGAAAGCTCACCCAGTATCGCAAATGTCGGCATATGGAAGAGCGCCTTAAAGGGCAGATCGCACATATGACAAAGCTTATCGCGCGGCTGCCCGATGACCGTGAAACGCCCTTTTGCCACCGTGGCAAGACCTTGCCTCAGTTGTGGGTCGAGCTCGCCGAGATACAGCTCCGCCTCCGTGAAGCCGAGGATATCGCCAACAGCCTGCCGTCGCTGTATCTTGAGATAGCGCAAAGCCGCTATTTTGACAGCCACCGAAAGCGTCCTCCCGAGTGGAGCGAGACCGTCCGAGAGTTCGGCCTGCCCATAACCGCCGCCGAACTGCGCAGCAGATTTTCCGCACAATTGTGATATTGCAAAATGGTACAAAAAAACGGACAGAAAAAATCTGTCCGCCTGCTCGTCGAAATATATATGTTTGGCGTGATTAAAGTGTAGGGGCGGACATCGTTCGCCCGTTTCGTCAAAATTCGCTGCGATCATTAAACACAGTTGTGAAAACCTCAAACGCCCTTATTTCTGAAAAACGTCCGTGAAATAACCCGCATTTGAAATAGGCTCGCCGCCCATAGAAAGGTGCTTTGTGCAGCCCATAACGTGGCAGCGGAAAAAGCCTACATCGCCCTGCCGCTCCTCGCAGCCAAGCACCGTCACGGAAGTTGGCTGCATATTGAAGCCGTGCCACATATTCATCGTCGAAATGCCCAGCAAATGGCCGATCATAACCATCGAAACGCCGAAATGGCAGAAGAACACAAGGGTCTCATCGCTGTGCTTTTTGATGGTGAACATTCCGTTTTCGTGTATGTATCCGTGCTCCGCCAGCAGCTCGTCAAGGCTGTTTTGCACCCATTTCAGCTGCTCCTCGACGTTGCCTTTCTGCATAAAATCTGATTTGAACCAGCGGTTGCGGTCGTAGTAGATCTCCTGATCTGCCCAGTCGGTTGGGTACATATCCCAAGGGATAGTGTGGCCGCCGTCCTCTGTTGGGATAAGGCCGTTGAACTCTCTCAGCCAGGGCAGCGTTTCGGCGCTGTCGTCGCGAGCTTTGAGGGAATATTCGGCGGTGAGCTGAGCCCTGCCGAGAGGTGAAACATAAAACTTTGAAACGTCCCAGTTTTTAACTCTCTGCGCAAGCAAAGCCGCTTCACGCTTGCCTTTTTCCGTGAGAGTGTCATTTACATAGTCGGGGTCGCCGTGACGAATGAAAATAAGTCTCATAAATTACCTCCTAAAAATGTGATATTCTATCATAAAAACTTGTTTGGATAAACTGTCGATCAGTCCGCCATTGGTGCGATCTCTTTTTTATATGCGTGGCGGAGGAAGAACAGCGAAAGGATTATGGAAGCTATCTCAGCGATAGGGAACGCCCACCAAATAGCGTCAAGGTTGCCTGTCAATGAAAGCAGATACGCCACAGGCAGCAGAACGATAAGCTGTCGTGTGAAAGAGATGAACATTGAAGAAATACCCTTTCCAAGGGCTTGCAGCGATGAAATTATGATGATATCAAAGCCTGCAAAGAAGAAGTGTGTGCTGATTATCCTCAGCGCAACAACGCCGATAGCAAGCAGATCGTCGCTGGCGTTGAAAAGCTTTAGCAGCGCCTCAGGGAAAAGCTGCATTATAATAGTACCCACGATCATAATTGAAACGGAGTATATCATTGCGTATTTGATAGCCCCCGTGATACGCTTTTTCTTGCGTGCGCCGTAGTTGTATGCGATGATAGGGATAAGACCGTTGTTAAGACCGAAAATAGGCATAAATACAAAGCTCTGGAGCTTGAAATATACGCCGAAAACAGCCGCCGCCGTGTTTGAAAAGCCGATAAGAATACGGTTCATACCATAGGTCATAACCGACGAGATAGACTGCATTATGATCGACGGCAGACCAACGGCGTAAATTTTCTTTATAATGCTGAGCTTTGGTCTGTATGCTCTCGGGCTTATGGTGATCTCTTTGTTGAACTTCATATTGAAGAAAAGTCCGAAGCCTGCGGCTGTGAACTGTCCGATACAAGTGGCGACTGCCGCACCTGTCACGCCCCACTTGGGGAAGAAGCCAAGTCCGAAAATAAAGCAAGGGTCAAGGATAATGTTTATCACCGCACCGATACCTTGTGTGTACATCGAGTAAATTGTCTTGCCTGTTGCCTGTAAAAGCTTTTCCATTGTCATCTGACAGAAAAGCCCGATACTGAGCAAACTGATGACCGTAAGATATTGGTCGCCGTATTTGATTATGATAGCGCTGTCCGTCTGCGAATGATAGAACAGATTTGTGAAGAACAGTCCGAATATGACGAATATGGCAAAGTTCACAAGGCAAAGGAAAATGCCGTTGTTTGCGGCGCTGTTGGCCTGCTTGAAGTTCTTTTCGCCCAAAGATTTTGAAAGCAGGGCGTTTATTCCAACACCTGTTCCTGCGCCAAGAGCTATCATAAGATTTTGTATCGGGAAGGCAAGTGACACCGCCGTCAAAGCGTCCTCGCTTATTTTCGCAACGAAAATGCTGTCAACAATGTTGTAAAGCGCCTGCACAAGCATTGATATCATTATCGGCAGGGACATTGTAAAAAGCAGCCTGCCTATGGGCTGGGTGCCCATTTTGTTTTCTTTAACTTCACCCATTTTTATTTTCCACCTTATTAATTTATAATTTTACATTTTTATATTTCAACTTTTTTATTATAGCATTTTTCACTAAACCTTGTATGAATATTTTGTTAAACCTGTACAAACAGATTTAGAGTATACTATTATAATATATAGGACGATGATACAGCTTTTTGAAATTCGCCGAAAACTGCGCAAACAGGACATCAAAAACGTTATTTGTAATAAAATGTATGTAGCGTGGTATCGGTTGGTTAAGTTGCATAAATTTTTCTTTGTCGATTTTCGTAATAAATGTGAGATTACCATTGAAATCTGTAAATATATGTGTTATAATAAATATACTTGTGAATTATAATTATATGGGACAAAAAATTATTTGTTAAGGAGTATTTGCTGTGTTAAAAGTGAACAAAGGTATCTGCTGTATATTGGCCGTGGCGATAATATTGCTTGCAGTAGTCGCTGCCGTACAGAATGCAGCACAGGACGAAAAAGGACCTGTTATCACATTTGAGTCAGACACCATCGAAGTCAGCGTCAAGGACGGGGACAGCGCTCTGCTCAAGGGGGTATCAGCGCAGGACGACAAAGACGGCAACGTTTCAGACTCGCTCATCGTCGAGAACATTTCCGACTTTGACAAGGACGGTTACAGGACGATAACCTACGCCGCCAACGACAAGTCATACAATGTGACAAAAAAAGAGAGAAAGGTAAGCTATACTGATTATCATTCTCCGAGATTTTCTCTCACGAAGAGCACCACATTCTATTCCAGCGATTCAAACATCAACCTTGCCGATATCATCAAGGCGGAAGATGTTTTTGACGGGGATATCTCCGCTTTCGTAAAGCTGACCGACGACGATATCGTTTTGGGTCAGGGCGGAAAATACACCGCAACGGTCTCCGTTTATAACTCAGCAGGGGATAATGCAACTCTTGATCTGCCGTTGTTCATCGAATCGGCTTATCAGAACAGCAGCGCACCTGTTATAAACCTTACAGATTATATCGTTTACCTCAAAAAGGGCGATAAAAAGCCAAAGTGGAAAGAGTATATCGAATCTATCAAGAACCGTGCAAACAGCTCGGCGCAGAGCAGTGCAGACAAGTATAAGGATATGGTAGATATCGACGATTCCGAGGTGAATATGAAGGAAGAGGGCTGTTATTACGTTTCATATTCGTATACAAACCCCGATGATCTGTCGGTCATTTCAAGATTAATAGTTGTAGTGGAGTAAAAACGGGAGAATAAAAGTGGAAGAAAAGGTTATTGATTTGCGCAGCGTCTTTAATGACGTGATGAAAAATATAGTATTCATAATACTTGCGGCACTTGTGGTAATGCTTAGCGGTCATATACTTCTTAAAGCGTTCCATAAGCCGACTTATGAGACAAAGCTTTCTTATGTTGTAACTTCCAGCGATTCGGCTTCGGCTTCAAATGTTACTTTCCAGAACAAGCTCGTTAACGTGTTCAAGGAGCTTATCGAAAGCAGCACGCTGAAAAACACTATCGTTACAAATATGGGCTATGACGGAGAGCTTCCTGCTGATATCACAGCGGAGATACTTCAAGATGAAACAGGCGATTATGCAAAGGACACAAACGTCATCATCGTTACCGTTACAGCATCGACACCTGCAAACGCTTTCAAGGTGGCTTGCGCTATACAGGAAAACTGTCTGAGCGTTTCAGATTACATAAACGAGAACGCAGTTCTCACTCTTCTTGAAGAGCCGAGAATGGCAGAGGTGGACAGCGGCGCTGTAAACTTCTTTAAAATGGATCTGCTTATGTTCATCGCCGGTTTCGCTGTCGCTTGCCTTGGCGTTGGATTTGTTTCCGCTCAGAGAGATACTATCAGAAAGTCTGAGGAGATCAGAGACAAGCTTGGCGTAAGCCTTCTGTCCTCTGTTCCGGACGTTTCCGTCAAGGGCAAAAACGCAAAGGACAAGGAAAAGGGCGAGCTTCTTATCACAGACAAGCACGCAGGCTTCTATTATATAGAGAATATCAAGAAGGCCGGCAATAAGATCGAGCGTATGAAAAAGCACGGCGAGTGTATGTGCCTTTTCGTTACCAGCGTTGCGCCGCAGGAAGGTAAAACTTCTATCGCCGCAAACCTTGCGCTCTCGCTTGCAATGCACGATCATAAGGTGCTGCTGGTGGATATGGACCTCAGAAAGCCTGAAATGTTCAGACTTTTCGGCGCAAATGAGAAAGAGCCTGATTTCACAGATTTTCTCAGAGGCAAAAAGTCGCTGGTGGAGACCCTCAGAAAGAAAGGCAAGCTCCCACTTTGGCTTATGCTCCAAAAGAAGAGCGTTTCAAGCGCTTCCGCAATAATCTCTTCGTCAAATATCAAAACGTTCCTCGATTATGCTAAGGGTCAGTTCGATTTCGTTATCATTGACTCTTCCGCAAGCTCAGTTTCAGCCGACGCCGAAATACTTGCAGGCCTTGTTGAGAACGCAGTTCTGGTCGTTAAGCAGGATACTGCAAAGGCAGATCAGATCAACGGTATCATTGATATGCTCAGCTCAAACAGCTGTAATCTCCTCGGCTGCGTTTATAATGCAGATACAGAGAACGCAAAGAGCAGCGGCAGTTACAGCAAATCGGGCTATCATAAGGGATCAGGCTATGGTTACGGATACGGCTACGGCAAGTACGGCTACGATAAGTATGACAGAACGTCATCGAATAAAGGCGAATAGGGAAGGGGGAGCACAAATTGGCAAATGCAGTTAATGTAAACGGATATACCTCAGAAGCAGAGACAGCAGATGACGAGATAGAACTCAGTCAGATGTTTACCAATATGATGATCGCCCTCAAGAAAATAAGCTGGCTGGTCATTTTGCTGACGGTGGTGGGCTTTGCGGCAGGCTTTGTGCTTGGCAAGCTTTTCTATACACCGCAGTATTCGGCGAACGCTTCATTCACAGTTGCTTCCGCAAGAAGCGGCGACAATTATTACGGCTTCTATTCGTCACTCGACGATCAGCTCCCGATAGCTGAGACGTATATAATCACAAGCTCCACCCTCAAGGACAGGATAGTGGAGACCCTTGGAAAAGAGTATCGCAGCGCAGTTATCACGGCGGAAGCTCTTAACAACACGAACCTTGTTACAGTTACAGTAACAGCGGACAGCAAGGAAAAAGTCCGTTCGGTGATAGATGAAGTTATCAGCGAATTTCCAAAGGTTTCACAGAAAATATACGGCGACGTAAAGGTATCGCTCCTTGACGATGTTGACAAGATCGACAAGCCTGTAAACGCCGGCACGATGAAAAAGTATTTCATCTTCGGCGGACTTGGCGGACTTGTTATCGGCCTTGGTATCGCCTTTATCCTCAGCCTTAATCTCAACCTCGTGTCCGATTCCGAGACCCTCCAGAAGTATGTAAACTGCGAGTGTATCGGTGCGATACCACAGGTCGAGGTCAAGAAGTCACAGAAAGATACATACGTTACTGTCAGAAACAGAAGCGTTTCCGACGACTTCAAGGAAGCTTTCCAGTTCGTAAGAACGAGAACGGAGAGATTTTTCCGAAAGAACGGCTGCTCATCGCTGCTTATCACTTCAACGTTCCCTGGCGAGGGCAAGACGACTGTTACTATCAACACAGCTATCTCCCTTTCACAGAACAATAAAAAGGTCATCGTTATCGACGGCGACCTGAGAAATCCGTCCATTATCGCACGTTCAGGCGCAAAGGCAAGAAAGGCAGGCCTTGACGACGTGCTAAGGGGTGATGCAAGGCTCGAGGACGCAATTATCCAGTATCCAAAGACCAACGTGTTCTTCGTTTCCTGCAACAAGCCTATCGGCAATCCTTCGGAAGCTATCAGCTCCCAGGCAATGGCGGATATCATCAAAAAGGCAAAAGCTATTGCAGATTATGTTATTATCGACTCGCCGCCGACAGACGTAATGGGCGACTCTATCCTGCTTTCTGAATATGCAGACTCAGCTATCTTCGTTGTAAGACAGAATTACGGCAATATGAACAACGTTATCTACGCTATCGAAAGTATCGAGCAGTCCAAGTCCGAGCTTATCGGCTTCGTGCTCAACGGCTCTGACGCAAAGCTCAAAATGCACGACGGCTACGGTTACGGCAATTACGGAAGCTATCACAATTATAATAAAAAAGCCTCAGTATAATTTAAGACTTAAACACAAGACACAGCAAAAACAAATTGACAGAAGGAGTGGTGTAAAATGATGACGAATATGGTGGATATTCATTGCCATATGCTTAACGAGGTGGACGACGGTTCTTATTCGCTGGAAAATTCATTGGAAATGGCGGCATTATCCGTTGAAAGCGGGGTATCTGATGTCATATGCACCCCTCATTCTATTCCGGGAATGTTTGAGAATTATGCAGGCGAGGAGCTTTACGAGCGTTTTGAGACATTCAAGGCGGCGGTAAAGTCAGAGGGCATACCTCTTAATGTGTATCTTGGAATGGAAGTTTACGGCAACGACAACACAGCCGAGGACTTGAAAAACCGCAGACTTGTGCCGCTGGCCGGTTCAAGATATATGCTTATCGAGTTCAATTTCGGCGCAGACCCAAGGATAGTGAATTATATCCTCGAAGATGTTGCCGACTGCGGCTATACGCCTGTTATCGCACACCCCGAAAGATACGATTTCGTGGCGCAGAGACCTGCGATACTCTACAAATGGGCAGACAAGGGCTATCTTATGCAGGGCAATAAGGACAGCATAAGAGGAAAGTTCGGCAGAATGGTGTACAGAATTTGTATGGATATGCTGGCGGACGGACTGTATTCATTCATCGGCAGCGACGCCCACGGCGCACTTCACAGAACACCGTTTTTGGAATATGCCTTCAACGATGTTGAGGACAAATTTGGCACAGATTATGCCGTAAAGCTTTTCTGTGACAACCCGAGAAAGATATTAAGAAACGAAGATATCTTCATTGACGACTAAGACATAATTTTGAAAGACCTGCGTAAATGCGGGTCTTTTTGTATACTTAGGATACACTTTTGTTTCATATCTGAACTTATTGTAATAATCACCAAAGACTTTGATGAAAATTGTACCGCATTAATAAATTTGTTGATTTTTATTCAAAGTTCGTGTAAACTATTGACCTTTTGTTGAAAAAAGTGTATAATATTAGAGATAAAGGGGCTTATCATCAAGGAGTGAAAGAATTTGTATATAAAGCGTGAATCCAAGTATTTCACAACTTTGTATATCGCTGACGTTTTATGCCTTATCGTGGCATATCTCATCAGTGCAGTAATAAGA
The DNA here is from genome assembly GCF_019423705.1 of Ruminococcus sp. Lineage (GTDB taxonomy): Bacteria > Bacillota > Clostridia > Oscillospirales > Ruminococcaceae > Hominimerdicola. Next base: position 32,707 of record NZ_JAHZAX010000015.1, on the reverse strand, counting down.
TTCGGTGGGGTAATGGCTACCCCAGACAAGTACGGCGTGCTTTTGACGCTTGCGGTGCTGGCTTCGTTCTGTTCCAATGCGTTCACGAAGAACTTTAGAAACTTTTTCCAGCGTGGCTATTTCCACGAGCTGCTTGCGACGGGAAAATCTGTACTTTGCACGATATTCATACTGTCCTGCTGTCTGCTGTTCTTGCGGATCGGCGCAAATTATTCGAGAGGATTTCTTATCATCTTTGCAATAGTCTGCGGTGTACTCACATACGGTGAGCGAATTTTTGCCAAGCACGTTATCGTGAAAAACTATAAGCGAAGCTCTGAAATGAGCAGACTTATGGTGGTCACGACTTCCGACAGGCTCAGCGAGGTTTTCGCAAATGCCGATAAGAACACAGTTTGGGACTGCGTTTGCACTCATATCGCTGTTATCGACAAGGATATGATCGGTACTGAGATCGACGGACGAAAGATCGACGCAAATGTTGACAATTTTATGGAGATCGCAAGGACGGACGTTGTGGACGAGGTGCTTATCCACGCAGGATATCACAATCCCGAGCTGCAAAAGCTTGTAAAAAACTTCCAGTCAATGGGCGTTACCGTAAGAGTTGTGCTCAATAATCTGAGCTTTGATATGCCGAACGTAAGGGTGGAAAAGTTTTCGGGCTTCAACGTGCTCACCACAAGCAACAATATGATAACGCACAGACAGCTTGTTGAAAAGCGTGCGATAGACATTTTAGGTTCGCTGGTGGGACTTATCCTCACGGGAATAATAAGCATATTCGTTGTGCCGGCCATCAAGCTTGAATCGAAAGGTCCGGCGGTATACAGTCAGATAAGAGTGGGCAGGAACGGCCGAAAGTTCAAGATATACAAGTTCCGTTCGATGTATCAAGACGCTGACAAGCGCAAGGCTGAGCTTATGGCGCAGAACAAAATGGACGGACTTATGTTCAAAATGGACGACGACCCGAGAATAACAAAGGTCGGCAAGTTCATCAGAAAGACGAGCATTGACGAACTTCCGCAGTTTTGGAACGTGTTCAAGGGAGATATGTCACTTGTTGGCACAAGGCCGCCAACTATTGACGAGTTTGAGCAGTATGAGCTTCACCACAAGAACAGGCTGAGCTTCAAGCCGGGTATCACAGGAATGTGGCAGGCGATGGGCAGATCGGACATCACAGATTTTGAGGAGGTCGTAAAGCTTGACACGGATTACATAGAGAACTGGTCTGTTAAGCTTGACATCAAGCTTTTGTTTATGACGGTGCTCAATGTTCTCAGAAAAAAGGGAGCGGAGTAATTTCTGCTTGTTATGTTTTTATACTTTTGATATTTTCGCCGCAGGGTCAAAGCTCTGTGGCGATTTTTGTTTAGTGAGGAATGAGAAGTGAGGAATGAGGAATGAAGGTATCGCCTAGCGGCGATGAATTTCTCTGTTGCGAACTTCGTTCGCTTGGTTTTTGGCAATAAAAAAAGGACGGAGTTTTTCCGCCCTTTTTATGTAATATTATCTGATAATTACTTTGAGATAAGAGCCAATGTATCTCTTGCGATAAGAAGCTCTTCGTTTGTTGGGATAACGTAAACCTTTGTCTTTGCGTCGTCAGCTGAAATTTCCTGACAGATACCACGGCAGAGGTTCTTTTCTGCGTCGATATGGATACCGAGGATATCGAGGTTTGAACAAGCTGCAGCTCTTACTTCCGGTGCGTTCTCGCCGATACCGCCTGTGAAGATAACTGCGTCAAGGCCGTTCATAACTGCGGCATAAGAACCGATGAACTTCTTGATCTGATATGCGAAGATCTCGCTTACGATAAGCGCTCTCTCGTTGCCCTCACTTGCGGCAGCCTGGATATCTCTGTTATCAGAGCCGATACCCGAAAGGCCGAGGAATCCCGATTTCTTGTTCATATACTCTGTCATCTGATCTGGTGTGAAGCCCATTTTCTTCTCAACGAAGTCAACTGCTGAAGGGTCAACAGAGCCGCAGCGTGTGCCCATTACAAGTCCGTCAAGAGGAGTGAAGCCCATTGATGTATCAACTGACTTGCCGCCGTTGATAGCTGTGATTGAAGAGCCGTTGCCAAGGTGGCAGGAAACTATCTTGAGCTCTTCGATAGGCTTGCCCATAATCTTTGCAAGCTCGCCGGAAACATATCTGTGTGATGTTCCGTGGAAGCCGTACTTTCTAACGTGAAGATCAGTATAGCACTCATATGGCAGACCATAGAGGTAAGCCTTTCTTGGCATTGTGGAATGGAAAGCTGTATCGAATACAACTACCTGTGGCGTGCCCTCTGGGATAACAGCCTTGCAGGCTCTCAGAGCAAGTGCGTGTGGGTGGTTGTGAACAGGTGCGAGCTCAGCGAGATCGTCGATCTTGTCGATAACTTCGTCAGTCGCAAGGCAAGTCTCCTTGAAAACTTCTGCGCCCTGTACTATTCTGTGGCCGACTGCGGAAATTTCAGACATTGAGTCGATGACCTTTGTCTCACCGCTGGTAAGAACTTCAACAAGCTTCTCAAAAGCCTCAGTATGAGTTGGGAAGCTGCAATCTTCTTCAATATGTCTGCCGTCGCCTGTCTTTGCGCTGACGTGGCCGTCAACACCGATACGGTCGCAGTTTCCCTTTGCGATAACTGACTCGTCAGTCATATCGAGAAGCTGATACTTCAGCGAGGAAGAACCTGCGTTTACTACTAAGATTTTCATTGGTAAAAAATCTCCTCTCGTTATAATGTGTCAGATAACGGGCTTGACTTTATGCCCATAATATCATATACTTATAGTATATCAATGTTAATGATAAATTTCAAGGGCTTTTTTCATAAATATACATATTGCACAATTTTTTATCGCAATTTTACACCGACTGTTATAACTGTCATAACCATAAAACAGGCTGGTGGGTGCATAATATTCATATATGGATAAAGCCAATAGCTATTAAGCTGTTTTACATTTAAAGTTGTAACCAAACGAGGCTTTTTGCAACTAATGATATAGGGGCGAAAAGACTTTGATAAAAATAAAATTCGGGGGATTTTAAAAATGAGGATCGCAGGTGTAGTAGCAGAGTACAATCCGTTCCATAACGGACACAAATTTCAGCTTCAGGCAACAAGAAAAGCAGGCGCAGAGGGCGTTGTCGTCATAATGAGCGGCGATTGCGTTCAGCGTGGCACGGCGGCAGTTTTTTCAAAATATGACAGGGCGCAGATAGCTGTTCAAAACGGCGCAGACCTTGTTATTGAGCTGCCTTGCCCCTTTTCCTGCTCAAACAGCGAGATTTTCGCACGTTCGGCGGTAAGGCTTATGGCAGGACTTGGCGAAGGCGTTGTTGATATGCTGTCTTTCGGCAGCGAAAGCGGCGATAGGCACACTCTCGAGCAGGCGGCGGAGATATCCGCAATGCTGGAAAATTCACAACAGGTGAGGGAACTTGTGGCAGAGGGCAAGACTTATCCGCAAGCGATGTATGAAGCTTCCGTGAGCCTTTGCGGCAGAATGGCAGAGGTATTTTCAACGCCGAACAACGTGTTGGCAGTGGAGTATATAAAGGCTGTAAAGCGCATTGCGCCGTGGATACAGCCATATGCCATAAAGCGTGAGGGCGTTGAGCACGATTCACCGAAAGTCACGGGAACTTTTGCTTCCGCTTCACACATAAGAGAGCTTATCGCAGAGGGCGCAAGCTGGTCGCAGTATGTGCCGAGAGGCTTTGAGGGTCTAACGCCATCGTTGACGAAAAGCGCTGGCAGAGAGATACTTTTTAAGCTTTGTACCGCTTCAAAGGAGGATTTTCTTGACCTGCCCGATTGCGATGAGCACCTTGCAAACAGGTTTATGTCGGTGGTAAATTCCTGCCCCGAGGACTTTGTGACCTTTGAGCAGCGGCTCAAGTCGAAAAATATCACAATGGCGAGGGTAAGGCGAATGGTGCTCCACCTTGTTTTGGGCATAAGGCGTTCGGACATTATGGAAGTGCCATACGGACGCATTTTGGCGTTCAACCACACTGGCACAAGGATACTCGCCGAGGCTGATAACAGAACGCTCGAATATGACACCTCGCTGAAAAAGCTTGAGAGCGCTTCGGAATATGCAAAGAGGGTGGCGTTCCTAGAGAAAAACGCCGTCAAGCTGCGTGAGACTGCGGCTTACGGCAGGTGCGTTTCAAATGAGTACACAAGAAAGATAGCTATAACATAAAAAAATACAGACAGAACAAAAGACAACTAAAAATGATATAGGGCAGAAGGGAGAATTTTATGAGGGTGATATTTAAATGCGCTGCCATTTTGACGGCGGCGGTATTATCGGCGCAGTTTCCTTGCGCAGTCTTTGCCGATATGACTGATATTGCGGATAATGACAGCCAGAAATTCAAGACGGGCAGGATAATTTTCACAGATAACGGCTACGGCTATGAAATGGAAGGTCTGGAAAAATCGGATAGTTCGGATAGCGATGATACGGATACAGACGTTGGCGGCGGTGTTTCGGCGTATGCGCAGAAAGCGGCGGCTTCGCTGCCTGCAAAGTACGACCCAAGGTCAAAAAACACGCTGACGACTGTCAAAAATCAGTTCCAAACAGGCACTTGCTGGGCATTTGCGGCGCTTTCCTGCGCTGAGAGCAATCTTATCACAAAGGGACTTGAAAATCAGAACGTGCAGTTTTCCGTGGCAAGCCTTGCACTTTCTACATATGCAAACGGCGGATTTGACGATTCTATATGGGATTGCGGCGGAAACTGGATGGATTCGTCACTTGCAATGGCTGCCCATAGGGGGCTGTGCTATGAGGAATACGAGCCTTTCGTATCAGACGGCACGGACGCCACTATCGTATCTGAGGAGAAAAAGGGCGTTTGCGAATATCAGCTCAACTACGCTTCGACGATCACAGGCGGAAAGACTGCCATAAAAAACAGGATAAAAGAATGCGGCGGCGTAATGGTGAGCTATTATGCGGACGGCGCATATATGACCGCCGATGACAAGAGCTATTACGACCCCGAGACCACGAAAAACAGCAGTATCAACCACGCTGTAAGCGTTGTGGGCTGGGACGATAATTACAGCAAAACCAACTTCCTCGCAGGCTATCGGCCAAAGAAAAACGGCGCTTGGCTGGTGAAAGGCTCTTGGGGAGTTTCAAGCGGCACGGACGGATATTACTGGATATCCTATGAAGAGGCTGAAATGACCGACTGGGTGGCTTTCGACCTGACGGAAAGCTGCGATAACAGCTACAATTATCCTGCAAATCCCAGCAATTCGATGTTCTATGTTTTCAACGAGAAGAAAATGAGCGGCGCAGACGTTTTCACCGCCGAAAATGACGAGCTTCTTGACAAGGTCGGCTTTATGTATCTCGGCAACACGGGCAAGGCGGATTATACCGTGCAGGTCTACACTTCCGTCTCCGACAGCACCCCTGTTGGCTTACTTGAATGTGAGGTCAGCGGAAAGGTGCAGAGCGACGGGTTCTATACCGTTGATATCCCCGATGTTGAGCTTGACAAGGGCGAAAGATATTCTGTTGTGGTGACTTTCAGCAACGATGGCGGCGCAGGATATGTGACAGTTTATGGCTACACCGATGGGCTTTTGAAGCCTGGGCAGGCGTATATTTCCAACGACGGCGACAGCTGGACGGACATAACCGACGAGGACGCTTACACAGGTCAGCCGATGATATTTGCCTATACTGACGATATCGACAACGCCGACAAGAGCGAGCTTGAAGCCCTTGTGGCAAAATATGAGAACAAGAGCGGTTACGAGCGTGAAGTCCAAAAGGGCAAGAAAGTCATTGCGGACGAAAACGCCTCAAAGAACGATATCATCAACGCCGAGCTTCTTATCAAGGCAAAGGCAAAAGAGATCAAGGAGCAGAGCCTTGTTATAAAAACGGCGGCGGACTGGAAAAGCTTCGCAAAGCGTGTGTCAGGCGGCGAAAGCTTCGCAGGGAAGCGTGTCATCCTTGAAAGCGATATCGACTTCGGCGGCGCAAAAATATCGGCAGTGGGAACGGATTTTGATCCTTTCTGCGGATATTTTGACGGCAACGGACACGTTCTGAAAAATGCTGTTATCCAAAATAATTCTTATGCAGGTCTGTTCGGATATGCAGCGGATAGGGCGCAGATAAGAGATCTCAGCGCAGAGAAAATAACTGTCAGCGGCAAATACGCAGGTGGTATCGTTGGCGGATTTGATGCAGTATCTATCCAGCGCTGCACATTCAGCGGAACTGTCAAGGGCACAAGCTCCGCAGGGGGTATCGTTGGCAAGGCAGGTTCGCTGACCTTGACCGAGTGCGCTTCTGATCTCACAAAATCAAGCAGTTCAAAGGCAAAAGCCATTGTTGGCAGCATTGATAATGACGCTTATTACGGGCAGCAGTATGTTGACTGCTGGTATAACGGCAACTTTACTGACAGCAATGTTAAGAAAACGGCTTTGTCAAATGTTACAAGCTCCGCAGCCTATTCGCTGAATACTGTTGGCGAAAAGCAGGCGGACAGCGGAAATTGGACAATGGTCGGCGGCAAAGCACGGCTCACTCGTGCTGATGAGCAGGCTTCACACAAGATAACATTTGAAGCCCCCGACGGCAAGCATTACGCCTGCACAGATAAGGACGGCAAGGTGAAATATCCGACTGTCGATGTGCAGGAGGGCTACGCTTTAAAATGGTATAAAGACGGCGTTGCAGTCGGTGCGGACACAGTTTTCACCAAGGACAGCACGGTAAATGCAAAGCTTGTTAAAGCGAAATCTGTAACTATCGACTATGTTCTGAATGGAGGAACAAACAGCGCTGACAATCCCGAATATCTAAGCGAGGGCGAAAGCGTTGCGCTTTGTGAGCCAACAAAAGAGGGCGCAGACTTTGCAGGCTGGTACGATAACGCCGCACTTTCGGGGGATAAGATCGAGAGCGTTTCTTATTCCGACGGCGCAAAGACCCTTTATGCCGCTTGGAGAGCTTACCAATATAATGTAACTTTTGTGGATAAGGACGGCAATGTGCTCAGTCAGCAGACTGCTGAATACGGCAAGTCCGCAAAAGCGCCGAAAGCGCCTTCCATAAAGGGCTTGCGCTTTACGGGCTGGGATAAGGACTATAAAAACGTCACAGAGGATATGACCATTACGGCAGAGTATTCCGACAGCAAGCTTATTGCAGACTGCGAGATCACGGGCTTCAAGAGCACTTTCACATACACGGGAAAGGCTATCCAGCAGCCAAACGTCAAGCTGACCTATGAGGGAAAAGAGCTCAAACAGGGCGAGGATTACGCTGTTTATTATTTGAACAATCAGAACGCAGGACAAGCAAAAATGACCTTCGTTGGCAAGGGCGAATACAGCGGCTCGACAGCGAAAAGCTTTACTATCCAGCCGAAGGACGCCTCAAAGTTCAAGCTTTATTACCCAACGCCGATGTCGTTCACGGGCAAGGCCATATCCCCAGATGTGCTTGTAAAGGACGGCACTAAGACCCTTGAGCCGTATATTGATTATATGGTGCTGTATTCCTCAAACGTCAATGTGGGCACCGGAAAGATATCGGTAGAATTTTACGGCAATTACAAGGGCAAGCAGACTGCGACCTTTGTTATCAACCCAGCAAAACAGCAGATACAGGCGCTTGAAACAAGATACAAGGGCTTCTTTGTAGACTTTGTGAAGAAAGGTTCTGCCACGGGTTATGAAGTACAGTACAGCGCAAAATCTGATTTCACGAATGCCACTACAAACAAGCTCTCCACCAACAAGACCGACACTATGACAGTCCTCGGGTTGGGTGCTTCAAAGACATATTATGTAAGAGTTCGCTCTTATACAGTCAAGGGCGGAAAGACCTATTACGGCGGCTGGTCGGACGCTAAAAGCGTTGTGACCGCAAAGACTAATTTCGCAAACGCCAAGGTCAGCGGCATTGGTTCAAAGACCTTTACAGGCAAGGCTATCACGCAGAACATTACTGTAAAATACGGCGCAAAGACCCTTAAAAACGGCACAGACTACACCGTGAAATATTCCGCAAACACAAAGGTCGGCACGGCAAAGGTCATCATCACAGGCAAGGGAATTTACGGCGGCGTTATCACGAAAAGCTTTGCTATCTATCCCGCAAAGCAGGTGATACAGCGGATTTACGGCACAAAGGCCGGGTTCTTTGTTGACTGGGCGCAAAAAGGCTCTGCCACAGGCTATGAGATATCATATTCTCAGCGTGCCGATTTCAAGGGCGCAAAAAGCGTCAAGGTGACAAACAACCGCACCGATAAAAAGACGGTGTCGGGACTTGCAAGATACAAAAAATATTACGTCCGTGTAAGAAGCTACACGGTCACAGGGGGAAAGACTTACAACGGGGCGTGGTCTGATAAATACTGGGTCTACACTCAATGACCCCTAAGGAAAGGTGATAATTATGACGGCAGAAAGAAGACAAAGAAAAGCTGGGATATCCAGAACGTTTTTTGCAATGCTCATTTGCCTTGCGCTGGCTGTAGGATTCGGCGCAATGAACGTTTTTGCAACGGGTGAGGCATTTTTCTATCTGCCGAAAAATGCGGTTATGACCGGGCAGGAATTTCAGCTGTCCATAACATTTTCCGCAGATTCCGATATTGGCAGCGTGCAGGCAAATCTTGCCTATGACGATTCGCTTGTGCAGTTCGTGTCCTCTGACAACGCTTCGGGGGGCGGAGGAATGCTGACAATAAACGGCTTCCCCGACAGCACGTCACAGGAAGTGACTTTTACATTCACTTTCAAAGGACTTTCGACAGGCACGGCGAATTTCAATTTGCAGGGCTGTCAGATATACTCTCCCGATTCCCGGCTTATCGGCTCTCCAACGGCATACGGAATGGTGACAGTTGGCGGCGATGTTGTCAGCGAAACTGAGACCGAAACGGAGACCACAACTACCACCACGACAACGAAAGCGACTGAGACCACCACAGCCGAAAACGGCGTTCCCACAAAGGGCGTTCTTACTGCGCTGACAGTCGATCACGGACAGCTTTCGCCTGCATTTGCATACAATGTTTACAACTACACGGTAAATGTTGACAATTCAGTTGACAATGTCGAGATCGAGGGCACGACCGCAAGCCCGTCCGATTACATTTGGTACACAGGCACAAGCGAGTGTCAAGTAGGTGAAAACGTCCGCACTATCACCGTCACAGACGTTGACGGCAACAAGACCACCTACACCATCACGATAATCAGGGCGCAGGCAGGGGAGACTGTTCAGACAGATGAGGGCAAGGTCACCACGAAAAAGGACAGCTCATCATCGACCCTCACAAGAGAGAACGACGCTCTTGACAAGTACAAAGGCGTGCTCAATGCAGCGCTTGCTATTGTGCTGATAGTTCTTGTGATAGCCCTTTTCGTTATCGTGATATGGATAAGAGGAAAGATCAAAGGCGAGGGCAAGAACAAGAAAGAAAACGGCAGAAGCAAAAAGAAATAGCGAATAAAAAAACAGGGGAGCGGCGCATCGTTCCCCTGTTTAGCGTGTGAAAAAAGTTTCACAAGGCATTCGATAATACACATTTTTTTTACAAAATTCACACACAAACCGCTATAATTTTTACCCTAACAAGACTATAATATATACATACTGATAGTTCAGTTATGAGAGTGGCTCCAATAGGGGCTGCTTTTTTTTTCATACTTTGTACTGCGAACGCTCTACGTTGTAGCCCGAGGATAAAGTCGCTAAAGGCACTACTATTGCATTGAGCTCTCTACATAGTTGGGATTTTATGTTACAACAATATTTATGAAAACAATAAACCGCACACAGTATTAAATCATACAGAGTGCGGCTGGTTGTGCTCAATTACATTATTGAAACATATTTTACTTGACAATGCTTTTTGCATATGTTATAATATAGGCAACAAAAGAGGCACACTGCTGTAAGCGGTTTACCTCCATTTAAGTTTTTCTGTGAAAGAAATAACCTTCCTTTTGGCTTTTGGGCGGTTATTTCTTTTTCTTTTTATTGCATATATCGACCACAAGGCCGATTACATCAGCTATCAATATCACTTTTATCAGTCTTAGGGAAACAAAAAATAAAACGTGCAGGCAGGCTAATTTAATTAACTATACAAAGTAAGACGTTCTTCAATTTGAGGAACGTCTTTTTTTATTGAATTTAATATATAATTCAGACGTTTTTCTGTCAGGGAAAAACGTCTTATTTTTTTTAGGAGGAAATTTTATGTCAGCAAGATCAATCCCATATTATTATCTGCCGCAGCAAATTATGAATGAGAAATATGAAGCGTTTTCTGTGGAAAGTAAAATGCTCTTCTCGATGATTTTTACCAACGCTGAACATATTAAAGCCATTAAAGAAACCGCCCAGTTGATCGAGAAGATTGATGAAAAAGAGCTGTATGAAATGCGCCATATGCTTGAACGTATGCAAGAGCTGAAAGAGGAAGGAGAAGAACAATAATGTTTGATTTTTTCTACGGCAACGAACCAAAGCAATTTGCGTTTTATTCGATTCCTCAGCTGCTTTTTACTGATGAAAAATTCAAGAATATGTCCTGTGAAGCTAAAGTCCTCTATGGTCTGCTGCTCGATAAGGCAGGGCTGTCCTCTAAGAACGGCTGGACAGACAAAGACGGCAAAGTCTTTGTCTACTTTAAGCGTGAGGATATATGCACTATGCTAGGCTGCAAGAAAGATAAGGCTAGTAAAATACTGGCGGAACTTGATGATGAAAAAGGTATTGGGCTGATCAAGAGAGTATCACAAGGTCAGGGCAAGCCAGCAAAAATCTATGTTCGTCACTTCCTGAGAGTTATTGACGATGAAGTTGCAGGAAATCCTGCAAACGATATTTTGACTTCTGAGCAGCCCAATAAATCAGAAAGCGATTATGAAATTAAAACCGACGTCAAGAGGGCGGAAAAACCGCTTTCTAGGGAGCGGAAAAACCGACGCCTAGAGGACGGAAAAACCGACGTCCTATCTAATGAACCAAACCAAGAGAATCATACTGAGATATCCAACCTATCTATCATTCAGGACAACAATCGACAAAAGCCGACGTCCAACAGCGCAAAGAATATGGAGGATAGGATTGATAAGATTGGATATCTCAACAAACTAGAAGATGTTCGTCAGCGTGTCAATGCCGATTACTTATTGGAAATCATCAATACAAAAACAGGCTTGAACTTTTACAGTCCCGATGAAATTGATGAGCTAGTTGAACTAATCGCTTGGGCGGAGCTGACAACGCAGCCGGCGATCAAGATTAATGGCGAATACATTGATAGCGAGCTCGTAAGGCTGAGGTTTGCAAAACTAGACGAAGGACATATACAGTACGTCCTTGACTGCGTTAATAACAATACTGTCAAAATTAGTCAAAGGAGAAACTATCTACTGACCTGTCTATACAACGCCCCAAGCACGATAAGTGGATATTATTCTAACGACGTCAGATCAACCGTGTCTTTATGATTAATGTAATGGTTATAACTTTATATCCACAGGATACAAAGTCAAATATTTTTAGGAGGAATTATTATGACAATGACAATTATCACACAGACGGAGGAAATCGTGAACTACAACAATCTGCTGAAAATTTCTATCGCAGAAGGAACGTATGGAGATAGCGAGGTCTATGCCATTGTTGGCTTGCCGGCAACAGACAAGGTTGAGAATGAGGAAGATGTGCTGATACAGATTGGAATCTATGACACCGAAGATAAATGTCATAAAGTGTTTGAACAGCTGAAAAAATGGCTTGCAAGCGGCGTACAGCCTGTCTTTAACGTACCGGTAACAGTTCCGGAGGAATAAAGAGATGGCTGATGATTTGCAAAAAAGTCTGTTAAAGACGATAGATGTAACGATACAGACGAGTAAAATGACCGATGAAGTGCTAAAACAGGCTATGAATGATTTTTTAAGCGGCGCAGCCGAGAAGAAAGGCAGGCTCACATACAAGCAGCTTGAAAATAAGTCATCGGGAAAGCTTGAAAGTATTGAAATTACTGATAATAACATACGAGATTTTCTCAATGTTGCGAAAAAATACGATGTTGATTTTGCTCTAAAACGAGATAAATCAACTGAACCACCTACATATCACGTCTTTTTTCAGTCGCAGAAAGCTGATAATTTCAACCGTGCTTTCAATGAGTATGTGGATAAAAAGACTAATCAGATTGACCAGCATAAAGCTTCTTTTGATCGCCAAAAGCTCCAGAAACGAGCCATTGAGATAAGCAAACAACCACGAGAACGAGCTGACAAAGTCCGTGAAAGAAATATGGAGAATAGCTTATGATTGAAATAACGGTAAACTTCAAGAAATTAAAAAAGCTTATCCTTACAAATTTGCCTTTTCTCATATTCGGATACGCTGGCGATATGATCGCCTGTGCTTATCGTACCGCTGAAGGCAGTAATTTCTCGGAAAAGATGTTGCCATTTCTGAATAACCTTGGTGTTGTATTTGCCAAAATGCTTCCGAGTTTAAATCCTTATGATTTGCTTTTCGGAGCTATATTTGGTGTTGCGGTGAAATTCTTGATGTATGTCAAATCCAAAAACAGAAAGAAATTTCGGCAAGGCGTGGAATACGGCTCAGCAGCTTGGGGAACGGAAAAAGACATTGAACCATATATGGATCATTCAAATCCAGATAACAATGTCATTTTAACACAAACAGAGGGATTAACTATGGGAAAGCCCTCTCACCCGAAGTATGCGAGAAATAAGAATATTCTTGTTATCGGCGGCTCAGGCTCAGGTAAAACACGCTTTTTCGTCAAGCCAAATCTTATGCAAATGCACAGTTCATATATCGTAACTGACCCAAAAGGTACTGTTTTGATTGATTGTGGCAAAATGCTAGAACGTGGCAGACCCATAGGTAAAGACAAGAATGGCAAGACCATTTATGAACCATATCACATAAAGGTTTTTAATACGATTGATTTCGCAAAATCAATGCACTATAACCCTTTTGCATATATTAGCGAAAATAATCGTGAAAAGGATATTTTAAAATTTGTTGACGTTTTAATCAAGAACACAAACGGAAATAAGCCTTCTGGCGGTGATGATTTTTGGGAAAAGGCTGAACGACTGCTGTACACAGCGTATATTGCAATGATTTTCTGCGTTTTCCCAGAAGATGAACAAAACTTTGAAACGCTTATTGATATGGTCAATGCTTCTGAATGCCGTGAGGACGATGAAACATTTGAAAACTCAATAGATGAGCTTTTCAAATTCGTAGAAATGAAAATCAACAATACGTTCTCAGAAGCGGAAGACGTTCCGCAAGTCTATGAAGATCTCGGCAATGATGAATTCACACCGGAACAACGTAGAATAGGGTCATTTGCGATTAAGCAATACAAGTCGTATAAATTGGCTGCCGGAAAGACGGCTAAGTCTATACTGATCTCTTGTTCTACAAGGCTTGCTCCATTTTCGATTGACGAAATGCTTGAAATAACACGCTATGATGAATTGGGTCTTGATAAGCTCGGTGATGAACTTTCTGCCTTATTTGTCATCATTTCGGACACCGACGCAACGTTTAACTTTATCGTTGCTATTATGTACTCACAGCTTTTTAACTTGCTTTGTACTAAAGCGGATAATAATCCGGGAGGCAAGCTAAAATATCACGTCAGATGTTTGTTAGATGAGTTCGCAAACATCGGCGACATACCTCAGTTTGAAAAACTGATAGCTACCATTCGATCTCGTGAGATATCAGCAAGTATTATTTTGCAGGCAAAATCACAATTAAAATCAGTCTACAAAGATAATGCTGATACCATTGAGGGCAACTGTGACACTACTCTGTTCTTAGGCGGCAAGGAAAAGACCACAGTTTCCGAATTATCGGAAAGTCTGGGCAAGGAAACTATTGACGCCTTTAATACGTCCGAAAGCAGAGGACAGTCACAGTCATATGGGTTGAACTATCAGAAACTTGGAAAGGAGTTGTTATCAAAAGATGAGATATCCATAATGGATGGTGGTAAGTGTATCTTACAGGTTCGTGGAGTGCGTCCGTTTTTCTCGGAAAAGTATGATATAACACGCCATAAAAATTACAAATATCTATTGGACGATAACCCTGCAATGGAGTTTTCTATTGAAAAATACATCAAAAGATGTGCAGAAAACAGGGCAAAAATCAATGCCAAAACAGATATTACACAGTATTCTATTTAGATCTATAACGGACGGTAAAAAACAATATGAAACATACATAGGAGGAAAATTAATGAAAAACTCAAACAAAAACACAAAGCTCTCAAAGGGCTGCAAGATCACGAAAAAGGCTATTCTTACAATGATGACTATGGCTGTTATGAGCTGCCTGTTCAGCGTTAATGCGTTCGCTGCAACTGGTGAAGTTGATACTTCTTCATTCATCAGCACCGCTTGTACGGTCCTCAAGTCAGTAATCTGCCTGATCGGTGCAGGTGTCGGTGTGTGGGGCGTTGTAAACCTCCTCGAAGGTTACGGCAACGACAATCCGGGTGCAAAAGCACAGTAGTGATATAGAAGTTTTTTCTCCCTTAGTGTAGTCGCATAACACCGTCGGTTATGCGACCTTTTTACCATATTTGCCTGTTTCAACGGATATAGTCGATACCGCCACATCAAAGCGATAGTGAATAACAATATCCTGGACTCGCTTTCCGCTGGACTTGTCTGCTTCATGGACTACTATCCTGTCAATCAGTTCGTGCATGATCTTCGGAGTAAGCACCGTGATATGCTCATACTGCTTGATGACATTGAGGAACGCCGTTACATCGGAGGACTTCTGTTCAGCCGTTTCAACAAATGTGGTAAGCTCCGCAACAGTTGATTTCAGCTTTGTCTGTTCTTCCTCATATCCTGCGGACATCATCGTGAAACGCTCGTCTGACAGCCTGCCGAGAACATTATCCTCATAGAGCCTTGTAAAGAGCTTGTCCAGTTCAGCGATTCTCTTTTCAGCCTGCTTTAAGGTCTTTTTCGCCTTAGTAAGCTCCGATGATTTACGCTGAACGGAATTGCTCATAGCCGTCTGAATGAACTCATCCTCGTTCTCACGCACCATCGTCAGGAGCTTGTTCAGCTCACCGAGGACAATTTCGTTGAGTACGCAAGTACGAATATAGTGGACGGTGCATTTATCCTGTTCCTTTGCGTAGGTGGAACAACGCATATGCTCCTGCTCTGGACGCTCATTCTTGCGGCGGCTCAGATACATCTTCTCTCCGCAGTCGGCACAGTAAACCATTCCTGCGAACGGATTAACCGTTTGCATCTTCTGCGGTCTGCGCTTATGCTTGCGAAGTTCCTGAACCAAGTCGAATGTCTCCTGCGTGATGATAGGCTCTTGCGTATTTTCAAAGACCTGCCATTCGTCCTGCGGATTATACACAATTTTGTGAACCTTGTAGGACTTCATTTTCGTACGGAAGTTGACCGTATGACCGCAGTATTCAAGGCGTTCAAGGATATGGGTGATTGTATTTGCACCCCAGCGGTAGGTTTTTGCGTTATGCCGTCCGTTGTCACGACCTTGCGATAATGCGTAGGCAGTCGGAGTCGGTATACCCTGTTCTGTTAAGATACGGGCGATCTGCACCGGACCGTAGCCATCAATGCAGAGCTTGAAAATCTTGCGTACCACCTCGGCGGCAGGCTCATCAACTACCCACAGGTTCTTGTCGGTATCGGACTTCTTGTAGCCGTACACGGGCGGACAAAGATGCTTGCCCGACTGTCCCTTTGCCCTGAACACCGCACGAATTTTCTTTGAGCAGTCACGGGCATACCAGTCATTGAAGATATTTTTGAACGCAAGCAGTTCGTTCTCGGATTTCGCCGTATCGACATTATCGTTGACCGCAATGTAACGCACACCGTAGTCGGGGAACACCATTTCGATCAGCTCACCCGTTTTCAGGTAATCACGACCTAAACGGCTCAAATCTTTAGTGATTACCGTAGCGACCTTGCCGTCCTCAATGTCCGTCATCATCGCTTTGAAGCCTTCACGCTCAAAGGTAGTTCCACTCACACCATCGTCCACATAGAATACCGTGTTGCGAAAGACGTTGTCATCGGCATACTTCTGGAGGATAGCCTTCTGATTTGTGATACTGTTGCTCTCACCGTCGAGCATATCGTCCTGGCTCAGACGGCAGTATAAAGCTGTTATCTTGTCTGTCATATTAACCTCACTTTCCGACAGATACAGCAAGCTATTATCATTATAGCGCACCCCGTTTCTTTTTTCAATGCGCCGATATTCCAAAATCAAACAGCCTGCTGTACGGGTTCTTGTCCGGTTTCACCGAGGAGTTTTTCACAATCCTCTGTTATCAGCCTTGCGAGAATGTCGCTCAGGCTCTCCCGAAAAGAGGGGTTAAAGACGGTCTTAACTCTGTAAATCGTATGCCCGATATGGTACTCGGACACGTTATCTGTTACCGCAACGGCGGCAGTTGTTGTTTCGTTCATAGCGAATTTATCTCCTTTAGCTTCTCTATATCTACGCTTATAGGTCTGAGGGCATCGCTTTTTATCTATCACCCTCATGGTTGTTGTTTGTGAATACAGCCGTGCGGAACGGCATTGCTGCCGTCCCTCTCACAGCTATCGTCTTGTTGTCGGATATATGTTAATCCGAATACGGAGTGTGCTTGTTATCGAAGAACGTAGTCTGATAGTCGGCATTATCGTCGCTGTCGGAATCATCGTCCTCATCGCCGTTGGTATCGGCAGAGCTATCGTCAGCAAGCTCAGCGATCTGGTCATAGGTCATACCGCTTGCGGTCAGCTTGCCAATCAGCGTATGCTCTATGGTTGCAGTATCGACAAGCGCTTGTCCCTCTAAGCCGTAAAGCTCAGAGAGCATATCGTAAGCGATCTGCTTGCTCTCCATGATGACCTTGCGTTTACGTTCGAGAGCTGCCTTGATAGACTTCTCGTAGCTGTCGAGCTTCGCCTGGTTGTCTTTCAGATTACCACGCATTCACATCACCTCACATTTTTATAGGATTTAGGGATAATACCCTATGTTAATATTATAGCGCGAAACGCAGTTCTGTGTCTATTGATATTGCGCTCAAACTTTCTGTTTCACTTGCATTATCCAGTTCGACACATTGTTACGGGGAAAAGAAAAAGCTGCGGAGCGGAGAACGCTCACACAGCTTGCAAGTATCATTCATTTATTTAGGATTATACTCCACCCATTCTCCATCGACAAGTGTTTCTAACTTTCCCCATTCAGGTTTTCCAATGTCACGCCCTTTTACTCTAATCGGAATTAAAGCATCGTGCTGACAAAACGGCAACGGATCATTAATGTCTATCCAACCTCTTTCATCTATTTCATCATTCCAATCATCATATACATCTTCCAAATCATTATAATACTGGTCAAACGAACATTGAATTGCATCTATACTGCAATATTGAAATAGGAAAACCCCTTCGTTTTTTGTTTGATAAATCATTATTTTGTAAATATAATCACTCTCATTGCACTTCATAGGATTTTTTAGAAAAGCATATTTTCTCATACTACAGCCTCCGTATTCAATTTGAGGGTTACTGCTGAACTTATTATACATCATTTTTATTGAATCAGTCAACCACCACTTTCACCAAACTGCCGCCCAGACTGCGCAATAACTGCGCCGTACCAGTTTAGAATATTGACACCGATGATGATTGAGAGCATCACGCAGGAGCGTGAGCGAGTATGACCGCCGACCAATGCGGCGGAGATGATAAGTCGCATAGCTCCAAATTCGCTGACGGAACAGCGAAAGCCTGCGAGATACAGAGATACAGCAGGCAGAAAACTGCGCAACAGCGCAACAAAAATAGCAAGCATTGTATTTTGCGCCGCACACGGACGAAAACACCAAATGCTTGTTGGGGACACCCCAAGCCCCGAAATGACCGCACAGCGGTCAAAAAATAAACGGCTTACGCCGAAATACATACAAAGGAGACTCCAATATGGAAACCGAAAAGAAAAGGCGTGGCAGACCACGCAAGCAGAAGTTATTTGAAACCGAAGGTATGACCTACGAGGGGGCAATCAACAACGCTTTGGACAAAGAGGTCAGCGCTGAGCTTGACGATACCCTTGCACACAAGTCCGAGGACGAGCTTTCCGACGATGAACGCAAGTACCTGAAACGCAAGAGGGAGAAGAAGTCTTACACGCTGAATGTTCGCTTTACGGAATCGGAAATGCAGGACATCTTAGCAAAGTGTGAGCAATACGGGTACAAGAACAAGACGGAGTATATCCGAGATTGTGTTCGTGCGAGGGTTGATCTCACTCCCGACCGTTCCGAAATTGCCGAATGCAATCGTCTGATGAAACGCATTGGAGCGAACATCAATCAGATACTTGTCCGACTTTACAGCACAGGTCACATCTATGCCGAGGATATTACCGAGATAAAGAGAGGGGTTAATGAAATTTGGCATACACTTCTATCCATACGATCAGGGCAACAGTCAGCGCAGCGATCGCTTACATCACAAACGGAGATAAGACCATCAACGGTTTATATGTCAGCTCTTATGCTTGCCGAGCCGACAGCGCAGGAGCAAGCGAGGACTTCCGAGCCGTCCGACAGCAAGGCACAGGACGAACCGAAATCCTTGCCTACCACATGATTCAGAGCTTTGCCCCCGGTGAAGTCACGCCCGAACAGGCTATGCAGATCGGAGAGGAGTTGTGCGACCGTTATCTGAAAGGCGATTATCAATATGTTATCGCTGTCCACAACGATAAAGACCACCTGCATTGCCATATCATTTTTAACAACACCAATCTGTATAACGGACTCAGCTTCACCACCGAGCATAATCAGGGTAAAAAGACTGAACGTGCGTGGGCAGAACTCAGGCAATTATCGGACGAGATATGCACCGAACACGGCATATCTGTTATCTCCGAGCCTGAAAAGGGACATGGGGTATCTCACTTTGAGAGGGATATGCAGAAAGAGGGCAAGTCGTGGAAAGAAAAGCTCCGTGTCCGTATTGCAGAGGTCATGCTTTACAGCCATGACTTCAAGGACTTTCTTGAAAAGTGCAGTGAGTGCGGTATTGAATATGTGTATAAGCCGAGCAATAAGGTCAAGTTGAAATTCAGACTATCAGGTGACGGTCAACAGAAGTTTACAAGAGCCGACACTCTGGGCGCAGACTTCACCCCCGAACGTATCACCGAGCAGATAGCAGAGATACAAGAAAAGCTGTCAGCGGCGAATGTCACTCCCGATATGCTTATCGAACCGCCGAAGCCTGTTGTTGTTCCCAAGCCTGAGCCGAAGCCGACACAGACAGTCACCACACCGATAAAGCCGAAACAATCTGCCGAGCCTGAAACTATCACGGAAACAAGTGAAACCGCAAAGAGAAAAGCTGCGGCGGAACAGGTTGAGAAGTTCTTTGCAGCCCGACGAGCAAGACGGCAGGCACAACTTGATATGCTTAACGCATCTTCTGCAAAGCCCACCGAGCCGAAACCTGAACTGCCTACCCCGACACCACAGCCAACACCTACGGAAAGTAAAGCACCTGAAAAGAAAGAAGATGTATGGGCAGAGATCAGGGGTATGCGTGATTGCGACAAGATGATCGCTGACCTTGAAGCTGGCGGAATCACATCGCTTGATGATCTCAAGGGCTTCTTCTGGAATTTCAAGCACCCTGATGACCACACGGACGAGCTTGCCGAGCTTGACAAGAAGATTAGGGGCATTGATAAGCTCATCAATATGATGAAACAGCATTCTCAGAACTATGCTACATACAAGGAGTATCAGGAGCGTTCTGCATTTACACAAAAGAGTTTCCGCAAGAAGAATGCTGCCGCTATCGACGCATTTGAAGAAGCCGACAAATATATTGCCGAGCATATCAAGCCTTATTACATCAAGGGCAAGCCACCTAAACTGAGCGACCTACAGGCGATGTCTGCCAAGCTGAAAGAGAAATACAATGCTCTGGTGCCTGAGCATAATGTTTTTCTCAGAAGAAAGGCGGCGGCATCGCAGTACTCTCGTCAGGTACGAAAGTATCTTGACGATCAGCGTCAGCAAGAGCGTAACAGGCAGTATCAGGAGAGAAAACGC
The DNA here is from genome assembly GCF_019423705.1 of Ruminococcus sp. GTDB lineage: Bacteria > Bacillota > Clostridia > Oscillospirales > Ruminococcaceae > Hominimerdicola. The sequence continues at coordinate 12,481 of NZ_JAHZAX010000015.1, read as the reverse complement.
TCTCAGCAGAAAAAGAAAGACTATCTCGAATAACGAAAGGAAGATTATATGAGCAAAATAGGTTATATCCGTGTTTCCACCGAACACCAAGAAACCGCCCGTCAGCAGGAGATCATGTGCGACTATCAGGTTGACCGCATCTTCTCTGAGAAGCTGTCAGGAGCGAATACCGACCGCCCTCAGCTCAGGGCAATGCTTGACTATGTGAGGGAGGGCGATACGCTCTACATCGAGAGTATCAGCCGTCTCGGACGCTCCACAAAGGACTTGCTGAACATTATCGACACCCTTACCGACAAAGGGGTAACGCTCATCAGCCATAAGGAGAAGATTGACACCGACACGCCTACGGGCAAATTCATGTTGACCGTGTTTGCCGCACTCTCTCAGTTGGAGCGTGAGCAGCTCAAACAGCGACAGCGTGAGGGCATCGAGATCGCTAAGGCTCAGGGCAAGTACACGGGCAGAAAGCCTATCCCCACCGACTGGACGAGGTTTGAGCAGCTCTATGGGGAATGGAGAGCTAAGCAGATCACAGGGCGAGATTTTATGCGGAGAATGGATATGTCGGCTAATACCTTTTACCGCCGTGTGCGTGAGTATGAGATTACCCATCATATCACCGAACCGACTTCTGCTTGATGATAACCGTCAGCGGAACGGGAATGCATCTCATAGCCGTCCGAGCTTGCGGAGCGTAAAACTAACCAATGAAAACAGCACCCTTTCAATAACGCTCCGAGAAGGTGCTGTAACAATCATATTATGTTTGACTTTGATTTGCTTTCCTAAAATTAATCATATATGCCCCGACATTCAAAGTCAATGCTCAGATCCACGCAATGATCTCAGCGTAAGCAGTTGCCCGAAAGCCAATATGTGGAAGCAGGAAGATGATCGCAGGAATGCGCAGTGCCATTTCAGCAATTCCCGACAGCATCGGAATCAACGGATACCCCATACCCTGCGTTGCATTGCGGTAAATGAACAGCAGATTCAGCAATATCAGCCCTGTGCCACATATTCTCAGGTATTCTGCGGAAAGAGCGATCGTTTCACTCTCATCAAGCATGAAGTCAGCAAGCTGTTTAGAAAGCAGTATCATAGCAGAGCCTAAGCACAGATAGGAAACCAATGCAATATTGATACAAACACGAACACCCTGTCTGATACGCTCGGTCTTGCCTGCACCGAAATTCTGGCTGACAAAGGAAGATACCGCAAAGCCTGCCGTGAGGGACGGGAGCATAAACAGGTTCAGGTACTTGCTGCACACTGAATATGCCGATGTATAAGCTACACCGCAATCATTGACATATCCCTGAACGACCATACAGCCTACCGCAGTGATCGAGTTCATACACGCCATCGGAATGCCATTTTTCAGCAGCAACAGGGACATTGCCGTATCCGATTCAAAATCATCTTTACGGATTTCAAGCTGAGGTATCTGTTTCATTTTCAGATAGCAGATAAACGCCGATATAGCTTGTGATATTACAGTTGCCGCTGCTACTCCCTCAACACCTGTGTGAAAGAGAAATATCAGGATATAGTCCAAAGCAATATTGACCGCCGAGGAGATTATAATTGCAAGAAACGGCGTTTTACTGTCACCGACCGAACGGAGAACACCCGAAAGCAGATTATACGCTATCGTTGCTGCCAGTCCGCCGAAGATGATATATCCGTAGATCAGGCTGTCTTCCAGTATGATCTGGTCTGTCCGCATCAAAAGCAATATCGGTTTCAGTAGCAAACAGCCTGCCGCCGTCAGGATCACTGTCAGTATCGCTGACAGCTTCACAGATAATGCAACAGACTTGCGGACGGCAGTCATATCGCCCGAACCGAAGTTCTGAGCGATGATAACGGCAAATCCGCCTGTTACACCCATTGAGAAGCCTATTATCAGCAGTGATAAGGACGAGAGGTTGCCGACTGCACCGAGGGCATTGTCGCCTAATCCTCGCCCGACGATAGCCGTATCAGCTACCGAGTATATCTGCTGAAGAAGATTGGTCAAGAGCATCGGAAAGAAGAAACCAAGCAGTTTTCCCGATACTTTGCCGTTTGTCAGGTCATTCGTATGATCCATTCACATCACCTCTGCCATTAAATATAGCATATCTCAGTTGTATTTTATATCTGGAAACTTGAATTTATAGCTGAAAAGTGATATAATATGCAGAAGAAAGGCAGGAGGTGCGTATGAAAATCAGAAATGAGCTGAATGCAGAGCTTTTTCGGCAGAAAATGGATAATTTCAAGCGTTCGGAACATTCCGTGAAGCCAGTCGAGTTTACTTCAATATGCAATGGGGATATGGATGCTGTGAAATTGCAGCTCAGTGAGGGTGAGCTTGCTTTAATCGCTGATGACAGGCTCATGTCTAAAAACAAACTGAAAAACGCGGTGTATCACTTTGTTTTATGTGCATCGGCAATCGCTTCCACTTGTATGGATATGGGCATGGGGCAGACGGAAGCCTATACACTATCTGATCTCTATGTCCTCAAAGCCGATACTTGCAGGACGATAGACGGTGTATGCAGGCTCTATGAAGATATGTGCCTTGACTTCACCGAGCGAATGCAGGAGATACGCAAGGAAGCGGTGATCTCGCTTCATATCCGCAAGTGTATCGACTATATCTATGAGAACCTGGGTGCTGATCTGTCAGTCAAGGCACTTGCAAAGGCGGCAGAGCTGAATCCTGCCTATCTGTCAAGGCTGTTCCGACAGGAAACCGGCATTCCGCTGAAACGTTTTGTAAAAGAAGCACGGGTAGATACAGCACAAAATCTACTCCGATATTCCAACCTGTCCTATCTTGTGATCTCTACCTCGCTGGGTTTCTCCACGCAAAGCGTGTTTATTGCCGTGTTCAAGGAGATTACGGGCATGACACCAAAGGTGTACCGTGAGAAATATTATACGAAGAATAGATAATAATAGAAAAGCCATTCTCCAAGTAAATGCTGGAGAATGGCTTTTGTGTTTCTCATAATATATGTCATAAGAGCTGTCAGCTTTTAAGGTATATACCAAAATCGTTGTTTTGACTTATGCGGAACGGTTTTTGAGTGTGCCAGTAGACTAAGGCTTTATGGAGTATAACGCCATTTTCTGCAAAATCACGAAATAGTTGTAAAAACATTTTAACATTCAAGGTTAGTTAGCTACATAAACATTCTCTTTTTCTGAAATCTTATCTATTACGGTACTATAAGCCGAATCGCTTTTTGGTAATAAAACAACGCCAATGATTTTAACATCAGATTGTGTGATCTCGTCTTTTTCGGTTTTGATTCCATTTCGTATAACATCAAATTCGTTTTCTAAGCAAGGGTGTTTATCATTGATTATTTCTACAAATTTATCTAATGGCGCTGCAATTTTCTCTCCACCATAATACAATGGAATGCCAAATACTCCTCTTTCATTTCCTTGGGGATTCTGAATGGTTGCTGTTATCGTGTCAGACTCATTATAAGTATCAACCCAAAGCCATGTCACAGTTCCATAGGCACTATATTCATCGATTACAGATGATATATTTGATGAGCTTATAGCATTTTTGAATGATACATATATTTTTCCTTCATCTTGTATTGTTGCTGACTCATAGTTGCCGTTTTCCGATGAATATAGATAAAACCGTTGAATTCGTGATGAATCATTTTCAGTAATAAGGCAATTAGGAAAATCTGTAGTTGAATTTGCTCCGCTTGCGCCTGTTAAAAGACCGATCTTTTCAAACGTGAATTTTTGATTAAGATTAACCTTTAATTTATAATTTTCTTTCTTTGTCGAATCCGTTATGCTATATGGGAAACAAGATATAGAGTATTTGTATTCATCACTATCTACTTGCTTGATGTCAAGCTCGTTTCCGTTCGGACAGCAAATATAATAATAGCTTTGTAGATCTTTATTCATTTGTGCCATAAGTAAATTTCTCTGATGATAGTTAGTAAAGATTATTACACTTGCTACTATAAATATAACCATTGATGTAATAATGATTGCTTTTTTCATAGCGAACACCTTATTTCAAAATCAATGTTTTTTATTCTGATTAGTCTGATATATAGGATTTAGTCTAAAGAAGATTTATCTCCGCCATACTGATAAAACACTTTTCTGCTTTCCTCGTTGACAAAGCCCTTATAACTACAAAAACCGAGCGTATAAGCCGCCATTGCAATCGCCATATCCTCAGATTCGATATTCTGAGTAGCTGCGATAGCCATCAACTCATCAATGACAGTTACTGCCACCATATTTCATTCCTTTCTGTATCCTCAGATACAATTATGGGTTATAAAAATTATAGCACAGAAAGTCGAAAAAGTCAATCTATCTCACGATAATGTTAGATATTCTTTTAAGGAATAGCAAAAAGCGTTTCAGCCATAAAACCGAAACACTTTTCTTGCTAAAAATCCCGATAATACTGTAAAATTCTTATTTCTGAACTTCCTTCATCAACGCCACGCCGTCCTTGAATCCTGCCTTGTACGCAGCCCGCATCTCATCGGCGGCAGTCTCGCTTTGTAGGTCACAGAGCTTGCGGAAGATGTCCTGCTGTTCTTCGGTCAGCGACTTCTCGAATTCGATAGCAGTCTTTTCCCACTCATCAGAGGAGTGACAGGTCTTGATAGCACCAATTCTGCTGTTATAAATCTCATCAATCATTGTAAGCATCCTTTCGGTAATTTTAGCTTGCTGTACCTGTCTTACAATGTTTGTCTGAAAACTTCTCTATGCCTACTGTCGTAAGTCGCAGGGTATGAAGCAGCTTATGGCTGGTCTTGGACTTATTCTCCTTGCAATCGTTCTTGTTCCTGTACTTCAGAATATGATGACTGGTGCAGTTTAATCATTTGAATTTGATAATACGATTAAGCCTGTGAATCTCAACACAGGCTTAATCACTATTATCCGAAGAAGGGAGTGAAGTTGCAAAATGGGAATGGTAAGTGATTTTATTGACGGCATTGGAGAATGGTTTAACGATACGATACAGAATATTCTCTGCAATGGTATTGAAGGCTGCTTTGAGAATGTCCAAAGTGTGTTGACAACTACATACGCATCTGCTACCGACACAGACGGGCTTATGGCTGCATTTTTAACGAAGCACCCTGCAAAATTTACTGGCACGGCTGCCGGTGCAGGCAATATGCCAGTATCAGGGCTTTGGCGCACAATCGAAACATTGTGCAACAATGTCATAGTTCCGATCGCCGGATTTATATTGACTGTAATACTACTTAACGAGCTAATACAAATGGTGATACGGGGTAATAATTTCAAAGATTTCGATGATAGTATATTCATTAAATGGATTATTAAAGCGGTATGTGGCATAGTGCTTGTATCCAATTCATATTACATCGCTTCTGCCCTACTTGGCTTTGGGTCTAATGCCTGCGCAAACGGAATTGAAACGATTTTAGGACAAACTTCTCTCAGCTCAACTAATTACGCAGAGAGCTTCTCAAAAACTCTGCGAGGCGGAGCATATGACAATGGTGAATTGCTGATAATGTTGCTTTTGAGTTTTATTATTATGGTCGCTATATTTGCCTTGACTGTTGCAATTATATTGATTATGGCTTCACGAATGATACAGATATTTATGTATCTTGGCGTATCACCTATACCAATGGCGACGATGATGAACGAGAGCTGGAACTCAATTGGCAAGAACTGGATCAAGAATATGATAGCACTATCATTTCAGGGCATTTTTATTATCATTGCACTTGGAATTTTTAAATCCATATTCAATGTCGTAATTGCCAGCGTATCTAAGGCGGAAGATGGTGTCATAATGTCAATGCTAATGCTTGCCGGATATACGGCTGCATTGATCTATACAGTAATCGGCAGCGGTAACATATCAAAATCAATTTTCAATGCTTCCTAACTTTGTATCCAATGGATACAAAGTTAGGAAGAAAGGAGCTTTATGCTTTATGGCACATTATGTGAAAATTCCAAAAGATCTTAACGATATAAAAGAAAAATTTATGTTTAACCTTACGAAACGGCAAGTGGTTTGTTTTGGTATCGGCTTATTGGTGGGCTTTCCCCTGTTCTTTCTCACAAAAAATTCGCTTGGTATGACAGGTGGAATATTCGCAATGGGTGCGTGTGCTGCCCCTGCGATTATCTGCGGCGTGTATAAAAAGAACGGCGTTTTCTTCGAGGAAAAAATTAAATTTATGGTTGAGTTCCTGAAAAAGCCACGGAAGCGATACTACCGAACAACTAACATATACCGGTGTATTGAAAATCAGATTGAATATACAAGACTAAGGAAAAAGCTAATTCAAGCAGAGGGAGGTAATGCAAGTGGGGCTGTTCAAAGAGCAAACTCAAGCAAATGAAAATCAGAACACAACAGATCTGAAAACGCAGGCAAATGTCATTTTGAAAAAGCCGGCACAGACGATGACTAAGGAAGATAAAAAGATCATCTCACGCCGTATGGCTGAAATAAGGAAGTACAGCGGTGACGGAAATACTGTTCAAAACACGATACCGTATATGCGTATGTATCGGGACGGCGTTTGTCAAGTGAGTGAGAATTTTTATTCTATGACGGTGCAGTTTTTTGACACCAACTACGCTCTTGCGGACTTTGAAGAACAGGATAATATCTTCGGCAAATACTGCACGCTGCTTAACTCTTTTGATAACTCTATTAAATTTCAGCTCACCTTTGAGAACCAAAACAGATCAAAAGATAAGATTATTGAAGCTGTACAAATACCGGAACAAGATGATGATTTCAATGAAATACGACGTGAATACTCCGAAATGCTTACATCAAAACTTCTCGGAGGTAGTATTGGTCAATCCGCAAGAAAGTTTATTACCTTTGGAGTGGAAGCAAAGTCATACAAAATTGCAAAGTCAAAACTTGAATCTATCAAGAACGATGTGATCAAGTTTTTCAAAAGTTTCTCCGTGGAAGCGGACGTGCTTAAAGGCAAGGCAAGACTGGAAACGCTCTATTACAGCCTGAACCCATTCCGTGATGAACCATTTGTTTTCGACTGGAACGCTATGCTCAAGGCAGGAATGGATACAAAGGACTTTATTGCTCCGCCGTCCTTCTATTTTTCAAAATCTCAGTTTGAAATTGGCAAAGCCTATGGACAGGTGTGGGGAATGAACATTCTCGCCGGAGAACTGTCAGACGAGATTTTAAGGGATTTTCTCGAATTGCAGTATCTGTTTTGCGTTAACATTCACATTCAGCCGCTTGAGCAAGCCGAAGCGTTAAAGTTCGTCAAGAGAAAGCTGACGAATGTCAATCAGATGAAGATTGACGAGCAGAAAAAAGCATCGCAGGCAGGATATGATCCCGACATATTGCCGCCGGCGATCAAGATGTACATTGAGGATATAGATAAGCTTCTTGATGATTTGAATAGTAAGGACGAAAAGCTTTTCCATATTTCAATTTCTATTAGAAATTATGCGAAAACCAAGAAAGAACTTAAGTTGCAGCAGGAAGCATTAAAGAGAATTGTCAGTAAGAATAACTGTACGATTTTCACTTATGACCACAGACAAGAACAGACTCTTGTGTCTACCTTGCCGCTTTGTTATAACAAAATTCCTGTGGAGCGTGAAATGCACACGTCCGGTATCGGCATTTTTGTTCCTTTTACAACAAAAGAGCTATTTAAAATGGGAGCTGCCACATACTATGGAGTTAATACCCTATCCGGCGGTATGATAAGAGCTAATAGATCAGACCTCACTAATCCAAACGGACTGATTTTAGGCACACCGGGTTCTGGTAAGAGCTTTTCTACCAAACGTGAGATACTCGACTGTTTTCTAACCACAACAGACGATATAATCATCTGTGACCCAGAGGGCGAGTATTATCCGCTGGTAAGCGCATTGGACGGACAGCTCATCAAGATCTCAGTCAATTCCACAAGCTATATCAATCCTATGGATATACCGCTGAATATCGACTACGAGGAAAATCCGATCGCTATGAAGTCGGAATTCCTTACGTCACTTTGCGAAATCATTGTTGGCGGCAGATATGGAATTACGGCGGAGGAACGTTCCATTATTGATATATGTGTAAATGAGGTCTACAAGCCTTTCCTTAACAATAACCCGACGGAAGAAACTATGCCGACTATGAGCGATCTATACAACGCATTAAAAACCAAAGGTGAGATTGCTCTGCGCCTAGTTAATTCGCTTGAAATGTTCGTAAATGGTTCTCAAAGCCTTTTCAATCACAGAACCAATATTGATATGAACAATAGAATTATCTGCTTTGACATTAAGGACTTAGGCAATCAACTTAAAAAGCTTGGAATGCTTATTTTGCAGGAAACGGTCTGGAACAGAGTATCTGCCAACCGTGAAAGGAAGAAAATCACACGATACTACATAGACGAATTTCATCTACTCTTGAAAGACGAACAAACGGCAACATATTCGGCTGAGATCTGGAAGCGATTCCGTAAATGGGGCGGTATTCCGACCGGTATTACTCAGAACGTCAAGGATTTGCTGATGTCCTCGAAAATCGAGAACATTTTTGAAAACTCTGAATTCATCTATATGTTAAATCAGGCAGCAGGAGATAGAGAAATTCTCGGAGAAAAACTGCACATTTCTTCGGAGCAGTTGAAGTATGTAGAAAACTCTGGGCAGGGCGAAGGACTTCTCCGTTTTGGCAGCGTGATATTGCCTTTCACAGACAGCTTTCCGAAAGACACGGAAATGTATAGGCTAATGACAACTAAACCGCAAGAAACACTTACAGATTAGGTGATGATTTATGGCAGGGCTTCGTAATAATCAAAATCATATGGAGCAATCCAAAACTCGATTTGAAAAAAAGATCGACAAGCTGCGTATAAAAAATAAGCGTGAGTTTCAAATTGATTTCGTCAGAACAAAAAGTAACTCAGGCAAGTTTACCACAAAGGCAAATATCATAAGAGGAAGCAGAAGTAATGAAGTGAAAAAAGCAGGACTTCTACATTCCTTGGACTATTCTGCGAGAAATCGTGTTCACGGTGATATTCCGTCGATTACAAAGCAAATAGACAGTTTTATACCAAAAACAAAAAAGGGGAAAGTTTTTCATACGACTGTCAAAGCAACGAATTTCATTGTGCACGACGCTGGCAGGACAGCCCTTGATGTTGGACTTGCGGCAGAAACAGCAACGATTGCTTCGTCAAAGACGGCTTTACATAGAGCTACTTCAAAGCTTGGCGGTATGTATGAGCAACAGGCTCAGGACGATATGAATAAAGCTGCTATATTTTCTAGCAAGCTTATCTTTGACGGCTCGAAAGAGTTAAAAAATCACTTCAAGCAGCGTAAAAATGCCAAGTTGCTCAAAACAAAGTTTAAGCTGAAAAAAGCCGAAAGCAAGTACTTTCAAAAATTCGCATACAAAGAAGAACGTAAGGCTATTCAGAGTAAACTGAAATTTAAGAAAAACAAGTTCAAGGACGTAAAGACAAGCTATAAAAATTCTAGCAAGAGTAACATTCGCAAAGCTTTGTATAAGGCAAGAAAGGCTAAGTTCAAACAAGAAAAGAAGTCATTTACACTTGATAAGACTGATCTGAAAGATAAGTCAAATACTTTTAATCTTGATAAAAAATCTGCTCAAAGAGAATTTAAGATAGCAAAGCCAAAACCGGTTCTCTTTAAGATGTCAGGTTATGGCGTTCACAGATTGAAGGCTTCTGCACAGCAGAAACTTTTAATTGCCGATGAGCATAACGATATGCTTAGGGGAGCTGATAAGGGCTATGAGCTTGCTAAAACTGGTACGGACAAGATAAAGGAACACTATTCAGTTAAAAATCGGCTGGAAAAGAAAAATCAGCAGATACGCAAATTTGAGCGGAAAGATCATAAGCTTCAGCAAAAATCGGATAGACTGGAGAAGAAAATAAGTTCTGCAAGTTCTCAAAACGCCAAAAAGAAATATCAGAAAAAGTCCAACAAACTAAGTAAGAAAGAGAAAAAATCAAAGGAGAAGCTTAAAAAGCTGAAAAAGAGCAAAGCTTCTCTTGTGGCATTCTCAACGTTGGGTTCTTCTGTTCTCACCATAAGTATTGCTATGCTTTTTCTAATGACAGTATTCAATGGCACGTTGGAAGCAATATTCGGCAACAGCGGCTGGGTAATGGGAACATATACAGCCCAAGATAAGTACTTATCGCAAGCTGAGGAGTATTATACCAAGATCGCCTATGAATTTAACCAAAAGCTGCTTATGGTAAGTGATAAGGATAAGTGGAAAAAGGGATTAAACAGTTTTAACGTAGTAACAAAAGATATGGATGACGAACCTGATCAATGGATATGGGGCAACAGTACGAAATTCGACTATGATCCTGTCTATGATTTTGATACATTCAAGCTCTGGAGCTTCCTATGTGCTTATTACTTTGATTTTCAAAGCAATAAAGACAAGGAAACGAGAGCTGAATATTGGGAATATGACAGCGACGTTGAGAAAGTAATAAAGGCATTATTTGACGCCGAATACAAATTCGAGTACTGGTATGACAATACTTCTCGTTGGGAAGAATTATCACCATACAATTACTGGGGCGGCGGAAGTGCCGATAGCGGTACATATTATAGATGTGAAAAGGACGCATATATGTACACCGATCAACCTTATAGGTATCGTTTCAAACCTATTGCATATACGAGCGAGCTCGGCAAATATCGTGATGATGAGGGATACATATGTATAGATAGCGATTACCGAGTTTTAGACCCAAAAAACAAATACAAAGTAACCGGGTTCTACATAATGGATAACCGATACTATTCAGGCACACGCAAACCTTTCTATTTATATGACCGTCCAGCAAACAAATTCTATTTTATGCAAGGTTCAGAACGATATGATCGTTCTTTCTGGGGCTGGGGCTCTGAAGACGCTTGGTTTATGATCTCACCAACAGATACGCACGTTTGGAACTACACCTTGAATGATGTTTGTATGTATGGTTATTACGAAAGATACTATTGGAAAACAGATTGTCGACTTTATTATAACGTGAAACGTAAAAATACATTCGATAAAGCGATCAAAAACACTTTGACGAGAATGGACTATGGTTCAGAACGTTACCAAATGTATGAAATGTTCCTTGGTACTGCGGAAGACAGTAAAACAACACGAGGTAATCATCAGACGTTTGCTAATCCGATCAGCGGCAGCATTCAAGACAGTATTGATAATGGCAATATTCTGAATGGTTATGGATATGACATACAAGAATGGAACACAAAGCATTGCAGCTTGTACGATGAGAATGAATCTCATCAAGGAATTGATATTATTTGTAATCAGAATACATCTGTTTATGCAGGAATGTCTGGCACAATTGATGAAATTGATCGTGATAACGACCTAGTTGTTATACGGAAAAATAGTTATAACTATTGGTATGACGGCGATGGTAAAGGGAAAAAACGTGATACAAAGATCTATTACTATAACATTAGTGCAAAGAATTCGCTTAAAGAAGGCGACACGATCAAAAAAGGGGATTATATTGGATTATCGTTGCCGGAACATAAATGCGAGAAAATCAGTAATGATTCTGTCGGCTGCTATTATATCCACCTAAGAATTGAAATCGACACGGACGGATTTGGGTGGGACTACATTGATCCACGATTAGTTCTGGAATAAATAAAAGGAGTTTTAGTTATGGCAAAAAATACAACCATTAAGAAAATCGAAAAGCTCAGGGCAAAGGTTGCCGAAATTGATGAGCGTATCAAGAATGATATGCAGTTGAAGCAACGCTATGTAAAGGAAATCGAAAGTCTTGAAGCTGAAAGTATTTTGATTGCTTGTAAAAGCAGCGATATATCACTCAGCGAAGCGGTGGAGAGCTTTGAACTATATAGCAAACTTAAAAGCAGCGGTTTGTCAAAAGACGATTTAAACGAGCTTCTTTCTTCAAACACCACAACTTCATCTCCGGTGGATACAAAGTTGAATGCAAGCGAAAACAAGGAGGATTAAAATGTTTAAGAATATTCTTATCACAATTACCACAGCAACAATAGTTGCATTCGCTGGAGCTATCACAGCTTCTGCGGAGGAAAGCAGTCAAGCTTCTACTGAGGGTGCAATGACAAGTGCTTCATCACAGAGCGATTCAGGTGCAGACAATAACACAAGAAAAGATATACTGTCTTTTTTTGATAAAGATACCAATGATAGCTCTAATGATTCTATGACTGATTATTACAATGATGACTATTATGACACAGACGGCAACGCTACGCTTATTAACAATCAGAAAATCATCTACAATTCTGACGAAATGCAGTTTATAAGCGTGACCACTAAGGACGGCAATGTTTTCTATGTATTGATCAACTATTCGGATAGTGACAACATTGATAATGTGTACTTCCTTAACAA
>NZ_JAHZAX010000014.1 GCF_019423705.1 Ruminococcus sp. | reverse complement strand
GTCGGAGGAGCTTGTGCTTTATATGCTCAATGATTTTGAGGAATCCCCCGAGAAAATATGGGAATCGAACATTTTCGGCAAGTCGCTCCACGAACTTGTCAGCGAGGGGTTACACGCAAAGCTTGCGAAGCTTCCGGAGGACGCACGAATGAAGATAAAAGAGACCATTGAACGAATGATAAACGAGGGTTGTTCGGGGCTTATTTGCTTTATTTTGTAGACGGTACATAGAAATAACGACAAGTCAGAAGCGTAATGGGAAACGGGCGAACATAAATTGTTGTGAGCCTTGTCGAACAACAATTTTCGCCCCTACATTGAATTTGGATACCATACTTTGTTTGTATTCTGAAAGAAAATAAACTAAAAAAGCGTTTTGCAGGGTTTGTTTCTGCAAAACGCTTTTTATATTCGATAAAATTATGCTTAATTTACGCCCTCGGCGAATGTTATTGGAACGCCGAAGAGTACGCCTGCATTTGGCTGAGAAAGGTCGCCTGTAACGTCAGTTATTGCCTTTCTTGCCACGTCGACCTGATCGTCGGCAACGGCAACGAAGATCGTTTTTCCTTTCTGTGCGGAGTCCTCACCGCTGAGGATAGATCTGAGCACGCCTATCATCGGCAGATTATCCATTGATGAAATGGACTTTGCCATTCCAACGCTGTCGATAACTGTGCCGCCTCTTATGCCTGCTTGTGCCAGCGAGCGCATAATATCGTCTACCAACTCAACTCTCTTGATAACCAAAAACAATAACTGCATTTTTGAAACCTTCCTTTCATTGCTTATTTTTCGCTTTTCTTACTAATTTACTAGATTACTATTTGCAAATTCCCCTACATTTTACTTTTTGAATGAGGCTGCTACCCAATCCTCTTTTTCTCTTATTTCGACGAGTTTGAAGCCTTCTGCTTTAAGTCTATCGAGGACTTCGTCCTTACGCTGGTCGATAATGCCCGATACGATAAGGGTGCCGCCTTCCTCGATAAATCCGCCGAAAATGCTGCTCATACCGATAAGTACGTCCGCCACGATATTAGCGCAGAGGAGGTCATAGCCTGTGCCTATCTTTTCAACGAGGGCATTATCGTCGATGATATTGCCGCAATAGGCTGTATACTTATCGGCAGGGATATGATTTTTCTCGGCATTTTCCTTAGCGATCTTGACGGAATTTTCGTCAACGTCAACGGCTGTTGCGCTTTCAGCGCCTAGGAGCAGAGCGCCTATTGAGAGGATACCGCTTCCGCAGCCGAGGTCAAGGATATGGTCGCCGTCGGAGAGATTTTTCTCGACGAGCTCTAGGCAAAGCTGGGTAGTATTATGCTGGCCTGTACCGAAAGATGAGGCAGGGTCGATCTCGAGGATCTTTCTTTTTTCGCCCTCTTCGATCTTTTCCCAAGACGGTTTGATAAGCAATTTTTCGCCCACGCAGAGTGGCTTGAAGTACTGTTTCCAGTTATTAGCCCAATCCTCTTCCTTGACGTTTTTGAGCTCATACTCAAGTCTGCCGAACTTATCGTCGGTATCTCTTTTCTTGAGAGCTTTAAGCTCAAGCTTAACGGCTCCGAGGTTTTCAAGGCCTTGAGCGTTCTCCGGGAGGTAAACTGTGACGGTAGTTTCGCAGTTTTTAAGTCCCATAAGGTCGTCGTCGATATAGTCCCAATTTCCGTCCTTATCGTTCAAGAAGTCCTGAAAATCCTGTGCGTCCTTTATAACAAAGCCGTTTATGCCCATACCGAGCAGACTGCCCGTTACGGCTTCGATACCCTCTGTTGTTGTGAAAATGTCGATCTCGACCCAATTCATCTTATCATATCCTTTCAGCGCTGATAATACCTTTATTATACCACATTTTTATCTTTTTGTAAAGAGTATTATTCAATTATATTTCACGAAGTTAAGTTTTGATTATTGTGTATGTTTAACAATTGTCAAGTTTGTTCAGCTATGAAAAAGAGGACGTGGTTGTGCGTCCTCTTTGGTTTTTATAATCTGCAACGTATCGTTAGAATGCAAATGTAGGGGCTGGCGTCCTCGACAGCCCACTCGGAGCATAAACGTATTTGGCTTATCAATTGACAAGAAGCACAACCTCGTTGTTCTATTACTGCAATAATAAATCAATGACGTTTGAGCCTTGCGTGGGACGTCATTTTATCTGCGAGTAACGGCGAGCAAATAAAATTCGCCGTCCCCTAAATTTTCTCATCGTTTATCATCAATTACCGTATATCGTTTCTCTCAGCAGAGTTTTACAGTTCTCAAAGTCCACATCAAGCGTGGATTGTCCGTTATGATCGCCATAGCTATAATCTCCGTCCGCCGGTATTCTCAACGAATTTATCTCGTAATTCATCGAGAACAACGCTTTATACGCCAACGCATAAAGTTCGGTCTTGGACATATTCGTTGTCAGATTTGACATCGAAGCTTTCGCAAACTTATCAATGGTCAATGGGCTTGAACTCTTAACTTTCTCGATTATTTTTGTAATGACTGTTCTCTGTCGCTCAGTTCTTTCAAAGTCCGCATTGCCGACGTATCTCAGTCTTGCATATGCAAGCGCTTGGTTGCCGTTTAAAAGCAGCGTTCCGCCTTGGTCGAGATAGTCTGTACCCTTTTTGTTGCCGAGAATTTTGTTCTGCTCTGCCATTGGCGGCTTCATTCCCTCGGCTTCTTCATCGGAAATTTTTATCTCTATTCCGCCAATTGCGTCAACTATGTCGACAAAGGAATAGAAGTCGATATAGACGTAATCGTCCACGGCAATGTCAAAATTATACTCTATGGTATCCATAAGAAGCTCTGCTCCGCCATAGACGTAGGCGGCGTTCATTTTATCCCAAGTGTCGATATCGTTGCCGTCGGCGTCCTTGCCCTTTATCTCGACGTACATATCACGCATAAAGGACGTCATTGTTATCTCTTTGGTTTTACTGTTTATGGAAAGAAGTATCATTGAATCGGTGCGGCCACGCTCGCTGGCGCTTCTTGTATCAGAGCCGATAACAAGGATATTGCGGACGTTTGCGCTTTGCATTGAGGCGTTTGTGACTGTACGCTCGCCGCCCTCGACTGTGTTCACCATACTGATATAGCGCCAAAGAAGGACGTTTGCAAGAATGAACAGCACCAATATTATAATTATGAGCACCTTGAAAAAGGTTCTTATTGGGTGGCGCTTTTTCTCCATTTTCTTTTTTCCTTTGCTATTTATGTTGCTTTTGGTGTTTGATCTATTTGCGTTTTGGCCGTTTCTTGCGGTATTATTTGAGCCGAATTGCAGGTCACGGTTTCTGCTGTTTCTGTTTTGGGTGGAGCGGTTTTTCTGGGGCTGTCGGGTTTGTCTGTTTTGGCCGCTGCTTTGCTGTCTTTGCTGTGATCTTTTTGAGCTATTATAAGAGCCTTGTCGGTTTTGGTCATACTGGGGGTGATCCTGATAGTCCTCTGCGTAGCCCTCGTCATAGTAGTCGTCATACTGTTCAAAGTGCAGGTCATTGCCGCTTTGTCCGCCGCCCTGCATACGCTGGAATTCGTCAAGCTGTCTTTGATACTCCTGCTCGTAATAGTCCTGCTGGGCATTTGGGTCATATTCGTTATTGTTATTATAATAATTATTGTTGTAATTATCGTAATTGTCATTATTATTTCTGCCGTTTTGTCGTTTATTATCTGCCAAAATAGTCGAACCTCCAATCTTTTTGACGATACACCTATTATAATACATCAGTTTCACCCTGTCAACAGGGAATGGGCAAAGCCCATTCCCTGTTGACAAAATATTGCGGTGATGATATAATAGAATAGCTTACAGTTATTCGGCAATGCTTTATAATAAGGGTATAAAGTTCTAGTATAAATAAAGAAAGGACGGTCGTGTGTTATGACAGTAAAAGGTGTTAAATTGCCCCCTTACAGCGTGCTTATGTCCGTCTATGCAGGCGAAAAGCCGCAGTTTCTTAAAACAAGCATTCAGAGTATGATCGATCAGACTTATCAGACGGACGATTTTGTTCTTGTTTGCGATGGAAAGCTTACGGACGAGCTTGAGGAAGTTGTCAAGTTCTATGAGGACAATTACGAGTGCTTCCGTGCGCTGAGGCTGAAAAACAATGTGGGCACGGGCAGGTGCGCCAATATGGGCATTGACGCCTGCAAAAATGAGTATATAGTCAAAATGGACTCTGACGATATTGCCAAGCCTGACCGCTGCGAGAGGTCGCTTTACGCTATGGCGAAGCACCCTGACATTGATATGCTGGGGGCTTATATCGACGAGTTCGACAGCGACACGGGGGATATCATCGCAACGAAAAAGACTCCCCTTTCTAACAAAGAGATACACAAGTACGCTAAGCGGCGCAATCCCTTCAACAATCAGACCCTCGTTTACAAGAAGTTGAGGGCGGTCAGCGTGGGCGGTTACAGCAACATAAAGCGCTGTGAGGATTACGAGTTCGTTGTGAAAATGCTGGCGGACGGCGCAAAGGGCGTGAATCTTGACAAGACGCTGGTGCTTTACAGGGTGACAGCCAACAACTACCAGCGGAGGCGCAACTGGGCGAACACAAAGTCGTTTATCAGCGTGCGGTGGAAGATATTCAGAATGGGATATTCGGGGATAATTGATTTTATCGTGCCCTGTGCGTTCCAGCTTTTTATATTTGTTATGCCAAGTTCGCTGACTGGAAAGATATACAAGAGATTTTTAAGAGGTTAAATGGAAAGCTTCAAGCATATTTTACGACAGCACATAAAATCGGCGCTGCAGAAAACGCTTTTGCCGATATGCTACAAGCTGTCGATAAATAAGGATATCGACCCGAAGAGTGTGATACTTGCGGACTCAAATTGCGAGAAAACGCCCGAGAGTATGGAACTTGTGAGGGACGAGCTTTTGCGCCGTGGATATGATGTAAAGGAAATGTACTGCGATTTTTCAAAGTGCGGCACGGCACAAGGGCTTAGGTATATGATGAACTTTATGAAAGCCTATGCAAATGCACGGGCGGTGTTCATATGCAATTATTTTGTGCCTTGCACGGCCTGCAAAAAGCGTGAGGGCACGACTGTTGTGCAGCTTTGGCACTCCTGCGGGGGGCTGAAAAAGTTTGGGTATGACAGCGAGGACGATATATCATCGCACTACAAGGGCTCTGTGACGAGGAATTTTGATCTTATAACCGTGAGCAGTCCTGAATGTATAGGCGTTTTCAACTCGGCGTTCAGGCTAAAAAGGGATATTGTAAAGGCGCTGGGCGTCAGCCGCACGGACGTATTTTTTGACGAGAATTACAACGAGGATTGCAGGAAGGAATTTTTTGCGAGATATCCTCAATACAAGGGCAAGAAGATAGTGCTTTATGCGCCGACGTTTCGTGGAAACGCTGGGGAAGCGTACTGCGTTGGCGAGGAATATGCCGCAGGGCTGGAAGAGAAGCTTGGCGGGGGCTGGGCTGTGCTTATAAAAATGCACCCGAGGCTTGGAAGCCCTTTGACAAACTGCGATATACCCACGAACAGGCTTTTCCCTGTGGCGGATATGCTCATCACGGACTATTCGTCGCTTATATTTGAATACGCTTTATACAAAAAGCCTTGGGTGATATTTGCGCCCGATTTTGAAAAATACAGCAGAGAGCGGAGCTTTTATCTTGATTACAAAAAGGATATGCCGGGTGAGATAGTTACGGACGGCGAGAAGCTTGCGGCGGCGGTGCTTTACAATGCGGAGCATTTTGACGGCACGGGGGTCGAGGCTTTCTGCGAGAAATATATGTCCTCCTGCGATGGTGGGGCGACAAAGAGGATAATAGACTATGCTCTTGGAAAGAACTGAGGGCAAAGTATCAAAGTATTAAAGCATTAGTATTTACGGAGATGGTAAAAATCGAAAAGAAGAAATTTGACTGGTTCGGGCTCACTCAGATATTGAAAGAGCACAAGGGCAAGCTGAGGCAGATTAAAATGCTGTCGGTCAGCGAGCTGAAAAAGAAATACAAGGGTGCGGCGCTGGGTCCGATGTGGGCGCTCATAAAGCCGACTTTCACCCTTTTTATACTTTGGTTCGCCTTTGAGATAGGGCTTAAACGAAACGGCGGCGTACATTTTATAAACGGAAAATACTCGCAGTTTATTTTTATGCTGACGGGTTATGTGCCCTGGTTTTACATTTCAGAGTGCATTGTAGGCGGTTCGAGGTCGATAAGAAACAACAAGCAATTCGTTACGAAGCTTTCATTCCCTGTTTCAAACATTATGACCTTCACTTCCCTTTCGGGACTTTATATCCACATTATGCTTTGTGCGATAATGTACATTGTGCTGGTATGTATGGGATTTGGACCTAGCATTTACAATTTGCAGTTTATTTATTACTGCTTGATGATGTATCTGTTTTTCTTGGTGCTTTCTTGGGCGACTGCTCCGCTGAGCGCATTCAGCAAGGACTTTGAGAACCTTATAAACTCTATCATCACGGGTCTGTTCTGGCTTTCGGGCATATTCTGGAACACATATGACATAAGGCCGATGTGGCTTCAGAAGCTTATGTACTTCAACCCCATAAACTACTTTGTAAACGGCTATCGCAAGAGCTTTCTTACGGACACGTTTATTTTCGACCAAAACTACACAACGGAGACTATCGTATTCTATGCGGAGTTTATTTTTATGATCTTTCTGGGAGCGCACACCTACAAGAAGTTCAGAAAGATCCTTCCAGATGTATTGTAAAGAAAGGATCTAAGGCTTTCAATGGATAATAACACTCAGCCTATTATTGAATTTAAGGACGTAAAAAAGGAATACTTTTTATACAAGAACGAAAAGGCTCGTTTCAAGGCCATTTTCACTAAAAACAAGGGCGTAAAGAAGCACCCTGCCCTCAAGGGCGTAAGCTTCAAGATATACCCCGGTGAATCAGTGGGAATAATCGGCAAGAACGGCGCAGGCAAGTCCACCATACTCAAGATGATAACGGGAGTAAGCTTTCCGAACAGCGGTGAGATAATCGTAAAGGGAAAGGTCGCTGCGCTGCTTGAGCTGACGGCTGGATTTTCACTTGATATGACGGGAATGGAGAACATTTACCTCAAGGGTTATCTGCTTGGCTTGACTGATCCCCAGATAAAGGGGATCGAGCAGGACATAATCGACTTTGCAGACCTAGGGGAATACATCGACCAGCCTGTAAGGACGTACTCAAGCGGTATGAAAATGCGACTTGGATTTGCTATCAACATCAATATCCGCCCTGACATACTTGTAGTTGACGAGGCGTTGAGCGTTGGTGACGCAGACTTTCAGCAGAAGTGCCGCAACAAGATAAACGACGTTATTGCGGCAGGTGTTACGGTGCTTTTCGTTTCACACTCGAGAAAGGCTATCGAGGAGACCTGCACAAGGGCGATATTCCTCAAAGACGGCAAGGTCAAGGTCGACGGAACTGTTGAGGAAGCTTTTGCGGAATATGATAAGAAGAAATGAGTTGTAAAAACATATGAATGTACGGCGGTTAATGTAACGTTGCCGTTAAACCAACGGGCGAACGTAAATTGTTGTGAGCTTGTCGAACAACAATTTTTTTGCCCATACATATACAGTATGTTTTTTATACAAAAGCTGTGGGACGTCGAGGACGCCGTCCCCTACATAATGATATCAAAACAGGCGGTACTCGCTTTTGAGTATCGCCTGTTATTTTTATCCGTTTTGTATTTTATTTTGTTCTGCTGCTTCTGAGGGCGTTGAGAATCGCTATTACCGATACGCCGACGTCTGCGAAAACTGCCAGCCACATTCCTGCAAGGCCGACTGCGCCGAGGATAAGCACGGCGGTTTTTACGCCGAGAGCAAAGATTATGTTCTCTTTTACGATAGTCATTGTTTTTCTCGATATCTTTACGGCGTCTGCAATGCTTGACGGGTCGTCGTTCATAAGCACTACATCTGCGGCTTCGATAGCTATATCTGAGCCAAGGCCGCCCATTGCGATACCGATATCTGCTCTTGCGATAACAGGAGCGTCGTTTATTCCGTCGCCTGCGAATGCAACAAGTCTGCGGTCCGGGTCGTTGATGAGCTCTTCCACCTTTTCGACCTTGTTTTCTGGGAGAAGTTCGCTGAAGAAGGTTTTTATGCCGACTTTCTTTGCAACCTCTGCGGCGGTGTCTTTCTTATCACCTGTGAGGAGGACTGTTTCAACGCCAAGATCTCTGAGGTTTGAAACTGCCTTTGGTGAGGTTTCTTTTATCTCGTCGCCGAGGAGTATCTCGCCGATATAATTGCCGTCCAGAGCAACATAAACTGCTGTTGCGGACTCTGCGGAGGCAGGAACGCTTATGCCGTTATTTTCGAGGAGGGCTTTCTTTCCGCAGAGGACTTCCTTATCGTCAAGCTTAGCTTTTACGCCGTTTCCTGCGATCTCTTCCATATCGGAAAGTCTTGAACCGTCGATCTCTTTGCCGAAATATTCAACGATTGAAAGGCCTATCGGGTGGGTGGACATACTCTCGCAATATGCGGCTGTTTCGAGGAGTTTATCCTTTGAAACGCCCTGCTCATTGACTTCGAGGACTGTGAACTTGCCCTTTGTGAGAGTGCCTGTTTTATCCACGGCAAGGGTCTTGCATTGTGCCATTGTTTCGAGATTTTTTGCACCCTTGATAAGTATGCCCTTCTTGGAAGCGCCGCCGATTCCTGCAAAGAATGAGAGCGGAACTGAGATAACAAGTGCGCAAGGGCAGGAAATTACGAGGAAGAGGAGACCTCTGTAAAGCCAATTTGAGAACTGGTCAAAACCCAAAATGAAGCTTGGGATAAACACAAGGGCAAGGGCTGCGAAAACCACCGCTGGGGTATATACCCTTGAAAAACGTGTGATAAACTTTTCTGTTTTTGCTTTTCTTTCGCTGGAGTTTTGGACCATATCGAGGATCTTCGACACGGCGGATTCGTGGAAAGTGTTTGTTACTTTTATTTTGAGGAGGCCTCTCAGATTTGTTGAGCCGCTGAGAACGCTGTCGCCTTCTCCGACTTCAACAGGGAGAAATTCGCCTGTGAGGGCTGAGGTATCAAGCTGTGAGTCGCCCTCTGTGATGATACCGTCCAGCGGAACACGGTCGCCTGTTTTTACTGCGATTATCTCGCCCTTTTGGATATCCTCAGGCGGAAGCTCGTAAGTTTTGCCGTCTCTTACGACTGTTACGGACTCAGGTTTGAGCTCCATAAGCTTTGTGATGGATTTTCTCGACTTTTCGACTGCGATAGTCTGGAAGAGCTCGCCGATCTGGAAGAAGAGCATTACGGCTGCGCCCTCACGGAAATCGCCCAACGCAAATGCACCGACCGTTGCGATCGTCATAAGCAGGGACTCGTCGAAAGCTTCGCCCTTGACGAGATTTCTCACCGCAGCGATAACAACTTCAAGGCCTGCGATAAGGTATGCGGCGATTGCAAAGCCATAGCTGAGATATTTGCAGACGTCGCCGCTGCCAAGCTTATCGAGGAGCATTGAGACGATGAAGAAAACAACTGCGACAGAAAGCTTGATTATATCGTTCTTATGGCCGCTTTCTTTTTGCGGCTCGGCGGAAGTGCTGCCGAAATCTTTGACTGTAACGTCGGGCTCCAGCTGATGTACTGTGTCCTCTATCTGGATACGCAGGTCGGGGTTCGAGCCGTCTGTTTTGACTGTGAGCTTTTTGTTGATGAAGTCAACATTTGAAGCTGTTACGCCGGCAAGCTCGCCCACACGATTTGCTATTTTCTCACCGCAATGAGGGCAATCGAGGTCTTCAAGCTTGAGATAAAGAGTTCTTTCGGCTGACTGCGCCATATCCTCTATTTCAACGTCCGGTTCAAGCTTATGGACGCACTTGTCGATCTCTTCTCTGAGGGCTGTTTCATCGCCCTGGAATTTTACTGTGAGCTTTTTGTTGATAAAGTCAAGATTTGACTTTGTTACGCCCTCAAGCTCGCCAACACGGCTTTCGATCTTCTCGGCGCAATGAGGACAGTCAAGGCCTTCAAGTTTAAGGCTGAGGGTCTTATCGCCGTTGTTTGCTGGTGATTTGCCCACCTGTTTGACATTAACGTCAGGCTCAAGCTTATGGACAAGGTTTTCGATATCACCCACAAGAGCGGCTTCGTCGGCCTCGTGCTCGACTGTGAGCTTTTTATTGATAAAATCAAGATTTGAGGACTTTACGCCGCCCAGATCGCCCACACGGCTCTCGATCTTTTCCGCACAATGAGGGCAATCAAGTCCCTCAAGCAAAAGAACCAATTTACTCATTTTACATTCTCCTTACTGGTTTGCTATACTTACTATACTATTTAACCTTCGCTGACGTGCTCGATACCCATATTAAGGATAATCGCAACGTGCTCATCGGAGACGGAATAATAGACCGTTTTGCCCTCACGTCTATACTTGACGAGCCTTGCCTGTTTCAGCACTCTAAGCTGATGGGATATTGCGGACTGTGACATTTCAAGCAGGTCTGCGATATCGCACACGCACATTTCATCTTTTATCAGCGTGAAGAGTATTTTCACCCTTGTCTGGTCGCCCAGCACCTTGAAAAGCTCAGCCACATCGTAAACTTCTTCCTCGACAGGCATTGTTTCTTCAAGCTGCTCCACCTTTTCTATATTTTTTCCGCCGCATTGTTTATGGTCGCAATGGTGCTTCTTTTCGATGGTCTCAATGATATCTGCGATATCATTGGTATCTTTATTATTAAGTTCGCTCATTTATAAGCCTCCTTGTGTTTTAAAACTAACATATGAATAACTGTTCATATGTTTATTATAGCATATGTTTTGGATTTGTCAAGGGGGTAAAGGAGATTTTTTTGATTTTTTCTGAAAAATATGCGGTTAGGCGATAATAAATCGAATGGCAGAACATACAAAAACAACGGGCGAAAATTGTTGTTCGCCCGTGTTTATATTTGTTTGCGGTTAATCCAAAGTGGGACGTCGAGGACGCCGTCCCCTACATTTTAATAATCGCATTTTACAGCGTTTCATTGGGTAGGGGCGAACATCGTTCGCCCGTTTGATATTTTTTCGGTTGTTACAATATTTGTTTCGCCTTTTTATTTTTTATGCGCAAGGCTGTTGTTGTTTGATATCCACCGACAGGGCTTTTGCTTCGCTGTCTAGGGCGATGAAAAAGCTTTTGTTATCGGCGGCGGAGTTTGTTATCAGCTTATCGCAAATGGGGTCTTCGACCTCTTGGGAGACAAGCTTGCGGACTTCCCTTGCGGAGGTGCTGCGTGAGAGGGCTTTTTCGGCGATATAGCTTGTGATATCCTGCGACCAGTCGAGGGTGCAGTCGATGTTGGAAAGTCGGTCTGAAAGGGCGGAAAGCTCCAGCTGGGCTATCTTTTCCATATCGGCTTTGGTGAGGTCATTGAACACCACAATTTCGTCTATCCTGCCCAGAAGTTCGGGAGACATAAAGGTCTTTAGCTCAGAGAGCAGGGCTTTTTTGCGCAGTTTGGCGCTTTCCGCCGGGGTCTGATTGCCGAAGCCGAGGGCGTTTTTATTGGCAAGCTTTTTCACGCCGATGTTTGAGGTCATAATGATTATGATGTTGGCAAAGGACACCGTTCTGCCTGTGGAATCGGTGAGACAGCCGTCCTCGAGGATCTGCAGCAGGACGTTGTAGATATCGGGGTGGGCTTTTTCTATCTCGTCAAGAAGCAGCACGGCATAGGGCTTGCGCCTTACCTGTTCGGTGAGCTGGCCGCCCTCGTCAAAGCCGACGTATCCCGGAGGCGAACCGATGAGCTTTGAAATGCTATGGCGCTCCATATATTCCGACATATCAAGCTTTATGACGGCATCCTTTCGTCCGAAAAGGGCGAGGGCGAGATTTTTCGCAAGCTGGCTTTTGCCGACGCCTGTTGAGCCGAGAAAAACAAAGCTTCCCACGGGACGGCTTTCGCTTTTTAGTCCTGCACGACAGCGGCGGACGGAGCGGCAGAGGGACTTTATGGCTTCGCTTTGCCCGATGATATCCTTTTCCAAAGTCTCTTCAAGGCCGATGAGCCGCTGAGCTTCGTCCTCGCCAAGCTTTGCGCAGTTTATACCCGTCCACTTTGACACAACGCTGTCGATATGGCGCTTTTCTAGGGTGATATCATCACGGCGGTTTTCCTTTGTTATGGCGCAGAGGTAGTCGTCACGGGTGATCTTTCCTCTGATATAGTCGTTGAACGCCGCTGAGATCTTTTCACCCGAATTGTCGGCGGCGGCTTCAATAACGGCGCAGGCGCAGGCTTCGTCAAGGATATCTATGGCTTTATCGGGGAAAAATCTGTCCGCAACGTATCGTCCGCCAAGCTTGACGGCATAATCGGAAAGGGTGGGGGAGATCTTTACGCCGTGATGCTGCTCGTATTTCGGGATAATGCCACGGAGTATCTGACAGGTCTGTTCGGGGGTGGGCTCTTCCACTTTGACTTTTTGAAAGCGGCGCTCCATTGCAGGGTCTTTCTCGATATTTTTGCGATACTCGTCAAAGGTGGTTGCGCCGATGACCTGAAGGCCTCGTCTTGCAAGCTGGGGCTTCAAAATATTTGCGGCGTCGATAGCTCCCTCAGCTGCGCCTGCGCCCATAATATTGTGGAGCTCATCGATAAAAAGAATGACGTTTTCAGCCTTTGCGGCTTCGTCAACCACGCTTTTAAGGCGCTCCTCAAAATCGCCACGATATTTCGCACCTGCCAGCAGCGAGGTCATATCAAGGGCGAAAATCCGCTTGCCCGACAGCGCCGCAGGGACTTCGCCAAGCATAATTTTCCGTGCAAGCCCCTCGACTATTGCGGTCTTGCCCACACCTGCTTCGCCAACAAGGCAGGGGTTGTTCTTTGTTCGGCGGCAGAGGATCTCCATTATGCGCTCGGTCTCCTCTTCCCTGCCCACGCAAGGGTCAAAGGTCTCGCACTCGCTTTTGCGTGTCAATTCTCTGCCAAAGCGTTCCAGCGTTTTGAGCTTTGGGTAATTGCGGTCGGCGAAAATGTTGGGCTCATTGCCCGAAAGTGCGCAGTCGTTATACATTTTATTGCAATTCACCCCAAGCTCCTGCAATATCTCAACGGCGCAGCAATGGGAGCTTCTTATGAGCATTGCCAAGATATACTCGCTGCCTGCTATCTCGCCGCCAAGGCTTTCGCAAAGCTTCAAAGCGCCTTTCAGCGCCGAACGTGCATTGGGCGTAAAGTCGTTTTGCGACAGGCGACAGGGCGTGCCCCTGCCTATCATACTGTCGATCTGCTCCTCGATATCGGCAAAGGTTATGCCGTATTTCATCAGCACCGCCGAAGCTGTCGAGCCCTCTGCATATGCGCAGCTAAGCAAAATATGCTCCGTTCCTATATAAGTATGCCCCCACTTGCCTGCCATCGACACGCAGCAGCGTATAATCTCCCGTGCCTTGGGAGTGAACCTTTCCATATCAAAACCTGTATGCTCCATTATGATTACCACCTTTCCACCCTTTGCAGAGCTCGTATCATTGTATCTTGATTATTGGCAGACAGAGAAAAAAATATTCCCTGCATTTAAGCTTATGCACGGGACAAATTGTGCTTGCTGAATTTTTTGTCGGGGAAGGTTTTGGGCTGTAACACATTTTTAGGTTTATCATAAACTGTACTATAAAGCAACGGCGGCAATGAAACGCCTGCTTTATAAAATCTATCTTACAAAAAGGAGACTTCATTTATGAACGGTTGTGGATTTGGCGGTTGCTGGTGGATCATCATTCTTATTCTCATTCTCTGCTGCTGCGGATGCGGTGGCTGTGGCGGCTGCGGCAATGGCTGCGGCGGTTGTGGCTGTGACAATGGTTGCGGCGGCTGCGGATGCTGATAAGTTCGGCTATCCTATACGGCAAGTAAACGCAAAAAGGCGGCGGAGCTTTTATGCTCTGCCGTCTTTGTTTTATGCCCTATATTTTTTACTTTCTTATTTATCCTCTTCAAGGCGTTTTTCAAGGCGCTTTACGATAGTTTTCAGCGCTTTTATCCTTGCGTACTTTTTATCGTTGCCCTCGAGTATCGTCCAAGGGGCGATATCGGTGGAGGTCAGCCTTGTCATTCTATCGACGTAGGTCTCATAGATATCCCACTTTTCACGGTTGCGCCAATCCTCATCGGTTATCTTCCAGCGCTTTTCGGGGGTATTCTCACGCTCTTTGAAACGGCGGTACTGCTCTTCCTTGTCGATATTGACCCAGAACTTTATTATCTCTGCGCCCCAGTCGTGAAGCTGGCTCTCAAACTCATTTATCTCACGATACGCCATATTGACCCTGTCCTCGGGGGTGAGCTTTTCGATAGGCTCTACCATTACTCGGCCGTACCACGTTCTATCGAAAATGGTGAAGTGGCCGTCCTTTTCAAACCTTGTCCAAAAGCGCCACAAATAATGCCTTGCAAGCTCGAAAGGTTCGGGGGCGGCGATAGGGTGGACTTCATAGCCCCTCGGGTCGAGAGAAGCGGCAAGGCGCTTGATATTGCCGCCCTTGCCTGCGGCATCCCAGCCCTCATAGCATATTATCACGGGTATTTTTTTCTGATAGCAGAGGTTTTGCAGCTTGAAAAGCTTATCCTGATATTTTTTCAGCTTCTTTTCGTACTCCTCATCGGTGAGGCTTTTTGACAAGTCGACTTCGTGAAGTTCGGGGACTTGGACTGTTTTGAACTCAGGATACTTATAGCCGCAGGTCTCGAACTGGGCTTCCGGCTCAAAGTGCTTGCCCTGCTCCTTTGCCTTTACTGCGCCGCTGACGGCATTTGTCACCGCCGTGAAAACTTCCAGCTCGGCGGAAACTTTCTCATTTGCGCCGATAACGTTCCACGGGGCGAATGAGGTGTTTGTGTGCTCAAGCATTTTATCATACTGGCGGAAGAACTTTTCGTACTTATCCATATTCCTGCGGTCGTGGCTATCAACACGCCAGCTTGTTATATGGCTGTCCTCAAGCTTTTCGATACGCTTTTTCTGCTCGTCCTCGGTGATATGCAGGAAAAATTTCACGATAAGATAGCCGTCGTCGGTGAGCTGTCTTTCAAAGCTGCATATATCCTCAAGGCGCTTATTGCGTGTTTCCTTGTCGATCTCGCCGTACTGATAGGCGTTGACGGTGTCACGATACCAGCTTCTATCGAGGATAAGGAACTCGCCCTTTTTCGGCAGCACCTTCCAATAGCGCCACAACCAAGGCATACGCTTTTCCTCTTCACTTGGTGCACGGAATGAGACCACATTATAAAATCTCGGGTCGAGAGACTTTATCAGCCGTGCTATCATCGAGCCTTTTCCTGCCGCCGACCAGCCGTCAAAGGTGATTATAACAGTCTGTCCTGCGGATTTTATTTGATTTTCCAAAGACGAAAGCTGAGTTCTGAGCTCCTTCAACCGGGCTGAGACTTCGTCTTTATTTATGTCCTTTTGCACTATTTTATCAAGCATTTTTTGTTCTCCTTTTTCTCCTTTATTCTTATTGTTGTTTAGTTATTATATTTATCTACGTTACATACATTATACACAATTTATTCGCATTTGTATATTGACAGATTTGACAAAAGTCAAGCTTTATTTTTGTTAATACGGAGTTAATAATAGTAGGTTATACTATATTATTGACACAAGTGTGGGTCAATATTTCAATGCGCTGTTTTGTAGGGGCGAACATCGTTCGCCCGTTGCCTTTATGGTTTTCGGCGATCCAGCAAGATGATTTTGCCTGCACGAAAATATTCTGAAAATAATATTTTAATTGCAAAAAGGACGGCATAATATGTCAAAGTCAAACAAAGAAGAAAAGGACATCAATATTTCAAAGCTTGATAAAAGCCTTGAGGGACAGGGACTTCTTGAGGACGCTGAGGACGAAGAGTATGAGCGCACATTGGCGGAGCAGCGCAGGCAGGCGGAAGAGCGTGAGCTCGAAGCACGCAGACTCGCCGAAGAGCAGCGCAGAGAGCGTGAACGTCAGCAGGAAAAAGAGCGTGAGCGCAGGCTAGCTCAAGAGCGGCTGGAGCTTATGAAGCTCAAAAACGGCGTTATCGACGAGAGCGAAGCCACCATTAAAGAAGAGCACGATCAGATCAGAGAGCTTCACGGATTTGAAAAGGTATCGAACTTTTTCTATCACAACAAGGTTTGGATAATCTTTGCGGCGTTTCTTATAGTGGTTGCGGCGTTTATAATCGTTGACACGCTAAAGCGTGAAAAGGCCGATCTGACGGTTATAATGGTTGCAAACAATGGGCTTGAGGCAAGGCAGGAAGAGCTTGAGGAATTTTTCGAGAAGTACACGGACGATCTTGACGGCAACGGATATGTACACGTTTCGGTGCTTATCGTGCCGATGAACTCACACAGCGATGATTATGAGACGCAAAACGCCAATTCAACAAAGCTTATCGGACAGCTTCAAGGCGGCGAGACCATACTTTTCATCACCGACTCCAACACCGATGATGATATAAAAGAGCTTATGACCCCGACGCTTACAAAAGATTTCCCCGACAACAAGTACGTTGACGATATGGGAATGAGCTGGAATATGGAAGTTATGGCGGAAGAGCTGAATTACGAGGATATGCCGAATGACATTCACCTTTCGATGAGGACGCCTGTGCGGACTTTGGGCGACTCAAAGGAGAAAATGCAGGAGAATTACGATCAGGCGTTTGTGGTATTCAAGCGCATTGTTGACGATATGACCGAAAAAGCTGAGAAGGCTAACGACAAGGGTCTTTCGACTGAGCCTGTGCATTATGATGATGAAAGCTCGGCGGATAGTTCGGAAATTTCATCGGAGAACAATTAAGGAACAGAATAAACAAACGGGCGAACATATATCGTTGTTCGCCCGTTTTCTTTATGTCCGTGTCGGTATATTATTTACTTATTAATTCTGCGTATCAGTATCAGAACTATTAAGGCTATCGCAATGCTGATCTTCCGCATATTTGTAATCTGAGGTAACGCCAAGATATTCTTCAAGGCAAAGTCCGCTTTCGGTGACGGCTTTCGCCTTTTCCTTGCCCAGATATCTTATATGCCAAGGCTCGTACATATAGCCCGTTTTGTCCTCTTTGCCCTCTGGATAGCGAATTATAAAGCCGTACTCTGCGCAATGCTCCTCAAGCCAATTGGCTTCGGGAGTGCCTGCAAAGCTGTTCTCTGTGGTGTTGACGTCAAATGTGAGACCCGTTTGATGTTCCGAATGACCGGGACGTGAAGAGACCTCGTCGGCGGCCTCTGTGCCTCTTTCCCAAGCATAGGAATTATACAAAGCTTCCTGATCTTGATACGAGCGGTAGCTTGAATTTACAAACAGCGTAATTCCGTCATTTGCGGCGGCGGCAGCCATTTCGTCAAAGGCGTTCTGCGCCAATGTGCTGACCCCCGGTGCGTAATCTTCGGGCAGCGAATAGGTCTTATTCACGATCAAAATGCCGTCAACAAAGGTCATTTCGTTTGTCCGCTCGATAGTATGCTGGCTTTCTGACTTGCTGTCGGCATTGTCGGTGGACTTAGCTGACGAAGTGGTCTTAGTTTTGGCTTCCGCCTGCTTTGCGCTGTCGGTCTGGGCGGCACTGGAGCTGTTTGGCGCTGGTGCAGGGTCGCTGCTGTTTTTATGGCAGGCTCTAAATATCAGCACGCCGATAACAAGCAATATAGCAATTGCGACTATCCTATTGCGCATTATCCTGCGGTGATTTGCGGCACGCCTTTGAGCTCTGCGCTCCTCCATTCGCCGGCGTATCTCCATAAGCTCTTCATCTGTATAATCCCTATAAACAGAGCCTTCGGGCACGTCTCTGCGCTGGCTTTCGTCCTCTTTTATCTGATTATCCATTTATTTTTCCTTTCTTGTTTTTGTTCTCTTGTATAAATTTTATATTGATATTATTACATTATACCGCTGGTGGGTTGTGAGAAATGTCAGTTTGTGGGGGCGAGATCAAAAAAGCGCAAAAACGCCCCCATTTGCATATAGTATACCACATTCCGCCCCGATAGTCAACGGCAGAAAGGGCGCAAAAAAGCGCAAAGCTTTTGCTCTGCGCTTTTTTTGGGTTTTATATGCTTTGTATGTCAGTTTATCAGCACATCAGGTCTTTACGCCTGAGAACTGGGTCTGATAGAGGTCGTAATAGCAGCCCTTTGCCGCAAGAAGCTCTTCGTGGTCGCCCTGCTCTACTACCTGTCCGCCGTCGATTACTACTATCTTGTCGGCGTCACGGATAGTTGAAAGTCTGTGTGCGATTATAAGAGACGTTCTGTTTTCCATAAGCGCAACCATTGCGGACTGAATGTGCATTTCAGTTCGGGTATCTACCGATGAAGTGGCTTCGTCAAGAATAAGTATCTTCGGGTCGGCAAGCACCGCCCTTGCTATGGAAAGAAGCTGGCGCTGACCTTGTGAGAGATTAGAGCCGCCCTCTGCCAAAACTGTGTCATAGCCCTCGGGGAGACGTTCGATGAACTCATCGGCGTTGGCAAAGCTTGCCGCTGCCTTTATCTCTTCGAGGGTTGCGTCCTCTCTGCCGTAGCGGATATTCTGCTCAATGGTGTCCTTAAACAGCACGGTATCCTGCAAAACTATGGCGATAGAATGGCGGAGCTTGTCCTTTGGGATATCGTAAATGCTTTGTCCATCAATTGTTATCTCGCCGCCGTCAACAGGGTAAAATCTTGTGAGGAGATTTACTATGGTGGTCTTGCCCGAACCTGTTGCGCCGACTATTGCTATTTTCTGACCTGCCTTTACTTCAAGGCTCAAGTCTTTGAGCACCTGCTTTTCGGGAACGTATGAAAAATCAATGTGCTTGAAATCAATATCGCCCTTGACGTTTTCCACATCGAAATCTGCCTTGCCGTCGTCGGTCTCCTTGTCAGCTTCCATAACCTCGAAAATTCTTTCTGCGCCTGCGATAGCTGTTTGGATATTTGCGAACTGGTTTGCAATCTCGTTTATAGGTCTTGAGAACTGCTTTGAATAGAGGATAAACGCCTGAATCGTTCCGACTGTGATAACGCCCTTGATTGCGAACCAGCCGCCGAAAGCTGCGATGAGGATAAAACCGAAATTTGAGATAACGTTCATACACGGACCCATTACGCCGCCGAATATCTGCGCCTTTATGCCGCATTTTTTCAGATCGTTGCTCATTTTCTCGAACTTTTCAACGGCGTCCTTTTCTTTTGAATAGGAAACGACAGTCTTATAGCCAACCACCATTTCTTCGACTTCGCCGTTTATCTGACCCAGCAATATCTGCTGTTTGATGAAATATTTTTTCATATATTTTGTCAGCACGCCCGAAACGAATATGGTGAGGAATATTGTCGAAAGTGAGATGAGCGTCAGCGTTGGCGAATAGATGAGCATTATCACGACTGTGCCCACAATAGTCAGCACGCCCGATATCAGCGAGCCTATTGACTGTGAGATAGTGGTCGAAATGTTCTCGACGTCGTTTGTCATACGGCTCATAATATCGCCGTGACTGTGGGTGTCGAGGTATTTTATCGGCAGTCTTACAAGGTTTTTGAAGAGGTCGTGTCTCATCGTCTTGACGGTGAACTGCGAAAGCTTTGCAGAGAATATGCCCTGCAAATATGTAAATACCGATGAGAACACATACACAAAGCCCAGCCATATAAGGGCTTTGCCAAGTGCACCAAAATCAACGCTGGTCTTTTTCTTTGTCAGCGTAATGCAGTCTATCGCTATCTGCTGGATAGACGGTGCTGCCAGGTTTAGCAGGGTAATGATGAACATTACTCCGATAAGAGCGAAAAACAGATATTTGTTTCTGCCGATATAGCCGATGAGCTTTTTGAGAGTGTTCTTTGCGTCCTTCGGCTTTTCCATTGTCAGCCTTGCACCGTGAGGTCCAGGGCCGCCCGGGCCTTTTCCCGGTCCCATTGGAGGCATTGGAGGCATTACACTTCACCTCCCGTAGTTTTTACCTGTGAAGCATAGATATCTTGATAAACTTCGCAGGTCTTTAACAGATTTTCGTGAGTATCGCAGGCGCAGAGCTTGCCGTGGTCGAGGACTGCTATCCTGTCGCAGGTCTTAACGCTTTGGATACGCTGTGCGATTATGATAAGGGTCGTGCCGCTCATTTTGCGGTCGATCTCTGTACGAAGCTTTGCTTCCGTTCCAAGGTCTAGAGCGGAAGTTGAGTCGTCGAGAATGAGTATCTCAGGCTTTTTGAGGACGGCTCTTGATATTGAGAGCCTTTGCTTCTGTCCGCCTGATAGCGAAGCACCCTTTTCGGCGATAATGCCCTCATAGCCCCCCGGTATCTTCTGAATGAACTCGTCAGCCTGTGCGGCTTCTGCGGCGGAGACAACGTCGGCGTGGGAAGCCTTCGGGTCGCCCCACATAATGTTGTCCTCGACTGTGCCCGAGAACAATTCGCTCTTCTGCAAGACTATGCCAACACGCTTTCTAAGCTCGTCAAGCTTGCAGTCCTTGACATTTACGCCGTCCACGAGGACTTCGCCCTCTGTGCAGTCGTAAAATCTCGGGATAAGATTTACCAGCGACGATTTGCCCGAACCTGTTGCGCCAAGTATTGCGACGCTTTCGCCGGCCTTGATATCAAGGCTCAAGTCGGAAATAACAGGTCTGCCCTTTGTGTCGGGATAAGAGAATGACACGTTTTTGAAACTTACTGTGCCGCCCTCTCTGCCCTCGAGGGAAACTTCGCCGTCCTTTATAACAGGCTCGGTCTCGAGGACTTCACGCAGTCTGTTTGCGGAAGCGGAAGCCTTTGCAAGGGTCTGGAACATCATTGACATCATCATAACGCCTTGAAGCACCTGCGTCAGATATGTGATAGCAGCCATAACCTCGCCGACGTTCATTGCCTTTGCTTCCACCTGCCAGCCGCCAAGCAGTATGACTGCGATAACAGACAGGTTGAGTATTATCATAAGAAGGGGCTGCAAGATCGCCATAAGGGTCTGCACTCTGAGGTTTGACTCCATAAGGCTGACGTTTGCGTCATTGAAGCGGTTTTCCTCGGTATCTTCTCTTACATATGCCTTTACAACTCTTGCGCCCGTGACGTTTTCCTGCACGACTGAGTTTACGTTATCGAGCCTTTTTGCAACGATAGCATAATATGGGTTCGCCTTTTTGAGAATTATCACCATCATAACTATCTCGATAGGCAATGCGCAGAGGATAATGATTCCAAAGCGCACGTTCAGCGTCAGCATCATTATAATGCCGCCGAAAAACAGCAGGCTGTCTCTTACCAACATTCGCAGAAGAAAGTCCACCATTTGCTGGATAGCGGTTATATCCGCCGTCAATCTTGTTACAAGTGAGCCTGTGGTGAATTTATCGGTCTGTTCAAAGGAAAGACCCATTACACGCTTGAAAACGTCCACACGCAGGTCTCTTGAAAAGCTTTGTGAAGCCACGCCGCCGAAAGCCGACGCCGCAATTCCGCAAGCTCCGCCGCCTATGAGCACAAGCAGCATAAGAAGGCCTGTTTTTACGATAAGGTTCATATCCTGTCCCAGCACGCCGTCATCGACTATTTTTGACATAAGCTTAGGCTGCAAAAGGTCGCCCAGCACTTCGCCAACCATTGAAAGCGGCGTTAATATGGCAAAAAGCGCATAGGGCTTTAAATATTTGCTAAGCTTGACCTTATTGGCTTTATTTTTACTTGATCCGCTCAATTTTTCTCCTCCTCTTCAAGCATATTTACAAGGACACGCCGCAGCAGGCTGTTCAAAGTCGCCTGCTCCTCTTCGGTAATGCCTTTCAGCATTATCCTGTCGTTTTCGTCGCAGCGGCTTTTGATGAAGTTATCGTGCTCTCTGCCCTTTTCGGTGAGATACACACGCACCTTGCGGTTGTCGTCCTTATCGCCCTCACGGCGCACAAGGCCTGCCAGCTCCATTTTTGAAAGCGCAACCGAAACCGATGGGGCGCTTATATGCGCCTCTCGCACAAGCTCATACTGGGTCATTCCGTCGTTTCTTGAAAGGCTCCGCAGGATATTTCGATATCCACGGCTAACGCCCTTGACCTCGCAGGCTCTTGAAAGCCGCCCCTCAAAAAGCTTTGAGATATCGTTTATATACATCGAGGGCTTGCCGTGGCTGCATTCAAGAAGCCGCTTTGCACGCTCTTTTGTGTGGTCGATATCTGATTTTTTCATATTATCACCGCCTTAAAAATTGTTAATTAACTAACTAATTATAATACGCTTTGCGTTGCTTGTCAAGAGGTTTGACAACTTTCCCGTCCACAAAAATATGCAAGATCGGCGCAAAAATATTGTACAAAATTTTCATTGTCCGATTAGTTGTTTTGACTAACTAATTTCCCTTTAAATTTCCAATAATCTGAACATTGCTTGAAATATCCCCCTCAGTAATTGACCTATTTGTTAATTCACCATATGAAAATATTCGCACAAATTTGACAGAAAGCCCGAAAAGGGCTATAATAAAAGATGTGTAAAAATCTAATCAAAGGCAAAGACTTATTTTGGAGGGTATTATGAGACGTTTTTCAAGGCTGATGGGCATACTTTTGTCAGCCGCCATTTTTATGCAGACCTTGCCTGCGGTAAGCGCAGAACAGACTGCAAATTCAAATGATACGAATTATACGAATGTAAACGATACTATTATAGAAAGTTATGAGGCAGAAGCCGAAAGCGATGTCGATGACAGCGCAGAATACACCGAGGGCGAGACCGATGACAGCGGCATTTTGCTGCCTGTCACTCCCGACGACCCGACCTATGAGAAATATCTGAACAGCCTTATGCCGCAGAAAGCAAGGGCGGTCTGGGGCTCGGGCAGCATAACACATCAATCAAGGTTCGCTTCAAGTCAGAAAGTTTACGGCATTGATGTTTCATATTATCAAGGCAAGATCGACTGGGCGAAAGTTAAGCAAAGCGGTATCGACTTTGTTATCGTCCGTGTGGGATATCGTGGATACGGCTCGGCAGGAACGCTGGTGGAAGACCCGAACTTCCGCACTTATATCGAGGGCGCTTCAAAGGCTGGCCTTAAAGTCGGCGCATATTTCTACACGCAGGCAATAAACACTTGGGAAGCCGCACAGGAAGCGCAGTTCGTTTTGGACAGGGTAAAGGGCTATGACCTGCAAATGCCCATATATTACGATATCGAGTCTGTTGACTATGACTCGGGACGGCTTGACAACGCCGGGCTTTCAAAGGCGCAGAAAACAAACCTCTGCAAGTCGTTCTGCGATACCATTTTAAAGGCAGGCTATGACTCGGGCGTATATGCAAGCTACGCTTGGTTCACTTGGATGCTTGACGGCAAGGCGCTTGGGCAGTCATATCCTATATGGCTTGCACATTACGCTTCATACACAAACTATTCCGACAGACTTGACATATGGCAATACACAGGCAATGGCTCGGTATCTGGCGTACAGACTTATATCGACATAAACGTGTGGTATCCCGACAGCTCCGTGCCGTCGACAGTCACGGGTGTAAAAAGCGTCAGCAACACTTCCACTTCAAACACCATATCGTGGAACTCCTGCCCAAACGTTGACGGCTATGAAGTTTATCAATGGATAGGCACGAACAATACATACAAGCTTCTTACCACCACAAAGAACACCTCTTACACCAACGCAGGAAAGTCCTCTGCAACGATGTACAAATACCGCATTAGGGCTTACAGGACCGACAGTACAGGGGTGAAGAGATACGGCCAATATTCCGATGATCTCACCACTTGCACATTGCCGACAGCGGTCAAGATAACAAGCTCTTCCGCCTATATGAACACGGCTACGCTAAGCTGGTCAAAGGTATCAAAGGCGACGGACTATCAGATAGAGCTTAATATCGGCGGCGTGTGGACTGTTGTGGGCACGACTTCGGGCACGTCTTACACGGCTTCAAACTTGACTCAGAGCGGCGATAATCAGTTCAGAGTTAGGGCAAGAAGATATTATGACGGCACATATTACAACGGCGCTTACGGCTATGCGACTGTCAAGCTCACTATCCCCTCAAAGGTCACGGGCATAAAGAGTTCAAACACCTCGACATCAAACAAGCTCACTTGGAACAAGGCTGACAACGCTGAGGGCTACGAGGTCTACCAATGGATAGGCACGACGAACAGCTACAAGCTTATCGGCACAGTAACTTCGGCGGCATACACAAATTCAGGCAAAAGCACTGCCACGATGTACAAATACAAGATAAGAGCCTACAACACAGTTTCGGGACAAAAGCAGTACGGCACATTCTCTGACGAGTTCACCACCTGCACGCTTCCTGCAAATGTGTCATTTGCTCAAAGCTCCACGGCGGTAACGAGCATAACGGTCAACTGGAACAGCGTTTCAAAGGCGACTTCCTATCAGATCGAAATGAAAACAAACGGCAGCTGGAAAACTCTTGCCACATCTTCCGCAAGGTCTTACACAGTTAAAAACCTCACCGCAAACAACTCCTATGAGTTCAGGGTGCGTGCAATAAGAAATTACGGCGGCGTGAATTATTACGGCGGATACACCACAAAGACCATCAAGATCACTCTCCCTGCAAAGCCCTCGTCCGTTAAGACAAGTTTCAACACAGTAAATACAAACGGCCTTTGCTGGGGCAAGGTATCCAACGCAAAGGGCTATGAGGTCTACCAATGGATAGGCACCAACGACACCTACAAAAAGCTTGCAACTGTCACGGCGACCACCTACACAAATTCGGGCAAGAGCTCGGCCACGATGTACAATTACAGGATAAGAGCCTACACAGCCCCCGTTGACGGCGTTGTGCATTACAGCGATTACTCAGAATACACCACCTGCACCCTCCCCGACACAGTTATGACAAAGGCAAGCAGCCGCTCGGGCAGCTCTGCGACACTTAACTGGAACAAGGTCTCAAAGGCGACAGGCTATCAAGTGTATCTGAAAAACGGCTCAAGCTGGAAATACCTCGGCGCAACAAGCAAGCTGACCTACACCGCAAAGTCCCTTTCATCGGGCTCGCAGGTGTTTAGGATAAGAGCTTACCGCACATATGGCGGCGTGAAATATTACGGCGGATATGCGCAGATAACGGTGGTATAAAAACATCAGACAAATAAAAAGACGATCGTAATATCTACGGTCGTCTTTTTTTATCACTAATTTATATCAAAGAATCTTGCTGCCATTTGCGGTGAGCTTGAATTTTGCGCCAAGGACGCCTGCCGCACCTCTGCACATTATCATACGCTGGAGGAAAATGTCGAAATAATCGTACATTGTGCAAATGCTTTCGTCAATCTGCAAATTAAGGGATATGACCTTTTTGTCGGCGTTTATTTTAAGGCTTGCTTCCGTAACGGCGTAATTCACCCTGTCGTGGATATCGAAAGAGGACTTGTCCTTGTTGGAAACTCTGTTGCGGCGCACGTCGGTCTTGTCGCCGATTATCACCGCCGCTGAAACGGGGTCGGTTGCGCCCCCTGTTGACTCATCGTGATTGCCGATACAAGATACTATGGTCACCCTGTCCTCAAGGGGGATATCGAGCTCTTTGAGGATATCGTTTGCAAGTATGGCACCATATTCAGCGTGGTGGGTGCGGTTGACAGCGTTGCCGATATCGTGCATATACCCTGCTATTTTCGCAAGCTCGATAGTGTGGCTGTCATAGCCGAACTCTTTTAATATCGCCGCCGCTCTGTCCGCCACAAGGGTGGTGTGTACCTCCGAATGGTCTGTGAACCCCAGCGAGGTGAGATTGAGGCTCGCCCTTTTTATAAAAGCCTTTATTTCCTTGTTTTTTCTTATGTCCTTGTACGTCATATCCTGCGCCCCTTTTGTTTTTTTCGGTCTTAACTTTTATTATATCACAAGGCCGTGGGATATTCAACTGCGCTGGGGCGATTTTACGTTGATTTTTCAATTGCAGTTTTTTAGACAAAAATATCCCCTGCAAAACTACTGTCTTGCAAGGGATAAATCCTTTTTGTTTGTTAAATAAGTGGACGTCGAGGACGCCGTCCCCTACGCAAAACATATTTTAATGCGGTGGTTTCCAATATCTCAAACGCAGCTTATTCTTCAATTTCATAACGCTGTGCTTGCGGTCGACAAGCTTTTCTGTTAACATCGAAAGCACTCTCAGCTCGTGGGCTGGCAGCTCTTCTTCGCCGTAAATGCACTTTTCCATAAGCTGGTTGACCTTTATGTACTCGCCCTCATAGCCTTGCAGATAAAGGACCCTTGCCGCCGATTGACTGACTTCCAGGAAAGCCCCGTCACCCTCTCGAAATTGTCCGAAACGAACATAGGGAACTTATCATTTCTCCTCAGCACCAGCGCCGCCTCGGGCATATCGCCGAAATTAAGGTCTGGCAAAAGGCTCATAGCCTGTTTTTTTCTGACCCTCATATTCCTCGATTTAAGATATACCACCGCCAGCAATATAACGATGAGAGCGAAGTGCTCCCCCATATTCGTGAAAATATCACTCAAAAATTTCATAAAACATCTCCAGTTGTCTCTTTACATACCTCACACATATCGTTTGATAATTGTTAAAAGATAATTAAATGTACATAATCGCTCATAATAATTATACCATCTGTCATATTTATTGTTAGTTATTAAAAGTAAAGCTAAATAATAAACTTTTATACTATTGCACTTATGTTTTAACAATGTGAAATAAGAACCGCACTAAATACACATTTATCCCTTATATATCCACATTTTCCGCAAAAAAAGAGCCGTTCCCTGCCGCTTTGACAGAGTTCAGCTCTTTTGTATTTAGAATATATCCTGTTTTTTCTTGATATGCCGTCTTATCTGCACCACGATCATAAATATTATGCAGGCAATAAGGAACACGGGCATTATCCAGTTGTGCTCGTTTTCGTCCTCGGCGGACTTCATTTCCGTCCAAAGGGTCTGCATTTCGTGGTTGGCTTCATCAGAAAGGTTCACGAAAACGGTGGTCTTGTCCGCAATGAAATCTTGATCGGGATAGGCCACAGGGTTGTTTTTCACATCGTCGTCAAGCATTTCATACGCCGCAGAGTGTGGCGTTGAGTAGCTTATATAGTCGATATTTGCATAGGCGATATCAGGCTCGCACATAAAGTTTATATACATCTCCGCCGCTTCTTTTTGCTTTGCGGTGGAAGGTATGCACATTGCGTCAACGAAAAGGTTCGTTCCGCTCTTTGGCACAACAAAGTTAAGGGAGTCGTTCTCTTCCATAATTGTAACGGCATCGCCTGCATAATATGGTGCGATAACGGCGTCGCCTGCGCCCATTTTGTCGAATATCTCGTCCATTACATACGCCTGCACAACGCTCTTCTGCTTTGTCAGATCATCGGCGGCCTTTTGAAGCTCCTCCGTGCTTTCGGTATTCAGTGAAAAGCCGTTTTTTATCTCGGCGATAGCGAAAGCGTCACGGGGGTTGTCGAACATAAGAATATTGTCCGCATAGTCCTCATTCCAAAGGATATCCCAGTCGATCTCATCTTCGGGGATATCCACAACGGTCTCGTCATAGATTATTCCAACAGTTCCCCAAGTATAAGGCACGGAATATTCGTTGTCGGGGTCGTATTCAAGGTTTTGGAAATTCGGCATTATATACTTGTAATTGGGTATATTGTCAAGGTCAAGCTTCTGAACCATACCCTCTTTTATCATCTTGTTTATCATATAGTCAGAGGGGATAATGACGTCATACGTCGCCCCGCCGCCTTTAAGCTTTGCGTAAAGCTCCTCATTGGTGGCATAGTTTGTATAATTGACCTTTATTCCCGTGAGCTTTGTGAACTCGGCATTTACGTTCAAAGTTCCCTCGTCAGCGCCCGTGCTGATATATTCGCCCCAGTTGTAAACATTTATGGAAATGTTCTGATCCTTGAAACGTGTGTAATAATCTGGGTCGGATATATTAAGGGTCTGCGCCTCGGTGCTTTCCTCCTCCGCCGACTGCGTTTCATCGCTTTTCGCCGAACAGGAAAACAGCGATATGGACATCACAAAAGAGACCAAAAGTGAAATATACTGTTTTTTGCTTGTGAAAGTTCGTACTTTTCTCACTTTTAAGCCTCCTTCTTTTTGAACTGTCTTGTCTCGATAACATTCTTCACGATAAGAATTATTACCACCGCCGCAAATATTATAGTCGAAAGTGCGTTGATCTCAGGGGATACCTTTCGCCTTGTCATCGAGTATATCGTAACAGGCAAGGTCTGCGAGGTCGAGCCGCTTGTGAAATAGCTTATAACAAAGTCGTCAAGGGAATATGTGAAGGACATAAGAAATCCGCTGACAACACCCGGCATAATCTCAGGCAAAACGACTTTTCTGAACGCCTTGAAAGGGCTGCAGCCTAAGTCCTGCGCCGCTTCATAAAGGTGCGGATCCATTTGACGGAATTTCGGCATAATGTTAAGTATAACATAAGGCACGTCAAAGGTTATGTGTGCGATAAGCAGGGTGACAAAGCCGAACTCAAGGTTCATTCTTGCCGCAAAGAACACGAACAGCAGCATAAGCGATACACCCGTGACGATCTCGGGGTTGATGATCGGCATATTCGTGATGTTCATAACTATTGTTTTCGGCACTTTTCGCATAGAATTTATGCCGATTGCTGCCAACGTGCCAAGTATGGTGGAGATTATACTTGCCGCCACGGCAATGATAATGGTGTTCACCAGCGACGATATGATTATATCGTTCTGAAAAAGCTTTCTGTACCAATCAAGGGTAAATCCGCTGAAAACGCTCCTGCTCTTTGTTTCGTTGAAAGAGAACACTATAAGAACGAATATTGGCACATAAAGAAAGAATATTACAAGGGCGAGATAAAGCTTTCCTAATTTTTTCATATTTATACTTCGCCCCCCCTTAAATAAGCACCTGATCGTCGGGGCTGAACTGGTTCATCACGGTCATAATAACAAGTATTATCACCATAAGCACCAATGATATCGCCGCACCAAGGTGTGGGTTGTAGGAATTTCCAAGGAACTGCATTTCGATAAGATCGCCGATAAGAAGGTTCGAGCCGCCGCCCAACATTCTTGAAATGATGAATGTTGATATCGCAGGCACGAAAACCATTGTTATTCCCGATGTTATACCAGGCAGGCTCAGCGGCACTACCACACGGAATATGGTGGAAAGGCTGTTGCAGCCAAGGTCATTGGCCGCCTCGATAACGCTTTTATCTATCTTCACCATAACGGAATAAAGGGGCAGTATCATAAACGGCAGATAATTATACACCATTCCCAGCACCACAGCCCCCGATGTGTTTATAAGCTTATAAGGCCCAAGTCCCACAAGGCCGAGCAGATAGTTTATCACGCCGTTGTTGCCAAGAAGGGTCATCCAAGCGTAAGTCCTCAGCAGAAAGTTCATCCACATCGGAAGCATTACCACCATAAGCATTGTCGCCTGTTTGTGCTTCTCCATTCGTGAAAGAATGAACGCCACAGGATATGACACCACAAGGCATATGGCCGTTGCAATAACTGAAAGCCATATTGAGCGCAGGAAAATGTTCGCATATTGTCCCACGTCCTGTATATTTCTTATCGTAAAGGTGTTGTCGTTTGTTGTGAAAGCGAAAACTGCGATCATCAGCAGCGGAACAGCAATAAATACCGTCATCCAAACTAGATACGGCGCAGATGTCCATTTCATTTTCATTTCGGCTTATTCCTCGCTTTTTTTCATAATGTGTATGTCAAATGGCGCAACTTCCATTCCTATCATCGTGCCGACAGGTTCGTGCAAAGTGGAATGTATTATCCACTTGTGCTCCATTCCGTCCACGACCATTTCATAATGAACGCCCTTGAAAACAACAGATTCCACAATGCCCGTAAGCTTTGCATTCTGCGGTGGAACTATCTTTATATCCTCTGGACGGATAACAACGTCAACCTTCTCGTTCTTTTCAAAGCCCTTGTCAACGCATTCAAAGCGCTGTCCCGAAAATTCCGCAACGCAGTCCTCGGGCATAATGCCGTTTATGATGTTGCTTTCGCCTATAAAGTCCGCAACAAAGGCGTTCACAGGCTCATTGTAAATGTCGATCGGCGAACCTATCTGCTGGATATAGCCGTTGTTCATTACCACGACTGTGTCGCTCATCGTCAGCGCCTCTTCCTGATCGTGGGTAACATATATAAATGTCAGCTCCAACGCCTGCTGGATTTTTCTAAGCTCCACCTGCATTTCTTTTCTGAGCTTGAGGTCAAGTGCGCCCAGCGGTTCGTCAAGAAGCAGCACCTTTGGCCTGTTGACCAACGCTCTCGCAATAGCAACACGCTGCTGCTGACCGCCCGAAAGTCTTGCTACCGAACGCTTTTCAAAGCCTTTAAGGTTCACAAGCTCCAGCATTTCGCCAACACGGCTCACTATCTCTTTATTAGGCAGCTTTTTCACTTTCAATCCGAAAGCGATGTTCTCATAAACATTAAGGTGCGGAAACAGCGCATAACGCTGAAAAACGGTGTTGACGTTTCTCTTGTGAGGCGGCAGACCGTTTATGCGCTTGCCGTCAAAGAAAACATCGCCGCTTGTTGGCTCAAGAAAGCCGCCGATTATTCTGAGCGTGGTGGTCTTTCCGCAGCCCGAAGGTCCGAGGAATGTCACAAATTCCTTATCCTTTATATCAAGACTTATCTCCTTGAGTATACGCTCTCCGTCCTCAAACTCGACAATTATATCTTTTAAACTAACGATATTTTCCAACAGCGTCTCAACCCTTTCACTTCAATTATTATTCGCATTTTCGCCGTAAATAAGCATAACAGATAAATTATATCACTCTTGTCGCACAATGTCAATGAATAACGAACTTTGTGAAAAAAATCATATGTCTTGTAAAAAAAAGTAAAGCCTCCGCCCCCGAAAGCCTCGGGAACAGAGGGTGATTTAACACTTTTTGCAATTGCAAACTTGCAATTTTTTCGCTTTAGACCTTTCCAAGAAATCTGACGTTAGCCATATTCGTGGTCTTGATCGTGATAAGATTCTCCGCCCTTGAAAGCACCATTGCATCAACGAACGGGTTCATAACGAAATCGCCTGCACGCCTCTTGAGTTTAGGGTGAGCTTCAAGCTTTTCGTGGCTCGGTGTGATAACAATAAGCGGAATGTTGTCTGCCGCACCGAACGGAAAGTTCTTTCCACCGTCCTCATAAAGGTCGATATCAAAGAAGATAAGATCAATGTGCTTCTCTTCAAGCCGCTCCAGTCCGCTGCTTATGGACTGGGCAAAGATAACATCGTACTTTTCGCCGAGTATCTTTTCAAGCTGCTGGCAATTGTCCTGACTTGCGCTCACAACAAGCACATTGGCACGCTTTGAAAACTCTCGCTTTAAGTAGTCCTTGTATTCGTTTATCCTCTCGTCGGTGATCTTTGTGCTCGTTACATCGTGTATAAGCACAATGAGCACAGAGCTCACGTCCGTCTTGCTCACATACTTGAAATGCGCCCGTATCCACATTTTTCTGCCGCCCATATTGTGCATACTGAACACGCAGTCTG
Source organism: Ruminococcus sp. (assembly GCF_019423705.1). Classification (GTDB taxonomy): domain Bacteria; phylum Bacillota; class Clostridia; order Oscillospirales; family Ruminococcaceae; genus Hominimerdicola. The sequence continues at coordinate 16,623 of NZ_JAHZAX010000014.1, read as the reverse complement.
ATACGTCTCTGTTGTCAACAGCGCTCTGAATGGTATCACTGAGCAGATTCTTACATTCATCGTCAACTGCGTCCAGCATATTATACTTGCCGTACATATCCGCCGCAAAGCCGAACTGAGAGTTAAAAGGCTGGTTCACGCTGACAACTTCCATATGTCTGTCTTTTGAATATTCCACCACCAGCGCAGGCTGAGGAATATTCTCGATAGAAGCTGCCACGCTGTTGTTCTTGTTCCAAATAAGTTCGCTGCTGAAATCGTTCCTGCTCGGCATAATAAATTCCTGCTGCTCTGAGATAAGCTTCCCATAGTCGGCCGCAGGCATAGGCTTTGCAAAGTAAAAGCCCTGAATGTAATCGCAGCCGAGACTTCTCAAAAAGTCCACCTGCTCACGCTTGTCAACGCCCTCTGCGATAACAGGGATATTGAGCCATTTCGCCATTCTGATAACGGAAGATATGATAGTCTCCGCCCTGCCCTCGTATTTCGCCTTGAACATAAATTTCATATCAAGCTTCAGCACGTCCACCATAACGTCTTTAAGTACGTTCAGCGATGAATAGCCGCTGCCGAAATCGTCCATAAGAATGGTGAAGCCCTTTGCTTTCAAATCCCCCGTTATCTTGTCGATCATAACATTGTCATCGGTATAAACGCTTTCGGTTATCTCGATGTTGAAATACTGCGGGGCAATGCCGTATTTCTCCGTCAAGCCCACGATAATGTCAACGATGTTCGGGTTGTAAAGGTTCACTCTTGAAACGTTTACAGACACAGGGAAGAGATTAACGCCCCTGTCCTTCCAGTCTTTGAGCTGTTCGCAAACGCTTTCCCATATGTAAAAATCAAGCTTTGAGATAAAGCCGTTTTTCTCGAAAACCGGGATAAACTCCGCAGGGGATATAAAGCCCTTTGTGGGGTGTATCCACCTTGCAAGCGCTTCCGCACCGGCCGGCTTGTTTGTGCGCACGTCATATTTCGGCTGATAATAAGGCACGAACTGACCGCTTGCCAGCGCCTCGCTCATCTCATTTATGATGTTCTGCTCGTTTTCTATGGAAAACCTCATACGCTCGTCATAGAAAGCATAGCTCTTCATATAATTGCCCTTGACGGTCTTTGCCGCAAGCGCCGCACGGTCGCACATCTGCGCTACAGGAAGCTTTGTGTTCGTGATTATATAAACGCCATAGACCAGCACAACGTTATAATTTCCGCTGTAGCTCTTCATCTTGTTTATGGCTTCATCGAGCATTTTCTCCGTGCTCTCTCGGCCGAGATACGGCGTTATCATTCCGAAAACGTCCGCCTCAACACGTCCAAAAACAGTCTTTTCGCTGTTTATCGAAAACTCTCGCACGCCCTTGGCAAGGAATTTCAGCAGATTGTCGCCGCCCTCAACACCAAAGAAAGAGTTTATAAGCTTGAACCTGTCGATATCGACACGCAAAAACGCAAACTGTGTGTCGGGATTAGCGTCTATAAGCTTTTTGCCCTCGGCAAAGAACTTGCGCTTTGTATAAACACCCGTGAGAGTGTCGTAATTATTGAGCCTGTGGAGCTGTTCCATAAACGGCATTTGACTTCTTGCAATGACGTTTTTTATCCTCAGCTTGATTATATCCAAGTCATAAGGCTTTGAAACAAAATCCCACGCCCCCGATTCGAGAGCCTTTTTCTCGCTTGCTCTGTCTGATTTTTCAGTAAAAACGATAACAGGTATCTGCGAAAGCTTCTTGCTCTGCTTCATAACATCCAAAAGCTGATATCCGTCCATTTTCGGCATAAAGATATCAAGAATAACAGCGTCTACCCTATTGGCCGAGTCTTTCAGAATTTTGAGCGCCTGCGCTCCGTCAACAGCTTGTCTGACGATGTAGTCGTTTTTCAGTATCTCGTACATAAGCTCACGATTGATCTCGCTGTCATCGACTACAAGTATAGCTTTCCTGTCGTCCTTCAAATCAGACACCTTCTTTGGTATAATATTAACATAGTCCAAACTGCTGACTACAGTGGTGACAGGCTATGCTTATTTTGATATAATAAGAAGGTAATGGACTGACGGCACCCTCTTAGAACTAAGCGTTCGTAATAGAAAGTGTCAGCCGTCTTCTTGTTATAAAATTCGATTAAGCAGGCTTCTATTTATACTTCCTATCATTCAACAGACAATATCTATCAAGCGTCATAATCCGATAAGAACAGTATATATCCTGCATAAAACATACTGCACTACGTTATATTATACTACAAACCTTATCAAAATGCAACAGCTTTTTCATATTTTAAAAAATTTTATATCTATTTTTAAATAAATGTTGCGTAAATAGTAACCGTTTTTTTTGAAAAATGTTAACCAAACAGCGCTCCGTGAACGCACTTTCGTCAACTTCGCACAAAAGACCGACAGACTTATATCACAAAGTCCGCCGATCTTTTGACAATATCATCTTATTTTTTGACGGTAACGCTGAGCGCCTTGCTGTATGCGCCGTAAACCTTTTTGCCGTCGATAGTCTTATAGGAACGCACCTTTACATAATACTTTGTGCCCTTTTTAAGGCTTGAAACAGTCTTTGAAAGCGTGCTGTTCTTTGTGATAGTCGCCGTGCCCTTGTTCTTTGTGAACTTGCTGTCTGTGGCATAGAATATCTGATATCCGCTTGCCTGACTGTCCTTTTTCCATTCCACCTTGAGCTGGCCTGCCTTTGGCGTTGTCGCCTTGCTGATAGAAGCCGTCTTAGGCTTGATCTTGAAAGTAACGGTCTTTTTGCCCGAATAGCTTCCCTTGCCTGTGATGGTGACAGTCGCCTTGCCTGTGTTGGTGTTGTTCTTGTATGAGACTGTGTAATCAGTACCATTCTTGAGTGTCTTGCCGCTGTATTTAACAGTAACGCTCGGCTTGATAGCCTTTCCTGCGTATACCTTGTCGCTGATAGAGCTTACAGACGCCTTTGTGAAATTGTACTTGATAGCGAAAGTTTTCTTGACAGTTCCGCCGTATTTGCCCATACCTGTGGCAGTAACAGTCGCCGTGCCAACAGAAACGTTCTTGCTGTACGAAAGCCTGTAATCCTTGTTTTTAGTCAGCTTTTGACCATTAAGCGTCAAAGTCATCGAAGGCATAATAGCCTTTCCTGTGTGATAATAAGTAGCCGAAACGCCGCCTATTTTTGCGCCCGAAATGTTCACAAGCTTAGCCTTTATGTCGCTCTTCTTTGTCGCCTGACAATTTTTGCACTTGTATGTTGTGTAGCCCTCTGCGCTAAGGGTCGGCGCAACAGTCTTGTCCTTTGCCCAGCTATGACCCTTTGCAGTAATGCCCTGTGTCTCGGTCTTTCCGCAGTTTGCGCAAACTCTTGTCATAACGCCTGTCTCTGTGCAAGTCGCAGCCTTTGTTGTCGTCCAATTGCCGAAGCTGTGTCCCTTTGCCACAATGACTGTCTGCACCTTTATAACAGTTCCGCAAACGGAACAATGTGAGCCCTCTGTCTTGCCTGCCGCCGTGCAAGTAGCCGCAACGGCTTTATCTGTAACAATAGTGTGTGAAGTCTTTGAAATAGTCTTAGTCTCAACTGTTCCGCAAGTCGAACACGTTCTTGTCATTGTGCCCTCGGCTGTGCAAGTTGCGGCCTTTGTGGTCGTCCAATCGCTAAAGCTGTGTCCCTTAGCTGGGATAACAGTTTGCGCCTTTATAACAGTTCCGCAAACGGAACAATGTGAACCCTCTGTCTTGCCTGCTGTGGTGCAAGTTGCTTCAACAGCCTTGTCGATAACGATAGTGTGCTGATTTGCAGGGATAGTTTTTGTTTCAACAGCTCCGCAGACTGTGCATTTTCTTGTAAGAGTTCCGCCTGTTGTACAGGTAGCACCTGTCTTAGAAGTCCATTCACTAAAGATGTGTCCCTTTGCCGCAATGACTGTCTGCGCCTTTATAACAGCTCCGCAAACGGAACAATGTGAGCCCTCTGTCTTGCCTGCCGTAGTGCAAGTTGCCGCAACGGCTTTATCTGTAACGATAGTATGCGAAGTCTTTGCGATAGTCTTTGTCTCAACAGTTCCGCATACTGAACACTTTCTTGTCATTGTGCCTTCGGCTGTGCAAGTCGCAGCCTTTGTTGTCGTCCAGCTACCAAAGCTGTGACCCTTTGCGGCGATAGTTTCCTGTACAGTCTCGCCGCACTTTGTGCAAGTCTTTTGCAATGTGCCCTGCGCCGTGCAGGTAGGCTGTTTTGTTACAACTGAATTGCCATAGCTATGCACGCAGCCGCAAACGAAATTGTAAGTTCTTGCAACTGACGGATTGTATGTAGGATAAATTTTCACGCTCAGCGAGCCTGTTTTCTTGAAGGTCAGCCTTCTTATATCCTGAACATAGCCCGAAAGCTTTTCTATCTTTGCAATGCTGTTGTCAGAAAGTTCGATAGTGTATTCCGTATTGTCATAAGGCCAAATGTCAACATTGTCGCCAACTTCAAACTGTGTTTTCTGCGGATTGCTCCAATAATTTGTAGCTGAAATGTCAGTTCTCCAATATACCACCGTCGAGGTCGGGACTGTGAACTTGTTCACATATCCGCATACTTTGCAAGTCTGTGTAACATTGCCGTCAGTCGCAGAGGCATATTTTGTCTCATAATCGTGGCCGTTCTGAATTTCAACTGACTTGTGATCGTCAAGGTTTGAAACGTTTACGGAATTGAATGTGACATTGCCGTTATCCCATACATACCAAACCGCTCTGCCATTTGCGATAACAGGCTGACAGTCTGAAAGGCTGCCCTTGAATGAATGTATCGAGCCTGTCATTTTGCCCTCAGCGTTAAGCTTGACGTAATTTACTTCATCGTCTCTTGCCCAAAACAGCAGGAAATTATTGTCGTCTATCTTCACAAGCTGAGGCGTTGAAGCCGAATCTGTGCCCTCTGCGTAAGTTGTTATCTTATTGAGAGTGTTTGTGCTCAGGTCTCTCGATACCGCAGAAACATAAACGTTTCTCGTCTTTGAAGTGTCGATAAGATCGAGGTCAACAGTATTCTGCGCCACGATATAGCTTGATGATGATACCTCAAAACCGCCTATTGAAGCGCCTGTGTAGTTGTAATTTGCAGCATAATCGGGATATGCCACAACGTCCATATATCCGCCCTTTTCATAATAGCTCGGGAAGAATTTGCCCGTTGTGAAATCGGTCTTGTATTTCACAAGCGCCGCAGAACGTGGGTGAGCGTCTCCGTGATCGACTGCAACGATATTATTTCCGTCAGTTCTGATAAACTGATTGAAAGAGTGGCTGACATATCCGTAATTGACGTTCATAACCCCTGTGTATGAATCCGTTATCGTCATTGACGGCATATCAACTTCGATAGTGACATTAGCCTGATGATTGAGCCCGTCGCTGGTCTGATACATTTCGTGGCAAGTTCTGATAAGAAGATGATCGCCGCTGTGGGTCATTCTTGCCGAGCCTGCGTCAAATGGAACTGTGGTGTTTGCGCCGTAAAGGCCGCAGGACTTTATCTTATTCCAATTCTTGTCATACTTTGTTATGCGGAACACTTCGAGAGAATTGTTCTCATTTGGATTGTTCTGACCGCTGAGGACGTAATAATTATCCCCGGAATCATAAAATGCGCCGAAAACAGGCAGCTCGTTATCAACAAGCTTTGTGCTCAACAGGTTGAAATTCTGATCGTAATATTCAACAAGCAGCTTTCCGCTGACAGCCCCGGCCTGCACCCTAATATAATTTCCGTTATCGCAAACAGAAAGATATGATCTAACAGTCGAGGACCACTTGTAATAATCCTGTGCATTGACATTGCTGCCCGAATAAGTCGTGCATTGCGCCGCAGCAAATGTATCGACCGTGCCGACAGAAGCGGCAGCGGATACAGCCAGAGTGCCGGAAAGTAAAAAGCTAAGTAATTTTTTCTTCACATTAACCACATTAACCAAAATTAATCACTCCGTACAAAAATAATCAAACTTAAACGTTTCTATATGTAATAATAGCACAATTGGTGTTAGTTTGTCAACAAAACTGAACTGTTCGGCAACTAATTTGTGCAATAGTGCAAATTAATTTTAGTTTTTTTGTGTAACTCAATGATTGTTTAGACACAAATCGTTACCTTTCGGCAATGCCTAAATTTAGGTGACTATTTAGCTGTTATATTGTGGATAGATATGCGTTGTGTTTATTGTTTTAAATTAACAACTTATAACAAATTTCAAACTGTCGCAATCGCAGCAAATCAACGGGCGAACAATGTCCGCCCCTACCAAAAACAATGCATTTACAAGATCTGCCGTGTGATACCGATATCACAAAAGATTCAGTTTGTTTCACATTTTGTCCTGCCGATACAAATATTTGTCTTTGCCCATATCCTCTAACCAAAAAGAATGTGAGACCGATACCACATTTGTTGCAGTCGATTTCACATTCTGTGTTTGAGTTTCATATCATAGAATTTCAGTTGCCGCTCGGCAATTTGATGTCGCAAAGGGCAATGTCCTCGCCCGCTGAACACTCTGCGATGATATTGCCCGAAGGGTCGGCGGTTAGGCTTCCGCCGAAAAGTTTCAGCTCTTCAAACTGCCCGAACATATTCACCGAGCAGAGATAAACGCCGCTCTCCTTTGCGTGAGAGGTGGTCATTTCCTTGAAAAGCGCCTTGTCCTGCTCTCTCCAAGCGCAGAGGCAAAGCACCAGCTCTGCGCCCATTTTGGCACATTCCGCCGCAGGTTCGGGGAAATTATTGTCAAAGCATATTATCACGCCAACCTTGCCAAAACCTGTTTCCACCGTGATATAGCCGCCCTCAGAGGTGAAAAACTTCCCCTCGTCGCCGAACATATGCTGTTTACTGTAAAAATAAGCCTGCCCATTTTTGTCGGTGAGAACTGCACCATTGAGTATGCCGCTCTGCCCACGGAGCATTACCCCTGCGCAGATCGCAACGCCCAGCTCTTTTGAAAGCTTTCTCAGCCTTGTGACAGTCTCGCCGTTTTTCTCCTCGCAAAGCTCGTCAAGGTGCTCCCCCAGCGCAGGCAGATAATATCCGCAGGCGAAAAGCTCGGGCAGGCACATAATCTGTCCGCCCTTTGCCGCCGCCATTCTTATAAGCTCTTCCGCCCTGTCAAGGTTATACCCCTTGTCAAGCAGCTTTGAAGCCGTTTGTATCATCGCAAGTCTGACTTTGCTCATTTTATCACTCCCACTCATAACAATCTCAAAACTGTTCTGCTACGCAAAAGCAGCAAACCAACGGGCGAACGCTGTTCGCCACTACACTAATTGTAGGGGACGGCGTCCTCGACGTCCCACTTGTTTCGGACTTTCTCAACAAGATGCGGGCGACCAAAGGTTGCACCTACAACTTTACAAAAACAGCTTCACCGCATTATTGCACACAAGTTCAAAGCTTTCTATCGGCGTAAATTCCAGCGGCGAATGGCTTTTTCCGCCGACGCTTGGCATAAATATCATCGCCGTTGGGATAACGTTTGCGAAGGCCTTTGCGTCGTGGCCTGCCCAACTATAAAGCTCCATTGTTTCGGGCATTTCAAGGGCTTTTATCGCCGATATCATATCCTTGTCAAAAAGCTTCACGGGTGTAAAGGTCTCGGCGGTTATCTCCGTCTTTACGCCGTAGCTTTCTTCAAGGCTCTTCACAAAGGCTTTGAACTCCTCCGCTGTGGCTTTTGAAAGGCTGTCGTCCGCTGAACGATAGTCTATCACAAGCTCGGTCTCGCCGGAGATAACGTTGTGGATATTCGGGCTGTTGTGAAGTCTTGCGACTGTGCAAACAAGGTCGCCGCTGTTTTTCTGACCTGTTTCCCAGACGTGGGTTATAAGCGCCGCCGCTGCCGCAAGTGAATCCTGTCGGCCTTTCATAAGGGTAGGGCCTGCGTGGTCTGAACTGCCTGTGAACTTCACGAAAATCCTGCCAATACCAACAACTCCGCAGACAATTCCAGCCTGCTTATGCTCAGTTTCGAGGACGTTTCCCTGCTCGACGTGAATTTCAAGCCAACTTCTGTAACAGTCCTTTGCCCAGCCGCAGTCGCCGCCGAAGGTGATATCCTTGAACAGTCTGCAATGGGCTTGCAAATCGGCGATATTTTTGCCTTCGGCGTTGCGAAATTCAAGGCATTGCTCTGCTGAAAGATCACCCGTCATAAACCTTGCGCCGAAATAGCCCTTCTGACAGATCGCACCCTCTTCATCGGCTGTGGCGATGACTTCGATAGGGTGCTTTGGCGCAATGCCGTTTTCGTGGAGCATTGACACCATTTCCAGTCCGCACACAATTCCTGCAACGCCGTCATACTTGCCTGCGTTTTTCACGCTGTCAAGGTGTGAACCCACCGCAAAGGGCTTTTCATTGCCGCCCAAAGGGTCGTAACGGCCGATGAGATTGCCGAAGCTGTCCATTCTGCAAGTCATTCCTGCCGAAGCAAATTCCTTTTTGAGGTAGTCCACGGCGTCTGCCCAAGCGGCGGAATAAGTCCGCCTTGTGATCTCGCCGTCGATCTCGGTGAATGAGCTTATCTCGTCTATCCTGCGCTGCATTCTGTTTTTATTTGACAAAATTGACAAAAGAGCATTCTGCATAATAATTCCTCTTTTCTAAATCACTTTGTATTTGCATATTCCCAAACTTTTTCGCCGCCGACATACAAAGCTTCCACCCTGCTGTGAAGCTCTGTTTTGCCGTATATCACCCCATTGTGAGCGGCCTTTGTCAGCATATTTTTCTCGTTCATTTTGTATGGCTGACAGTTCATATCCAGCACCGCAAGATCAGCCTTGAAGCCCTCTTTTATAAGCGCTTTGTCCCATATGCCAAAGCGCTTGCAGGCGTTGAATGAGCTTAGCTCCGCCGCTTTTTCTATGGTCAGCCTGCCCATTTTCACAAGCTCCAAAAGCAGCCGCAGGGACATTTCAATGCCCGCAAGTCCGTCCGCCGAAGCCCATACCGAACCATTTGGCGCTTTCTCTTCTGCGGTGAAAGGTGCGTGATCGCTGCCGAGATAGAAGAAGTCGCTTTTTGCCACGATATCGAGGAGCTCGTCACGGTTCTGTCGGCTTCTGAAAGGCGGCTTCATTCTGGCGTATCCCCCTTGACACGCCATATCTTCATCGCAGTAAAAAAGATAATGCAAAGTTGTTTCGCCGCAGATATCCACCCCACGCTCTCTTGCGGCTGTGATGAGCTTTGCCGCCTGTGCTGTGCTGACGTGGGCGACGTTGACCTTGCAGCCCGTTTTTTCTGCGCACCTTATGGCGGTCTCGACAGCCTTTATTTCGGAGATATCGGGGTGGGAGCGGAAATAAGCCATTGCGCCCTCTGCTCCCTCGGCTTTGAGCCTTGCGGTCTCACGGGTTATGGTGTCATAGTCCTCGCAATGGATAGTCAGCGAAAGGCCTGTTTGCTTCACCGCCGCCATTATCTTTTCAAGCGACTGCTCGTCGGGAGCGCAAAGTCCCACAAATTCACGTTCTCTGCCTTTCAGCGGCGGATTCATAAAGGTCTTGAAGCCCACCGCTCCGCATTCCGAAAGTTGGGGAAGTTTATCAAGATTGTCAAAGCCTGCTCCTGCATACATTCTGAAATCTGTTATACTGTCACGGAGCATTTCAGACTTGCGCTTTTCAAAGGAAGCCTTATCCACCACGGGGTGCTTGCCGCCGGGCATTTCAAAGAACGTTCCAACGCCCCCGGAAGCCGCAGCAGTCGAGCCCGAGCGGAAGTCCTCACGATAGGCAAATCCGCCGCCCCTTATATGGGTGTGGGTGTCGATCATCGCAGGGATAACAAGCCGCCCCGAAAGGTCTGCGCTTTGCTTTGCTTCACGAAGCCTGCCACTTTCGGCGACCTGTGTGATGATTCCGTCCTTTACGCCGATATCAGCCGTTCTCGTGCCGTTTTTGTCGCAAAGCTCTGCGTTGAGTATATTAAGATCGTTCAAAGCTGTCATTTTCTCATCTTCTTAATTTCTTACTTTTTACTATCTCACTTCTTTACCATTGTGATTGCGCCGACTGGGCAGATCTGCGAGCAAAGTCCGCAGCCATCGCACTTTTCCTTGCTGCAAAAGGCTTTTTTGTCTTTATCTTTGATATCTATTGCGCTGTAACCATTGTCTGCGCAGCTTATCTTGCACTTTCCGCAGCCTATGCACTTGGACGTATCGACGCAGGCGCACATTTTATATGCTCTGTCAAGCTGGTTGTGCTTGACGATATTTGCAAGAGCCTTTCCGCAGAAGTCGGAAATAGTTTCATAGCCCGACTTTTCCATAAACTCTATAAGGCCTTTGGACATTTTATTTACAATACCGTAGCCGCTTTCCATTACCGCCGAGCAGACCTGCAAAGTCGTCGCACCGACGGCGATAAATTCTGCGCAGTCGTGCCAATCGTATATGCCGCCTGTTGCCGATATCGGCAGGCCTGTTGCCATTGAAAGCTGCGCAACGCTTCGCAATGCTATCGGCTTCAAAGGTCGGCCGCTTAGTCCTTGAAATGCGCTCTTGCCGTCAACGCTGTTGAATGGCACCATTGTTTCAAGGTCAATGCCGGGGAGTGAGCTTATGGTGTTTATCGCCGTCAGCGCTCTCGCTCCGCCACGTTTTGCCGCAAGGCCCTTTGAGGGAAGATCGGCTGTCAGCGCTGTGAGCTTTGGCATAACGGGCTTTGAAGTGGTGGAAGTCACCCAGCCCACTACCTTTTCGATCATCTCGTCATTTGCGCCGATAGCAGCTCCGCCGCCGCTTTCCGCCTGTCCGTGAGAGCAGGAAAGGTTCAGTTCAAAAGCGTCCGCACCTGCCTGATCGAAGGCTGTGGTGAGCTCTTTCCACTCGCTTTCGTGGAGCTCGTCGGAATGGATAAGGCTTGAAATGACTGTCTTTTCGGGAAATCTTTCTTTCAGCCAGCGTATACCCTTGACAAATTCCTCGATAGTTTTCGGGCTTCCGATCTCGAAATTCGTGAAAGCTTCTATCTTTCCGTTTCTTTTTACCGCCCTTATCCTCGGGTTGACGTTGCGCTTTATGAACCTTGGTGAATACTGTGCGGTCTTTAAAACTGCGCCGCCCCAGCCTGCTTCAAAGGCTCTTGCGATCTGATCGAAATTTGTTGTTGGCGGTGCGGAGGCAAGGACGAAGGGGCTATCCAGTTCTATCCCTGCGAAATTCGTTCTGAGTGTTGCTGACATATATCTCAACTCCAAATACTATAACTTTGTTTTCATTTTTTAGATATCTGACGGCTTATATAATCGTCAAATTCCTGCAAGATCTCCTCGGTGGACTTTTCTCTGTCGTCCATCATAAGGCCGTATACAGGCGGCGCTTCAAGTCCTCTGTCCGAAAGCTCTCCCAGCAGTTCTTCCATAAAGATACCCGGCTTATCCACCAGCACCCTTGGGACTTCTTTCGGTCTGCCGCCCCAATCCTCGCAAAAGCTGGACTTTGTTATGCCGCAGCTTGGCGAGCCGTCGCAAGTTAGAATGGCGGTGACTTCATAGCCGACCTTGTAGTAGTTCGCAATATAATCTGCCGTTTGTGCTGCAAGCTGTCTGCAAAGGTGGCGATAGCCTGCGTTGTCGTAAAGATTGCGGCTTGTCCACCAGCGCTGGTTGCCCATATGCAAAACCTCTGGACAGGGCATTTGCATAACGCCGAAGCCGTATTTATCGAGTATCTTCACCACATCGGAGAACATTCCGCTGTATCTTGCAAATTCAAACACCTTGTTATTGGCGTTCAGCAGGCAGTTTGAAACAAAAACGATCTTTTTACTGCGCTTATCTTCTTTGTGCAAAGTTTGCAAAGTTGTTTTGGTCTCTGCCATAAAAATTCTTCTTTCCTGCTTTATTGTTCATTATTCAGCCCCTTTGTGAGCCGTCTCTTCCCATAGGCAAGAGTGGAAGAGACAGCTCGGGCTGTATATATTTCGGGGGAATTTAGCTTATTGATACAATAATTACTTCAGACCTTCAACGGCTGCCTTCCAGTAGCTATCGTCATAGACCTTTGCAGGCTTTTCCTTGATGATATCGAACTTGAGGCAGGCGTCAACAGTTGAACCGATCTTGTCGTCGCCAAGTCTGAGCATTTTCTCGGCTTCTGTGCCGTCGGGTGCTGCAAGGGAAGCAACTTCCTTTGCAGAAGCCTTCTGATGATCGAGTGTCGTACTGCTCTGATCTACATAGTTACATACGATCTCGGCTGCGGCCTCGGGGTCTGTGCAGGCGTCTGACCAGCCCTTCATAGATGCTCTCATAAAGCCTTCGATAAGCTTGTCGCTGCCGTCCTGTGCTGCCCAATCTGTGTTTGCGATGATAGCGTCCTCAAGCATTCCGCAGTCGTAATCTTCAAAGTTGATGACGTTGATCTCGTCCTTTGAAAGTCCCGATTCCTGCAATACGATATACTCGTTGTAGATGTTTGCGCTTGCAACGTCGATCTCGTCATTGAGAAGTGCGTCCATTGTGTAATCTTGGCTGACGATCGTGCAGTCCTTATCCTTATCAAGGCCTACCTTATCAAGGAGCGAATAGATAGGATAATCAGCTGTGCCGACCCAAGCGCCGATCTTCTTGCCCTTCAAGTCCTCAGGGGTCTTGATACCAGATGAAGCCTTTGAGCAAAGCATAAGAGAGCCTTCCTGGAAAACCTGTCCTACTTCAACGATAGGATAGCCCTGCTCTTCATATGGAAGCAGACCATACAGGTTTGCGATACCGATATCGGCAGCGCCAATGGATACCTGCTGTGCAGAAACGATATCGCTTCCGCCTGAGATGATGTTAAGGTCAATGCCCTCGTCCTCGTAATAGCCCTTTTCATATGCCACATAGAAGCCCATAAACTGAACGCTCGGCAGCCACTTTAGCTGGAAATCGACTGTTGTAAGGGTCTTGCCGTTCTTTGTTACTGTGGCGTTGCTTGAACCCTCGGAGCTTCCGCAGGAAGTAAGGCCTGCTGAAAGAAGGATACCTGCTGTCAGGGCGGATAATGTTTTCATCAATACTTTTTTCATAATTAACTCTCCTTAAAAATTTAAAAATAATATTTGGTTGTTTTTATAGTGTTTAAGTTCTAAGAACTTTATGTTTAAAAGAACTTTATGTTTGAAAGAACTTTATGTTCTTTGGGATGCGTGCCATTTAAGTGCGACACGTTCGATTATCGAAATGATTGCGTACATAAACACGCCGCAGAGGGTAGCAACTAGGATATACGCCCAAGCAACGGACATTTGCGAAAGCTTTATCGAAGCTGTGAGCTGATAGCCTATGCCCTTGTAGGAAGTGAAAAACTCGCTGCATATTGCGGACATAAGTCCTGTGGTGGTGCTGACCTTCAAGGCTGTGAGCATATAAGGCAGGCAGTTCGGGAGCTGGAGCTTGAAAAAGGTCTCCACCTTTCCTGCTGCGCATATCTGCATAAGGTCTTTTGAGAATGGCGGAAGCTCCGTCATACCTCTGTAAGCGTTCAGCGTCATTGAAGCCATACTGAACACCGCAACGACTGCGACCTTTGAAGCCATTTCCATTCCGAACCAGTTGTTCATTATGGAAGCCATTGCTATCATCGGGATAGCGTTCACGGCGGTGACAATGCTTATTCCGCCAACGCCAAGCTTTGGAAAAGCTGCGGCGAATACTGCGATGACAAAGCCGATAAGAGAGCCCACCAGTATGCCGACGACGGCTTCTTTGAGCGTCCACACCGTATTTGACATTATTACTGAGAAATTCTCATTAAGGGTGCGGATAATATCGGATGGGTAGGAAAGCTGATAGGGCTTCAAGCCAAGGAGATAATGAAGCCCTCCCTGCTGCCAGGCGAAAACTATTATCACGCCCAGCACAAGCGCAAGTATCAAATCCTGCGTCTTTTTCCAAAGGCGTTTAGCTTTTGTCATTGCTCCGCACCTCTCTTTCTCTTAAAATTTTTGAATGTGATAACTCCCGGCGTTGTGAGCTTTTCGATAAGCACCACGAGCAGGTATGTTGAGATACCCATAAGTGAAGCCATTACGACGGAAGCCCAGAAGTTTATTGCGCCTGTTGCGCCATAGTAGAGTGAGCTCAGTATCTTAAAGCCGATACCCTCGCTTGAACCCATCATTTCCACCAGCACCGCTGCTGTTACGGCGCTCGGTGCGGCAAGCTTCAAGCCTGTGAAAAGATACTGTCTTGAAAATGGAAACATAAGCTTTGTGTAAACTGTGATACGCCTTGCGGCAAGTATCCTCATAAGGTCTTTCTTATCGTTGTCAACGCTTCTGAGACCTTGATACATATTCACCGCAACGGGGAAAAAGGTTATGAACGCCGCAAGGACTGTTCTTGACATTCCCGAATCCTTTACCACCGTGTAAACTATCGGCGCAAGGGCTAGTATCGGTATCATCTGCAAGACGATCATATAAGGAAGAATCATCTTTTCAAGAGACTTGTGAAAGCTCATAAATATCGCAATGCAAATGCCTATGATCGAACCTATTGCAAAGCCTTGGAGCGCTTTTGTGAACGTGAACATTACCGCTGAGAAAAGGCTGTCAAAATCGGTTATGATCTTTGCTATCACCGAATGAAGGTATGGCAGCTTTTTCACCGCCATAGGGTCTTTGAGCACCTTGTCAAGATAGAATGCGATGAATTCCCACAACCCCATAAGAAGCGCAAGACAGACGATGATAGAAATGGTCTTGTTGGTTTTCTTTTCTTTCACATTTGTCACACTCCTTCAAAGCAGCCTCTGATATGCTCCACAAGTGCGTTGCATTCGGGGGTATAGCGCATTTCCTTTCTTCTCGGTCTCGGAAGAGTTATATCCACCATTGCGGAAAGTCTGCCCGGGTGAGGTGAGAACACCGCCACCTTATCGGAAAGATAGACAGCTTCCTGTATGTTATGGGTGATGAAGATAACGGTCTTGTGGGTCTGTCTCCAAATTTTTAGGATATCGTCGTTGAGCTTTTCTCTTGTGAACTCATCGAGGGCGGAAAAAGGTTCGTCCATTAAAAGTATCGGTGGGTCAAGGGCTAAGGCTCTTGCGATACCGACACGCTGCTGCATACCGCCGCTGAGCTGATATGGATAATGGTCGGCGTAATCGGTAAGGCCGACAAGTTCAAGCACTTCGTCGGAGCGCTTTTTCTGCTCTTTCTTGCTCATCTTTTGAAGCTCCAGCGGCAGGCAGATATTTTTTCTCACCGTCCGCCAATCGAACAATACTGCGCTTTGGAACACCATTCCGAAAGAGTGGCTGAGACGTTCCTCTCTCGGGGTATATCCGCTTATGATGACCTCGCCCTGTGTCGGCTGCAAAAGGTCGCAGATTATTCTGAGCATTGTGCTCTTGCCGCAGCCCGACGGGCCAACGAGGGAGATAAAATCGCCTTTATCAATGTTAAAGCTGACATTTTTAAGCGCCTCGGTGGGTTCGCCTTTGGCGTTGAGATAGGTCATACTGACGTCCTTGATAAGTATTTGCGTCTTCAAACAAAACAACTCCTTCTGAATAAAAAGGGCGCAGAGGAAATCTGCATTGCTGCGTTTTTCCTTCTGCGCTCCATTGCGTAGTCTATTATTTAGTGTTTAGCCTGCGTCGTTCACAAGCTTCATAAGCTCTGACATATCTGTCTGAGATTCCAATGTTTCAACGAATGAGATTATCTTTTCAGTTCTCTCGGGGTCTGTATAAACTCTGTTTGCAAGAGTTCTGAACTTGTTCTTTACGTCCTCGAATGTAACAGGGTTTCTCCAGTCGCCCTTTGGGTCGTCGATAACTGATTCATACTCTGTGCCGTCCTTCATCGTGATCTTTACGGCGCTTGAATAATGTTCAGGATATCTTGCCTCAAACTCTGGGTCTTCAACGACTGTTGTTGAAGCGATAAGCTTCTTTACCAGCGGATCATCGATATACTTGACATCAAACTCATCGACTGTTACCTTGCCATTTACGAAGGCGATAGCTGCTTGGAACGGCATACTGAACTGGAGGTCAACGATATTCTTAGGGTGCCACTTGCGCTCTTCTGCAAGAAGTCTCATTGTATACTTTGATGAGCGTATCTCGATCTTTTCGATGTCCTCTGCCTTTGGGTGGTGCTTTGCGACGATATCAAGGCAAGCGTCAAGATGTCCGCCGGAATAACGGCAGCAAGGATAAACCTTGATACTTGATGAAGCAAATTCCCACTTATCGCCCAAGCCCTCTGTGATGAACTTTGTATCGAAATGATCGTAATAGGAATAAGCGTGGAGGATACCGTCCTTGCCCTCATAGATATCTGACGGGCCATTGAAGCCCTTATCGGCAAGATATGCGGCGATTATAGCGTTCATTGCTGGGTGGCCTGCCTGAAAACGCTTTGTGAAAGAACCCTCAGAGTTCCAAGCCATAAGACCTGCGACGGTGCTTCCTGCAATGCCTTGAACGTAAACTGTTTTCTGCTCGTCAAAGCCCATAAGCTTTGCAGCGCTGACAGCCGCACCCATTGAACCGCAGGTGCTTGTTGGGTGGAAGCCTTGATAATACATATCGCCGAGGTATGCGCTGCCAAGTCGACATACGACTTCGTTT
>NZ_JAHZAX010000013.1 GCF_019423705.1 Ruminococcus sp. | reverse complement strand
TCGCTGCATAATTCTTGTTCGAATAAAATGTGTCAAGTGATATTGACAAAACCACGTTTTCCAGCTTGCCGGAATGCTCCGATAGCTTTTTCATGGAAACTCTGCCTTTTCTCTGCGACTTTCCGGAAAGAAAGTCCTGCATGGCAGATTTCAAAGTATCGACTGTAAATTCTCTGCTCCTGACCGACAGATCTATGGTTTTTCGCAAGCCTTTTTCAAAGTCTGTACTCATGCCGGAAACGCAAACACTGCGTCGATGTTTTCACGAAGCCATCTGGAAAAATCATTCTTGACAGTATGGAACGTTTCTGCATCGTCATATTCTGCGACAACGATACCATTTTCCGTATCGCCCTTCAGATAGACCATGAAGCCGTATCCGCTTCCATCATCGTACTCACCGCAGGTGACACACGAAACGGCATTAGAGTAGTTGAATGCAGTTCCGTCCTGCGAGATAATTGATAAGGTCATACGCTCACTCCTTTCCCGCTTACTATTTTCAGTTTAGCAAAATTGCTGTGGTGAAATCCGACAAGTAAATGCAAGTGCTGTCAAGTTTCGTCAAAAATAATTTTCTGATTTTTATTTTTCCGATTGACTTTCACACAAAAATACAGTATAATAAGTTATACGATTAGTGTAACTTATAGAAGGTAATGTGAGTTATGGTTAAGAACATTTTTGAAATCGATGTAAAGGTGAAATGTATCGAAAATGGTACAACACAGGCACAAATCGCTAAAGATATACATACCTCAAAAGAATATGTAAATAAGGTCATTAAAAAGCAAGAGGGCATTGTCAATCGGACATATGTGCAAATCCTTGAAGCACTTGGATATGACATTGAACTGGTTTATGTGAAGAGAACGGAGGATTGAACATGGATATTCAGCCATATAATGAACAATTTCAGAAAGTTGTCAATATTATTGAATCGGCGAAAGAGCGTGCATACAGAAAAGTAAATGAGGAATTGATTACGATGTATCGTGATATCGGCGAATATATCAGCAAGCAATCAAAAAATAGCTCCTATGGAGATGCTTTTGTACAGAAGCTGGCGGATTTCTTTTCTGAAAATTATCCTGAACTGAAAGGATTCAACAGGCGTGGATTATACAGAATGAAGCAGTTTTACGAACTTTATCAGGGTGAAGAAAAAGTGTCACCACTGGTGACACAATTGAGTTGGTCGAATCATTTGAAGATAATGTCAGCCTGCAAGACAATGGATGAACGTATTTTTTATATGAATATGTGTATCAAAGAGCGATTGTCAAAGAGAGAATTGGAAAGACAAATCGACAGCGGTTATTATGAAAGATATATGCTGTCGCAAAATCCACAATCGCTGGCACTTGAAACAGCTAAAAAGGCAACAGGAAATATTTTTCTTGACAATTATGTCCTTGACTTTCTTGATGTTCCCGAACCAATGTCTGAACATGATTTACAGAAATCCATCATTCGTAATCTGAAAGATTTTATTCTTGAAATAGGAAAAGATTTCACTTTTGTTGGAGAAGAATATCGTGTTCAGGTGGGCAATCATGATTTCTTTATTGATTTGCTGTTTTATCACAGAGGACTGTCTTGTCTGGTAGCTTTTGAACTGAAAATCGGGGAATTCAAGCCGGAGTATGTGGGACAAATCAATCTATATCTTGAAGCATTGGACAGAGAGGTTAAAAAGGAAAATGAGAATCCAAGCGTAGGAATTATCCTTTGTGCAAGCAAAGATGACGAGGTCGTTGAATTTGCTCTCAGCAGAAGTCTTTCACCAACGATGGTTGCGGAATACAATCTGAAATTGATCGACAAAAAATTGCTGCAAAAGAAATTGAAGGAATATATCGAGTTGGCAAAACTAACAGAAGACGAAAACGCATAAAAATGACCGGTTTGTACTACATTGTGCAAACCGGTCACTGTTTTATATTAACGATGAAATAGCTTTTTCTCCAGCAGCAAGGTGATAATGTACACCTTGCCTTGACATAAACATCTCTCTTGCAATCTGGGATACTGTCTTTATTTCAATATATCGCTTTGTTAAAATATCTCTGCACTCATCATTTTCAATCATCTGAATTTGATCAAGAATACACCTTTTGACAGCAGCAGATTCCAAAATCAGATTTTTCAGTTCATTCTTCAAATCAGTGATTTCATTCTGAAAGACACTGCTCATTGCGTTTTCTTTTGCAACCTCTGTCATACTATCCAATTGAAGCTTCACGCTCCTGATCTGCCGAGCAATCATAATATACTGCCATAAAAACTCTTTACCTGTCAAAATAGTAGACCTCCTGCATTTTCTTCATGAAATATCTTCCGTCAAGTCCGGACAGCAGCCTAAACCACTCCGACAGAAAAAAGCTTTCCATTTCTTCCTTTCGCCTGAAAACAGAATCGCTTCTGGTATGATTTTTGACAGCTAAGAGCGTATATTTGTAGCTTTCTGCTGCCACAGCAACAATGGCATGAGCAAGATGTATGTAGCCGTCAAGTAAAGCTGACATCCAGTTCACCGCTTTTCAGCTGCCTTTTCAGATCACTTACCAAAGTTTGATAGAGTGTTTCGCTATCCGCTGATACATAGCGAAGCATTTCAAGGAACTTTTTGATTCCGAACACTTCCAGATTTACATCGAATACCGCCTTTTTGTCTTCTGTGAAGATGTCCAGAATGATCTGGGAGATCTCAGCGGTATCCAAATCATCAAAATTGCCGACGTTCACCAGTTCGCCACTGACAAGCAGTGCGAACACTGCATAGGGGATCACTCTTTCGTCTGCAAGAAACATGGTTCTCTGTGTAAATTCCTTGACCTTTTGCATCATAATCGGTCTGCCGTACTCTGTTACGATCATTTTTTCCATGGTTAAACCCTCCGTTATTTTCTTTCTGTCATGGTGTAATAGCTGCCAACATCGTAAACAAGCCAGTTTTCCAGCTTGTATCTGGCATAGTCACGTTCTTCTTCGGTCGCATAAACTGCAAGGACTACCTCATCTCCAAGTGTAGTAAATGCAGTCAAAGCAAATTCCAGGGTATCCGGATCGAAGCTGTCATCGACCATTTCGCTGATAACTCCCGTTGCACTGTTCATGAAAACAGGTTGAATCATTGCGATTACATCGCAGTTCAGTGTGATTCCGTCATAGGTTTTGATTAATCTCATTTTTTTACTCCATTCTTTCAATTTGATTCTTCACGCAAAAGCAGATCTTTGAGTGTTTTGTAACTTTTCTGTGCCTGCTTCATACGATAGGACGTGCCTTTCATGGCAAAGGCAAATGTTGCAGGGAGAATACGGTCAAATGTGCGTTTCTTTTTCAGATCAGCACAATTGCCCATATCCGTAATGTCGATATTGGTGGTTACGATCATCGGTTTGTTGGCTGAGATGCGAGTATCCACAAGACTGTGAACACGTTCCAGTGCAAAATCTGTGCCACGTTCCGCTCCCAGATCATCGAGAATCAGCAAGTCGGGAGCAGTAATGCTTCGGGTATACTCAGCATATTCTGATTCGCTGTAGAAACAGCTGCGTTCCACAATTTGCATGGTAGTCAGCCATTTTACGCTTACGCCCTGATTCAGCAGAGCATTTGCAATGCAGGCTGCCAGATAGGTTTTACCTGTTCCCACGTCACCATAGAGGAGAAGTCCGATCCTGCCCAGTTTCTCGAAGTTTTTGATATAGTTCATACCGATTCTTTGGGCTTCTGAAGATTCCACCGCTGCAATGTCAGCTGACAGATAATGTTCGGGAATATCTGCGTTTTCTTTATTCTCTCTGATGACAGATGCAAGCTGTTGCTTTGCATTCTCCCGTTTTTCCTTTGCAGACTGACAGGCACAGCAGCAGCCGACAATTTCAGGCATTCCCATTTTCATAAATCGCTCAGGCAGTCGGAACTGCTTTGCTGTACCGCATTTTCCGCAGTGCCACAAACCGTCCTCAGCGAGATAGTCCTCAGCGTTTTTGTTCTTGATGAAGTTTTCTTCTGCATTTTCAGAGAGCGTCTGAAAAATGCTTTTCAGTGTATCATGCATTGTGTTTCCTTTCTACTGTCAGATACTCCATAATATGCTCAGGAGCAGCGTTCCAAAATTCCTTTGATATGCCGTATTTCATCTGCATGATGTTTTCCAGCGGGGCGGTATCCGGCTCCACTTTGCTGTATTTCAGACCGAGAAGATATTCCCTTGTCAGCTCCGAAGAATATTCCTGCAATATGCTGTCTGCTGCAATGTGATAATGCTCGCACAGAATCAGAAATCTGTCCCAGAAGCGAAAGATATTCTTCCGTTTCAGTTCTTCCAGGGTATAAATTCCCGATGATTTCGTCATTTTACGAACTGTTTTCGCAAACGAAAGATTTTCAATTTTACTGACAAATCCAAATACATCACCGCTTTCACCACAGTGAAAACAGGTATAGATCTCATCGTGAAAGAGATTCAGGGAATTGGTCTTGCTGTGGCATAATGGGCATTTACAGCAAGCATCTGTTATCACTTCGTATTTCCCGATAACAGAAGAAAGGGGATTTTTCAAGCGGATAAGCTCCAGTAATTCCGTATTGACAAACATTTTCTCACCTCACAAACTGGTCAAATGGATTGACGTTGACATCGTAAGCCGAACTTTGTGCAGGTGGTTTGTCCAGCTGAGGATAATCCTTGGAAACTCTTTCGATGACCCAGTTTAGAATGGTGTGATAATCTGACTTGTATCGTTTTCCGCTGGAAAGCTTGTAGTTGTTGAGAATCTCAATGCACTTATCTACGAATGCCTTGGAATGCTGTTCCGACAGCTTCTGATATTCTTCTTCCGTCATGGTGACAGCTTCTGCATATTTCTTCTTATCCGTCTTTTTCTTCGGCGAAGCAGAAGCCGTTCCATTTAATTCTTTCATATTTGATTCTTTCATACTTGATATGTAAGTATTTAATTGTCCCTGGTTTTCTACATCCTGATTTTCAAGATACAGGTTTTCTGCATCTTGTTTTTCTGTATTTGGGACATCTGCGTTTTGATTTGTTTCAGACTGCTTTTTGAGAAACAGTTCCGGACATTCCAGACCATCAGGAATATTCTCATATGGAATTTCATAGATGTGATAGACATATTCAAACCGTCCGCTTTTGGAGTAGTTCGGCGGAAGCTTCTCCAGATACACATACCGCTCGTCGATCAGTTCATGGAGGGCAGCACGAACTGCCGTTTCACCCTCTTTGCAGATCTTCACCAGTCCGGCAATGGAATAGTTCCAGTCACAGGGCAGACCCAGTATTTTGGACATCAGCCCGATTGCTTTCAGACTGAGTTTCTGATTTCTCAAATGATGATTGCTCATGATTGTGAAGTCGGTGTTCTTATGCACTCTGACAACCGATGAATTTGATTCATTTGCCATAATAACCTCCGAATAAATAGAAAAAGCGTTCCTCACTGATATATGAAGAACGCTTTTCGTTATCTATTCAATTTTCTTTGCAAATTTAAGCCTGTCTAAAATTTTTGTCCTTTAAGAATGTAAAATTTCTGTGAATCCAAGTTCCCTTGGCATATTACGATTGCTGCTTTTTTGCACAATTTTGCAAATTCTGAATAGCTTTCGGCGATACTGCAAATGCTATAATGTCACCACTTTATGACCGCATAATAAGCTTTGTGACTGAATCTGACCGATTATTGTTAAAATACACAAATGTGGCGGCTTTGATTTATAACATCAGCCAAAGTTTAAGGATTTTGAATGATTTTGATTGAAAATGTTTGACTTGTTGTGAATGGTATGGTATACTGATATCAGAAACGATCAATATCGTTCAATTGACGTCAAAAACAATATTGAAATTTGAAAAGGTGATAAAATGCTGACTGAGGAAAGATACTCTATCATATTGGAAAGGGTGAAGCAGAACAAGAGTGTAAAGCTCCCCGAGTTGTGCGAGCTTTTGAACGCTTCTGAGTCCACCGTCCGCCGTGATCTTACGGTGCTGGACGAAAGAGGGCTTTTGAAAAAAGTCCACGGCGGTGCGATATCTGCGGAAGAACATTCCTTTAATCCTGTTGAGCAGGACGTTGAGTCAAAGTCAAAGCTTTTTACTGATGAAAAGCTCGCTATTGCGAGGTTTGCGGCTTCGCTCGTTGACGACGGCGACTTTATTTTCATCGATGCAGGAACTACCACGGGCTATATGATAGACTTTCTGCCCGACAAGAAAATGACTTTCGTGACGAACGCTTTCGTTCATGCAAAAAAGCTTGCGCAGCGTGGGTTCACGGTTTATATCCCTGCCGGTGAGATAAAGCTTACGACTGAGGCGATCGTCGGCGCTGAATGCGTCAGCAGCCTGCAAAGCTACAACTTCACAAAAAGCTTTCTCGGCGCAAACGGCATTTCGCTTTCGGGGGGCATTACCACTCCCGACCGCAATGAAGCAAGCGTGAAGTCAACAGCGGTGCAAAACAGTCAGACCGCTTATATCCTTGCAGATCATTCCAAATTCGATCAGATATCTGCGGTGACATTTGCTCAGCTTGGTCGGGTAAAGATAATCACCGACAAGCTCCAGGATAAAAAATATATCACAAAGGCAAATATCAAGGAGGTAATGTAAAATGGTATATACAGTAACTTTCAACCCTGCTATCGACTATGTTGTCCACACAGGCGAAATGAAGCTCGGTGCGACAAACCGCTCGGAAAGAGAAGAAATGTATTTCGGCGGCAAGGGCATAAACGTTTCGATCGTCCTTAGAGAGCTGGGCGTCCAGTCAAAAGCACTTGGCTTCACAGCAGGCTTTACAGGCGAGGCTATCGAGAACGGACTTGCTGAAATGGGTATCGACACAGATTTTGTCCGCCTTGAAAAGGGCAATTCCCGTATCAATGTGAAGATAAAGTCCGCAGAGGAAACTGAGCTCAACGGACAGGGTCCCGACATTGACGACAAGGCCGTGAACAAACTCTTTGAAAAGCTTGACAAGCTTGAGGACGGCGACACGCTTATCCTTGCAGGAAGTATCCCCTCGTCGCTGCCTTCCGATATCTACGAAAGGATTCTTGAAAGACTTTCTAATAAGAATATCAGAACAGTAGTTGACGCCACAAAGGACTTGCTCCTCAACGTGCTCAAATACAAGCCTTTCCTTATCAAGCCAAATAATCACGAGCTCGGCGAAATGTTCGGCGTGACCCTTGTGACTGACGAGGATATTGAGAAGTATGCACGAAAGCTCAAAGATATGGGTGCTGTAAACGTGCTTATCTCAATGGCTGGGGACGGAGCAATGCTCATTGACGAAAAGGGCGAAATGCACCGCTGCGGCGTATGCAAGGGCAAGGTGAAAAATTCCGTTGGCGCAGGCGATTCAATGGTGGCAGGCTTTACAGCAGGAATCCAGCAGGGCGATTATGAATACGCTCTCAAGCTTGGCACAGCCGCAGGCGGCGCAACAGCTTTTTCAGACGGACTTGCACAGAAAGAAAAGATATCAGAGCTGCTTGAAACGCTTTGATAAAACAGATAAAACAAAAAGAAAATCAAGACAGGGAGGAAATATTATGCGAATAGTTGACTTATTGAAAAAAGACAGCATACAGCTTAACGCCTCACCAAAATCGAAGAGCGAAGCCATTGATATGCTGATAGACCTTCAGGTCAAGGGCGGCAATATCGCCGACAGAGAGGAATACAAAAAGGGCATTCTTGCCCGTGAGGATAAGGGTTCAACAGCCGTTGGCGAAGGCATTGCCATACCTCACGCAAAGAGCGAGGCTGTCAAAGCGCCATCACTTGCGGCAATGACAGTTCCAAAAGGCGTTGATTACGAAGCCCTTGACGACGAGCCTTCAAATCTGCTTTTTATGATCGCAGCGCCAAATGACGGCGACGTTCATCTTGAAGTGCTTTCAAGGCTTATGACTATCCTTATGGACGAGGATTTCCGTGAAAAGCTTCTTAATGCAAGCGATAACGACGAATTCCTCAAAGTCATCGACGATATGGAAAATGAGAAATATCCTGATGAGCCGAGAGCGGAAGTCAAGCCAACGGATGGCTACAAGGTTCTTGCAGTAACAGCCTGTCCGACAGGTATCGCCCACACTTATATGGCGGCGGAAGCCCTTGAAAAGGCAGGCAAGAAGCTTGGCATCACAATCAAGGTGGAGACCAACGGCTCGGGCGGAGCAAAGAATATCCTCACCGATGAAGAGATCGCAAACTGCGACGGAATTATCGTTGCGGCGGACAAGACCGTTGCAATGGCACGTTTTGACGGCAAAAAAGTTATAAGCACAAAGGTGTCGGACGGAATAAAGATACCAGAGGAACTTATCAACCGCATTGAAGCAGGTGACGCACCTGTTTATCATCACGAGGGTGGCGCAGACAGCAGCGCTTCATCATCGAGCGGCGACGAAAGCTTCGGCAGAAAACTTTACAAGCACCTTATGAACGGCGTTTCAAATATGCTTCCATTCACAGTTGCAGGCGGTATTTTTATCGCACTTGCATTCCTTATCGACTCTATCGGCGGCGCACCGCAGGACAGCGACTTCGGTACGCACCTTGCGGCGGCTGCTTGGTTCAAGACTATCGGCAATTACGCATTCCAGTTTATGATACCGATACTTGCAGGCTATATCGGCAAGAGCATTGCTGACAGACCAGGTCTGCTAGTCGGTATGGCAGGCGGCGCAATGGCAGTTTCAGGCGCAACATTTGCAGCCCCCGGCGGAGATGTTCCTTCTGGATTCCTCGGCGCATTGCTTGCAGGTTTCCTTGGCGGATTTGTTATGCTCCTCATCGAAAAGGCCTGCGACAAGCTTCCAAAGGCTCTTAACGGAATAAAGCCTGTTCTTATCTATCCTCTCGGCGGCCTTGCGGTAGTCGCACTTATGATGTGCGCTGTAAACCCTATTATGGGAGTACTCAACGAAGCACTTGCAAACTTCCTTACAAATATGGGCGGCACGAACAAGGTGCTCCTCGGCTGTATCCTCGGCGCAATGATGTCGATAGATATGGGCGGTCCATTCAACAAGGCAGCTTACGTTTTCGGCGTTGCAGCGATCTCATCGGGCAACTTCGATATTATGGCAGCCGTTATGATCGGCGGTATGGTCCCACCTATCGCTATCGCACTTGCAACAACATTCTTCAAGAACAAGTTTACTGAGGACGAGCGCAAGAACGGTCCTGTAAACTACATTATGGGTCTTAGCTTCATCACAGAGGGCGCAATCCCATATGCTGCCGCTGACCCGATGAGAGTTATTCCGGCTTGTATGATCGGCGCTGCTGCCGCAGGCGGACTTTCAATGGCATTCGGCTGTACGCTTCGTGCTCCTCACGGCGGAATCTTTGTATTCCCTGTTGTTGGCAATCCTGTTATGTACGTTGTTGCACTTGTGGTCGGTTCGATCATCGGAATGCTTCTTTTGGGACTTTTCAAAAAGAAAGTTACCGAATAGGCTTTACAAATTGGCAGGAATATAATATAATAATATTAACAATCATAAATAAATTAAAAAACGCAAAGGAGAGATCACTATGGTATCAAAGGTTGTAAAGGTAGTAAACGCAGAAGGACTTCATATGCGTCCGGCAGGTATCGTTGCAAAGGCTGCTAAGGAGCACCCAGAGTGCGAGATCATAATGAAGGCAAACGGCAAGGATATCAAGGCTAAGGCTGTTATGCAGATCATGGCGGCAGGTATCAAGAAGGATACAGACGTTGAGATAATCGTAACAGGCGAAAACGAGCAGGCTGTTCTTGACGAATTCGTGAAGATGTTCGAGGACGGTTTCGGCGAATAAGTCGCACCAGAATTTAAACGCAAAAAATATTCAGACAAGGCCGCAGCGGATACTGCGGTCTTTCTGAGTAATATTACGTTGTTAAATTATTGCAATTATAAGATAGTCTCGGGGTATGGGGATATTTGAGACTGACAAAAATAAGAATGCCAAAAGAGAGAAATACATATGGACAAAAAATACCTTTCACTTCTTGCACAGAAATTTCCGACCATAGACAGCGCCGCAAGCGAGATAGTTAATCTATCTGCCATACGCAGTATGCCAAAGGGCACAGAATACTTTTTCAGCGATATCCACGGCGAATATGAAGCCTTTTTGCATATGCTCAAAAGCGCTTCGGGTATGATAAAAAATAAGATAGACCTGACATTGGGCAAAACAGTTTCCTCGGCGGAACGTGAAGCCCTTGCCTATCTTATCTATTATCCCGACAAGCAGATAAAGCGTTTGCAGGATAAAAACCAGCTTTCGGACGAGTGGCGCAGGCTGACCATATACAGGCTCATACTTGTCTGCGAGGCTGTTTCGGCGAAATACACACGCTCTAGAGTGCGAAAGAGCATTCCGAAAGATATGGTCTATATCCTTGACGAGCTGCTCAATGTCACCGACGACGTTGTGAAGGAATATTACTATGACGAGATCATAAGCACGATTCTTGACACAGGCATTGCAGACCGCTTTATCAAGTCCCTTTGTCAGCTTATACAGTCCCTTGCTATCGACAAGCTGCATATCATCGGCGATATTTATGACAGAGGTCCTAGAGCGGATATCATTATGGACGAGCTTATGAAAATGCACGATGTTGATATCCAATGGGGCAATCACGATATTTCTTGGATGGGTGCGGCTTCGGGCAACCTTGCGCTTATCGCAAATGTTATCAGGATATCAATGAGATATAATAATTTCGACGTTCTCGAGGACGGCTACGGGCTTAATCTCCGTGCGCTGGCGGTCTTTGCAGGGGAGACTTACAAGAATGACGAGTGCGCAATTTTTATGCCACAGACCCTTGACGACAATATCTATGACCCTGTTGACGCAAAGCTTGTGGCAAAAATGCACAAGGCTATCACAGTTATCCAGCTGAAACTTGAGGGACAGCTTATGGAGCGCCATCCAGAGTGGGAACTTTCTCATCGTGACCTTTTCCGTATGGTGGATTTTGCTAACGGCACTATAACCATCGACGGACAGGTTCATAAGCTTCTTGACGGCAATTTCCCCACAGTTGACCCTTGCGACCCACTTGCGCTGACTGAGGGCGAAAACGAGCTTATGATCGTTCTTGCAAATTCATTTATGCACAGCGACAGGCTCAACGCACATATGCGATTTTTGTATTCAAAAGGCTCAATGTACAAGACCATAAACGGCAATCTGCTTTTCCACGGCTGTATACCTCTTGATGAAAAGGGCAGGCTTGTGAGCCTTTCCATAGCAGGGGAGCAGTATTCAGGCAAGGATATGCTTGACAAGCTCGACGAGATAGCGAACAAGGCGTACTTTTTGCAGCCTTGCGAGGAGAAAAGCTATGCGGCAGACTGCCTTTGGTATTTGTGGAGCGGAGCACGCTCGCCCCTTTACGGCAAGGACAAAATGGCGTTCTTTGAGCGGTATTTTCTTGCGGATAAAAAGCTTCACGAGGAAAATTACAACGCCTATTATCATTTCTCCGAGAAACCCGAGATATGCGGCAGGATACTTGAAATGTTCGGCCTTGACCCACAGCGTGGGCATATCATAAACGGCCACGTTCCTGTTAAGATCAAAAACGGCGAAAGCCCTGTCAAAGCGGACGGCAGGCTGTTTGTTATCGACGGCGGTATCTCAAAGGCTTATCAGAAAGCCACGGGCATTGCAGGATACACGCTGATATACGATTCTCACAGCCTTAATCTTGCGGAGCACAAGCCTTTTATCGCAGGGGAGAGCGAGCACACACCTGAGATACACCTTGTTGAGCGGCTCGACCGCCGTGCCAATATCTCCGACACAGACAAGGGCGAGGAGCTGCTTTTACAGATAAACGATCTCCGTGATCTGCTGAAAGCTTATCGTTCGGGCGACATAAAGGAAGGGTACAGTGAGAAGGATTTTTAGGATATTATTCTGAAAGGACTGAATGATATGGAAGATCAGAAGAATTTCAACTGGGCTGTTATCGGCTGCGGCGTTATTGCAAATGAAATGGCGCAGGGACTTGAAAAAATGGGCAGAAAGCTTTACGCCGTTGCAAACAGAACTCACGAAAAGGCGGTTGCCTTTGCGGAGAAATACGGCATTGAAAAGGTCTATGACAAGATAGATAATGTTTTTGCCGACCCGAATGTTGACATTATTTACATCACCACCCCACACAACACCCACTATCAGTATATGAAAAAGGCACTTGAGAGCGGCAAGCACATTTTTGTGGAAAAGTCGATAACTCTTAACAGCCGTGAGCTTGATGAAATGGTGGCTCTTGCAAAGCAAAATGGGCTTATGATCGGCGAGGCAATGACCATTTGGCATATGCCCATATACAAAAAGCTTTGGGATATCGTTGAAAGAGGCGAGCTTGGCAGGGTGCAGATAATAACTGTCAATTTCGGCAGCTTCAAGGAATACGATATGAAAAACCGCTTTTTTAATATGGAACTTGCAGGCGGCGCAATGCTTGATATCGGCGTATATGCGCTGTCCATAGTGCGCAGCTTTATGAGCGAAGCGCCGCAGGATACCATCAGCCAATGGAAACCGTCGCCAACAGGTTCGGACGAAATGGCGACAATGCTTTTGAAAAACAGCGCAGGTCAGCTTGCAACTGTTGCGCTGAGTATGCACTCCAAGCAGCCCAAGCGTGCGATGATAAGCTGCGAAAATGGCTATATCGAGATAATGGAATATCCGAGGGCGGACAAGGCGAAGATAGTTGACGCCGAGACAGGAGCGGTCAAAGAGATAACCGCAGGCGAGTCCGCAAATGCCCTTTATTACGAACTTGAGGATATGGAACAAGCCGTTCGGACTGGCGACAGCGGACTGCTTAAATTGCAGCAGTCCTGCGATGTTATGGATATAATGACAAAGCTTAGAAAGGACTGGGGTATGAAATATCCCGGGGAAGTTTGGTAGGCTTTGTGCGGATAAAAACGTATGCCGGCAGATTTGTCGGCGTGCGTTTTTTTGCTGTACAATTTGGCTTGAATGTGGTATAATACTTGTGATAATATAATTGATATAAACCGAAAGGAAAAGCGCAATGCAAAATCTAAATAAGCACAAAATATTATTTGTCTGCCACGGCAACATCTGCCGTTCGCCAATGGCTGAATTTGTTATGAAAGACCTTGTGAGAAAGGCTCATCGTGAGAACGATTTTTATATCGACTCCGCCGCAACAAGTACCGAGGAGATCGGCAACGGCGTGCATTATGGCACAAGGGCGAAGCTTGAACAGGTGGGCGTGCCGATTGGGGAGCACCAAGCAAGGCAGGTCACAATGCAGGACTATAAGGACTTCGATCTTATCTTGCTTATGGATCAGTATAACCGCCGCAATGTAAAGCGTATCCTGCCAAATGACCCAGAGGGCAAGATACAAATGCTGCTTGATTATACCGACAGAGCGGATAAAAATATCGCCGACCCTTGGTATACAGGCAACTTTGACGAGACCTATAAGGACGTTCTCGAGGGCTGCGAGGGGCTGCTTGCGGCGCTGAAATAAGCTTTTGTTGTTGAGTTTTCACAAAAGAATTGACGGAAGTTTGTTGAAAAAACAGAAATGCAAAGGCTTTTTAATGTACTCTATTGACAAATAAATGTGCATATGTTAAACTAATTATAGTGAAATTGATACATGAGATTTGTATTGGAGTGTTACCATTCATTTAATAGTTTGGGCATAACCAACTTTGTGCGAGCGTTAGCGTTGTTTAGTTGCTGGTTCGTATTAAGGTTGGTTTTTTTTATTATATAGGGCTTTATGGGGGAAATAATATAAAAATGAAGATAATTAAAGTTATAAATAACAACACCGTCTGCGTCCTTGACGACAAGGGCAGGGAACAGATAATATCGGGCAAAGGCATTGGCTTTGGCAAAAAGTACGGCGATCAGCCCGACGATTCTAAAATCCAAAAAATGTATCTCGTTACAGACTCGGCGCTGAGAAAACGGCTTATCGAGTGCCTTACTGAGATACCTTACGAGCATATAAAACTTACAGCCGATCTGGTGGACTATATCGAGGCGAACGTGCCATCAAAGCTCAACGAGTCGCTTATAATCACGCTTTCAGATCATATTTCTTTCGCAATAAAGCGTAAAGAGCAGGGCATTGAGTTTGAAAATCCACTTATGGACGCAATAAGCGACTGCTTTCCAAGCGAGCTTGCTCTCGGCAGGCATTGTGTTGATGAGATAAACAACAGGCTGGGAATAGACCTCAGCCCAGATGAAGCAGGCTTCATCGCAATGCACATCATAAACGCGCGGCTGGGCACGAAAATGGGGAAGATAACCGATATCACCAAAATGGTCAACGGCTGCGCAGATATCGCAGACAAGACCTTTGCAGGAAAGATCGACAAGACCACCGTGGCTTACGAGCGTTTTATGGTGCATTTGAAATTTCTCGCAAAGCGGCTGTTCAGCTCTCAGGAGCTTCCGAACGTTCTCAGCCGTGATGAAGATATAATGGCGCTTATCAAGGCGAAATTCAAAAAGCCTTACAGGTGCGCAAAGGCAATGCAGGATTATATTCTGAAAAATTATGCGAAAACTATATCGGAGGACGAAATGCTGACCCTTGCGATACATTTGAGAAAGATCAGCGTTTAAAATCACGCTTTATATTTTATATATAATATAGTATCTTATGCCGTATAAATATTAGACCGGTACCTAATAATATTTATTATGGCTCAAGGAAATATAGCCGCAGGATAGGCGGCGCAATACGACATTGGAGGATATATTATTATGAAGGATAAAATTTTCGGCGTGCTCCAGCGTGTCGGCAGATCGTTTATGCTGCCGATAGCTCTGCTGCCAGTGGCGGGTCTGCTTCTTGGAATAGGCAGCTCGTTCACCAACGCCACAACAATCGAAACTTATCACCTTGGCAAAGTCATCTACGAGGGCGGCGTGCTTTACACCATTCTCGATATTATGAGCAAGACGGGAAGCGCAGTTTTTGATAACTTGGCTCTCCTCTTTGCAATGGGCGTTGCTATCGGTATGGCGAAAAAGGAAAAAGAAGTCGCAGCGCTTTCGGGTGCTATCGCCTATATCGTAATGAACACCACTATCAGCGCACTCATCTCCGCAAAGGGCGGCGTTGAAGCAATGGCTGAGAACTCGACAACTTCCGTCCTTGGTATAACCACCCTGCAAATGGGCGTTTTCGGCGGTATTATCGTTGGGCTTGGCGTTGCGGCGCTTCACAATAAGTTCTATAAAACAGAGCTTCCGCAGGTGCTTTCATTTTTCGGCGGCACAAGATTTGTTCCTATCGTTTCAACGATCACATACCTTATCGTCGGTATCATAATGTTCTACCTTTGGCCTGTTGTACAGCTTGGCATTTCTAAGCTTGGCGTGCTGGTGCTCAATTCGGGTTATGCAGGCACTTGGATATACGGTATCCTCGAGCGTGCTCTTATCCCGTTCGGACTTCACCACGTTTTCTATATGCCATTCTGGCAGACAGAGCTTGGCGGCTCAATGATGATCGACGGCAATATGGTGGCAGGCGCACAGAACATTTTCTTTGCTGAGCTTGCTTCAAAGTCAACAGATGTTTTCTCAGTATCCGCAACAAGATTTATGTCGGGCAAGTTCCCGTTTATGATCTTCGGTCTCCCTGCTGCCGCACTTGCTATGTATAAGGCAGCTCGTCCCGAAAAGAAAAAGGTCGTTGGAAGCCTTCTGCTTTCCGCAGCCCTCACCTCGATGATAACAGGTATCACAGAACCTCTCGAGTTCACCTTCCTGTTTGTTGCACCCCTTATGTACGCTGTTCATTGCGTGCTGGCTGGACTTTCATATATGCTTATGCACATTTTGAACGTCGGCGTGGGAATGACATTCTCGGGCGGACTTATAGATATGACCCTCTTCGGCGTTTTGCAGGGCAACGCAAAGACCCATTGGATATGGATAGTCATTGTGGGACTTGTTTACGCAGTTGTTTATTACTTCGTTTTCTACTTTATGATAACAAAGTTGAATCTTAAAACACCTGGCCGTGAGCCTGACGATGTTGAGCCAAAGCTTTACCGCAGAAGCGACGTCAATGCAGCCAAAGCCGCAAAGGCAGAGGGCAAGGCTTCGATCAAGGAAGAAGATATGGTCAGCGCACTTATCTTAAAGGGTCTTGGCGGAAAGGACAACCTTTCGGACGTTGACTGCTGCGCAACTCGTCTCAGAGTTACAGTCAATGACGCAGGCAAGGTCGATGACGCAATGCTTAAATCAAGCGGCGCTTCGGGCGTTATCCACAAGGGCAACGGCGTTCAGGTCATTTATGGACCAAAGGTCTCTGTTATCAAGTCAAACCTTGAGGGCTTTATCGACTCACCGCTTTCTGATGATATCGACAGCATTATCGGTACAGAGCCACAGGCTGAGGAAACTCAGATCAAGGACGATAAGCCGCAGGCAAAGGCTGATGACAGCGCAGAAGCGAAGATCACCCTTTATTCCCATATGAACGGCAGTATCGTAAAGCTTGAGGACGTCGAGGACGAGGTGTTCTCACAGAAAATTCTCGGCGAGGGCGTTGCAGTCGAGCCAACAGAGGGCAAGCTTTTCGCTCCTTGCGACGGCAAGATAGACAGCGTTTTTGATACCAAGCACGCAGTCAATATGGTATCGTCAGAGGGCGCAGAGATTTTGCTTCACATCGGTATCGACACCGTTAAGCTTGGCGGAAAGTTCTTTGAAGCCCACGTTTCAGACGGACAGGAAGTCAAAAAGGGCGATCTGCTCATAAGCTTTGATATGGAAAACATCAAGGCGGCAGGCTATAAGGTGACAACACCGCTCATCATCGGCAATACAGACGATTATGCGGCTGTTGAACCAGTCGCAGAGGGCGCAGTCAGCGCAGGCGACAGGGTGCTCACCATTAGATAGAAATTTAAAAATCAAAATATTCAATACAGGAGGACATCATTATGAAAACATTTGACTACACGATCAAGGACGAGATCGGTATCCACGCAAGACCGGCAGGACTTCTTGCAAAGAAGGCAAAGGAATTTTCAAGCGAGATATCTATCGAAAAGGGCGGCAAGAAGGTAAACCTCACAAAGCTTATGGCTGTAATGGGTCTTGGCGTTAAGCACGGCGAGACTGTTACTATCACAGTTGACGGCGCTGACGAGGACGCAGCCGCAGAGGCTATCAAGGCTTTCTTTGAGGAAAATCTCTAAATCAATAATTTATCCGCCGCTCTCGTATAGGGGGCGGCTGGATATATCCGTTATCTTGGCGGGTCTTGTGCCTTTGAGGACAGAGGCATAAGACGCACAAAGATAAAAAATAAAATTTTATGAAAATTATATTTTGGAATTGGGGGCTAAGTTATGAATATCTGGCACGATATAGACGAAAAAAGAATTTACCCAACAGATTTTGTGTCGGTGATCGAGATATCAAAGGGCAGCAATATGAAATACGAGCTCGACAAAGAGACCGGTATGCTTTCCCTTGACAGAGTGCTTTTCACCGCCACTCATTATCCGATGAATTACGGCTTTATACCAAGGACTTATGGCGACGACAACGACCCGCTCGACGTGCTGCTTCTTTGCAGCGAGCCTATTATGCCGATGACTTTGGTGCGAAGCTATCCTATCGGCGTGATGATAATGGAGGACGGCGGAATGGGCGATGAAAAGATAATCGCAATCCCATACAGCGACCCTACATACAAGTGCTATACTGATATAAAGGAGCTTCCTGCGCACATTTTTGATGAGCTGAAACACTTTTTCTCAGTATACAAGCAGCTTGAGGGCAAGGAGACCGAGATCAAAGAGATCGGCGGCCCTATCGAAGCGGTAGGCGTTATCGAGCGTGCAATGGAAAATTATAAGCAAAAATTCTGCAACAAATAGACGATAAAAATATAAAATCAAAAATTATAAGGAGCTGATCGACAATGAGAACTTACATCGGAAAAGGCGTTTACGGAGCAGTAGCGATCGGAAAGATATCCATTTTCAAGAAGCAGGATACAACTATCAAGCGTGTCCGCACGGAGGACAGCGAGCACGAAAAGCAGAGAGTGGCAAAGGCAAAGGAAGCCGCTTCAAATCAGCTTCAGGCTATATATGAAAAGGCGCTGAAAGAGGTTGGCGAGACAAACGCACAGATCTTTGAGATCCATATGATGATGCTTGACGACGATGATTACAACGAGTCTATCGAGAATATAATCGACAGTCAGAAGGTCAACGCTGAGTACGCCGTTGCCATAACGGCCGACAACTTTGCGGAAATGTTCGCTTCAATGGACGACCCTTATATGCAGGCTCGTGCCGCCGACGTCAAGGACATTTCAAACAGGATAATCGCAAATCTTACAGGCAATGTTGCCGATGGTGCAGAGTCAAACGACAAGATGATAGTTTGCGCTGACGATCTTGCGCCAAGCGAGACTATCTCACTTGACAAGGACAAGGTGCTTGCTTTCGTGACGGCTCACGGCTCGTCAAATTCTCACACGGCCATCCTTGCGAGAAATATGAATATCCCTGCTGTTATCGGCGTTGGCGAACAGTTCCTTGCTGAGATAAAGGACGGCGACACGGCTATCGTTGACGGCTTTACAGGCGAAATTTTTGTTGACCCAGACGAGGAGACCACAGCAAAGCTCCAGCGCAAGCGTGACGAGGACGAGGAAAAAAAGCGCCTGCTGCAAGACCTCAAGGGCAAGGAAAATGTCACAAAGGACGGCAGAAAAATAAACATTTACGCAAATATCGGCAGCGTTGACAATATCGGTGCGGTGCTGTTCAATGACGCTGGCGGAATCGGCCTGTTCAGAAGCGAGTTCCTTTATCTTGAAAACACAGACTTCCCAACGGAGGAGCAGCAGTTCCACGCATACAAGCGTGTCCTCGAGAGTATGGCAGGCAAAAAAGTCATAATCCGTACCCTCGATATCGGCGCAGACAAGCAGGTGGATTATTTCGGACTGAAAAAGGAAGATAACCCAGCCCTCGGTTACAGGGCGATAAGAATTTGCCTTACACGCCCCGAGATATTCAAGACCCAGCTTAGAGCGCTGTTCAGGGCTTCCGTTTACGGCAATCTCGGCATTATGTTCCCGATGATTACAAGCGTTTCAGAGGTGCAGAAAGCCCTCGATATGTGCAACGAGGTAAAGGCGGAACTTGACGAGCAGGGCATTGAATACAGCAAGGACACGGAGCTTGGCATTATGATCGAGACCCCTGCCGCTGCCATAATAAGCGACAAGCTTGCGCCGATGGTGGACTTTTTCAGCGTTGGTACAAACGACCTAACACAGTACACCCTCGCTTGCGACAGACAGAACCCCGATATCGAGCAGTTCTGCGACACTCACCACGAGGCCATTCTTCGCCTTATCGAGATGTCCGCCGAGAACGCTCACAAGCACGGCGCTTGGATAGGCATTTGCGGCGAGCTTGCGGCCGACACTTCGCTGACCGAGACTTTCCTCAGAATGGGCATTGACGAGCTTTCAGTTTCGCCGACTTTCGTTCTCAAGGTAAGAGACGCCGTTAGAAATGTTGATCTCAGCAAATAAATATTGGATTTTTCAGTCCTGCGTATGCAAAATTGCGTGCGCAGGGCTTTTTTACTTTGGGCTGCTTGCAATTGATTTCGGCGTGGTGTATAATTGTATTATGATATAATCAAATGACATAGAGATCGGAGGCATAAAAATGTACCAAATGAAACGAACCGTCAATTGCAGCAATATCGGCAGAGACGGTGTTATAAAAAACAGCGCAATTGTGGACTTTTTGCAGGACTGCTCCATAATACACCTTGACACCCACCCCGTTATGGCGCCATTTTTCGAGGAGGAAAACTGCGTGATGTTCCTTGTGTCACGGCAGATAGACTTTTACCGCCGCCCCGAATATATGGAACAGCTCACCGTCAAGACTTGGACTTATGAGCTAAAGCGTATGTACGGCTTTCGTAACACCATAATTTTCGGCGGTGACGGCAAGCCTTGCATTGCGTCCATCGCTTCGGGAGCGTTTATGGATAACGCTACCCAGCGCCCAATAAAAGTACCGCAGGAGCTTGTTGACAGGGTGAAGCTTTACCCGAAATTTGATATGGAATATCTGCCGAGAAAAATCTCTCTGCCTGACAGCATTGAAACAGAGATACCAGATGTGCAGATATCAAAGTGCCATATAGATATGAACAAGCACGTCAACAATGCACGCTATCTTGATATCACAGACGAATTTGTTGATAATGAGACCGCAGTCAAGCGCATACGCATTGAATACAAGAAGCCCGTCAAGCGTGGCGAGCAGGTCAAGACGCTCATAAGCTCACAGGGCAACGCTTATTTTGTTCAGCTTTGTGATGAAAATGGCAAGGCTTATTGTATCACAGAGTATGATTTTTAGTGCAAATTGTATATTATAAGAGTGGAAAAATAAATTCTGTTGTGCAAAAGATAGAAAGCATATTATTCCCATTGACATAGTAGGAATAAAGTGATATATTATAATCATAGAAAATAACACAGCGTACAAAAAGTTGACGGCGCAAATTTTTATATCGGTATTTTGGTGTCGTGGCGAAAGCGCTGAAAATAAGTTTTTATATTTGGAGGTTGATCACAATGTCAAAGATCTACAAGGGCGTTTCGGAGCTTATCGGCAAAACTCCAATAATCGAAGCTGTTAATTTTGAAAAGGCTGTTGAGGCTGAGGCGACTATCCTAGCAAAGCTTGAATACTTCAACCCAGCAGGAAGCGTAAAGGACAGAGTTGCGCTTGCAATGATCGAAGAGGCTGAAAAGAAGGGCGTGCTCAAGAAGGGCGCAACTATCATCGAGCCAACTTCCGGCAATACAGGTATCGGTCTTGCGGCTGTCGGCGTATCAAAAGGTTACAAGGTTATCCTTACAATGCCAGAGACCATGAGTATCGAGAGAAGAAATCTTCTCAATGCATACGGTGCAGAGATCGTTCTTACAGAGGGCGCAAAGGGTATGACAGGCGCAATCAAGAAGGCTGACGAGCTCAAGGGCGAGATTGAGAACGCAGTTATCCTCGGTCAGTTCGTAAACCCAGCTAACCCGGCTGCTCACTTTGCAACAACAGGTCCTGAGATTTGGGACGACACAGACGGAAAGGTAGATATCTTCATCGCAGGCGTTGGCACAGGCGGAACTGTAACAGGCGTTGGTCAGTATCTCAAGTCCAAGAACCCTAACGTTAAGATCGTTGCTGTTGAGCCTGCAACTTCACCTGTACTTTCACAGGGCAAGGCTGGTCCGCACAAGATTCAGGGTATCGGCGCTGGCTTCGTTCCAGATGTTCTCGACACAAAGGTTTATGACGAGATCCTTCCTATCGAGAATGAGGACGCATTCAAGACAGGCAACAAGTTCGCAAAGACAGAGGGTATCCTCGTTGGTATCTCTTCCGGCGCTGCGCTCAAGGCTGCTGAAATTCTTTCCAAGAGACCAGAGAACAAGGGCAAGACTATCGTAGCTCTTCTCCCAGACACAGGTGAGAGATATCTCTCAACAGCACTCTTTGAGAGCTAATTATCACGCAACATAAAGAATTCAAGATATGATCGGAAAGGGGCAGCAAGTCAGTTTTCTGAATGGTGACTCCGAACGCAACAAACTTTACAAAGCTTTCTTCGATCAAATCCGATATAAAAAGTCATGGGACGAACAGTTTTATACTGCTCGTCCTTTGGCTTTATTAGACACAAAAAAGCGGCTGATAATTCAACCGCTTTTTCTTTATGTAATATGCAATTTTATTTCAGCCCAAGTTTACCATCAAAAATTGACCATACCATTTAACCCGCCAGCATTACCCACATAATTTGAGCCAAGCTGATCTTTCAGTTCGTCGGCAAGCTTACTGTAATCAATGCCGAGAACATTTTCATCATCATCGCTTATGTCGTAATCTGAATAGTCGGTGTAGGTCACGCCAAAGCAAGCCTTTTTGCCGTCCTCTGTGATGATAACTGACGACGTGCTGATGTTTGCAACGTTTGAGATAAGATTTTCCATAACGTCGGTGAGCTGCTCCGAAACGCTGCTTGTGTCAACGCCCTCGGGCACTTCGATGTAGTAATATGCCGAACCTTCGCCCTCAGAGATAAGCTTTTTCAGCTCGCCGGGCAATGCGTAAATGTCGGAAAGCTTCTTTGCATTTTCGCAGATAAGGCACTTGTCCGTTGAGGTGCAGGCAGGGAAATCGCTCTTGTTCCAAGGATAAGAACCGTCGTCCTTGACCGAGTCGGGCACGTTGAAATATGCGTAGTCGGGGGTCTCGTCGCCGCCATCAAAGGTCACGTCAACGTGATACCATTTGCCGTCTATCTGAACAACGTTCCAAGCGTGCTCGCCCTGTTCGGTGGAGTGGATTATCTTGCTGTCGATTCCAAGAACGTCAAGGAAAAGCTTGATCGTGGTGGCGTTGCCGACGCAGATAG
The DNA here is from genome assembly GCF_019423705.1 of Ruminococcus sp. GTDB lineage: Bacteria > Bacillota > Clostridia > Oscillospirales > Ruminococcaceae > Hominimerdicola. The sequence continues at coordinate 37,774 of NZ_JAHZAX010000013.1, read as the reverse complement.
TGCTGTGATCGTGGAAAAATCCGTAAGGCGTGTGGGAATACTTGTCGCTGTCCTCGTCAACGATAGCTGAAAGGGAATCGTCATTGAAATGCGTGCCGCTGAAAACATAATCGTAAACGGCCTTTTCCTTGTCGTAATCGCTCATTCCGTCCTTGATTATCTCGGAAACCGCCTTTTTGAGCTCTTTGAGGATATATTTGTCCTTGTCATCGGTGAGCTTTGAATCGTCCCCAGACTTGTAAGCCTCTACCACCGCCGTGTCGTCATAAATTTCGTGAACATCGCCGCTTATGTCTGTGATATCGCCGTCACCATTGAAAAGATCTTCGCCGAAAGTGTTTTGAAGCTGTGTTTTGAGATCATCCAGCTGTCCTTGAAGATCTTTCACCTGCTGGCTGAGATCAGAGCTGTCCGAATCGTCAGAGTCTTTCGCAGAGGTCGAAACGCTTTTTGAAGTTCCTTTGGTGTCAGTCTTTGAAGCCTTTGAGCAGCCTGCAAAGCTTGTTGAAAGGCAAGCCACGCAAAGTGCAAAAATTATAGCTTTCTTTTTTCCGTTGTTCTTGTTCATTTTTGTTGTCCTAGTCATTGCCAATTTTATTCACCTGCTAATGTCTTTATTTTGTCTGAAATATCCTGTGCATTGTCCGATATCACGAGCACCCAGTAATCGCCGGCCTGAAATATCTGGGCGGCTTCTATCTTTTTGGTTTCCTCGGGCTTGTAATTCTCGAACTGATTGAGCCTGTAATCAACTCGACTTGAAAGCGCAGATTGCGCGCTTGACCCGTCCGCCAACTTGATGATCGACACCTCGTCCGCAAGTCCACCATCAGCGGCGTAGATTATTCCGCCGTCCGCAATGTCATCGGCAGCAATGCCGTAAAGCTTTTCGGCATTTTTTGTGTATGTATCATCGCCATAATATGCCGAAGCGGTGAGGTTGTCGTCATTGATCTGCGAAAGGATATCCTTTGCAGAGCCGCTTTGAGCGTCAGAACCCGTCTGGGACTGCGCTTGCGCCTGTGAAACATCGCCCTCGGAGCTTTCATCTGTGTCAACGCTGCCGCAGCCAAACATTGTAAAAAATGTTATCACTGAGGTGGCAAGACACAAAAATCTCAACATCATGATCTCTTTTGTCCTCTCTTCTGTCTGTTTTGTTTTGAAATTTGAATTTGTACAAAGTCACCCTTTGTCGATTATTATTATAGCACGTTTTGAATCCCATTGCAATGAAGTTAAGAAATTTATAAGGTTTTCTTTATGACAATATCGCTAATGCCAGTAACAGTTCTTTGTGCATATTTGTGAAAAATATCGTTGACATAGCAGGGTGCGTGTGTTATAATTTTATTTAGTTTACCGAGTGAAATATTAACCGAGTGAAAATTAAAGGTGGTGAAATAAATGGCAGAAGAGCAGAGCATAGCGGAGCGGTTTATGTCTTTTCACGCACGGCTCAAAAATGTAAAGTTTTATAAAATGCAGAATGTTTTTAGCGACAGCGAATTTTTTGCTGTGTCAAGAATAATAATGATAACCGTGGGAATGGCCTGCAAGGAAAGCCCTGTGGGCAAAGGCGTGTCAATGAAATATATCTCCGCAGGAATGAACGTCTCGCCGGCAATGGCGACAAAAACTATCACGAGCCTTGAAAAGCGTGGCATAGTTACACGCTATACCGACGAGGGCGACAGGCGTGGCGTAAAGGTCTGCCTGACGGAAGAGGGCTTTGAGAAGTGGAAAGAGGCAATGCGTTCCTATAAGAAGTTCGTTGACAGAGTTTTTGAACGCTTCGGCGAGAAAAAAACAAAACAGTATCTCGACCTTGCAGAAGAGCTTGTTGAGATAGCGAAAGAGGAAAAGCAAAAGTTTGTTTGAAAAACAAACTGGAAAGGCTAGGTAAAATGAGTAATGGGTAAAATATTCAAGTACCTGAAAAAATATGCCGCCGGAGTTGCGGTCATATTTGTCCTGCTTATCGTGCAGGCCTATTGTGACCTTTCGCTGCCCGATTACACGGCGGACATACTCGATACTGGCATAATGCAAAGCGGTATCGACCGTGTGTGCCCGAAAGTTATAAGCGAAAGCTCATTGGAGGGCATAGAGCTTTTTATGAGCGATGATGAAAAGAAGCTTGTGGAGGATAGCTATAAGCTGCGTGACAGCATAAAGGATTGCGATGTCCCACTTGCTGACGGTACCCCCGAGGGAAAGGTCTATGAGCTTGACGTCAAGGATAAGCAGACACTTGACGATCTTGACGAAGCTTTCGGCGGCGCCGTGCTGACATATTCGGCAGCACTTCAAATGAAGCCCGAAGATATGGCGGCGCAGGCTCAGGGACAGGCGGACGCAGACAGCGCAAATGCTGAACATACGGCACAAGCCAGCGAAAACAGCGCAGATATTGATATGTCCGCAATGGCTGATATGACCGTCCTCGATATGATAAAGGCAGGCGCTATCGACGGCGTTGAAATGCGAAAGAGCGTTGAAGAAAAATACAGCGCAATGTCAGATACGATGATCGAACAGTCCGCAAAGGCGTTTTGGAAGAGCGAATATCCTGCAATGGGCGTTGATATCGACGGCGTGCAGAAAGCTTACCTCTTCAAAGAGGGCGGACTTATGCTGGCAATGGCTGCGGTGATAATGCTTTGCACTATCGCAATTTGCTACCTTGCCGCAAAGATAGGCGCAGGCGTTGGACTTGACCTGCGTGTAGGCGTGTTCAAAAAGGTAATAAGCTTCTCAAATGCCGAGATAGACAAGTTCTCGACTTCATCGCTGATAACACGTTCCACAAACGATATCCAGCAGATACAAATGGTGCTCACAATGATGCTCAGAATGGTGCTTTATGCGCCGATACTCTGCGTTGGCGGTATCATGAAGGTGCTCAGCACAAACACAAGTATGGTTTGGATAATCGGCGTGGCAATTATTGCGGTGCTGGCGGTGGTATTCGTGCTTATGAAAGTTGCGATGCCTAAGTTCAGGATTATGCAGACAAAGGTGGATAAGCTCAACCTCGTCACCCGTGAGATATTGACAGGTCTGCCTGTTATAAGAGCTTTCTCAAGAGAGAAATACGAGGAGCAGCGCTTTGACGACACCAATAAAGACCTTACCAAAACAATGCTCTTCACCAACCGTGTAATGACATTTATGATGCCTGTTATGATGCTTATTATGAACGCCATTTCCGTCCTTATCGTGTGGGTGGCTTCAAAGCAGATCGATATGGGCAACCTTCAGGTGGGCAGTATGATCGCATTCATCACATATTCGATGATGATAATAATGTCTTTCCTTATGCTTTCGATGATGTCCGTTATGCTGCCGAGAGCTTCCGTTGCTGCGCAGAGAGTTGACGAGATAATCACGACTGAGTCCTCAGTCGTTGACAGCGATGAAGCTTCTGACGACGTGAAAATCGAAAAGGGCGAGGTAAGATTTGAACACGTTGATTTCCATTATGACAACGCCGATAAGGACGTTCTCGAGGATATCGACTTTGTCGCAAAGCCCGGTCAGACCACGGCGATAATCGGTTCAACGGGCAGCGGTAAATCTACCCTTATCCACCTTATCCCACGTTTTTACGACGTTACAGGCGGAAAGATAACCATTGACGGCAGAGATATAAGAGACTATACTCAGCACAATCTCCGTGAAGCGATCGGCTTTGTGCCGCAAAAGGGCGTGCTTTTCTCGGGCGATGTTAAGTCGAACCTTTCCTTCGGATGCGAGGGCGCACCAATGGAACAGCTTGTTAAGGCGGCGCAGATCGCACAGGCTGATGAGTTCATCGAAGCAAAGCCCGACAAGTATGACAGCCCCATAGCACAGGGTGGTACCAACGTATCCGGCGGACAGAAGCAGCGCCTTTCTATCGCAAGAGCTATTGCGAAGAAGCCGAAGATATTGCTCTTTGATGACTCATTCTCAGCCCTTGACTTCAAGACGGACGTAACGCTTAGAAAAGCGCTGGGCGAGAATATCAAGGACTGCACCGTGCTTATCGTGGCGCAGAGGATCGTCACCATTATGAATGCGGACAACATCATCGTCCTCGATGAGGGCAAGATCGCAGGACAGGGCACCCATATGGAACTTATCAGGAATTGTCCTGTTTATACGCAGATAGTCAAGTCTCAGCTTTCTGAGGCTGAGTTCGAGGCACAGCTTGCGCAAGCTGCGCAGTTCGAGCAGGGAAAGGAGGTGCTGTAAAATGGCACAGGCTTCAAGACCAATGAGAAGGCGTGGCCCTATGGGAATGGGCGCAGGCGAGAAAGCAAAGGACTTCAAGGGCTCTGTTGGCAAGCTTATAAAGTATATGAAAAACTTTAAGTTTGCCGTCCTTGCGGTTATGATATTCGCCATTGGCAGCACGATATTCTCCATCGCAGGCCCGAAAGTCCTTGCAAAGGCGACGGACGCACTTTTTGACGGACTTGTCGACAAGATAGCAGGCACAGGCGGTATCGACTTCACAAAGATAGGCAAGATACTTCTTATCCTGCTGGGAATGTACCTTATTTCAGCGCTTTTCCAGTTCATTCAGGGCTTTATTATGACAAGCGTTTCGCAGAAAGTTTGTTACCAGCTCAGACGTGATATCTCAAAGAAGATAGACCGTATGCCGATGAATTATTTCGACAAGCGCACACACGGCGAGGTGCTTTCACACGTCACAAACGACGTCGACACCCTTGGTATGAGCCTTAACCAGTCCATTACGCAGTTCATCACCTCCGTGACGACTGTTATCGGAATACTGATCATGATGCTCACCATTAGCCCGATGCTCACACTTATCGCACTTGTTATCGTGCCCCTTTCGGGCGTTATCGTTGGCATTGTGGTAAAACATTCGCAGAAATATTTCCACGATCAGCAGGAATATCTCGGCCACGTCAACGGACAGGTTGAAGAGGTCTATGGCGGACACAACGTTGTAAAGGCTTTCAACCGTGAGCAGGCCGTTCTTGCAGATTTCGATAAGGCGAACAACGTGCTTTATACTTCTGCTTGGAAATCGCAGTTCATTTCGGGCATTATGATGCCTATTATGCAGTTTGTCGGCAACCTCGGCTATGTTGCCGTGGCAGTTTTCGGCGCATATCTTGCAATGGAAGGCAAGATAACCGTTGGCGATATCCAGTCATTTATCCAGTATGTAAAGAGCTTTACACAGCCTATCCAGCAGCTTGCACAGGTATCTTCAATGATACAGTCGACCGCTGCGGCAGCTGAGAGAATATTTGAATTTCTCGAAGAGGATGAAGAGCCTCAGGCCGCTGAAAACCACGCATCTGTATCTATTGGCGACGTAAAGGCAAACGTTGAGTTCGACCACGTTAAGTTCGGTTACAATGACGATAAGATCATTATCCACGACTTTTCAGCAAAGGTGAAAGAGGGTCAAAAGATAGCGATAGTCGGTCCGACAGGCGCAGGCAAGACCACAATGGTCAAGCTGCTTATGCGTTTTTATGATCTTAACGGCGGAAAGATAAGCATTGACGGCAATGATATCACAAGCTTTGACCGCAGCGAGCTTAGAGAAGCTTTCGGAATGGTGCTTCAAGATACTTGGCTATTCAACGGCACTATTATGGAGAATATCCGCTACGGCAGACTTGACGCAACGGACGAGGAAGTCATCGCAGCCGCAAAGGCAGCCCACGTTCACCACTTTATCGAGACCCTGCCGGGTGGATATAATATGGTGCTCAACGAGGAAGCTTCCAACGTTTCACAGGGTCAGAAGCAGCTTCTCACTATCGCCCGTGCTATCCTTGCGGACAACAAGATACTCATTCTCGACGAGGCGACTTCATCTGTCGATACCCGAACCGAGATTATGATACAAAAGGCAATGGACAATCTTATGAAGGGCAGAACAAGCTTTATCATCGCCCACAGACTTTCCACTATCCGTGACGCCGACCTTATCCTCGTGATGAAAGACGGCGATATCATCGAGCAGGGCAGCCACGATCAGCTTATGGCGCAGGGCGGCTTTTACAGCGAGCTTTATAATTCACAATTCGATCAGACGGCGTAAATTTTATTCTGAAATTTATATACACAACACAAAAGTGCTGCAACTTGAAATCGGTTGCAGCACTTTTGCTTTTTAGGTATGTAATTTAGTATGAAATTGTGTTGGCTAAGTTGGTTATATCTCGCTGCGGACTTTCTTTGCAGCGGCAACAAGATTTTCAAGGCTCGGGATAGTCTCCGCCTCGCCTCTTGTTTTAAGACCGCAGTCGGGGTTCACCCAAAGCTTTTCCTTTGGTATCCTGTCAAGCATTTTGTGCAGAGCGGTCACTATCTCGTCAGTTGAAGGCACTCTCGGCGAATGGATATCGTAAACGCCTGGGCCAACCTCTGTGCGGAAGTTGTTTTCCTTTAGTACGTCAAGAATAGTCAGATCGGAACGTGAAGCCTCGAAGGTGATAACGTCGGCGTCCATATCGTCGATATCCTTGATAATGTCGGCGAACTCGCTGTAACACATATGCGTGTGTATCTGTGTGTCAGCCTTTACGCCGCTGTGAACAAGGCGGAACGCAGGAATAGCCCAGTCAAGATACTCGCTGTGCCAATCGGATTTTCTAAGCGGAAGCTTCTCACGGAGAGCGGCCTCGTCCACCTGAATTATCTTAATGCCGTTTGCTTCAAGGTCAAGCACCTCGTCACGGATAGCAAGTGCGATCTGCATTGCGGACTCTTTGAGGGAGATATCCTCTCTCGGGAACGACCAGTTGAGGATCGTTACTGGGCCTGTGAGCATACCCTTGACAGGCTTGTCAGTAAGGCTCTGAGCAAATTTCGACCACTTGACAGTCATCGGCTTCGCTCTCGAGATATCGCCCCATACGACGGGGGGTTTTACGCAGCGTGTGCCATAGGACTGCACCCACGCCTTTTCTGTGAAGATATAGCCATCAAGGCACTCGCCGAAATATTCCACCATATCGTTGCGCTCGAATTCGCCGTGAACGAGCACGTCAATGCCTATCTTTTCCTGCAAGCGAATACAGTCTGTGATCTTTTCGCTGATGAACTTGTCGTAATCAGCCTCAGCAAGTTCGCCCTTGCGGAACTGAGCACGGTTCTTTCTGACCTCGGCGGTCTGTGGGAATGAGCCGATAGTCGTTGTCGGCAGCAGCGGCAGAGAAAACTCAGCCTTTTGTACCTTTTCACGCTCTGCGAATTCTGGAAGTCTAATAAAATCTTTGTCGGTGAGCTTTGCCACACGCTCTGTTACGGCCTTGTCAGCACCGCTTCTCGGCTGAGTGAACAGCTTTACATTTGCGTCAAGCTTGTCGCTCGCACCGCCTGCGATTATCTCCTTTAGCTCTGCAAGCTCGTCAAGCTTTTCCTCAGCATATGCGAAATAGCTCTTGTGCTCGGCGGAAAGCTTGCTTTCGTGACTGAGTGTATACGGAACGTGGAGCAGGGAACAGGAAGTGTTCAGCACGATCTCGCCGCAGTTTTTCTGAAGCTTTGCGATGATATCAAGCGTCTTAGAATAGTGGTTTTTCCAAATATTTTTGCCATTTACAAGGCCTGCGAAAAGAATTTTGCCCTTCGGGAAGCCCTTTTCATTAACAAGCTCAAGGGTCTTGATGCCCTCAACGAAGTCAAGGCCGATACCGTCAAAACTCAGTTTGCAAATGTCGTCATAGCAGTCACGAACGTCGCCGAAATATGTCTGCAAGAGCACCTTGACATTGCCCTTTACGCTGAGGATATTTTTGTATATCGAGGTGAAAAGCGCAATGTCCTCGGCGGCCATATCCTTCACAAGGCAAGGCTCGTCGAACTGTATCCACTTTGCGCCGAGGGCTGAAAGCTTTGCGATGATCTTTGCGTAGACCTTTGCGGCAGCGTCAGCGAAGTCAGCGGCGGACTTTTTGCTCGTGTATCTTGCCAACTTCAAGAAAGTGTAAGCGCCGATGATAACAGGCTTTGTTGTTACGCCCTGCTCAAGCGCCTCGGAGAAGAGGTCGAAAGGCTTTGTATCGGAAAGTTCAAGCTTTGTGTCGTCGCCGATCTCGGGAACCATATAATGATAGTTTGTGTTGAACCACTTTTTCATCGCCAGAGCCTTAACATCGCCCTTTTCGCCCTGATAGCCTCTCGCCATTGCAAAATAAGTGTCCAGCGGCGAAAGCCCCAGCTGCGCATAACGTGCAGGAACAGCTCCCAGCAGCACGGCGGTATCAAGCATACCGTCATAGTAAGAAAAGTCGTTCGACGGCACAAAGTCAAGTTCGCTCGCCTTCTGCGCCTCAAGGTTCTCCGTCCTCAGCGCCTTTGCAGTATTCACAAGCTCCTCAGCGCTGATCTCGTTTCTGAAATATTTCTCTTCCGCAAATTTAAGCTCTCTCAGCGAGCCGATTCTCGGATAGCCGATAATAGATGTTTTCATTTTGCTCCTCCTAAATTCTACTGTTTTGATAGGTCATATCGTTATGTTAGTATTATAAACTAATTTAGCCGAGTTGTAAAATACTTTATTTTGTTAGATGGGTATAGGTTTAGGCTATGGCGAGGAAATTTTGTATAGATTTTTATTCCGCTTTTGGCTAAATAAAAACAGCTCGTTGGTGACGTGTTATCATCAACGAGCTGCTCTTGTATACTTATGTGTTATCTGATCACCACGGCTTAACGCTGCCCACGATCTCAGAAATGTTTTTGATACCATTTTCCTCGCAGAACTTCTGCATACCCTCTGCGATCTTGACAGGAGCATATGGGTCTGCGAAAATAGCTGCGCCGACCTGAATTGCGCCTGCGCCTGCCATCATCATCTCGATTGCGTCCTCCCAAGTGGCGATTCCGCCCATTCCCATAACAGGGATATTTACGGCGTTTGCGACCTGCCATACCATTCTAACTGCAACAGGGAATACCGCAGGACCCGACAGTCCGCCAACGTTGTTTTTGAGGATTGGCCTGCGTGTCTTGATGTCAATGCGCATTCCGAGAAGTGTGTTTATGAGCGAAACTGCGTCCGCACCATTGGCTTCAACGGATTTCGCAATGTCAACAATGCTGGTGACATTCGGCGAAAGCTTTACCATAAGGGGCTTCTCAGTCACGTCCTTGACAGCCTTTGTTACTGCGCCTGCAACGTTGCAGTCCGTGCCGAATGCTGCGCCGCCCTGCTTTACGTTCGGGCAGGAAATGTTCAGCTCGATCATATCAACAGCCGTGCCGTTAAGCTTCTCCGCAAGCTCCGCACACTCTTCGATAGTCGAACCTGCGATGTTTGCGATTATCCTCGTGTCCTTTGTCACAAGGTTCGGCAGCTCGTAATTTATGAACTTGTCAACGCCGCCGTTTTGAAGTCCAACAGAGTTGAGCATTCCGCTTGGGGTCTCCGCAACTCTCGGACCAGGGTTGCCCTCACGTCTGTGAAGGGTCGTGCCCTTGACGGAAATTCCGCCCAGCTTTGAAAGAGGATAGAACTGTTCGTACTCTCTGCCATAGCCGAATGTTCCGCTGGCAGGAACAACAGGGTTCTTAAATTCAACACCGCAGAAATTTACATTTATCCTATTCATCGAACAATACCTCCTTGCTGTCGAATACAGGGCCGTCCTTGCAGACGTGGGAATTGAACTCCTGTCCGTCCTTGACCGTGCGGCATACGCATACAAGGCACGCACCTACGCCGCAAGCCATTCTCTGCTCGAGGGAAACCTGACAATAAATGCCGTTCTCTTCGCATATCTTCGTGATGTTTTTGAGCATTATCATCGGGCCGCAGGCATAAACGATGTCGGTTTTTTCCGTCTTGAGCACGTCAAGCAAAGCGTCTGTTACAAAGCCCTTTCTGCCTGCCGAGCCGTCATCTGTGCAAAGCTGAGCGTTGCAGCCCATTGCCTTGAAATCCTCCTGCAAAATGACCGCAGCAGCGTTTCTGAAACCGCTTATAACTGTGGCGTTCTCGCCGTATTCCTTCGCAATGCCGACCATTGGAGGCGTGCCGATACCGCCGCCGATACAGACAGCCTTTTTGCCCTTTTCAAGCACCTTGAAGCCGTTGCCCAGCGGTGCGATGATGTCGATAAGATCGCCATTGTTGAGCTCGCTTATCCTGTCTGTGCCGTGACCTCTTACCTCGAAAACAAGGCGGATAGTGCCCTTGTCCTTGTCGATATCGCAGATCGAGATAGGTCTGCGGAGGAAAAATCCCTCTGCCTGAACTTGTGCGAACTGTCCTGCCTTTGCGGCTTTTGCAATGTGTGGACAGTAGATCTCAATGTCAAAAATTCCTTTTGCAAGGGTCTTTTTTGAAACTATGGGGTATTTGCCCTGCTTGTACATTAAAAGTCCTCCTCGTAGATTTTCCTTTTTACTCAACAACAGGCGGAGTATATCCGCCTGCGTGATCGTATTATCAAATTATTCAAGTGTGATCTTTGGCAGATATGAAATGATATCCTCTTTCATTCTGATGACCTCACGTCTTGCAGCCTTTGCAAAATCGTGCTCGTCGCAGTTATCTTCTTTCTTGTATGCGCACATTACGCCACGGGAAGAGTTCACGATAGCGCCAAGTCCGTGATCGTCAAATGCCTTTGAAACGCCTTCTGCGCCGCCGCCCTGAGCGCCGTAACCGGGCACAAGGAAGAATGTGTGCGGCAGAGCCTTTCTCATTTCAGCAAGCTGTTCAGGATAAGTTGCGCCGACAACTGCGCCAACGCCACTGTAACCATACTTGCCCATAACGTTCTTGCCCCAGCGCTCGCACATATCGCCCATTGTGGCATAAACAGTCTTGTTGCCGATCATAAGATCTTGAAGCTCGCCGCTGGACTTGTTGGAAGTCTTTACAAGCACGAAAATGCCCTTGTCATACTTCTTACATTGCTCGAGAAGCGGGTCTATTCCGTCAGAGCCGAGATAGCCGTTTACTGTAAGAGCGTCTGCACCGAATGCCTCAACAAGCTCTCCGCCAATGTCTGTAAGGCCAAGGTGAGCCGTTGCATAAGCTTCCATCGTTGCGCCGATGTCGTTTCTCTTGCCGTCGGTCATAACGAACATACCCTTTTCCTTTGCGTACTGGATAGTCTTGTAAAGGGTCTTTACGCCCTCATAGCCGTACATTTCATAGTAAGCAGCCTGCGGCTTGATAGCAGGGCAGATGTCGTGTATCTCGTCGATTATGGTCTTGTTGAACTCCCAGATAGCCTTTGCTGCGCCCTTGAGGGTCTTGCCGTATTTCTTGAACTTCTTTTCCTTGATGTATTCGGGAACGTAGTCAAGCTTTGGGTCAAGTCCCACAACTGACGGGTTCTGCGTCTTTACGATATTTTCAATAAGTCTGTCAAATGCCATTTTTATCTTCCTTTCGGATATTTTATAATTGCTAAATTGTAACAATTGAAATTACAATTCAAAAACGATCTTTCCTCTGCAAATGGTATACATTACCTTGCCTTTGAGGGTAGAGCCTTTGAAAACGCTGTTTTTGCTCTTTGAATTGAGCTCAGCAGGGATAACTTCCCATTCAAGATCGGGGTCGAATATGCAAAGATCGCACCTTTCACCCTCGGCGATCTTGATAGGCTCAAGCCTCATAATCTTTCTCGGGTTCACGGACATGATCTCTGCGATCTTGTCAAGACCACATTCACCGCTGTGATAAAGCTTTGTAAGGGTCGCCGCAAGGGAAGTTTCAAGTCCCACAACGCCGTTTGGCGCTTTCTCAAAGTCAGCCTTTTCCTCGGCGGAGTGCGGAGCGTGGTCGGTGATAATGCAGTCGATAGTGCCGTCAAGGACAGCCTCTTCAACCGCCGCTCTGTCCTCCTCCGTTCTCAGCGGAGGCGACATTCTGAAATCAGCGTCACGAGCCAAAAGCTTTTCGTCCGTGAATGTGAAATAGTGCGGTGCAGTCTCGCAGGTGACTTTCACGCCGTCCTTTTTCGCCGCCCTGATAATGTTAACGGAGCCCTTTGTGGAAACGTGGCAGATATGCACTCTTGCGCCGCAGCTCATCGCAAGGCATATCTCACGGGCTGTGATGTAGTCCTCAGAAGCCCTGTCCATACCCTTGATGCCAAGCTTTTCTGAGACTTCGCCCTTATTGATGATACCGCCGTTTATGATCTTCAAGTCCTCGCAATGTGACGTCACGATAAGTCCATTTTCGTTGGAGGACTGGATTGCCTGTCTCATAAGCTCAGCATTTTCAACAGGTCTGCCGTCGTCTGATATCGCCGTAACTCCAGCAGCTTTCAATGCGTCATAGTCGCAAAGCTCTTCGCCTTTCATTCCCTTAGTCACGCAGGCGATAGGGAAAACGTCAATGCCTGTTTTCTTTGCCTTGTCGAAAACGTACTTCACGCCCTCGGGTGAATCTATCGGCGGCTTTGTGTTCGGCATACAGGCAACGCCCGTGAAACCGCCAGCCTTTGCGGCGTTTGCACCTGTGATGATATCCTCTTTGTAAGTCAGTCCAGGGTCACGGAAATGAACGTGCATATCGAACAGTCCCGGCAGAGCGCAAAGTCTGCCCTCGCCGTCGATAACTCTTGCGGCAGGCTCGTTTATCTCGCCGATCTTGACGATAACGCCGCCGTCAATGCCGATATCTGTGATCTTGTCAAGCCCAGTCTGCGGATCGCAGGCGTGGACGTTTTTAATAAGTATTTCCATTTGCTTTCACCGATCAATGCTTTCCATCGTAAAGGTCGCCGTCGCTGTCAGTTCTCTCGCAGGAATAAACGCTGTCAGCATTCTGGAAGATGAACTTGCAGGTCGCAGCGGTTTTCTCGTTGCTGTTTATCTCTTCCTCTGTTGGAATATCAAGGTTCTTGTATGACAGAGTTGAGAAGAATTTCAGCCTGAGACCGATATCGTAATTATCGTCTCTGTCAGTCGGTGAAACGAGAAGCTGTATCTTGCCTTCGTCCTCGTTGATCTTGAACCAGCCCTTTGCGATAAGCGTATCGTCGTCAGCCTGTGCGATCTTGAAATTGCCCTCTGAGTCAAAGGTGAATGAGACGTTCTCTTTCTTGTCTGTCCAAACTCCCGAAATAAGCTCCTTTGAGTCGCCCGAACGTGATGGCTGACTAAAGAGATATGTGCAAAGGAAAATTCCCACCACAAGTATAACGAGGAACAGAATGCCAAGCAAGCCCGAGATAAATTTTTTCATATATCTTCCGCCTTTCCTGTAATTAGTTATTGTTTTGAAAATGTGATACTATATTAGTATATAAAATTGTCTGCGGCAGAGCGTATCCGCCGCAGGCATAGAGACAATGCCTTAAAGTATTGTCTTAGTCTTTTATCTGAAGTATAGCGCCTCTGTTTGCAGAAGTTACCAAAGAAGCGTATCTTGCAAGATAGCCAGTTGTGACCTTTGGCTGTCTTGGCTTCCAGTTCTTTCTTCTTTCAGCAAGCTCTTCATCAGAAACTTTAAGTGTGATAGAGCAGTTGTCGATGTCGATTGCGATGATGTCGCCCTCTTCAACAAGTGCGATAGGGCCGCCGACAGCAGCCTCAGGTGAAACGTGTCCGATAGAAGCGCCTCTTGAAGCACCGCTGAAACGTCCGTCTGTGATAAGCGCAACAGTTGAGCCAAGACCCATTCCTGCGATAGCAGATGTAGGATTGAGCATTTCTCTCATTCCAGGGCCGCCCTTTGGTCCTTCGTAACGGATAACTACAACGTCGCCCTCAACGATCTTTCCGCCTCTGATAGCGGCGATAGCGTCCTCTTCGCAGTCGAATACTCTTGCTGGGCCTTCGTGAGCAAGCATTTCAGGCGCAACTGCTGAACGCTTTACAACGCAGGTGTCAGGTGCAAGGTTGCCTCTCAGAACAGCGATACCGCCAGTCTGTGAATATGGATTGTCGATAGGTCTGATAAGCTCAGGGTTCTTGTTTACAACGCCGCTGATGTTCTCGCCGACAATCTTTCCTGTGCAGGTGAGGCAGTCTGTGTTGATAAGGTTCTTCTTGTTGAGCTCGTTAAGAACAGCGTAAACGCCGCCAGCTTCGTTAAGGTCTTCCATATATGTATGACCTGCTGGAGCAAGATGACAGAGGTTCGGTGTTCTCTTTGAGATCTCGTTAACAAAGTCAAGGTCAAGCTCTACGCCGCACTCGTGAGCGATAGCAGGGAGGTGGAGCATTGAGTTTGTTGAGCAGCCAAGAGCCATATCAGCTGTGATAGCGTTGATGAAAGCGCCCTTTGTCATAATATCTCTTGGTCTGATATTTTTCTTGTAAAGCTCCATAACCTGCATACCTGCATGCTTTGCAAGCTTTATTCTCTCAGAATATACAGCAGGGATAGTGCCGTTGCCTCTAAGACCCATACCGAGAACTTCTGTCAGACAGTTCATTGAGTTAGCTGTATACATACCCGAGCAGCTTCCGCAGGTCGGACAGGCCTTGTTTTCAAATTCTTCAACGTCATCAAGTGTGAACTTGCCTGCGTTGTAAGTGCCGACAGCCTCGAACATACTTGAAAGGGAAGTCTTTTTGCCCTTAACGTGACCAGCCAGCATTGGACCGCCGGAAACGAAAATTGTTGGAACATTAACTCTTGCCGCAGCCATAAGCAGACCTGGAACGTTCTTGTCGCAGTTTGGTATCATAACAAGAGCGTCAAAGTGATGAGCAAGAGCCATGCACTCTGTTGAGTCAGCGATAAGGTCACGGGTAACGAGAGAATACTTCATACCCTTGTGACCCATTGCGATACCGTCGCAAACAGCGATAGCAGGGAATACGACAGGTGTTCCGCCTGCCATTGCAACGCCCATTTTAACGGCTTCAACGATCTTGTCGATGTTCATATGACCCGGAACGATCTCGTTATAAGATGAAACGATACCAACCAGCGGTCTTTCCATTTCTTCCTTTGTCATTCCGAGAGCGTTGAAAAGCGATCTCTGCGGAGCCTTGTCTACTCCGTCACAAAAATAATTACAATTGCTTGCCATTTCTGATTACCTCTTTTTTTATAAAGATTTAAAGATTAGTTATTTCCAGCTGATAAATACATCGGCTTGCGATCATTCATCAGCATTATCATTATTACCATCATTTTCGGTCTGAGCTTCTTCCTGCTCAGTCTGCTCAGTTTCAGCTTTTCCCTCAGCTGCCTTGTCAGTATCCTCGACTTCGTCCTCTTCGTTATCGTCATCATCGTTTGATACCGTAATGCCCTCACGGAGCTGCTTTCTTACAGTATAAGCCGCACAATATTCGCACACAAGGTCAAGTGCTGAGAATATAATGAGCATCATATTCAGCGTCAGCAGACCTGTCAGCAGGACGTATGCCCCAGGGATAATGAACAGGGGAATGCCTGTTTTGTACATATCCTCAAAGTGGTTGCCCTTTTTATATTGCGCCGCCCACATAAGCCAGTAAAATGCCACGGCTGCAATGCTGAGTATAATCCACAGCACGAAAAGCAGCTTGCTTGAAAATCCTACCTTGTAATCTCCGATAGCAAGGCACATATAGCCTATGCAGCCAAATCTGCCCACGCACTTTGCGATAAAAACGATAATGTTTTCCTCGGGCAGATCAGGTCTGTCAGCAGGCGTTTTGAAGCAGGCGAACACCACAGGCAGGATAAGCAGCAGCGTAGGGATAAATCCCATAACATTGAATTTCATTTGTTTGTCCTTTCTATCGGAACGGTCTATCCTCTATTTCTATTACTTCTTTTTGGATAGTGCGGACTGCTTCATCAACAGCCGCCATAAGCTTTTTCTCAAGTGGTGTGCCAAAAGAATCGCTGTTATAGCTTACGCCAAACTGACACTTGAGATCACAATGCTCGTAGAGCGGACAATAATAGAAATAAGTCGCCCTGCCTCTGTCCTCGACCTTTGCCTTGAAGCACACATATGGACCCATATCATTAACAGGCAGATACATCAATGCGTCATCAGGCACGCCGCCATTTTCCACCTTTTTGATAAGTTCATATATCTTGTTATCCGGTGCGTCAACAACGCCAAATAGCGGAGTGTTATCATCGGAATAGCCCGAATCATAATCATCATCGTTAATGTTCGGAAGGTAGGACGCTATATAGCAGATATCGCCGTCCGTGTCAAGAAAATCGCCGCTTAGATCAAATGTGACCTTCGTTCTTATCTCGCCATCCTCGCCGTCATATATCTCAAAATCCACTTTTCTTGAAGGCTTTGCAGGAACGTTTCCCGTGGCAAGCACTTCCGGTGAAGTGTGGTATGTCGGTCTTGTATAAGCGTAGTTGCTCCTCTTGCTTGAACTTGTGCTTGAAGTGGTCGCAGTGCTTGGCTTGCTTGAAGCAGTCGAACTCGATGAGCCGTTTATAGCCTCGTTCTTCTTGTCCATAGCTTGGTCAAACAGATCTTTAAGACCTGTCGGGCCGTTGCCGTTTTTTGCTGCTGCGTTGTCGATAGCGTCTACTGCGCCTTTCAAAAGCTTATCAAATAGTCCCATTATAGTTACCCCTTTTAATATATTTGTGTTTTTTGCTTTTTTATTTCTTGTGAGAAAGACCCAAGAACGCAGCGCCGATTATACCTGCGTCATTGCCAAGCTTTGCAATAACGATCTCTGTGTTCTTCTCAGAATTCTTTGTGTAAACTTCCTTTGCCACAAGCTCTTTTAGAGGCAGGAGCAGAGGGTCGCCCTCATTGCACACGCCGCCGCCGATACAGAGGATATCTGGCTGGAAAATATTGATCGTGTTTGTGATACCGCAAGCAAGATACTTTATGTACTTGTCAACGACTTCCTTGCCTGCCTTGTCGCCAGCTCTCATTGCATTGAAAGCAGTTCTTGCAGATACCTTGCCGTCCTCTTCGTTCATCTTCCACATAATAGAGTCCTTGTCCTCGAACATAGCCTCTTTTGTCATTCTTACAAGACCTGTTGCAGAGGAGAATACCTCAAAGCAGCCGTGTCTGCCGCAAGTGCATTGTGGGCCGTTAGGGTCGATGACTGTGTGACCGATCTCAGCGCCTGCAAAGTTGAAGCCCGAATATATCTTGCCGTCAACGATAACGCCTGCGCCAACGCCTGTGCCAAGTGTAATGCAAACAGCGTCGTTTGCGCCCTTTGCTGCGCCTGCAACATATTCACCGTATGCAGCGGCGTTTGCATCGTTCTCAACATAGCAAGGCTTGTCGATGAATTTTTTCATAAGTTCAACAACGTGGAAGTTGAGGAAGCCGAGATTGTTTGAATACTCGATAACGCCTGTTGCTGAATTAGCCGTACCTGGTGTGCCGATACCAACAGACTCTATCTGCGATATTTCCAGCCCTGCGTTTGCAACGGCTTCAAGGGCTACCTTTGCCATATCGGCGCATATCTCGTCAGCAGGCCTTGGAAGATTTGTCTTGCAGGTCGCTTTCGCAACGATCTCGAACTCCTCGTTCACAACGCCGGCCTTGATGTTTGTGCCGCCAAGATCTATGCCTATGTAATACTTCATAATAATTTCTCCCTTTTATTTACTGAGCTTACTGTGCGTCATTGTCCTCAGTATCGTCGTCATATTCGTGGAAGTTTATCTCTTCCTTGGCTTCCTTTGGCTTTGCGGCTTCCTTTTTCTTTGCAATCATATCATAGACCATCAGGTAGATAAATTCAAGCACCACAAAAACGATAAGTCCCACCCAGAATTTATGGGTCGCAAACGCCACGATAACTGCGATAACAAGTGCGCACAGCTCGCCGATCTCCTTTTTCAGATCAAGCTTCAGCATTTTTTATCTCCTTAGTCGATCTTTGTGAGCACGAATGTGCACTTGCCCTCGACTGTGTACTTGCCTGTGCCTGCTGAAACGAACACGCTTTCGCCCTTCTTAGCGGAAACTGTTTCGCCGCCGCTGATAACAGGCTCGCCCTCGAGAACGAGAATGCTGTTGAAGCTGTTTTCGTCAGCCTCAAGCTCTGCCTTTGTTTCAACGTTTACTCTGTAAGTTGTGAAATATTCGCACTTTGAGAGCAACTTGATGCTATAGCCATCCTTTTCCTCAACAGGAGTTTCAGGATACTGCTCAGCAGGAGCGAGCTTTGTAACGTCAAGAGCCTTGTCAACGTGAAGCTCTCTAGGCTTGCCGTCCTTGCCAACTCTGCCGTAATCGTAAATTCTGTATGTAGTGTTTGAATTTTGCTGTATCTCAGCGATAAGGATACCCTTGCCGATAGCGTGAAGCGTGCCAGACTTGATGAAGAAAACGTCGCCCTTCTTAACAGGAACAGCGTTTGCTACTTCGAGAAGAGTGTTGTCAGCAATTCTTCTTGCGAACTCTTCCTTTGTGATCTCGTGCTTGAAGCCGTAAAGCAGAGTTGCGCCCTCGTCGCAGTCAACGACATACCACATTTCAGTCTTGCCGTATTCGCCCTCAACTCTCATTGCATACTCGTTATCAGGGTGGACCTGTACGGAAAGATTGTCCTTAGCGTCGATGAGCTTGATAAGGATAGGGAAGTTTTCAAATCTCTCGCAGTTCTTGCCAAGAACGCTCTTGCCAGCCTTTTCGATGTACTCATTGAGCGTCAGACCCTTATACTCGCCGTCAGCAACAACGCTTGGACCGTCCTTATGGCAGGAAAGCTCCCAGCTCTCAGCGACCTTATCGAGATCGCACTTTTTGCCGTATTCGTCTCTGAGCCTTGTGCCGCCCCAGATATAGTCCTTAAATGCTGGTTCAAGTTTAAAAATTGACATAATATATAGCCTCCGTTTTGTTAAAAATACCTTTAAATATACCTTTTAATATGATACCATAATTCCGCCCATAAGTCAATATTTATGCACGAAAAAAAGCAGGGGAACGATTGCTCGTCCTCCTGCTGGGAAGTTATAAATCAACTTACAGCGGTCAAAACAGATCGCTATGAGTACCTGTTCTGTACAACAGCAGAATAAGTTCATCGGAACGTCTTTCATAGATAAGAAGCCAATCGGGTTCAACGTGACATTCAAGGAAGCCATTGTAATTTCCTGTCAGCGAATGTTCTCTGTATTTTGGCGGAAGCGGATTGCCTTCGGCAAGCATTGTGATGACCTCGTTAAGGTGTGCCATATTGAGCCCACGGCTTTTAGCCTTTTTGAAGTCCTTTTTAAATCTGTTATGATAAGTTATTTTAAGCATTTAGACTCTCCCAAAGCTCGTCTACCGAATCAAACGGACCTACAAGATTTTTGCCTTCTTTTGCATCGTCAAGGACTTTTCTTGTTTCCTCATTCGGCTCTTCTTTTTGAAGCCCCTGCAAGATAACTATAAGGGCATTGAGCTGTTCCTCTGTGAGATTGTCGATCATACTGTATGCAAGTTCTTTTGTGCTCATAGCTTTTCCTCCTTACATATCAAATCATTGTTTCTTGTGTTCTTACCTTAATTATATCACATTAAACCGTGTTGTCAAGCGGTTTTGCGGCGGATATTGTCGGAATAAAAAGGGCAGGAAAGCCGTGACTTTCCTGCCCTTGTATCATCATAAAAGTTTACTTTTTATCGTCGTCGCCGTCAAAAAGCTTCTTCTTGTCAACGAATTTGCCTGTGCTTACGTCAAAGGCTTCGCTTGACTTCTTGTTCATTATAACAACGACAACTACAACTGCGATCGCAACGCCTGCAACTATTCCTATGATAAGGAATATAGGGCTTGAGCTGTCCGAACTTTCAGACTTTGCTGTGGTGGCTGCTGTTGTGGCAGCGGTCGTTGCGGCTGTTGTCTCGGCTACTGACTCGTCCTTTGCGGCCTCTGTTGTTGTAGTGGTGGTCGTCTCTGGAGCTTTGTCGTTGCAGTCTGTGATAGTAAGGCTCGTGCATTTTACGCCGATATCAGAAGGTGCGATAACGTGAATGTAATCCACCTTGCTGAAATCCTTTGAAGTGTAAGCCTTTACGATATCCTCATAATAGAACGTTGCGCTGTTCTCATCGTATGTCTTAGGCGTTACCTCTGCCCATACGTTGCCGTCCTCGTCAGCAAGGGCGTTTTCTGAGTCGGTATAGCTCTGGATAGCAAGTCCGATAGGGGACTTTGTTACCTTTTCAGCTTCCTTTTTGTTCTTGTACTCAAATGTAACGATGAACTGGGTCTTGTCCGTTATCCTGCCAAGGTCAAAAGTATCCTTTGGGATAGAAAGGCTCTTGCCCCAGGTGCGTGCTTCCTTTGCGTCTTTGCAGTCGATCTTTACGTCAGATACGTCAGCCGATGCAGAAAGGCTGAAAAGTCCTGACAAAGCCACCGCTGCGCACATAATAATTGAAGTGATTATCTTTTTCATATGTACAACTCCGTAACTCTTAAAATTTTCTTGTTATTCTTTTATCTTGTTATTTTATTTACTAGACAAATTATAACATACGTTTATGACTTTTTCAATTAACATTTTGTTAAGCTATTACAAAAAAATATTAGAAAATATAGTGATTATGCACAGAGATTGACTTAGCCGCCGCCTTGTGATATAATATCTACAACAACTTTAACTTAAACAGGTTTTTGAATGAGGTGTGATAAATGAAGATTATGGCAGTAGATTACGGTGATGCAAGAACAGGCTTCGCAATTAGCGACAGAACGGAATTTCTCGCTTCGCCTATCGGCACGGTCAAGGAATACAACGCTCAGCGGCTTGCGCAGAAAGCCGCTGACACCGCAAAAGAATACGGCGCAGGTGAGATAATAGTCGGCTTGCCCATAAATATGAACGGCACAGAAGGTCCGAGAGCAGAGAAGTGCAGGGCATTTGCCGAGCTGCTCCGATCGCTGACAGATATTCCTGTAAAAATGTGGGATGAACGCTCGACAACTGTCACAGCTCACAATATCCTCAACGAGACAAATGTCAGGGGCAAGGCTAGAAAAGCCGTTGTCGATACCGTTGCAGCAACTATTATTTTGGAGGGATATCTTGAATACAGAAGAAAAAAAGCAAAGCAGGCTGATTAAAAAGCAGAAGCGGAATATCCTCATTGTGGTGATGATCCTTGCGGCGATGATAATAGCCGACTTTGTGTGGTCGAACACTTATATCGAGGTCAAGGAGCTTTCGGCGAAGTTTGAAAAACTGCCCGACGGCTTTGACAGTTGCAAGATAGTTCAGATATCTGATTTTCACAACGAGTGGGGAAGCGGCTATATCGACAGGCTGACGAATAAGGTGAAGGACTGCAATCCCGATTATATTTTCGTCACGGGGGACAGCGTTGACCAGCTTTTTCCCGATGTTGACCGCTCGCTGGAGCTTATGAAAAAGCTTCCCGATATCTGCCCTGTGTATCTCGTTTTGGGCAACCACGAATATGGCTTGTCGCAGGAGGACAGGGAGAAATTCATCGCAGGCTGTGAAAGCTATGGCATAAACGTGCTTTACAATGAGCACACCACACTTACACGCAATGGCGACAGCATAAGCTTGCTGGGCTTTGACGATATGCAGAATGAGAGCGAAGCGTTTTCGCAGGTCGCAGATGATTTTGTGATACTGTTAAATCATTATCCAGAGGACTGCGCACATTTCAGCAATATGGCGTTGCAGTCGGGCACGCATATTGACATCGACTTTACAGGCCACGCCCACGGCGGACTTATCAGACTGCCCCTTGTGAATGGTCTTTATGCCCCAGGGCAGGGCTTTTTCCCCGAATACACCGACGGGACTTACACCATTGATGACACAACGCTGGTCGTATCAAGGGGCGTGGGCAACAGCGGCCTCACCCAACGCTTTTCAGACCCCTTTGAGCTTGTTGTCTTTACTCTTGAAAAATAATTCTTTCAGCCCCATTAGTATCAAAAACACCGCAAAGGCTTTTGATAGCACCCCTTGCGGAAGCTTGTTTGCGATAATGCTGAATACTATTACGGAAGCCGTTCCCCATATCACCGTGGAATGGCTTTTTTCCATTCCACAAGGCCGTTTTTGCCGTGAAAAATAAGGCTCGCAACGGCTATGGGCACAAAGAACACAAGGTTTATCCCCTGTGCGGCTATCTGCGAAAAGCCTGCAAATGCCGTCAGATACACGATGAGAACCATTCCGCCGCCCAGCCCCATTGAAGCCATTATCCCTGTGAGAAATGCCACAAGGTTTATTGCCACCGCCGACATAAATTTTCACCCTTTCAGAAATATCCTCACCCCTGCGATTATCATAAGTGCGCCGAAAATGCGCTTTAGCAGGCTGTTTGAAAGCTTTTTCATTATAAGCGCACCCATCGCCGCTCCCACAAGACCAAGGGGGATAAATTTCACCGCCTGCTTTATATCAAGGCTTCCTCCGCCGAAATATATCATTCCGCTGATAATTGATAACGGCAGAGTGACGGCGATAGAAGTTGCGTGGGCTTTCTTTGGTTCGCAGCCGCTTGCTTCAAGCATTGGCACGGCGATCATTCCGCCGCCAGAGCCGAAAAGTCCGTTGCAAAGCCCCACTGCAAGCCCTGTCAATGCGCTGAAATGCTTCACCGCAAATGCCTTTATGTTAATTTTACTGCGCATAAAAAATCACCCCTTGCTATTATCTGCAAGAGGTGATGATTTATTCTCTGAAAATTATCAGCCGACTTGATCTTAGTCGATCTCGACCATTATCTTCTGATCTATACGGGAAGCACCGGCACGCATTACAACTCTAATTGCCTTTGCGATCCTGCCCTGCTTGCCGATAACTCTGCCCATATCGTCGGGAGCAACGTGCAGATGATATACAACAATGCCCTCATCGTTAGGCTCGTCAACAACGACTTCAACAGCGTCCTTGTTTTCTACAAGCTCAGAAACGATAGTCTCCAGTAATTCTTTCATAAAAATGTCCTCCATTCTCCCACGAAAATGCGGCAGGGAAGCGTTTTCCCCTGCCGAAAAACGGTAAGCGAAGTGGTGGGATAGGAAGCTTACCGCTCAGGTGATCCTTTCAGCTTGACTGATTAGATAGTGCCGTTCTTCTTGAGAAGAGCCTTAACTGTATCAGTTGGCTGTGCGCCGTTAGCGATCCAGGACTTAGCCTTTTCATCGTCTACCTTGAGTACGGAAGGCTCCTTAGTTGGGTCATAGTAGCCCAGCTCTTCGATGAAACGTCCGTCTCTTGGGTATCTTGAATCAGCAACTACGATTCTGTAGAAAGGTGCCTTCTTAGCGCCCATTCTTCTGAGTCTGATCTTTACTGCCATTGTTTTTTCACCTCCGAAAAATATCTTCATATATCAAATCAATCTTGTGATTGTTGATAGCAATTTGTTATTGAGGCATTCCGCCGCCGAGACCTTTGAGAAGCGCCGCTCTGTTTCTTCTGGACTTCTTTCCGTGAAGATTTCCGCCGATACCGAACTGCTTCATCATCTTCTGCATCTGATCAAACTGCTTGAGAAGCTGGTTCACGTCAGATACCTGCGTGCCGCTTCCGGCAGCGATACGTCTTTTTCTCTTCGGGTCGATGATGGCAGGCTTTTCTCTTTCAGCCCTTGTCATCGAATTTATCATAGCCTCTGTTTTTTTGAGCTGGACTTCACCCTGCTCGACCTGTTCGTCCGTTACCTTGTTTGCGCCCGGAAGCATTCTGATAATGGACTTCATCGAACCCATTTTCTGTATCTGCTTCATCTGCTCAAGCAAGTCGTTGAGGTCAAAGCCTTTCTCCTGCATTTTTTCTGCAAGCTTCTTGGCGTCCTTCTCGTCAACAGTCTGCGTTGCTTTTTCGATAAGGGTGAGCATATCGCCCATTCCCAAAATTCTTGAAGCCATTCGCTCAGGGTGGAAGACCTCGAACTCGTCGAGCTTTTCGCCCATACCAACGAACTTGATAGGCTTACCTGTTACAGCCAGCACGGAAAGCGCCGCACCGCCTCTTGTATCAGAATCAAGCTTTGTAAGGATAACGCTGTCGATTCCGAGGGCTTCGTCAAAGCTTGAAGCCACCTTAACTGCGTCCTGACCGATCATTGCGTCAACGACCAGCATGATCTCATTCGGCTCAGCGATCTTCTTGATGTCTTTAAGCTCGTTCATAAGCTCTTCATCAATGTGAAGTCGTCCCGCCGTATCTATGATAACAAGGTCGTTGCCGTAATCCTTTGCGTGCTTGATACCTTCTTTAACAATCTTTCTCGGGTCGATCTGTCCCATTTCAAAAACTGAGACCTCAGCCCTCTCGCCCACAACTTTCAACTGTTCGATAGCCGCTGGTCTGTAAACGTCGGCGGCAATGAGCAGAGGACGCTTGCCCTCTTTCTTGAACATCTTTGCAAGCTTTGCAGCGTGAGTAGTTTTACCCGAACCTTGGAGACCGCACATCATAATAACGCAAGGCGGCTTGTTAGGGAAGTTTATCTTTGAATTAGCTTCGCCCATAAGCTTTATGAGCTCGTCATTAACTATCTTGATGACCTGCTGACCTGGGGTAAGGCTCTTGAGCACTTCCTCGCCGACGCTTCTCTCAGTTACCTTTGCGATAAAGTCCTTTACCACCTTGTAGCTTACGTCAGCTTCCAGCAAAGCCATTTTTACCTCACGCATAGCCTCCTTAACGTCAGCCTCCGTGAGCTTACCTCTTGATTTAAGACGCTTGAACACGCCGTTAAGTTTTTCAGAAAGTCCTTCAAACGCCATAATCTATCCTCCGTATAATTTTTTTGTGTCTTTATTTCTCTTCTGTATATTCCGCCGTATCGAAATCATCGAGCTTTGAATCGAGATTTTCCAGCAGCACTATGACCTTTTCGGCGATATCTCTCGCATAATTGCGCTTTTTGCACTCATTGAAAACATCCATAGCCTGCGCCTTGAACTCTTTTAGCTGCTCAAGATAATCCTGCTGCTGTCTGTAAAGACCGAGCTTTTGCTCATAATCGGCAAGCGCTATCTCGCACTTCTTTACGGCGTCGTGAACGCCCTGCCTTGAAATATCAAGCTGCGCTGCGATCTCGCCCAGCGACAGATCGTCGTTATAATAAAGATCCATAATCTCATTCTGCTTATCTGTGAGCAGGCAGCCGTAAAGATCAAGCAAAACGCTGTTTTCAAGGTTCTTACTCATTATCCCCGCCGCTCTCCTCTCATAATCATCAAACAGAATTTTTCTGTAAAGTCATAAACCTTTACAATTATATATCAAGTTTGCCAACTTGTCAAGCCCTTTTTTAGAATTTTTTCTTTAAAAATAAAATTTTACAAAATCCTGTGGAAAAAGTCCTATTTATATAGTATAATTAATTACCATAAAACATAATGATGAAATATTGGGCATTGGCGGCAAGGACGAGCCGCCTAAAGAAATGATATGCCGAGGGGGAAGAGAATATGTTGAGCTATACGCTTAAAAACGAAAAATACGAGATAAAAATACCTGCGCTGACGTTCGGTGCGGCCGGCTTTGAGCGAAACGACTGTGATGAGGCTTATTTTGAGTTTCTCGACAAGTACGTTGAGCTGGGCGGCTGGTGTATCGACACCGCAAGAGTCTATTGCGACTGGCTCGAGAACGGTCACAACACCAGCGAGGGCGTTATTGGCAGGTGGCTGAAGGCAAGAAACTGCCGTGATAAAATCTGTATCGCCACAAAGGGCGGCCACCCTGCAATGGGTCATATGGATAAAAGCAGACTGAGCAGGGAAGAGCTCACGAAGGACTTGGAAGAGAGCCTTGCTGTGCTTGGCGTTGATTATATCGACGTTTATTTCCTGCACCGTGACGATCCGAAAGTGCCTGTTGAAGAGATAATGCCTGTGCTGAACGATTTTTACAACAGCGGCAAGATACGCTTTATCGGCGTTTCAAACTGGACGACTGAGAGGATCGAAGAAGCCAACAAGTTTGCCGAAGAAAATGGTATGGAGCCTGTTCGTATCAGTCAGATAAATTACAGCCTTGCCCACGCAAGCGTTGAGACTTTCGGCGATGACACGCTGGTTTGTATGGATACAAAGGAATTCCGCTGGTACAAGCAGCACAATTTCCCTGTTATGGCGTTCTCGCCGCAGGCAAAGGGCTTCTTTGCAAAGCTTGCAAAGGGCGACGCTGCAAACAATCTGCCTGAGGGACAGTACGCAGGACCTGCGAACCTTGCGAGACTTGCAAAGGTAAAGCAGCTCAGCGAACAGACAGGGGACACTCCTGCGAAGATAACGCTGGGTTATCTGAACAGTCAGCCGTTCTTTGTTTCCTCAGTTTTTGCGGTAACAAAGCTTTGGCAGCTCGATGAAGATATGGAAGCGCAGGACTTGACCTATGACGCAAAGACAGTTGCGTTCCTTGAAAATATGATATAAAAATATAAGCACTCTGCATTGATCGCAGGGTGCTTTTTATATTGCTATATCATTGTGGGCTGTCGGGGACGCCAGCCCCTACAAGTATTTTTTTGCAAACAAAAAATACTTAACTATGCAACATCTGAATACATCACATAGTTAAGTATGTACTTTCATATTGATTATGCCATTGGTATTACGCCCTTCTGAAAATTTTAGTCGTAAACTCAAACTCAATTGTACTTTGGACTCACGCCTTTCAGTAAAATTCTGTCCGCATAATATAAGTTATTCCATTGGATCTATTTCCTTTCGGTAAGAATAATAACTCTAAGAAAAATTACCTTTCCATTGGATCTATTTCCTTTCAAAATATTAAGTTATGCCTCAGTAGATCAAACTTAACGTGCCATTGGACTTAACACCTTTCGTAAAGATTTATTTTCAATGAAATAAATTACTTTTCCATTGGAATTATCGCCTTTCGCATAAATTCAAGATCTTCTGCTCGTCATATCAAACGAGCCTTGCTGAAGTAACTGGTGGGCTCACCTCCAAATATCAGATGTTCAAAAGCCTTGAGTGCATTTTCATAACGCACCACTCCTTCAGTATTTATATGATCTTTAGAAAATTCTCAGTCAGTAAATCAAATCGTTAAAGAGCATTTCGCTCGTAAATTTCTTGGCGGACTCACTCCCATCTATCTAATGTTCAAGATCCTTTTGTGCATTTTCATATGCACCACTCCTCGAAATTATATTTGATTTTTATAGCTCTGTGAGCTTTTTATTTCAGAAGTTATATTTTACATTGGACTCACTCTTTCAGTTTATTTTTCTACCTCTGAAAAGCTGAAATTGTGCATTGGAAACACTCCTGTCTAAATTTTATTTGCAAACCTCGTGAAATTGATCATAACGATCACTCCTTATATGTAAGTTGCAAATCATATTCAATTGTAAGTTTCCGAGTATCCGTACTTGCAGTAGCTGATTATTTAGTTTATCCGTCAGACCCTGCAATTTCTTCTGTGTAAGCCTTTATATAGTTTGGATTCTGTCAGCCCTTACGTCTGCGTCTCGATCCTGTGTTACTTTAAGAAACTGCCGAGCCTATGGATACTCGTCTGGATCTCTTCTGCGTCCATTGGACTCGCTCCTTTCATATCTCATTGAATATCCGAAGAGCCTGCCCGACTTGATAAGCCTTAGTGCACCGAATGTCGAGTATATGCTGTGTCCTTCAGTCTATCCGTGATATACAAGGAAGATTCAAGCTCTGCTTTTTCAACCTCCGCTCGCTCTAGTCAGAATCGTTACTGCGTTGTCCGAACCGTTATCCGTCTGATAAGAACCAAAGCCTTGATTTTTCTTGCTTTGCTCTTTTCTCTTTCCTTGACTATACTATACCACACTTTTTAGCACTTGTCAATAGTTTTTCTCAACTTTTTTGTACATTTTATATTTAATGTTACTTTTACAAAATGCGCTTGACTTTGATTTTGGGTTGTAGTATAATATAAGTGTTGCGGTGTTCGGAAGCGGTCATTTTATCTCGACTTTTCCAATATATCATACCAAAACGGCGTGATATACTGCACAAAATCACATTTAGGAGGAATATTATGGATAATGAGTTTCTGCCTGATCTTTATGAATTAGAGGATGAGAACGGCAACAAGCAGACCTTTGAGCTTCTTGACGCAATGGAATATGGTGACGAGAAGTATTATGCGCTCACACCTTATTATGAGAATGGCGACGAGGCTTTGGAAGATTCCGGCGATGTTGTGATCCTCAAGGCTGAGTATGATGAGAATAACGACGAGATACTTGCTTCTATCGAAGATGATGACGAGTACGAGAAGATCGGTCAGATCTTTATGGAGCGTATCGAGGAAATGTTCGAGTTTGACGATGATGAGGAAGAGGATGAGTGCGGTTGCTGCGGTCACGACCACGATCATCTTTCATAATTGTTCAGATAGCGAGAATTGTGAAAAAAGCATAGCAGATCGGCGTGTCAATATGTAAATTGTACAATTTTATGTACTGGGTTTTGCTGAAATTACCTATTGATATTTTGCAAATGCTGTGTTATACTATGTAACAGAAAAGCAAAATTCCTGCCTTGTGCGAACAAGCACAGTTATTATAAATCCAACACTTCTAAAAAGGGATTCAGGCTCTGGAAATGGATTGCAGACCTCCCGCCCGATACCGCATTTGCCGTATCGGATACGGACGAAGGGAGCGTGAGGGTTTCAGGCTGTTTTACCCACCCTGCTTTTATAGCGGGTTTATCGGCTGTGCGACGGCAAGGCGGCTTTTACTTAAAAGTTCAGCGTATCGGTTTTTATCGGTACGCTTTTCTTTATGCCTGTTCGTATTCACCAAATCGGCGTTGCGGCATAAAATGATGTAACGGTGGGGTCGGCATAATATTGTGCCTGCGGGTGACGCAAGTGCGTCCGCAGGGCAGCCCGCAGTTTAGTTATGCACGGTCACATTGTCTATATAAAATCTATATAAAAAGGGAGCGCTTCATACAAGTGCTCCCTTTCTTTTTAAATAGTTATCTCGCAATTGTCCTCGCCGCTGAGACACTTGCAGCTTATCCTGTCGGCAATGACAAAAACCAGCTCGCTGTTTGTTGGAACGAATTCGGGATCAAGGGCAAAGTTGCCGAAAAACTTGACCTTGTTCTGTTCCTCCACCTTCTGCCAGCAGCGCTTGATGGCGGTGCGTATGCTTCGCTCAACGCTTGCAGGGGTGACGTCGTGGCGCTGTGCGACTGTGGGGTAGATTATCTTCGACATACCCTTTGTGAGCTTGTCGCCCTCCAGCACGATCTTCACAGCCTCACGAATGTACTCATAGCCCGTGTAATTCGGCGTTATGCAGAGCAGTTTCAGCGCTTGGGTGATATCATTGTGTATCTGTTGGGCGGAAAGCTCCGTCTCGTCGCAAATGCGCTTGATGTTGATGTCGGGCTCGTTGGCTCTGACCTTTATTTGCGAAACCTCGATAACGGCGCTTTTGATATCCTCACAGCTCATAGGGCTTTTTATTATTTTGTCAACGTAATTTGCCTTGACGTCTCCGCTTACAGGGGAGTCCTTTTCTGCCAGCATTATAATGCGCAGATCGTGGTCAACGCTTTTGAGATTTTCGCAAAGCTCGTATGGATACTGGGTCATTTCCGCCATTATCAAAATGTCGGGATTGCTTTTGATGACCTCAAGCTGAATGGTCAGCGGACTTCTGTCCACCTGACAGGTGTTGTATCCGCAAATTTTCAGATAGTTTGTGACGTTTGTAGCGTTTGTGCTGAGACTGCCTACTAAGATGTTTGGATTGTTCATTGATAATTTCCTCCTCAAATTTTTTTACATTTTTTTGACCCTATTTGAGTATATCATCATTTGCTGACCTTTTCAATAGTTGCTTTCATATTTTCCGACTTTTCACAAATTCGTTAAGTTTGTGGTAATACTTAGTTAATATATTGTAAATATACGTCGCTGATTTTTACGATAGTAGTACATAAATAACCATAAAATCAGCTGATTTATTCGCAAAGTCTGAAAATAGGTGTAGCATAAATGTCTAATAAATGAACACGCAATTGTAAAATCGGGTTTTACACAGATTTTGCAAAGAATAATGCCGAAAATTACAGCAAATCAGTATATTCTCCCATTGATAAACGTATCAAAAAGGACAATAAATGTCGAAAAAAGTTGTCTATTTGGATGTTTGTACGTTAAATTTAGTGACGTATTAATTTAGCGTACACAAAGCTGGATCGTAAAATCAGTTTCATATATTTGCATTGTCAACCCGATTTTTGAACTTGTGGTATACAATCGAAAATAATAATTTATGACGATCCCACAAAGGTCACGAACTTCGTGCTTATGATCCCAAAGAGAGTTTTTCCTTGACAAAATAATATCGTTATGTTACAATTATATAAATTAATATAGTGGGAGGTCACGTCAATGAAAAAGGACGCTATCAATTATATATGGTCAGATAAGAAAAGAACGCTTTTCGGTCTGCCGCTGTCTTTCACAAGATATTTCCTCACAGAGGATAAGTTCATAACAAGAAAGGGCTTCCTTTCCATCGAGGAGGACGAGCTTGACCTCTATCGTGTCATTGATAAAAAGCTTGTGCTGCCGTTCGGACAGCGTATGTTTGGCTGCGGTACAATTATAATGAACGTCAAGGATGTTGATACCCCTGTCAAGGAGGTAAAGTCTGTCAAAGCGCCTAGAGACGTGCTTGCCCAGCTTGATAAGTATATCAATATCAACTGTGATAAGTACCGTGTTAGAGGCAGAGATATGGTGGGCTCTGACGGACATTTTCACGATCACGACGATTTTGACTTTGACGATGACGGAAGCTTCTGATATTTTGCAGAAGCTTGAAACAGCGTAAATAGGGGCTTTCGCAGTCTTTTCCTGCGGAAGCCTTTTTCTGAGAATGACCGCTTAGAACGATTTAGAACCGAGGATTGATAAAATGTTTTCAAGGGAATATTTCGAGAGCCTGCCTTCTTCTTGGGATAGGCTGAAAAACTGTCCCCACCCTGTCTATATATATGGTATGGGCGACGGTGCGCAGAAGCTTCTTGACGAGTTTGAAGCAAGGGGCATTTCCTGCGAAGGCTTTTTCGCCAGCGATGATTTCGTCAGGGGGCAGAGCTTTCAAGGCAAAAAAGTCCTAACCCTCGCACAGGCGGAAGAGCTTTCGGGGGAGATAACAGTCGCCCTTGGCTTTGGCACAAGCCTGCCCGAAATTATGGAGCGTATCGACAATATCTCGAAAAAGCACCTTCTTATCGCACCCGAAACTGCCGTTGCAGGTGAGGAGAATTTCTCCAAAGAGCGCTTCTTGGAGCTTTTTCCACAAGCAAAAAAAGCCTATGATCTGCTTTCAGACGAACTTTCAAAGCTCACCTTCGAGAAGCTCACAGCCTATAAAATAACGGGCGACCTCGCCTTTCTCCGTGAAATTTTCACAGATAAGGATAAGATAACCGAAATGCTTCCCCTTGACGATAACGAAATTTATTGCGACCTTGGTGCTTATACAGGGGATACCGCACTTGAATTCATCCGCCGCACAAAGGGGCAGTATGATAGAATTTACGCCCTTGAGCCAGAGCGGAAAAACTTTCAGAAGTGCGAGAAAAATATCCTCGCTTGCGGCTTCGATAATGTGGAGCTTCATAACGCCGCAGCTTGGTCAAAGGACTGTACGCTGAATTTTGCAGGCGGCGCAGGCCGACAGGGCAGAGTTGACGCCGCAGGCAAAGCCGTCCAGGCACGAAGCCTTGACAGCGTCCTCGGCGGCAGACCTTGTACATATGTTAAATATGACGTTGAGGGCGCAGACTTGGAAGCCCTTAAAGGCAGCCGTGAGACAATTTCACACTATGCGCCGAAAATATGCTGCGCACTTTATCATCGCCCTTATGACTATTTCACCCTGCCGCTGTATATAAACATCCTGCACAAAGGGTACAGATTTTTTATGCGGCAGGAAAGCTATTATCCCGCTTGGGAGACAAACCTTTTCTGTATCGCCGACAAGAATTAAATTATGAAATATCCCCGAAAGGAACAGACCAATGAGAATATCCCTTAACGAAAACTGGAAAATGACAAAAGCAGGCTCGTCCGAAAGCTTTGATTGCAAAGTGCCTTGCTCGGTATACAAGACCCTGCTTGACTATAAAAAAATTCCCGATCCTTACTATCGTGAGAACGAGTATATCTCGACACAGATATGCGACGATGATTATGATTTTGAGACCACTTTTACCGCCGACAACACCGCCGCAGACTGTCAGTTCACAGTCCTGCATTTTGACGGTATCGACACTATCGCCGAAGTTTACCTTAACGGCAAGCACCTTGGCAGAGTGAACAATATGCACAGAATGTGGGAATTTCCCGTTCACGGCATACTCAAAGCAGGTGAGAACACCCTCACAGTCAAGATAAAATCGCCTAATCAGTACATAAAGGAAATGGACGAAAAGCGCCACCTTTGGGGTGTTGATTCCACTATGACAGGCTATACTCACATCAGAAAAGCCCATTGTATGTTCGGCTGGGACTGGGGCCCAATGCTCCCAGATATGGGCATTTGGCGTGACGTTACCCTTGTTATCCCCGAAAAGGGTCGCATACTTGACGTTTATTACAGCCAGCTCCACGTTGATGGCAATGTCACGCTGAAAGCTGTTTTGCATATCGAAAACCACGGCTGTCAGAAGGCTTCCGTCACAGTTTTTGACCCACAGGGCAAGGCTGTTGCTGAAAGCGTTATATCACTCGATGATAAGAGCGAGTATTACGAGACCGCCCTTGATATCGCCGACCCTCAGCTTTGGTGGGTAAATGGTTACGGCAAGCAGCCGCTTTATAATGTGACGGTCAAGCTGCTGGATAATGACGTTGCCGCCGATGAGAATTCTCAGCGCATTGGCCTTAGAACGCTGACAGTTTCACAGGAAAAGGACGGGTGGGGCGAGGAATTCTGCTTTATAAACAACGGCGTGAAGATATTCGCAATGGGCGCAAATTATATCCCCGAAGATCAGATAGTAACACGCTGCAATGAGGAAAAGACACGAAAGCTTCTTGCCGACTGCAAAGCCGCCAACTATAATTTTATAAGAGTGTGGGGCGGCGGATATTATCCCGACCAGTATTTTTACGATTACTGCGATGAGAACGGCATTATAATATGGCAGGACTTTATGTTTGCTTGCTCCGCATATCTGCTGACGGAAGAGTTTGAAGAAACTGTCCGTGGGGAGATCCGTGACAATGTTATCCGCCTGCGCAATCACCCATCGTTAGGTCTTTGGTGCGGCAATAACGAGATAGAATCCGCTTGGGAATACTGGGGTCTCCCCGAGGATGAGGAAGCAAAGAGTGACTATCTCATCATATTCGAGGAGATAATACCGCAAGTTCTGAAAGAATTTGACCCTTGCGAAAACACATTCTATTGGCCGTCGTCACCTTCATCTGGCGGCGGATTTAAAGACGCTTCATCAAATCACGCCGGCGATATGCACTATTGGGACGTTTGGCACAACTTCAAGCCTATCGAGGCTTTCCGTGAATTCTATTACCGCTTCTGTTCGGAATACGGCTTTGAAAGCGTTCCGGATATTAATACCTGTCGTGAATTTGCGGACGAGGCAAAGGGCGATTTCGACCTCTGTTCACCTGTAATGGAAGCCCACCAAAAATGCGTTCAAGGCAACGAAAAGATTATGTATTACCTTGCGCAAATGGTTCGTTATCCATACGATTTCCGCCAGCTCATCTATTCATCTCAGCTTGTGCAGGCGGACTGCATACGTTCAAATGTTGAGCATATGAGAAGAGCAAGGGGCAGATGTATGGGCTCGGCATATTGGCAGGTCAATGATTCAAACCCTGTTATTTCTTGGTCGAGTATCGACTATTTCGGCAGGTGGAAAGGTCTCCATTACTATGCTAGAAAATTCTATGCGCCTTGCCTTATATCTTGCGACGACAGCGATATCAATAAGCCTGTCCTCAATATCTCCAACGAGCGTAGAAAGCCATTTGACGGCATTGTAAAATGGACGCTGCGCAACAACAAGGCTGAGATAATAACCAGCGGTGAAAAGCAGGTAAGCGTTGCGGCTTTGACCGCCGAAAACGTGCTGACGATCGACCTTGCGGACGAGCTTGAAAGCCGCACAGACCGCCGTGAGAAGTATCTTGAATATTCGATCATCGAAAACGGCGTTACACTCAGCGGCGGCACGACACTTTTCGTCCGCCCGAAGGAATTTACCTTCCTTGAGCCAAATATCACATTCGGCGTGTCCGAAAGCGAGGACAGCTTTGCGGTGACGCTCTGCGCAGAAAATTACGCAAAGAGCGTGTGTCTGAGCCTAAAAAATGCCGACTGCGTTTTCTCTGACAACTGGTTCGATATCCATGGCAAAGAGCCTGTTACAGTCGAGGTGAAGAAAGCCAATCTTTCCAAACCGCTGACCGCAGAGGAGTTTTCAGCAGAGCTTGAAATTATGCACAATTAAAATGACAAATATGCTAGACAATAACAAAAAGTAAAAAACAGGAGAATCATTATGAAGATCAAAGAGGGCTATATATTGAGAAAAGTTGGCACACAGAACGTTGTTGTGGCTGTTGGCGAGGCGAGCCGTGATTTCAACGGAATTATAAGGCTCAACGAAACAGGCCGTTTTCTGTGGGAATATCTTTCCGAGGACAAGACCGAGGAGCAGCTCACGACGGCGCTGCTTGAGCATTATGAAGTCAGCGAGGACAAGGCGAAAGCGGACGTTAAAGCTTTTGCCGACAAGCTGAGAGGAGCACAGCTTGTTGACTGATAAAATGCCGAAAAGCGAGAGCGAGTTTGCGCTTTCCGAGTATGACGACACCATACGCTTTGTGCTTGAAAGCGGCGGCGAATTTAGAATTTATCCAAAGGGTACAAGTATGCTGCCGCTGATAAAACAGGGGCGTGACAGCGTTTGCCTTGTGAAGCCAAAGAGCAGGCTTAAAGCGGGGGATATCGCCTTTTACCGCCGTGATAACGGGCATTATGTGCTCCACAGGGTCATAAAAACCACCGACGAGGGCTACATAATTTGCGGCGATAATCAGCTCAGCCTTGAAGGCGGAATAACGGACGATAACATCATCGCAAAGGTGTCGAAAATATACCGCAAGGGCAGGCTCATTACGG
Organism: Ruminococcus sp.; assembly: GCF_019423705.1. Classification (GTDB taxonomy): domain Bacteria; phylum Bacillota; class Clostridia; order Oscillospirales; family Ruminococcaceae; genus Hominimerdicola. The sequence continues at coordinate 2,717 of NZ_JAHZAX010000013.1, read as the reverse complement.
AGGAAAAGCTTTTGTACAGGGCGTATAAACGGCTTTGGAGCAGCTTTTTCATAAGGCGTGTTTATTTCAAGCTCCGCAGTATTGCCCATAAAATTTGCAGGACAGAAAGGCGTTAAAATGGCTGTATCGACAGATAATTTACATACAAAAAGTTTGAAAAAACAAAATTCGGAATTTGAATATCTGATAAAGCTGCTCAAAAGCGTGCTGGAAAGTTCTGCAACCGAGGAGAAGCCAGACGACGTCAGCTTTGAGAAGCTTTTTGCCCTTGCGAACAGCCACAGCGTTGCGAACACGGCTTTTTATGCTGTTGAGAAGCTTGAAAACAAGCCCCAGCCACAGCTTTACGCCAAGTGGCAGGAAGTTCGTGACAAGGCGCTGTTCAAAGATATCACCCAGCAAATGGAGTTTGAGAGCATTTCGGCTCAGCTTGAAGCGAACAAAATACGCTATCTGCCGCTGAAAGGCACTGTGCTCAAAGGAATTTATTCCCAGTCTGATATGCGGCTTATGTCGGATATTGACCTGCTTATCGACGGCAAAAACGCCCAAAAAGCGCAGGATATTATGCACACGCTGGGCTATTATACCGAGCATTTCGGCGCAGGCTGTCACGATGTTTATATGAAAAAGCCTGTGATGAACGTAGAGATACACCGCCAGCTTTTTGGTGCGGAGCATTTCGACCTTGAAGCCGTTTTCACCGAACCTTGGAAGATGTGCACAGACCCCAAGGGCTGCCGCTGGGATTTTGACAAGAGCCATTTTTTTGTTTACATAGTCTCCCACGCCGCAAAGCATTATTACGGTTCAGGCACAGGAATACGCACTTTTATGGATATTTACCTTTATAAAGAGCGCTATGGCGGCGAGCTTGATATGAGCCTTTTTGACCAAATGCTGTCAAAAAAAACTGCGCAGATGTGCAAAGACCTTGTGGGTCTTGCGGAGGTGCTTTTCGGCGGAGCAGAGCGGACTGACAAATACTCTCAGATGATAAAATATATGCTTGGCTGCGGAACATACGGCACGACGGCGAATAGCGTTGACAACGAGATAAAGCGCAGGGGCAAGGCAGGCTATCTGTTTTCACAACTTTTCCCAAGCCGCAGTTTGATGTGCTATTCCTATCCGATACTGGCAAAAGCGCCAATATTGCTGCCGTTTTGCTGGATAATAAGGCTTGTGACAAAGCCGTTCATCAGCCGCAAAAAGACGATGATAAAGCTTAAAAAGCTGTTTTCAAGGCAATAAATGCAACAAAAAAACGGATAATTTTCACGCAGATGTGAGAATTATCCGTTTTGCTATCTGTATTCGTATTTTTATTTATAAACAACGCAGTTTTTTCCCTGATTTTTACCCTTATAGAGCAGCTTATCAGCCGTTGAGATGCCAACGTCATAGTTCTCTTCGGGGCTGACGGAGTAAACGCCGAAAGTCATTGAAATGCGGAACTGTCCAGCACCTTCGTCAAAGACGGTGCTGTTTATGCGGCGGCATATCTCCTCTGCGATCTTCACGCCCTGTTCAGTACCGGCGGACGGCACAACGAAGAGAATTTCCTCGCCACCCCAACGACAGACATAGCCCTCGGTCGGGACAGTATTTGCGATGATCTCCGAAACAGTTTTCAGCACCTTGTCGCCGACATCGTGGCCGTAATTATCGTTGACGTGCTTGAAGTCATCGATATCGCCCAGGCAGAGCACATACTCACTGTTGACGTTTCTAGCGCTTTGCTGGATAATTTTGATATAGTCCATCATAGCACGGCGGTTGAAAAGCTGCGTCAGTGGGTCGATAGTCGCAAGCTTTTGCAGCGTTTCGTTCTTAGCGTCGGCCTCACGCCTGTTTTTCTCAACAGCGAAAATATAGATCGCCGAGACGTAGATGATGACAACGAAGCTGCAAATGGTATTATAGATATAGACGATGTTAGTCTTTACCATATCAAGCTGATAAGGGCTGGTTCGATTTATGATAAAAAGCCGCATAATAATGAATATTATAACATCAATAGTTGACAGCAGATATGGGATTTTCTTGTTATTCGGACTTAGATAGAACGGCATAGGGATAATGCAGAGCATTATTTGCGTAAAGCCCGTCATCCACCCGACGTAATAAGCGCCGAGGCAGGCGTGGATAATGATCTCCACCAAAGTGAGGTAGACGAAGCTCGGGACATTTTTTTTATTAGTTAGAGCGAATGCCATAAATGCATAAACGGCAATGCTGATGTAGTTATAGTGCACCATTTCGTGTATACCAAGATACCTAAAAAGCGCAAGATAAACAATGTGACCCACCAGCAGGATCAGGTCGCCAACGAAATAGATATCCCGTTCGGAGAAGAGGCCCTTTGCCACATTAAATTCTTTTTTCAATCTCATTTTACAATTTGCTCTTTCTTGTTTTAGTTAGCAGCCATAAACAAAATAAACATACTTTAATAAATACATTATATCGCATTTTTTCGCCATTTTCAATGCATAATATATACAAAATATATGAAGAATTTTTTTCTAATTCGCATAGAACTGGACTTTTTTTAATTCGCACTCTCTGTACTGCGAATTAAAAAGGGGGGGGTTGACAACGGAGGAGGAGTGTGGTATAATACTAAGGTGGTATTTCGAGGTGTGGCTCAGTTTGGTAGAGCGCTGCGTTCGGGACGCAGAGGCCGTGGGTTCAAGTCCCGTCACCTCGACCAG
>NZ_JAHZAX010000012.1 GCF_019423705.1 Ruminococcus sp. | reverse complement strand
CAATAGTGGCACAGTCACAAACTGTTATAACACAGGAACTGTTACCGCTACCGGCCAAGTAGCTTCTGTAGGTGGTGTGTGTGGTTGTAGTACTGCACCAATTTCAAACTGTTATAACATAGGAACTGTTACTGCTACTAGCTCAAGTACTGATATAAGCGATATATGTGGATACAATTTTGGCCCAGTCACAAATTGCTATTACCTCGCAGACACAGAAGATGAAGATGGCGGCAAAACCGCCGCACAATTTGCAAGCGGTGAAGTTGCGTATCTCCTGTCACAGGGCTGTACAGTAGGTGAAGGTGAAGATGCCGTAACTTACAGTGGCTCTGTATGGGGTCAGAATTTGGCAACAGAAAATTATCCCATAATCAGCGGAGATAGGGTCTACGTAGTCCGTAAATATAGCAACTGCGATAAATCTGATACCCCTGTCGAGGCATATAGTAACTCACAAGATGATATCGTTGCGAAGCATAATTACATAAACGGCTTCTGTAAGGGCTGTAAAGGTTATGAGCCTGCTAAGCTGACAACGGATAAGTACGACGTTGACGGCGACGGAATAAATGACAGCGCATATGAGATATCAAATGCAGGTCAGCTTTATTGGTTTGCGGATTTCGTTAATCAAGGATATAAGACCAGAAATGCTATTTTGACAGCAGATATAGTTGTAAACATGGGCGTTCTTGATAATGATGGCAACCTTGTATCTGAAACAGGCTCATTCAGAAAATGGACGCCAATAGGCGGTAATACCCTAGAAAGTGATGAGGATCCAGAAGGCATAGTCAACAACTATTTTGGCACTTTCAATGGTATGAAACACACTATCAGCGGACTTTATTGCGTTGGTGATTCCGAGAAAGTCGGACTTTTTGGCGGCATTGATTCAGGTAAAGTTATCGATGTTGGTGTTATTGATTCGTATTTCAAAGGAAACGGGTACGCAGGTGCTATTACAGCTTTTGCAGATCGGCCAATTATAAGCGGCTGTTTCAGTAAAAGTACGGTAATTGGTTCAAGCGGTGTAGGCGGTATTTGCGGATATGTGTCTGATTATTATATCAAAGGCAGCATCTCTGATTGTTATAATGCTGGTGTCGTAAGTGGGGATTCATCTGTCGGCGGTATCTGTGGCGATTCAGTAACTAATATATACGCAAGTTACAATACAGGAAAAGTCAGCGGAACTAAGAATATCGGCGGTATTATCGGAAATTCTGACAGCAGTATCGTCAAAGACTGTTACAATTCCGGCGATATAACTGCTAGTAAAAGCAATGTTGGCGGTATTGCAGGCTGGACTAGATCAAGCATAGAGACCTGCTACAATACAGGCTCTGTAAGCGGTAAAGGGTATGTAGGCGGCATAGCTGGTAATGCTGACAAGTTAAATAGAAATGACATTGTTGTAAATAACTGCTACAACAGCGGTTGTGTCAAAGCTTTTGGCACCGAACCTCAAGTAGATTGTGTGGGCGGCATTACTGGCACAAACGATGCTGTTGTAAAAAGCTGTTATAATATCGGCAATGTGAGCGGTGGTATTTATGATGACGACAATGTTTATTTACTCCATGTTAGCTTCATAAGTGGATATGGCATGGGGGATATTGATAATTGTTACTATCTTGAGGGTTGTGCAGAAAATGGCGACAAATTTAATGATCTCGATGGCGCAAGTAAGACCGACGAAGAGTTCACAAGCGGCGAAGTCGCATATTACCTCAATTTCTACGGCGATAAAGCAGACCTTTGGAAGCAGACGCTTGACGAGCAGGATCGCCCGAACTTCACAGGCAAAACTGTTTATGCGACTAAAGAATATAGCGGCTGCAAGGACGCACCGGGCGAGTTCACATTGTCATTCAATAACGAGGGTGAGCAGACCATTTACGCCGATCATACAGACAGCAATAATGACGGCTCGTGCGACTATTGCAAAAAGCTTATTGAAAAACTTGCAGGCGCAACAGTCAGCCTTGACAGCGCTATCGGATTGAACTTCTTTATGGAACTTTCTGATGTTATCGCTTCAAGTGATGAGACCTATATGCTCTTCACTCTCAAGGACGGCGAGACAAGAAAGGTCAGCATTTCAGATGCGCTAAGAAAAACGAACGAGGGCAAAACATACTATGTATTCACTTGCGAGCTTGCGGCAAAGGAAATGTCCGATATCGTAATGGCTCAGCTGTTTTTCGGCGAAAAGGCAGGCGAGGAATACACTTATTCTGTAAAGGAATATGCTGAAAGTATCATCGCAAATAAGAAAGGCGATTACAACGATGAAAGCATAGCCCTTGCAAAGGCAATGCTCAATTACGGCGCAAATTCGCAGACGTATTTTGAGTACAAGACTGATGATCTTGCGAACAGCGATCTTAGCGATGATGATAAGGCGCTGTCTACAACGACGAACAGTATTGCTGATCACAAGTTCACGATCAGCTCAAACAAGAAAGTTTGCACATTTGTGTCGGCTTATCTTTCACTTGAATCCAAAACGAAGGTGAATGTTTATGTTGACCTCGCAGACGGCGTTAATGTTGACAATGTTACGTTCAGAGTTAAAGGCGATGAAGTAAAGCCGACTATGAAGAACGGCCATTATCTGCTGACAGTTGACGGAATTGAATTTCCTAACCTTGGTGATAAATTCACGTTTGAGGTCAAGTATAACAACGAAAAAGCAACACTTGAATATGGCGCACTTTCATTCTGCTATACTGTACTTGGAAGCAGCAAACATTCACAGAATATAAAAGATGTATCTGCGGCACTTGGAGACGTGTATTCTGCTGCCGTTAAGTATGTTGAAAAGAAAATGGCTAGTTAAGGAGATAGGTCTATGAAAGCAAAGTACATTGAACCCGATATTGAAATAGTGAAGTTTATATCGCAGGATATTATTACGGAAAGTGGTAATGGTGAAAATAACACGGAAAATACTGAAATTGAGAATCACAGCGATGAAATTAGCAGAGAGGACACTATTTGGTGATAATAACCACAAAATCAAAGGCGGAGGGCAAATGCTCTTCGCCTTTTTCGTTGACAAAGGTGGGATTTCAAGATATAATCAATATTGATGTGATGCAACATATGCAAAAGGAAGGACAGAAAAATGTACAAAATTATGATAATCGAGGATGACAGCGGTCTGTCGGCGGCAATAAAACAGCAGCTTGAGGTGTGGGGATATGAAGCCGTTTGCGTGAAGAATTTCCAGCGTGTGACGGAAGAGTTCATCGAGTGCGACCCACATTTGGTGCTGGTGGATATTATGCTGCCGTTTTTCAATGGCTACCATTGGTGCAGTGAGATACGCAGGATATCAAACGTGCCCGTCATATTTATCTCCTCGGCGTCGGACAATATGAACATCGTTATGGCGATGAATATGGGCGGCGATGATTTTATCCCAAAGCCTATCGACCTTGGCGTTATGACGGCGAAAATAGGCGCCGTGCTGAGACGTGTTTACGATATGTCGGGTAAGATACCCGTGCTGGAGCACAAGGGTGCTGTGCTCAACCTCAATGATATGTCCCTTGTTTACAACGGGCAGAGCTTGCAACTGACAAAAAATGACTTCAAGATATTGCAGACCCTTATGGAAAACAAAGGCAAGGTCGTAAGCCGTGAGACCCTTATGACAAAGCTTTGGCAGATAGATTGCTATGTTGAGGAAAACACGCTGACAGTCAATGTCACAAGGCTGAGAAAAAAGCTTGAAAGCATTGGTCTCAGCGGCTTTATCACCACAAAGGTCGGCGTGGGATATATTTTGGAGTAGGGTATATGATGAAAAATACGAATGAAAACAGCGCATACGATAGAAATAAGCGATCGGCAGCAGGTCTTGTAAAGGGGTATCTTGCACAATATCGCAGCTTTGCTATAATGCTCATAGTTTTTGCGGCGGTGTTCGGGGCGGTGCTTTATCTTTACAATGAAAACACCGAGGCTGTGCTTTACGCTTTCGGCATTTGCGCAGCCATCGGCGCAGTTGTGCTTGCCATAGGCTTTGTGAACTTTGCGCTAAAATACCGCAAGCTTGCGCAGATATACGATAATATCAGCATTACGGCGGAGGATTTTCCTGAGGCGAAAAGCCCTGTTGAGGCAGAGTATATTGCGATGATAGAAAAGCTCTGTGCCATAAATCGTGACAGTATTACCGCCTATCAGACTGAGCGCAGCGAGGCCTTGGACTATTACACCACTTGGGTACATCAGATAAAAACGCCTATTTCTGTTATGCAGATGATACTTCAGCGTGAGGACACTGACGAGCACAGAGAGCTTTCGGCGGAGCTTTTCAGAGTTGAGCAGTATGCGGAAATGGCGTTGAGCTATGTGCGCCTTGACAGCGATTCGAGAGACCTTGTGATAAAAGATCTTGACCTTGACAGCGTTATAAGAAAGTCCATAAGGCGGTATGCGGCACAGTTTATCCGCCGCAAGCTTGTGCTAAAATACAGCGGCACGGAGGTGAAAGTGCTGTCGGACGAAAAGTGGCTTGCATTCATCATCGAGCAGCTGCTTTCAAATGCGGTGAAATATACAGAAAGCGGCAGCGTTGAGATATCCGTCAGCGGCGAGGTGCTGGCGATAAAAGACACAGGCATAGGCATTGCAAGCGAGGATATCCCGAGGATATTTGAAAAGGGCTTCACAGGATATAACGGCAGAGAAAATTCAAAGTCCACAGGGTTGGGGCTTTATCTATGCAAAAAGTCGGCGCAAATGCTGGGGCATAAAATATGGGCGCAGTCGGAAACAGGGCAGGGAAGCACCTTCTTTGTCGATCTGCATAGGGATAAGTTGGAGGTGGAGTGATATTTCACGACCTTACAAAAATGTCACATAGAAGCCCAAAATGTCACACGATGAGATTTCGGACAGCCTTGTTTTATGTTAGAATATAGTTACAGCAGAAGAGAGGAGACATTCATATGACTATATTAGAGGTAAAAAGCCTTGAGAAAATTTATACATCAAGGCTGGGAACAAACAAGGTAATGGCGCTCACGAACGTTAATTTTTCCGTTGAACAGGGGGAATACGTTGCGATAATGGGCGAATCGGGTTCGGGCAAGACAACGCTGCTCAATATCCTTGCGGCACTTGATAAGCCCACAAACGGCGAGGTCAAGCTCCAGGGCACGGAAATGTCAAAGATAAAGGACAGAGAGCTTTCATCGTTCAGACGAAACAATCTCGGCTTCGTTTTTCAGGACTTTAACCTGCTTGATAATTTTACCCTTGAAGATAATATCTATCTGCCAATGGTGCTTTCCGGCGCAAGCTATAACGAAATGCACGAAAGGCTGGTGCCTATCGCAAAGCTGCTCGGTATCACGGAGCTGCTGAAAAAGTATCCATATGAGGTCAGCGGCGGACAGAAACAGCGTGCCGCTGTTGCAAGAGCGCTTATTATGAAGCCAAAGCTTATCCTTGCGGACGAACCAACAGGCGCTCTCGATTCAAAGTCCACCGACAGCCTGCTGAAAGTTTTTTCGGATATCAACAAGAGCGGTCAGACAATTCTTATGGTGACACATTCCACAAAGGCCGCAAGCCACGCAGGCAGAGTGCTTTTCATCAAGGACGGCGAAGTTTTCCACCAGATATACCGTGGACAGCGCACCAACGAGCAGATGTATCAGAAAATCTCCGATACCCTGACCCTGCTTGCAACAGGCGGTGAGAGCGATGAATAACAAGCTTTATCTAAGACTTGCCGCAGGAAATATCCGCAAGAACGCAAAAAGCTATGTGCCGTTTATAATCACAAGCGTTATCACGGCGGCAATGTTTTTCATCATCAATTCTCTTGCCAATAACAGCGACCTTTCAAACGTCAAGGGCTCGACCTCGGTCATTGAGGCTATGAGCCTTGGCACATACGTCACCGCAATATTCGCAGCGATCTTTCTTTTCTATACGAACAGCTTTCTTATGAAAAGACGTAAAAAAGAGATCGGACTTTGGAATATCCTCGGTATGGAGAAAAAGCATATCGCAAAGGTGATATTCCTTGAAACGCTGTATGTTTACGGCATAACGATGGCAGGGGGAATGCTTTTCGGTCTGCTGCTCAACAAGCTTATGTTCCTTATGGTGACGAAAATGGTGGGCGCAACAGATGTGCCGCAGTTCCATTTTCAAGCAAGTGCTTTCGCAAATACACTACTGCTTTTCGGAGCAATATTCCTTTTCATCTTTCTTGAATCGCTGAGACAGGTGACTTTCTCAAAGCCTATCGAGCTTCTGCGAGGCGGTTCAGTTGGCGAAAAAGAGCCAAAGGCAAAATGGGTGCTTGCGCTCCTCGGCGCTTGTTGCCTTGGCGCAGGCTATTATATGGCTGTGACCATAAAGAACCCTGTCGAGGCGCTCACAATGTTTTTCATTGCGGTGATACTTGTTATCGTGGGAACATATCTTATCTTCATCGCAGGCAGCATTGCCCTTTTGAAGCTTCTGAAAAAGAACAAGAGATATTATTACAAGACAAAGCATTTCATCAGCATTTCGGGAATGATGTACCGAATGAAGCAGAATGCCGTCGGTCTTGGCAACATTTGTATACTTTCCACAATGGTGCTCGTTATGATATCCTCAACAAGCGCACTTGTTATGGGCGTCGGCGATATCGTGAACCAGCGCTGCCCATATGATTTTCAGGCTTATGCCTGCAACAGTGAGGCTCAGGAGCCATCTGACTTTGACGGCATTACAGAAAAGCTTGAAAACTGCATAAAAGAAAATGACCCTACTGCGGAGAACATAGACACATACAATTACCTCTCAGTTGCGGCATTAAAAGACGACAATAACGGATTGATATTTGGCTTTAATTCCACGCTGGCAGCCGAATCACCGGAGATATTCCAGCTTTATTTTATGACCCTTGAGGATTACAACAAGATCACAAACAGTGAGCTTACTCTCGAAAAGGGACAGATATATTTGTACGGTGACGACAAGGCTTTTGACAAGACAGTTGAGCTCAACGGCGAAAATTATGCTGTCAAGGGCAGGCTGAAAGACGGTTCAAAGCTTATCCTCAGCGAGGACGACGGCACGGACTATATAATCCTTTCCGACAGCGACGCTTTTTACAATATCGACAAGCAGAATAGAGAAGCCTATCCCGAAGCATATTCCCTAATAACCAGATTTGTGGGTTATGATACAAAGCTTGACGTCGATAAGCAGCAGGCGGTGGCTGAAAAGCTTTCTGACGTTATCGCAAATGATGATTTCAGCGGCTATGTTCAGTGCCGTGCAACGCTCAATGACGAACTCAGCTCAGATTTCGGCGGACTGTTCTTCCTTGGCATTTTCCTTGGAATACTCTTCACAATGGCGGCGATACTCATAATCTACTATAAGCAGATATCAGAGGGCTATGACGACAAGCAGCGCTTTGACATTATGCAGAAGGTTGGAATGACCCACAGCGAGGTCAAGAGCACTATCCATTCTCAGATCTTGACGGTGTTCTTCCTGCCCCTTATCACAGCAGGTCTGCACGTTGTATTCGCCCTGCCGATGATAACGAATATCCTTAAGCTTATGGGACTTCTCAACCAGCAGCTTTATCTCAAATGCACCATTGTAAGCTTCCTAGCGTTTGCGGCGGTCTACGCTATCGTCTACGGTCTTACCGCAAAGGTCTATTACAAGATCGTGAAGAGATAACGCTATGGCAAATGAAACAAATGAGAATATGTCCGACGATATTAAGCTTAGGCAAAAGCGCCGCAGAAAAAAGCTTTCCTCAGCGGTAATGGGGGTCAGCGGCGTTGTTACGGCGGTGCTTGCTATCCCCGTGATAGTCTTTGCAATACCCCTCTATGTTGTGATAAAGTCGGCGGACAAACTGATAAAATTTATCGAAAGGCCATAAAGTTGTTTTAATTTATAGGCGGCGCATATCATCAAAAGTGGTATGCGCCGCCTGTATTTTTTTATCTTGATCTGGTTATTACAAGTTTACGAAATTGATAAACGGCTGTTCAGGCGCTTAAAAACATTGTCGCATTTTGCCGCCTGTTTAGGCGCTTTTTTGAGGACGAACAGCATTTATTAATTTGTTTTACTAAAACGTTTAATCTGAATATAAAATGTAAACGATTTTAACAAATGCAATTCTTAACAATAACAGACAAAAATAATAAAAAATGAGGGTTGCTTATAGCATAATGCACTAAGAATACATATCTGAGTTTGTTAAAAACATTGATTTTTTAAAATTTGCAAACTTAAACGTTTTAGAAGATTGACATTAATTTAAGTTTGTGATAAAGTAAATCTGCAATAAAATAGTAGGCTAATTTAAGTAGAAATTAGCTAATATGATGAAGAGGAGTATGGTTATGACAGGAGTAATGAGAAGATTTTCTGCGGCGCTGGCGGCTGCGGCAATGGCTGTAAGCATTGTGCCTTTCGCAGATATCAACGCATATGCGGAATATGCGGCAGCCCATCCGGAGGGCTTTGTTTATGCCGACGGCTCAAAGTTTATGTGCAACGGAAGCCCATATTATTACGGCGGCACAAACTGCTATTATTTGACCTATAAGTCAAAGAGCGAGGTCAAGAACGTTTTCGACGACGCTTCCGATATGGGTCTTAAGGTAATAAGAATTTGGGGCAACCTTGACGTTGGTAAGAAAACGGGCAAGACCGATTCACAGTCGGGTCACGAGGTTTTCGAGGGCAATAACGACGGCACAGGTGAAAAGGACGGCGTTTACTTCCAGTATTGGGACGATGAAGCAGGCAAGCCTGTTGTGAACGAGGGCGAGGACGGTCTCAGACACCTTGATTACGTCATCAAGCAGGCGGAAGACCACAATATGAAGCTCGTTATAACTTTCACAAATTACTGGGAAGCATTCGGCGGAATGGGTCAGTATGTAAAGTGGTATCAGATGTCACAGGGCAAGAGCGTTGGCAGCAGCAAAGTTGACGAAAAGGACACCTGCGATTTCTACACCAACGAGACTATCAAGGGCTGGTATAAGGACTATATCAAGACCCTGCTCAATCATACGAATTACTACACAGGCGAAAAGCTTATGGACTCAGAAGCCGTTTTCTCTTGGGAGCTTTCAAACGAGCCAAGATGTACTGTCGACGAGTTCTGCAAGGACGATATCCTTTACAACTGGGCAAAGGAAATGTCAGCATATGTAAAGTCTATCGACCCATATCATATGGTGTCTGTCGGCGATGAGGGCTTCTATAATCTTGGCTATCAAGAAGCTGCAAAGCAGAATTTGCCTTCAGCAGCATATTCGGGCTATTATGGCGTTGACTTCAACAAGCTTATGACTATCGACACAGTCGACTTTGGTACACCGCATATGTACGTTGACCAATGGGGCTTCGACCTCGGCGACGACGACCTAGAGTGGATAAAGCGCCACGCACAGACCACAGCTTCCGCCGATAAGCCTGTTATCTTTGAAGAGTTCGGCCTTACCGACAAGACAAAGCGTGACGCCGCTTATTCAGATTGGCTCGATATCGTGACAGGCGATTATTACGACGGTATCGAATATCAGGGCTTCAATTACTGGATGATAGCTTCCTATCTCGATGACGGAACGCTTTATCAGGACTATGACGGCTACACAGTTTATGGCCCTGAGAACATTGAAAAGACAGACAGCACAAGAACTCTTATGATGAACGCTGCTGCCAAAATGGAAAAGAAGAATATTGTCAACACTACTGACAGATCTACATACAGCTTTGACAGAAGCAAGTCTGAGGACGTTGTTATAAACGTTTCGATGAAAGAGGGCAGCATAAGCGGCGTTGAAGTCGGCGGCACAAAGCTTTCATCAAGCGATTACACCATAAGCGGAAATACTGTAACTATCAAGGCTTCCTACCTCAAAAAGCAGGAGCTTGCAAAGTATTCCTGCAAGATACTCACAACGGGCGGCAATCAGCCTAAGTTCAATCTTACAGTCAGCGACAGCTCTATCCCGAAGCCTGTTATCTCCCCTGAGATAATCTCAGTTGACGTAAATCCTAAGAAGTGCAGCGATGTTGATATCACTATCGACCGCAAGACAAGCGAGTTCAGAGGCATTATCTGCGACGGCAAGGCACTTTCAGAGGGCACAGATTACACAGTTTCGGGCGATACAGTAACCCTCAAGAGCGCATATCTCAAGACCCTTTCAGCAGGCACAGCGACTCTCACATTCGATTTCTATGAGGGCGAGGACAGAGAGCTTACAATAAATGTTTCCGATACCACAGGCCTTGACGAGCTTGACACATTTGAGAACTATTCGGACGATAAGGCACTTTGGTCGGCATATTCAAGAAACACAAGCGGCAACGAAGTTTCACTTTCACTCGTTACAAAGAACGGCTCAAAGGCGCTTGCTTTCGGATATGATATCGGCTCGCCGAACGGCTACTGCGGATTAAATCACCCGATCGCAGTTAGAAACGCTTCCCAATTCGCAGGCGTAGAGCTTTGGGTAGAGGGCGACGGCACAGGCAACAGCCTTACAGTTCAGCTTAGAGACGCAAACGACAATTACTTTGAAGCACAGATCGCACTTGACTTTACAGGTGGAAAGACTATCAAGATACCATTCTCAGACTTCAAGGCACCAAGCTGGCAGTCGGGCGGAACGCTTGATACATCAAAGCTTGATCAGTTCTCATTCTATATGGGTGGCGATTCCTCGACAACAGGAACAGTTTATATCGACGATGTTGTTTTCTATGAGGACGGACAGACTGAGAAGCCACATCTTTCCACAAAGTCTGGCACATTTGACGCTGACGCTCCAAGCGGCGTGAGAACAGACCTTGTGCTTTATGGCAAGAGCGTTGATTCTATCACAGTAAACGGCAAGAAGCTCGCTGGCGGTTCTGATTATTCCACAAACGGCAGTCAGATTATGCTCAATGAAAGCTGGCTCAAGGCCCTTGCAAACGGCAATTACACGCTTACATACACATTCTCAGACGGCAGCACAGATACTTTTGCGCTCACAGTCAAGAACGTTAAGTCATCGCACACCCACAGCTACACTCTCACATCAACAAAGACTGCGACTTGCGAAGCTGACGGCGAAAGAGTATACACTTGCTCCTGCGGCGAGAAGTACACAGAGACTATCCCTGCAACAGGCCACAGCGAAAGCGCTTGGATAATCGGCAAGGCAGCCACAGCAACAGAAAACGGCTCAAAGCATACAGAGTGTACAACTTGCGGCAAGGTCCTCAAGACAGAAGTTATCCCTGCAACAGGCGAAGTGAGCGACAAGAAGGAAACTGTTATCTTCACAGGCTCGGCAAAGACATCTGGCTGGGGTCAGGCTATCACACTTTCCACAACAAAGGAAGGCGGCAGCTTTGACAGCTCCGTTATCGAAAAGGACGGCTATTTTGAAGTTCAGTTCAAGGGCGGCTCAGACAAGGCTGAGGTCATTCTTCAGAGCTGGTCAGGCGGCGCAGGCTGGGCAAGAGTTTCCCCGACAGAGGTAACGGAAAAGGACGGCGTTGTATACGCAGAATACAGCTATGACGACGTTGCGGCAGCATTCGGTACAACAGATTTCTCAAAGATCGACCGCTTCCACGTTGGCGCAGCTAACGGCGACATCGAAGTTCTCAGCGTTAAATACATCGTTGAAAAGTCGACAGAGCCGGTAGATCCGGTAGACCCTGTTGACCCGGTCGATCCAGACCAGCCGGAGCAGGATCCGTTCGTATCTATATTCTGGGGTGCAAAGTCCTGCGGTTCTTGGGGTCAGGCGGTTTCAGTTATGACTTCAAGAAATTACGGCAGCTTTGACGTTTCAAATCTCTCAACAAAGGGCTATTTCTATGTTGAGTATTCGGGCGCAGAGAACGAGCTTGAGCTTATCCTCCAGAGCTGGTCAGGTGGCGAGAGCTGGGCAAGAGTTCAGCCAAGCGAAACAGGCAGCGCAAACGGCCATTACTATGCAAAGTTCACCTATGCAGACTGCATAAAGGCATTGGGCGCAGGTCTTGACAAGCTCGACCAGCTCCACGCAGCAGCAAGAAACGGCAGCATTACAGTTTACTCGGTATGCTATTGCACACCTTCTAAATAATTTTGCTTTATCCATTAAGGCGCCACCGCACAAGGATTGTGCGTAAGATACGAAAGCAGATTGCGTGCCTTGTGCGGTGGTGCCTTAAATACCTTTGTGCAATCACTTGCAGGAAAAGACAGAGAGCGTAACAGCTTTCTGTCTTTTTTCTTTGGTGACATAAACGGGCGAACGCTGTTCGCCCCTACCGAAATGGCTCTATTCTTTGCATATGATACTATATCTGACGAATATTATTTCACATATGGTATTTGCGAGACTTTATATTATACTATATATAGCGTATAGACAAATATATATGTGATATCCTACAAAGTTGGCACATAAGTGCGAACTAACTGTAAACAAAGGCGTTTGCATATTGAACGGGCTGAGAAAATAATATATAATGGTTGTTGTCGGCCGAGGCAGGGCGGCACATATTATAATAGTATATAGGAGAGAAGAGTATGAAGAAAATATTGGATATATTCCTGCGAGCGTTTATGACGGGAATAGCTATCGCTATCGGCGGCACGGTCTACCTCAATTGCCCTAATAAGTATCTCGGTGCGTTCCTGTTCGGCACGGGGCTGTTCGTTATACTGAGCTTTGGGTTCAATCTTTTTACAGGC
The DNA here is from genome assembly GCF_019423705.1 of Ruminococcus sp. Taxonomy (GTDB): domain Bacteria; phylum Bacillota; class Clostridia; order Oscillospirales; family Ruminococcaceae; genus Hominimerdicola. The sequence goes on along the minus strand of NZ_JAHZAX010000012.1, from coordinate 53,667 downwards.
AAGGTGGGCTATGCGGTGGAGCGTGAGCCTGCATACTTGGGTGAACTTGGTATCATATGGCTCGGCAACTTTGCAGGTGCGGCGATGTCGGCTCTGCTCATAAGCTGCACAAGGATATCGGGCATAAGCGAGACCGCCAAAGGTCTTTGCGATATAAAGCTTTCTGACGATCTGCTGAGCATATTCATCTTAGCATTTTTCTGCGGAATCTTGATGTTCATTGCGGCAGACGGCAACAAGAACATCAAAAATCCTGTGGGGCAGATACTTGCCATATTCCTGCCCGTTGTGGTCTTTATTCTCAGCGGCTTTGAGCATTGCATTGCGAATATGTATTACTTCACCCTCGCAGGAGTTTGGAGCGCAAAGGCTTTCGGCTATCTGATAATAATGTCCCTTGGCAATGCTTGCGGCGGAATGTTGATACCGCTGGTTAGGAAAGGGTTTGTTAAGGAATAAAATATGATGTCACGGCGTTGGCGAACTTTTATTTGTCTGCCAACGCCTTTTTGTTTAATTATTTTTCTAATCGTCGTTATTCACAAAATATCGAAAAATCGACAAAAATTTCAAACTTTAACTTGTAATGAATTGAACATTGGTGTATAATTAAAGTGACACCTTTAGCAATAAATAACTTGTCGAGGTTAAATGTTCAGAGATCGTAGAACGGGAGCAAAGATTATGAAGAAAAAAAGGGTAGCGGCTCTGCTTACGGCAGCGGAAAAGAAAAGGAAAGCACCAAGAGTTACGATAACGTGCTCAATAAGGATAATCCTGTAACTATCACCATTTGGCACTATTATAACGGCGTACAGCTTATGGGCTTTGACGAGGCCGTGGAAGAGTTCAATAACACAGTCGGGCTTGAAAAGGGCATTATCGTTGAGGCTTATTCAAAGAACTCCGTGTCGGAGCTTGCCGACAGCGTTGTGTCTGCCGTTAAAAAGGACAGCGGCGCAGATACTCCGCCGGATATCTTCCAGACCTATGCCGAGACCGCCTATGTTGTCGATCAGCTTGACGGCCTTGCCGATATGAGCAAGTATTTCACAGACGAGCAGCTTTCCGAATATATAGACGGCTATATTTCCGAGGGCGAATTTGCCGGCGACGGTTCGCTGAAAATTTTCCCCATAGCAAAGAGTACGGAAGTTATGATGCTCAACCGCACTGATTGGCAGAAGTTTGCCGATGCAACAGGCGTTACCACTGACGACCTTAAGACTTGGGAAGGTATTGTGGACGTTTCCGAGAAATATTATAACTATACCGATGAGCAGACCCCTGACGTGCCAAACGACGGCAAAGCTTTCTTTGGCAGAGACTCTATTGCAAACTATATGAGCATTGGCGCAAAGCAGCTTGGCAGCGAACTTGTTACCTTGGATAAGGACGGCAACGCTACCCTCAATGCGGATAAGACCGCCCTCAGAAGGCTTTGGGATAACTACTATGTTCCGTATGTAAAGGGCTATTTCACCTCGCAGGGACGTTTCAGAAGCGAGGACGCAAAGATAGGCACTATCATCGCCTTTGTCTGCTCAACAACAGGAGCGCTCTATTTCCCGACGGAAGTGACCATCGGCGATGATGACACATATCCTATTGAGTGTACAGTTCTGCCTGTCCCAAACTTTGAGGGCACAGACCCTTATATCGTCCAGCAGGGCGCAGGCCTCAGCGTGCTCAAATCTGACGAAGCACACGAGTACGCAAGCGCAGTTTTCCTTGAGTGGTTCACACAGAAGGATAGAAATATCAATTTCTCTGTTGAGTCGGGCTATATCCCTGTCAAAAAGGACGCATGCGACTATTCACAGATAGAAAAGGTGTCAGCCGACGCAGGCAAGGAGCTTTCGGATATCTGCAAGGACACACTCAGCCTCGCTATCGACGAGATAAAGGATTATAACCTTTACACAATGCCGCCTTTCAAAAATTCCGCAGACGTGAGAACTTTCCTCGAAAGCCGTATCCAAGATACCGCACAGGCAGCCTATGACGAAGCTTCCGAAAAGATAAGCGGCGGTGAGGATAGGGAAAAAGTTCTTGCAGAGTACACAGGCGATGAAGCATTCGATAACTGGTATGAATCATTCTGCAAAGACCTTGAAGCCATAATCGAAAAATAGGAAGAATTGATAAATTGATTTTTAGGGGCATATTTGTTTTATGAAAAAAACGACTGATACAAGCAGGCTGACATTTAGAAAAAAGCAGAAAAAGCAGCACCCTTTCTTTGTTACGCTCTTTTTGTCAACGCTTATCCTTTCAATATTGCAGTTTGGCGCTTTTCTCGGCACGTTGTTCATCGGTGGCGAATTTTCCTATATCAAAAAATACGCCTATGACTCGATCTCCGAAAAGACCGAGAACAGAAAAAACTATGTCGAAAACACCATCGCAAATAAAATGCCCCTTGTTTATGAAGCCGAGAAGGATATCAACAGCATTACTGAAAAGGTCCTTGCGGAAAAGAACGTGGGCTTGGAAGCACTTTACACAGACAAGACCATAAGCAAAGCCATACTTAATAACAGCACTGAGACCCTTGTGACAATGCTGCGCCGTGGACTAATAAACGACGCTTTCATCGTCCTTGATACGGGGGACCTTTTTGACGAGGAAGGCAGCGACGGCGATACTTTGCCAACGGTCTATATCCGTGACGTCAATGTAACGAACGGCGCTGAAACAGATAACAAAAAGCTTTTCCTAGAAGCTGGCAGCGCCGATATTTCTAAAGACTATAATGTAATGCTGGACTCCGCTTGGACTGCATATATGCAGCTTTCCGGCGGCGAGGACGGCGATTTCGACTTCTACTATAAGACTATCAACACCGCACGGAACGATCCTAAGATAGACGTCGCCGACCTTGGCTATTGGAGCAGCTTTTCGTCTATATCCAAAACAGGCAGAAAAAGTATGCGTTATACTCTGCCCCTTGTGGCGGACGACGGCACAGTTTACGGCGTTGTGGGCTTTGGCCTTATGGAAAAAACTATCCTAAGCTATCTGCCGGGCAACGACCTGCCTAACGACCGCTCCTGCTATATCTTGGGCGTTGATACGGATAATGACGACAATTATCACCCTGTTTTGCACTCGGGCGCAATGTATAAAAGGCTGGTGGGTGAGGGCACAGTTTTAGGTCACGGCAATCAGATAGCAAAGAACGTGTTCGATTTCAACGCAAACAGCAGTATTGATGTGCCGACTGTTGGCTCCATAAAGGATATAAACATCTACAAATCTGACTCGCCATACAAGTATTGCAAGTGGGCGATAATATCGATTTCCGAAAAAAGCGAAGCGCTGAATATCTACAACAGCCTTGTAAAAATGTTCGTGATATCGTTTTTGATCTCTGCCGCTGCCACTATAATCGGTACTATAATAATGAACCGACACGTCACAAAGCCTGTTTCGAAGATAATAAAGACCCTTGACAACAGCAAAAACAGCGATAATGTTATCGAGTTCGCTTCTTCGGGAATACGAGAGATCGACCACCTGACAGAAGCCATCATCCAGCTTGAAGTCAACGTGAGGGAGCAGTCATCACGAGTTTCAAAGATGATCAGTATGTCCACCGCAGGCATTGGCGCATTTATGTACGACACAGCTAAGAAAACCGTTTTCATAAGCGAAAGTATGATGACCACCCTTGAATGTGATACTCTGCCGACAAAGGATACTACCATAACATTTGACAGGTTCGCAAGCCTTGTGGACAGTATAGATCAGAAAAACGGCACAAAGATAGGTGATTTCTTTGATGAGATATGCGCAGCCGCTGACGAAGCCGTTATCACAAGACAGTTTATGCTCCGCACCGATGAGAGCAGTCAGAAATGGTATAGGCTCAGCCTTCGCCGTGACAAGACCAATATATTGGGTCTTGTGCAGGACGTTACCCAGTCTGTAATGGAAATGAAAAAGGTCAAGTATGAGCGTGACTATGACGTGACGACAGGGCTTCTCAACAGGCGTGCATATTATCACAAGATAGAGAAAATGTTCCGTGAGCCGAAAAAGCTCAAAACTGCGGCGTTTATAATGTTCGATATCGACAACTTGAAATACGTCAACAATACCTACGGCCACGATTTCGGCGATGATTATATCTCCGCCACCGCAAATGTGCTGAAGAATTTCAATTATCACGGCGGCGTTGTGGCAAGAATGTCGGGCGATGAGTTCAACGTTTTCCTCAGCGGCTTTGACAGCAAGGACGAGATAAGAGCCATCGTTGAGGACGTGCGAAAGAAGCTTGAAGCAGGATATTGCATACTGAGCGACGGTTCGCATTACAGGCTGAGAGCCAGCGGCGGTATCTCTTGGTATCCCGACGACTCCACCTCATATGAAATGCTTATACGCTTTGCAGACTTTGCGATGTACACAATAAAGCACTCCACAAAGGGCAATATCGCCGAGTTTGACATTTCAAAATACACAAAGGACTCTATCCTCATCACAGGCGTTGAGGAAATGAACCGCATAATCGACACCGAGAGCATAAAGTACGCATTCCACAGCATAATCTCGGTCAAGACGGGTAAGATCTACGGCTATGAAGCCCTTATGCGTCCGCAGTCGGAAGTGTTCAAAGCGCCCCTTGACTTCATAAGGATAGCAAAGACCAGCGCAAAGCTTTACGAGATCGAGCGGCTGACTTGGAAGCTTGCCCTTAGAACGTTCCGTGAGCTTGTGGCAAACAAGTCCTTGTCTGGCGACACAAGGATATTCATAAACTCCATTTCAAACTGCATAATGAAACACGATGATATAAAAGAACTTGAGACGGAAAACAAGGATATACTGAAAAATATCGTCCTTGAAGTTCTCGAAAGCGAGGAAGCCAACATTGATTATGTGAACGCAAAGCAGGGCTGGATAAAGAGCCGTGGCGGACTGACCGCACTTGACGATTTCGGCAGCGGCTATAACAGCGAGTATGCGCTCATAACATTGAAGCCTGACATCATCAAGATCGACCGCTCCATAATAAGCGGCTGCGACCGTGACGAGGGCAAGGCTGACATCATCACAAAGCTTGTGCAGATAGCTTCTACAAAGAATATCCTAGTCCTCGCTGAGGGCGTTGAGACACAGGCGGAGCTTAAAAAGGTCATAGAATGCGGCGTTGACCTGCTGCAAGGCTTCTATTTCGGCAAGCCGACCTTTGAACCTTTGCCGTGCTCAGAAGATGCGACGGAGGAGATATTGAAGTTTGCGGGAGAGTTGGGGAAATGATATAATAGGTGTATTGGTCATATCTTGACAAAACTGCAAAAATGTGATATGATTTTTAGGTAATAATTTTAGGGCAAAGACGCTCCGTGTTTATCCACGGGGCGTTTTTTATTTTTAGGCTTTTAGGCGGTGATAAAAATGACAAGCAAAACAAGCAGCAAAAAGCGGCGAAGAGCGCTCAAAAGCCGCAATATCACCATTTGCGCAGTTGTGATATTCCTGCTCATAACCGTGCTGACACTTATCAGCGCAAGATATATGAGCGAGTGTATAAGCCGTGAAAACGCCGCCCAAGTCAATCGTGGGGAGCTTTCCGATTTGGGGCAGGAGCTTGCAGACGCCTCTGACTATCTCACCGACGAGGCAAGAAAATTCTCCGTGACAGGGGATGTTAAGCACCTTTACAACTATTGGTTCGAGGTCTATGAGGACAAGACCCGTGACCGTGTCATAAACAGCCTTTCAGCCCTCGATCCTCCCGAAAACGAGAGCCAGCTTCTTGCCGAGGCGAAAAAATATTCCGACACCCTTATCAAGACCGAAACGATCTCGATGAAGCTTATGCTCACCGCCGAGGGCATAACCGCTGACCAGTATAAAAATGGCAATGGCGATATCGACAGCAAAATAGCGGAATATATCGCACTTGTGGAAAACACCGAAATGCCCGAAGAATACAGCGGACTGACCCCTGCGGAAATGAAAGAGCGCTCCCGTGAAATGCTTTATGACAGCTTTTATAATGATTCCAAAACGATGATAATGTCGCCTATCGACCGCTTCCGCCACGCACTTAACAGGCGGCTCGATGCCGAGGTGGAAAACGCCGCCGCAGGCCGTGAGACCGCCTCGATGATACAGCTTGTGTGCTCCGTCAGCGTGCTTGTGATAATCGGCATAGTGCTTATCGTTTTTGAGCAGCTTTACGTCCGCCCCATAAACGATTATTCCGAAAGCCTTGATACCGCCGAACTCGATCTTTCAAACGTCCGTGTGTCGCCAAAGGGCGCATATGAGCTTTTCCATTTCGGCGAGCTTTTCAACCGTCTTTCTCAAACGCTGCAAAACGAGCTGAAAAAGCGTGAGCAGGCGGAAGCTCAGATGAAGCAGGCAAAGGACGAAGCCGACCGTGCAAACAGCGCAAAGAGCGACTTCCTCGCACAAATGAGCCACGAACTGCGAACGCCGCTCAACGCCATAACAGGCTATCTTTATCTGCTTTCAAAGACCGATCTTGAGGACAGCCAGCAGCGCTATGTCAAAAATATCGACACCGCTTCCGAAAATCTGCTGGGGCTTATAAACAATGTTCTTGATTTTTCAAAGATCGAGTCGGGCAATCTCCAGCTTGAATATACCGATCTCGACCTTGTAAAGCTGCTGGGCGATACCTATTCCATTATGGAAAGCGCCGCACTTTCAAAGGGCATTGCCCTGCGGCTCGATATTTCGGGGGATATCCCCAGCTTTGTCAGCGGCGACCCTCTGCGGTTGCAGCAGGTGCTTGTAAATCTGCTTGGCAATGCCGTGAAGTTCACGGAAAGCGGCGAGGTGGTGCTTGGCTGCAAATGCCTTGAAACAAAGGGCAGAACAGCCCTTGTGGAATTCTCCGTCACCGACTCGGGCGAGGGCATTGCACAGGACAAGCTTGAAAGCATTTTCGAGCCGTTTATCCAAAGCGACGCAGGCGTAACAAGACGTCACGGCGGAACAGGTCTCGGTCTGCCCATATCCCAGTCTATCGTCAAAGCGGCAAGCGGCGGAAAGCATAAGATAGAGGTCGTTTCTCAGCTTGGCAAAGGCTCGACTTTCACATTTTGTATGCCCTTTGACATCGCCGAACCGCCAAAGCCTCAGAGCGATAACGCCCCCATTGACGGTGAAGCCGCCGTCCAAGCCCACATACTTCTTGTGGACGACAACAAGGTCAACCTCGATATCGAGCGTGAGATACTTTGCACCTATGGCTTGCAGGTGGATATCGCCGACAGCGGAATGAAAGCTATCGACTATTGCCGCACACACCGCCCAGATATGATAATTTTGGACCTTCATATGCCCGATATGGACGGTTATGAGACCGCACGGCGCATAAGAGAGCTGGAGGGCTTTGGCATAACACCAATAATAGCCTTGACCGCCGACGTGGTATCGGGAATAGAGCAGAAAGTCTATGCCGCAGGAATGGACGGCTATATCTCAAAACCATTCCGCCCCGACGACCTCAGAAAGATGATATACAAATATCTCCATATCAGCAGGGCAATGCCTCAAAAGTCGGCTGAGCAGGGGGACGAGGTCTTTGACTGCGTTGCCTGCCTTGACGCCCTTGGCGGCAGCAAGACCATACTTTTTGATATCATCAAGCGCTTTATTTCCGAACATAGCAGCGACTGCGATTATATCTGTCAGCATATCAAAGCAGGCAATTATGCAAACGCAAGGATAATTCTCCACGATGTTATAGGAATTTCGGGCAACCTTTGCTGCAAAAAGCTTCACGAAAGTTCAAAGGCGCTCAGCGATATGTTGAAGTCTGATACGCCGCAAAACGCCGATACAGCAGACTTTGAAGCAGATTGGCAAATGGCAGTTAAGCGTCTGGGAGAGTTTTTGAAACTCACAGAAGACGGCACGGCTCGATCATCAGCGCAAGATCGACCAAAATTCGTCAGCGAACTTTTAGAACTCTGCGCAAATTTCGATATCTCAGCGGCGGACTATTTTGAGCGCCACAGGGGTGAGTTCAAAGACCATATGGACAAAACAAAATTCCGCAAACTTGAAGAATACATAAACAAATACGACCTTCTCAGCATTACACAGTCTGAGGAACTTTGGAGGTGAAAAACGTGTATAAAATACTCTTGGCTGAGGACGACGCCGATATGCGCTTTATCTATTCAAGAATGTCCGTTTGGAAGGACAGCGGCTTTGTTATCGCAAAGGAAGTCTCCAACGGCAGGGATGCCCTTGCGGCGGTGAAAAGCGAAAAGTTCGACCTTGTGCTAACGGATATCAGAATGCCTTTTATCGACGGTATTCAGCTTCTTGAAAAGATGAACGAGCTTGGCATTTCAATCGCCGTGGTGTTCATAAGTTCATACGATGAGTTCGAGTATGCCCGAAAAGGCCTTGTGCTTGGTGCTTTCGATTATCTTTTAAAGCCAGTCAACGAGCAAAAGCTTGGCGATATGCTAAAGCGTGTGGGCGATAAGCTTGCAGAGCAAAAAGGTCAGAACACTTTCGCCGACAATGTGCTTTGCGCACTTGAAGCCCTTGGCAAAAGGGCGGAGGACAACTTCACTCAGGATATCTGCGCATATTTTTCAAACACAAGCTGCCGTGATATCTCCGTGGAGCAGGCGGCAGAGCATTTCGGCTTCAGCCGTGACTATTTCGGCAAAATGTTCCGCCGACAGCTAGGCGAAAGCTTCAGCCGCTTCAGCACCCTTGTGAAGATAGAATATGCCAAAGAGCTTTTGCGGCAAAGCGGCTTAAAGACCTATGAGATAAGCGAAGAGCTTGGCTATTCCAGCGCAGATTATTTCACAAAGGTGTTCAAGGATATAACAGGTCTGTCCCCTGCGCAGTATAAACAGCGCAAATAATACCGACTTGTCTGAAAAATATAGGATTTTCTCTGATTTTTAGTGTTTTTATCTTCCACTCCCTGTGCTATACTATAAGCACAGGAGGTGATAGAAATGGACAATTTCGTTATAACCATTGCCCGAGGCTTTGGAAGCGGCGGCAAGCAGATAGGACTTGCGCTTTCAAAACAGCTTGGAATCCCCTGTTATGAAAGCCAGATACTCAGTATGGCTTCAAATTACAGCGGGATAAACAAGGATCTTTTCTTTCAGGTGGACGAAAAGCTGAGAGGTTATCACCTTATCAAAAGGCTTATGAAATCCGCCAATAAGGATGATATCGTCGAACCGACGGACAAGAGCTTCATTTCTGACGTCAATCTTTACAACATTCAGGCGAAGATAATAAAGGAGCTTGGCAAGCAGCAGTCCTGCATTATCATCGGAAAATGCGCAAATCACCTGCTGCGTGATTATGACAACACAGTCAGCGTCTATATCGAAGCGCCGAGGGCGTTCTGCGTGAAAAACGTTATCGAGCGGCTGGGCGTCACCGAAGAGGAAGCCCACAAGATGATATATCAGACGGACCGCTACCGTGCCGATTACTATAAGTATTACACCGGCGGCGAGACCTGGACGAACCCCGTGCTTTACGATATGACCCTTAATTCCGACCGTATCGGAATGGACAAATGCACAGAGCTCATTATCCAATATCTGAAAATTAAGCTTGGCGATGATATCATCGACAAAAAGGGCACAGCTGAAAACGACAAGGCGCTCAAACAGCTGGGATTGTTCTAATTGAGCAAAAATCAAATATCACAACAATGAAGTTGGTTTATCTGCAAAAGGAAAATATCCTTTAGGTCAGAGAGCCAATTTTTTTATTGCCATTAAAAATGAAAATAGGAAAGTAAAAAGAAAACAGTAAAATGAATTGGAGGAAAACACTATGAAAAAGACAAGAATGAAGAGATTTTTAGCGGTGCTTTCGGCAGCAGCCCTCACGGCAACAATGCTCACAGCCTGCGGTTCAAGCGGCGGCTCAAGCAGCGGCGACGGCGATACGGTCAAGGTCGGACTTCTCCATTCGCTGACAGGTTCAATGGCGATCAGCGAAAAGTCAGTCCGTGACGCCGAAGTCCTTGCTATCAAGGAGATCAACGCAGCAGGCGGCGTAAACGGCAAGCAGATCGAGTACGTCGAAGAGGACGGCGCTTCCGAGCCTTCAACATTTGCAACAAAGGCAGAAAAGCTTATCGACAGCGAAGGCGTTTCAACTATTTTCGGTTGCTGGACTTCATCATCAAGAAAGGCTGTAAAGCCTATCGTCGAGGAATACGGCTCTCTGCTTTGGTATCCTGTTCAGTATGAAGGAATGGAAAGTTCCACCAATATCGTCTATACAGGCGCCGCACCAAACCAGCAGATCGTCCCTGCCATCGACTATCTTCTCGAGCAGGGCTATAAGAAATTCTTCCTTCTCGGCTCTGACTATGTTTTCCCGAGAACAGCAAATATGATAATCAACGCACAGCTTGAAGCTAAGGGCGCTGAGGTGGTCGGCGAAGAGTATGCCGATATGGATCAGACAGATTTTGCCGCTATCATCTCAAAGATCGAAGCCGCAAAGCCTGACGTTATCATCAATACCCTCAACGGAACAGGCAACGTTTCATTCTTCAAGCAGATGTCTGAAAAGAACTATTCCAGCAAGGAATATATGACAATGTCATTCTCTATCGCAGAGGAAGAGGTCGCAACTATCGGCGCAGATATCCTCAAGGGTCATATGGTATCTTGGAACTATTATCAGACAACAGATACAGAAAAGAACAAGGACTTTGTAAAGGCATATAAGGACGCATACGGCGAGAACAGAGTAACTTCCGACCCTGCGGAAGCCGCATATGACGCAGTTTACCTTTGGAAGGCAGCCTGCGAAAAGGCAGACAGCTTCGAGCCTGAGGACGTTATCAAGGCAGTTGAATCGGGCGAGATCTCATTCGACGCACCTGAGGGCACAGTAACTATCCAGGGCGATAACCACCACCTTGTAAAGCCTGTAAGGATCGGACAGGTCGGCGACGACGGACTTATCAATGAAATTTACGCAACAGACCCCGTTGCCCCAGACCCATATCTTTCAACATATGACTGGGCTGTCAAGGCAGGTATCCAGCCTCTTGAATAAGCAAGATCTCAAGCAAATATCTCCCTAATAATAAATCCTCTGTAAGTATCCGATATTGCACAGTCCGCCAAAGGGCTGTGCAATATTAGGGTAACGAAAGGACGTGGCAAAATCTATGGATCGTTTCATAAACACTCTGTTCAACGGCGCCAGCCTTAGTTCTATCATACTTCTAACCTCTCTCGGCCTTGCAATAACCTTCGGCCTTATGAGGGTCATCAATATGGCTCACGGCGAGTTCGTTATGATAGGCGCATATACGACATATGTCGTTCAGCAGATATTCGTAAAGTATTGTCCCGAAAGTATTCGTGACGTTTATTATTTTATCGCCATACCCGCAGCCTTTGGTGTGACCTTCATCCTCGGCAGCCTGCTTGAAAAGTTCATAATCTCCCGACTGTACGGACGAGAGATCGATAGCTTGCTTGCGACTTGGGGCATAAGCCTTATCTTGCAGCAGGCGGCAAGAAGCATTTTCGGCACACAGGGCGTGAACGTCACAGCGCCGTCATTTTTAAACGGCGGCATAAAGATAGGCGGCTGCACATTCTCTTATAACAGACTTTTCATTATCCTGCTGGTGGCGCTTTGCCTGCTGCTGGTATGGTTTATTATGTATAAGTCGAATTTCGGCAAGCAGATGAGAGCCGTTATGCAAAACCGCACAATGGCAAAATGTATGGGCATTAACTCACGAAAGGTCGATAACATCACCTTCGCTATCGGCTCAGGTCTTGCAGGTATCGCAGGCTGTTCCGTTGCTCTTCTCGGCTCGATAGACTCAACTGTCGGTCAAAGCTATATCGTAAACAGCTTTATGGCAGTCGTCCTCGGCGGCGTCGGAAAGCTTCTCGGCACAGTTATCGGCTCTGTAATAATCGGCTCAGCCAGCATTTTCACAGAAAATTATACTTCGTCCACCATCGCAAAAGCTATCGTTCTGCTTATCGTGATAATCTTCCTGCAAAAGCGTCCGCAGGGACTTTTCGTTATCAAGAGCAGAAATCTTGACGAGTAAGGAGGTGTTCTGGTCAATGAAACAAAATGGACAAAATGCGTTAAGCAGATTTTTCAAAAAAAGAGGAGCTGCCGTAAGCTTCCTTATAATAGTCGCAATACTTGGCATTATGCCCCTGCTTCTCAATGCCGGAATGCTCTCCGGCTCATCGACGGTGCTTTTCCTCGGCAAGTGTATGGCGTTCGCCATCGCCGCAATGGGTATCGACCTTATTTGGGGTTATACGGGCATTCTTAGTCTCGGCCACGGTCTATATTTCGCTCTCGGCGGATATTGTATGGCAATGTACCTAAAGCTCCAAGAAACAGGGGGCAGGATAACAGACTTTATGCACATCGGCGGCCTTGACGAGCTTCCGCTAATATGGAAGCCCTTTAATTCCTTTGCGCTGACACTTATCCTTATCATCGCCGTGCCGTCAATAGTTGCCTTTGTTATCGGCTATTTCATCTTCAAAAATCGTGTAAAAGGCGTTTATTTCTCCATAATCTCACAAGCGCTGACCTGGGCGGCTTATTCTATCTTCATCGCCCTTTCAACATACACAAACGGCAACGTTGGTATCACCGAGATCAAAACTATCTTCGGCAGCATAAAGGGCAACCTCCACCGCACAGAAATGTTCAAACTCTATTACCTTTCTCTTATCCTTATGACCCTTATCTTTGCCCTGTCAAGATTTCTCGTCAGCCGCAAGTTCGGCAAGCTTCTCATCGCAATAAGAGACGGCGAGAACAGAACTTATTTTTCTGGCTATAAAGTAAGCGCATTCAAGAACTTCATCTATGTTCTCTCCGCTGCCTTTGCAGGTATCGCAGGCGCAGTTTTCGTAAACTTCAACGGAAGCATAACTCCGTCCCAAATGACTATCTCATATTCTATCACAATGGTTATATGGGTGGCAGTTGGCGGAAGAGGTACTATCATCGGCGCTGTTATCGGCGCATTCCTCATCAATCTCTGCGAGTATAACCTCAGTTCCGGCAGTATGGTAGAAATATGGCAGTACATAATCGGCGCAGTTTTCTGCGTGACGATCATCTTCTTCAAGAGCGGTATTGTGGGCATTGTGAGCGAACAACTCCCAACACTTTTCCGCAAACTCAGATCAAAGGACGGCAAAACAGCTTCATCAAAAGCAAAGGAGGCGGCGTAAAATGAGTGCAAATGTCAATACCAATACGCAGGACGTTGTCCTTGAGATAAACAATATCTCCGTTTCCTTTGACGGCTTTTACGCCCTCACAGAGGTCAAAACAAAGGTTATGCGCAACAGCATACACTTTTTTATCGGCCCAAACGGCGCAGGCAAAACAACGCTTCTCGATATAATCTGCGCCAAAACAAAGCCCACCTCGGGTACAGTAATATTCCACCCCAAGGGCAGGGAAGCCGTAAGGCTCACAGGAATGAAAGAGTATAAGATAGTCCAGCAGGGCGTGGGAAGAAAATTTCAAGTGCCATCGGTCTTTGTCAACCTCACCGTGGAGGAGAATATGATACTCTCCCTCAAAGGCCACAAGGGCATAATGGATTCAATCTTTAGAAAGCCCTCAAAGGAGGATATGGAAAATATCCGCTCCACACTTCAGCGTGTAGGCCTTGAGGACAAAGCAGACGAACGTGCAGGCAGCCTTGCCCACGGACAAAAGCAATGGCTTGAGATAGCAATGCAGCTTGTGCAAAAGCCAGAGATAATAATGCTCGACGAGCCTGCCGCAGGTATGGGCAAGCCCGAAACCTTCCGCACAGGCGAGATACTAAAGGAAATAAAGAAAGAGTGCACAATAATCGTCATCGAACACGATATGGACTTTGTAAAGCAGGCCGCCGATATCGTCACAGTTCTCCACGAGGGCAAAATGCTTATGGAGGGCAATATAAACGACGTCCTTGCGGACAAGACAGTTCAGGCGGTATATTTGGGAAGAGGGGGCGAGTAAAAATGCTCAGTATCAAAGATGTTGACTCTTATTACGGCGAGAGCCGTGTGATAGAAAATCTCAGCTTTGAGGTGGAAAAAGGCAAGATAGTCGGACTTATCGGCAGAAACGGCGTGGGCAAAAGCACCACCCTCAAAAGCATAATGGGCATAGTAAAGACCCTGAAAGGCGAGATTATTTTCGACGGCGATGATATCATCAAAAAGCCCGTCTATGAGCGTGTAAAGCTTGGTATCGGCTATGTGCCTCAAGGTCGTGATATCTTTCCGCAAATGACCGTTGAAGAGAATATCGAACTTGGCCTCCAGCCAAAGGGCGGCAAGGGCAAAGTCCCCGACTATATCTATGACCTGTTCCCGATACTTCCGAAATTCGCCAAGCGTAAAGGCGGCGACCTTTCGGGCGGTCAACAGCAGCAGCTCGCCATTGCAAGAGCCTTGGCGGCCGAGCCGAAAATACTTATCCTCGATGAACCCACCGAGGGAATACAGCCCTCGATCATACAGGATATCGGCGCAGCTATAAGAAAGATCAACGAGTGGAAAGGCATAACCGTCCTGCTTGTTGAGCAGTATCTTGACTTTGTTCTTGAAAATACCCACAAGCTTTATGTAATGGAAAAGGGCGAGATAGTCTATTCCAATGAAACAAAGCTTGCAGATAAGGACGAAGTCCAGCGGCTTATGACAGAATGATATTTATTAACAGATAACGGGTGATAAAATGTTTGAAAAAGCTGAAATACTTATCGTTGACGATATGCCCGAGCACATCGCCTTTGCAGGGAGTATCCTGCGCAATGAGGGCTTTCGTGTCCTCGGTGCGACCAACGCACAGTCGGCGTTGAAGCTTATGGAAAAAAGCCAGCCTCACCTTATCCTCCTTGATATCAAAATGGAGGGTATGGACGGCTTGGAGCTTTGCAGGCAGATAAAATCCTCAGAGCAAACAATGGAGATACCCGTTATATTTATGACCTCCGAATCCGACCCAGCCGTAATAAAGCAGGGCTTTGAGCTTGGCTGCTGCGACTATGTTGTAAAGCCCTTCACAAAAGAAGAATTTCTCGCAAGGGTCAAAACTCACCTCGAGATATATCAGAAGCGCCGTGAGCTTGAGGCGGCAAACAACGAGCTGAGCCTGTTTTGCTCCGCCATATCTCACGATCTCCGTTCGCCGCTGAACGTTACCCAAATGCTGGCGGACACTCTGAAAAAAGAGATACTTTCTGGCAATACCGAGGACGCCCTCAAGATCGCCTCTATGATCGAAGGCAAGACCTCAAAGCTCATTACGATGATAGAGCGGCTGCTGAGCTTCTCAAAAATGTGCAGCATAGAGCCCGAGTATGAGATCCTCGATATGAACGCCCTTATCAGGGATATCTTCGACGAATGTAAATCCGCCGAGCCTCAGCGCAACATCACGCTGATCGAAGGCAGCCTGCCGCAGGTGCAGGGCGACGACGTTCTCGTGCGAATGCTAATAAAAAATCTTATGACCAATGCATTCAAATTTACCCGCTACAGGCAAAACGCAGTCATAACCGTGTCATCAGTCCCAAATGAAAATTTCGCTGTCATATCATTTAAGGATAACGGAGCAGGCTTTGATATGGCATACGCCGACAAGCTTTTCGGCGTGTTCCAGCGGCTCCACCTTGATGAAGAATACGAAGGCAGCGGCATAGGTCTTGCCACCGCCGACCGAATAATAAAACGCCACGGCGGCAGGATAGAAGCCCACGGCGAAGTCGACAAAGGCGCAGAGTTCGTGCTTTATTTTCCAAAATAAAATTCTTGCCCATAAAAGATCACCAAAGCTTTTTACAGCCTTGGCGATCTTTTTTATCTTGTACATTTGTTAAAACAATAAAATATAACCTGAAAACGTTTTCTTTAACTGCCAGCTTAACGAATCAATTTACAAATATGTTATACTTATTCTATAAAGAACACAAAAATGATCTGTTGCAGACAAAATAAAAAAAATCACGGAGGAGAAGGTTATGAACAGTAAGAAGATAATATCGTTATTGCTGTGCTGCGGATTGGCTTTTCAGTCAACGGCTTTCGGCGACCTGCTTTATAACGAAAGCAGCGCTATAAAAGCTTCCGCAGAGGAAAACAGCACCGAAGCAAGTTCAGCTTCACAAAATGCTGAACGCAAAAACGATCAGACAGATCAGCAAACAGCACAGTCTGCCGATGGCACACAAACAGCTGAGACAGAGGAAAAAACTCAGCACGCCTATGACCCTATCGCAGATATGGAAGCTCAGCAGGAATATCGTGACAGCACGGAGATCGTTCAGGGCAGAATACTTTTCTCGCTGATAGATTATCGTGCAGAGGGCGAAGAAGCGTCCTATCTTGACGATGAAAGCGATATCTGCGCCGAGTATGACCTCGAGGACGTTCAGTTCGTCCTTGACACAAAGGCAGAAAATACCGAAGCAAAGGACGGCAAGACCCCGTATAAAATGTTCTATGAAGCCACAACTTCTGAGGACGTCTGGGCGCTGGTGGATAAGCTTGAAGCTGACGACCATTCGTCACCGAAGCCTACCTCACCGATAAGGACGGCAACAGGATAGACAAGGTCAGCGGCGCTCAAACCGTTAAAATGCACGTCAAGTTCAATCGTGATATGGCTTCCGATATCCAGCCTATGGTAACATACGGCGGAAGCGAGCCTTATACTGATTTCGCAGTATCAGGCGATTGGGCGAACGCCCGTGAATGGGTCAGCGAGTTCAAGATCGACCCTTATATCGACTTGGGCACAATGTATATCCGTGTCAAGGGCGCAGCCGCAGCCGATGATAAATGGCTCGTCACAGGCACGGACTGGGGCAGATTTAAGTTCGAGATCACAAACAGCTCCGCTCAGTCAATGTCCCTCACAGGTGAAGGCCAGCTTGGCAAGAACGCCCTCAACTGGATGCAGGACGATTACGACACATTGGCAGGCTATAACATTTACAGATCAACAAACTATGACCCGTCCGCAAAGCCCGAAACTCAGTCATTCCAAAGAGTGAACAAGTCGGTGCTCAATGCCGATGAGCTGTCGTTCATTGATGAAAATGTTCAGCCTGGCACAAATTATTACTATTATTTCACAGTAGTCGATACCGACCTTAACGAGTCCAAAGCTTCAAATGTTGTAAGCTGCTGCCCGGCAGAGGGTGAACCACCGGTAATAAACCATACCCCTGTCACAGCCCTCGAACCTGATAAGGCGATATCTATCACAGCTGACATTACAGATAATGTAAAGGTGGCAGGCGCAGCGCTCTATTATAAGAGCAAGTCCGACGATAGCTGGAAGTCAGTCGATATGCGCAATACCACAGGCTCGACCTATAAAGCAACTATCGCCGCCTATGAAGTTTCCGACGAAGAGCTTTATTATTACATCACCGCCACCGACGGCGCAAACGCTGGCTTCTGCGGTACAGCAGACAAACCTAACGTGATAGCTCCGCATTATAACAAGGTCATTGATAAAGCTGTTCCAGCAACGTGTACATCATCTGGCAAAACGGAAGGCTCCCATTGTGCAGTATGTGGAAAGATTCTCAAGGCACAGACTGAGATCCCTGCAACTGGTCATAAGTATGGCGATTTTGTTGTCACAAAGCAGCCTACTTGCACAGCAAACGGAACAAAGACTAAAACCTGTAAATCTTGTGGAGACAAAATTACAGAGGCTATACCAGCAAAAGGTCATACTATCGTGATTGATAATGCAGTCGCAGCGACCTGCACGACCGCAGGTAGGACAGAAGGTTCACATTGTTCAGTCTGTGGAGCAATAACTCAAGAGCAAGTTGCGATCAAAGCCACAGGTCACAAATCCAGCGCTTGGATAACAGACAAAGCTGCAACCATCGGAGTTAAGGGCAAGAAGCACAAGGAGTGCACAGTTTGCAAAACAGTCCTTGAGACGGCAGATATACCAGCCATCACAGTCACAAAGCAGAGCGTTTCCAAGGCTAGCGTAACACTCTCGACTTCAACATACGCTTACGATGGCAAGGCAAAGCAGCCATCTGTTACAGTTAAGCTCAACGGCAAAACATTGAAAAAAGGCACAGACTATACAGTATCTTATAGCAACAACACCAAAGTCGGCACGGCAACTGTAAAGATCACCGCCAAGGGCAACTACACAGGCACTATCTCAAAGACGTTCAAGATCAAGAACAATTTTGCGAAATCAACAGTTTCTGGCATTGCAACAAAGACATACACGGGCAAGGCTCAGACACAGAAGATCACAGTCAAATTCAATGGCAAAACTTTGAAGAGCGGCACCGACTACACCTTGACCTACACAAACAACACCAAAGTCGGCACAGCCACAGTAAAGATCACAGCCAAAGGCAATTATACAGGCACGATCACAAGAACATTCAAGATCAATCCGCCTAAGACCAATATCTCAAGGGTAACTGCAAAGAGCAAAGCTCTTGTTATAAATTAGATCAAGAATAATGCCGCCACAGGCTATGAGATTCAGTATTGCACAAATTCATCTTTCAAGAGCCCTTCAAAGACAACGATCACAAATAAGAGCTCTATCACAAAAACGCTGTCGGGTCTGAAAGGCAATACAAAATACTATGTAAGAATGCGTACCTACACCACCGTGAACGGCACGAAGTATTACAGCGGCTGGTCTGCCACAAAGACCATAACAACTAAAAAATAACAAGCTAGATTTTTCCCCTTAAGATCAAATAGCAAAACATCATAAAAAGGACTGCCGTGAGCTTTCACAGCAGTCCTTTTAAGCTGTAGAAAAACGCCAAAATAACGGGCGAACGCTGTTCGCCCCTACATAAAAACAGCGTATTTACGCCAAATGTAGGGGAAAATTGTTGTTCGACAAGGCTCACAACAATTTGCGTCCTCGACGTCCCGCTTTTGTCGAACTTTTTCAACAAGCTTAGCAAGCGATCACATAAGATCACTTGCTTTTTTATATATCCTGCCTACCCCACCTTCAGCGCCGCCAACACCGAGAACATCTCCCCAGGGTCAATAACAATGCTTCCGCCGTACTTCTTTGCAATGCTCTCGATGATCGAAAGCCCCATTCCACGATCTTTGCCCTTGGTGGAAACAAACTTCTTTCCGCTCTGCTTAATGTTCTTGTCGTAGCTGTTCACGCTCTTGACGAAAAAATATCCCGAGTCCGTCCAGGAGGTTATGTTTATCTCTCCGCCACCTGCCGCCGTAACAGCCTCTACCGCATTGTCAAGCAAGTTTGAAAAAATACTGCAAAGATCAATGTCTCTTATGCCAATAGCCTCTTCGCACTTCACCGAAATGTCCATCTTCGCACCGATCTCGTCCGCCGATAGCTTTTTCGATACTATCACTGCATTGATAACAGGATTTCCGCAGTAGTATGGTATCTGCGTTGCCTTGAATTCCTCCAATGTCTGCGCAAAAAGCTCTCGTCCGTTGCTCACCGTGTCAGGACTGTTTATCACCATCGAAAGGGTCTGAAGCGTGTTGCTCATATCGTGCCTGTATTTGCGCAAAGAGTCAATTGACTCCGTCAGATTTTCATAGTATTCGTATTGCATCTTTTCAAGCTGCATCGCCTGATCTAAAGATAATTGAAGCTGCGCCTTTTGATGATTGTCGATTATGGACTTGATAAAGAAAAGGTCGGTTATCAGCCAAGCAACGCCCGTGAACGCCACAACTTTCAGTATGCTTATCTTGCTCTCAAATGTCGCAAGATTAATAAGGAACATACTGCATATGATAAGCTGCAACCCCAGCACTCCGCCGAATTGCCATATGGTCGTGTTTATCGCAATACCCGATAGCTTGTTCCATAAAAGTATTGCCGCAAACATAAATATCACAACGCTTATGGAAGAGAATAACCGCACCATCGGCGTGGGGACGTGTGTCGTCGCACTTTGCAAGTCCATTCCGTTAAGATAAAATACCATCGCACAAAACAGATCGCTCAGCACCATAGCACTTGTCAGCAACAAATAATATTTCAGCACCCTAGTCCAAGGGTCAGTAGTGAAAATGTACATCAGTGTGTAAAGCACTACCTGTGTCAGCACAAGCGTTATCATACTTGTATAGTACATCATATCAAAGTAAAGCTTTACAGTCAGCGTGACAAATATGCACAAACTGTATCCCATAAGCCCCTTCCAGGACTTCCATTTAGGCGTAAGCGATCTGTATACCGAGTAAGCAAATGGAGTGCAGGTCACCAGAGATATCAGCGAGTATATAAAAAATGTCAGCATTATATCCCTCCCTTGTATCTGAAAAAGCTCTCCATAAATTCCACCTTTTTCGTCCTGCCAAGAAACAGCGTCGCCCCATTCACAAGATCGACCTGCCCGTGTTTCTCATCAATGGTGTGAATGTAATCAGCATTCACAATGTAGCTCCTGTGGCATTGCAGGAACTCTTTTGGCAGATCGTCCGCTATCTCGGATATCTTGCCGTATATCTCCTTGACAGTTCCGTTACGAAGATAAAATATCAGCTTGCGCTTGAAGCTTTCAATGTAAAGTATCTCGCTGCATTTTATTTTAAGTTCCTGCTTGTTGCTGGAAAGACTTATGCACCGCTCATTGTCTTGACTGTCCTGCGTCATCATAAGGGAAAGTATCCGCCCCACAACAGCTTTGTCCACAGGCTTTGAAACATAGCCGTAAGGTCTCAAAGCCGACGACTGCATAAATATCGCCTGCGAATACTTGTCCGAAAATCCCGTCACAAATACTATCTTTATCTCAGGATAAAGTCTGCTGAGCATATCAGCGAACTCGATCCCGTTTTTGCCCTTGTCAAGCTCAATGTCAAGAAAGAAAGCGTCGCAGCTGCATTTTCCGCTGCTGAGCAGATTTTCCGCCTGCGAGTATGTGTCAAAGCACCTTATCTCCGGCTCGATCCCTCTGCCGGCGAAAAACGCCTCGATACAGTCCTTTAATTCCGTCACCGCCGCAATATTATCATCATATATGAAAATTGTCGGTCGCTTCATCACAATAATACCCCCTGCACAATATGGTATGATCCAAGTATTATTATACATTTATTTTGGATATAAGTCAATTAATGGGGTATTAATTGTGCATATTTTGGCGTATTATTTGTATTTTTGTATTTTTGCAAAAAGAGAATGATCGGCTGCTGCGAAAATGCACCAACCGATCTGCTCTTGATGATAAGGGGACTAATATAATAATGCAAGCGAAACTTGCCTTTTGGGTCGGTGTTATGAGTTCCGACCTTGTAATACAAGCATAGCAACTCCTACCGCAAAAGTCAACCAAAATGTAATGAATGTCGTCAAAATGTAACGAACGTCATCGAAACTGGGCGATTATGTAAATCTACACCATTGCACAGCAACTCCACCAACGAAAATATGAATAAAATGTTTTCGCCCTTTTCGTAAATTCACCCTTGAAATAGGTGATCATAATTGTCAGAATAGATAATATCATCAGGGAAGTCTTTGACCCCACTTGTGCATTTCGGAAAAAAATTGAGCCGAACTTCTCAGCAAACTTGACAAATCTCTACCTCGTGAGTATACTGTTTACAGCTTGAAAACATAAGCGATAGTTAGCTAGTTTTAACCGCTAATTAAAATCAAATAAATATGTAAAAAATCACGCATTTTCGCATAAAAAAATAGGGCATAACATTCTGTCATACAAAACACAAAGTATCGGGCGACCGCAGGTCGCCCCTACACGACAATTGCAAATGTAGGGGACGGCGTTCTCGACGTCCCCTTGGATGGCGTCCTCGACGTCCCACTACTTCGGATCATTTCAACAAGCATATATGCCTAAAAGCTAATCATAAAGTGACACTTGAGAATTTAAAGGATATAGATAAAATGAAACATATGAGAAAAATGATACTTTCTGCGGCTTTGTCAATGCTGATCTCAGCAACCTTTGCAGGCTGCTTGAACAATGTCGAAAGCTCCACAGCCCAGCACGAAGTTTCCAGCGAGCCCATCGCTGCAGACGAAAGCCGCTCCATCGACCTGTTCGCAATGGATACATATATGACCCTCACAGCATACGGCGAAAACGCCGAAAACGCACTTTCGCTTGCTGAGGATAAAATAAATGAACTTGATACGCTCCTTTCAACAGGCAATGCCGAAAGCGAGATTTACCAGCTCAACCAAAAAGGCTCCGCAACCCTCTCCGATACCTCTGTGCTTCTTTTGCAGCGCTCTTTCGAGATAAACGAATCCACGAACGGCGCTTTCGACCCTGCGGTCTATCCGCTTATGGAGCTTTGGGGCTTTACAACAAAGGACTATAAAGTCCCCACAGATGACGAGATAAAATCCACTCTGCCGCTGACAAGCCTCTCGAACGTGTCTCTCGATAGCACCACAAATGAAGTTAAATTCACGGTGGAAGGCACAAAAATAGATTTCGGCGGGATCGCCAAAGGCTATACCTCCGCACAAGTAATGGAGCTCTTCAAAGAACAGGGCGTAACAAGCGCAATGGTGAGCCTTGGCGGCAACGTCCAGCTTCTCGGCACAAAGCCCGACGGCTCAAATTGGCGTGTGGCAGTCCAAAACCCCGAAGCGGACGAAAACTACCTCGGCATAATCGAAGCCAGCGATAAAGCCATTATAACCTCAGGCGGCTATGAGCGCTATTTCGAGCAGGACGGCAAGGTCTACCACCATATCATCGACCCCCAAACAGGCTATCCCGCCGACAGCGACCTCAAGTCCGTCACCATAATAAGCCACGACGGTACTCTCGCCGATGGCTATTCCACATCGCTTTTTGTAATGGGCCTTGATAAGTCCATAGACTTTTGGCGTGAAAACAGCGACGATTTCGACGCCGTCCTCTATACCACCGACGGCAAAATTTACGTCACAGAAGGCATAAAAGACAGCTTCACCTCCGATTACGAATGGGAAGTAGTCAACAAGTAATAGACAAATTTATTTTGCCGAAATATCACATTATTATTGACATTTGATTAAGAAAGTGATACAACTATGTTGTTGGCTATAATTTGCCAAGGAAAAAATAGTAGGAGGAATGATTATGAAGAAAATTCTAGCAACGCTGCTTGCGGTGTCGCTGACCTTTGGCTCGGTGGCTTTGCCTGCGGCTGAAAGCGGCACATTTCTGAAAGGGGTAGCTATTTCGGCTAGTGCGGAAGAGGGTGACTTTAGGTACTACGAACTTGATGACGGAACTATCGAAATAAGCGGCTATAATGGCGAAAACGAAAACGTTACCATTCCAAGTGAAATTAACGGCAAAAAAGTTACAAGTATCAGTCAATATGCTTTTAGTTATTGCGAGAATCTTAAAAACGTAATAATACCAAATACTGTCACTAAAATTGTCAATGGTGCTTTTGATTATTGTTCCAGCCTTACTGATGTATATTACACAGGTTCGGTAGATGAATGGAATAATATACAAATTGATGAATTCAGCAATTCTAATCTGCTAGATGCCACCATTCATTACAACTACGCACCTCACACCCATTCATACACTTCGAAAATAACCAAACAGCCTACTTGCACAGCAGAGGGCGTAAAGACGTACACCTGCGAATGTGGTGACACCTACACCGAAACAATCCCAGCAACAGGTCACACAATGGTGTATGATCCAGGCGTTCCGGCAACTTGCACAGAAGATGGTCGCACCAGCAATACATATTGTTCCGTTTGTGGACTTGCGGAACATCCTGTAAAACTGATTCCAGCCACCGGCCACAAATCCAGCGATTGGATAATCGACAAAGCCGCAGCTATTGGCGTTAAGGGCAAGAAGCACAAGGAGTGCACAGTCTGCAAGACAGTCCTCGAAACTGCCGATATCCCAGCGCTCACAGTCACAAAGCAGAGCATTTCAAAAGCAAGCGTTTCGCTTTCGACGTCTACTTACGCATACGATGGCAAGGCAAAGAGACCGTCTGTTACAGTCAAGTATAACGGCAAAACTTTGAAAAAAGGTACGGATTATACTGTTTCATACAGTAATAACACCAAAGTCGGCACGGCAAAGGTAACTATCACAGGTAAGGGCAACTATACAGGCACGCTCACAAAGACATTCAGTATAAAGAATGACTTCACAAAGGCTTTCACAGGCAAGGCTCAAACACAGAAAATTACTGTTAAGTTTGGTGGCAAAACTTTGAAGAGCGGCACAGATTACACAGTTTCTTATTCCAACAACAAGAACGTCGGCACGGCGACCGTAAAGATCGCAGGCAAGGGAAATTACACCAAAACGATCACAAAGACATTCAAGATCAACCCTGCAAAGCAGGAGATCAAGAAGCTTTCCGCAAAGTCAAAGGGCTTCTCCGCAACTTGGGTAAAGAAGGGTTCAGCAACAGGCTATGAAGTTCAGTATTCAACAAATTCAAGCTTCAAGAACGCTTCCAAGACAACTATCACAAGCAAGAACACATCTTCAAAGACAGTTTCAAAGCTCAAGGCTAAGACAAATTATTATGTAAGAGTTCGCTCCTACACAACAGTTAAGGGCACAAAGTATTACGGCGCTTGGTCAACAGCAAAGACCGTAACAACAGGCAAATAAGCCTGTAAAGTTCAAGCTTTCTGCTAAACTTACATACAGAAAAACTGAGGCTTTTCCGTTATCGGATAGCCTCAGTTTGTTTTAATTGTAGGTCACAAATTTGGTGGCTACGTATTATTTTTATCACAATAGTAAGCAACTTGCAGAACTGCTATTTGTTCTTTTTATAATCTTTAGAAATGACTTTGTTAAAATATTGTGGGTCATACCAATAACATCCTTGACAAGTTTTTGTGTCTTCATTTCCAAGGATAAATCCCTGTGAATAGCCTAATGCTGTAGCATTATAACGTTTCCCGGTTTTGATACACTTATTACAATGCCCCCGTTTTGCATCATTGGCGGCTTTTGATAATGGCTGGAAATCGCTTTCTTTTTGTGTTGATTTATCTTGATTAGATAAAACGTCATAATGACCATCTTTATGGTCAACTTCAATTTGAGTGCCGACATCTAAAATGGCACATCGCTTTTTAGAAATACTATCAATAATTTCTTTCTTAATACAACGGTAACGTTTAATAGACTTGTTATTAGCACCATCTAATTTAATAGATGCCACCTTACCTCTTTTATGCTTTCTGATTATGACATACTTCTTACCAAGATAACTAGTATCAGATCTTGCCCATTGACACCCATTAGTGCTTTGAAAAGCAGGATGTATATTCTTTAATTCATCAATTGAGATTTCCTTTGAAAACCAAGAAGAAGCGTCATTTTCTTGTGGCTCCATTTCAGCATACACTTCAAACAACATACCTAATGTTTGAGGTGTTAATGCTTCATCTCGACAATTGTTCTTCACGTAATTAAGAATATCCTTGCGGCTATTTTCGGAGTCACTGATCATATCTTGAATTTTCCTATTAACATTGGTCATTGTTACCGCTCCTTCCGTTAAAACCTTGTTTGGTAAAACGCATAAGAGATTTGTCATAATACTCTTTTGAAAGTTCACATCCAATAAAATTACGATTTGTATTGTAAGCTGCAACTGCTGTTGTGCCAGAGCCTGAGAAGCAATCGCATACCAAATCTCCTTCATTTGAATGTTTAATGATCAAATCTTCAATAAGAGCCAAAGGTTTCTGCGTTGGATGAAATCTGCCCTTATCATGGCAAATTGGATAACGATAAATACCATTGTCGTATTCAGAATGGAATGTAGGTTTGCCGCACTTGACACCAACTAACGCAATTTCCCGTGAATTGGTGAGATAGTTAGTTTTACTATTAAGTGGCACGGGATTAGTTTTTAACCACTCAATATAACGCAGTTGTTTGAATTTTGCATTATCAAAGTATTCTTTAAGAGTTGTAATTTTCCAAAGATCGTAAAAGCAAATAAGAGTTCCACCTTTTTTTAAAACTCTGTAACATTCTTTAATTACGCCTGCTAAATTATTGAAACCATAATCCCAATCGCCAAAATCCATAAGAACCCTAAATCTGTCGGTGTCCCTGCCTGTTTCCTCACCGGACGCAAAATTTGTATCTCTGGAAACTTCGTAAGGCGGATCAATCAAAATGAGGGAAATAGAATTATTCTTTAATGATGCTAAAAATTCAAAGCAACTTTCATTAGATAATTTAATTGACAAATTAGGCTTGATTCTTTGATTGCTTCTAATATATTCGCTTTTTGCCATATTTTATTAACCGCCCTCCTGCTAGTCTTTTTCCTGTTCTTATTATACAATATATATTGTTATTTTTCAATACTATAGTGACAATTTATAGATAACCATATATCATTTTCTCATGAATGAAATTAATTTGATGAAGTAGATTTGTATTTTCTGTGCATAGCGCGAGAAGTAGTAAACGCCGCCAAAAGCACAAGCGTCAAAAGCACCACAGCCACCGCCATCCAGAAGCACAGCACAGGCAAGCTCCTGTCCGAGAATGTGTCGTAATAGCCTTTGAGATAGATAAACGCTATCAGCGCAGGCACAGCGTAGGTCATATAAGTGCGAATGGAGTTCGGAATGTGCCTGCCCTCGCCCATGTTGGCTTCTGCAATGAAATTTTCCCAGCCCCAGCCGTTTTTCTTAACGCAGAACAGCACACACACCAGCGAACCCAGCGGCAGGATATTCGATGAAACAAGAAAGTCCTCAAAGTCCATGATCGTCGTGCCGCCGCCCAATGGGTGTATGCCCGAAAGGCTCGAGAACCCGAACACAGCAGGTATAGTCAGCACAAAGATAAGCACAAGGTTCATAAGCAGCGACTTTTTTCTGCTCCAGTTCCAAAGCTCAACGCTCATCGTGATGATATTTTCAAACACGGCTATAACAGTGGACAAAGCGGCGAAGGACATAAAAATGAAAAATCCTGCGCCCCATATTCTGCTGTTTGCCATATTATGAAAAACATTCGGCAACGTGATAAAAAGCAGCGAAGGCCCAGAGTCAGGCTCGATACCATAAGCAAAGCAGGCAGGAATAATGATAAGCCCGGCCACAATGGCAACCGCCGTGTCCAGCACGATAACGCTCACCGACTCGCCAATAAGCGTGCGGTCTTTTTTGAGATAGCTTCCGAATATCTCCATCGTGCCCATACCGATACTCAGCGTGAAAAACGCCTGCGTCATCGCCGCAAACAGCACCGATGTGAATCCCTTTTCAAAAAGCTTGTCAAAATCAGGCACAAGAAGGAATTTAAGCCCCTCGCCAGCCCCCTTGAGCCGAATGGAATTGACCGCCAGCACAAGCATAAGCGCCATAAGAAGTATCATCATAACTTTGGTTACCTTCTCGATACCGTTTTGCAGTCCAAGAGCGCAAACGCCGATACAAAGGGCTATTACGGCTGCGGCGAACACCAGCATAAGCCAGGGCGATTGCTGCATATTGGCAAAAGCCTCAGCCGTCGCCTGAGTGCTCGACCCGTCGATGGACCCCGTGATATACTTGAAAGCGTAATACAACATCCACCCCGTCACCATCGTGTAGAACATCATCAAAAGGTAATTTCCTGCAATGCTGGTGTACTTTGTCATATGAAAGCGGCTTCCGGGCTTTTCAAGCTTGTTGAACGCCTGAGAAAGGCTTCGCTTGCTTCCACGTCCGATAGCGAACTCGCAGATGAGTATAGGCAGCCCCAACAGCACAAGGCAGATGAGATAAAGTATCAGAAAAGCACCGCCGCCGTTTTGACCGCACACATACGGAAATTTCCAAACATTTCCCAGCCCGATAGCGCACCCAGCCGAGACTAATATAAATCCGAGCCGAGACTGAAAAGTGGCTCTGTTCTTACTTGATTTTTCCATTATAATTTGTATCTCTCCTGTTTTATTCTTTAAAGCGCCGAAACGCAATGCAATAACTATTATATAATAAAATTATACTTTTGTCAAATGTAGGGGAAAATTGTTGTTCGGCAAAGCTCACAACAATTTGCGTCCTCGACAGCCCACTTCTTGTTTGATATGTTTTAAAACAAAAGCGTGTCAAACCCTTGACATACTACAAATTATGTTATATAATAAAAATAGAGAAAAGGCAGATCGTATAGACGGTTGCCTCAAGAATTGTATTATAAAAATAACCGCAACTTTTGGCGAAGGGCGGTTATTTTTTTATGTTTTTAATCAACTCTGTAAGAGCAATTATCAACACGATAGTTAAGACGAAGTAAACTAAGTCCATTCTATCACCTCCGTTTCCATATCCTATTTTGCTTGATCTTGCGACCGCAATATTCAGACTATGTACGTTTGGAGGACAACCGCCTACCGTATAGACCTACCTTTTCCGACATAGATTATAGCATAAATATAAGATTTTGTCAAATGCAGAGTGCAAAAAAGGAGCTAACAAATGCTTCATTCTGCCGGGCTACAATTGCCCCTAGAGAACACATTCATCAGTTCCTAGTAATAGTATAGCGTATCCGGCAGAAAATGTCAAGACCGCTGCTTGACATTTTACATAAAAACGAGTATAATAGTACCAGCAACAGAAATCTGTTGAGCAGGCAGCAAAAACTGTCGAACGGCCTGACGAAACTTGATAGTCGTAGCAGACCGTCAAGCGATGAAGTGCGTGCTTATTCGGGTGAGTACATCACGGAGCTTAGTTGAAGGTTGCATATCAGCCTTGACCCGAATAGACTTTTAGTCGAAAACAAAATGTGACTGATAAGACCTACGCCTCTGCGCAGGTCTTTTTTAGTGCCAAAAAGGTTGACATTTAAAGCAAGATAAGCTATAATATTACCGAGAGAAGTTATCCGTAGCTTTTCTTAGTGCGGCTGACACTTGAGGGACACATTAGAAATTAATGGCGTGTATCCGAAACTCCGAAGCTCACCGCTGCTTGAAAGTATAGTATGCACCAAACAAAAAGCCAAAGCTCTTTGTTAAAAGTTGGTCGACCGGAGCGACTATAAAGATCAGCCGGTATGAAAATAAAAGCGGCAGCCTGACTGCTCGCTTGTGTATAGTAAACCAAAAAGGCGATAAACTGTATCACACAGTCTATCGCCTTTTATTTTGCTCTACAAGCCACAAATTATCAAATTTATCAGTAGAAAAATCCCAAAGCCGTGTCGCCAAGCCAGTCGCCAATGCTTTCAAATAGATCAGCCGCCGCACTACTCAAATAGAACATCATACTGAACGCCATAGAAATCAGCCATAAAAAGCCTATCAAAACACCGCCCTGCAACCCCGTCAGCGAACCATTCTGAATGTTTTTCACAAGCACGATAGTTCCGCCGATAGCGATAAGCACGAATGCGCTGCCGATTATGTATTGCAAAGCGACCAGCACCTCAGAAATAAAATTCAGTATAAAAGCAAGTAAGTATAACAAGCCTTTGAGCACAAAAGCGACTATCAGAAAAACCAATTTGAACGGCAATAAAAGTATCGACATAACATTTCCCCCACATAAACGCCATAAAGACGGACTTCTTCATAACTTTTCCACAAATATTTTATCATAAAAATCGACCCAAGTCAATCACCAAATAGAAATTTTTGCCGACAATCGGGTGCGCAATTTATTCATAGATCCCTGTGCAACCCCACCAATTTCAAACACATCAATTTGTGCAAACAAATGAAAAATAATTTAATTTGGCAACATTCGAGCAATAGTTGCATTTTTTATGCAACTTTCAAGGCATTTTTCGGGATAAGTAGAAAGACATTTGTAGAGTGGCAAGGGAAACGAGGGCAGCACCAAACAAAGATTGTGCGTAAGATGCGCCGTCAGATTTTTCGTCAGATAGTGCAGAAATTCCGCAGGCATACTTTATGTATGTCAAGGGATTTATGTGCTATATGACGGAAAATCTGTAAGCAGATTACGTGCAAAGCCGCTAGGCGGTCTTTGTTTGGGGCTGCCCTGTGGACTGAGGTCTTAGGAAACTCGACGTGATAGTTTTGGCTGGCGCATCTAAGGACTTGCACCCAAATGTTGAGAACGGATAATGGGGGTAAAGAGTACGTAACCAAGGGCTTTAACTGCATTTGATATTCTCCACCCAGCAACTTGAAAATTGAATAACATATGGTAGGAGCGCACAGCGTGCGCCCGTGGGTATAATATGTTCTGTTTGCAACACATCAAACGGACTTTGTATGGTTTAATCCTTTGTGCGGTTTAACGTCTGTCCAGCCCTATGCGAATTAAAAATAGCGAATAAAAAAGACTTGACAAAGTGGTTTTTCGGTTGTATAATATAACTGTACTACAAGAGATAATACAGTTAGTACAGCAAGGACAAATGAAACGAAACAACAAAACAACCAAACAGGAAGGAGGTTTTGAGGTGATAACCCTTGATCTGACGGGAAGAGCGCCGATCTATGAGCAGATATGCGATCAAATAAGCAGCCTTATTTCAAAAGGCGTGCTGAAAGAAAATGACAAATTGCCAAGCTCACGAATGTTGGCGAAAGAGCTTGGGCTAAACCCGAATACCGTGGCAAAAGCCTATGGCAGGCTTGAGCACGACGAGATAATCTATTCGGTGGCCGGCAAGGGCTGCTTTGTGGCACGGCAAAAGGGCTCGATAGAGAAAAAATTGCTCGATGAATTTTGTGCCCGTGCAAAGGCTGCGCTGGCAGCAGGAATAAGCCTTGAAACGCTTTCCGAACGGCTTGAAATGCTGGCGGAACAGGAGAAACGGGAGAGGAGTGGGGAAAATGATAAAAATAACTGATCTGCGGCTGACATTTGAAGGAAGAAAGTCAAAGTCGGAAGCGCTGAAAGGCATCGACCTTGAAATACCCGAGGGAACGATATTCGGCTTTATCGGCTCGAACGGCGCAGGAAAATCAACGCTTATGCGAACGGTGTGCGGAATTTATCGCCCCGATAGCGGCAGCGTTACCATCGACGGACGGGAAGTCTATGACGACCCCAAAGCGAAAGAGCAGATTTTTTTCGTCAGCGACGATACAGCGCAGTTTGCAGGGTTTACCCTTAAAGAGATAGAACGCTTTTACAAATCCTGCTATAAAAATTTTTCTGAGGAGACCTTTGAAAGCCTTACAAAAAGGCTGGAATTGCCCGAAGATCAGCGGCTTGCGCAGTTTTCAAAGGGTATGAAACGGCAGGCAATAGCTTGTGCTGCCCTCGCCTGCAATACAAAATATGTGCTGTTGGACGAAGCTTTCGACGGCCTTGACCCTGCAATGAGAAAGCTCATAAGGCAAATGGTCGTGGATAACATTTTCGACCGTGGGGCGACTATAATAGTTTCCTCACACAATATCACGGAAATAGGCGAAATTTGCGATAGAGCAATGCTCCTCCATAAAGGCGAAGTGGTGTTTTCAAGCGACGTTGACGATGTGAGAGAGCACTTTGAAAAGGTGCAAATAGCCCCTGCAACAGGCGAATATTCCCGTTCACAGCTTGAGCAAACAGGGGTCGATGTGCGAAATTTCAAGACCGTTGGCAAAGTCGCAACGGCGATCGTGAAGGGCGAAAAAGAGGATATAACTTCAAAGCTTTCCACCCTTTCGCCAGTCCTGCTGGAGCTTGTGCCGATGACCCTTGAGGAGATTTTCATTTACGAAATGGAGGTGCGTGGTTATGCGGTCGGCGACAATGAATAGGGTTCGAGAGGCCTCACGGCGAGAGTTTAGTGTGAACAAGCGGCTGTTCCTTTTTACCAATATCGTCCTTTTCGGCGGAGCGATAATAATGCTTCTTGTGACAAATATGCTTGGCAAGCCAAAGGCTGATTATTACAACTTTGCTTATTATTTTCAAAACTTCACCGAATATGACCGAGGACCGACCTATATATGGTCGTTTTTGGTGGCGATATGCGGCGTTGTTGCGGTTCTGTCGCTGTTCAAAGAGCTTTACAGCAAAAATAATGCCGATCTGATCTTTTCGCTGCCATACAGCGCAAAGGAGCGCTTTTTCTCCAAACTTGCGGCGCTTTTCAAACTGCATATCCTGCCTGTGATATTTTGGAATATCCTGTTTGTTATCGGCATATTGTTGTTCGGCAGATTTACATTTTCTTACGGCTTGAAGTACGGCGTTATGTACGCCCTGTCGTTCATCGCCCTTGTGATGTGCGTTGATCTTGTCGTAATGTTCTGCGTAGTATGCTGCGGAACGCTGTTTGAAACGATCTACACAGCGTTGATGATCGGTGCTGTTCAACTCATATTGCCGCAGCTTTTTTACTATGCGATGATAAGGCCGTTCTACATTAATTACAGCGTTCGGCTGGACGAATTTTTCAGCAAGATACCTGCCTGGTCGATAGGAGCCATAGATTTCAGCAGCTATGATTTTTCTGCAGACTATATCCTGCCGCTGTGCGTGAGCATTTTTGTGTCGGCAATAGGAATGGCGCTGACCTACTTCCTTTATAAAAGGCGTGACGGCAGAGCAACAGGCAAACCGATCGTGTTCAAAGGCTTTTTTGAGCTTGTGATGTTCCTAGGCGTATTTTCAGCGCTGCTGTTGATAATCTCCAATACGGAAAACATTGGCTTTGTGGTGGCTATCCTGCTTATCTATCTCTTCGTGCGTTTCATTTCTGCAAGGGGAGTTGTTGATGTAAAAAAGGTGCTGAAATGGCTTGCAGCCTTTGTCGGTTACTGCGCTGCGGTGCTGGTGATATCTGTGGCATCATATTTCAACGACGGCTTCAACGGTATGCCCGATAGGTCGGTGATAGGCGAGTATAACAAAGCTATCATAGTGATTTCCGACAATGACAGCCAATATTTCTTCCATTCAAAGGCAAATGGTGAGCCATACACAAAGCAGCAGGCTGAGACTATCTTAGACATTTACACAACTGCCGCTGACCAGCGTAAAAAGAACCTTGGCGATTATTTCAAACTGTTAAAAAACAACTATCGCTCCGACAAAGGCGCAGACCTTGTGCTGTGGTGCGGAAGCTCTCCCGACCGTTTATCGAACACCGAGGCAGATGGTATGTACAGCATTGGCATAAGAGTTGACGCCGATCATTTTGATGAAATGCTGACGAAGCTGAAAAATTGTGATTTTTTAGAGCAGAGTGATATCCTTGATGATGATATCGGAGAGGAATGAAGACTATAGATAAGGAACATAGTTAAGAATGTTTCATTAATTTCTTTTAACACGTATTGACATTATACGTATAGTATGCTATACTATATATGTAATGCGGTGTCGGGAATGACGTTTAAAGAAATGGAGAAAATACTGAAAGAGGACGGCTGGTTTTTTGAGGGTGCGAGAGGTTCGCATTTTAAATACAAGCACCCGATAAAAAAGGGAATAGTTATAGTGCCTAATCACAAGGGCGATATCCCTAAAGGAACAGCAAACTCTATTTTGAAACAGGCTGGGCTGAGATAGGCTCTGCTTATCAAAGAAAGGTGGTATTTGTATGTTAACTATGTATCCTGCTTGCTTTTATAAAGAAAAGGAAGGCGGCTATTCTGTAATATTTCCTGTGCTGGGAATAGCGACTTGCGGCAATGATCTTAACGAGGCAATGAATATGGCTATCGACTGTCTTGCTGGTTATATTTATGACTTGAAAATAAATAAAGAACCTGTTCCTGCTCCTCCTGCGCTGGAAAGTATAGACGTAAATGCAGAATATGATGAATATGAAAGTGCATTTGTAAATATGGTCGCCGTAGATGTTGATGAATATGCTAAAAAGCACTTTGAGAGATCGGTAAAAAAGACATTGACGATCCCGTCTTGGCTTAATGATCTTGCGATCGAAAATGGTGTTAATTTTTCGCAGGTTTTGCAAAATGCCTTGAAAAATCAGCTTCACGTGAACTGAACAGAAAAATAAAACCAGCCCCGTTCCGTAAGGTTCGGGGCTGATCGTTTGTTTGTATATTGCATATTTATCCCTCCTGCGGTTTTATTTTGTTCAGATTTTCAAATTAATTATATCGCAAAATAATACCGCCGTCAATAAGGGTTAAATGCGTTGATTTTTGTCGATAGATATGATATAATCAAAGTGTATTTGCATTATTGAGTTTGTTGATATGGGGGCGTAAAAAAATGCTTGATATTGCGGTGTGTGATGATGAGCGGCAAATTGCTGAGGCTATCGCTGAATTTGCCGAACGTACCTGCGGTGAGCTTGGCAGGGAGCACAGGGTGACGGTTTATACTGACGGGAAAAAGCTTCTTGAGGAGCGAAAGAATTTTGATCTTATTTTTCTCGATATCGAAATGCCGGGGATAAACGGCATTGAGCTTGCAGGGCTTATAAGAGAATACGATCACAACGGACAGATAGTTTATGTGACCAATTATAGAGATTATATGCGAAAGGCCTATCGTGTCCACGCTTTTGATTATCTTTCAAAGCCTGCTTCTTATGAGGATATTTTTCAGATAATAAGCGATTATATCGGGCTGAGAGACAAGGCGGAAAGCAGGCAGATAGAGCTTGTGACCATAAACAATGAGAACATTATGATAAGCGAAAGCGATATGATATACATATCCTGCGGACACGTCAAGCGGTCTGTTATCGTTATAACAAATCGTGGAGATCATATTTGCAGGGGGCGGATAAATGATATTTTCGCATTGCTTGACAAAAAAGATTTCTTTATGCCGCATAGAAGCCACATTATAAATCTCAGAATGGTGAAAAGCTTTGTGAAAAACAGTCGGGTCATTATGATGAACAATGACGAGATACCGCTTTCGAGGGGAAACAGTCTTGAATTTGAAAAGCGGCTGGCGGAAAATATGCTTGAAAGGGTAAGTGTGAGAAGCTTATGACGGCGGTCTTAAGAAACTGGGTCGCAAGCGAGCATTTTTACGCTCAGCTTTATGTTATCGTAAATTCGCTTTGCGATGTGCTGGCGTATTTTCTTACATACTGCGTATGCGGAAAATTATTTGAACGCAGGGTGACGAAAAAGCGGATAATATTTCCTGTGATAATGGTCGCTGCGCTGTGGCTTGTGGCTGTTCATCATTTGAGCGGAGTGAACTTTTTCAATGCGCTTTATATGCTGGTGTCCTTTGAGCTTATGTGCTTGTGCCTTTACAAGGTATCAATAAACACGTCAATAATAGTGAGCTTTGTGAGCTGTGTATACGGCGTGTTTTTGGACGTTATCGTGACTGTGATGATGTGCGTGGTTATGAAAATGAATTTGTATGACTATTCACATTCGGACAAATGCAGGACCATCGGCTGTATTTTTATCGTTACGCTATGGCTTTTGAGCTACAAGATATATTCGGCTGTGAATATCGTCAAGGGCGAATCGGTTTTGACGGCATATGAGGTCGTATTCATTATCTGTTTGACGCTGTTTCAGTTCGTTATAATCTATCTTGTCACGCTGCTTTCGGGGGATTCTAATGGTATAATTCTTACCCTTTGTATGATAGGATTTACCATAATAGACTTTTTTGTTGTGCACCTTATGGAGCTGCTTTCAAAAAGCTACAAGACCAGATATGAGCTTGAGGCGGTTAAGACGCAGAACAAGATACAGCTTGACCATTACGAGGAGCTGAACCGCAGATATATCGAGACGGGGTGTATGCTTCACGATATCGAGAAGCACATTTCGGCGATAGAGAGCCTTGCGGCGGAAAATTCCTCAGAGGCAGGAAAATACACGGCGGCGCTGAGGCGTGACATTATGAAGCTTGGCAATGTATTTGACTGTTCAAACAGGCTGCTCGGTGCGGTGCTCAGTCAGAAGATATCTTCGGCGGAAGAGCTTGGCATAAGGGCGGAGACGGATATACAAAACCTGTCTCTTGAATTTATGGAGGAGACTGACATAACGTCGGTATTTGCAAATCTGCTGGACAACGCTATCGAGGCCTGCAAGGAGGTCGGGGGCGAAAAAGTCATTGTGCTGAAAATGCAGCAGATAAACGAGCTTGTGCTCATAAGCGTTGAGAACACATTTTCGGGAAAGCTTTCAAAGCGTGGTGAGAATTACAGGACGACAAAGGCTGGTCACAAGGGGCTTGGGCTTACAAGCATAAGGCTTGCTGTGGAAAAGTACGGCGGATATATTACCACGGGTCGATCGGGCGACAGGTTTATTGCTAATGTGGTTATTCCGATAAGGGCATGATGTAATGAGCTGTCTGACGAAAAAAGCCGACTTTCGCAAAAAAAGCAGATCAACGGGCGACCAAAGGTCGCCCCTACTTATATGTCGTGGTAAAAATGATCGTTATGGCAAATTTCTATATGTGCAAATGTTAACAAAATATCACAAATATCTATATAATTTTGGCTATAAATAAGTTGTATCATTAAATCATATAACAATGCGGCGCAGGCTGTTTTGTTCATAATTTCCAAAATATAATAACGGAGGAAAAGAATATGTCTACCAGATCTTACAACGAATTTTTACCAAGCTATTCAATTGGCGACGACTGTTACAAAGAGATACCCTATGTTACCCGACGTTATGGAAAAAGGGCTGTTGTTATCGGCGGCAAGACGGCTATGGAGAAGGCCAAGCCTGAGCTTTTGGCGGCTGTGGAAGGCTCTGACATCGAGCTGACAGATTTTATTTGGTACGGCGGAGACTCGAATTACGAGAACGTTGAAATGCTCAAAGCTATGCCCGAGGTGCAAAATGCGGATATGGTTTTCGGCGTTGGCGGCGGACGTGCTGTTGACACGGTAAAGACCCTTTGCGACAGAATGGACAAGCCGTTTTTCACTTTCCCGACGCTGGCTTCAAACTGTGCTTCCTGCACGGCTATTTCGGTGATATACAACGCTGACGGAACTTTCAAGGAATACGCTTATCTTAAAGCGCCTGCTTTGCACACTTTTATCAACACGAAAATTATTGCCGAGTCGCCCGAAAAGCTTTTCTGGGCTGGTATCGGCGACGCATTGAGCAAGGAATATGAAGTTGTTTTCGCTTGCCGTGACAAGGATATGATACACACGCCTTTGCTTGGCAAAGTGCTTGCGACGGCTTGTACGGAACCGCTTATTTCATATGGCAAAAAGGCTTTGGAGGATTGCAGGAACAATGTTTCTTCAAAGGATATCGAGCAGGTGGCACTTGACATTATCATCACGGCGGGACTTGTTTCAAACTTTACTGTTCATCAGAACAATCCCGACCCTAAGGACGATTATTACTACAACTCATCGCTGGCGCATTGCGTTTATTACGGCGCTTCGCTGTTTCCAAAGTGCGAACACAAGCATTTGCACGGAGAGATCGTTTCATTTGGCGTACTTTGCCTTTTGACTTATGACGGACAGCTTGAGGAGCGTGAGCGCATTTTTGAATTCAACCACAGCATTGGTTTGCCTTGCACGCTGGGGGAGATAGACCTTGGCGAGGAGGACGTTGCGGCCATCGCTCACAAGGCGGCGAGCGTTGTTGAATGGACTTATGTGCCGGGTGAGCCTACGGAGGAGAAGTTTGTAAAGGCTATTCTTGACACGGACAAGGACGGCAGGGAATTTCTTGGTGGGAAATAAGGTGCGATAGACTGGCAAAAAAACGGGCGAACGATGTTCGCCCCTACAAATAAACGACGCATTTATGTGATTTGTAGAGGAAAATTGTTGTTCGACAATGCTCACAACAATTTGCGTCCTCGACGTCCCATTTGTTTTGACATTGACGTTTTTGAATAATAAATTATAAAGGCTCGTCCTGCACGTTTTGTGTGGGGCGAGCCTTTTTGTATGTGTTTCTTTTTAATCGTCTGAGCCGACTTCTGAGAGCAATGCATTGCGGCGGTGGGCTAGTATTTCGTCTTTATGCTGGTTGAAATACTGATCGTAACGGTCTCTGCCGAACTTTTGGACTAGGTTCGAGTTGAAGTTTGATATCTTGGCGTCAAATTCGTCATCGTCTGCAACACGGAGGTTGTTATAATCACGCATTTCATACTGTTTGCCTTTGCGGTCGTAATCGAGGACGTCGAGGAGCATTGCGGTATTGAAACGTGACTTCACATCGGCGTGGCTGAGCTGCTTGGCGGCTTCGGAGCCTGTCATATAGACGTGGTAGATATGCTGATCGAGGTCGAATTTATATTCATAGCCGCCCTCTTTTCTTGCGGCGTTGATAATGGCTTTTTTCTGCTTTGTTTCGGGCTTTGAACGGCCTTTGAGACGGGTGAGGAGACGATAGGTCTCATAGAAATTTTTCTTATCGTAATCGCCGAAACGGATATTTTCGTTGGCGGTATCTTTATCAAGGTCTTGGTTCAAAGCTTCGCTGTCGAGGACTGTTTTTGCGGCGATGGCGTTCCAATAATTGCGCAGGAAAACGCCTTGGGTATGGTCTTGGTCAAGCTCTATTCTAAAATAGCCGCAGGTGGGATAGAGGGAATAGGTGGTCTTATCGGTCTGATTTGCACGGCTGAGCCTTTGGACTTCTTCCTTTGCGCCACGGGCGCTTATTACAAG
This sequence comes from Ruminococcus sp., assembly GCF_019423705.1. Lineage (GTDB taxonomy): Bacteria > Bacillota > Clostridia > Oscillospirales > Ruminococcaceae > Hominimerdicola. Next base: position 15,119 of record NZ_JAHZAX010000012.1, on the reverse strand, counting down.
CACTCTGCCGATAATTCTTACGATACCGATGATAAAGTTGCCGATTATGACGAGGGGGAGGATAAAGCCCCACATTATTGCGAAAGTCATTCGCAGGGCGAGGAGGATCACAAAGAGCGGCCCCCATATTGTCATACCGAGGTCGACCTCGTATTCCTCACGGGTCATTTCGTCCTCGAGGAGGACGACTTTTGAGAACTGATTATAGACTGAGCCGAAAATATTGAAGCCTTTTCTGCCGACTCTGAAGGGGAAGCCTGCGGCGAAGAGCCAACAGAGTGCGCCTGCGATCAAGGCGGTGAGCCAATAATAGTTGACGAATTTTGCCTGCTTAAAACTTATTTCTTTATTGAGAAAGCTATTGACAGGCTTTTGCAGGAAGGTGACTTTTGAGCAGATGGTCTTGATGGAATTGTCGATATCCTTATAGGTGGCTTTTTCGCCGTCCTTGACGATATCCAAAGCGCTGGCGGTTGTGACGGTCTGGGTCGAATTTTCGGCTATGTACTTATCGAACCTGTTATCGTCCCCTGCGAGCTTTGGGACAGCGAGGGCGGTTATGACGATCGCCACGATAAGTATTACGGTCTGCATAAGTGCGGTGATAATGCTTTTCATAACTTTTTCCTTTCATATTGATTTTCTATTTATTACTTCTATCAGCATTGTTAAAAGCAGGTAGCAAGTGGATTTTACCACGATTTGTGGATATCCAAACAAGTGGGACGTCATTTTATATGCGAGCAATGTCGAGCAGATAAAATTCGCCGTCCCCTACAAGACTGTTTATTAACACGCTGAATTTGTATTTATAGTCCTATTATAATATAACTCGGGCGATCAATCAATAGTTTTTGCAAAAAAATCGGCGGATTTTTTATTGTTTTGGCGTTGGGCGGATATCTTGATTACGGGGGTTTTATATGGTATAATTATCTTAATAAGATATCGGCTATCGGACAAAGTGAGCAATAGGCGTATTTATGCGCTTTTGCAGGCTGTTATCTTGATATGATAATTTTGATCGGACAGGATAAGATAAAATGAAAAGAACGGTAATTGGAATTATCGCCCACGTTGACTCGGGCAAGACGACACTTTCAGAGGCAATGCTTTATCTTTCGGGCGAGATAAGAAAGCTCGGCCGTGTTGACCACGGGGACGCTTTTCTTGATACTGATATGATCGAGAAAAACAGGGGCATTACGGTGTTTTCTAAGCCTGCAGAATTTAGTTACAAGGGTGTGTCGTTCACGCTGCTTGACACGCCGGGACACGTTGATTTTTCGGCGGAGACTGAGCGGGCTTTGCAGGTGCTCGATATGGCTGTGCTTGTCATAAGCGGAACGGACGGGGTGCAGAGCCACACGCAGACCCTTTGGCGGCTTTTGCGGCGGTACAATGTGCCGACCTTTGTGTTTGTGAACAAAATGGATCTTGACGGGGCGAACAGGGGCTTTGTTATGACCAGCCTTGACGGTCGGCTGGGGTCGGGGTTTGTGGATTTCTGCCGCAGCCGTGAAGAGGTGGCAGAGGACTGTGCTGTGTTTGACGAGGGCATAATGAACGAATTTCTTGACAGCGGTGAAATGTCTGTGGAGGCTGTTTCGTTGGCGGTGAAGGAGAGGCATATTTTTCCTTGCTTTTTCGGCTCGGCATTGAAGTCTCAGGGTGTTGAGCGGTTTATGGACGCTTTGGCGGAATACTGTCCTTGCTATGAAAACGGCGAGGGTGGAGAACTTAGCGAATTTGGCGCAAAGGTATACAAGATATCTGAGGACGGCGGTGCAAGGCTCACGTTTATGAAGATAACTAGGGGAGCGCTCAAAATACGCAGTCTTGTGGACTATATGACCGCTGACGGCGAGGGCGTTTCGGAAAAGGTGGCGAGGATAAGGGTATACTCGGGGGCGAAATTTCGCTCGGCGGAGGTGGCTGAGCGTGGAATGGTCTGCGCTGTTGAGGGGCTTACAAAGACTTACGCAGGGCATGGGCTTGGAACGGAGAGCGATTCGGCATCGCCGTTGCTTGAGCCTGTGCTCACATATCGTGCTGAGCCTAAGGAGGATATCGACGCACACACTTTGCTTTCATATTTTCGGTTGTTGGAGAATGAGGACCCTCAGCTTCACGTTGACTGGAACGAACAGCTCAGCGAGATACACGTCAGCATAATGGGCGAGGTGCAGCTTGAGATACTGAAAAACATTTTCAAGCGGCGATTTGATGTGGATATAGATTTCGGTGAGGGCAGTATTGCATACAAGGAGACTATTGCAGAGGAAGTTTATGGTTACGGTCATTACGAGCCGCTGCGGCATTATGCGGAGGTGCATTTGAAGCTTGAGCCGTTGGAGCGTGGAAAGGGTTTGCAGTTTGCAACGGAATGCAGCGAGGATATGCTGGATAGGAACTGGCAGAGGCTCATTTTGACACATTTGCAGGAGAAAAAGTATCTTGGTGCGCTGACGGGTTCGCCTATCACGGATATGAAGATAACTCTTATGTCGGGCAGGGCGCATTTGAAGCACACCGAGGGCGGCGACTTCAGGCAGGCAACTTATCGTGCGGTAAGGCAGGGTTTGCGCAGGGCAAAGGGGGTACTGCTGGAGCCTTTTTACAGCTTCACGCTGGAAGTGCCTTCGCAGAATGTTGGCAGGGCGATAACGGATGTACAGAATATGGGTGGAAGCTTTTCTGCGCCGGAGGTCACGGGGGAATTTTCGGTGATAAAGGGAAGTGCGCCTGTATCGGAAATGCGTGGATATCAGCAGCAGGTGGTGAGTTACACAAAGGGGCTTGGACGGATAGTTTGTTTGCCGGACGGATACAGGGAATGTCACAACGCTGAGGAAGTTATCAATGCGTTTGGATATGAGGCGGACAGCGATCTTGAAAACACGGCGGACTCGGTATTTTGTTCACACGGGTCAGGGTACAATGTCAAGTGGGACGAGGTGGAAGAGCATTTACATTTGCCTGCCGAGGGTCGGCGGAGGGAAGCTGTCGAGGCTGCGCCTGTTGTGAGAAACAGGGCGGAGGATTTTTGCAGGCGTGCTGTGGCGGACAAGGAGCTTATGGAGATATTCGAGCGGACTTACGGCAAGATAGATCGTGACAAGCGGTATGCGATGAGGACGCCTAAGAAGTCGGAGAGTTCCGTAAAATCGGGGAAGCCTAGGCAGGTATACTCTGGGAAAGAGTATTTGCTTGTGGACGGATACAACATAATTTTCGCTTGGGAGGAGCTTAAAAAGGCGGCTGCGGAGAGCCTTGATCTTGCGAGGAGCATACTTATCAACAGGCTTTGCAACTATCAAGGATACAAGCAATGCGAGCTAATACTTGTATTTGACGCATACAAGGTGCGTGAGCAGGAACGTGTTGTGGAGAATTATCACAACATTTCCATTGTTTACACAAAAGAGGCTGAGACCGCTGACACTTACATTGAAAAGACTGCGCACAAGCTCAGCCGTGAGCACAAGGTACGTGTGGCGACTTCCGACGAAATGGAGCAGGTCATCATAATGGGCAGCGGTGCGTTCAGAATGTCCGCTCAGGAGCTTCACGAGGACGTTGAGAGGGTGGAACGGGAGATACGGGAGTTTATTGAGGGAATGGGGTAGGACAGAGGACAAAGATACTTGTTTTCTTATATGAACACAATATAATAAAGTAAAAATTGTCACCTTATGCTATTCAATAGTAAAGGTGACTTTTTATGGGCTTATGACTTTATTTTTGTATATTACGACAAAAATAAGGACTATTTCCTGTGAAATCTTGATTTTTATCTCAGTATATACTATAATATATTTATATTTACTGTAATAATTTCTTTATTCGAGGTATATAATGAGAAAAATAACTACAAATTTGAAAAGCGTATGGTTTGCTTTTTGCATACACGTTGGTATACCATTTTATAAAACAGTAGAGAAAATTAAACGAGACAGGCGCAGCATATTTGGTTTTATATCAATGATGATATTTGCTGTCTTATTCTTTTTATCGTTAGTACTGTTGTGTACGTCTGTTTGGATAAGGAATTATCTTGGCAATATAAGTATTTCTTCGATAATATTTACGCTTAGATACGCTGGCGGAGGTTTGACTGCGACAAATGTGTGGATGGTATTTGTAAATTGCCTTTTGCTGCCTATTGTGTTTACATATTGTTTCACAAGGTATGGCCTGCTTGTTTTGAGGTACAGATCTGTTGAGTATGAGAACAGGAGTGGTCAGTCGCAGACTATGAAATTTAAGGAAAAGGACTGGGTCGCTTATGAGGTGCTGCTGATAATTCTGTCGGTTTTGGCGGTATATACTTCGTGTTTGTTTTTGCCGTACGTTGATTTTATAAAAAATCAACGGAGCGACACTACTATTTTTGAAGATTATTATGTTGAGCCAACAGACGATAATGTTATTTTTCCAAATGATAAAAGAAATCTGATATACATTTATCTAGAGTCAATGGAAAACACCTATATGGACAAGGCTTCTGGTGGTGATTTTAAGGAAAACTACATACCTCGACTGACAAAATTGGCTGATGAAAATACATACTTTTCAAACACAGAGTTGCACGGCGGTGCGTCTGTATTTCCAAATGGTACAAGCTTCACAATGGGTTCTTTAGTCAGTCAGACGACGGGAGTCCCTTTTATTGCAGATGTTAATAGCAATGGTGATATGGAAAATGTAAAAACTATTCTTCCAAATGCGGTAACGTTAGAGGATATTTTAGCAAAGCAGGGGTATGAACAGGTTTTGCTTCAAGGAAGTGAGGGCACATTTGCAGGTGTGGATAGGTATTGGAGAGAAGGCAAAAGCTCAAAACTTATAGATTATGATGAATTAGTAAAAGAAAGAGTAGTTCCTGAAGATTATTATGTAAACTGGGGAATAGAGGATCAGAAGATATATAACTATGCAAGAGAAAAATTACTTGAACTATCTGACGACGGTGCGCCATTCGCTTTATCGTTATTCACGATCGACACTCATTTCCCTAATGGCTACAAGTGCGAGCTTTGCGAGGATAACTTTGATGAGCAATATGAGAATGTGATCTGTTGCGCAGACAAGCAGGTGTCAGATTTTGTTAGCTGGATAAAAGAACAGGATTTTTATGAAAACACTACGATAGTTATTGTAGGCGATCATCTGAGTATGAAAAATGAGTTTTTCAGAGACGAGAAATATATCAGGACTACATACAACTGCATAATAAATGCGCCTGTTCAGGCTTCAAGGACAAAAAACAGGTGCTTTACAAGCGCAGATATGTTCCCGACTGTTCTTACCGCCTTGGGTGCAGAGGTAAAGGGAGACAGATTGGGACTTGGAACAGACCTTTATTCAGATACGCCGACATTGTGTGAAGAATTGGGAGCAGATAAGCTTTGCGAGGAACTAAATAAAAAGTCGGACTATTATTACGAACATTTTTGGGGCAACGATCAATTGTGATATTTGACAACGTTTGCGGCATATTGCCCGAAAATTCTGCTTTGAATATCCAAATAACTTGATGAAATGTCCGCAAAACGTAGAAAGTGCTTGCCGAAAATAATAAATGCGCTTAACGCTTAAAAAGAAGAGCAGGCACAGCCCTCGGCGATAAGGTGCGGACACTATACATTTTTGCATTTTAGTGCTATAATAGCTTTAGTGATCTTGCATTTATGAAAAGGGGCTATTATAGTAATGAACAAAGATGTTGTGAATATTTTTGATACAGAGCGTTTTGAGGACGAAAGAGGTTTTCTTTCGGTTATTTATGACAAGGGATTTCCTTTTGATTTTGAGATAAGGCAGATAAACCAGGGATATAGTAAAAGTGCATACACTCTTCGTGGTATGCACTTTCAAGAAGAACCTTATTCGCAGGCCAAGATAGTTACCTGTCTTAAAGGTTCGATATTGAGCGTTGCGGTGGATCTGCATAAGGAAAAGACTTTTGGATATGCTTACAGCGAGGTCTTATCTTTTGAGAATCATAAAATGATGTACATACCAAGAGGCTTTGCTCACGGATATCTGACTTTGGAAAACGACACGCTTATGCAATGGTGAACGGACGGCGATTTCTGCAAAGAGGCTGCAAAAGCTGTTCGATATGATGATCGTGATATCGTATGGCAGGGCGAAAGCTGGGTCAATGGTGTGGAGTACATAATATCTGAAAAAGACAAAAATGCGATGAGTTTGCAGAATCATTTAAGATCACACAGGTGATGTATTTTGGTTCAAATGGTCCAGATACCAGTTTATTGTATTTGTGATACCGACGTCGAATGATACTGTTGGTTTCCAGCCGAGTTCGGTGTTTATTTTGCTGAAATCAATGGCATAACGCAGGTCGTGACCTTTCCTGTCGGGGACGTATTGAATAAGGCTTTCGGGTCTGTCAAGCTTTTGACAGATAAGTTTGACTATATCTATATTGCTTTTTTCACAATCGCCGCCGATATTGTATATTTCACCCGACTTTCCTTTGTGGATGATAGCGTCGATAGCTGCGCAATGGTCGGATACATAGAGCCAGTCACGGACATTCAGGCCGCTGCCATACACGGGCAGCGGCTTATTTTGTGCTGAATTTGTTATCATAAGTGGGATCAGCTTTTCTTCAAGCTGATTAGGACCGTAGTTGTTTGAACATCTCGATATGGTAACGGGAAGTCCGTAGGTTTTATGATAAGCAAGGCAGATAAGGTCTGCGCTGGCTTTTGAAGAGCTGTAAGGGCTTGAAGGCTTTAGTGGAGAGAGTTCTGTGAATTTCAAACTGTGATCGTCAAGAGGGAGGTCACCGTAAACTTCGTCGGTGGATATCTGATGATAACGTGAAATGCCAAACTTCACGCAGGCGTCCAGTAGCACGGTAGTGCCAAGTATATTCGTTGTGAAGAAGATATCGGGAGATGTTATTGAGCGGTCAACGTGGCTTTCTGCGGCAAAGTTGACGACGATATCGGGAGCGTAAGTTTTGAAGACATTGAAAATAGTTTCTTTATCGCAGATATCTGCTTTTACAAATCTAAAATTGCTGTTATCGGCGGCTTGTGACAAATTGGACATTTTGCCTGCGTATGTCAATGCGTCAACGCAGATTATTTGATGATCTTTGTGGTTATCAAGGATATAGTTTACAAAATTGGAGCCGATAAAGCCTGCGCCGCCTGTTATCAATATGGTCATAATTTACCCTCCGCAAGAATTTGATGATTTTATTATAGCATATTTTCAGACAAAACAAAAGCTTTTTCACATTAATGGGCTGCAAATATTGACTTTATACGTCAAAAGTTATATACTATATAATGTAAATAGACTGCTTGGAAAGGAGCGTGTGGGCTATGGCGAAAAGTGAATATTTTTCTTCGAGATCATCGTCGGTAAAGTCTGAAAGAGTGCTCTATACACCTTCGGTTTTTGCCAGAACTTCGCTGCTGCATTTGCAAGAGGCCGGTTCACTTCAAGCGCTCAAGCCGCACTCGTCCTCCAGAAGCGGGCTGCTTTCATATCTTTGCTTTGCTGTTATGTCGGGCTCGGGGGAGCTTTTATATGACGGCAAGGTATACGGACTGAAAAAAGGCGATGTGGTTTTTATTGATTGCAGGAAGGATTATTCACATTACACAAGCGACGATCTTTGGAGTTTGCGGTGGTGTCATTTTTATGGTGCTTCAATGCAGTCGATATATGAGAAATACAGAGAACGTGGCGGTCAGCCTGTTTTTCATCTGGTGGGGTTTGATTCGGTGACGGAGCTGCTTTCGCAGTTGTATGTTCTTGCAAATTCTCCCGACTATATACGGGATATGAGGATAAATCAGACTCTGAGCTGTCTTCTTACCTTGCTTATGGAGGATTCTTGGGATCCAGAAAACAGTCTTGCTTCAAAAAAGCGAATGAAACTTGGCAGCGTAAGAGCTTACATTGATGAGCATTACACGGAGAAGATCACCCTTGACGGGCTGGCTTCTGTATTTTATATAAACAAATTTTATCTGTCTAAGATATTTAAGGAAACATATGGAATGACAATAATCGCCTATGTTGAGCAAAAACGTATCACAAAAGCCAAAAGTTTGTTAAGATTTTCTGATAAGACTGTTGACGAGATAGGTTATGAGGTGGGAATGAGCGATGCTAACTATTTCAGCAGGCTTTTTAAAAAGATAGAGGGGATAACGCCCTCGCAGTTCAGAAAGCTTTGGTGATAGTTCAACGTTTGTTAACAAAACCAATATTGTGCTATAATTAATTTACTTATGCCGTTTTAAACGACAGCAAAATATTGTATAATATTCATTGCTACGACAATTAAGACCATTTAATGGCTGAATATTGAAAGGAAAGGTACAATTTATGAAAACTGCGCTTATTACAGGTATTACAGGACAGGACGGTTCATATCTTGCAGAATTTCTGCTTGAGAAGGGCTATGCTGTTCACGGTATAACAAGACGTGCTTCTATCGCCAACACAGGAAGGATCGAGCACATTATTGACAAGATCAAGCTCCACGACGGCGATCTTACTGACTCAACTTCACTTATCAGGATCATCAAGGAAGTTCAGCCGGACGAGATATACAATCTTGCGGCACAGTCACACGTTCAGGTATCTTTTGATGTTCCGGAGTATTCCGGCGACGTTGACGCTATCGGCGTGCTTAGAATACTTGAAGCTGTAAGAATGCTGGGTATGGAAAAGACAACAAAGATCTATCAGGCTTCTACTTCTGAACTTTACGGTAAGGTAGAGGAAGTTCCTCAGAGAGAGACAACGCCTTTCCACCCTTACAGCCCATATGCTATTGCAAAGCAGTATGGTTTCTGGATGATAAAGGAATACAGAGAAGCTTATGGTATGTTCGCTGTAAACGGCATTCTTTTCAATCACGAGTCAGAGCGCAGAGGCGAGAATTTCGTTACAAGAAAGATCACTCTTGCAGCAGGCAGGATCGCTGAGGGCCTTCAGGATCATCTTGAGCTGGGCAATATGGATTCTCTTCGTGACTGGGGCTATGCAAAGGACTATGTTGAGTGTATGTGGCTCATTATGCAGCAGGACGAGCCTGACGACTTTGTTATCGCAACAGGCGTTCAGCATACAGTAAGAGACTTTACTGAAAAGGCATTCGCAGCAAACGGCATTGAGCTTCGCTGGGAAGGCAAGGGTCTTGATGAAAAGGGTTACGACGTAAAGACAGGCAAGATGATGGTTTGTGTAAATCCAGCTTGGTTCAGACCTACTGACGTTGACAATCTGTGGGGCGATCCTACAAAGGCTAAGACAGTCCTTGGCTGGGATCCTCAGACAACAAGCTACGAGCAGCTTGTAAAGATAATGGCAGAACACGACAGGGAGCTTGCTAAGAGAGAAAAAGCCCTCAAAGAAGCAAACAAGTAATTAGGAGATGCTTTATAAATGATGGAAAAGAACGCAAAGATATATGTTGCAGGACACAGAGGAATGGTCGGTTCTGCTATCGTAAGAGAATTGCAGAAGCAGGGCTATACAAATATAATCACAAGAACGCACAAGGAGCTTGATCTTTGCAGACAGGACGCTGTTGAGAAGTTCTTTGCAGAAGAGAAGCCTGAGTATGTGTTCCTTGCAGCGGCTAAGGTCGGCGGCATTGTGGCCAATGAGAATGCTCTTGCTGATTTTATGTATGACAATATGATACTTGAGATGAACGTTATCAACTCAGCTTGGAAGAACGGCTGCAAGAAGCTTGAATTTTTAGGCTCGTCTTGTATTTATCCGAGAATGGCGCCTCAGCCAATGCAGGAAAGTTGTCTGCTCACTTCTGAGCTGGAAAAGACGAATGAAGCTTATGCGCTGGCTAAGATATCCGGTCTTAAGTATTGTGAGTTTCTTAACAGACAGTATGGCACAGATTACATATCGGTAATGCCTACGAACCTTTATGGTCCTAACGACAACTATCACCCGACGCACAGCCACGTTCTTCCTGCGCTTATCAGAAGATTCCACGAGGCAAAGGAACAGGGTCTGCCATACGTTACTTGCTGGGGCGATGGTTCACCGCTGAGAGAGTTCCTTTATGTTGACGATCTTGCTGATCTCTGCGTGTTCCTTATGAACAATTACAGCGGAAACGAAACTGTAAACGCAGGAACAGGAAAAGAGCTCACTATCAAGGAGCTCACAGAGCTTACGGCAAAGGTCATTGGTTACACAGGCGAGATCAGATGGGATCCGAGCAAGCCGAACGGCACACCGAGAAAGCTTCTTGATGTAAGCAAGGCTACAAAGCTTGGCTGGACATACAAGACAGAACTTGAGGACGGCATAAAGCTGGCATATGAGGATTTCCTCAACAATCCGATGAGAGCTGAAAGATAAAATATTGACAATACCGTGCAGGCAGACGATCCCTGTGCGGCATTGCCGTATAAGGGAGAATTATTATGAATATAGTATTGCTGTCGGGCGGTTCCGGTCAGAGACTTTGGCCTCTTTCAAATGATATCCGTTCAAAACAGTTTATAAAGCTTTTCCATACTGAAAACGGAGAGCTTGAATCAATGGTACAGCGTGTTTACAGACAGATCAGACTTGTTGACAAAAATGCGACTGTTACGATAGCTACGTCGAAATCGCAGGTATCGGCTATCCACAATCAGCTTGGTTCGGACGTTGGCATAAGCGTTGAGCCTTGCAGGCGTGACACTTTCCCTGCTATTGCGTTGGCGGCGGCTTATCTGCACGATGTCCAGAAGGTCGATCTTGATGAATCAGTTGTGGTTTGTCCTGTTGACCCGTATGTTGAGCCTGATTATTTTGAAGCTCTCGAAAAGCTTGGGGAATATGCTGAAACGAGCAAGTCAAATCTTGTGCTTATGGGAATAGAGCCTACATATCCAAGCGAAAAGTACGGATACATAATCCCTGCCAACGGTGATGAGGTCAGCCCTGTAAACAAGTTCAAGGAAAAGCCTGACCGTGAAACTGCAGCAGAGTATATTTCACAAGGCGCATTGTGGAACGGCGGCGTTTTTGCGTTCAGATTGGGATATGTTATAAAGCGTGCTCACGAGCTTATTGATTTCCGTGATTATCAGGACCTTTATAAAAAGTATGAGACCCTTGAAAAGATAAGCTTTGACTATGCGGTCGTTGAGCACGAGCCGTTTATCGAAGTTATGAGATTTTCGGGTATGTGGCGTGATCTTGGGACCTGGAACACTCTTACAGAAGCAATGGACAGTCACAGCGTCGGACAGGCTCTTTTCAACGACAATTGCAGCAATGTACACGTTGTAAATGAGTTGAATGTTCCTGTGCTTTGTATGGGACTGAAAGATATCGTTGTTTCGGCAAGCCCTGAGGGTATTTTGGTATCGGACAAGGAGCAGTCGAGCTACATAAAGCCTTTTGTGAATACGCTGGATCACAAGGTTATGTTCGCTGAAAAATCCTGGGGAAGCTTTAGGGTGCTTGATGTTGAAAGCGACAGCCTTACTATCAAAGTTACGCTTAATCCAGGTCACGGAATGAATTATCACGCACACGAGTATAGAAATGAAGTGTGGACTGTTATAAAAGGAACGGGTAGGGCAGTAATAGATGGGGCTGAGTGCGTTGTCAAGGCTGGCGATGTGTTGGAAATGTCGGCAGGAACAAAGCATACTGTTATGGCTGAGACTGAACTTGAGATAATCGAGGTACAGCTTGGCAAGGATATCTCTGTTCACGATAAGATAAAATACGATCTGTAATATGCGACCGCATACTTGATTTTGGAGTATGCGGTATTGCCGTTATTACGTTAATTAATATAAATAAGAATGAGGTTAGATTATGAGTGCATCTGGTAAGAAATACAAAAATCTGTTTTTGCAGCAATCCTATTTTGATAATACTGATCTTTACAGCGAGATCTTAAAGCGTGAAAAGGCAAATGATGCTCACAAGATCGCTGTATGGGATTATGTTGTGCTTTCGGCTTCAAATGAAGCGCAGGCGCTGGCTTACAGAAATCAGATAGATTGGAGAATAAAGAACCACAGTCTGCCTGCGGAGACAAAATATGCTGTTATCCCAGATGTTGATGGAAAGAGAGTAGGTTCGGGCGGAGCGACGCTCAATGTGCTCAAATACATATCTGAAAACGATGATAGGGATATTTCAAAGCTGAAAATAATGGTGCTTCACAGCGGCGGAGACGCCAAGCGTACACCGCAGTACAGCGCTTGCGGAAAAATATTCTCGCCTGTACCGAGAACCTTGCCTGACGGAAGACGTTCTACGCTTTTTGACGAGTTTATGATCTCAATGTGCGGCATACCCGGAAGAATATCGAATGGTATGCTTGTATGCTCGGGCGATGTTTTGCTGTTGTTCAATTCTTTGCAGCTTGATTTTTATGAGGACGGAGCAGCGGCGCTTTCTATAAAGGAGACTGTCGAAGTCGGCAAGGATCACGGCGTTTTTCTTGGCAGCGAAGACGGTTATGTAAGACAGTTTTTGCACAAACAGTCTGTTGAAAACCTTGAAAATGTTGGTGCGGTCGATAGTCATCATATGATAAATATTGACACAGGTGCGGTAATATTCAGTGGAAATATGGTCAAGGATCTTTATTCGTTGGCTGATAATGATGAGAAATTCAATGAAATGGTGAATGAGCACGTCAGACTGTCATTCTATGCTGATTTTCTCTATCCGCTGGCTGAGGACAGCACGCTGGAGCAGTTCTACAAAGAACAGCCTGAGGGTGATTACAGTCCTGAACTTGACAAGGCTCGTGAAAAGATCTGGAACGTGCTGAACAAATACAGAATGAAGCTTATCAGATTTTCACCATCATCTTTCCTGCATTTTGGAACGACAAGAGAGCTTTTGAAGCTTGTAACTGATGAGATGGACAGCTATAAGGAACTTGGCTGGCAGGGCGTTGTGAACAGCAATTATCACGGGAATAGCATTGCGGCATCTAATTCCTACATAAGCATAAAGGCGAAGGTAGGAAAGGGTTGTTACATAGAGGACAGCTATATACATCACAATGCTGTTATCGGCAAGGGCTGTGTTATATCGGGCTGCACTATCGGAAAGGCAAGAAAAGGCAAGAACGAAAAGCCTGTTGTTATTCCTGACAATACTGTGATACACGGACTGAAACTTGCTGACGGAAGATTTGTTGTCAGAATGTACGGCGTCAACGATAATCCGAAGGAAGCAAAGCTTTTTGGAAAGGCGATCGACGAAACTCTTTGGACGAAGCCGTTATATCCTGTAAGAAACACCATATCAGAGGCTTTGGAATCGGTATTGAGCGGCGATGACAGCGGCGAGCTTATGAGCCTTAAAGACAGCTTTAACAATGCTGATGTGACGCAGATATTGCCTTGGCAGGAAAAGCTCAATGACAAGATCAAGATAGAAAGTCTTATAGAGGCTATCGACGCCAATGTTCCTGTAACAGAGGCGGTGGATATTTTCAGAACGGGAATATCACAGCGTGTAAACAGAAAGCTTCTTGAAATGGCTGAGAAGCTTGATTGCAGCGATCTTAATTCTTTCAGCAGAAAGATAAGGATATACTATTATCTTTCAAAGCTTATAGACGAAGAGAAAAACAGCGATCTATGTTTTGATACCATAAGAGACACGATACTCGGCAGCGCTTTGAAGGATATTGACTATCACGGCGAGTACAAGATCAAAAAGGACAAAGTTATAACAAGGCTGCCTGTTCGTGTGAACTGGGGCGGCGGCTGGTCTGACACTCCGCCATACTGTATGGAACACGGCGGAACGGTTTTGAACGCTGCTATAAAGCTCAATGGTGAATTTCCAATCGAAGTTACGATAAAGAAGATCAATGAAAGCAAAATTATACTTGCCAGCACAGATGTTGGAAGTTACGAGAAATTTACTGACATCAAGAAGCTTCAGGATTGCAGCAATCCGATGGACGCATTTGCACTTCACAAGGCTGCGCTGATCGCTTGCGGAATTATACCGTATTCGGAAGATATATCCATTGATGAGATATGCAGTCATCTGGGTGGCGGATTATATATGAACACCCGTGTGATAAATATTCCGAAAGGAAGCGGTCTTGGAACGAGTTCGATACTGGCAAGCGCTTGCGTAAAGGGATTATACGAGATACTGGGCGTAAAACTTTCTGACAACGATCTTTATAACACGGTGCTTTGTATGGAGCAGATAATGTCGACCGGTGGAGGTTGGCAGGATCAAGTCGGCGGAGCAGCTCCTGGAATAAAAATGGTAACGGCAGACAGGGCGCTCAAGCAGAAGATAATCTGTACGCCGCTAAGAGTAGGAAAGGACACACTTCACGAACTCAATGAACGTTTTGCACTCATTTACACAGGTCAGAGAAGACTTGCAAGAAATCTTCTCAGGGATATTGTAGGAAAATATGTTGGCGGAGACGAAGAAGTTACGGAAGTTCTTTACAAGATACAGCAATCGGCGGTACTTATGCGTCTTGAGATCGAGAAGGGAAGAGTTGACGGACTTGCCAAGCTGATGAACGAGCATTGGGAGCTTTCAAAGAGGCTTGACAAGGGCTGCACGAACACCTGCATAGATCAGATATTCCTTTCGATAGAAGATCTGATAGACGGTAAGATGATATGCGGAGCAGGCGGCGGAGGTTTCATACAAGTAATAATGAAGAATGGGGTTACCATAGATCAGATGCAGGAACGTCTTGACGAAGTATTCTCAGAGTCAGGAGTCGGTGTTTGGAAGACTGAATTTTATATGGGCTAAATTTTTAAAGGCAGAGGGAGCGTTGCGACGTTTTCTCTGCCTTTTTGTTTATGAATCATAAAAAATTGTCCAAAGCGCTTACATTTTGATATCGGAAATTATATGTATTCAATAAATTTTAGAAAGCAATTACAAATGGCTGTAAAAATATTGACTTTTTTGCGGAAAAATGCTATAATCATAAATGATTGATGAATAGTTTGTGTGGATATGATTTCATAAGAAATTGGATACGGAAAATGCTGGTGCGTTTGACGTGTTCGGTAATGTCTACACGAAAAAAGCGGTGGAGGTGTGGAATGCTGGGAGCGGAGTATGTT
>NZ_JAHZAX010000011.1 GCF_019423705.1 Ruminococcus sp. | reverse complement strand
TCCTTTGTTTTTATTATACTTTGATTGTTTTGTATGTGCCAAGTTTTATTATACAGGATTAATAAGCGAAAGCAATAATCTTTCTGACAATAGTGCGATATCGCAAGACGAGGGAAAACACTCAGCCGTGATAAATGATATTCCTAAAATATTGCAAATGTCCGAATTGCCTACGTGGTGTGAAATTACAGCTATAACAATGGTTTTGTCGCCCAAATTAACAAAAGCAACGGCTCTTCTCTGCATCAATTCCGTTCTTTTTACTCTGCATTATAATATTTTTCGACCATTTTCCTTGCAGAAAATAATCCTCCGACAAGATGAAATAGTATGACGACTATCACGATCGCAACAGAGCATTTGAAGTATTTGTTTCTCAACAATTCAAGGTCGGTGAGCAGTTTATCTCGATATGTCAAATTGCCGGAATTGAGCATACTGATCTTTCTCACGCCCTCATTATATTCAGACAGCAAATGTTCTCGAAATTTAAAATGCAAAAACAGATCGTTTAGCGAGAATAAAACAGACGTAAATATTGCTTTGATCTTAAAATAATCGTGGGGTGTGGTTTTTCTTATCTGCAAGTCATTCCTTCTGAATTTTGTTACTGCGTTAGCGTTGGTAAAAGTGAAAAGAAAAAATATCGAGATCAATACTACTAGCGGAACGATAACAACATACCCCGTAATATCATTATCAAGGTCTACTGACAGTTTACCTAGTATCATAATGAACAAAGTGTTCTGCAAAATAATGTATATAATAAGCTTTATAATAAAGTATGTGGAAAAATATTTGTTGAAATTACTTTTCATTTTGACAGCACATCCTTAATTCTGAATAATTGATTTCTTTTTATTATTTATTACCGTGGTTTATTTAATTTTACAATTTAAAACGCCATTTGTCAAGCGTGCTATTTTGGATTTTTATCGTTAATAGATTTCTTCAACTTGTGACAACTTTGATTTTTCAATTTCTCTACAACCTGCACAATTCCCCCACCTCGCCCTTGTATGCAATGCCGAATAATCCGCCAACCTGCAACAAAACCGCAACTATCCCTCACTATACTACAAAAGCGAAAAGCAATACGGCGAACTTGACCACAGGAAAGGAATGACATATGAAAAATATCAGAAAAACAAAAGTATTATTGCCCGTGATGTTGGCGGCTGTGGCGCTGTCAGCTTGTGAAAATACTCCCGACAATATCAGAAGCAACAAGCATTCGGCTGAGGTGGACAGCGGCGAGGCTTATGTTTCGTCAGAGAATATTTATGACAGCTTTGATGCTGCATTTGAAAAAGAGTATACAAAATTCAAGCTGCCCGAAAAATCGGCGGTGAGCATTTGCAAACCTGACGGCGTTTATGACTTGGAGCTTGCATATATCAATGCCGAAAATGATATGGACTGGCTGTCGTCAAAAGTGGAAGAGCTGCAAAGTGCCTTGGATATCAAGATCGATGGTAAGATCGAAACTGTGGAAGATCAGGCACAGCTCCAGGACGAACATAACAAACTTAAAATAACACGCTTTGCACAGCCTTATTGCTGTTGGGAGGCAAGCGAAAACGGCGTAAATACCGCAGACGCTGACGCCGATAATATGGAGCTTTTTTATCTTGACAGACCAACTTCTGAAAATGCTGACAGCGGTCTTTTGTCTGCTGCTGACAAGGCAAAGACTTTGGCGGACACGTTCAGCAAGGTGCTTGGTGAGGAGCTTGACAATGTGGTCAGTGACGGGTATATAATCACCACCGACAGCGGCGTTGGCTATGAGATCGAGATACAAAAGGCATATAAAGGTATCGGCATACAAAATGTTTTTTCCACGAATGCTGACGATACGCTGTTCGTGAAGGGCAATGCGCTTATGACCTATTCAATGCAGACTTATACTGATCTCGACGCAAACTTTGACCCCGAATATTACATAGGTTGTAACGCTTTCAAGGTGGCAAAGGCTGAGAAAATAGACAAAATGCTGTCTTTCAAGGGTGCTTGCGATCTGCTTGAGGAAAATCTTGCGGACAAGATCGATATACAGTTTGATGACGTCAAGCTTATGTATGAACCTCGTGGCGAGAGTACCGAAGTCGGCGAAAGTGCGGATAATATATGCTGTACGCCAAAGTGGTATTTTATTATCGACGATAAGCAGCCGACAGGTCTGCACGCAATAAATTATGTGACAGTCGATTGCGTTACGGGCGAGATATATGTGCTTATTCCATAGGGGGTGGGGCAATGAAAGCACTTAAATGCGACCTTAACAAGAGTATGCTGAATATCGGATATGTCGGAGCGGTGCTGCTCACGACCCTGCTTTGCTTTACCGCAAAGGCGTATACCGACCCGAACACGGCGAAGATATACACGGTGTTTGAGTGCATTGCAAAGCTTGACAAACAGCTTTTTGCTGATGATTATTCCTTCAGTTCCTATCTGATATTCGCAAAAGGTATGTCGGGATATATGGCAATGTTTCTGCCTATAATAGCGGCTTTTCCGTTTATGACGGCATTTTGTGCAGAGCGAAACGGCGGTTCAATGCGGTTCACCATAACCAGGACAGGCGGATTGAGATATTATCTGTCAAAATTCTGCTCAGCATTTTTGTGCGGCGGTTCGGCTGTTCTATTCGGATATATAATTTTTGGTGTTATCGTAAGAATAATTTTTCCTTCATTGAGCCAATATGAACTTTCCGCAGATGACTTGTCATTCGTGCTTGTGAACAACAAAAACGAACTTATAGGCGTGTTAAGATATATGCTTTCAGCGTTTTTGTATGGAGCCATAAGCACAATGCCTGCGCTATTCATAAGCTCATTCTGCAAAAATCCATATCTTATAACCTGCGTGCCATTTATGGTAACATATATGTGGCAGATAGCTGTGCAGAAACTTATTGCAAATTCGATGATGAAAGAGGATTTTGACAGGGCAAGCATATTGGAGAATTTTTATCCCAACAGCATAATGAATTTGTCATATTACACAGCTTTTGCCGACACAAAATACATTCTGTTTTTCAATTTAGGGATAATACTTTTATCTGTGATAGGTTTTATAGTAATAATGAATATGCGGTTGGACAAAGGGGTGTAAGCAATGAAAAATTTTAGTTTAAAACAAGCCTTTTCCTGTGCGGCAACGGAATTTGTAAAGTGGGTCTGTGACGCACGAATGGTGATCGTTGCGGTGCTGCTCATATTCATAAACAATTTTGCAGTTTCTCCGCTGACCAACAATGCAGAGCTTATGGGTGAGCCGCTTAACATACTAGAGCCATTTATAGCTGTGGCGAATTCTGAGATACTGATACTTATAATCCCCATAGTTTTTCTTACCCTCATTGCTGATTATCCGAAAGTTGACACCAACACCGTGTTTTATATCGTGCGTATCGGCAGGGCGAACTGGTTTGTAGGGCAGGTTTTGAAACTTGTTTTTATGATAATATCATATCTTGCGGTAATATTTCTCGGCACAGTTTTGCCAATGCTTTCAAAGGGTTTTTGGTACAATGGCTGGAGCAATGTTGCCACGGGTTTTGTGAAAATGTTCCCCGACAGGCGAGGCGATTTCGGCGTTGAGCTGCTTCCAGGAAATCTCTACAATCAGCTTTCGGTATTTGAGGCGGCGGTAAAAAGCTTCTGCTCGTGGCGGCGTATTTGATGATAATAGGGCTGATACTGCTGGTGTTTTCACTATTCAAGCGAAAGACATTGGGCTTTATCATATGCGGCGGAATGATATCCCTTGGAATGGCGTTCAGTGCTATAAGGACAAATCTTATGTGGACAATGCCAATGGCAAACTCAATAACTTGGCTGCATTACACAAAATATTTCAAAAAGCCAATAATGCCGATGAGCTTTTCTGTTATTTATCTGCTAGTACTTATTGTGATTTTGCTAGTCCTTGGAGGGGTCGCTATCAAGAAGTTTAATTATGATAATGTAATGGAGGTTGGGGGGTAGATATCATAACTTTGTCTTACTTCACAAACTACCCTTCCTCAATTTGTGCATATATACAAATCCCCACCACCCCTGCAACAATTTACCCTGTGAAACCCACTTAATATACGACAGTAAAACTAGGTAGTGGGGGAGATCATATGAAATTTACAAAGATGATTTTGGCGGCGGTGGCGGTCGCATTGCTGTTGTGTTCCTGCGATAATGCAAAGACTGAAAGCGCAATTGAAACAACAGATTTTTGCGCAAATGCCGCTGTTTCTGACGGCTATGTTTTTCGTGTGGATAACGAGCGGCTGAATTTGTGGGACACTCAGAGCAATACATACGATATATTTTGCTCTCAGCCAAATTGCAAGCACAAAACGCTGGCGGAGGACAAAAACAGCGCTTGCACGGCGGTAGCGCCCGATAAAGATCAAGAGATAAGATATGCGTTTATCTACAAAAATTCGCTGTATATGATATGTGCAGGCAATCTTAATGAAACGCTGATATATAAATCGGACAAGGACGGGCAGAACAGAAAGCTGTTTATGACCTTGGATATCACGCTCTGTTCCCTTACAGACCCGACATTTTCGGAGGGCTTGCTGGCGTTTGTCGGCTCAGAATATATCACCGACAGCAAAGCAAATATGCAGGAGAATTATTCGCTCTGTTCGGTTGATCTGAACGCAAAAGAGTTCCAAAACTATGGCGAAGTCGGCAAGGCAAATGAAAGCCTTATTGCACGAAACAGCTTGCATATCAACAAAAAATGTATATATTTTCAGTTGTGCGAATATACCGAAAACAGTCAGCACAACAAAATACAGTATATCGATATAGGAGAAAATACCGAATATGGTATTCCACTATTAGAAAGCGATGATACGCTGAATGTATGGCAATATGATGATGACAAAATAGTATATGCTATATCCGACAATAATGAGACCCATTCAAAGGTCTGCACAATGGACTTTGAGGGCAACGATCAGCGATCGCTGTTTGAGGCAGACGGATATATAAGCGACGTGTTTTTGAGCGGTGAAAAGTGCTTTTACTTTTTCAGTAAAACAGAGGGTGAAAACGAAGTTCGTGGTGCGGTGGTATATGATATGAACTCCCAACAGACTTTGGAATATCAGTTTGCGGAAAATGAATGGCTGACGGTGCTAGGACACACGGCAAATGGCTTTTTGCTGTATAGTCAGAACGATGAGAATGAGACTTTGGAGCTTTGTTCGGACGATGATTTTTGGAATTTGAAGTTTGAAAAAGCTCAAAAAGCTGATACTGGAAGTGACGTGCAATGAGTGGATTCAAAAGATATGGGGCGCTTCTGACAGCGATGATAATCTTGTGCTGTTCGGGCTGCGAAAGTTCGGAAAATATGCAGTCTGCGGTATCAAAGTCGGGTGCTGATATTTCTGATAACGAGCAGGGGTATGCCATTGACGACGAGGGCTTTACACTATTTGATGTCGATGATAATATCCAGCCCGTTTCCTATGCCGACAAAACAAAGCTTGTGTACCTCACCAATTATGACACTCAGTTCACGACCACCGATGACGACCCACGGATATATGACGAGGCGTATATTGAAAATGCGGTCAACGAGTATCTTGATAAAATTGGCTGTGATTATTACGTTGACTTTGTGAATAACGGCGAGTTCGATTTCAAGACGGGCGAGGTCTATCCAAATTTAGACAAGTATGAAACTATGCTTAAAGACGGCGAACAGGTGGACATAGTCAACACAGGTCTGGGACTTGAAACCTTGGGCAGCTATGGGGATACATATCATATTTTTGTGGATAGAGGATATCTTACACCGTTCAATGATTATTTTGAAACCGACAGAGGCCAAAAGCTCTATAAGCAGTTTGATGAGGTAGTATGGCAGCAGACGGCTTGTGCGGACGGTCTGATATACGGAAAATCCACAGACTATGCCCTTGCACAGCCGTTGGTATTATCATTTTATGATGATATATGCGATGAAATTGGCTTGGATAAAAGTGCGGTCAATACCCTTAGTGACCTTGCACCATATCTGAAAATTTATGCAGATAATGGCAAGGCTGGCTTGCTTCTTGACAGCACAAATGAGCTGTATTACGAAATGGCAGGCTTTTGCAAATTCAAAGGCATATATATCAACGTGGATACGCAGAAAGCTGAAAATATCTTTAAAAACGAAAGTGCGATAGAGTATTTGAAACTGATCGAGGACTACAAAAACAGTGGATATATAGCTGGTAGCGTCGAGCAGGCGAAATATTTTTGCAGCCTAAGTCCTGCTATGCCATATTTGTATGATTCCACAAAAATTGTTTCAAAAGGATATTTGCAGCAGGAGGAGCTAAACGGCGTTGTTGGCATAAGTTCGGACAGCGAAAACAAAGACAAGGCTTTTGAATTTTTGACCATGCTCAGCACTGACAAAGAGCTTGCGAATATTATCTACAACGGCACAGAGGGACGAAACTATATTTCAGAAAACGGAGTGAAATGTTTGAACAAGAACGCTTTGCCGTTCTATGAAAATTATGATTCAATGGCTAACACTCTTATAACTGACAGCAATTCACAGTCAGATGATAAAAAAGCCGACAGTATGAAAGCTTGCTGGGAAAATTCACAGGTATCACCCTTTTACGGCTTGCAGATATCTGACGAGCTGAGCGAAAAGATTGACAAAATTGCCGCTATAAATGATGAATTCTATCCTCTGTTTTACGGTGATTTCGGCAACTACACAACCCTCGACGATGCCCTATCAGCGGCAAATGAAAAGTTATCCGCCGCAGGCATAGATGACCTACTGGACGAATTGAACGGGCAATATAGCGCAAACAAAAAAATAATATAGGAGACGAAAATGAATCTCACCCTAACAAACCTCACCAAACAATACGGCAGTTTTACCGCATTGGAAAACTTCAACTACGAGTTCACACCCGGTGTATATGGTCTGCTTGGACCAAACGGTGCAGGAAAGTCCACGCTTATGAATATCATCACCGACAATCTGAAACCCACATCAGGCTCGGTGAAATTTGACGGCGTTGAAACAAGCACAATGGACGCCGACTTCCGCAAAATTCTTGGATTTATGCCCCAACAACAAGGGATTTATCCGAACTTTACGCTGGAACGCTTTCTCTACTATATGGCAGCCCTCAAAGGTATGAAAAAGGCCGACGCAAAGCCGCAGATAGAAAAGCTGCTCAACCTTGTCAACTTGCAGGACAGCAAAAATAAACGACTTGGAGGTTTTTCAGGCGGAATGAAACAGCGTGCCCTTATCGCACAGGCTATGCTCGGCGAACCGAAAGTCATTATCCTTGACGAGCCAACCGCAGGACTTGACCCGAAGGAGCGTATCCGTATAAGAAATCTGGTGGCACAAATAGCTTTCGACAAGATAGTCATAATCGCAACCCACGTTGTTTCGGATATCGAGTTTATCGCAAAAGAAGTCCTGCTGATGAAAAGGGGCGAGATAATCGACAGCGGTGCGCCTCATATCCTCTGCGAAAAGATCGACGGCAAAGTGTTCGAGATAACCGCCGACGAGAGTATGCTGGACGAAATTTCCGCAAAATACAAGGTGGGAAATATCTCAAAGGACGAGAAAAATATCTACGTCCGTGTTATCAGCGAACAGCCGCCCAGCTTTGAGTGCCGTCCTTGCAAGCCCGATCTTGAGGATCTCTACCTCTACTATTTCGACCAGGGGGCGAGCTGATGATATTCAAAAACGAACTGATAAAAGCGTTCTGCAAGCGCACGACCATTGCAATTTTCGCCGTTCTGCTGCTCCTTAACGGCGTTTTGCTGTATATAAACGAGACAAAACAGTCGCTTGAATACACCCCTGAACAGTACAAAGCCGCTTATCAGACCCTCGAGGGGCTTGACACTCACGCCGCTTTTGAGCGAATTTCTCAGAAAAAAACGGAGCTTGAGTTGATACAAAGACTGTCATTTGGAGAGGATATTTCGCAGGAAAACTGCAATGCTGAGGAACTTTTGAAAAGCTATAAAAACAAGGACTATCTTGAATTTACAAACGATATCTACTCCGAGATAGAGCTGACCGACCGCATTTACGAGGAGGTCGCCGCCTGCGAAAATTATGACTGCTACCTTGAAAATATCGACAGCACGGCACGAAAAATGACGGGCATTTCGCTTTTTGCCGATCCCGACAGTTTCAGCTACAAAAATATCGCACGAACGCCTGCCGATTTCGCCCACCTCAAAGGCTCAAAGCTCACCGCCGCACCTTCAAATGGCGTTTCAATGGCAACGGGTTTCCTCGCCACCGACCTTATCGCAATGCTGACGATAATGACCGTGGTGGTGACGATAGTCACCCGTGAAAAAGAGCTTGACCAGATAACACTTTCTAGGACGACATACAAGGGCAGAATGCCGCTCGGTATCGCAAAACTTTTCACCTGTTTTGCGGCGGCAATGGCGGCTGAGATCTTGCTTTACGTCGTGAACTTTGCAGTTTCATATTTTACATATGGATTCGGTGACCTGTCAAGGCAGATACAATCTGTATACGAATTTAACGGCAGTAATTTAAAAATATCCGTACTGCAATATTTCGCACTTTTCTTCGGAGCAAAACTTGCAGTTTACTGCGTATTTGCGGCGATAATCTACCTTGTTACTGTGGTATCAAACACCGCTGTAAAGGTCTATGGCATACTGATCATCACCATAACGACGGAGGCTGTGCTTTATTACACCATACCAAGCACCAGCTATCTTTGTCCGCTGAAATACATTAATATTCTTGCATACGCCAACACAAAAGACCTCTTTGCAAGCTACCTCAACCTCAACATTTTCGGCAATCCTGTGAACTATATGGCTGTGTTTGTCAGCTCGGCGATAGTGTTGATGATTGTGATTTCCATACTCTCCGTGCTGATTTTTTCAAAGCAAAGGGTGATAAAAAGCCGCACAAGAAAATTCAGCCTTGCAAGGTTCACAATTTTCAAAGGCAGGACGACAAACCTCTTTTTGCAGGAGTGCTACAAGGTCTTTTTCGGTGGCAAGGCTCTGCTGATTTTGATGGCATTTGCTATCATCACCGCAGTTTCATATTCTCCTATCAACGAGAGTTTTTCCTCCGCTGATGATGTATATTACAAGCAATATATGCTGAAATTTGAGGGCGAATACACCGCCGAAAAGCAGAAAATGATAGACGAAGAGGCGCAAAAATTCGCTGACGCTCAGATGAAAATGTCGGAGGAAATGGCAAATTCAGATGGTGACGGTGTTTTCATAATGATGAAGTATCAGGATATACTTGCTCCGCAGTACGCCTTTGACGAGGTGAAACAGCACGCCGAATATTTGCAGACAACAGAGGATGGGCAGTTCGTTTATGACAGCGGCTACAAGCTGCTGACAGGCGGCGAAACCGCGGGAAACAAGGACTTGACGCTTGGTTTGACGGCGATGACAATGGTGATACTTTGCCTGACATATGTCTATGCCGTGGAGTATCAGACGGGTGCGAACGTGCTGTTAAAGACCTCGGCTCGTGGTAGGGAGGACACATTTCTTTGCAAGTTCGGCATAGGCGTTATTATCGTGACGATAATTTTTGCTCTGACCTATGCGCCATACTTTTACAACGTTCTCAGCGCATATGGCACAAGGGGGATAAACGCCCCTGCTTGCTCTATTGAAAAACTTTCAAATTTTGATATTTCTATCAAAGGCTATCTCATTCTCATAAGCTTTGGGCGATATTTCGCTCTGCTCTGTGCAATGCTCATCATCTATTTTCTGTCAGCGAAGCTCAAAAGCGTTATATCGACTTTCCTTGCGGCGACGGCGGTGCTTATTTTGCCGATATTGCTGGCTTTGCTTGGGATAGGCGTGTTTAAGTTTGTGGGGCTGGATGTTCTTTTGGTGGGGAATTTGTGAACACTAATATTGCTATACCTTGCCAATTATGATCGCACGAAAAAAGGACTGATACCCTCAGTCCTTTTTTGCTGTCAATATATCATTTTATCCTACTATACCTAAAATCGCAAAACTCCGCACCCTCTGCGATGGTGCCAGTCCGCACCAGCTTCATATTCATAATGTCCGCCAGCACAAAATCCATTCGGCATATGTACGCCGCCAGCTCGGGGCAGCCCTCGTCATTGCAAAGCTTGCAAGCACCGCATTCGTGATAGTCATAGCCAAGATCGTATTCGCCGTTGCCGGGCAGGATATCCACCACCCAGTCGTTTTCATACAAATGCTTGTGGCTGTCCTCAGACCATTTCAGTCGGCCGGGCATTTTCTTTGGATCAAGATAGCTGTCAACGTCGCCGATCATTTTGTGGAACAGCTTTGAGGCGCACAAACCGTCACGGAATATCTCGTAATTTTCCTCCGCCGATAGCCCCGTGCCCCTGTTCATTGCGATGTAATAACTTGCCATAATATAGGAGCTCAAAAGCCTTGACTTGCCGATATCTTTCGCCCTCTCCACGATCTTCTTGTGCTCCTCGTCGATCTTGTCCGCAACGTCCTTTGAAAAGCCCCTCTTTTTCAATTCAGCCTTTACAGCGCTGTGATAAAAAGTGTATATCATCTTTACGCCGATAGTGTTTTTCATTTTTTACCCTCCTGTATGATCTCTATTGCTATAACGATTATACCACACTAACCGCCGCAATGTCAATCATAGCTTGCCATATCTCCCAAAAAAACACGCCCTGCAATATACAGAGCGTGCTGAAAATACTTTTACTTTGTGCCGAAAATTCTGTCGCCTGCGTCGCCAAGACCCGGAACGATGTATGCGTCCTCGTTGAGCTTTTCGTCAAGGTTGCCTACATAAATGTCAATGCCTGGGTGAGCCGCTCTCAGAGCGTCAAGTCCCTCTGGCGCTGCAATTATGCACATAAACTTGATGTTCTTGCAGCCCTTGTCCTTGAGAAAATCAACTGCCTGAATAGCCGAACCGCCTGTTGCAAGCATTGGGTCGCAGAGGATAACAAGTCTGTCGCTGATGTTCTCAGGCAGCTTGCAGTAATACTCGTGAGGCTCGTGAGTGACCTCGTCACGGTAAAGACCGATGTGACCAACTTTTGCGGAAGGCACCAGCGCCAGCAGACCGCTTACCATTCCAAGACCTGCTCTGAGGATAGGCACGATAGCAAGCTTCTTGCCCGAAAGCATTGGCAGCTTTCTTGTTGTGATAGGCGTCTTGACCTCAACGTCCTCTGTCGGCAGGTCTCTCATCGCCTCATAGCCCATAAGCATTGCGACCTCTTCAACAAGTATACGGAACTCTCTTGTGCCTGTGGTCTCATCTCTCATAAGTGTTATCTTGTGCTTGACAAGCGGATGATTGATAATGTTTACATTTCCCATTTTCTGATTTCCTTTCGATATATTTTTATTTTATTGTGATGTTATTTCTTTGCGATATTGCTCTTCTTTCTTGAAAGCATAACGTTTGTAAGGATACCGAGGATAAGCGCAGCGGCGATCTCAGTAAGTGTTATCTTGCCGAAAGTGAGGGTAAGTCCGCCGATACCGGCGATAAGGATAACGGAAACAACGAACAGATTCTTGTTTTCGTCAAAGTTAACAGCCTGTATCATTTTAAGACCCGATACTGCGATGAAGCCGTAAAGTGCGATACAAACACCGCCCATTACGCAGGCAGGGATCGAATCAACAAATGCCACCAGCGGTGTGATGAATGCGAATATCATACAGCCGACTGCCGCCGTGAATATCGTTACAACTGAGGCATTGCCTGTGATAGCAACGCAGGCAACTGATTCGCCGTAAGTTGTGTTAGGGCAGCCGCCGAAAAGTGCACCTGCGATAGAGCCAACACCATCTCCGAGAAGGGTTCTCGTAAGACCAGGTTCTTTAAGAAGATCGTGGTCGATGATAGACGAAAGGTTCTTGTGGTCGGCAACGTGCTCAGCGAATACGACCAGCGCAACAGGCACATAAGCCACGAAAATAGTTGCAAAGTATGAGAAATCAAATTCGCTGAAAGCCTTTGCGCCCGATACGAATGCAAAGTCAGGCAGCCTGAAAAATGTGCTGAGTGAAACAGCTCCGTCAGGGAACATATAGCTCTTGAATACGCTGAAATCAACGATCTTGAGAGCGTCGATATCGCAGATAGTGCCGATAGCCGTGAATATAGCTGCGGCTGCATAGCCTGCGAGAATGCCTATAATAAAAGGTATAAGTCTAAGCGCCTTTTTGCCGAATGTTGAGCAGAGCATTATTACCGCAAGGGTGATAAGTCCGCAGATAAGCGCAACATAAGTTGAGCCGACAGGAACGTTTGAAACGGTCTCAATTATCTCGGGTGTGCCGCTTTCAACGGAAACCGCATAATCTGTCACCTGCTTTGTAACATCGCCCTTGAGCAGATCGCCGATAGCGTTGCCCGCAAGGGAAAGACCGATTATGGCAACAGTCGGACCGATAACGACAGCAGGCATAAGCTTGTTGAGCCAGCCAATGCCAACGAATTTTACCACGATAGCGATGACAACATACACAAGTCCTGCCAGTATCGCACCGACGATAAGTCCCAACATTCCAAGCTCCATAGAAACGCCGCCGGCGAATGCCGCAGCCATCGAGCCAAGGAAAGCAAATGACGAGCCGAGGAAAACAGGGCTCTTTCTCTTTGTGAAAAGAATGTACACGATAGTACCAACGCCTGCGCCGAACATCGCAGAGGCAGGAGTAAGTCCGTTTCCGATAATAAGCGGCACGGCAATAGTTGCCGCCAAGATCGCAAGCATTTGCTGAAGAGCGAAAACGACAAGCTGTCCGCCCTTTGGCTTGTCCGCAACATCAAATGTGAGTTTCAATAAAATACCTCATTCATAAATTTTCTTCTTCCCTTACCGATCTAATTTTTATCTGATATCAGAGCCAAGGGATACGCTCTTGGCGGTTTATTCAGAATACAGACACAACTGTCGGCTAATGGGCAAACAATGTTCGCCCCTACTCAAAACAAGCTGTTTGTAATGACATTGTTGCGCTGTTTTTTTGACATAGACCGCCTTAATAAGTTTAACTTAAATCAGATGTTTTGTCAATGTCGTATATGCCGTATTTTCGAGGAAAATTTTGTGCGCTATTGCCATTATGGGGTTCACAAAATCGGCAAAGTGTGGTATAATTACTATAATAGTATGTTTATGCGATCAAGACGGATAAAGAAAGGTAGAAAAATATGAATAAAAAAGCTATTATAGGCATTGCGGCGGCGATCGTTGTGATAATTGCGGTGGCAGCGGCGGTGATAATTCTTAAGGATAAGGACGGCATTGAAAGCGAAAACTCATCATCACAGGTGGTAACTACCGATAGCGCAAGTTCGGCTGATAAAAGTCTTGCGGATAGTTCAGACACGGGAGACTTGTCAGAGGTGGATATCCTTGACAGCTCTGCTGATACCGAAACATCTTTGGCGGATAATTCAAGCTCCGTGGCTGATAAAACAACTGAAACGGATAAAACAGAAAAACAGTCGGAGACTGACAAGGCTGATAAAACACAGAAAACCGAGAAAACAGAAAAGGCTGACGAACCCACAGAGCTTCCTGTAGTCCAGCACAGCACGGCTACGACTACCACAGCTTCATCGGCAACTGTAAAGCATACCACAACAAAGTCTGCCACAAAGACCACGACTACAAAAAAGACGACTACAAAAACAACTTCCCACACAACAAAAAAGACCACCCACAAGACTACTTCGGAGACAAAGCATACGACTCACACAACAAAGGCGACCGAAACCACCACAGAGCATACAACAAAGTCCACAACCTCCACAAAGGCAACTATCGAGCTGCCATTTGTGCCGATAGATTAAGGCGGCGGATATGACAGAAACGTATCAATTTGCAGGCAGGGCGGTGGAGATATCATCGCTTTATAACAGCGTCCACAGCCTTTGCAAGGATTACAAGACCGAAAGTTCGGCGCAGATACATATTGAAATGACAGCGGAAAAGCTTACAAAGGAGTTTGAATATGCAAAAGCCGCCGATATCGCCGAGGGAAGAGCAGGCGCCCAGCACAGGGCGGAGGATATCGAAAATCTTGCGGTTTACAGGGCGCTGGCGGAAGAATTCGCAGAGCGTAACATCGTGGTTTTTCACGGCTCTTGCATTGTGGTGGACGGCAAGGGCTATATTTTCACGGCAAAAAGCGGCACGGGCAAATCCACCCACGCAGGGCTTTGGCGGAAATATCTTGGCGACAGGGCGGTTATGATAAACGATGACAAGCCGCTTCTGGAGCTGAAAGAGGGCAAAGTCATCGCCCACGGCTCGCCTTGGGACGGCAAACATCATCTGAGCTGCAATCGCTCCGTGGAGCTGCAAAGCATTGCGATATTAGAGCGAAGCATTGATAACCACATTGAGGAGATATCTCCCGAAGCGGCGTATCCGATGATACTTCAGCAGACCTATCGCCCGAGAGAGGCTGACAAGCTTATGAAAATACTGGATATCTGCGACGGGATAACACACGCCACGAAGCTTTTTCGCCTTGGCTGCAATATGGATATCTCGGCGGCGGAGCTTGCGTATTCCGCTATGAGCAAATAGAACATAATTATAATATAGAGTGAGGAATAAAAATGAGAAAATATGAAACTGTGCTTTTTGACCTTGACGGCACGCTAACAGAGTCTGGGGAGGGCATAATAAATTCGGCGGTATACGCCTTGAAAAAGTTCGGCATAGAGCCTGAAATGTCGCAAATGGGCAAGTTTTTAGGCCCACCCCTCAAAGACTCTTTCAGAGATTTTTACGGCTTTTCGGAAGAAAAATGCGTTGAAGCCGTTAAGTATTACAGAGAATATTACACCACAAAGGGAATATTTGAAAACAAAGTTTATGAGGGCGTTGAGGACTGTTTAAAGGCGCTCAAGTCCGCAGGGCTCAAGCTTGCGGTGGCGACTTCAAAGCCGCAGGTCTTTGCGGTGAAGATATTGGAGCATTTTCACCTTGTGGAATATTTTGACTTTATCGGCGGTGCGGAGCTTGACGGCACAAGAAGCGTCAAGGCGGAAGTCATCACCCACACGCTGAAAAACTGCGGCGCAGACGACCGCTCAAATGTGATAATGGTTGGCGACAGAAAGCACGATGTGCTGGGCGCAAAGGCTCTCGGAATGGACTGCATAGGCGTGCTTTACGGCTATGGCAGCAGGGAAGAGCTAGAAAGCGCAGGTGCGGTTTTCATTGCGGATACACCAATGGCAGTCGCAGATTATACTTTGCGTGCTGAATAAACGCTGAAATAGCGTTGAAACTTGCCCTTTGCAAGCTCCAACAAAAAACAGTTGATTTTTATTATAGAATGTGCTATAATAAAAGTAATTATAAAGCGTTTGTAAAACTATGTATTAAGAGGGGTTGTTTTTGTGATAAAGTTTCGTAATCATATTGGAACAATAGGAATTTCTACCGGATATCTCAGACAGCTTATCTCGGATACTGCCGAAAGCTGTTTCGGCGTGGCAGGTCTTAACGCTTACGGCGCTAAGCAGGGCGTGTCGGCTATGCTTAAAAAAGAGAACACCACTAAGGGCGTTATCATCAGACAGGTGGGTGACGAACTTGTGGTCGACCTGCATATAACGGTCAATTACGGAATAAACGTTGGCGCTATCGTTGACAGCATTATCCATAAAGTCAACTTTGTGCTTACAGAGCAGGCAGGCGTTGCGGTCAAGTCTGTGAACGTTTACGTTGACGAAATGACGAGCTGACAGCTTTTACAATGAGTATAGGAGGAAAAACCAAAGTGATAAACGGAGTATTGCTTCGCAACGCTTATATCAGCGCTGCGCATAGTATATCGAATAGAAAGAAGTCCGTGGACGAGCTGAACGTTTTCCCTGTGCCGGACGGCGATACGGGAACAAATATGTCTATGACTATCTCAAATTCACTTGCCGTGCTGGAAAATATGGGCGACGATGTGGATTGTTCGGCTGTGGCTGAGGCTGCGGCTTCCGCTTTGCTTCGTGGAGCAAGAGGAAATTCGGGCGTTATACTTTCGCTTATTTTCAGAGGCTTTGCAAAGGGTCTTGCAGGCAAGAAGGAAATGGGCGCAAATGAGCTTACAGTGTCGCTGGAACTTGGCGTTTCTGGGGCTTACAAATCAGTTATGAAGCCGACGGAGGGTACTATCCTCACAGTTGCGAGAGAGTCCGCCGAGAAGGCAAGAGAGCTTTTACATTCCACCAATGACCCTGTTATCATAATGGAGGAAGTTTGCAGACAGGCGAAGCTTTCACTTGATGAAACGCCGAAGCTGCTCCCTGCACTTGCAAAGGCAGGGGTCGTTGATGCAGGCGGAATGGGACTGCTCATTATTTTTGAGGCGATGAGAGACGTTTTCAAGGGCGGCGAGATCGTCAAGGCGGAGAACGCTCAGCCAAAGCAGCAGGTGACTGTTGAGACTTTCGCTTCAACTGTTGGTCAGTATGACTGTGAGATACATTTTACATACTGCACCGAAATGATAATCACAAAGAAAGCTGACGCTGACGATTCGTCAAAGCTGAGAGCATATCTTGAAACTATCGGCGACTGCGTTGTTGTGGTTGAGGACGATGAGATAATCAAAGTTCACGTCCATACCAACGACCCAGGTAAGGCTATACAAAAGGGTCTTGAGTTTGGCTATATCAATCTGCCGAAGATCGAGAATATGAAGCTCCAGCACAAGGCAAGACAGAAGGAAGCAAAGCAGGAATTTGTTCCTGCAAAGCCTGAAAAGAAGTACGGCTTTGTGGCTGTTGCAGCCGGAAACGGCATTGAAGCGCTGTTCAAGGATATCGGCGTTGACTGTATCGTCAAGGGCGGTCAGACAATGAACCCGTCCACAGAGGATATTCTTGCGGCGATAATGTCTTGCCCTGCGGAGACTGTTTTCGTGCTTCCTAACAACAAGAATATCATTATGGCGGCTGAGCAGGCTGTAAAGCTTGCCGACAGAAAGGTCTGCGTGCTCCAGACAAGGACTATCCCGCAGGGAATGTCCGCAATGCTGGCATTTGACCCCGACGCCGATTTCAATACCAACCGCATTGAAATGACCAACGCTCTCGAGCGTGTTTCAACGGGACAGGTCACATTTGCGGCAAGAGATTCAGATTACGAGGGTCACTCCATCAAGCAGGGCGAGATACTTTGCCTTGAAAACGGCAAGCTTGGCTTTGTTGAAAAGGACGTGACAAAGGCTGCATACAAGCTCACAAAGAAGCTTGTTAAGGGCGACAGTTCATTCATCACTATCCTTTACGGCTCTGACGTCACCGACGAGGCGGCAGAGGCTCTGCAAAAGCAGATCGCTTCAAAGTTCTCGAATCTTGACGTTAATCTTATCAATGGCGGACAGCCTGTTTATTACTACATAATCTCAGTAGAATAAGTTTTGGATAATTGGCGGACGGCGGCGAACTGTCCGCTTTTTTGTACAGGAGAGAAATTTTGTATGGGTGATATAACAAAGGTTCGGTGCAGAAAGTGTCTGCTGGAAGATATGGATGAAGCTGATTTTCTCACTGATCTGCGCAGTCACATAGCGGCATATCCTGCGGACAAGCGAGTAGATGAAGGCGAATACCGCAGGCGTTTGTCTATCTGCAAGGAATGTGAGCAACTGGTTGACGGAATGTGCGCAAAGTGCGGCTGTTACGTTGAGTTAAGGGCGTTAAAGATAGGGATGTACTGCGCTGATGTGAACAAAAAATGGTAAAATATTTTGGGGCAAAAAAACGGGCGATATCCTTTGTGGGTATCGTCCGTTTGTGGTGTTAGTTGTTATAGCGTTTCTTCCATTTCCTTAATAAGCTCGCCAAAAATCTTCAACGCCTCATTTATCGGCTCTGCCGTCGCCATATCTACTCCTGCGCCTTTAAGCAGCGAGATAGGGTCAGTTGAGGAGCCGCCTTTAAGGAAGCCTATATAGTCCTTGACTGCGCTTTCGCCGCCCTTCAAAATGCGCTGGGACAATGCGATGGCAGCAGAATAGCCCGTTGCATACTGATATACATAATAGTCGTAATAGAAGTGCGGTATCCTTGCCCACTCAAGCTTGATCTCATCGTCAAGCACGATACCGTCGCCAAAATAAAGCTTGTTGAGCTCGCCGTAAAGCTCATTAAGATTTTCCGCTGTAAGGCTCTCGCCAGCCGCAACCATTTCGTTTATCTTCAGCTCAAACTCAGCGAACATTGTCTGACGATACAGCGTTGTGCGGAATTGTTCAAGGAAGTAATTGATAAGGTACGCACGCTGCTTTTTATCCTTTGTGGTCTTTAATAGATACTGCATAAGCATCGCTTCATTGCAGGTGGAAGCCACTTCCGCAACGAAAATAACGTAATCTGAATATACCACAGGCTGGTTCTTATTGGAAAGATATGAGTGTATAGCGTGACCCATTTCGTGCGCCAATGTGAACATACAGTTGAGAGTGTCCTTGTGATTGAGCAGCACATAAGGGTGAACCCTTGCGCCTGCGGAATACGCTCCGCTGGTCTTGCCCTCGTTCTCGTAAACGTCTATCCAGCGGTTGTCAAAGCCCTCTTTGAGTATTGCAAGATAATCCTCGCCCATTGGCGCAAGTGCCTTGAGCACGGTCTCTTTCGCTTCCTCGAATGTTATCTTCATATCAGCGTCGGGAACAACAGGTGTGTAAAGATCGTAAAAATGCAGCTCGTCAACGCCAAGAAGCTTCTTTCTCAGGGCAACATAATCATACATATAGTGCATATTGTCGTGAACAGCTTCGATAAGGTTGGTGTAAACGGAAACAGGAACTTCCGTGCTGTCGAGAGCGGCTTCAAGGCTGGAGTTGTATTTTCTCGCCTTTGAATAGAAATTGACCGCCTTTATCTGAGCCGAAAGTGTAGCGGCGCAGGTGTTCTTGAACTTGTCAAAAGTGCTGTACATCGCCTCAAATGCGGACTTTCTCAGCACTCTGTCCTCGCTCTGCACAAGTGGTATATAGCTTCCGTGGGTCACTTGGTGCGCCTTGCCGTCCTTGTCAACAGCGTCAGGGAAGCGCAGGTCTGCGTCAGAGAACATAGAATAGATATTCTCGGGTGACTGACCCATTTCGCCTGTAAGAGCAAGAATTTTCTCCTCCGCCTCAGAAAGAACGTGCTCCTTTTTGTGTCTCAGCTTATCGAAAGCACGCTTGTAAAGTTTAAGCTCAGGCTTGTCAGCATAGAATTTCTCCAGCGTCTCTTCGGGAATAGCGATCATCTCAGGCGTTTCAAAGCTTCCGGCAGAATTTATGGCAACATAAGCGTTCATAAGCTGACCGATAAAGCCCTGATACTTAGCGTTCGCCGTGTCCTCATCGGAACGTCTCTGAGCATAATTGCCCAAGCTGTCGCAAAGAACGGAAATATCGTCCGACAGCTTCATAAAGTCATAGAGCATATCAGCGCTTTCGCTGAGCCTGCCCTTGAATGACAGTATCTTTTCCGGCATAGCCTTGAGCTTTTGCAGATCCTCGCTCCACATTTCGTCAGTCGGGTAGATATCCTCAAGCGCCCACTTTGATTCCTCAGGCACTTCGCTTCTCTTTGGTATTCTTTCCTCGCTCATTTTATTGACCTCGTTTCTATTTTATCTTGTTGGTTTATTAGTAAGTTGTGTATTACTGCTTATATTATACCCCAGGCAGGGCTTTTTGTCAACGGCGCATTTTGTAGTGAGGAGCCTATTGAGTGAGGAGTGAGGAATGGCTGACGGGAGTCGTGCTTTGCTGTTCTATTTTTTACTTTGTTGCTTAACCTGTCAAATGTAGAGGCTGGCGTCCTCGACAGCCCATCGAAGCAACGCATTATTTTATATAGCAATTGACAAGACGTGTAGCATTGTATATTTTCATCGTGGCGTATATCAAATAAATGGAGTTAAACCAATTGATAAAGAGAAAACATTGTTTACATTGCTGCACACAAAAAACCAGCCGAACCGCAGTCCGACTGGTCTTATCATACCATTATTGTGTAACATCAAGATAAAGAGCAGGGTTCAGAATATATCCCTGATAGCGTATCTCAATATGCAGATGATCGCCCGTTGAGAAGCCTGTCGAGCCCATTTTGCCGATAACATCGCCCTTCTTTATCTCGTCGCCCACCTCAACGTCAACTTCTGAAAGGTGTCCGTACAGGGTGATGAATTCGTTGCCGTGGTCGATTATAACAAAGTTGCCGTATCCGCCGCCGCAGCCACAGGACTCTTCCTTGCCGTAATCGTGGGTGCAGGTTGTGTTCGTTCTGATGACCTTGCCGCTGCAAGAAGCGTGTATCTCCGTGCCGTGGGCGGCTGGAATGTCAAGTCCTGAATGGTATGAGCCCCAGCGTGCGCCAACGCCCGATGATACCGAGTATGACCCCGGTACAGGCCAAGCGAAATAATAGTCCGGCTCATATTCGTCAAGCTCTTCGCCGTTTTCCTTGCGCTCGTTGATGCTCTTGTGAAGCTCTTCAAGTTTGACGTCCGCAAGCGCCATTGTCGCCGCAACTTCGTCGTCTCTTGCCGTGCCTCCCGAGCTGGACGACTTGAGGATATCAGACAAGCTGCCCTCAAATTCCTGCCTTTCGGCTTCGTATTTCTCGTTCTGCTCTTTGAGCTTTTTCTGCTCCGCCTTGAGCTCCATTTGCGCTTCGGTGCTTGAGCGGTAAAGCTGGCTCAGCGTCTCTTTCTGCTTGCTGTATTGCTCATACTGAGCGTCATATTCAGCCTTTTGCTTGTCAAGGCTCTTTTGCAAGTCCTCATATTCCGATTTCAGCTTCACAAGCCCGTCGATCATCGTGTCGTCGTGATGAGCCACACGCTTTATAAGCTCCAGCCTCATAAGGATATCGTAAAAGCTGTCCGATTCGAGCAGCATTGTCGTGTAGCTGTCCGATCCTGCGATATACATTGCCCTGAGCCGCTGCTTAAAATCGTTTATGCCGCTGTCGATCTCCTGCTGTTTCTTGTCAATATTTCTCTCATTGGTGCTTATTTGCAGCTCCAGCGCTGTCATATATGTATTGAGCACCTTTATCTCTTCGTTTATCGAGTCGATCTTTTCCTTTATAAGCTTCTGCTCTTTTTTCTTTTCGTCAAGCTGGTCATTGTATTCATCAAGCTGTTTGTTTATCTCCTGCTGCTTTTGGGATATCTCTCTGAGCTGTTCAGCGTATTGAGTTATGTCAAAACCTGTGTTTGAGTCCTCTTCGGTAGTGCTGTCGGCGGAAGCTTCATCGCCATTGCTTGTGCCTGCAACCTCCTGCGAGCTGTCAGTATTTTCGTCAGCCTGCACCGACTCCGTGTCAGCCTTTGTGACTATCCTTGATGAATTTATGCTGCTTCCTGCTATCCCTGCGGTCACAGCGAAAGCAAGTATAAAAGTGCAAATTCTTTTTAAGCTGTATAGCTTGTTCATAGAAATAAGTGACTCCTTTGGTTGGGTATTATCTTATCAGATCATCAAACGTAATTTGACGGGTTCTGCGCAACGCCGTTCAGGCGCACCTCAAAATGCAGGTGATCTCCCGTTGAGTAGCCTGTCGAACCGATAATGCCGAGAACATCGCCCTTGTTGACGTGCTGTCCCTGCTTTACGCTCATATACTGTGAGTGTCCGTAAAGGGTCCAGTAGCCGTTGCCGTGGTCGATTATGCAGTAATTGCCATAACCGCCGCCGCAGCCGCAGGAACCGTTCTTGCCATAATCGTGGGTGCAGGTGTTGCTGACGAGGATAACAGTACCCTCGGCGGCAGCGCAAATTTTAGCGCCTCTGATACCCGGCGACCATATGTCTATACCTGCGTGATAAGCGCCCCAGCGCCAGCCAACGCCATAGGATATGTGGTAATATCCCGGAACAGGCCAAGTGAACTGGCTCTTATCGGTGTAATTATAATCGCCGTTGTTTGTAGAACTCTGTCCGCTGTTTGAGGTGTTGCCGTTGCCGTTTGAAGGCTGAGAATTGCCGTTATTATTGTTATTATTTTGCTGCTGACGTTTACGCTCTTCTTCACGGCGCTTTCTTTCCTCTTCTTCCTTCTTCTTGCGCTCTTCCTCTTCCTTTTTCTTGATAGCTTCCTGCTCTTGATAGAGCTTCTGTATCTGCGCCTCGAATTCTTCGTGCTCTTTGTTTATCTGTTCCTTGTTCTGCTCATAAGCTTCCTTGTCGGCTTCAAGCTGGTCGATAACAGCTTGGCTCTGAGCATAAAGGTCGTCAAGCTTGTCCTTCTGCTCTTGGTGATATGTCTTTTGCTCTTCAAGGTCAGCCTTGTTTGTCTCAAGCTCTGTCTTGTTGGCTTCCAGCTGAGCTTCCTGCGCTTCATATTCGCCCTTTAGCTCCACAAGTCCGTCGATCATAGTGTTATCGTGATCGGCAACACGCTTTACAAGCTCTATCTTCATAAGCATATCGTAAAAGTCCGTCGCACCGATGAGGATATCAGAATAAGAACTGTTTCCGGCAACATACATCGCCCTAAGACGCTGCTTGAAGTCAACAACGCCCTCTTCGATCTCCGCCTTCTTGTTCTTTATCTTTATCTCGCTCTTTGCGATATCTTCCTCCAGCCCTGCGATATCGGTCTCAAGATCTGCGATAGAGTCCTCGAGGGTGAGGATAGTCTCCTGAACAGTTTCGATCTGCTCCTGTATAGCCTTCTGATTTTCCTCTTCCTTGTTGATATCGTCCTTTGTGCTTGATATCTTGTCGTCAAGCTCCGATTGTTTTTTTTCAAGGTCGCTGAGCTTTTCCTTTGCGCTGGATATCTTCTGCTTGTTCTCTTTGATAGCCGTGCTTTCGGCAGAGGCGTTCCGAGTATTGATGACGGGCTTTGCGCCGCCTGCGAGGACTGTCATTGAAGTGATGACAGCGATCGTGAACGCTAATATTCGTTTCATTGTGAATATGCCTGTTTTCATTTTTTCCTCCGTCATAATGACATTTTTACACGTTGTATCAGCCGCAATTTTTATCTCTGAGCGGCAATGCTGTTATCTTAAATTGCAACAATAGGCAGCCCAAGTAACCCCTTTGTGAGTCTCAGCCTGCCTATGTCTGTATTCTGGCAAATTTTATACTTTGAGGTGCTTGCCCGTACTGATAGAAGTACCGATAGCACCGATGAGAGCTCCCGCAATAAGGTAAGAGCCTGCAACGGGGAGAAGCAGAGACTTGAAGGAGTAAAGGTTCTGAACTCCCAAAATGCTCCAAAGCTTGAAGTCGTCATTGAAGATATTGTAAATACCCTCGTAAGCGAACTTTGTGAGCACAAGCGCACCTGCCGCCGCCAGCAGACCTACGATCATACCCTCGATAAAGAAAGGTATTCTGATAAAGCTGTTGGTAGCACCCACATATTTCATAATATTGATCTCTTTGCGTCTTGCGAAAACGCTTGCTCTTGTGGTGTTTGAGATAATGATAAGACAAACTATAACAAGCGCCAGCACGATAGCAAAGGAAACGATCGTGAATATTCTTCTAATGCTGATAAGGATATCTGCAAAGGCTGTCGGGGACTTTGTCGAGTCAACATTGTCAAATGTTTCTATCTGAGTAGTCGTCTCGCTCATCTTCTCAATGTCGTTGACAGTAACCTTATAAGTATCGGGGAGTGGATTGTCGTCAGCGTACTGGAAGAAGTCTTTTTCCTCGTCGGTCATACCCTTGAGCATATTTTTCCAAGCTTCCTCTTTAGAATAGAGGCTGACGGTGTTGATATTGCCCACCTGCTTGAGCTTTTCCTCAAGGGTCTGCATATCCGCTTGGCTGGTGCCGTCCTTAACAATAACGATGACTTCGCTCTTGTCCTCGATACCGCCGATTATTCTTGTAAGATTTATGGAAACAAGCACGGAAGTGCCAACCATAAGCAGGGAAACGAGGAGGATACAGAAAGAAGCGAACGTCATCATTCTATTTTTCCAAATGCCCTTGAAGCCCTGATTTATAAGATATCTGAAACTACTTGCTTTCATTGGAGCCTCCTATCACTTCGTCAAAGGCGATCTGACCTTTGTTGATGTTGATAATTCTGCCTCCGAAATAGCGCACAAGGTCGTGCTCGTGAGTTACCATAAGAATGGTAGTGCCGCACTCGTTGATACCCTTGAGCAGCTCGACTATTTCATATGAAAGCGCAGGGTCGATGTTACCCGTCGGCTCGTCGGCGATGATAAGCTGAGGGTCGTTGACCAACGCTCTTGCCAGCGCAACACGCTGTTGTTCGCCGCCCGAAAGCTCTGTCGGATAGCTCTTTGCCTTATCGGAAAGTCCCACAAGGCTGATAACATACGGAACACGGCTTCTTATGTACTTTGCGGGAGCGTCGATAACTCTCAGCACGAACGCCACGTTCTCATAAACTGTCATTGTCGGGATAAGTCTGAAATCCTGAAACACAACGCCGATAGTTCTGCGAAGT
This sequence comes from Ruminococcus sp., assembly GCF_019423705.1. Classification (GTDB taxonomy): domain Bacteria; phylum Bacillota; class Clostridia; order Oscillospirales; family Ruminococcaceae; genus Hominimerdicola. The sequence continues at coordinate 67,169 of NZ_JAHZAX010000011.1, read as the reverse complement.
GCAGGAATTTTTCTTCTTCTGAGCTTCTTGAGATTGAAGCCGTTTACCATAACTGTTCCGCTCGTTGCGTCTATCTCTTTAAGAACGAGCTTTATCAGCGTGGATTTACCAGCACCTGAAGGACCTACGACAAATGCGAAATCGCCGTCGTTGATCTTCAGATTGATCTTGTTCAGAGCGTCCACACCGCTTGAATAGGTGACGGACACATCTTTAAACTCTACCAAAATTTACACCGCCTTATTTATTGGAAAGCCCGTGGTAATAATATGTACAGGGCTTCATACGCAAGGTCACAAAGTCACGAAGTCAAAAATTAGAATTTCACCGGATTGGCGGAGAGATATTTCTTTACCATAAGGGCTATCTTGAAGATGATAGCGTGGTCGAACTCTCTCAGATCGAGACCTGTGAGCTTTTTGATCTTTTCAAGTCTGTACACAAGAGTGTTTCTGTGTACGAACAGTTTTCTTGATGTTTCAGAAACGTTCAGATTGTTTTCAAAGAACTTCTGGATAGTAAAGAGCGTCTCGTGATCGAGAGACTCGATCGAACCCTTCTTGAAAACTTCCTTGAGGAACGTCTCGCAAAGTGTTGTCGGCAGATGATAGATAAGTCTTGCGATACCGAGATTATCGTATGAAACGATGTTCTTGTCAGTATCGAATACCTTGCCGACTTCAAGTGCGATCTGTGCTTCCTTGAAGCTTCTTGCAAGTTCCTTAACGCCCTCAACGACAGTACCGATACCAACGTTCACTCTTGTATAGAACTCGCTGGAAAGTGTGTCGGAGATGGAGCGTGCAAGCTTCTCGAGATCCTTTGACTCAACGCCGTTGGCAACTTCCTTAACGAGCACGATATCGCTTTCTGTGATATTGAAAACAAAGTCCTTGTTCTTGTCAGGGAAGAGGTTCTGAATAACATCGTAAGCCGAAACATCGTTTGAAGAAACGATCCTTATGAGGAGCACAACTCTTGAGATATCCGAGCTGAAGTGCAGCTCTCTCGCCTTGACGTGAACGTCGCCAGGGAGAACGTTATCGAGAACAACATTCTTGATGAAGTTGTTTCTGTCATATTTTTCGTCATAATACTGCTTTATGCTTGAAAGAGTGATAGCGAGAATGCTTGCATACTTGGCAGCAACTTCGTCAGTTCCTTCAACGAAAACAGCATAGTCGGGCTTCATATGAGCGCCGAAAGGTTTATAGGTATAACCGTCTCTAACAAAAATGTCGTGTGAATCGCCCAGATCCAGGGAAACGAATTCATTAGTCGTTCCGACCTGCGAAAGCTCTGAGCAGGCAATAATGGTTGCGGTCTCATCTATAACGCCGATAACACAGTCGATAGTGTCACGCATCTGATGAACAACGCTTTGAAATAATCTGTTTGACATAAGTTATTCCCCTCTACTTGCAAATTTTTAGACTCGTTTGGGCAGAAGTCTGCATATTGTTATTATAACAAAAAACGATATCATTTGCAAGTGTTTTATAGTGAAAATATGCAAAAAATCTTTTAATGCGCACTTAGGGCGCAGGTCTTGCAATTTAATATATTACAAATTGTAACACATTTCATCGCCGAATGTGTGAAGATTTTGTTAAATCGCAGGAATTGCTAGTGATTTTGTACAAAAATCGGGATAAAAATTCTCTCTCAGTAACCAAACTGTAATTATTAAACTTTTTGTAAATACCGCTTTTCCACGCTGACAGGGGCAAAATAAGCGTTGCAAAGGGGATAAAAATATGTTACAATTTATTGAAAGTAAAACACTTTGAACAGAACGGAGGCATACTAAATGGAAGTGAAAAAATATCTTGAAGCAGGAAAGATCGTGTCGGTCTTTGGTATCAAGGGCGAGATAAAAGTCCAGCCTTGGTGTGATAGCCCCGATTTTCTCTGCGAATTCGACACACTATATTATAAGAGCGGCACGCCTGTCGAGATAGAGCGTTCAAGGGTCGCAAAGAATATCGTTGTGATGAAGGTCAAGGGCGTTGATACTGTTGAGGAGGCTCAAAAGCTGCGCAACAGGGTGCTTTATATCGACAGGGAGGACGTTGAGCTTGAAGAGGGCTGCTATTTCGTGCAGGACCTTATCGGCCTTGAAGTGGTCGACGCCAACAGCGGCGAAAGCTATGGCAAGATAACCGACGTCAGCGCAACAGGTGCAAACGACGTTTACCACATCACAAATGAAAAGGGCGAGCTTCATCTTATCCCTGCTATCCCCGACGTTATCGCCGAGACTGACATCAAGGCAGGGGTGATGAAGATTACCCCACTCGAGGGACTTTTTGAATGATGCGCTTTTGTAAATATGAGGACGTGAAGCGGCTGGCGGAGGATTATTCCGACGCAATGTTCGACCTCATTTATCCAAAGCTTCAAAATCGAGAGAAGTCTATCGCCTGCATTGAACGTGTTTTGACGGCGTACATAGACGAAAGCCCTAAGCTCAGGAACGAGCGTGCGGAGCAGAAATGGCTCATAAAGCGGCTGAGAAAGGAAAGCGGCTTCAACCGCCTTGCCAACAGCTTCAAGGGCGAAAAACTCAGCTTTGTGGAGCTTGACAATATGCTCACAAGTCTGCGTGTATATTATAATAATGAGGGCAACAAACCGAAAAAGCGGCGCTCAGCGTTATGGACGCTGCTTGTGTGCGCCGTGCTGGCTGTTATAATAGCTATAAGCGCTTATATCGGTATCCAGCACTATAAGGCGGACGGCGGAGCGGCTCAGGGGCATTTGAACAGCGCTGCCGAGGGCTGGGAGGATTACACCGCATAGGATAACGATATGGAGGAATTTGATTGAACATAGATATTGCGACCCTTTTTCCCGAAATGCTGGAGAATTATCTGTCACAAAGCATTGTGGGCAGGGCAAGGGCAAAGAATATTTTTACGGTAACGTGCCATAATATTAGAGACTACACCGAGGACAAACACCGCCGTGTTGACGATACGCCATACAGCGAGCGGCAGGGTATGCTTATGCAATGCGACCCTATCTACAATTGCTACAAGGCGGTCAGCGAGGGCAAGCCCAAACCCCACGTTATCTATATGTCGCCCCAAGGCAAAACGCTGACGCAGAAGCGTGCAAAGGAACTTTCTAAGCTTGACAGCATATTTATATTATGCGGCCACTATGAGGGCGTGGACAACCGTGTCATCGAGGAGATAGTCGATGAGGAGATATCCGTCGGCGATTATGTCCTCACGGGAGGAGAACTGCCGGCGCTTGTGCTGGTGGACTGCGTTGTGCGAATGCTTGAGGGAACGCTTTCGCAGGCGGACTGTTATGAGGACGAGAGCCATTACAATGGTCTGCTGGAATATCCACAATACACCCGTCCAGAGGTTTGGCACGATAAGGCCGTACCAAAGGTCCTGCTTTCGGGCAATCACGCAGAGATCGCAAAGTGGCGCCGTGAACAGGCTGTCATCGCAACGCTGAAAAAGCGTCCCGAGCTTTTGGAAAAAAGTCCGCTGACGGAAAAAGATTTGGCTATTATACACAAATTTGCAGATAATGAGGAGATTTAAATTCCTAAGTTTTCAACACTTTCCACATAAATGTTAAAAGAATTTGTATAAACTGATACAATGGTCACAAGCTGATTGTATGATATGCACAAGTTTAATAATTAAAGTTGCTAATTTTTAAGCACAACAACAAAAATAAAGCTGTTTTTACTTGTTTGTCTAAAATTTGCGTTGACTAAGCAAAGTTTGTCGAGTATAATAAGTGTATTAAAACAACCATTGGCAATAAAATAAGCCCTTTGCCAAATTTATCAAGGGGCGTTTTGCTAAGCTTAAATTGAATGGGAGAGATCAGTATGTTCGTAAAAGATGTAGTAGTTCAGAATCAGGTAGGACTTCACGCCCGTCCGGCAACATTCTTTATCCAGAAGGCTAACGAGTTCAAGTCTTCTATCTGGGTAGAGAAGGAAGAGAGAAGAGTTAATGCTAAGAGCCTTCTTGGTATTCTTTCACTCGGTATCGTAGGCGGAACTACGATCAGAATCATCGCTGACGGTCCGGATGAGGAAGCAGCAGTAAAGGGTCTTGTTGACCTCGTTGACAGCGGTTTCGCTGAGGGTGCAAGATAATTTTAAGCATACTGCATTCTAATTGTATATTGAAAAGAGCTTATCTGCGTTTGTGGATAAGCTCTTTTTTTTGTGTAGGGGCGAACATCGTTCGCCCGTTGATTTGAAGCCTATGTGACAGTCTGAGAGCTTATCTATATGTGGATAAGCTCTTAAAAAAAGACAAAAAAACACCCACAGAAGTCTGTGGGTGCCAAAAAATAAAAAATTATAGGGGAGAAGCTAGTAGAAATTAATCTACGAGCTGTATATATGAAGGCTTGGGGTAAAAGCCAACATACCAAGTTTACGATTGCCGCAGCTTCACAGCTTGTCTCGCTGTTCCCTTGCGACAATAATATAATAACCTTTCAATGTGTTCTGCGTGTGAAAACTTTTTGTGTTTAGTATGAAATTTGTTGAACATTTTTTGAAGTTATGTTATACTATTTATATATCAAATCGTTTGTTATTCTTTTATCGGAATAAGCATAAACATTATTACTTAATTTGTAACCGGAGGTCAAAAATGCCACATTTTTTTGTTGAACGTGAGAATATATGCGGCGAAATGCTGGTAATAAAGGGCAGCGACGCCGTGCATATCGGCAGAAGCCTTAGAATGAGGCTTGGAGACGTTATAACAGTCTGCTGCGAGGGAATGGAGTACCGCTCTAAAATATTGACTATTTCTGACAAAGAGGTGGAGTGCGACGTGCTGCTTGCCCAGCCGAGCAACGCCGAACCAAGCATAAAGCTTACGCTGTTTCAGGCAATGCCTAAATCTGACAAGCTGGAATTTATCGTGCAGAAAGCCGTTGAGCTTGGCGTGACGGAGATTCGCCCAGTTATGACAGCAAGGTGCATTTCTCGTCCCGAGGGCAAAAATCTTTCAAAGCGTATCGAAAGGCTAAACAAGATAGCCCTTGAAGCGGCGAAGCAATGCGGCAGGGGTATCGTGCCGAAAGTCTGCGACCTGATCGGCTTTGACGAGTGTGTTGAAATGCTCGCAGCCTGCGATGTGCCGCTGATGTGCTATGAGCAGGGCGGTATAAACCTCCGTGATGCTGGGCTGGACAAGCTTGAAAATGGACAGTCTGTGGGGCTTTTTATCGGCAGCGAGGGCGGTTTTGAACAGCACGAGGCGGAAAGCTGTCGTGACGCAGGGGTCAAGATAATCGGGCTGGGCGAACGTATCCTGCGGTGCGAGACCGCTCCCGTGGCGGCGGCGAGCATTATTATGAGCCTTACAGGCAATATGTAGCGAATCAAATCATTGACAAAATAAGTCGGCTGTTTTTGAGCAAGTTGCATAAAATGTGCAGGCTATTTAATAAAATGCTTGATTTTTTCTAACAATTGTGTTATACTAATGATGATCTGAATTATGTATAGAATGTTTCAGAGACAGAAATTTTGGAAGGGAGCTGTTTTATTATGGCAAGTGGATTGAAGGTAATTGCTGCGATCGGAGCTGTTGCTGCGGGCGCTGCTGCTATATTTGCGCTCAAGAAGCACAAGGAGCTTGAGAACTACGATTACGAAGACCTCGACGAGGATTTCGACGATTGCTGCGGCTGCGACGAGTGCGCAGAGGGCGCTGACGAGGCTGAAGAAGCCGGTGAAGCTGAGAATGCTGAGGAGACTGAGGCTGAAGAGAAGGCAGAGGGCGAGGCAGAGGAAGCTGCTGAAGAGCCTGCTGAGGAAGAAGTTGACGTTGAAGTTCAGCTCGACGCTATCGAAGAGCCTGTTGAGGACGTTGACAAAGACTAATACTAATACAGTCAATTTCACTATTATTCACAAACAAAAAGGACAAGCCGATTTTGGTTTGTCCTTCTTTTTTTTATTCGGGAATCCCATTACGCCTTACTCAGCCTCGTCTGAATAAAGTCAAAAACTTCCTCTTGACCTATGCCGAGGACTGCGGAGAACTCGTCAAAGAGCAGGGCTTCGGCACTTTTGAATATGCGCTCGTCATTGGAATGAAGATGTCTGCCCTTGGCGATAAGGCTCTTCTGTCGCAGATACAGGGTGCGCACGAGCTGGGCTAGGCGCTTTCTGTCGCCGCTTTCAAGAATGTCCGAATAAAGTTCCGCACGCTCTGAGCTGCTTTCGAACCAGATGTTGTCCTCTGGCATTTCCTTTATTATATCGTCTATCTCGGCCTTTGTGAGCAGAGGCTTGAACTTGGTTTTCAGCTCGTCATTATCCATTGGCACATAAAGTGTTGAATTGTTCTGATGAATGGGCTTGAGCACTATGTAGCGCTTTTTCTTGCCCTTGACGGTCTGTTCGCACTCGCCCTCGACCTTGCAGACACCTGTCGTGCCATAAGATATGATGTCGCCTTTGTTAAGCATTTTTAACGCTCCTTCCGCATTAATAACCGGATTTTACACTTTTTTCGTCTTTATATACATTATACCACTTTTTTTATATTAATGCCACGGACAATTTTCACAAAAACTGTATCATTCCCTATTGTATAAAAGTTCCTTTTTGCGATATTTGTCGATCATTTGCGGTTGACAGGCTTTTGCTATCGTGATATAATAAAGTATTATGGAAAAGTATACTTGTCTGAGAGAGGAATAACAGTAAATGAACGAAAAAAACATCAGAAATTTCTGCATTATAGCTCATATAGACCACGGCAAATCCACCCTTGCCGACAGGATATTGGAACTCACCGAGACTGTCAAGCTTCGTGATATGGAAAACCAGCTTTTGGATAATATGGATATCGAGCGTGAAAGGGGCATTACTATCAAAGCCCGTGCCGTTCGCCTTAACTATCACGCTGACGACGGACAGGACTATGTTTTCAATCTTATCGACACCCCAGGTCACGTTGACTTCAATTACGAGGTTTCACGTTCTCTTGCAGCCTGCGAGGGCGCAATACTTATCGTTGACGCTTCACAAGGCATTGAGGCGCAGACACTTGCCAACACTTATCTTGCTATCGAGCACGACCTTGAAGTCGTTCCTGTCATAAACAAGATAGACCTGCCTTCCGCAGACCCAGAAAGAGCCTGCGCAGAGGTGGAGAACGTCATAGGCATACCTGCAATGGACGCACCGAGAGTTTCGGCGAAAATGGGTACGAACATCAAGGAAGTCCTCGAGCGTGTTGTAACGGATATCCCTTGTCCTAAAGGCGATGAGAACGCACCGCTAAAGGCGCTTATTTTTGACAGCTATTACGATCAGTACAAGGGCGTAATAATCTACTGCCGTGTCAAAGAGGGTCACATCAAGGTGGGCGACACTATCAGACTTATGGCCACAGGGGCAGAGTTCCAGACTGTTGAGATAGGCTATATGGGTGCGACCGAGCTTGTGCCTGTGGGCGAGCTCCACGCCGGTGAAGTTGGCTATATCGCTGCTTCTATCAAGGATATCGGCGATACTCGTGTGGGCGATACTGTGACAAATGCGGCTGAGCCTTGCGATGAAGCGCTGCCGGGATACAAGAAGGTAAACCCAATGGTATACTGCGGAATTTATCCTGCTGACGGCGCAAAGTACCCCGATCTGCGTGACGCACTTGAAAAGCTTATGCTCAACGACGCTTCGCTTTCATTCGAGCCTGAGACTTCTATCGCACTTGGTTTTGGTTTCAGATGCGGCTTTTTGGGACTTCTGCATATGGAGATAATCCAAGAAAGGCTTGAGCGTGAATACAATCTTGACCTTATCACAACAGCTCCGTCAGTTATATATAAGGTAAATCTAACCAACGGCGAGACTGTATATATCGACAACCCGACAAATTATCCGGACGTTGCGAACATTGCTTCGGCGGAAGAGCCAATGGTAAATGCGCATATTTACACGCCTTCTGAATATGTTGGTAATATAATGGAGCTTTGCCAAGACAGGCGAGGCGTTTACAAAGATATGAAATACATCGACGAGACGAGGGTAGACCTGCATTATGAGCTGCCCCTCAACGAGATAGTTTACGACTTCTTTGACGCACTCAAATCACGCACAAAGGGCTATGCTTCATTTGATTATGAAATGCTTGGCTATGCGCCTTCAAAGCTTGTGAAGCTTGATATCCTGCTCAACGGCGAGGTAGTTGACGCATTGTCCTTCATCGTCCACGAGGAGAAGGCTTACGCAAGAGGCAGACGACTTACCGAAAAGCTCAAGGAGAACATTCCGAGACAGCTCTTCGAGATACCTGTACAAGCGGCTATCGGCGGCAAGATAATCGCAAGAGAGACCATCAAGGCAATGCGCAAGGACGTGCTTGCAAAGTGTTATGGCGGCGATATCACCCGAAAGAAGAAGCTTCTTGAGAAGCAGAAAGAGGGCAAGAAGCGTATGCGCCAGCTAGGTTCAGTCTCCGTTCCGCAGGAAGCCTTTATGTCGGTGTTGAAGCTTGATGAGTAACGCTTTGTTGGTGAACAACGGACGTTTGAATGAGGAATGAGGAATTAGGAATGAGGAATGTTTAGCAGGGCGCTGGACGTTGGTGGGCTGCTATTGTGAACAAAGGTGTAGATAGGCGGTTTAAAGACTATCGATCTTTTTGAACAACAATAACACTTCTATACTTATATATTCTATATATACCCTATTAGTATTCTGTTGTACTGTTGTACACTAGGTACTGAAAAGTGTGTATTTAGGCGCTTAAACAGGTGTACAACACTTTTAAATCCGTTGTACACCGTTGTACACTTTTCGCTGTGGCATACCTCTCTCTATATAGCGCAAAACGGCTCAAAAGTTGCAGGGAAAATGCAACAATTGCAGAGATGTTATCAAATTAAATCAAAAATCATTTGTTTGCACAATTTGGGTGGGATAGATTTGTTGATTGTATACATATGTTCGTGAATGGGGCTTGTATTGGTTAATGACAAGAGTGTAGGGGCGAACAGCGTTCGCCCGTTTGGTTGACCGCATTATGTGTTATTATCGCTAAATGTACTATGGGTATCACGGGCGAACAATGTTCGCCCCTACAATTGACAGGTTCATCGACAGAGTGAGAAACAGAACAGAGAAGTGTGGTTTAATGCTGTGTATGGTTTACAGTCTGTCTGCTCCTCGGGCTACTATGTAACTTGCCCGCAGTCCAGTCCTATGCGAATTGAAAAGGAGGGAAATGATGAAGGATATACAGAAGTCTATGAAGCTTTCGCTTGTGTATGGGCTTAGCGGAGCGGTGCTGCTGCCGCTGTTGTATGAAGCTTATGCCAATGTGTCGGCGGCGGTGGGATTGTGGCTGCTGGCGGCTTGGGCGGTGTTCGTGGGCGTGAAGTTCTCGGCGCTGAGGTTTAGGGAAGCCTTTGTGGGCATTACCTGCTGCCTTGCTTATACGGGCATATTGGGCGTGGTGTGCTATATAATCATTCACCCTGCCGTGTCGAAAAGCCTTTCCACTCGGTCTGTGTATTTCCAGCTCTCCCTTAAAGAACAGGCGTATTTCTTGCTCTATGCGGCGCTTATATTGCTTTGTATATATGTGGTCTGGGCGGCTCGGTTCGGGCTTAGTAAAGCCTTGGAGAAGTTTCGCAGCAATCGTGACCAAACAGGCAAGTATATCGACAACGCTTTCGATGATGATAATGAGGATAGATTATGACAGGAATTTATATCCATATACCCTTCTGTAAAAGAAAATGCCCCTATTGTGATTTCTATTCCGTGGCAGTGTCGGCGGAGACTGTGGAGAGCTATGTGAAGGCTCTATGCCGCAATATACACGCTTTTAAGGGGCAGGGGATAGAGGCTGACACCGTCTATTTCGGCGGCGGTACGCCCTCTGTGATGACTGCTGAGCAGGTGGAGCGCATTATGTCCGCCCTTGATGAAAGCGTTCAGCTCTGCGATACGGAGGTCACGCTGGAAGCAAATCCCTGTACTGTGGATAGGAAGAAGCTTGCTGATTATAAGTCCGCAGGCATTACAAGGCTCTCTTTCGGCGTTCAGTCGGCGCAGGACGGGGAGCTTGAATTTTTAGGCAGACTCCACGACTTTGAACAGGCTCTCGAAGCCGTCCAAAACGCCCACGATGTCGGCTTCAAACGGCTCTCCTGCGATATTATGCTGGGTCTTAAAGGTCAAACAGCAAAAAGCCTTTCCGACAGCATTGACAAGCTTACAGCCCTGCCTATCGACCATATCTCAGCCTATATGCTGAAAATAGAAGAGGGAACGCTCTTTGACTGCGATGAGGTGCGAAATTCCATCGCCGATGAGGACACCCTTTGCGATATGTATTTGCAGACAGTCAAACAGCTTGATGATAAGGGCTTTGCCCAGTATGAAATATCAAATTTTGCCAAAGAAGGCGGACAGTCACGGCATAATCTCAAATATTGGCAGGGCGAAGAGTATATCGGTTTGGGCGCTTCGGCTCATTCCTATTATAAAGGGGAGCGCTATTTCTGTCCTGCGGATATAAAGGGCTATATCGTAGCACCGTTGCAGGAGAAAGTCTTGCTTGAAGATCACCCCGATAAGGCGGAAGAGTACGTTATGCTTGGTCTGCGGCTCGCAAAGGGCATAAGCGTGAAGCGTGCGGCAGAGCTTGGGGGCGAAATGCTTGGGAAGAACATCTCAAAGAAAGCGGCGCTCTTTGCCAAGCTGGGGCTTTGTCAGTTTGACGGCGATATCGTCCGCCTTACCCCGGCAGGCTTTCTTGCTTCAAACGCTATCATCGGCGAAATGCTGTGGTAGATATGGACAAGCTTTGATGTCATTGTGCCTAAATATCGGTGTTTTCAGTTGTGCAGATATACAATATAAAGTGCCTGCGCTTGAAAACGGCGTGTTTTGGTGGTATAATACAAGGTGGTGGGTTATGCCGCCGAAATGGTTAGATATGTTGCGACCGAGAGGTATTTTATAATGGAAATTAAAAGAAGATCAGCGAAAATTCTTGCCGTGATCACAAGTGCGGCAATGTGCATGGCTGTCAGCTCCTGCGGAAAAACGGAGAAAAAGGACGAGATAGCCGTGCCTATACTTGAAACAAAATCAATGACATACAAGACAGTCAAGGCGGAAGTCGGCGATATCTCACAAGAGTATCATCAGGAGGGCGTTTATGGCTATCCTTATAGCGAGACCGTCACATTTAAGGCAAGCGGTCAGATAAAGTCTATCGAGGTGGAGTCTCCGGCGGACGTGAAAAAGGGCGACCTGCTTTGTACCCTCTATTCTGACGACCTGCAAGAGCAGATAGACGAAGAGGAGATAAGGCTTGAGCAGGCGAAGTCAACAGTTGCCACCTTGCAGTCCAATGACGCAGATTACAGCGAGATACAGCTTGCGCAATATGACTTGCAGATAGAGCAGTTAAAATATGACAAGCTGGTGGGTTCGCTGGACGATTATAACGTTTATGCTCCCTGTGACGGTGAATTTACATTTGCTGACAGACACGGTCGAGAGCTGAATTTATACACCCCCGTGAACAAGGGCGAAGTGCTTGGCTATACTTCCGATAAGTCCCAGAAATATCTTTGCGCTTCCGTATATGACAACGCCCTCAACAACGTGAATTTCGGCACGTCCGTAAACATTGTGCAGGGTGCGAGTACTTTCGGCGGAACTGTCACGGATATAATCTACACCGAAAGCGGCGATTTTTCGGCGTATACATACGTTATCACCCCTGATGAGGGCACCGATGAAACCGCTCTTGAGCTTGGCAATATCGAGATAGTTTTCAACGTTTATTCACGTCTTGACACAGTCATTGTGCCGCAAAAGGCCGTGAAAAATCTTGATAACCGCACATACGTCAATCTGCTTGTCGACGGCGTGAAGATAGAGCAGGACGTTGAGCTTGGTATCGAGGACAACGACAATGTTGAGATACTTTCGGGGCTGACAGGCGGCGAAGAGATAATACTTAACTGATAGTTCGCTTATCGTTTACGATTTGTTAAATGACAAAGAGCGGTTAAAAAATAAAAAAATAGAAAAGCTCTTGATTTTTTGTTGGATTTCGTGTAAAATAAAAGAATAGATGTGTCGTAGGAGGACTAAAAATGAAGGATATTCTTTCCAATGTGTGGGTGAAGAGAGCGGTCTCCGTTTTCAACCTCGCATATTTTGCAGTAATATTCCTGCTGACAGCGGCAACTTTCCTTTATGATCTGGAATTTGCGGCAGGCAGAGAAAAATCGTTTTTTACAGTATATGTAATACTCAGCGTGGTATTTCTCGGACTTATGCTTTTCTCAAGGCGTGAGATCATGACGAGGATAATAAGCATTTTTATGCTGCCCGTGGTGTTCTGTTTGATATTGTTCAATATGGGCGACTGGGTGCTTATCGTGCCGCCGTTCGTGGTCGCCGTGATAATCTTCTTTGCAGCAGGAACGGGCGAGAATGTAAAGGTAGTAATGGGTACTATTTACCTGCTTATGTATGTGTTGGGAATAGTTGCATACTTTGTGCTGAACATTCTTTTCGGCGGAACTTCCACCGAGACTGTTCTCAATGCTGATCTTGACACCAGCACCAGCGTTTACGCACTTTACAGAGATAATTTCAAGAAGCTTACAGAAGTGACCTCAGACGAGAACACTATCTCGCCGGACGGCAGATATCAGATAGTTCTTTACGACGTAAAGGACAGCGACAAGGGCGCAGTTAAGATCTGCGTTTTGCCATACAACGAAGATATCGAGCTGAAATTCTTCACTCTCAAGCAGAAGGGTATCAAGAAAACTATCTCCAACAAGGGTATCAGAGGCACAGTTCCGGACGTTGGCTGGGTAGAAGAAGACGGCATTTTGAAGGTGCAATACAGACTTTCCGACGCCGACGACTTGCGCTCGACCTCCGTTACGACAATGCCTGACAAGCAGTACCTTGAGTTCTTGGGCATTGAATAGTGAGGAGTTAGGAGTGAGGAATGACTGGCGGTAAAACGTACTTGGTTATTCTGAATTTCACTTTGATGTTGACACGATAATGTAGGGGCGACCTTGGGTCGCCCTTTTTTCTTTTCCGCTTGTGCGATAGAATGGCAATATTGTCGCCTTTGTGGTCATTTGTAACATCAATATGACCATCAGCATACACTATAAAGCCGCCTCACGATAGCTGAAAACGTTTACAAGTTGGTTACAAATTATGAAAGAGTATACAAATGGCTTGACATTTTTGTTAATATGGTGTAAAATATTAAAAGATTATGATGTGGCTGTCGGGAGATATTCGGACAGCTTTGTGATTGGGAGGAAATATCAATGAGATTTCAGAGAATTTTGGGCTTGTTCTCAGCCGCAATGGTGCTTGGCGCTGCGGTGGTAATGCCCGTATATGCTGACGAGGAAACGGAGATCCCCGAGTTCAGCGCAGATTATAAGTATCTGACACTTGATACCGAAGCTCCGACTTTGTCTTTCGATAAGGATGTCAAGAGCTTCGTGAAAGCTACTCCGGACGGCGAGAAGATAAACATTTCAGTATCGCAGGAAAAAACTTACGCTTATCAAGGCGCAACGCTGAAGATCTCAGCCGAGCAGCCGCAGGATATCTCAGATTTCTGCACATATTCAACGCTTATCAGAGATTCGAACGGTAATCTTGTTTACCCTGGTTCTGACGTCGAGGACGCACCTTACCTCACAATGGGCGTTGAGCTTGACGCAGCCGACTTTGGTTTGACTTGTTTTGACGGCTGTATGTTCAGCTTCAAGTATCGTATCAACCAAGACGCCGAGGGCAAGCTTGTGGGTGATTCGGTTTTCGCTTTCCCTTGTACAGAGGAATACAAGAGAGTTACAAGCACAGGTGTTCAGCTCAAGATAAACACAAATGAGAGCGATAACGTTACACAGTACGCAAACGCTATCGTGTCCGTTCCGGAAAAGTGCGGCGCAACAAAGTTTGTTTTTGAAGTGCCTGTTATAAAGCAAATGGCAAAAACTGACGTGCTTTACGTTGACAATATCGTTATCAGCACACCTCTCGAAGAGTCGGGCGGAGACCTTCAGGTAAAGAATATGGACGGTTATAACGAGAACGCAAAGGCACAGGAGATCGTGCAGGGTCTGAAAGTTCAGCCTAAGTCCAACGGCCTTGACAGCTCAAGCACAGCCGATAAGGCAGAGTCCGGCGGTGTAAGCCCGGTTATGATAATCGTCATCGTAGTAGTAGTTATCGTAGTCGCAGGCGTTGTATTCTTTGTAATTAGAAAAGCAAAGAACAGATTCTATTAATAAGAGTTCAATGACAGGAGATCGAAAGGTCTTCTGTTTTTTTGTGCAAAAAAGCGACCGAAGGTAGTAGCAAAAGAATAATCGCCGCAGGCGATACCGACATTCCTAATTCCTAATTCTTAATTCCTCACTAAAACGCCCTGTGCGAATAAAAAAGAAATGAATAAATATAAAAGATGTAGCCATAATATCTTTAGTCAACAAAGTTGGCAGAAATTATATCGAAAGGAAAATTGGCTATGAAAAAGTTGATAACAATGGTCGTGAGCCTTGGGCTTTGCGGCGTTCTGCTGGCAGGCTGTTCGAGAAATACAGACGAAAGCTCATCAATGGGCGAGTCGTCTGCCACCACAACTTCAAAGGCGTCAACCTCATCAATGAACAAGGACGACAGCAATACCCTTATGAGCAGAGTGGAGGACGGCGTCAAGGATACTGTCAGCGGCGGTGCGGAGATCATCGGCGATACTGTCAGCACAGCCGAAAGCGTTGTGGACGACCTGCTGAGATAATTGCAACCCCCTCTGCGGACTGCTGGGGCAGATTTTATTCGCTGCCTCTCAGTCCGCTTTTTGCTTTTTTATGGCAGAAAAGTTATGACTATTGATAAACTATGCTTTAAATCAATAATTGATTATTGATAAAATATTAATGCGGTCAAAAAATTAGCGAAATTATAATTATTATGTTATGCAAATATTAATATGATGTAAAAATATTGTTATAAGTCGCCTGCGGTACTTTAAAATCGGGAATTTGTGTGTTATAATGTGTTTAATGATTTTTTTATTATTTTTTGACGATTTTTTTAAGGCTGGGGCAGATTATGCAACATATTGACTTAAAAAAAAGAAAGGTTGCGTGCAATGGATAACCACGGCGCTGAATTTGATACAGTCAAGCCGCTGCTGAAAAAAATATACCGCTGCGCCGCCGTGATGACCACCGTCTGCTGGTGCGTGACCCTTATTTGGGGCTTTCAGCTCAAAGATTTGCTGGGCTTTGCGGTGGGGTATGGCTATATGTGCCTTTGTATGTGGTATCTCGGCAGAACGTGCGAAAGGGCTGTGGAGCTTAGCGCTGATAAGGCGAAAAAGTCTATGCTCAGCTGCTATGTCGTTAGATATGCGGGATTGTTTGTGCTTTGTGCGGCTGCTATGCTCACAGGGCTGCTGGGTGCTGTGGGAGTGCTCCTGCCGCAGTTTTTTCCACGGCTGATACTGTGCGCTTTGCAGGCGTCGGAAAGAAGGGATAGATCAAATGACTGATATAGGAAACGGCCCGAAGGTCGTCTTTGAAGTTTTCGGACTTCAGTTCACCGAAACTGTCGTTATGGGCTGGCTCATAATCGTGGCGGTGCTTATTCTTTGTTTGTGGCTCACCCACGATATGAAAAAAGTGCCAGAGAAAAAGCGGCAGGTGGTGGCGGAAATGTTCGTCAATTTCGTCAACAATATGGTTCGTGACAATATGGGCGAAAAAATGATGAAGTATGCACCATATATCGGTATGCTGTTAGTATATGCCGTGCTGGGCGCTCTTATCAGCTTGCTGGGTCTCAGATCAATGACCGCCGATATCAACGTTACAGCCACTTGGGCGCTTATGACTTTCGTGCTCATAACATACAACAAGATAAAAGCAAACGGCGTCGGCGGATATTTCAAAAGCTTTGCTCAGCCTGTTGCATTTATCCTGCCGCTGAATATCATCGGCGAGGTGGCAACGCCTGCCTCAATGGCGTTCCGTCTTTTCGGTAACGTTGCAGGCGGTATGGTAATAACAGGTCTGCTTTACGGCGCTCTCGGCTCGCTTTCAAGCGCTTTGGGTCTCACTTTTGAAGCAGGTTCAATCGCTTTCAGCGTGTTCCAAGTGGGTATCCCTGCGGTGCTCAGTATCTATTTCGACCTGTTCTCAGGCTGTATACAGGCGTATATCTTCGCAATGCTCACAATGGTAAACGTTGGCGCAGCGGCTGAGACTGATTAATTTTGTAAGAATGACTGCTAAAGCGGTCTGTCAATAATGAAAATGATAAAGTAATTTTTGGAGGTCAATTATTATGGAAAAGGCTATTCTTTTGGGCTGTTCAGCAATCGGTGCAGGACTTGCAATGATCGCAGGTATCGGACCTGGTATCGGTGAAGGCTACGCAGTAGGCAAGACTATCGAAGCTATCGCAAGACAGCCGGAAGCTAAGGGCGACTGCACAAGAACAATGTTCATCGGCGTTGCTATGGCTGAGTCAACAGGTATCTACGCATTCGTCGTTGCACTTATCCTTCTGTTCGCTAACCCATTTATAGGCAAACTTTAAGATTTACTTCGCATAACTGCGGAGAGGAGGTACGCATAAATGGTATTGGCAGCGGGAGATGTAACGGAGTTTCTTTCCGTAAGCCCCACAACGATAATCGCAACTCTGCTCAATTCCCTTATACTGTTTCTGATACTCAAACATTTTCTGTTCGATAAGGTCAATAAAGTGATACAGAGCAGAAAAGACGAGGTGGCACAGACTTATAAGCAGGCTGACGAGGCAAAGGAAAACGCCCTCAAGCTTGAAGCGGAATATGACAGCAGACTGAGCGGAGCAAAGGAAGAATCCGCCCAGATAATACAGGCAGCCACAAAGAAGGCTCAGCAGCGTTCTGACGAGATCATAAACGACGCAAGAACGGAAGCCAAAGGCCTTGTGGACAATGCTCAGAGAGAGATCGAAAGAGAAAAGAAGATCGCCGTCAATCAGATCAAGGACGAGATCACAGATATCGCTTTCTCTGCGGCAGCGGCTGTTGTTGAAAAGGATATGACAGGCGAGGATAACGAACGCCTTATCGAAAAGTTCATTGATAATGTGGGAGAGATATAATGGCTGACAGCGTTGAAAATATTTACGGCACAGCTCTTTTTCAAGCCTGCCTTGAGGAAAACTGCCTTGAAGCGGTGTATCCCGAGCTGGGTCAGATAAAGGATATCATTTTCTCACCCGAGCAGGAGGATTTTGTGGAGCTGCTGGCTTCGCCCCTTGTTTCGGAAGATGAAAAGAACAGCGCACTTGAAAAGATATTTCAGGGCAGGGTGAACACTCTTACGCTGAATTTTCTCTGCCTGCTCAGTTCAAAGGGCAGGATAAAATATCTGCCGCAGATCACGGAGAACTTCAAGGCGCTTTATAATAAGCATATGAATATCCTTGAGGTCACGGCGGTGACTGTTGCGCCGCTTAGCGACAGGCTGAGAGACAAGCTTATCGCAAAGCTCGAGGCGGTGTCGGGGGCAAAGGTCGTGCTTATCGAAAAGATAGATAAGTCCCTCCTCGGCGGTATCGTGCTGAGATATTCCGATACTGAGATAGATCAGAGCGTCAAGACCAAGCTTGACCGTATCAAGGCTCAGATCGACGGCGTCATTGCATAGGAAAGGAACGGTATTTTAAGATGAAATTACGTCCTGATGAAATAACAGGCTTGATAAAACAGCAGATCAAGGATTACCGCAGCAAGCTGGAGCTTGACGACGTGGGAACGGTCTGCACCGTCGGCGACGGAATTTCAAGAGTTCACGGCCTCGATAAGTGTATGTCGGGCGAACTTCTTGAATTTTCCAACGGAACATACGGTATGGCAATGAACCTCGAGCAGGACTTTGTCGGCTGCGTGCTTCTCGGCTCTGAGGACGGTATAAAGGAAGGTTCGGGCGTTAAAAGAACGGGCAGGATAGTTTCTGTGCCTGTTGGCGAGGCGCTTCTCGGAAGAGTTGTAAACGCCCTCGGTGCGCCTATCGACGGCAGGGGAGCTGTGCTCACCACCGAAACACGCCCTGTTGAAAGCCCGGCTTTCGGTATTATTACAAGACAGTCGGTAAACAGACCGCTCCAGACAGGTATCAAAGCTATCGACTCGATGATACCGATAGGAAGAGGTCAGCGTGAGCTTATTATCGGCGACAGACAAACGGGTAAAACTTCTATCGCCCTCGATACTATCATCAATCAGAAGGGCAAAGATGTAATTTGTATATATGTGGCAATAGGACAGAAGCAGTCAACTGTTGCGAATGTGGTCGATACACTTTCAAAGCACGGCGCAATGGATTATTCTATCGTTGTGTCCGCAACGGCTTCTGAAATGGCGCCTTTGCAGTATATCGCACCATATGCAGGCGTTGCTATGGCGGAGTATTTTATGCTCAAGGGCAAGGACGTGCTATGCGTTTATGACGACCTTTCAAAGCACGCTGTCGCTTACAGAACGATGTCGTTGCTGCTTCAAAGACCGACAGGACGAGAGGCTTATCCGGGCGATGTATTTTATCTCCATTCAAGACTTTTGGAGAGAGCCTGCTGCCTTAACAAAGATTACGGCGGTGGTTCCATAACGGCTCTGCCTATCATCGAGACGCAGGCAGGCGACGTTTCGGCTTATATCCCGACAAACGTTATCTCTATCACCGACGGTCAGATATTCCTTGAATCGGAACTGTTCTTCTCGGGCGTTAGACCGGCGGTAAACCCCGGTATCTCCGTATCCCGTGTAGGCGGCTCGGCGCAGATCAAGGCTATGAAAAAGGTTTCAGGCTCGCTGAAATTGCTGTATTCTCAGTATAGAGAGCTGCAGTCATTCTCACAGTTCGGTTCAGACCTCGATAAGGATACAAAGGAAAGACTTGCGCAGGGCGAGCGTATCGTTGAAGTCCTCAAGCAGGGCAAGACTTCACCGCTGGACGTTGAAAAGCAGGTCGTTATCATCTATGCAGTTGTAAACAATTACCTCAAAGCGATAGCCGTTGAAGATATCGCCGAGTATGAAAAAGACCTGTTCACCTACATCGAGGAAACTCACCCCGATATTTTCTCGTCGATAAGGGAAACAGGGGAGCTTACAAAGGAGAACGAGCAGGCGATAAAGGAAGTTCTTACGGAATATTCCAAGAAATTCGTTCAGAGCAGATAAAGCAGATAAGGAGCGCATAAAGCTATGGCAACAGCTAATATGAAGGACGTCAAAAGGCGTATCAAGAGCGTTGAGAGCACTATGCAGATAACAAAGGCTATGCAGCTCGTGGCTTCATCGAAGCTGAGACGTGCAAAGGAAAAAGCGGTGGCGGTGCAGCCTTTCTTTGAAACGCTTTTCAAGACTATGTGCGATATTTCCTGCGACGGAACGTTCAGTTCGGTCTATACAAAGAAAAAGTTTCTCAATTCCACTTTGCTTATCGTTGTGGCTGGCGACAGAGGCCTTGCAGGCGGATTTAATTCCAATGTGCTGAAAATGGCAAAGGCAAAGGCTGACGAGGTGCTGGCTTCTGGGGGCGAGCTTAGGATAATGGCTGTGGGCAAAAAGGCTGTGGAGTTCTTTGAAAAGCGTGATTACGTCCTTTCGGGAAAATATCCGCAGATCGCCGAGGGCATTGACGCCGATATCGTTATGGATATGGCTGAGGAGATAATCGCAGGCTTCCGTCACGGGGATTACGATAAGGTGGAACTTGTGTATACCACTTTCGTTTCGGCGCTGACGCAAGAGCCTTGCAGCTTGCAGATACTTCCTGTTGAAGATCTTGACAAGCTTGGTGGCAGAAAGCACCATTCGACTATATACGACCCCTCGCCAGAGGAGGTCTTTGACCAGATGATACCCCAGTATATCGGTGGTATGCTCTATTCTGCGATAGTTGACAGCTATGCTTCCGAACAGGCCGCAAGACGTACAGCTATGGAATCGGCAACGGACAACGCAGGAGAAATGATAGACAGCTTGTCGCTGCTTTATAACAGAGCAAGACAGGCTCAGATAACTCAAGAGCTGACTGAGATCAGCTCGGCTTCTATCGGAAGATAGTATCCCTTTCTGAAAGGTGGTAAATAAATGGAAGGCAATAATATAGGCAAGGTAGTCCAGATCGTGGGAGCGGTCGTTGATATCCGCTTTCAAAAGGATCACCTGCCCGACCTGCTCAATGCAGTAGAAATAGATAATAACGGCGAAAAGCTTGTGGTCGAGGTGGCTCAGCATATCGGCGACGACGTTGTAAGATGTATCGCTATGAGCTCCACAGATGGACTTGTGAGAGGTATCGACGCCGTTGACACAGGCAAAGCGATCTCTGTGCCTGTTGGTAAGGAGACCCTTTCGAGAATGTTCAATCTTCTCGGCGAACCTGTTGACAATCTGCCTGCGCCTGAAACAAAAGAGCGCTGGGAGATACACAGAGAGCCTCCGACATATGAGGAGCAGTCCGCTTCAAACGAGATACTTGAAACAGGTATCAAGGTAATCGACCTTATCGCACCATACCTCAAGGGCGGTAAGATCGGACTTTTCGGTGGTGCAGGCGTTGGCAAAACAGTGCTTATACAGGAGCTTATCAATAACGTTGCCAATCAGCACGGCGGTATCTCTGTATTCACAGGCGTTGGAGAGCGTACCCGTGAGGGCAACGACCTTTACTATGAAATGAAAGAGTCGGGCGTTATCGACAAGACCGTCCTTGTGTATGGTCAGATGAACGAACCGCCGGGAGCAAGAATGAGAGTTGCTCTTTCCGGTCTGACAATGGCTGAGTATTTCAGAGACGTTGAGCATCAGGACGTGCTGCTCTTTATCGACAACATTTTCAGATTCACGCAGGCAGGTTCGGAGGTTTCGGCGCTGCTGGGCAGAATGCCTTCCGCTGTTGGTTATCAGCCGACCCTTGCAACTGAAATGGGTCAGTTGCAGGAGCGTATCACTTCCACCACAAAGGGCTCTATCACTTCCGTGCAGGCAGTTTATGTCCCTGCGGACGACTTGACCGACCCTGCCCCTGCAACGACATTCGCTCACCTTGACGCCACAACTGTGCTTTCAAGAAGCATTTCATCTCTTGGTATCTATCCTGCCGTTGACCCGCTGGAGTCAAACTCTAGGATACTCACACCGGAGATCGTGGGCAATGAGCATTATCAGGTGGCAAGACAGGTGCAGTCTATCCTGCAAAGATATGTTGAGCTTCAGGATATCATCGCAATTATGGGTATGGACGAGCTTTCTGACGAGGATAAGCTCACGGTATCGAGAGCAAGAAAGATACAGCGTTTCCTTTCTCAGCCTTTCTCTGTTGCAGAACAGTTTACAGGTATGAAGGGCAAGTATGTGCCTATCAAGGAAACTATCAGAGGCTTTAAGGAAATAATCGAGGGCAAGCACGACGACCTGCCTGAGTCTGCATTCCTCTTCGTGGGAACTATCGACGAGGCTGTGGAGAAGGCTAAGGCTATTTCCGAAAGCGAAGAATAAGCTAGTTTATGGAGAGATATTATGACGCCTTTCAAATTAAAGATAATCACACCTGAAAAGACTTTTTTTGAGGGAGAGACCGAGCAGATCATCGCAAGAACTGCCTCGGGCAATATTGGCATACTTGCAGGACACGCTCCCTATGTGGCAAATATCGTATCATCTCCTTTTCAGATAAAGCTTGACGGCCAGTTCAAGACCGCAGCTATCTCGGGAGGGCTTATCAAGGTGTCTGCCGAGGGCGTGACTGTGGTGACATCGGCCGTTGAATGGGCTGACGAGATCGACGTGGCAAGAGCCGAGCGTGCTAAGGCTGAGGCGGAGCGCAAGATCAAGGAAAATGCAAGCCAGAAGGAGTTCGAGCGAGCAGAGCAAAAACTCAGAAGAGCAATGAACAGACTTGTGGTAGCTGGCAAAAAGTAAAAATACAAAGTCAAAGTCTCATAAATTTTTATGAAGGCTTTGACTTTGTTTTATTTTATTTAATGTAAAATTCAAATAAATATTGTAAAATATAAATATGCGTATGTAAAAATAGCGTAGAGTCAATATTTGGATATAGTTTTAGCAATGACAGTAAGGAAATCAAGCAAAGGAATGAAAAAATTTTGAGCGTATTTAATATCATCGGAATGGCAGGCGGACTTGGTCTGTTTCTCTATGGAATGACGATACTCAGCTCGGGTCTTGAAAAGGCTTCGGGCGGACTTATGGAGAAAGTCCTTGCGAAAATGACAGGCAACGTGTTTTCGGGAATACTGTTCGGTGCGCTGGTTACGGCAGCTGTTCAGTCCTCATCGGCGACAACAGTTATCGTGGTGGGACTTGTAAACGCAGGTCTTCTGAAACTCAAGGGCGCTGTGGGCATCATTATGGGCGCCAACATCGGCACAACGATGACCACGCAGATATTGCGACTGACCCACCTTGAGGGCGACAGCAGCGGCCCTGCGCTTTTGCAGTTGTGCAAGCCTTCAAACTTCTCATCTATTCTTATAGTTATCGGCCTGCTTATCATTATGGTGGGCAAGAAGAACAAGACCAAAAATATTGGCGAGATCATGATGGGTATAGGTATCCTCTTCACGGGAATGATACTTATGCAGGAAAAGATCGCTCCGCTGGCTGAACTGCCGCAGTTCGAGCAGCTTTTCGCTGTGCTCAAGAACCCGATCTTGGGCGTGCTTGTTGGCGCAGTATTTACGGCGATAATCCAGTCCTCGGCGGCTTCTGTCGGTATCTTGCAGGCGCTTTCCGTTTCGGGCGCAATAACCTTCGCTTCAGCTTTTCCTATCATAATGGGAACGAATATCGGCACCTGCGCAACACCGCTTATCTCCAGTATCGGCGCTTCAAAGAACGCAAAGAGAGCGGCTATGATACACTTCTATTTCAATCTTATCGGTACTATAATTTTCCTTATCGGCGTGTATATCATTCAGTATACTATCGGCCTGCCGTTCTGGAACAGCAATTTTGACACGGGAAGCATTGCGAACTTCCACACTATCTTCAACGTTGTTGTAACTATCTTGTTCCTGCCATTCTATACCATTCTTGAAAAGCTTGCAGTATGGACTATCAGAGACAAGAAGAACGCAGAAGAGGACGATACTTTCACAAAGGAAGACCTTCTCGACGACAGATTTCTCGTTACACCAAACGTTGCTATCGCACAGGCAACTGAGGCCGTTGTGCAGATGGGCGTGCTGGCGCAGAAGAATTTCATCGCTGTAAGAGGTCTCTTCACAAAGTACGATCTCAAGGCCATTGACAAGATAAAAGAGCGTGAAGATCTTATCGACAGGCTTGAGGACAGAGTTGGTTCTTATCTTATCAAGCTCAACGACTGTGGACTTAACGAGGACGAGTCGAGAACTGTTACAGCCCTCTTCCACCTTATCTCAGAGTACGAGCGTATCGGCGATTACACTATCAACATCAACGAGACCGCCGACACACTTTATGAAAAGGAAATAGGCTTCTCGGAGCAGGCGACCCACGAACTCAACGTGGTCTGCGACGCAATACAGGAGATAATAGGCCTTGCGATAAAGGCGACGAAAACAGGGGATATGGAGACCCTCAGAGAGGTCGAGCCCCTTGAAGAAGTTGTTGATAGGCTGGTCGAAGAGCTCAAAGCTGTTCATATCGACAGAGCGAAAAACGGCCTTTGCAACATCGAAACAGGCGTCAACTTCCTTGATATCCTCACTAATGTTGAAAGGATATCCGACCATTGCTCCAACATTGCGGTATATCTTATCGCAAATCAGGAGAAGTACAGCAGCCTTAAAAAGCACGAATATCTTGACAAGCTCCACAAAAACGGCCCGGACGATTACGAGCAGATGATCTCGGAGTATTCAAAGAAGTTTGCGCTTTAAACTAATTTTATTAAAAACACAACGGGCGAACGCTTATCGTTATCTTACTGTCAGAAACGATCTGTGGTCGCCCGATATTGTAACCGCACTTAATTTCACATCGAGCAAAGGAGCGATATTTGAAAAATGAAACAGATAAATTACACAATGCTTTGCGATTTTTACGAGCTCACAATGGGCAACGGCTATTTTGTCAGCGGAATGCAGGACAAGATATCATATTTTGATCTCTTTTTCAGACAGATACCCGACGGCGGCGGCTTTGCTATCGCTTGCGGTCTCGAGCAGGTCATAGACTATATAGAGAATCTCCACTTTGATGAAGAAGATATCGAATTTTTGCGCTCAAAGGGCATTTTTGACGAGGGCTTCCTGGAGTTTTTGAAGGATTTCCGCTTCACGGGGGATATCTACGCCGTGCCCGAGGGAACTGTCGTGTTCCCCAACGAGCCTATCATCACAGTCAGAGCACCGGCGGTGCAGGCGCAGCTTGTTGAAACTTATCTGCTGCTTTGCATAAATCATCAGACCCTTATCGCCACAAAGGCCAATCGTATCGTCAGAGCGGCGCAGGGCAGAGCGGTATCGGAGTTCGGTTCAAGACGTGCTCACGGTGCTGACGCTGCTATCCTTGGCGCAAGAGCGGCCGGTATCGGCGGCTGCACGGGTACGGCCTGCACAGTCACAGATCAGATATTCGGCTTCAATGCCACAGGCACAATGGCACATTCTTGGGTGCAGATGTTCGACAGCGAGCTTGAGGCTTTCAAGACCTACTGCAAGTGCTATCCAAAGGGCGCCGTGCTGCTGGTCGACACTTATAACGTGCTCAAAAGCGGTGTGCCTAACGCTATCAAAGCATTTGACGAGGTGCTAAAGCCTATGGGCTGCCGTCCTGTTGGCATTAGAATTGACTCGGGCGATATAACTTATCTTTCCAAAAAAGCAAGAAAAATGCTTGATGAAGCGGGCTATCCCGACTGCAAGATATGTGCTTCAAACGCCCTTGACGAGTATCTTATCAGAGATATGATCTACCAAGGCGCAAAGGTGGATATGTTCGGCGTTGGCGAAAGACTTATCACAGCCAAGAGCGAGCCTGTTTTCGGCGGCGTTTACAAGCTTGTTGCCGTTGAGGACGAGGACGGAAATATCGAGCCGAAGATAAAGATATCGGAAAATGTTGCCAAGATAACAACGCCGCATTTCAAGAAGCTTTACCGCATTTACGATAAGGAAAATCACAAGGCTGTTGCCGACCTGCTTTGCGTTCACGATGAAAAGCTTGACGAAAGCAAGCCGCTGACGCTGTTTGACCCACAATTTACTTGGAAAAAGAAGGCTATCAACAGCTTTGAGGCGAGAGAGCTTCAAGTGCCCATATTCAAAAACGGCGAGTGCGTTTACAATAAGCCGACCTTTGACGATATCGTGGCATATGCCGCAGAGGAGATCGGCACACTTTGGGATGAGATAACCCGTTTTGAAAATCCGCACACATATTATGTTGACCTTTCGCAGAAGCTTTGGAACGTGAAAAACTATCTGCTTGCGGAAAACAGCAGGGATAATTAAAGCCAAATTTGAGCATAAAAATAAGACCCTCGGGGATATCCTCGGGGGTCTTTTGCGTTGCCGCATTGTATCAAAATGGGAAAATTATACGTTCTGCTCCCTGAAAGTTATCTTGCCTGTCTCGGCGTCCATTGCGTCAACGATAGCGAGGGACTGGAGATCGTAGCCAAGATTTCTTATGATCTTGCCGCCCGGCTGGAAGCCCTTTTCAATGGCGATACCGATACCCGATACCTCAGCCTCGGCCTCGGTCACGATAGAGATAAGACCCTGCAAAGCGCAGCCGTTTGCAAGAAAATCGTCCACGATGAGAACGTGCTCGCCCTTATTAAGAAACTTCTTTGAAACGATGACCTGATTTGTACACTTGTGTGTGAATGACTCCACCTCGGCAATGTACATTTCGCCGTCAAGATTTACGCTCTTTGACTTCTTTGCGAAAACAACAGGCACGTCAAAATATCTTGCGGCAAAGCAGGCGATAGCGATACCCGAAGCCTCAACGGTCAGCACCTTGTCCACCTGCTTATCGGCAAAACGTCTCTTGAACTCTTTGCCCATTTCATCAAGAAGATGAATGTCCATCTGATGATTAAGGAAGCTGTCCACCTTTAAAACGTTGCCGGGCTTAACGACGCCGTCTTTCTGAATACGCTCTTCAAGAAAATTCATAACTTTTCCTCCCGAAAAAATGATATTAATGTCATTATATCACACATTCGGTCGGCGTTCAAGGGAATATTAAGCAAAATTTGTGAACATTGTATTTAGGGTATTTTATCCTTTGAAGCGTGCGAAAAAGCCCTTCTTTTCGTATGGCTCTCTTGAAGCTGAAATGAAGGTATAGCCAGTCTTTTCAACGGCTTCCTTGAGTTTTTCATCGGGGATATCGTTCTCGGTGATGACAACGGTCTCACCCTTTGTGTGGGAAGATGTCACCTTCTTAGGATTAAAGCTCTGTCTGAAAGTGTCGTTCATATGGGATTCGCACATTCCGCACATCATTCCGTCTATTTTTACTGTAATTTTTGTCATAATAATTCCTCCGTCCGTGGTCAAATAGTTAGCATATGCTAACTGATACTATTATAACACAGTCAAAAATTTTTTCAAGTGTCAAAAAGCTTTGCCGATAAATTTCGTATGACAGCACAAATATGCACAATTAGCGATATGAAACAATGTGTGAAACCTACAAAAGCTTCCCGTAATGTGAAAGCACGTCAGCCTGCTGGTGAAGCTGAAAAAGGGTGTGGATATGGTCAGGTTGCTCTTGAAGCTCCACCTTGATATCATCGGGCAGGGCGTTGTAAAAAGCTTTGCCCGATGAGCTTGACAGCAGCAGAAAGTTCAGATTTTTATATGCCATAGTATTAAGGCAGCACCGCACAAGGCACGCCTAGCGGCTTTGCACGCAATCTGCTTGCAGATTTTCCGCCATATTGCACAGAAATTTCTTGACATACGACAGTATGCCTGCAAAATTTCTATACAATCTGACGAAAAATCTGACTGCGCATCTTACGCACAATCCTTGTGCGGTGTTGCCTTAAATCACCTCCGCTGATAGTGTTTGCAGCATATTTGCAACTATCCGCCTTGACAAAATTACCGTGCTGTGATATAATTTTCAGAGGTTAGCTAAACGTAACCAAGTTAGCTTCAACATAAACACCAATTGGAGGAATAAAAATGAACCCACAGCTCAGCGACCTCAAGATCAAAATGCTGTTGTGCCTGTTAAGGCTGCCAGCCGAAAAGCGTTTCGGCACGGTAATGTGCGAGAAATTCGGTCTGCCAAAATACGAGATAAGCAGGGCGATGTCAGCGCTTGAAAAGGACGGGCTTGTGGACAGGACAAATATACGAAATCCCGTGCTGACCCCCGACGGCGAAAAGCTTGCAACACGCTATTCGAGAAAGTTCGACCTTGCAAAGCGCCATTTCATCTATGAGGGCGTTGACCCTGCAATTGCGGAGCGTGACGCTATCGTGCTGGCGCTTCATTGCAGCGATGAGACCTTCAACGTTATAAAGGCAATGGAGGAGCGTTTTCTCCTCAAAGAGCATTTCAGCCGCATAAAAAATTTCACAGGGGAAGAGTTCTGCGAGGCGGTCAATGACGGCAGATATCTGTTGCCATTTATAATCTATCGTGAAAAGGTGAAAAAGCAGAACAACGTTTCAATGGCAAACAGCGGCTTTGTTCACCCCTGCGAGCTGGCGGTCTATGACGGCAAGGGTATGATCGGCTTGAAGGCCTGCGAGATGAAAGAGCGCTCAAGGCTCAACGGCCTTGAGATGAAGGGCAAGATCAATTCGCTGAAATATTTTGACGGCACGGATTTTGTTGAGGCATATCGTGGCGGTCAGGACTTTTTCCTGCCTGTTGAGTGTTTGAACTTCAAGACTATCGGCGATGGACAGGGCGTTGTGCTCCACGGAAGCCTATGCTTAAAGATGAAATGCTCTGTGGGCGAGGTACATATGCCCGAGAGCACAGCCATATTTACCCTTTTAGTGACGTGATTTTGCACTATCAAGGCGGCTTTGTTCGTTGTTGATTTGTACAAAAAGTAGAAATTATGATACGAAGTTGCGAAATTGTAACTTTTCTAAACGGCTACACAACAGCGTTTACGGCACATTTCAGAGAGTTGTAGCAATAGTGCAACTAAATTTGCTGTTGACAGTCCTATTCTTGTATGATAAAATAATATATGGTTAGAAAATGCTAACTAAAATTATCGCTGCACAGCCTTAAAAATGGCAAAATGTGCAGTTATTTTAAAGGTTAAAGTTAGATTAATCTAACTTTAACGCATCAAATGAGGAAACAATTTCGCAGCTTATGGCGGCGGATATTTGAAAGGACGGATAGCTTTGAAAACTTTGCTGAAAAAAGCCGCAGGACTTGTGTGCAGCGCAGCGCTTATGCTCACCGCAAGCTTTTCGGCGCTGACAGCCAATGCGCTTGACAACAACATTTATCTTGCGGATGCTCACCCACATTACAGGCACCCTGTTACGGGCGTTATCGAGGACAGCGGCGGAGACGGCTCTGAGGTGCTTGGTCAGTCAATGACCGAGGTGCGCTGAGGACGGAGTCTCTTATCGAGGTCGATCCCGATGGAAATATGTTTGCGACCATAAGACTTGGCCTTATGGACAATATCGAGAACCCGCAGTTCAAGGTGCAGAAGGACGGTTACAGCGATTTTTACGATGTTTCCGCCGACCTTATGAAAGAGAATTATGACGACAACGGCGATCAGCCTGTTCAGACAACGGCACCTGCTCAGACCACCGCACAGACTACCACCACCACGAAAAAGACTACGACAACCACTACGACTAAAAAAGCTGACGAGGACTCATCTGAGCTTGAATCATCGCTGGCGGAGACCACAACCACCACAACGGCTAAGGCTTCTGACGAGAGCGTAAAGGGTCTTGAGCTTTATGACGAAAACGGCTCGAGGATAGACAACGAAAGCTCAGCGGCGGACAGCAGTTTAAAGTCTGGCAATGACGGCAAAAACGAGGACAAAAGTCCTGTTGTGCCAATAGTTATCTCAGGCGTGGTAGTTGTATGCGCAGGCGGCGCAGGACTTATCGTCTGGAAGAAGAGGAGGGTGTAAGTCGTGATGAAGGTAAGAACTTTAAAGATCGCAGCGGTGACTATCGCCGTGATGATGACAGCGGCGCTTTGCGGCTGCGTTGACCAGCACCCCGAGGAGAATTCAAAGGCGGAAAGCAGCGTTCAGTCTGCCGACGAGCTTAGAATTGCGGCGACTTCACCGGCGGTGGCAGATATTTGCGACAAGCTTGATATCGACCTTGTGGGCGTTTGCACATCATCTATCAGCACTATCCCCCGAAAGATACAAGGACGCAACTCAGCTCGGCACGGCAATGAACCCCGACACAGAGATACTTGCTTCCCTTGACCTTGACTGGATACTCAGCCCTTCGAGCCTTGAAAGCGACTTGCAGCCGAAGTATGCGGCTATCAAAACAAAGTCGGCTTTTCTCAATCTGAAAAGCGTTGAGGGTATGTACAAGTCTATCGAAGAGCTTGGTGAAATGTTCGACAGGCAGGAACAGGCGCAGAAGCTCATTGACAAATATAACAGCTTTATGGAAGATTACAAGATCAAGAACGAGGGCAAGGAAAGCCCGAAGGTGCTTGTGCTTATGGGTCTGCCTGGGTCTTATATCGTGGCGACGGATAACAGCTATGTTGGCTCTCTTGTGAAGCTTGCAGGCGGCACAAATGTATATGGCGACGGCGGCGGACAGGAATTTTTGAACGCCAACACCGAGGATATGGAGACCAAAGACCCCGATATAATCGTTCGCTGCGCACACGCTTTGCCTGACGAAGTTGTGGATATGTTCAACGAAGAGTTCGCAACCAACGATATCTGGAAGCATTTCAGAGCCGTGCAGGAGGGCAAAGTTTACGACCTTTCCTATGAATATTTCGGAATGAGCGCAGGCTTTGATTATCCACAGGCGCTCGATGAATTGCAGCCTATTTTGTATGGTGATGAATGATGATAAGTAAGAAAAAGGTAATTATATCATATGTTCTGATGGCGGTGCTGCTCTTTGCGCTGTTTCTCATATCGGTGAACACGGGCTGCCTTAAAGTTACGCCGAAGGAGCTTTTTGACGGACTTTTGTGAAGTATAACAAGACCGTCGCAACGATATACGATCTGCGATTTCCGAGAATTTTCATCGCAATGATCGGCGGTGCAGCAATGGCGGTTTCGGGCGTGCTTTTGCAGGCGGTAATGAAAAATCCCCTTGCCGACCCCGGAATAATCGGCATAAGCTCGGGCGCAAGTTTCACGGCGGTGATCATAACGGCATTTTTCCCGACGCTGTATTTCTTTACTCCGCTGTTTGCTTTTATCGGCGGCGTGGCAGCCTGCCTGCTGGTGTATTCACTTTCTTGGCGTGGTGGTGAACGCAATGTTCACAGGCTTAATGTCGGCTTTCAACAGCGGCACAGGCTCGAATTATTCGGGTGCGGCAAGCCTTTCATGCTGCCGATATAATTCAGATAATTTAGATCATAAAATTATAGGAGATCATTAATGATTAAAAAGAGACTTATCGCCGAGCTTGGCGACAGCAAAAAATATATTGCAGGCAACGTGGTCGTCCAATGGATAGGAATGATCTCAAACGTTGTGATGATATTTGTAATGGGCAGTCTGCTGCAAAAGCTTATCGACAAGCAGGTGCAAAGCAGCGATATCGCACTTGCGGTGACGGCGGCTGCGGCAGCCCTCATAATACGCTTTGTCTGTTCCTTTTTGCAGGAAAAATTCAGCTTTCTCGCCTCAAAATCGGTGAAAAAGAAGCTCCGTGAGATGATATTCACAAAGCTTTTGCGCCTTGGAAGCGCATACCGTGAGCAGGTGTCAACATCGGAAGTCGTGCAGGTCTCCGTTGAGGGCGTTGACCAGCTTGAAACATATTTCGGTCAATATCTGCCGCAGTTTTTCTATGCGATGATCGCACCTATCACGCTGTTTGTGATACTTTCATTTATAAGCTTTAAGTCGGCGATAGTGCTGCTTATCTGCGTGCCCCTTATCCCTGCGGCTATCGTTGCGGTGCAAAAGCTTGCGAAAAAGCTTCTTAACAAATATTGGGGACAGTACACAAAGCTTGGGGACACGTTTCTCGAGAATTTGCAGGGGCTCACGACGCTGAAGATCTATCAGGCTGACGAATACAAAAATCAGCAGATGAACAGCGAGGCGGAAAAGTTCAGAAAGATAACGATGAAAGTGCTGACAATGCAGCTCAATTCCGTCACCATTATGGATCTTATCGCATACGGCGGCGCAGCGCTGGGCGTTATCCTTGCGGCAGGGCAGTATCAAAAAGGCCTTGTGGACTTTGCAGGATGTTTTGCCATAATAATGCTTTCGGCGGATTTCTTTATCCCTATGAGAAGGCTGGGAAGCTTTTTCCACGTTGCGATGAACGGAATGGCGGCAAGCGACAAGATGTTCGCTATCCTCGATCTTCCCGAACCCGAGAGAAAGTCTCAGACCATTGATGAGGGCAACTGTACAATAAAGTGTACTGATCTCAGCTTTTCATATACTGAGGACAGAGAGATACTTCACGGCGTTGGACTTGAATTTCCAATGGGTACGCTGACAGCAATATGCGGTGAATCTGGCTGCGGAAAGTCAACCGTTGCGGCTGTTATAATGGGCAGGAACAAGGGCTATAAAGGCTCTGTAAAGATAGGCGATACCGAGCTTTCGGAGATTTCGGAAGAGAGCATAATGAGAAATATCACATATGTTTCCCACAACAGCACGCTGTTCAAGGGAACTGTTAGAGAGAATCTTCTTATGGCAAAGCCCGACGC
The DNA here is from genome assembly GCF_019423705.1 of Ruminococcus sp. Lineage (GTDB taxonomy): Bacteria > Bacillota > Clostridia > Oscillospirales > Ruminococcaceae > Hominimerdicola. The sequence continues at coordinate 35,203 of NZ_JAHZAX010000011.1, read as the reverse complement.
AGAGGACGAGGAGCTTTGGGCAGCTCTCGACAAGGCGAAGCTTTCAAGCTTTCTTAAAAGCGAAAAGGGGCTTGACACAAGGCTTGCGGAAAACGCTTCAAACCTTTCAGGCGGACAGAAGCAGAGGCTTGCTCTTGCAAGGGCGATACTGGCGATTGTTTGGGTCTGCCACGTCATATACTTTGTGTTCGGAGTAAAAACTATCTGGGTCACTCAGGTTGAGGCTGATAAAAGTGACTGCCAAGAAAAGGCTTCATAGGATAGCTTAACAGCATAACAAACTGACAAAACACTTTGAACTTTGAAAGGAGAAAACAATGGGGAACATTCACACATCGGGCGAGGATTATCTTGAGGCCATACTCGTGCTTTTCAATCGTCACGGCGAGGTAAGAAGCGTTGATATCGCAAGAGAGCTGGGGGTAACAAAGCCCAGCGTATCAAACGCAATGAAGGTGCTCATAAAGGGAAGCTTTATCAAAATGGACGAAAACGGCTTCATCACCCTCACCGAGGACGGCAGATACGTTGCGGAAAAAATATACGAAAAGCACCTTGTGCTCACCGAATGGCTCAAAAGCTTGGGCGTTGACGAAAAGGTCTCCGAGCAGGACGCCTGCAAGATAGAGCACGTTATTTCCGACGAGAGCTTTTCCGCCCTCAAGGCGCATATAAAGGCGCAGGGCTGATATGAACGCAACGATTATAAAAGGCATACTGATACCGTTTCTGGGAACATCGCTGGGAGCGGCTTGTGTGCTGTTTATGAAGAAAAATCTCCACTACCTCGTCCAGCGTGCGCTGACAGGCTTTGCCGCAGGCGTAATGGTGGCGGCTGGTGTGTGGAGCTTGCTTATACCGTCAATGGAGCAGTCGGAAAGTATGGGCAGACTGCGGTTTATCCCTGCGGTGGTGGGCTTTTTGCTGGGCGTGTTTTTCCTGCTCGTGCTGGATAGGATTATCCCTCATCTGCATATGAACGCCACAGAACCCGAGGGCGCAAAGAGCGACTTAAAGCGCACAACAATGCTCGTCCTTGCGGTGACGCTCCACAATATCCCAGAGGGAATGGCGGTGGGCGTTGTGTACGCAGGCTGGGCGGCGGATAACACCGCAATAAGCGCCGCAGGAGCGCTGGCGCTTTCTCTCGGCATAGCGATACAGAACTTTCCCGAGGGAGCGATAATCTCTCTGCCGCTGAGGTCGGAGGGAATGAGCAAGGGCAGGGCATTCGTCTATGGCGTGCTTTCGGGCATTGTAGAGCCTATCGGTGCCGTGCTGACCATACTTCTCGCAGGGGTGATAATCCCCGTGCTGCCATATCTGCTGAGCTTTGCCGCAGGTGCGATGATATACGTCGTGGTGGAGGAGCTTATCCCCGAAATGTCCGAAGAGCCGCACTCAAATGTTGGCACGATACTTTTCGCCTTGGGTTTTGCACTTATGATGACATTGGACGTGGCTTTGTCATAGTATATAGGAAAGAGTGGGGGACTGAACCAAGTAGTTGGTTTTCTACATCTTATATAAATGATAATTTTTCAGCAATTAAGATGAACCACAAACGGGCGAACGCTGTTCGCCCCTACATTTGACAATTCAAATATGTTGTATTTAAGCCGCACAAACCGACTATGTACGGTTTACTGCTGTGTACGGTTTACAGTCTGTCCCGTCCTCGGGCTACAAAGTGCGACACCCGCAGTACAGCGAATCCCGAATTAAAAAAGTTAGATTGGTTAACTTGGGGCGAAAGTTTTTCTTAAAATTTAAAATATTTTTAAATTGCGAGGTTAAACTTGACTAATTGATAATTTAGCGCTATAATAAAGCCAAGGTAAGAATTCTGTCAGAGGACTTGTCGAAAAGGCTCGTCTTTTGGCAGAGTTTCTATATATGCCGAAATAATTAGTTTTTACTAATTTATCAACTAAAAAACAAAGACAAAACAGGAGGTAATCATTATGTTAAAGTGTTTTAAGGACGAAAAATTCTGGTGTGCTGTCGGCGGTGCTGCTGCCCTCGTTGTAGGCAAGAAGATCGTAAAGGCTAAGAAAACAAGAGAGCTTGCTGTAACAGGCCTTGCAAAGGGAATGAAGCTCAAGAGCGACGCCCAGACTGCCCTCAGAAATATGAAGGACGAAGCTTCTGACATCTGCTATGACGCAAAGGTAGAGGCCGGTATCAGCGAAGAAGAAGCTGAGGAATAATGAGATCAAGTATCGTTTATGATAAGCCCGGCAGAATACGTTTTCGCTGCGGCGCTGACGTTTTCACAAAGGAGCTGGAGTGTGCGCTGCATAAGCTAATATCGGAGCAGGAGTATGTAAAGTCCTGCGAGGCTCACTTTGAAAACGGCGGTATACTTGTGTGCTATAAGGACGGCCATAGGGGCGACGTCGTGAAGCTCGTCAATGGTATCGACGTCACGACCCTAAAGCCTGTCGCTGATAATCAGTATAACGTGGGCGAGATAGACAGAAACTTCAAGTCAAGCCTTGTCAAGCTCATCGCTGACAGATATATCAGAAAGGCTATCCTGCCTGCACCAATAAGCTCGGCTATAATCTTCTATAACGGCTTGAAGTATATCGCAAAGGGCGTAAGTGCGCTGTTTGACGGCAAGCTTACTGTCGAAGTGCTGGACGGAGCGTCTATCGGTGCTTGTCTTGCTCAGAAAAATTACAATACCGCAGGTACAGTTATGTTCCTGCTTTCAGTTTCATCGCTTCTTGAAGATTATACAAGAGCGAGAACAAGAGCCGCTCTTACTGACAGCCTCTCTATCAAGGCCGATAAGGTATGGCTGGCAGGGGAGGAGTGTGATACTCTTATCCCTATGTCACAGCTCCAGGTCGGCGACTGCATAAGAGTACGCACAGGCAGCGTTATCCCTGTTGACGGACAGATCACAGAGGGCGAAGCTTATGTCAACGAAGCTTCAATGACAGGCGAACCACTTGCGGTGATGAAGTCCGAAGGCTCGTCAGTTTTTGCAGGAACAGTCGTAGAGGAAGGCTCTGTCGTCATCAAGGTGCGCAAGCTTTCGTCAGACACAAAGATAAGCAAGATAATCGAGCTTATCGACAATTCGGAAAATCTTAAAGCAGGCATACAGAGCAAGGCAGAGCGTCTTGCAGACTCTATCGTGCCTTATAGCTTCTTAGGTTTTGCGCTTACGCTGCTTCTTACAAGAAATGTAACAAAGGCTGTCTCCGTGCTTATGGTGGATTATTCCTGCGCTATCAAGCTTTCAACGCCGATCGCAGTTATTTCCGCTATAAAGGAAGCCGCTGACAGAGATATTACAGTCAAGGGCGGAAAGTATCTCGAAGAGTTCGCACAGGCTGACGCTATCGTGTTCGATAAAACGGGCACGCTCACAAATGCCGAGCCTGTCCTTGAAAGAGTTATCGCACTTGGCGATTATTCCGAGGAGGACACTCTGAAAATAGCCGCTTGCTTGGAGGAACATTTCCCTCACAGCGTTGCAAGAGCTATCGTAAAGGGTGCGGCGGACAGAGGTATCAATCACGCCGAGGAACACGCCGAGGTACAGTACATCGTTGCCCACGGAATTTCCACAACTCTTCACGGAAAGAGAGCCGTTATCGGCAGCAGGCATTTTGTCTGCGAGGATGAGGGCATTGAGATAACCGAGGCGCAGCAGGCAGAGATCGATGAGAAGTCGGGGGCTTGCTCTGTTGTTTATCTTGCTGTTGGAGATAAGCTCACAGGTGCGCTTTGCATAAGCGACCCACCGAGGGCCGAAGCCAAGGAAGCCGTCGATATGCTCAAAAAGGCTGGTATCACAAACATCGTAATGCTCACGGGCGACAGCGCAAGAGCAGCCGAGATAACAGCCGCAAAGCTTGGCATACCCGATTTCAGAGCGCAGGTGCTCCCAGAGGATAAGCACCATTATGTTGAACAGCTCAAGGAAGAGGGTCATAAGGTGATAATGGTGGGCGACGGAATAAACGACGCTCCTGCTCTTGCAGCCGCCAACGTTTCCGTTGCAATGAGCGACGCTTCCGACATCGCTAAGGAGACCGCCGATATAACTATCCACGGCGCAGACCTCACCGAGCTTGTTCAGATGAGATATCTCAGCGAAATGCTTATGGAGAGGATAAACAGAAATTACCGCTTTATCGTTCTGTTCAATTCAGCTCTGCTTTTGTCAGGGGCATTCGGCGTGCTTTCGCCGTCAATGTCAGCTCTGCTCCACAACGCTTCCACTATGGCTATTTGCGCAAAGAGTATGACAAAGCTTGAAAAGAAGGACAAAAAGAATAAGTAATCAAATTACGTCAAGAGCGACCTCGTTTTCGGGGTCGCTTTTTTGCGTTATAGCGTAAAAAATATCAGCAAATTTCGTGGTGTGTGTTATATGATCTGCAATATTCAGAGCCTATTTATATATTAACTTTGGCTAAAAAATTAAAATAGCTAATTATAGACAAAAAAACAATAACGTTGTTATGCAAGCAAACAAAAAAGTGATAACAATTTGTTAAATCTGTTGTAAATCCCCTGTTTGCGTGATATTATGGTATTGTTGGCAGGTATAGGAGTATTTTAACGTCATTTAGAAAACGTTTTCGATATATTCACGAATCTGTCAAAAAAGTTAGATGTTATATGAAGAGAAGTTATGAAGAAAACAGATAGGTGTTTAGTATGGATTACATTACACATTATGATATATGTTCGCTGGTGCTTTATTTTATCACGGGCGTCATATTTTATATGACAAAGCGCATACCCTGCGTCCGTAATAAGGTGTTCGGAATGTTGCTGGGCGTGGCGGCCGGTTCGGCTGTGTTCGACCTGCTGACGGTCTATTCAAACGCAAGCTGGGGCATTGGGCTGAAACTATTTTTTCACGTCGCATACTATGTCACACATACGCTGATACCATTTGTATTTGTGATGTACATACTTTATCTTACAGACAAGATAAAGTCGATGTCAAAGGGATTTAGAGCGGTGCTTTTTATCCCCGAGACCGTCAATCTGCTTTTGATAATCACATCGCCACTGACAAAATTCATCGTCAATGTGACTAGCGACGGCGTTTATGAGCGTGGCATTCTGCAGCCTGTATGCTATGTGATCGCGATCTATTACCTTGTGTTCGGTATACTTTTTGCACTTTCAAACCGCAATATGATATCAAAACAGGTGGTAACGGCCATAATCGCATTCTGCTCGATGACGACCCTTGCGGTGTGTATCCAGATCATAAACCGCAGCCTGCTTATCGAGTGCTTCTCGGCTTCCGTTTGCATAATGCTCATAATGTTCACCCTGCAAAATCAGGACGATATGATAGATTCGGGCACAAAAATGCTCAACCGTAGCACATTTATGAACAACTGTGCTGTCAATTCCGCCTCGGGAATGGTCTATTCTATCCTGCTTATCAGAATACCAGATTTTAGAATGCTTATGAAGACCTTTGGCGGACGTTACACAAATTCGCTGCTGAGAAGCTTTTCTGACTATCTTTACACTTTCGTGAACCTTGGCGATGGATATTATCTCGAGGACGAGTGCTTTGCCCTTGTGTTCAGAAAGGATTCCGAAAGCGTCGGCAGAGTGTACCGAGAGATAAGGGAAAAGCTCCAGTCCAACTGGCAGATAGGCACGGTGGATACCTTCATTACCGCAAGCTTTATGCGTATCGACTGCCCGGGTGATGCAGACAATGCTGAGATAATAATGGACTACGTTGAGCAGTTCAAGCACATCAAACAGCCATCTGAGAAGCTTCTTCACACGACGAATATCAATTTCTACGATCAGAAAAGGCGCAGCGAGGTCGAACTTGCTATCGACAATGCCCTTGAAAACCGTGGCTTTGCGGTTTTCTATCAGCCGATATATTCGGGCGAAAAGGGCAGGATAGTCTCCTGCGAGGCGCTGGTAAGGCTCTTTGACGACAAGCTGGGCTGCATTTCACCCGATGAGTTCATTCCTATCGCAGAGGAGAACGGCAAGATACTTCGTATTGGCAAATTTGTCTTTGAAGAGGCCTGCCGCTTTATCAAAAAGGGCGAGGCGACAAAGCTTGGTATCGAGTATGTTCAAGTCAATCTTTCCGTGGTGCAATGTATGCAGTCTGATCTTGTTGAGCAGCTTCTTGGCATAATGGACAGATACAAGGTCGACCCTTCAAAGATATGCCTTGAAGTCACTGAGACCGCCGCCGTTTATACTCCGCACATTATGGAAAAGAATATCAGAACACTTTCTGATTGCGGCGTGCGATTTGCCCTTGATGATTACGGCTCGGGCTATTCAAATATGACATACCTGCTCAATCTGCCATTTAGATTTATCAAGCTTGAAAAAGAGATCGTGTGGGCAGGCTTCAAGAGCGAAAAGGCGCAGATCGCCATTGAAAGCACCGTTGCGATGATAAAGAAGCTCAATATGCAGATAGTTGCAGAGGGCGTTGAGGAAAAGCATCAGCTTGAAAGACTGCTTGCAATGGGCTGCGATTTCATACAGGGCTATTACTATTCAAAGCCCGTTCCCGAAAGCGAGTTTATGCAGGTGCTTGAAAAATATAACGCCAAAGTGCTGGAGACAGTCGGCGTATAAGTGCTGAATTGCTAAGAGACAAGTTTCACAAAGCTGTCAAACTTGTCTTAGCTAAAATTTAAGATAAAAATGTATAATGACCATATCGAAAGAAACCTGACAGGAGGCGTTCAGAATGAACGGAAACGATATGGTCATATTAGGCAACACAGCACAAGGACCGCCTAGCGGCTTTGTACGTAATCTGCTTGCCATTATAACGGCTTATTTTGCCGAGGAAAAGCTGGGCTTTCTCAGCCGCAGACACGATAAATGGTTGGAAAAACAGTTCCCCGTCCATAAACACGGCTGCTTGTAGTTGTACGCCATACAAATACAAGCGTATTCCACAAACAAACATAAAAAAATGACTGAAATTTAGTTCTTTTATACATTGACTTAATTACATAAATTCTGTATACTATTTATTGTACCGTCAGCGCAGGCGAAAAGTACGCTGACAAGAGGCTTTCGGGTCTCAATATTATAGTTTATAAGGGGTTTGTGTAATGACTAAGGTTGTAAAATTCGGCGGAAGCTCTCTCGCAAGTGCAGAGCAGTTCAAGAAGGTCAAGGAGATCATCACGGCTGAATCTTCAAGAAGATTTGTCGTTCCTTCCGCACCGGGAAAGAGATTTTCAGCTGACACAAAGGTCACAGATATGCTTTACGGCTGCTATGATCTGGCAGCAAAGGGCAAGGATTTTGAGAAAGAATTTGCTGCAATAAAGGAAAGATATTACGGAATAATCAACGATCTCGGTCTTGATCTTTCACTTGAGAAGGAGTTCGAGACTATCAGAGCTTGCTTTATCGGTAAGGCAGGCCGTGACTATGCGGCTTCCCGTGGCGAGTATCTTAACGGCATCGTGCTGGCTGCATATCTCGGATACAATTTCGTTGACGCCGCTGACGTTATCTATTTCAACGAGCAGGGTCAGTTTGACGCCGCAAAGACGAACGAAGTTCTCCCACAGAGACTTGCTTCACTCGATAACGCTGTCGTTCCGGGTTTCTATGGCTCAATGCCTAACGACACTATCAAGACTTTCTCAAGAGGCGGTTCTGACGTAACAGGTTCTATCGTTGCGGCTGCTGTAAATGCTGACATTTACGAGAACTGGACGGACGTTTCCGGCTTCCTTATCTGCGATCCTAGAATAATCGACGATCCTCAGCCTATCACAACTATCACATACAAGGAGCTCAGAGAGCTTTCATATATGGGCGCAACTGTTCTTCACGAGGACGCAATTTTCCCTGTAAGAAAAGCAGGTATCCCTATCAACATCAAGAACACAAACAAGCCTGAGGACGTTGGTACAATGATCGTTGAGTCAACTTCACAGAAGCCTCCGTTCACAATCACAGGTATCGCTGGCAAGAAGGGCTTTACAGTTGTCAACATCGAAAAGGATATGATGAACGCAGAGATCGGTTTCGGCAGAAGAGTTCTCGAGGTGTTCGAGAAGAACGGTATCTGCTTTGAGCATATGCCTTCGGGTATCGACACGATGTCTATCGTCGTTCATCAGGCTGAGTTTGCTCCAAAGGAGCAGGAGATCATGTCAGGTCTTCATAGAAACTGTCACCCTGATACAATTGATATCGAGACAGACCTTGCGCTTATCGCCGTTGTTGGCCGTGCGATGAAGTCAAACAGAGGTACAGCAGGCAGGATTTTCTCAGCACTTGCACACGCACACGTTAACGTAAAGATGATCGACCAGGGTTCAAGCGAGCTCAACATCATCATCGGCGTGAACGAGGCAGACTTTGAAGCAGCTATGAGAGCTATCTACACTATCTTTGTTGATACACAGCTTTAATTTTAATACTACCAAGGGCGGCAATTTTGCTGCCCTTTTTGTATGTAAGAAAATATTAAATGAAAGTAAAAACAAATGGCATATAAACTAAAAATGTTCACCTTAATTAAATTTGCCCTTGACCTGAGGCGAAAATAGTAGTAAAATATAAGGGTAGATAGTTTATTTGAAAGGAATGTTTTATTATGCCAAAATTTATAGTTGAAACATCTGCACGTCACGTTCACGTTACACAGGAAACTCTTGAGATACTCTTCGGCAAGGGCGCAACTCTTACAAAGAAGAAGGATCTTTCTCAGCCTGGTCAGTTTGCTTGCGAGGAGAGAGTTACAGTTGTAGGCCCTAAGAGAGAGCTTGCTAATGTTTCCATTCTCGGCCCTGTAAGAAAGGCAGATCAGATCGAGCTTTCAGCTACCGACGCACGTTCTATCGGCGTTGCTGCTCCTATCAGAGAGTCTGGCGACACAGCCGGTTCAGGCGCTTGCAAGCTTGTTGGCCCTTGCGGTGAAGTTGAATGTTCCGAGGGCGTTATCGTTGCAAAGAGACACATTCATATGACACCTGCTGACGCTGAAACATTCGGCGTAAAGGATAAGGACATCGTTGCTGTAAAGATCGAGTCCGCTGAAAGAACTGCTATCCTTTGCGACACAGTTATCAGAGTAAGCGACAAGTTCGCTCTTGCTATGCACATCGACACAGATGAGTCAAATGCTGTTGGCGCTGGCAGAGAGCAGTATGGCGAGATCGTTAAGCTGTAATATCTGACATATCTTTATACATAGGCTGCGCAAGTCGCAGTCTGCAAAAGAGATTTTTGAACGGGCGAAAAATTGTTGTCGACATTGTTCACAACAATTTAGATCGCCCGTTTTTTTGCGCTGAATTGCGTTTGTAAGTATAAAATTTTGTTAAATCTCTTGCAATTGTCTACAAGCTGTGGTATAATTAATTAATAAAAGTACAATAAAAGTACAACATATGCTGAAAAGTCTCTGATAAGGAGTGTAGATAAACGATGAGATGTCCTTTTTGCAATTATGAAGATACACGAGTAATAGACTCACGTCCCAGCGAGGGCAAGAAGCGCAGACGCCGTGAATGCCCGAAGTGCGGAAAGCGTTTCACCACCTATGAGGTGATCGAGAAGCCACAGCTTATGGTCTACAAGCGTGACGGTTCCTTCGAGCCATTCGACAGGCAAAAGCTTATGAAGGGAATTCAGAACGCTATCAAGAAGCGCCCTGTCAGCGTTGAGGATATCAAGGGCTTAGTTGACGATGTTGAGAACACCTTTGCAAACAAAATGCAGACCGAGACAACCACAAGCGAGATCGGCGATATGGTGCTCAAGGGTTTGAAGAAGCTCGATCATGTTGCATACGTTCGTTTTGCGTCCGTTTACAAGGACTTCAATGACGTTGACTCGTTCATCAAAATTATTTCCGAGCTTTCTAATAAGTAGGCGTTTAAGTGAGGAATGAGGAGTGAGGAATGAAGAATGAAGGTATCGCCGCTGGCGATGATATCTTTGTTGCAACCTTTGGTCGCTTGAACTCTCGTTCGCTTGTTTGAATAATTATGTTCGGGCGGCAATTTGTCGCCCGTTTTTGCTCAATAAAAAAGAGACGACTAAATGCCGTCTCTTTTTTTGTATGGTATGTATTCAGAAAGAATTACTTTCCGAGAAATTCAAGGTTCTTCTTGATGAGCTCACATCTCTGCTTTACGCAGTCAACTGAACGCAGCGGATCAGAAGGTGTGTTGAATGTGTAATCCATAAGCTTGTCGATCGTTGTTGAAGCAACGTGAAGTCTTGTGTCAGATGAAGCGTAGTAAATGTAAACATCGCCGTTTTCACGAACGATAGCGCCGTTTGTGAACGCAACGTTTGAAACGTCGCCAACTCTTTCGCTGCCGTGCGGTGCAATGAACAGTCCCGATGGTGAAGCGATAAGCTTTGAAGGATCGTCAAGTGCTGTTGCGAATACATAAATTACATATCTGAGGCCAGCGGCTGTGTTTCTTACGCCGTGAGCAATGTGTATCCAGCCCTTAGGGGTCTTGATCGGAACTGCGCCTGCGCCGTTTTTTACCTCTGTGATAGTGTGATACTGTCTTGGCGAGATAACCACTTCGTCTGTGCAGATAACAGGGTTTGTGATATCTTCGCAAAGACCGAAGCAAACTCCTCCGCCTGAACCTGTCTCGATAAAGTCATCCTGTGGACGTGTGTAGAATGCGTACTTGCCGTCAACGAACTCTGGGTGGAGCACAACATTTCTCTGCTGTGGCGACTTTGACTTGAGGTTAGGAAGTCTTTCCCAGGTCTTGAGGTCCTTTGTTCTAACGATACCTGCCTGCGCAGTTGCGGCAGAAAGATCGTTTGAAGTCTTGTCCTTGCTCTCAGAACAGAAAACGCCGTATATCCAGCCGTCCTCGTGCTGAGTAAGTCTCATATCATATACGTTAGTCTCTTCGGGCTCTGTATCGGGAAGCTGAACAGGGAAGTCCCAGAAACGGAAGCCGTCAACAGGGCGGTCGCTCTCTGCAACCGCAAAGAAAGACTTTCTGTCGTTGCCCTCAACTCTTGCAACAAGATAATACTTGCCGTTGAGATAGATAGCGCCCGAATTGAGAACAGCGTTTATGCCGAGCCTTTCCATAAAGTGTGGGTTGGTCTCGGGGTTCATATCGTATTTCCAGATAACAGGTGCGTGTGCCGCAGTCAGAACAGGGTTCACATATCTGTCGTAAATGCCGTTGTAGCTTTCGGATACAACGTTTTTTCTGTTGATGAGCGCTTCATAATCAGCGATCACCTTGGCTTTGTTTCTTTCAAATTCAGTCATTCCGATGATCCTTTCAAGATATATTATACTTTAGTAGTGAAAACCACACAAACAAGTATACTATAATCTGAAATGAATTACAAGTACCGCCAAAAACATCAAACGATTACATTTTAAAATTTTAACGAACTGCACAAATAATACGCCGCAAAGGGCGTATCTGCTGATTTTTCTTACAAATCCAGCTTTGATCTTTTTTCGATCTCCGCAAGAATAACGCTGGGGCGAATGCGCATAGCTTCGGCTATCCTGTAAAAAGTTTCAAGAGTGGGCTTGCGTTCGCCACGTTCAATGGCGCTGAGGTACGTCCTGCCAATATCGGCAAAGCCGCTTACGACTTCCTGCGAAAGCCCTTTGCTCTCACGGAAATGCCGTATAACGTTTCCTACTATCTTAGGGTCGAGTATAGTTATAAATCCTCCAATTATGATTATAAGCAAATTGGAGTTAGATTATGAACACATATGTTGACACTAGGCTTAGAATGTGCTATAATAAACGCATAAAGACATACTAAATTGATACTATCCCCTTATCAGTTTAATGCCGCATAGGGGCGTCACCCTGTCCCTTACGGCATAGTCCTAATATCATTTCAGCTTCGCAGAGGCCTTTCCCTGCGAAGCTTTTTCTTTTTGACGGCAAAAATCTCATAATTTAATATTTGAACATCACATAATAAATCTGCCCAATGCCGCCTTTTTGCGTGTGTTTTGAATATGATTGTGCAAAGTGTACAATAAAATGTGATGAGATTGTGTTAAAGTGTTAGTTGACAACAGCTTCATATATGTTGTATAATGGTAATGAACTTGAAAATGTGAACGTTTTCAATGTGATCGACGAAAGTTAATGCTAAAATTTTAAGTCATTCCGACAAAATGAATGGCTTTGTAATTTTGTATCAGGAGGAAATACATATGAACTACAAAAAGTATATTGCAGGCGCAATGGCTCTCTCAATGGCTCTGGGCATCGCAGGCTGCGGAAGCACTTCGTCTTCATCAAGCAAGGCTGAGGACGATTTCTCTGCAACAGAAAACGTAAAGGTAGCGGATACTGAGTCTATCGAGGCTATCCCGGACGGTGCTGAGAAAGAGATCCTTTACCTCGGCGAGGGCGACCTTAACCCTACAAAGGGCAACCCTGAGAAGAGCACAGAGCTTCAGCTTTTCGAGAGCAAGGGCGGCAAGATCAGATTCCAGCAGACCTCTAACGAGGACAGATTTGACAACCTTGCAGCAGCTATAACAGCTAATAAGGATATCCCTGATATCTTCAAATACGAGTGGCTCGCATTCCCATCACAGGTGGTAAAGGATATGTACCAGCCTGTTGACGATATCGTAAACTTTGACGATCCGCTTTGGTCTGCAACAAAGGAAACAGCCGATCAGTTTATGCTAGGCGGCAAGCACTATGTTGCACCTCTTGGTTATACAGCTTCCGCAATGCTCTGCTATGATAAGGATATCATCGACGCAGAAGGCCTTGAAGATCCATATGAGCTTTATGCAAACAACGAGTGGACTTGGAGCGCTTGGGAAGATATGATGTCATCATATGTTGGCAACGCACCTGCTGATACAGAGCGTTACGGTGTAAACGGCTTCTTTAGAGCACACGTTATCCAGCAGACAGGCAAGAAGCTTGTAAATTATGACGCTGACAAGAACGAGTTCTCAAGCAATCTGAACGATCCTGATATCGAAAAGGGACAGGACTTCCTTTACAATCTTATGAAGGACGGCCTTGTGCTCAATGGCTGGGTAGGTTCTGCAAGAGACTGCTTCAATCAGAACTGCCTGTTCTATGCAATGGGCGAGTGGGCTTATACTGGCAACCAGTCACCAAAGGAGGGCGAGAACTGGGGCGTTGTTCCTATCCCTCAGTATGACGACAATCAGCAGAAGATCACAACATCTGATATGACAGCGTTTATGTGGGTAAAGGGCTCAACAAGAAAAGAAGCTGTTAAGTGCTGGTTCGAGTGCGTAAGAGCTTCCAAGACTGATCCTAAGTACGAGCAGACAAACAAGGATAAGTTTATGGAGAACAATCCTAACTGGACAGACGAGATGTACAACACAAAGATGGACGTTGTTTCTGACGATTATCTGATGCTCTTCGACTATGCTTACGGCGTATCCTCAGCTTTGGGCGACAGAAAGCAGTTCGACGGCAATCAATGCCTTGTTGACGCACTTTACGGCGAAGCCTCCAGCGTAAACGAGGAAGGCGGACAGTCTACTTGGACTCAGGTTCGTGAGAAGTATTCCGCAACTGTTGACTCCGAGATCAAGGAACTCAATCAGAAGATCGCAAACTACAAGGGCTAATTCACCAAAAGCAAAGCCGCACTATCACCGCTTTATCCGTGCGGCCTGCTTTCTTCTTTCATCACCAATAAAAAAATATCCGATCGGCTTTTTATGGCTGGTCGGATATTTTTGTGTATGAAATTGTGGAAAGTGTATGTAGGGGACGGCGTCCTCGACGTCCCATTGTTTGTTGATGATGTATCGTCAAGTTTTATCAAACGATACCAAGTCCCAAAGCCACCCTTATGGTGATGATGATAAGTCCTGCAAAGCAGAGAAGCGTAACAGGCGAGGTAAGGTAGATAAGAAACTTTTTGCCCTGCGGAACATCTGGGCAGAAATTGATAAGGGTGAAGCTTTCACGGTGGAATTTTATCTCACGGAAAAAGAACACAAGTCCTGTTATCATCAGAGCAAACACAAGCAGCGCCATTGTTATCACAATGAGCAGGGGAGTTGAATGGGCGGAGATGTACGCCATATCCTGCTTAGTTAGTGCGTCCTGCAAAGCGTCAAGGTCTATCTGACCAAGGGCAATGCTCTGCACCGCACCGATAGTGTTAAGCGAAACGTGCAGTATCAGCGAAGGTATGATAGAGCCCGTTTTCGCCACAAGGAAGCAGGCGCAAGCGCCCATAACTGCGGCGTAAAGTATTTGCTGATAGCTGCCGTGCCAAAGACCGAATGTCAAGCCGATCATCACAACGCCTGTCCATTGACCCACCTTTTCTGTGTTGCGGTACAATGTTCCACGGAACATAAGCTCTTCAAAAAACGGCGCAAGCACAGACATTGCAAGAAAGCTCGTTATAGCGCCGAGAAGGGTTCCGCTGGAAGTGAAGTCCACGCCGTTGAGTTCGGTGTCGGAAGCGGACTGTACAAAAGCAAAGAAGAATGAGTTGATGTAATTTGCGGCATAGATAAGTCCGATAGAAATGACTATCCACCGAGCTATCCATTTGGTAGGCATAGCAGGTTTGCGGAAGCTTGCTAAGATCTTCAGCCCCTCTTTGTTGCCGCTGATAAGTTTGAAAATTATCAGCACGATAGGCACGACTATCAGATACTGTATGCAGTAGCTCACAAGCTCGGAGATATCGTAAAGATATTTCGAATCAGCAGCCACCTTGCCGACTATCCAGCCGCCCACACGGATAAGCAGGATATCCAGCACATAGAAAATTATTATCATCAGCGAATTGACATTGGCAGTCCGTCTGATAAGACTTTTTGTATTTTGTTCCATTTTTGATTACCTCTATATTATTATATTTACATTATAATGACAGACTGTCAACAAACTGCAAACCAACGGGCGACCACAGGTCGCCCCTACATTAAATTGCGTATTTAAGCACATATGTAGGGGACGGCGTCCTCGACGTCCCACTTGTTTGCACCTTTATCAACAAACTGTTATTTTATGATTGTTACGATTTTATGTATATGATTATATCATAATCACCTGTGGCTGTCAAATAATAAGCCGCTAAAAATATGTATAATACTATTGTAATTGTGAGAAAAATGTGTTATAATCGGTATATAAATTATTAATATTATTTTTGGAGGTTTTTCTATTATGAGTATGTATATCACTTGTCTTGACCTTGAAGGAGTTCTCGTTCCTGAAATTTGGATAGCTTTTGCTGAGGCAACAGGTATCCCTGAGCTTAAAAGAACTACAAGAGATGAGCCTGATTATGATAAGCTTATGAAGTACAGACTGAATATCCTTAAAGAGCACGGTCTCGGCCTCAAGGAGATTCAGGAAACTATCGCTACTATCGACCCAATGCCGGGCGCAAAGGAGTTCCTTGACGAGCTGAGAAGCTTCACACAGGTAATAATCATCAGCGATACTTTCTCACAGTTCGCAGGCCCTCTTATGAAGAAGCTTGGTTATCCTACTATCTTCTGCAACACTCTTGAAGTTGCTGAGAGCGGCGAGATCACAGGCTTCAAGATGAGATGTGAAAAGTCAAAGCTCACAACTGTAAAGGCTTTGCAGTCTATCGGCTTTGAGACTATCGCAAGCGGCGACAGCCACAACGACCTTGGTATGATACAGGCAAGCAAGGCAGGCTTCCTCTTCAAAAGCCCTGACAGCATTAAGGCTGAGTATCCTGAGCTTCCTGCATATGAAACATATGACGAGCTTATGGCTGCTATCAAGGCTGCAATGGACTAATACAAAAATAGTATATAGCACAGAGACAGACAAGGAAAATCACAGATGAAAAAGATAATATCGCTGTTCGTGGCTGCGGCGCTGACTGCTTCAATGTCAGCCTGCGGCGGCAGCGACAGCAGTTCGGCGGCTAAGAGCGAAAGTTCTTCCGCCGAAAGCGCTGTCCAGCCGACAGTTCAGAGCTGCAAGATCACGGACGAAAATTTTGATACTTATGTATCCAACACATACGTTGCGACGGGCAATAATTACATTGTAAAGAAAGCTGACGAGGTCACATATCGTGCGTATTTTCCGCTTGAGGAATACGGCGAACTTGAGTATGCTTTCTATTTTTCAAACACCATAGATTCCACATACAATGCCGACGGCAAGCAGGCTTATGCAGGTAAAGAGGGCGGCGAATATGAAATAGCTTCCGCTTATATCTGCGACGGCGGAACGAGCACCGAGGACGAGATAACTTCAAGAACTGAGGTCACTTTCGGCGGAGAAAGTTCAAAGACCGTTGCTTCTGGGGAGACCTATTGGAGCGACCCTGTTACGCTGAACGTGCCAGAGGGTCACTATCTTGTGTGGGAATGGACGCTGACGGGCAAGGATATCCCTTGCAACAAAATGTCGGGTCTGACGGCTTGTTCATCATCAAAATACGGCGGCGATTTCAGCTATTGCGATGATATGCCTTTGCCCCTTCTTATCGGCGCAAAAAGGGACGTCAAGAGCAGGGTAACGGCTATCGGCGATTCTATCACGCAGGGTTGTGCGACGGAAGCAAGCGCTTATGAATTTTGGGCTGCAAGAATTGCGCAAGAGTTGGGTTCAGATTACAGCTTTTGGAACTGCGGTCTTGGTTGGGCGAGAGCAAGCGACTGCGCACAAGAGGGCAATTGGCTTGGCAGAGCGCTGAACGCTGACACAGTTATCGTGGCATTCGGCACAAATGATATCGTGTCGGGCGAATATGGCGGCGACGGCGGAAACACCGCAGACGAGGTCAACGGCTATATAAGCACCATTTTGGAGCAGACACAGGCGGCAGGTTGCAAGACAATACTTTTCAACGCTCCCCCACAGGATTATGACGAGGAGCACGAGGCTGTCAGAACGGCTCTCAACGAGACCGAAAAGCAGACCGCCGAGACCTATGGCGCTGAGTATTTTGACTTTTCGGCGCAGCTTTCAACACCCGAGAACCCGGCAGGTGCGCTTTATGGCGGACACCCTAACGGCGAGGGCGGAGCAGTCGTCTGCAAAGCGTTTATGGAGCAGTTCAAAGACAAGATATAAAACGTAAATGTAATTAAAAGGATATTGATATGAAGAAAATACAGTTTGATAAGTACACAAAGACCGTGGGCAGAACTTATTTTAAGGACGGCGTAATGTGGCTTGGCCTTTCTGGCACGGGTGCTGAATTTGATTTCTGCGGCGAAAAGCTCACGCTGACTTTTATCGGCGACAGTATCGCAACGGACAGCGGCACAACGGAGCAGTCGAGAATGGCTGTTTATATTGACGGCGAGCGAGTTCTCGACGAAATGGTTCGTTATGACCGCAAAAGCTTTGATATCGTCAGGTCGAAAAAGTCCTGCACAGTTAAGATCGTTAAGCTCACAGAATCGCCAATGTCGGCGGTGGGCGTTGTGGCTGAGGCTGACGACAAGGCTTTGATAGCAAAGTCGGCGGACAAGAAGTTGAAGATCGAGTTTATCGGCGATTCAATAACCTGCGGCTATGGCGTTGACGATGAGGACGCTGAGCACCAGTTTTCCACCGATACTGAGGACGTCACAAAGGCTTACGCTTACAAAACGGCACAGGCGCTCGACGCTGATTACAGTATGTTCTCTGCCAGCGGTTACGGCATAATCTCGGGCTATACCGAGGGCGACGTGCCTTACAGCGAGGAGACTATCCCACAGTTTTACGACAGCTACGGCTATTCAAGGGGCGATTTCGGCGGCGAGAAGCCACAGGATATCAAGTGGGATTTCGACAGGTTCGTTCCGCAGATCATTGTCATAAATCTCGGCACGAATGACGACAGCTACTGCCGTGACTATGCCGACAGACAGCAGGGCTTTTCAAAGCTTTACGCTGAGTTTCTCGAGACAGTCCGCTCACGCAATCCACAGGCTTACATACTCTGCACCGTGGGAATTATGGGTGAAAGGATATTCGCTTCTGTTGAAAAGGCGCTGGAGCTTTATCTTTCAAAGAACGATGACAAGCGCATTTCGGCGATGAAATTCACCGAGCAGGACGGCGCAAACGACGGCTTTGCCGCAAACTGGCATCCGACTGCAAAGACCCACACAAAGGCGGCACAGGTGCTTGTTGAGAAGCTCAACGATATCATAATGGCTGAGGATATCGGATAAGATTTTTACAAAATTAGACCACAGGGCGAAATGCTCTGCGGTCTTTTTTGTGCTTATTTCTCACTTTACGCCAATGCGCATACGATAGCAGAAGGGACATTTTTCCTTGCCGACGACTTTTTTGGTGACGGCGATGAAGCTGTCAAGGTCGCTTTGGATAAGGCTGGGGTCGGCCTTGAGGATTGCCTGCAAGCCACCTTGACTGAGGGCGAGGTTTATAAAACGCTGGGGCGTGCAAGGCTCATCGCTGAGAAAAACTATCTCACGGACGTATGAAAATACCCCCGACTTTTTGATGTTCTCGAGGTGGTGCTCTTTATCCCAGCGTGAAAATGTACGGTTTATCTGATCGTTTTCAAGTTCGATACGCTTGACTTTGGTGAAAAGCTTGTCGTATTCTTTTTCCGCTTCAAGGTCAAAGACCGCAGGCCAGTCGCAGTCAACTGTTGCGAAAACGCCGCCTTTTTTTAGTATCCTGTCCACCTCTTTCAGCGTGTTTACAGGGTCCATCCAATGGAATGACTGGGAGCAAACCACGATATCTGCGCTGTTCGCTTCAAGGCCTGTGTTATCTGAAAAGCCTTTCACAAAGCGGATATCATCGTCGGCTTTTTTGTTTGCCTGAGCGAGCATATCGTCGCTTGGCTCAATGCCGATTATCTCTTTTGCGTGGCATTTCCAAGCGGCTGTTGACAAGCCCGTGCCGCAGCCGAGGTCAACGACCCTGTCCGCCGTCTTGCCGAGATAGCCCAGCATAAGCTCTATTGCCTGCGCTGGAACGGTTGGGCGGCTGTTGTCGTAAACTTCCGCAAAGCCTTTAAATCTGTCGGCGTTTATCTTATCTGCATTGTTCATTTTTATCTCTCCTTGTCTGAAATTCTGCGTTTAAAATCAAACAATGCCGAACATTTCTGAACGGCATTGAAAAGTTTTGTGAATTATAGGAATATATACTTGAGGACGAAAAGCACAGCAAGGACGTACATAAGGGGCTTGATATCTTTCTTTTTGCCGCATACGAGATTGATAACGACGTATGAGATTATGCCAAGTGAAATGCCCTCGGAAATGCTGTAAAACAGCGGCATTGCGAGGATACAGAGGTATGCAGGGAATGACTTTGTGAAGTCATTTGCCGCAAACTTTATCTCTGAGATCGAGCTGAACATCAAGAAGCCCACAACGATGAGCGCCGGTGCTGTTGCGAACGAAGGGATAGCGATGAATATTGGCGCAAATAACATTGAAAGGGCGAAAAGTACCGCCGCCGTTATAGCTGTAAGACCTGTTCGTCCGCCGACTGCAACGCCTGCGGAGGATTCAACGAAAGTTGTTGTGGTGGAAGTTCCCAGAACTGCGCCAGATGTTGTTGCGATAGCGTCGGCAAGAAGGGCAGGCTTTATTTGCGGAAGTCTGCCGTCTTTATCAAGCATATCAGCCTTTGAGCATACTCCGATGAGCGTTCCCAGCGTGTCGAAAAGGTCAACGAAGAGGAATGAGAATATCACCACGATAAAGTTCAGTATGCCAACGCTGCCCATATCAACATTGAAGCACTCGCCGAAAGTTTCGCCAAGCTTTGAGAAGTTGGTCATTGACATTGAAGGGAAGAGGGAATTGTAGCCGTTTGCAGGGTCGGGCACATAAATGCCGATGAGCTGGCATATCATTCCGATCGCCCAAGTGCCGATTATTCCGATAAGGATAGAACCTTTGACATTTTTTATATAGAGTATTATTGTGAGGAACAAGCCGATGATTGTGAGAAGTGCGCATATTCCCGAGGTGGAGAAGTTTTTGCGGAAGCTTGTTATTGTCACAAGAGTGGCGTCGCTTTTGACGCAGAGGCCTGCGTTTTGCAGTCCGATAAAAGCAATATAAAGACCGATACCCACGGACACGGCCTTTTTAAGCACCACAGGGATAGCGTTGAAGATAGCCTCACGGACGTTTGTCAGCGAAAGGACTATGAACACGATACCCTCGATGAACACCGCCAGCAGAGCCACACGCCAGTCATAGCCGTATCCTGCGCAGACCGTGTACGCCATAAAAGCGTTCAGCCCCATTCCTGCGGAGAGGACGAAAGGCAGGTTCGCCATAAGTCCCATACATACCGTGCCGATAACGGAAGCGATACAGGTGGCGAGAAGCACCGCCGTTGGGTCCATTCCCGTGCTGCCTAAAATGCTGGGGTTGATAGCGAGGATATAAGCCATTGTCATAAATGTGGTCATTCCTGCCATTATCTCCGTTTTAGTGTCGGTGTGATTTTGTTTTAGATTGAATAATTTATCTAACATATCTTACCTCTTGATATTAAATTTGTATATTTTATAAAACTATGATAAAGCATTTTGCGGCCTATTTCAAGTGCAATTTATGAATATTGTTTTGAGAGCCTATTTACATTATTGGCAAATTTATCAAGGCAGCTGCGCCATTAAGACGTGCTGCCTTGTGCTGTCAGTTTACTTTTTTACCCATTGGCTGTTGAGCCAGTATATCCTGTTTTCTATCCAGTAGAAAAGGTCTTCAGCGGAATCGGGACCCCATTCTTCGCCCTTGCGCAGGTCTGTGTCATATTCGGCGAGGTAGTCACGCTCAGTTTGGATACAGCCTTTCAGGAGCTTTTCGCTGTTCATCTGCGTCCACTTGTCCTTTACCTTGTCGATGAACCAGTCTTGCTTGCCAAGGATAATGAGCCAAGGGTTGGAGCGGTCGCCGTTTTGGTTCACAAAGCTTTGGTCGGTGAATGCGGCGGCGTAATATTTTTCCGTGCTGTCGTTGTATGCCCAGTTGAAGTCCCACGGGGAAGTGAATTTCAGCTTCTCACACTTGCTGTTTTTGTCAAAATCAACGCACATAAAGAAGCTGCCTTCGCCGCAGTCGTAATCGTGAACTATCTCATAAAGAATGTACATATCACGGACGGAATCAATATCCATAACGGCGGAAACAGCTTCCTCGGCTGTGGCGACTTCTGAATCAACAAGGTCATAATTTTCATCGAACTTGTAATACTTGCCATTTTCGCAGGCTTCGTACACTATCTTAAAGAGGTTGTTCATATACTTGTCGATAAAATCTATCTGATTTTGTGAATAGAGATCGTTCTTGATAGAATATTCCGCAGGGACGAACTGCCTTGTTTCGCCGTTTATATCGGTGACTGTGGCTTTTTCATAGTCCATTGAGATATAATGGTTGCCTTCTTCGCTTTCGGCATAGTTGTCAAGCTCGAGATAATAACCGATATCTGTGCCTGTATAGCCCTCTTCGGGTTCGGTGATATTCACTCTGTTTGGATTAATCTGACATTGCTCGCAAAGCTCATAATCGCCAACGAACTTTTCATTGACATAAACGTGGACAAGCTGACCGTCGGAGCAGAAATTGCTGTCGCCCATAATGGCTCTGCCAAAGCGGAAAGCGATATCATTGCGTATCAAGTCCCAGTCGGATTTCAGAAGCACCCAGCTTTTACATTCAGCGCCGTTATTGAGCCCCAGCATATTGGTCTTTTCATCGAACTTTATGCGGTATGGCACTTGATTTCTGAGTATCTGACTGACGTCGCCATAATAAGCGCTGGAATTGCCACGAACTTTCACCCCTGCGGAAGCTTCGGTTATCTCGTTGGCTTCATCGCAGTTGAAAACGTCCACCACGCAGGAAATGTACTTCTCACGGGAGACGATGTCCTCTTCGTCCTTTGTTGTTATGCTGATGACAGGTATCTTGCTTTTGGCTTGAACGCTTTCCTTGAACTTTTCTTTCTCGGACTTGTCAGCGTTAAGGCTCTCGTATGTGGCAGGGGTTGGGTTGATATCCTGCTTTGTTGTCGTGGGCAGGGTGACGATAGGCTGAGTGGTGGTAGTGGTCACTCGGCTGTCGGCGGAGCTTTCAGACTTTGAACTTGTGCTAGAGCCAGTTTCTTTTGCGCAGCCTGCAAGCATTGAAGCCGTCATAAGCAGGGCGCAAGCAGCGGCGGCAAACTTCTTTTTATTTATTCTTTTCATATCATTCATATTATACGCCTTTCTTTGATAAGTAACCAATTAACGATTAAGCATTTTTCGAATTGTACATAACGCACATATTTTTATTACACAGCACATTCAATTATAGCACATTGACAAATCAAAAACAATATGCTATAATCATAAAAGTTAAGTGGATTATTTAGTCATAAAGGCGAAAATACGCACTTTTATGGCTCTTAATGGAACATACAGGAGGCTTTTTACAATGTTTATACCAAATGATAACAGATACGATAAAATGATATACAACCGCTGCGGAAAAAGCGGTTTGAAGCTTTCGGCGGTATCGCTGGGTTTTTGGCAGAATTTCGGATATCGAAACAGCTTTGATAATATGGAAAAAATGGTGCATACTGCTTTTAATAATGGTATCACCCACTTTGACCTTGCGAACAATTACGGCAATCCATATAATGGTTCGGCGGAGGAGAATTTCGGACGGATACTTGACAGAGGGCTGAGAGAGTTCCGTGATGAGCTGTGCATTTCCACAAAGGCAGGCTATGAAATGTGGCCGGGGCCATATGGCGACAGGAACGGCTCGAGGAAGTACCTTACAGCAAGCCTTGACCAATCGCTGAAAAGAATGGGGCTTGAGTATGTTGACGTGTTCTATCACCACGTCAGAGACCCAGAAACGCCCCTTGAAGAGACCGCTTTAGCCCTTGACAATGCTGTGAAGCAGGGCAAAGCCCTTTACGTTGGCATATCGAATTACAACAGGGCGGACACGGCGGAGATACTGAAAATTTTCCGTGAGCTGAAAACGCCTTTCGTCCTCAATCAGCCTTCATATGCAATGCTCAACCGCTGGATAGAGCGTGACGGGCTTGACAAGCTTGCGCTTGAAGAGGGCTTCGGCATAGCTGTGTTCTCGCCGCTGTATCAGGGCTTTCTGACGAACAAGTATCTCAAAGGCATACCGGCGGATTCAAGGGTCGGCAGGGGCGATACTTGGATAAGGAGCGAGCTTGATGAAGCAATGGTCGCAAGGCTGAACAGGCTCAATGATATCGCCGCAGCAAGGGGTCAGAAGCTATCGCAAATGGCGCTTTCTTGGGTGCTGCACAACAAGGCTGTGACGACTGTGATAATGGGTGCGAGCCGTCCCGAACAGATCGTGGAGAATATCGCTTGCCTTGACAAGCTGGACTTTTCAGAGGATGAACTTGCAGAGATAGACAGCTTGGTGTTCTGATATCGCTTTGTTGATTAACCTGTCAAAAATGTAGGGGACGGCGTCCTCGACGTCCCGTGTCAGAGTGGGAACGCAATATTTATGCAGTTCGTTTAAGAATGTATACAATGTCATTCGTCTTGTCAATTGATAGAACGATACGTCATTGCTTCGATGGGCTGTCGAGGACGCCGTCCCAAAATTAAAAAATGGTGCAGGGGCAAGCCCCTGCTTGACAAAGTGCGGATTTTGTGGTATAATAGCGAATTAGTAAAGTTACCTTGCGGAAATTTCCGCAGGGTTCTTTTGTGTTTTAGAGGCTTTTTGTGATTTTATACGGATTTCTTTCAGTTAATGGGAGAAAATATATTCAGATTTTTGCTTGTTTATAGTTTTTGCAAAATATATTAAGCAAATTGTTACACAAAGCGCTAATACCTTAAAATAAGCAATAGTTTCCAGTCGGCAGGGGAATGTCGGCTGTGTCAGAGGCAGTATAGACCTATATAAAACGGAGGAATATGTATGATAAGAGAAGATTTGAGAAACGTTGCCATTATCGCCCACGTTGACCACGGAAAGACCACCCTCGTTGACCAAATGCTCAAGCAGAGCGGTACTTTCAGAGAGAATCAGGCCGTTGAAGAAAGAGTTATGGACTCTAACGATATCGAGCGTGAGAGAGGCATCACTATCCTCGCTAAGAATACTTCTATCAAGTATAAGGACGTCAAGATCAATGTTATCGACACTCCGGGCCACGCTGACTTCGGCGGAGAGGTCGAGCGTGTACTCAAAATGGTTAATGGCGTTATCCTGCTTGTTGACGCTGCCGAAGGTCCTATGCCTCAGACAAGATTCGTGCTTCAGAAAGCCCTTGAACTCGGCCATAAGATTATCATCGTTATCAATAAGATAGACAGACCTGACGCTCGTCTTAACGAGGTCGGCGATGAAGTCCTCGAGCTTCTTATGGACCTCGACGCTACTGATGAGCAGCTTGACAGCCCTATCCTTTATTGCTCAGGCAGAGCAGGTACAGCTACGTTCTCGCCTGATGAAGAGGGCAAGGATATGATACCTCTCTTTGATGAGATACTCAGCTATATCCCTGCTCCGGAAGTCGATACAGAAGGCTCTATGCAGTACCTCGTTTCAGCTATCGACTATAACGAGTATGTGGGCAGAATCGCTATCGGCCGTATCGAGCGTGGCGAAATGAAGGTAAATCAGGATGTTACTATCGGCGACTATCATCAGACTAAGAAGGAATATCGTGGCAAGATCGTTACTATGTATCAGATCGAAGGCCTTAACAGAGTGCCTTGTCAGAGCGCAAAGGCAGGCGATATCGTTTGTATCAGCGGTATCGAGAATATCACCATCGGCGATACTATCTGCGATTTCGGCAACTTCGAGGCCGTTCCGTTCGTGAAGATATCAGAACCAACTGTTGAAATGACATTCTCTGTAAATAATTCGCCTTTCGCAGGCAGAGAGGGCAAGTTTGTAACAAGCCGTCACCTGAGAGACAGACTGTTCAAGGAGCTTCTCAAGGACGTTTCCCTCAGAGTTTCCGAAACAGACAGCACAGATTCATTCAAGGTCGCAGGCCGTGGCGAAATGCACCTTTCTATCCTTATCGAAAATATGAGACGTGAAGGCTATGAGCTGGGCGTTTCAACACCTCACGTTCTGTTCAAGGAGATCGAGGGCAAGCTTTGCGAACCTATCGAGAGACTTGTTATCGACGTTCCTGAGGGCTGCGTAGGCTCTGTTATGGAGAAGATCGGCGCAAGAAAGGGCGAGCTTCAGGAAATGGCACCTGTCGGAAGCAGAATGAGACTTGAGTTTCTTATCCCTGCAAGAGGACTTTTCGGCTATAAGAGCGAATTCCTCACAGACACAAAGGGCGAGGGCATTATGAGCTCAGTATTCCACGATTATGAGCCATACAAGGGCGAGATCCCTAAGAGAGCAACTGGTTCGCTGGTCGCATTTGAAACAGGCGAGGCTGTGACATACGGCCTTTACAACGCACAGGAGAGAGGCGAGCTGTTCATCACAGCAGGCACACCTGTATACGAAGGTATGATCGTCGGCGCTTCACCAAAGCAGGAAGATCTTGTTGTAAATGTCTGCAAGAAGAAGCACCTTACAAACACCCGTGCCAGCGGTTCGGACGACGCTCTGAGACTTGTTCCGCCGAGAAATCTCAGCCTTGAGGATTCACTTGAATTCCTTGCTGATGATGAGCTTCTCGAAGTTACACCAAAGAGCATTAGAATAAGAAAGCGTATCCTCAGCAACTCTCAGAGAGCTAAGGAAAGAGCTAAGATGTAATATTATTATCAAAGGGGCGGCTTGACCGTCCCTTTTTTTGTACACAAAAAGGACGACCGATATCAGCCGTCCTTTGTTTTTTATATTCTGCGATTTTATTATTTCTCGATCTCGCCAAGTGAAAGCGCCTTGAGGTAAGCGTTTATAAAGCCGTCAAGATCGCCGTCCATAACAGCGTTGACGTTGGTGTTCTCAAAGCCTGTGCGGTGGTCTTTTACAAGGGTGTATGGCATAAATACATAGGAGCGTATCTGCGCACCCCAAGCGATCTCTTTCTGAACGCCCTTGATGTCCTCGATCTTTTCAAGGTGCTCACGCTCTTTTATCTTGATAAGCTCGGCCTTGAGCATTTTCATTGCGTATTCTCTGTTCTGGAACTGCGAACGCTGGGTCTGACAAGCCGTCACGATACCTGTCGGAATGTGGGTAAGTCTGACAGCGGAAGATGTCTTGTTGATGTGCTGTCCGCCTGCACCGCTGGCACGGTAAACGTCCATTTTGATGTCCTCGGGGCGGATATCTACCTCGATGTTGTCGTCGATCTCAGGCATAACGTCAACGGCTGAGAACGATGTGTGTCTGCTTCCCGAACTGTCAAACGGCGATATGCGCACAAGTCTGTGTATGCCTGCCTCGCTCTTGAGATAGCCGTAAGCGTTTTCTCCCTCAACGATAACGGAAGCGCTCTTCAAACCAGCCTCGCCGCCCTCGAGATAGTCAAGGGTAGTCATTTTGAAGCCGTGGCTCTCGCACCATTTATGGTACATTCTGAAAAGCATTTCGCTCCAGTCCTGCGCCTCTGTTCCGCCTGCGCCTGCGTGGAAGTTTATGATAGCGTTGTTGTGATCGTATTCACCTGTGAGGAGGGTGTCCAGCTGTGCGGCGTCAAGTCCGTCCTTGAGCTTTTGAAGCTCCCCCTGTATCTCGTCGATCATATCATCGTCGCCCTCGTCGGCAGCCATTTCGAGCAGCACCTCGATATCCTCGAAAGAAGTCTTGAACTTGTTGTACTTTTCAAGCTTGCCCTCGAGATTTCTCGTCTCCTGCAAAACTTTCTGAGAGTTTTCCATATCGTCCCAGAAATTAGGCTCGGCAGCCTTTTCGTGAAGCTCTGCGATACGCTCTTGTGAACGCTCGATATCGTAAACATCGTGAAGCTCTGTTATGACAGGTCGGAGCGCTTCAAGCTCTGATCTGAGGTTTTCTAAAAATACCATATAAAAATTCTCCTTATATCTTAATATACAATATATTATCAGTATCATAGAGTGTAGGGGATGGCGAAATTTATCTGCTCACCGTTACTCGCAGATAAATTGATGTCCCACTCAAGTCACAATCGCAATGTCAGCGCTTCGATGGGCTGTCGGGGACGCAAATTGTCGTGAGCCTTGTCGAACAACAATTTTCCTCTACATTTTGCGTTTCTTGGCAGGCTCATAATAAACCAATATATATTATATAACTTTTTTTGTGAAAAGTAAAGAAAAAATATAAAAAACTATGGCATTTTATTTTCAAGTGTGCTATAATGATAAAATGACGGGCGGGTATAGCCCGAAAAGAAAGGATAAACATTATGTCAAACTTTATAGGTGCAAAATGTATTTCCTGCGGACAGGTATTCAAAGAGGGCGACGATATCGTTGTGTGCCCTGATTGCGGCACGCCTTATCATCGTGAATGTTATCTGAAAGAGGGAAAATGTATAAATGAGGAGCTCCACGCAAGCGGCGGAAGCTGGGGGCAGGAGCACGAGGAAGAACAGGGCGGCTCTGAGGGCATAAGGTGTATACGCTGCGGCTTTGAAAACCCTTCGGACAAGCTTTTCTGCGAAAAGTGCGGCACGCCCCTTATGAAAACCGAGGACGCTCCCGAACAGCCTTTCAACGATATGAACGGTATGGGCGCAGGTCAGCAGAACGCCCCTAACATCGCAAAACCGGGGCAGGAGGGTCAGCCTCAGTTCAATCCATTTGCAAAGCAGGTCATTTTCGATAAGGAGACCGACCTTGAGGGCATAAAACTTGACGACTATGCAAAATATGTCAAGTCTAATCCGCTGGTGTATCTGTCGAACTTTATTCGTTTCGGCAAATTCGGCGGAAAGGTGTCGCTGAATTTTGCGGCGTTCTTCTTCCCTCATCTTTATTATCTGTACAGGAAGATGAACCTTATCGGCATTGTAATGCTTGTGGCAACGGCGCTTCTTAATGTGCCAACGGCTATCGAGTATCTTGCAAGCGGCACTATGGGCGTTGTGCTGGATATCGGAATAAACGTCAGCGGACGTGTTTTTCAAGGCGTTTCGGCGGCCTGCTGGTATGTTTCAATGGCGCTGCAATTCTTCTCGGGCTTCTTTGCAAACTATATTTATTATAAGAAAGCGCAGAAAGATATCCGTGAGATAAGAAACAGCGACGGAACAGAGGAGGAGATCAGCGAGAGGATATCCGCAAAGGGCGGCACTTCTTGGGGCGCTGTGTTCCTCGGCTTCGCTGTGTATATGACCCTTGTTGTGGGCAGCATTTTCGCTTTCAGCAAGATTTTCGGCTGATAAGTTTACAAAAAGTTTAAAGTATTTCTTCTAAAGGTCTTGACACATTTTAAGTGTTATGATATAATAATTAAGTTATCCTTGCTTGTGTTTATTGCAGGCACAGGCGAAATCCAAAGGGAGGTGCAAAAGCAATGGCAAAAATCAATGAGTCTTATGAGGCTATGGTAATTTTCAGTTCCAAGCTCGACGAGGAGGCTGTAAACACACTCACAGCTAAGTTCAACGACCTGATCGAGGCAAACGCTAGCGACGTTACACTCAGCAACTGGGGCAAGCGCAAGCTGGCTTATGCTATCAACTATGAAACAGAGGGTACTTATGTACTGTGGTCATTCACATCTAAGCCTGAGTTCCCTGCTGAGCTCGAGAGAATCCTCGGCATCACAGACGGCGTTATCCGTTTCTTAGTAACAGTAAAGTAAGCTGAATAGAGAGGGTAAAGTTATGCTTAACAGAGTTATTTTAATGGGTAGGATCACTCAGGATCTTGAAGTCAGACAGACGCCTAGCGGAAATGCAGTTCTGCGTTTCAATGTTGCGGTAGATCGTCCTGTACGTCAAGGTGCTGAAAGACAGACTGATTTTATTTCCTGCGTTGCGTGGGGACAGAGAGCAGAGTTCATAAACAGATACTTCGCAAAGGGCAGAATGATCGCTCTTGAGGGTCAGTTGAGAACAGGTTCTTATGATGATAAGAACGGCGTAAAGCATTATACTACTGATGTAAATGTTGACAGCGTTTCTTTCACAGGCGAGCCAAAGGCTCAGGGCGGCAATTATTCAAATAACTACTCAAACGGCGGTTATCAGAATAACGGCTATCAGCAGCCACAGGGCGGCGGATATTCACAGCCACAGCAGTCTTACAATAATAATGCCAATCAGAATAACTATAACAATGCTCCTGCAAATGACGCTTTGTCCATTGGCGACCTTGCTGATTTTGAAGAGGTATTGAGCGACGACGGAGTACCATTCTAAGCTTATAACGTTTTGAACTTATTATTTTCCGTAAGGAGGGAATTTTACCGTGGAGAAGGAAAGAAATACTAGACCTATGAAGAGAGGTCGTAAGAAGGTTTGTATGTTCTGTGCAGACAGAGCTGAAAAGATCGACTATAAAGATATCGCAAAGCTCAGAAAATGTATGACAGAGAGAGCAAAGATTCTCCCTAGACGTGTAACAGGAACCTGCGCTTACCACCAGAGAGAGCTCACAACTGCTATCAAGAGAGCTCGTCACGTAGCGCTTCTTCCATATGTAGCTGACTAATAGCTGATTTCTATTGCAGGAGGTATCCTTTATAGGGTACCTCTTTTTGTATACATTGGGGTTGCAAACGGGGTTAAAATGTGTTATTATATTTCAGAGGACGGAAAAGGCAAAAGCTTTATTTTTGTCCGATGATGATAAAGTAAGGATCGGAGCGGCTATGAAAGATAAAATAGATATCAAATCAAACAGTATAATGCCTTGCGTGCCCACAAGAGACCTGCTGGTTTTCCCAGGTATGACAATGCATTTTGACGTTGGCAGGCCAATGTCTATAAAGAGTATAAGAAACGCAATGGAGGGCGGCGGATATGTTTTCCTCTGCGCCCAGAAAGACCCGAACCTTGAAAGACCTGTCAAGAAGGACTTGTTCAAGGTGGGTACTGTTGCGAGAGTCAAGCAGATAGTCAAAGCACCTGACGGCATTTACAGATGTCTCGTTGAGGGCGTTCACAAGGCTAGACTTGCGGACTTTTACGAGCATAGCGATTGCTATGAGGCGGACGTAAGGCTTGTGCCGAATTATTCTAAGGAGCGTCTTGACGAGAATGAGCAGATCGCAGTTTTCAGAGAAGTCCTTGCGGCATTTGAAGAGTATGCGCAAGTTCTGCCGAAAATGCCAAGAGAGCTTATAACTCAGATACTCAGCGCAAAGACACTTGAACAGCTTTTTGAGGGCATTGCTTTCAATATCGTACTGCCGTTTGTTGACAAGCAAGGACTGCTCGAAGCACCGTCAGCAGGTGAGAAGCTTGTGCTTTTGCTGACTATCCTAACAAGAGAGACGGAAGTTCTCGACCTTGAACAGCAGATACACCACCAAGTACATTCGCAGATCGAAGCCAGCCAGCGTGAGTATTACATAAGAGAGCAGATAAAGGCTTTGCAGAACGAGCTTGGCGAAAATGAGGATAATGCTGAAAGCAGCGATATCCAGCAATATACAGATAAGATAAACGCCCTTGCGGCTTCTGATGAGGTTAAGGAAAAGCTCCTCGGCGAGGTCAAGAGGCTTTCAAAAATGGGTATGGTGTCGCAGGAGGGCGTTGTGCTGAGAAATTATCTCGACACGGTGCTTGCTCTGCCTTGGAACGACTATACAAAGGACAGAACTGACATCAAAAAGGCGCAGCAGATACTTGACAAAGATCATTACGGAATGAAAAAGGTCAAGGAAAGGATACTCGAGAACCTCGCTGTAAGAGCGCTGACCCCTGATATCAAGGGTCAGATAATCTGCCTTGTCGGCCCTCCGGGCGTTGGTAAGACTTCTGTCGCTAAGTCTGTGGCGAGAGCGCTGAACAGAAAGTTCGTGAGAGTTTCCCTCGGCGGCGTAAAGGACGAAAGCGATATCAGAGGTCATAGAAAGACTTACGTCGGCGCAATGCCAGGCAGGATTATGAATGCGATGAAGCTTGCAGGAAGCCGCAACCCTGTCGTGCTCCTTGATGAGATCGACAAGATGAGCAACGATTTCAGAGGTGACCCTTCATCAGCTATGCTGGAAGTCCTCGACAGCGAACAGAACAACGCTTTCAGAGATCATTATATCGAAGTGCCTTTCGACCTCAGCGAGGTGCTGTTTATCACAACGGCGAATACCCTCTCGACTGTACAGGCGCCTTTACTCGATCGTATGGAAGTCATCGAGCTTTCAAGTTATACAAGAGAAGAAAAGTTCCATATCGCAAAGGAACACCTTATAAAGAAACAGGAACAGAAAAACGGCCTTAAAGCTTCGCAGATACGCATTTGCAACGACGCTGTTTACAAGCTCATCGACGGCTATACAAGAGAGGCAGGCGTGAGAAATCTTGAAAGACAGATAGGCTCGCTGTGCAGAAAGGCCGCAAAGGAGATCGTTGAGGACGGCGTAAAGAAGGTAACTTTCAAGGCGGATGATCTTGAGAATTATCTCGGTCATCAGAAATATCTCCCCGATGTTGTGTCGGACGAGAACGCTGTGGGCTGTGTAAACGGCCTTGCTTGGACTTCCGTTGGCGGCGTAATGCTTCCGCTGGAAGTGCTTGTCCTTGACGGCAAGGGCAGGATAGAGCTGACGGGCTCGCTGGGCGACGTTATGAAAGAGTCCGCAAAGATCGCAGTTAGCTATTGCAGAAGCGTTGCGGACAAATACGGCATACAGAAGGACTTCTATGAAAAGAAGGATATCCACGTTCACGCTCCCGAAGGCGCTGTGCCAAAGGACGGTCCGTCCGCAGGCGTGACGATGATAACAGGCATAATCTCGGCGCTGGGCAATATCAAGGTGCGCTCTGATGTGGCTATGACTGGCGAGATAACCCTCACGGGCAAGGTTCTGCCTATCGGCGGTCTGAGAGAAAAGACTATGGCGGCTTACAAGGCAGGCGTAAAGACTGTTATCGTGCCGTATGCAAACAAGGGCGATCTTGACGAAGTTGACGACGCAGTTAAGATGAACGTTGAGTTCGTTTTTGCAAAGAAGATACAGGACGTGCTTGACGTTGCGCTGATTATGGACGACAAGGGCGGCGTGCCTGTTGAGCTTCTTAGTCCGCAGGACGATAAGAAAAGCGGCGGAAGAAAAAAGGTGACAGCGTAAAGGCTGCTGCCGTGAAAGGAATTTAGATGAATTATAACAAGGCTGAATTTTATACTTCTTTCGGCAAGTTTTCGCAGATACCGAAGTCTGACAGGCTGGAATTTGCTTTTTCCGGCAGATCGAACGTGGGCAAATCATCGCTGATAAACAAGCTTCTCAACCGCAAAAATCTTGCGAGAGTCAGCTCTATGCCCGGAAAAACCGTGACGATAAACTTTTTCTCGGTGGAGAATATCTACATTGTTGACCTGCCGGGATATGGCTATGCAAGCGTTTCAAAATCGGAGAAAAAGCAATGGGGCAGCCTTATCGGCGGCTATCTTGATGACGGCGACAGAAACCTTGCGCTGGTCTTTCAGTTGGTGGATATGAGACATCCGCCCAGCAAGGACGACCTTATGATGATAAATTATCTCATCGACGCTGAGATACCATTTATAATCGTGTTCACAAAGGCTGACAAGCTCAAGCCGACCGCACGCAAAGCCCGTATGGAAGCTTTCAAGACGGAGATACCCTGCTTTGAGGATATCACCTGCGTTGAGTTCTCTGCTGTGACAGGTGAGGGCGTAGAGGAGCTGAGAGACATCATAGACGACATTTCCGAGGGTGCGGAGATAATCCCACCAGAGGAGCTTGAGGCGCAGTCTGAGGGCGCTGAGAGCTTTGAGGACGATATGGACGGCTATGACGATTGTGATGATGAAGAGGTCTTTGAGGACGGCGAGGATAATGATGAACCGCCTAAGTTCAGAGGCTTTTTGACGCCAAACAGAAATAAAAATTAAGATATAGTATATAGAATATTCATAATTCTCCTTTACATTTCTGACGGTATGTGTTAAAATATATTTATGGTTTAACACTTTACAATATGAAAACGTAAAGGAGATTTGTTATAATGAAAGAAAAACTTGAGATCAAAAAACTTGACGATCTTTATGAGGCTGTGCTGTGCCTTGAAACTGTTGAGGAATGCAGACTGTTCTTTAAAGATCTTTGTACTATACCTGAGCTGAAAGCGCTTTCGCAGCGTTTTCAGGTCGCAAAAATGCTCACTAAGGATCACGTTTACAGCGATATCGTAAGCGAGACAGGCGCTTCAACAGCCACTATCAGCAGAGTGAACCGCTCCCTTTCCTATGACGGCTCGGGCGGATATAATATCGTGTTCGACAGGCTCGACAAAAAGGAAAAGGAAGAGAAGTAATGAGCGGCTACGGCAGATTTGCTTATTATTACGACAGGCTCACGGAGAATGTGGACTATGGTAAGATCGCCGCAAGATGTGACGAGCTTATAAAAAAGTACAGCTCTGAAAAGGAAGTCGTTGTTGATCTTGCCTGCGGAACGGGTTCGCTCAGCGAGGCTTTGGCTAAGCTTGATTATGACGTTGTGGGCGTTGACCTTTCTCAGCAAATGCTTGAAGAGGCTATGGACAAGCGCTATGACAGCGGTCTGAACATACAGTATCTTTGTCAGGATATGATGGAGCTTGACCTTTACGGCGCTGCTGACGCTGTTATATGCGTGCTGGACAGCATCAATCACCTTGAAAGCGTGGAAGCTGTTCAAAAGACTATCGAGAGCGTGTCAAAGTTCACCTGCGACGGGGGACTGTTTATTTTTGACGTGAATACGGCTTATAAGCACCGTAAGATACTGGCGGACAATGCGTTTTGCTATGATCTTGACGGACTTTTCTGCGCTTGGCAGAACGAGCTTAACGACGATGACAGCGTGAATATCTATCTTGATTTCTTTGAACAGCAGGAGGACGGCTCTTACGAACGCTTCAGCGAGGATTTCACGGAGAGGATATATGGCGACGATATGCTTTGCGATACGCTGAAAAAGCAAGGCTTTGAGCTTATCTGGAAATTTGATGGCTTTGAGGACAAGGCCGTATCTGAGGACACTCAGAGGATCTTATATGTATGCAAGAGATTAAACAGAGGTTGATATAATGGGAAGAATAGTTAGAGTTATAAGCGCAGACGCTTCAGTTGTGTGCAGCGCTATCGACGGCAAGGATATCGTATCGAGGATCGAAGAGATACACAAGCCATCGGCTGTTGTGACGGCAGGTCTTGGCAGACTTGCTATGGCAACATCGCTTATGGGCTTTGGTCTTAAAGGCAATGACGACAGTATTACTGTAAGATTTGCAGGAGACGGCCCTGCCGGTGCGCTTATTTGCGTATCGGACAGTATGGGCAATGTGAAGGCGTATGTGCAGAACCCTATCGTTGAAATACCACTTAACGATAAGGGTAAGCTTGACGTTAGGGGAGCTGTGGGTTCAAACGGAACGCTGAGCGTTGTTAAAGACCTTGGCCTTAAAGAGCCTTATTGCGGACAAGTGCCAATAGTTTCGGGCGAGATAGCAGAGGATATAACAAATTATCTTGCGGTCAGCGAGCAGGTGCCGAGCGTTTGTGCGCTGGGCGTGCTTGTCAATCCCGATCTTAGCGTCAATTGCGCAGGAGGATTTCTTATCCAACTGCTGCCATTTGCACCTGAGTCTGCAATAGATCAGATCGAGAAGAATATAAACGGAATGGAGTCTGTGACAAAGCTTATCAGCAGCGGTATGACGACTGAGGAGATAGCGATGAAGGCTCTTGAAGGTCTTGAACCGAACGTGCTGGACGATTTTGAGGTGAACTATAAGTGCGATTGTTCAAGAGAAAGGGTAGAGCGTGCGCTTATCTCATTGGGCAAAGATCAGCTTGTTGACCTTTCAAAGGACGGCGGAACAGATGTGGAATGTCACTTCTGCGAGAAGAAATATCACTTCACGCCTGAGGAAATATTAGGGTTAATAAAAGAATAACATTTGGTGAATAATTTATGTACGCTATTCAAATGCCCGATAATAAAGGGTTTGCGGACTTAAAGTTTTTTGAGAAATTTGAAAAAAACTCTTGACAAACGGGCTTGAATAGTGTATAATAAATATCGTCGCTGAGAGATACAACTCAAAACGACAGCTAACGGGAGCATAGCTCAGCTGGGAGAGCATCTGCCTTACAAGCAGAGGGTCACAGGT
>NZ_JAHZAX010000010.1:9484-133199 GCF_019423705.1 Ruminococcus sp. | reverse complement strand
ATAGCTTTTTACAGGTTTTGTGGGAGAATTTTACGCTCAACATACATTTGATGTAAACCCACAAGAGCTTGACGCTCACCTCTAAGCTATGCTTAAAGTATACATCATCTTGTCCGAAATGTCAATAGTTTTGCGGAAATTTTCTCAACTTTGTTCAAATTAACGAAAAACTATTTTTGAATAAGTCATTTTGACTAAATTGTTAACCCAAGTGACCTTATTCAGTCTATGCCTGAATCTTGATGATGTTTCTTACATCGGTACTAATTATATCTTAAAACTAATAAATTGTCAAGACTTATTTTACAATTTTGTAAAGTTTGTATACATTGCTTATTTACATATAGTCTTTATCTCCACATCGCACAAATTGTTTAGTTGATTAAACTAATTGTAAAGCTCCACAAGCTTGTTATAGGTGCTCCGTGCTGCCATTTCAAGGGACGTGCGGTCGTAATAAAGCGCCTCAGAAGCGGAAATAAATGCGTCTACCGCCTGCTGATCTTCAAGATCGGGGTTCATCGGGCGGAAAGTCTGAGCATTGTTCATCTTATATGTCGCCCTGTACTGTATCGTGTTCAGCATATCACGGGCTTCGAGAGCCTCCAATGCCGCTTTCGAGGCAGGCACGCCCTTTCCTGTGCCCTGCAAAAGCGCCATTTCCTCGCTGTTAACAAGATAATCCAGCAACTTCGCCGACTCTTCGGGATATTTCGTCGTCTTTTTTATTGCGTAAAAGCTCGTTGGCTTTTTATACCAGCCCGAACTTTTCGACCTCTTCGCCAGCGGATAATCCCCCACGACCACCTTGAAGCCTGCGCCCTCCAGCGGTTGGCAATAATACTCAGCGTCAGATATCCACGCCGCTACGCCGCCCACAATGCAGTCCTCAAAGTCCTTTCGGTCAAAGTCCCACGCAGGCTTCGACACCTTATTTTTAAGCATTTCTTGGTAAAATGCCAACATTCGACGGATATCCTCCTGCTCATATTGAAACTCGCCGTCGTCGGAAAACATCGCCTTGCCGGTGGATTGCTCGCAATAAGCCGCCGCACTCAGCCACGCCGATTTCTGCGTCAGCGCTATTGGATACACCTCATCGCTCCGCATAACGTCAGCAGCATTTATCAAGTCCTGCCAATTCGTCGGCAATTCAAAGCCGTATGTTTCATACATCGTCTTATTGTAATAAAATGTCACACAATTGAATCCCGTTGGCACAGCATTTAGCTTGCCGTCGATCTCACCGTAAGCAAGATCGTCCTTGTCAAATGCGTCAAGATTTATCTCATCGCTAAGCTCATAAAGGTCGTAAAAACCCTCGCCGTCCTTGGAATATTCCCAAAGCCAGTTGTAATTGAGCTGCATAACGTCCGCCGACGTGTCGGAATAATAATCCACGTCCATTCGTGCCTTGAAGCCCTCATACTCGCTGTATTCAGGCGTCACGGTTATGCCCTCGTTATCCTGCTGGAACTGTCTCAGCCCCTCGAGAGTGTATTCATTTCGTGCGTCCTTTCCCCACCAGGAGAATGTTATCCCTGCCCGCTCTGGGTGACTGAGCCGATCTTCTCCGAGGGTGCAGCCTGTCAGCACCGCCGCCGCACACAGCGCAGCCGCCGTTTTCGCTGCGATCAAAGTCTTTCGGTTCACTTCTTTATCGCTTCCTCCTCACGTTTGCCGTATACGACAAATCTTCCGTCGCTTGCGTCCGCCGCCTCTTCGCAGGCCTTTTCAGCCGTGCTCAGAAGCTCGTCATAATCGTCGCTGTATTCCGGATAAACCGCCGCACCGACGGCGCATTTTATATATCCCCTATCCCCGTCAAGGCAGCACTCTTTCAGCGTATCGTTGAGCTTTTTCAGATCGCTCTTCACATTATTATAAGCCTTCACAAGATCAAAGTCGGTGAAGTCCGCAAACAAAACGAACTTGCCCTCCTCCAGCACTCCGCAGATATCATTCTCGCCGTAAAGGCTTTCCAAGGTCTTTGCGATCTTCTGCTGCGCCTGCTCCGTGACCTCCTCGCCGTAATTGAGCTTGATAAGGTCAAGGTTGGTTATTTTCACGATTACAAGTGCGATAGTCGAGCCGGAAATGCAGGTCTCGATCTTATCCATAATGCTGTTCTCAGTATGCTCCGCCGTGTAAAGTCCCGTCACGCTGTCAAGCTTTGTAAATCTGCCCGAGGCTGCGATCTTATCAGGGTTCTCCTTAACAGTCGCCACACCCGACAGGCATATCAGCAGCAGTGCTCCGCCCACAAAAATTCCAAAGCATTTAAGTCCTGTGCGCATATAATACTTCATATTTTTTGTCATATCCACAGTGGTCACGACAGTCCAATCGTCTGCGCAGCCGTCCGCCGAGCATATCATATCAAAATTTTTCACGGTGATATTTTCATCGCCGCCAAGAAGCTTTGCTGCCTCGTCATTGATACGCTCGCCCTTTTTATTTTCGCCGCCGTCTGCATAGATGACTTTGCCGTCTTTATCGCACAGCATTGAATTTATTTCGCTGAAATCCGCCGATTTAAGGAAGATAGAGTCGAACTCAGTCGAGAAAAATGACGACAAAAAAATAGCATTGTCGTTCACACGTCCGGCAAAATAAACTCTTGTGTAGTCATTATCGCTGCCCGTGAACCATTTTGTCCGCTCACCGTCCATAATCTCCACAACGCAGTCATAAATTTTATCATCATAAAGGTCTTTTGTGCCGTCCGTTATCTTGCCCACAGCATGGTTATTGCTGTAAACCATACCAAAATCGGTATAATTGCCCAAGGTGCTTAGGTTCACAAGATAGTCGTTCATCTTGTTTTCCGTGCCGATAGAGATATACTCGTCTCTGCCCGTTTTTGTGGCATTGTATTCCACATAGTCCTCATTGCCCATAACAAGCTTTGCGGTATCCTCCATTCGCCGCATAAAAGCCGAAATATTCTGCTTTGCCTGAGCGTTTATCGCCGTGCAGAGCTGGGCTTCCTTATCATAAGCGGTTTTTGCGCCAAAATATGTTGAACAGGCGTAGACCAGCAGGCAGGCGGCAAAAAGCACGCCGATATGTATTTTAAGCAGAGATTTTCTGAAGCGTTTTATGACTTCATACATTTCATACTCCACAGCATTTTTCAAGACCCCGTCACCCTTTCGTTTCCCCGAAGAAGATTTATTATATATAATAAATTATACCACAACAAAGGTCTTAAATGATGATTTTTTTGTTAATTATTACTTAAAGGCATATCACAAGCGCCGTCAACAGGACGCCTGCGAAGGGTGCGCTTTTTGCGTTGGTCGACACGGAGGAGCATCAACGCTCCCGCCGCCGAGAGGATAACGATACCCATTGCGACGGCTGCGCCCGTATGCTCACGGGCTATCATCAGAAATGTGAAAAATGCGATCATTTTCAGCACCGTTTTGCACAGCCATTTCTCTCCGCCCACCGCTGCGCTTATTATAAAAAAGTCCAGTATTATAAACCATATCATTTCCATATTCCTCCAATCCAAGGCGATAACATTATGCACTTTCGCCTTTTGTATCGGTATTATAACACATCAGCGCAGATTTTGGGGGAGATTTTTTGGACAGTTTGATTTTTGTCGCTTTGCACATAAAAGAACGTCTGTTTTTGTTAATTTTATATCGAGAATGTCGAAAAGAAGTGCGAAAGCTAAAAAAGCTAAAGACCCTGCGCTCTCATCAAACGCAGGGTCTTTAGTGAAGTAAGAAGTATAATATGAAGAAAAAATTATGAATAGGGGAAATCGAATTAAGAAGTTTGCATCTTTTCATTTGGCTGAGCCCCCTTTATAATAGGGAAGCGCAGCGTAGTTATGAAAAGAAGAAGGAAAATTATATGAAGATTATTATATGAAAATATATGAAAACTTCCGCAATGCGAAAGATTATTTGTAGTCGGAACCTTCAGCTAAAGCTCACGGCCTGTTATCGAAGCTCTGTCTCGGCGTCCCTCTGACCTTGTGTATATAATACCTTTCTAATATGATAGTTTTATGAAAGCATACTGAAAACAAGCTGATAAGACAGCGAAGTTTTTTCACATAATGGGAAAATGCTTTCGCAGGCGGCTTTAGACAAACAGGCGGACGAAGAAAGCTCTCCGTCCGCCGTATTTTTATATTATTATGCAAATTATGCAAAATGCACCTCGCCGTCGTTTCTTGCGTCAGATATGACCCTGTCAAAATCATTGCAGAGGACGGAATATTTCAGCGGTTCGCTTATCTTCACCGCACCTGTCCGCAAAGAAGCCGGCACAGCTCCGCCGCTGTATGCCACAGCCTCGCCGTTTTTGGCAAGGGCTTTTCGTGCAACGGCTTTCACCGCTTCAACGTCATCAAGCCCTGTCACCATTACGAATTCGTCGCCGCCTATCCTCAGCACGGGCATATCGTCCCCTGCTGCGGCGTTGATGCGCTTTAGCACTTCAAGAATGATCTTATCCCCTGCTTCCCTGCCGATATCAAGATTTACGGCGTGAAGCCCCACGATATCAAAGCACAGCACATAAGTGCCTGTTCTTTCTTTCAGATAATCAAATAGTTCCGTTACGTCAAATTTCTTGTTGCCCATATAATACGCTCCCTCATAGTAATCACGATTTATCCTGGGATAGAGCACGCAGCCCTTTTCCCATTGCTTCTTGAAGGCAGAGGGTGAAATGTTCCATTGCTTTGTGAAAGCTCTGGTGAAAACCTCATTGGAATTGTACTGATATTTCATTGCGATATCCATTACGGACATATCAGTTTCCAGCAGATCGACAGCCGCACTTGTCAGCCGCCTTTTTGAGATATACTCCTTTAGGCTTGTATTGGTGGCATACCGCCACAGCTTTTGCAGAGTTGACAGCGAACAATAGCAGGCCGCAGCGATATCTTCCTGTTTGAATTCGCTGCACAGGTTCGTTTCGATAAAATCCAATGCGGCGGTAAAAATACAGAAGTTGTTCCTGTTTTCGGTTTTCATATTTGTTCACCTCGGCAGTCAATACAGTAACGTTACTATGATAATATTATAGCACAGTCTGAAATAGTCTGCTTGACTTTTTGAGTAAAGTTTCTAGCCTTTCGTCATAACGAGCACGTCCCCTGCTTTTATCTTTATCCTGCCGTTTGGGATAAGTGTCCTGCCCTCACGTTTGATGAGCACGATAATGCTGTCCTCGGGGAGGGATATTTCCGATATGCGTCGGCCGCACCAATCGCTTTTCTTGCCGATACTTGTTTCGCTGAGCACAAAATGGCTGTCGTCATAAAAGCCTGCTGCGCTCAAAACAAGGACGTCCCCTGCGAGGATTTTCGTCTTGCCTGCGGGAATTATCTTCTCTCTGTCCTTTCCGCTGCCACGAAGTATCATCACCACAAGGAGACCTCTCGGGAATGGGATATCCTTTATCTTCTTCCCTGCCCAACTGCTTTCTTCCTGCACGCTGAGCTTTATGAACTGCACTTCCGTTTCATCGCTGTAATCGTTGAAAGTCTTCATTACATTTTCTTCATCGTCGATCATATCAAGCTTTTTCGCAAGCCAAGGCAGCAGAGTTCCCTGTATGCCGATAGAAAGCAGGACGATACAGAACACGATATGGAAAACGTCGTTTTTTGTGTATGCGTCATCGACTGTTACCATTATGGCGAAAACTATGGAGGTCGCTCCCCTCAGTCCTGCCCAAGATATAAGGGCGATCTGATTCCAGCCTGCTTTGAATGGCTTCATAAGCAGCGCCACCACAGCAGGACGGGCGATAAATGTCAAAAACAGCGCTATCGCCGCCGCTGGCAGGATAATTTTCGGCATTTGCGACGGGAAAGCAAGCAGACCAAGCAGGAAGAACAGAAGTATCTGCGTGAAGCCTGTTATGCCGTCAAAGAAATGGACGAGGGCTGTTTTGCCGGGTATTTTTGCGTTGCCGAGGACTATTCCCACGATATATGCGCTGAGATAGCCGTTTCCGCCCACCGCCGAGGGCAGGGCGTAGGAAAGCACCGCTATCGCCGTCACGAAAATGGCGTCAAAGCCTGCTGCGTCAAAATTCACTTTCTTGATGAGATACAATGCGCCCAACGATATCGCCGCACCGAAAGCAACGCCGAATATCACCTGCGCCAAAAAGCTCAGCACAAAGCCGCCGACGGTCGCACCGCCTTTCATCACGGAAAGTATTATGATCGTGAGCATATAAGCCCAAGGGTCATTGCTTCCGCTTTCAAGCTCCAATATTGAAGCCGTGCCGTATTTAAGGTTCAGCTTTTTGCCTCTCAGCACGTTGAACACCGAAGCGGCGTCGGTGGAGCTTATAGCAGCGCCGATAAGAAGGCTTTCCAGCCAAGCAAAGCGCAGCACGAAATGGCAGAACACGCCCGTTGCCGCCGCCGTGAGCACGACGCCCCCCGAAGCCAGCAGCATTGACTTTCCTGCAACCTTTTTCGCCTCGCTCCATTTCGTGCCAAAGCCGCCGTAGAAGATTATGAAAATAAGGGCGACTGAGCATATCTCCTCGGCGAATTTGTAATTGTCGAACTCTATCTTCAAAATGCCGTCAGAGCCGAAAAGCATTCCCAACACGATGAACATAAGCAGGGTCGGCAGGCCGAATTTGCCCGATATGTTATTGAAGAATATGCAGCATAATACTACAACTGAAGCAAAGATAAGCGCTGTTGTCAGGGTCAATGTGTTACCTCCTATTTGGTCTGTTGTTATGTCAAATGGTGAAATTTGTCGAATTATTATAAAAAAAGCGCTTTGGGTAAAATTATACTCAAAGCGCCTTTGCTACCATAAATATTATAACATATTCTTATATTGTTTGTCAACCTACTTAGCCAAGTCCAAGGACATTTATGAGAAGTATCCAGCTGAGACCGTAATAGGTCACAACGGAAACAAGGTCGCAGACTGTTGTTATCAGCGGACCGGAGGCAACGGCAGGGTCTATCTTGATCTTCTTGAAAAACAGCGGTATGACTGTGCCCACGGCGCTTGAGATAAGCATTGCGAGGATAAGCGCCGCACCGATACAAAACGACACGCCGAATGCCAGTATCGCAGGCTTGCCCTTGAATATCATTATATAAAGCCCTATGAGGATTATCGAGCACACGCCAAGTATCAAGCCGTTTGTAAGGCCGATCTTCATTTCCTTTGTCACAAGGCGGAGCTTCTGCTTACCGCTGAGGTTTTCATCGGTAAGCACTCTGATCGTCACCGCAAGTGACTGTGTGCCCACATTACCGGACATATCGAGAATAAGAGACTGGAACGCCATTATAATGGTGAGCTTTGCGATGACCTGCTCGAAAATGCCAACGACTGAGGAAACTATCATTCCAAGGCCAAGCAGCACGAGCAGCCAAGGCAGACGCTTTTTGATACTCATTTTCAGCGGTTCGGCAAGATCCTCCTCTGCGGTAAGACCTGCAAGCTTTGCATAGTCCTCACCCATTTCATCATCGACAACTTCAACAAGGTTTTGAGAAGTGATAACGCCGATAATATGGTTGGAATTGTCAAGGACAGGTATGCTGTTTTCGGAATAATCTTTCAGCGATTCGATAACGCTGTCCACCTCTTCCGTGCCGTAAACATAGGGGAATGAGGTGCTTATTATATCCTCCAGCGGCTCGTCCTGCCTTGCAATGATAAGATCGGTCAGGTCTATTGCGCCATAAAAAAGTCCGCTTTTATCTGCCACGAAAATGGTCGTGATATTGTCGTTATCCTTTGCCTGCTCGATAAGGGCGCTCATTGCGCTTTTGACGGTCATATCGTTGCTTATCTGAACGAAATTCGAGGTCATTCGGCTGCCTATCTCGTCCTCATCGAATGAAGCCACAAGCTCGATATTGCGCTTGCTTTCATCGTCGATAAGGTCGATAAACTGCGTGCGCCTTTCCCTTGGGATAGTTCTGAGGATATCCACGGCGGAATCGCTTTCAAGCTCTGAGATAAGGGCTACTGCCTTTTTGATATCCATTTCTTCAAGAAGCTTTCCTGCCACTTCTTCGGGGACGTACTCGAAAATATCCGCCAGCGCATCTGCGTCAAGGATACGCAGTATCTTGACACGATCGACCCTTTCAAGGTCGGTCAGCGCCTCGGCGATATCCTTTTCGTGATAATCGTCAAGCCTTTCCTGTATCATTTTCGGAGAAAGGCCGCCTTTGACTATCTCTCTTATTTCCTTTACATAGTCAGGTCTTGCTGTTATCTCCCCGCTCTGAGGGGAGATATTTTTGATATTCTTTGCTGGATTTGCCATAATATCATTCCTTTCAATTCAAGAATTGTCGCAATTCGTTGATGAAAGCGATATCGGACAAAGCAGAACGTAAATCGGCAATTTTGCCAATTATGATATTCTATAAAGTCTGAGGCAAACTGGCAGAGCTGAACAAAGCTTCACGCTATCCGCCGCAGACAAAATCTCACGTCTGCGTTGCCCGAAACTATCACCACTATTCACTCTGCTCACCTCACTTTAAAATTAGCATTTGCAACACTTTTATTTTAACATTTTCAAGCAGGCAGGTCAAGGTGGGTCAAAGAATTTTTAAAATCTTTTTAGATTTCCTTACCTGCCCTTTACACACATTCTTTATAAAATATACATTGACATTGTTTTGTCCATAAACTATAATGTTTTTTGTACGATAACGCAAATATATACAATATATTTCGTTGAAAATATTGAAAAGGCAGACAACTTTTGGGCGACCACAGATTGTTGAGAGCATTGTCGAACAACAATTTTCGCCCCTACATCAAACTATGTGATTTTTTAGGAGGACGACATAAAAATGCTTATGTGGGCTTTTATAGCAATTGCTGTGCTTTGCGGTTCAGCGGCGGGTGTTATTTATCTTGTGAACAGGCTCACCAAATTCGGGATATATGAAAAGCTTTCAAAGGGCAAGCGCTGGCTCAAATACACTTTGAGCGCTGTTACTATCGTGATAATATCGGTAGTGCTCACGCTGTTGTGGGGATACATAAACGCTATCATCTGCGTTTTGCACCTTGTTATATTCTGGCTCATATTCGACCTTGTGCGCTTTATTATACAAAAGGCAAAAAAGAAGGATATCAAAAAAAGCCTTTCGGGATATCTTGCTATCCCTGTGACGGTGATATATCTTGCTGTGGGCTGGTATCTTTGCAACAACGTTTGGGTGAAAGATTATACCATTGAGACGGACAAAAAGGTTGGAAATATCAAGGTAGTTCAGATATCAGATTC
Organism: Ruminococcus sp.; assembly: GCF_019423705.1. GTDB lineage: Bacteria > Bacillota > Clostridia > Oscillospirales > Ruminococcaceae > Hominimerdicola. Next base: position 123,923 of record NZ_JAHZAX010000010.1, on the reverse strand, counting down.
CCACGTTGGCACGACGTTTGACGGCAAGGGCTTTCAGAAATACGCTGACGAGATATCAGAGATCAATCCCGATGTTGTGCTCATAACAGGCGACTTTGTTGACGACGGCACTTCAAAAGAAGATATGATACTTTCCTGTCAGGCAATGGGCAGCATAAAGACGAAATACGGCGTTTATTTCTCTTTCGGCAATCACGACAAGGGCTATTACGGCTCTGAGCAGCGTGGTTACAGCGGCGATGATCTTATCGCTGAGCTTGAAAAAAACAACGTAACTGTATTGCAGGACGAGAACGTTCTTATCGACGACCGCTTTTACATAATCGGCAGACAGGACAGGTCTGAGGAAGTTGAAAAGAACGAAAGCAGAGCCTCTATGGAAGAGCTTATGGCAGGCCTTGACAGCTCAAAGTACACCATTGTAATGGATCACCAGCCTTGCGATTACGAGAATCAAGCTGCGGCGAAGGCTGACCTTGTGCTTTCGGGTCACACCCACGGCGGACAGCTTATACCGATAAACTTTATGGGCAGGCTCATAAGCGACAACTGCCGCAATTACGGCTATGAAAAGCGTGACGACACCAACTTTATCGTAACATCGGGCATTTCAGACTGGGAGATAAAATTCAAGACTGGCTGCAAGTCTGAGTATGTTGTTATCGACATCGAGGGAAAATAAGCGGTCAAAAGCCGCAAAGTGACAAATGTCACAACTTTAAAAAGTTTTTAAAAAGCTATTGACAAACAACAAAAAGCGTATTATAATAAGTCTTGCGTGATATTTCACGGACATTCGTATAATGCTTGAAATGTTTAATGCTGACACATTTTTAGACTGAAAGGAGGTGGGTAAAATGAGAAAAATGAGAAATATTCTATTTGATCTTATCAAGACTAATGAGAATAACGCTACAAACAATGCAAGTGCGAACCGCCTTTCAGAAGTCATTTTACCTGCCTTTATAATAAAATGCTGATACTATTTTCAGCAGCTTTTTGGTATTTATATCGCAGACATTTTGAGACCTCTGATATTCGGTATCAGAGGTCTTTTTGTGTGTTGTGACATTTTGGCGAAGCTGCATTGCCGGTTTACATTATACGAATTTAGAAGCAAAAGATTATGAAAAACTAAAAACTAAAACTATTCCGCAAAAGGAGGGGAAAATATATGAAGTTTTTTGACGTTCTGCCTGAGCTTGCTGAGAAAGAGCTGCTCAAGCGTGGCGTTATGACTGACGAGCTGCTTTACTGCGTTAAGGCCGATCTTGACGGAGAGGGCGGATATGTGGACGTATACATAACTTTCACAAAAGAAAACGTGTACATCCTCCGTGGCTATGAAAAATACGGCAAAATGAAGCGTGGGCAAAAGCGCAAGCAGCTTGTTGATTTCACCGTCACGGGCTATGAGGAATACCCTATCGGTGATATCGAGGAAATGTACGTTGACAGGTACGCAAATTCCGCACGGCTTATGATAAAGGACAAGGCAGCAAAGGAATTTCCCGTGGCAAGGTTCTCGCTGGGCTATGCGGACAAATTCGAGAAATTCAGCCAGCGTGTGAGCTGCACCGCAAAGAACGAACCTATCGACGACCGCCTGCTTGAAGGTGTAAAGACCCATTGCCCTATCTGCGGCGAACCTTATCCCGACCCGAACAGGCCTGTCTGTCCTAGGTGCGTTGACAGGCGCTCAGTATTCAAGCGGCTGCTTTCGATGTTCGGCGAATTTAAAGAGGCGGTGTTCCTTATACTGCTCACTATCGTGCTGAGCAACGTTTTCGCCGTGCTTTCGCCGATATTCGGCTCGCAAATGCTTTATGACGACGTGCTTGCGGAAAACGGCAAGTATTACGGCAGGATACTGATGATAGTAATGCTCATCGTGTGCGTTAATATCGCAGGAATGATAATGAGGATAATCTCGGGCATAATCACATCAAGGGTCGTGCCGATCGTAACGCACAGACTTAGGGTGAAGATATTTTCATCAATGCAGCGGCTATCCCTTGACTTTTTCACCAGCAAGCAGACAGGCTCGCTTATGTCAAGAGTTGACAGAGACAGCCAGAACATTTACTGGTTCTTCACCGATATCGTGCCATACGGACTGACGAACGTTGTGAAGATTCTGGGCATTGCGGTGATAATGCTGACAATATCTCCCCTGCTTTCTATCGGCATTATACTGACTATCACGGTGATAGAGATAGTTCAGCATAGGTTTTACAAGAGCCAGCGCAAGCTTTACCGCAAATATGACGTTGCAATGCGTTCGGCGAACTCCGTGCTTTCGGACGTTATGAACGGTCAGCGTGTTGTAAAGGCTTTCGCCCGTGAGGACAGGGAGATAGAACGCTATCGTTTGAAAAACACCGACGCTTTCACAATAAACACCCGCATAAATTCTAGGATAGCAAACACTATCCCCGTTATATGGACGTTTTACAGGATAGTCAACAAGCTTGTTTTCTGTATCGGCGCTGTGCTGGTCATCAAGGGGCACATACTTTTCGGCGCACTTTCGGCGCTTATATCCTACACCGAAATGGCAATGGACCCTATCAACTTTTTCACTTGGATAGGCGACCGCTGGGCGAAATGTATGGACGCCGCTTCAAGAATGTTTGAGATTATGGACGCTCTTCCAACAGTCAAAGAGGACGAACACCCTGTTCACATCGAGAATATGAAGGGCGATATCGAGCTTAAAAACGTTTCATTTGAATATGAGGCAGGCCACCCCATCATAAAAAATGTGTCCTTCAAGGTGCAGGCTGAGCATATGTTCGGTATTGTGGGCAAGACAGGCGCAGGAAAATCAACTATCATAAACCTTATGGCAAGGCTTTATGACGTAACGGGCGGTGAGATAACAATTGACGGCGTGCCAATAAGAAAGATAGCCTTTGAGGACATTCGCCGCAATATCGGAATTGTTTCACAAGAGACTTTCCTTTTCATCGGCTCGATCGCTGACAATATCCGCTATGCAAACCCTGACGCCACAATGGAAGAGGTCATCGAGGCGGCAAAGTCCGCAAACGCCCACGAATTTATTACGAAGCTCCCCGAGGGTTACAACACCAAGGTGGGCGAGGGCGGCGTTTCACTTTCGGGCGGCGAAAAGCAGCGTATCTCTATTGCAAGGGCTATCATTCAGAAGCCCAACATTCTTATCCTCGATGAAGCCACCGCTTCAATGGACACAAGGACAGAGCGCAAGATACAAGCCGCTATTGACAATCTTAAACAGGGCAGGACGATAATATCCATTGCCCACCGCCTTTCAACCCTTCGTGACGCTGATATGCTTTGCGTTATCGAAAACGGCGAGCTCAAAGAAATGGGCACTCACGACAAGCTTATCAAGTCAAAGGGCAAATATTACGAGCTTTACAAGCTTCAATCGGAAGCTTTGCAGTTTATAAATGATTAAATATTGTTTAGTAAGGAGATGAAATATATGGCTGAAAACAATATCCAAGAACAGGAGCAAGCAGAGCAGGAAGTTTACGAAGTCGATAAGCTGACGCTGCTTGACTGCAAGGAGATACGCCTTGCCAAAGAGGAAAGCGGCTTTCTGACGCTTTGTTATAAGGGCAAGACTTATCACAAAGTCAATCCAACACGGCTCATACCATTTTATTCAAAGACCACATACATAAGCCTTTCATATGAAAACGCTGAAAAGGAGTTCCGTGAGATCGGCGTGATAAAGGATATGGCGGAGCTTGACAAGGCTCAGTATGAGCTTCTTGACAGCTATCTTGAATACAAATACTATATGCCTGAGATAACAAAGGTTTACAGCATAAAGGACAATATGCGTGGTGCAATATTCGTCAAGGCAGACACCACATCGGGACAGAAAACTATCTGTATCCGTGACTGGTATCAGAATTTCAGAATGATCGGCTATGATTATCTTTACGTCAACGACGCCGACGGCAACAAGTATTTTTGTCCCGATATCCACAAGCTTGACAGAAAAAGCCTGCAAGTGCTGGAAATGTTTACTTGATAGCTGACACATTCAAGAAAGGAGTGTGAAAAAATGGACCTTAGAACTTCCCTCCCCAAAGGCGCCGGTGACGATATCATCTACTCTCTGCCTGCGAATTTCAGCAGAGAGGGCGAGAAAATGGACGGGCATTTCTGCGTTTCAAGGGAGAAGATATATGTTTACAGCGGCGATGAGATAATTTTGCAATTTGATATCGCCGATTTTGCGGAGTTTGAGTGCAAGCAGCAGATAGGCACTTCAATGGCGCAGGGCACAACGAAAAGCGGTGAGACAATCTGCTTCTGCGGCTTTTCACAAGATCAGTTCCTGCGATATGCAGAGCTTTTAAAGCTTCTCGATCATTACATACGCACAGGAAAGCTTATTGAAGAAGTTGACGATGAAGAGCCTGTTTGCCCGAAATGCGGTCTGCCCATTGAGGGCGCAAAGGAGTGCATATACTGCACAGGCAAGGGCAAGACGATGTACAAGCTCATAAAGCGCATTGCCCCATACAAGAAATATTTCGCCATTGCGGTGGTGTGCACAATACTTTCGGAGCTTATATGGGTGCTTGCACCATATCTTGACAGGGTTATCATCGACAAATACGTCACCCCGAAAAACGCCGACTGGGCAGGGCTTATCGGCGTTATCATCACAATAGTTACTCTGCTTTTGCTGGCTGGCGTGTTTGAATTTTTCAATATGAAAAACAGCTTCAAGGTGGCGCTGAACCTTGGTAGAGATTTAAGACAGGAGATATTTGAAAAATCCCAGCAGCTTTCAATGAACTCAATTTCCAAGCGGACGGCAGGCGAGCTTATCAACCGTGTATCAAGCGACGCCGCAAAGCTTGAGGACTTTATAACCGCAAACGGAAAAGACGCCATTGTTAAAATACTCTCACTTGTGATAATAGGCATACTGCTTTTTGTCATGGACTGGCGGCTGGCACTTATGACCGTTTTACCTGTGCCAATAGTTTTTATAATAGTGCAAAAGCTTTTTGACACAATGGCTATCCGCTACACAAAGGTATGGAAAAACAGCGTTTCACACGGCGAGACTTTGCACGATATCCTCAATGGTATCAGAGTTGTGAAGTCCTACGGCAACGAGGTCAGAGAGATACAGCGCTACACGGAATGTTCCGAGCGCTGGTCGAAAAGCTGCGTTCGTGCGGAGATAATGTGGTATCTGACTATCCCTGCTTCGGAATTTATCCTCACTATCGGCAACTTTTTCGTTCTGTATTTCGGCGGAAATATGATACTTGACCACACAATGTCGCTGGGTCAGCTCATTCAGTTCACCACCTATGTGGCAATGCTTTACGAGCCTATCCGCTGGCTTATTCAGATACCGAGGACGCTGGCGGACACGTCGGTCTCCGCAGGAAAGGTCTTTGAGATACTTGACGAAGAGACGGACGTTCGTGACTGCGACGACCCTATGGAGCTTGACATCAAGGGCGATATCGAATTTGACGGAGTGTATTTCGGCTACAAGGTCTACAATCCTGTGCTGAAAAATATCACCTGCAAGATAAATAAGGGCGAAATGATCGGCATTGTTGGTCATTCGGGCGTGGGAAAATCCACGATGATAAATCTTATCCTGCGGCTTTATGACTGCACCCAAGGCGAGATACGCATTGACGGGGTCGACATCAAGAAAATTTCACAGCATAGTCTGCGTTCGCAGGTGGGCGTGGTATTGCAGGAGACTTTCCTTTTCGACGGCAACGTGCTGGAAAACATCGCATACGCAAAGCCCGACGCAACCTTTGAAGAGGTCATAAGGGCGGCGAAGATCGCAAACGCACACGACTTTATAACCAAGCTTCCCGACGGCTACAACACCCGTGTGGGCAACAAGGGCTATCAGCTTTCGGGAGGTGAGCGCCAGCGAATCGCCATAGCAAGGGCGATCCTTCACGACCCGAAAGTAATAATCCTCGATGAAGCAACGGCTTCACTTGACACTCAAACTGAAAAGCAGATACAAGACGCTCTTGGCAAGCTCACCAAAGGCAGGACGACTATTGCCATCGCACACCGCCTTTCTACGCTAAGCAACGCCGACCGCCTTATCGTTCTTGACAAGGGCAGGCTTGCGGAATTTGGCACTCACGTCGAACTTATGCGCAAAAAAGGCGTATATTACAAGCTTGTAATGGCTCAGCGGCAGACGACTAAAATGAAGCGTGCCGAACCTGTTCAGGCGTAAAAAATATCAGAAACAATAAAACAAGAGCCTATAAATCTGTTAAAAGATCTATAGGCTCTTTAATTTTTTTTAATCTTCATAAAATTTTACACCTAAAAACCCAAAAATCCCCCTCTTTCATTCTATAAATTACCTCTTATAAACTTTGTAAGCAGTCATATAATATTATTGCAAACCCGAAATACAAATGAAAAGGAGATACGAAAATGAAAGGTATCACAACTCAGCAGGGAAGAGAAACTCTCAACAAGTTCAAGATGGAGGCTGCCAACGAAGTAGGCGTTAACCTCAAGCAGGGCTACAACGGCGATCTTACTGCCCGTGAAGTTGGTTCTGTCGGCGGTCAGATGGTCAAAGTAATTAGTCCTGAACAACAATGGATATTTACCCGAAACAGCGTAAGAAACACAGGTCATTGCATTGAGATTACATATGCCGTTAGACTGTCAGTATAGGAGCAGCACAACGATATATTTTCTTATCAAAACATCGCATTTGTAAAAACAAATGCGATGTTTTGATGTTTATTCGTTCAATATATTAACCCAATCATCTGGAAATCCCATAAGTTTTTTATCAACGTGAGGGTACTTGTGAAAAAGTTTATCTAGTTTGTCCACAAACGCTGTCCAATGTTGATCATTAGTTATTAGATGTTTTATGCAAAGAAGAGTTGCAAATACACGGATACTGCTTATCCCCTTTTCTGTATATTGCTTATATAGCTTTGGCGTTTTAGCAAGATTAACATTATACAAACGTCCATAGTGTGCACAAATATTCCGCACAAAAGCAATGTGTTCGACCCAGCTTTCAAGATAAGTATATCCCACGCCATACAACGTTGCAACGGCTTTTTTGTCCTGAGGTTTCATATTTTTATAAAACTTTGAGAGCGTACCGAAACTGAACAGCTCCACCAAAGCGTAAAACGGAATTTTGCCGTCAATATAATTATTTTTGAAATTCTTAACAAAAGGGGCTTTGCTATTTCTGGATATTTCCTTTTCTATCTCACAAAGAAAATCATAGTGATAGCCAGGATCATTAAAATTATCCGGATCTTCATATCCTAGTACACCATAAATATGTGAGAAATGATTAGCTACCCTACACCTGAGATTAACTTCAATTTGCTCTATCCAAGTAAATAAGAGTTGCCTGAAGTTGGCGTTAAACAGGTATAACTCAACGATTTGTTCAAAGGATATAGAACCATCAAAATTTTTATTTTTACCTTTTAGTCCAAGACCATATGCTTTTATCAAGCGGAAATATGAAATATCATTAAGAATTCGACGTGCATATTCTTCATTGACAATTCTCAACCCAAGCATTTTCAAGTTCTCGATTTGTTGATCAACATTCATTGATGGTTGCTGTTCTTTAAGCTGCATAAAAAAGTCCCCTAATAATTAAACGACCCGACGTGGTACGCATTGCTAAGAGGCGTGTCGGGTTCTGTTAATACTATTATATGCGATTTTTTCTAAAAAGTCAATGGTAAATATATCTAGATAGATGTCATGAAAATGAAATTATGTTATTCTTAAGTGCTATCGCTCTTTCATATTTTTTATATTAAAGATAGAGTACAGGAATCATTGCATTGTCGAAAATATTAAATAATTGTAAAATCATCACAACATAACTTGACTTGCATCTTAGACAAGTGTATAATATCATCATAGACAAACGTCTAACATGGAGGTGCATCATGAAGAACAATATAAAAAGACTTCCCGACGCAGAATTTGAGATAATGAAAACTATTTGGAGCATGAGCGAGCCTGTCACCAGTTCTCAGATAGCAGAAAAAATGAGCGACCATAACTGGAAACTTCCAACGCTCATTTCCTTTCTTAAACGCCTTATTGAAAAGGGCTTTTTAAGGACCGAGAAAACAGGCAAGGAGCGTCAGTATTATTCGCTGGTATCCCAATCGGATTATCTGAAATTTGAAACGGAAAATTTCTTTGGCTCGGTCCATAACAACTCACTTTCAAGCCTTGTTACAAATCTATACGAAACTGATAAGCTAAGCAGTCAGGATATCGATGAGCTGATACGTTTTCTTGAAGAAGTAAAGGACAGAAATAATGATAAATAATTTATTTACATATTTTATACGGAGCAACGTACTGATAGTGTGCCTGTATCTTTGCTGTAAAATATTTTTAGCCATGGGTAAAAAGCGTCAAAAATCATTGTTCTATAAGGTGTGCTCGGCGTTGTCACTGCTGATAATATTCCCCTTAGACCTGGCCACTCTTATTCCTCACCAGGCTGTCACCGCTGACGTAGTTCAGAATATTTACGTACAAAAATACATTTTTACAGAAACGCAGCATATTCCAGCTGTCAAGAAGATAATGCCTTTTCTTGTTGCGGTCTGGTGTATTGGTGTAGCTTTCAACAGCTTTGTCTGCCTTTACAAATACTTCACATTAAAGCACTTTGTTGACCGCTGGGCGACAGACAACGGAGTATACAAATTCGGCAATAAAAGTCTGAAGGTGAAAAAGTGTCCAGGTATTTCAAGTCCTATGCTTATGGGTATAATCGCCCCCGTGATAATTCTTCCTGATAATATTGCTCCTGAGAATTATAATGTGGTGTGTATGCACGAAAAATTTCACTATCTTGATCACGATATCTTCATAAGGGCAGTAATGCAGATCATTTGTATAATTAATTGGTTTGACCCGCTTGCATACAAGCTTTCAAACAGTATGAACTTGCTGTCTGAAATAGCTTGCGACGAGAAAGTTGTCAAGGTGATAAATGATGATGAGAAATATAATTACTGCGGTATGCTGATAAACGGCTGTGAAAATAAGCAGGATACGGCGTTTTCAGCTTGTTTGTATTCGCAGAAAGAAAAGGTGAAAACAAGGATAAACGAGATAACTGCAAGGAAAAAGATATCATACGCAAATGTCATTATACTTGTTGCCATAACTTTGAGCACGCTTATTCTCTGCTCTTTTGTTGACATTAATATCGGTGACGATAATTCAAGTTCGACATTTACATTTAATAATGGAGAAGAGGTAACAAAAGAGCCTGTGCACGCCAATGCAGGTCAAAACATAGACATAAAAATAGCACTTGATCTATCCTCTGTTTACTCTGACAAAAATGGAGAATATGTTGAGCTTGGTTACTATCAGAACGGAACAGAGCACAGGATTTTCTGTGACAAGACCATTGGCAGTAAAGTAACTTTTACCGCAGACAAAGACGGCGACCACACTTTTTATTTAAAAAATTACTCTGCATATAAAATAACCCTTTCGGAGTTTGACGTCAATGTTCAGTAACAAACAAAACCTCCTCTCGTGTATTTTATGCGGATATATTCTTGGCTGTTTGTATACCATGCTTATCAGCGACGCCAATCCTATCTCAAAGTATTATGTATCGAACATTTCGCTGCTGCAATTAGTCATTCCCACCATCGCATTTTCAGCAACACTTTGCCTTATAACTGTTTTCAAAAGAGTTAATTTAAATTTGCTTTTGACAGGATTGATATTTGCTTATTCGTTGATATCAATATGGAAAATGACCAATACCACAGCATATTTCGGCTTTGCCTGCATTGCTGTTTTGGCTATAATAATATTTAGGTTTGCTGATATAAAGGAAACTGAAATATTAAAATGCCGAAAAACGGAGATAATTTCAGTTCTGTTGTTCACGGTGATATCAGTAACAATATTGATGATCGGCACCGTATGCAGACTAAAAAGCTATGAATCATCGTGCTTTGATATGGGAATTTTTCTGCAAATGTTTGAATATATGAGTAAAACGGGCAAGCAATACACCACGGTCGAACGAAATGTGCTTATGTCACATTTCAATGTGCATTTCTCACCCTGCTGGTATTTGCTACTGCCAATATATATGATATTTAGAAACTCGGTTGTTTTAGTCATATTGCAAGTGCTTATCATTGCAAGCGGAGTATTGCCGCTGATAAAAATATGCAGGCTTTACAAGCTCGGCAGAACTGACACCGTTTTGTGCAGCATAATATATCTTTTCTACCCTGCATTTTGCAGTTCTCAGTTTTTTGATATCCACGAGAATATGTTTTTGCCTGCATTTATATTGTGGCTGTATTATTTTATGTGCAAGAAAAATCACATTGGTGAAGTTGCAGCGTGTCTGCTTATACTCTCAGTCAAAGAGGACGCAGGGGTATACATCATTTGCCTAGGTCTGTATTCCTTGTTTTCCAAAAAGAAAAAGACCAGCGGTTTACTTATCACTATAATTGGCATACTTGGCTTTATTGGCACAAATTTATACATAAACATTTTTGGCGAGGGTGTAAAAGTAAACCGATATGACATTTACTTGGCCGAAAACGACAGCGGACTTATTGCGGTGATCTTAAACGTCATAAAGAACCCGGCATATTTTGTGTCAAATCTGATAACAGTAGATAAACTGCTTTTCCTGCTGTTGATGACAGTGCCTTTTATTTTTGTTTGCTTTAAAATAAACAAAGCGTCAGATCTGTTTTTGCTCGTTCCGCTGATAATCGTTAACCTCAGCACAGACTACACATATCAATATAATGTAGATTACCAATACGTTTTCGGAAGCGGAGCAATGCTTTTCTGTGCTTTTGTTAAAGAGGTATCAACATTAAAGCAGAAACGAAAGGTATTACTTATATCCGCAATGTCAGCGGTCATACTTTTCTCGGTTACAGTTAGTGATAAAATACAGTTATACACCGAACGATATGAAAACACCGCACTTATAACGCAGACTAACGAATTTATCGACACCATAGACAAAACCGTCTGCATATATGCAGACACATATATAATACCGTCGCTTTACAAATTTGATAATGTATATCTTTTGGATAATGCTGATGTTTCAAAAGCTGAAATAATACTTCTTGACAACCGCAAAAATGATTATCAAGGAAAGCTTGAGAAATACAAAAAGACTTTTTCCATTTGTGAAGTTCACGGGATGGTTACTGTATTATTAAATTATTAAATTAAGAATATTATTAAGGCCTAATAATATATAATTTTTTTAGAAAGGAGGTTGTTTTGCAATGAAAAAAATTGTTTCCCTATTGCTTTCTCTGTGTATGATTTTTAGCTTTGCTACAATTTGTTACGCAGATGATGAAACAGTTATTCCACCTGTCAGCAATGAAATGATTATCAATCCATACTTAAGAAGTACTGCAACATTTGGTTCTTGTAAAATTGACCAAGGAGTCACAATGGGCTTTGCTTCTGGTGATAATGGATGGGCAATTGCCGCTAATACTACAGTTACACTTAAATTTTATATGAAAACTAAAGAATCTAATGTAAACTGTGGTTATTATCAGGGTTCAACATATGTTCAAAAATCACATACCGTTAAAGCGAATTCAAGCGGTGATGGGTATGTTTATACTTGCACAATGAAAATAACCAAAGGCGGAAATTACAAATTCTTCATTTCAAATATGACTGCCAAAACCATAACGGTTACAAAAACAACCGTTTCATTTTAAAGGTTGACCATTTAAAAGTTCAAATAAAATTTGAGTTGCAACTATGACACATAACATCAGTCGCAAGAAGCCCCAAAGGGTAACTTGCGACTGAACTTTTATTAAGGCAAAAGTTCTCTAAAAATTCACTTCTGTTAAATTAATAACGTTTTGACATAGGGGGTATCTCACAGTGCGACGGCGAAAACGCACATCTTACCCCCGTGTCAAAATCAAATCTCCTGTGCAAAACAATGAAAATGGACCATGACTATTGACAAACGTATTAAAATGCGATACCATAAGAATGGAGAATAATATAGGCTCGTAAAGATTTTAAAAGTCTTTGCGAGCTTTTTGTTTTGAATATAAATTTCGCTATGTTGAGTGACAATAACAGAAACTTGAAAACAGAATAGGAGGTCTGGTAGCGTGAAAAAACTCATCACTCGATCCTGCGAAGAAATAATGACAACTGTGTACAAGCCAATAGAGTTCGTTATAGACGGCTTGATCGCACAAGGTTTGTATATCTTAGCAGGAGCACCAAAGGTCGGCAAATCTTGGTTGGCACTTGATATGTGCTTGTCAATATCAAAAGGAGAAAGTGTTTTAGGTCAGAAAACATTGCAGGGCACGGCATTGTATTTGTGTTTAGAGGATAGCTACGTTCGTATTCAAAATCGCTTGTATGAAATAACTGATGTGCCAACTGAAAATTTGTACTTCTCTGTTATGTCTGAATCTATCGGCAACGGACTTGAAGAACAAATCGAAAGTTTTAAAATTGAACATTGCGGTCTAAAAATTGTGTTCATTGACACTCTGCAAATGGTTCGCAGCGATACTGATTCAAGCTATGGTTCAGATTACAAAGAGCTCTCTGTGCTAAAAGCACTTGCTGACAAGCTTGAAATCGCAATAATAGTTGTACATCATACAAGAAAATGCAAGGATACGGACCCGTTTAATATGATCTCAGGAAGTACAGGAATCAGCGGTTGTGTTGACGGCAGTATGGTTCTGATCGAAACAAAACGTGGAAGCCGTAATGCAAAACTCTATTGTGTAGGACGTGATATTGAAAACGCAGAAATAAGTTTGCATTTCGATAGTGACTTGAAAAAGTGGATAGTTACAGATGAGTTGTCCACAAGCAAAACCAAAGACAACATTTTTCTTGCAGCGTTGTATGTTTATCTAAAAAAGCACATTTCGTTTTCAGGTATGGCGTCTGAACTTGTAAGCGAACTAAAAGAAGTCACGCAAGAACAATTCTATCCGAATAGAGTTACAAGAGATCTGGTTCAGAACGGCTACACACTCAGAAAGTACGGGATAGATTTTCAGTACAAGCGAACTAGAAACGGCAGGCTGATAATTCTTCATTACGACCGTGAGCGTGACAGCAGTGACAGTAAAAACACTAGCGAAGTTACTGTCAACAAGCTGATTCAAAAAGTCTGAAAAACCTTGTAAAATCTTAATTCACAGAGTGTGACAGTAAAAAGTTAAATCAATGTTTACTGTCAACCCAAATCAGCGAACGTGGGGCGATTTGTGGGCTAAAAAAATCAGTCGGGTAAGTTTAGCAGAAACTCACCAAAACCACATACAAGCGATTTGTGAGCCGATGTGGGCGATGCGTTGAAAACAGTGACAATACAGATGAGAAAGTTTAGCTTATGGTGAGAAAAAATGACTTTTACAAGAGATAAGGAAACGCATAATATTTCATTGCAAGTTAAAGTATCGGGGTCAAAGCCCCCGATACGCTCACAGCGAACGAGCAAAGCTCGCCGCAAAAGTGTCGTAAATACGCAGTTTGCGAGATACGACAAGGTCGAGAAGTCAATGGGGTCGTAAAAACAGGTCCTTGATAATTCAGAGGTCGCACACCGCTAAAATCAGGCTGAAACAGCGTAAATGCGTGCTATCGTGTCGGCGTCGAAAGGTATAAATGCAATAAAATCAAGCAAGTTTTTTGTTGCAGTTGGTGATTACTATTTCAAAGTTTTTGTGATATCATTGACTGGAAAAACAGTGAAAAACAAATGGATAATTTTTGATGAGTGTGAGAAAATATTACTGATGCAAATGGAAAAGGAGAGATGTCTATTGAGTAAAAATCCGAAAAGTCCCTATTCCAAGCTGGAAATGAAGAAGAAAACCCTGGCTGCTTGGACTAAGCTGCTGCTCAACAGCGGCGAGATCGACATCAAAAAGTACAACAGAATGATAATGATGATCGAAAGACTGGCGGCATGACCGCAAATGCAGTGCCGAAAGGCATTGCTACATATTGCCACAGGTAAGTTATTCCGTGCCATTGACCCTGTGCTGTCGGCATGGTATAATCATATTAACTAAACAAAATCAAAGTCAAAACAATCAGTCAAGGCTTTGACGAAAGGAGAATTTTAATGGATATTTATGCAGCCGCTGACCTTATGAAACGTGAGCGGAAAACAATTTTTGATCTTGAAATCAATGTTACATTTTATGCACGAGTATCAACGACCCGTGATGAACAGGAAAACTCTATTGAAAATCAGATAAACTTCTTTACAGAGATGATAAAGTCAAACCCAAATTGGAATTACATTGAGGGGTATGTTGACAGGGTCAGAGGAGAACACGCTGAAAACCGTGCTGAATTTATGAAAATGATCGAAGATGGAAAAGCAGGAAGGTTTGACCTTGTACTTACAAAAGAAGTCAGCCGTTTCGCAAGAAATACTATCGACAGCCTTACCTATACCCGTGATCTTCTCCGAGCAGGGGTAGGGGTATTCTTCCAAAATGATAACATTTGTACCATTGATTCTGACAGCGAAATGCGTCTTACTATAATGTCAAGCATCGCCGCTGATGAAGTCAGGAAGCTTTCTGAACGTGTTCGTTGGGGTCACAAGCGTTCAATAGAAAGCGGAAATGTTATGGGCAACAATCGTATATTCGGCTATGATAAAGATGACTGTAAACTTGTCATAAACGAACCTGAAGCAGAAATGGTAAGAATGATATTTGACCTTTACTCTACTGGTGATATGAGCGTCAGAAAGATAGAACGAATACTATATGATAAGGGCTACCGTGGACGCAATGGTACAAGGATACATCACAACACCGTTTCAGGCATTATACAAAACCCAAAATATAAAGGATTTTACTGTGGTAACAAAGTAAGAATAGTTGACTACCGCACAAAAGAACAGCGTTTTTTACCCAAAGAAGAATGGGTGATGTACAAAGACGAAACAGGCGAAGTCGTACCTGCCATAGTATCTGAGGAAATATGGAACAAGTGCAACAGAATATTTGAAACAAGAAGTGCTGCCATAAAAAGCCGTGAACACTCATTTAAAGACACAAGTGTTTTCACAGGCAAGATATGGTGTGCCGCTCATGATAAGCCATACTGGCGTACAAGCTATTCAAACAGCGTATCAAAAGGTCAGCCAATATATCAATGGATATGCTCAGAAAAAAAGAAAGAAGGTGCAAAAAGCTGTGCTTCATTTGCAATAATGGAATCAGAACTTTATAAAATACTATCTGGATTTTTCAAAGATATTGTTGAAAACCTCGAGGATTATGTTGAAACATTCCTGCGTATATACAAAGAATCAGACCGCTCTGCCGAGGCAATGCGGCAGGTAAGCGGCCTGAAAGCAACACTGGAAAAGGAAAATAAAAAGCGTGATAAACTGCTGGAGCTTTATATTGAGGAGCTTATCACAAAATCAGAATTTACAAAACGTAATACCGAGAGCAGCGAACTAATAAAAGGAATAGAACATCAGATAAGATTTATCGAAAAGAAAAGCGAAAACGACAATAGTTATGCAAAAGCTATAAAGCGGATTGAAAAATACTTCCGTGAAATGTATGATCCTAGCCTACCAATGAACAAGGAACAAGTCGACGAAATGGCAAAGGCAGTCATAGACCGTATAAGTGTAGTTCCAATAAATAAGAACACAATGAAACTGGAAATTAAACTTCTGACAGGTGAATCAGAGCCGATGACATACATTAGGAACGGAGAAAGATATGCTCGGCGTTCTGGACTCACCAGCAAGAAGATGATCGACGCTTACAAGACAGCAGGCAATTCAAACAGCTAATAAGCACACCAAAACAAAAGCCCCAAGGATATTCCCTCGGGGCTTTTGCCTTTTTATCTCAATTTTACTTCATCAAAATGAAATTACTTTCTCTTTGTGCAAACGATAGCTGCGCCTGCAAGTGCTGCAAGTCCGATAGCGACACCCATTGCCGCATTTGTGTTAGGGTTGGTCGTGCTGGAATTTGCCGCTGCCTTTGATGATGTTGCCTCAGAAGCTGCCGCTGAGCTGCTGTCTGCTGTGGAGCTCTCAGCCTCAGATGTTGGCTCGCTTGCTTCGCTTTCCTCAGCCTGTGATGATGAATCTTCAACAATGCTGCTGAACTCTTCGTCATCATCCTTTGTCATTGCGTCAACGCCGTCGTCCTCAGGCTCAACTCTCTCCCAGCCGTAAATGCCCTCGATAGCATATGAAAGCTCAGCTGCTGCTGTCTTGTGTGAAACGGCAGATGGGTGATAGTCAACTGCATAGCCGTTATTTTCGCTGTCCTGATTACTGAACTCGAAAACTGATACCTTGCTGTCGCCTGTTTCAGTCGTGTAAGCATCAACCGCGTTTGCAACGGAAGGGTAAAGCTCCTGACCCATAATGCCAAGAGTGCAAAGGATCTCAGCGTCAGGGTTCTTCTCTCTTACCTGCTTGAGGAAATTTACATAGCCTTTTTCATACTCTGCGCACTTGTCAGCGTCGCCCTTTGTGTATGAATTGTCGTTTGTGCCAAGATTTATTACGATAAGCTCAGGCTGATACTGTGAGAAATCCCAGTCATACTTCGCAACTTCCTCGCCGCCGAGCCAGCTCCAAGTGAAGCAGAACTTGTCATAGAAATCGGGAACAAGAAGCTGATCGTTCTTTTCAGCTGAACCTGTGTAGCCCGAAATTATTCCTGCGCCGCTGACAGATACAAAGCTGTAATCAGCGTCGAAATTTCTTGCTGTCTTATATGCGTATGTCTTAGCCGCATTCTCGTTGTAGATAGAGAAGCTCTTGCCAAGTGGGTCGTCAACACCATAACCGCAGGTGATAGAGTCGCCGATGAACTCGATAGAATGCTTTGCAGCCGCTGTTGGCTGTGGAACTCCGTCAACTTCAAAGCTCTCAACTGCAACAACGCTCTGTGCACCCTCGGAAAGCTTTATGAGCTTAACTGTGCTCTCGCCCTCTGGGAGATCGACCTCAACTGCGTTTGTTTTCTTATTCTTTATGTAGCCCTGCTTCGCAAGCTTGCCGTTAACGAAAACGCCGATCCTTACCGCACCAGCCTCGCCGTTAAGATTGAAAACAGCCTTTGTGCCTGTACACTTGAATTCGATACCGCTTGCGGAATAACCGAGAATAGTGCTGTCGCCCTTTCTGTACGTACGGCCGATAAGCTTTACATTGTCGCTTGTTGCCTCATATGAGGTGAGCTTGTCCGAAGTCTCGGTGTCAGCCATTACTGTTACGCCGAGGCAGCTTGCTGCGATGGCAGCAGAGCAAAGTCCTGCTAAAAATTTCTTCATAATGATCCTCCATTGTTTGATTTCTTTGTATCGGCAATTTTTGTGTCTATTTTTCCGTCCGCCGATTTAATATTTTCCAATCAGATAATTTAATTATACATTAACACGCCACAAATTGTATGAATATTTATTTAACATACATAATATCAAATGTTAAATAAACGATCAAATCGCTATTTTCTGTCCTTGATACGCTTATAGACAACAGCAGACAGCGGCGGACAGTCAAAGCCGCCTGTTACAGGGAATTTGTTCATCTTGCCCATATTGTCAAGCCGCACATAATATCTGCCCGCGGGAAGACCGAAGTGCCTTGATTCATAGTAGGGGTTGAGTGCGATAACATAACACTCCCCGTCCTTCTCAAGCTTCCAGCTTATGCAGTTCCAATCGTCGTGATGAAGGAAATGCAGATGAGCGTTGACGTCTTCCTTTGTGCTCATTCTGAAAAGCGGGCTTCCCTTTCTAAGGCGTATCAGCGCCTTGTAATACTCAAAAACTTCCTTGTATTTTTTCTTTCTGTCCCACTTGATAGCGTTCGTGAAGTCAGGGGCGTTGTAGCTGTCGTGAGAGAAAATGTTCACATCATCAGGAGTTTCACCCTCCTTGAGTATCCTCGGCTTTGTGCGAAGAAAATCCTGTCCAAGCTGGATAAATGGCATACCCTGCGAAAGTATCACGATAGCAGCCGCAAGCTTGTCCATTTTTATCCTTACTTCCTCGGAATCGTTCTTTGCGGAAATGCAAAGCTTGTCCCAAAGGGTGTTGTTGTCGTGAGCCTCGCAGTAATTCACCGCCTGCGTCGGCTCGAACGCCCAGCAAGCTTCCTTTGCGTCGTTTATCTGATAGTGCGGCACAGAGCCGACGATTCCACGGCGAAGAGTTGAAGCTGCATTCCTATTGCCGCTTATATAGCCCTTGTCGTATGGATTGAAAGTTCCGCCCTTGATAGAATCTCTGATATTATCGTTGAAAAGTCCAACTCTGCCGAACTGATATGAGTTCCATTTATAGGCAAGCCTGTCCGCAGGCAATGGCGATTCACCGCCTGTCCAGCCCTCGCCGTACATCAATATCTGCGGGTCGATCTTATTGAGCTCATCTCTTATGATATTCACAGTTTCGATATCGTGGAGCGCCATAAGATCAAATCTAAAGCCGTCGATCTTATATTCAGTCGCCCAGAATTTCAGCGAAT
Organism: Ruminococcus sp.; assembly: GCF_019423705.1. Lineage (GTDB taxonomy): Bacteria > Bacillota > Clostridia > Oscillospirales > Ruminococcaceae > Hominimerdicola. The sequence continues at coordinate 105,328 of NZ_JAHZAX010000010.1, read as the reverse complement.
CTATCATAAATTTTCTCATCATAATATGGTTTGAAGCCGTTTCGTTTCCGCAGCCCGAACCATTTGAGAATGAGCCGTCATTCCTTATCCTATGATAATAATAAGGGAAAGACTTCTCAAACGCTGATTCTTCTGTATAATAAGTGTGATTGTATACCACGTCCATTACAACGCCGATACCATTTTTGTGCAGCGCCATAACAAGTTCCTTGAACTCTCTTATCCTGCATTTGGGGTCATATGGGTTCGTTGAATAGGAGCCCTCAAGGCAGTTGAAATTCTTAGGGTCATAGCCCCAGTTATACTGGTTGAGGTACGGCTTGCTCTCATCGACCGTGGCATAATCTTCCACAGGCAGCAGGTGAACGTGGGTAACGCCAAGCTCTTTAAGGTGAGCAAGGCAGGTGGCCGTGCCGTCATAGCTTGTGCCTTCCTTTGCAAAGGCGATATATTTTCCTCTGTTTTCGGGCACTATCCCAGAAGTTGGGTCGGCGGAAAAGTCTCTGACGTGACATTCGTAAACCACAGCGTCGCAGGCATTTGCGCACTTTGGCTTTTTGACCTTGTCCCAGCCCTCAGGGTCGGTAGTTCTGAAATCTACCACCGCACCCACGTTGCCGTTCACGCCGCAGGCTTTGGCATAGATGTCGATAGTTTCCTTTTTGACCTTGTGATCGAACTCAAATGTGTAGGTATAGAACACGCCGTCAAGCTCACGAAGCAGCTCAACATACCAAACGCCGTGATCGATCTTTTCCATTGGCAGCGATTCAAGCTTGCTCTTGCCCTCGCCGTCAAGGTACAAATTCAGATAAACGCCCGTTGCAAGGGGCGACCAGGTCTTGAAAACTGTCTTGCCGTCTCTTATCACCGCACCGAGATCGCCGCCGATATATTGATTGTCCCTGTCGAACTGTTCGTAATTCAGTCTGTACATTCAAAAAGCCCCTTGCTGATTATTTTTTACTTCCTGTTTCCTGCCTTCTATATTCCACACATTTACAATATTTTAATTAGCCATTAATGCTCTCGCCGATGATAGAACCCTGCAAAAGCTTTGTTTCAAAGCCCTCTTTGGTATTCTTTATAAGGTCGGGAGCGAGCTTTACCTTGTCCTTTTCGAGAAGCAGCAAAATAGTTGAGCCGCCGAACTCGAAATAGCCCTTTCCCTCGCCCTTTGTGACCTTTACGCCGCCTGCTGTCTCAAGATTAGTTATCTTGCCCACCATAAGAGCGCCCACTTCCATTTGCACGATATCGCCGAAATTCTCCGTTCTGATAAGGCAATACTCTCTTGAATTTTCCTTATATACAGGCAGATACCTGTTCACAACGGGGTTGACAGTATGCAAGATACCGCTTATCTTTCTGTTATGGCTCTTCACGCCGTCTGCGCAGTAGCAATAGCGGTGGTAATCGTCCACAGAAAGTCTGATTATTACCGCATATCCGCCCTCATAGCGCTTAGCAAGCTTGCTGTCTCTCAGCACAGAAGCCACGTTATAGACTGCGTTCTTTATAATAAAGGTATCAGAGCCTTTTATCTCATAAGCCGTTACCTTTCCGTCGGAAGGGCTAACAAGCATATTTTTGTCCTTTGTGACAAAACGTCTGCCGGGCTTTATTTTTCTTGTAAAAAAGTCGTTGAAGGAGCGATACATCCTGTCCTCGTAATCGAACATATCAATGCCGTTATTTTCCGCAAAGTTAAAGATGAATGGCACAGAGAACTTGCTGTCAAGTATTACTCTTGCGCACCTTGAGAATATCGGGCAGCCGAGAAATTTCATCAGCGCTCTGCCCATTGCAGAGCCATAGGCTGCTGCAAGAAACTTATCCTGCGATGTTGTTTGCTCATACTCTCTTCCCTGTCTGTCACGATACCTCATAACACATACTCCCTTCGCTAATGACAAAATTATTATTCGCCCATTAAATTCTGATTTTGGATTTGTCCGTCAGCCGACTTAAATTATATGCTGCATTTTAAGATAGCCGAGGAAGATTATTGCGCCGATAGTGAAAAGTATCAGCACGCCCTTCATCGAAAGCTTCTTGACGTTTATTTTCAGCACGAAGAGTATTGAAATAAGTATCATAAAGCCGTGGAAAACGTATGGGAAAACGTCCCTTGGGATATTGTGCTTGCCCATAAACAGCAGCGGCAGGATAATTGCCACAGTCGTTACAGGAAGTCCCTGATATTCCTTGCGGTTCTCGGTGGTCGTTCTCTGACGCTCCTCTTCCATAACGTTGAAGTAGCCAAGTCTGATAACGGCGCCGAGGACGATCATAATGCTTGCGATAAGTCTCAGCGGATAAACTGAAACGTAGTGATAGCCCATCACGGATGGGAAAACGCCGAAGCATACAAGGTCGCAAAGTGAGTCGATCTGGATACCGAACACCTTTTCGTGCTCAGTTCTGTTTTTCATACTTCTTGCGATCTTGCCGTCGAAAAGGTCGCATATGCCCGAAAGGAGCAGGCAGAGAAATGCGATAGACTCGTGTCCCTCGATTATCTGCGTGATTCCGAACACCGATGAGATAAGTCCTATGTATGTAAGTATTACCGAATAATTGTAAAATCCTATCATTTTTATATCCTCTTTTTTATTTTGGTTCTTTCATATCTTCGGCTTCAATGCCGTTTTTCTTGTCTTTTCTCATTACCATAAAATGTGCAACGAACGTTACGGCCGCACTCATAAACAGCAGGAAGTAAAAGCTCAGTCCTCTGCTGAGGAGCATTGCAGGCTTTACAAGATCCTTGCTGAAAATGTCCATAAACATATAAGTAAAGCAGCCCTCTGTTACGCCTGCCGCACCCGGCAGCGGTAGCATTTCCACCGCAATGCCTATCATAGTTTGCAACGCCACGATACCGATATATCCCGTACTGCTGAGGCCGTATGACCTATAGACTATCCACGTCACCGAAAGCAGGAACATTCTCTGCACAAGGGTGATAGCGAAAATGTTCACCACAGTATGGACGTTGTTTTTTATGTACTCCGCACCGACGATGTAATTATCACAGATACGCTTTAGCTTGTTGATGTATTTCTCGTTGTTTTTCTGCTTTAAAATCTTTAACCTTGTGAGGAAGTTTATAAACTTTATGCCCATTTTTCTTGCCCAAAGGGGTTTAAAGAATATGAACACAAGTCCCACGATATAGGCGATATTGAGCAGAAAGCCCACAAGCAGCAGCCACCACAGCCGCCCGATATGAACCTTTACAAAGCTGTAATTAAACAGCAGGAATATCACGCCCACAAGCACCTGCACGCCCTTGAACGCAATTGTTATCATCAGCATTATAAGGGTGGAGAAGCCTATTTTGATATCGTCCTTTTTCATATAGTACATCTGCGCAGGCTGACCGCCCGAAGCGGACGGGGTTATGCAGCTGAAAAAGAAGCCTATGAAGGAATATTTCAGACATCGGTGGAAAGGCGTCTTGACGTCGAAAAGCCTGAGCATATACTTTATTATCACCGACTCCCCTGCCACATAGCAGAACACGAACACGGTGCCCAATGCAAGCCAGCTTTTTTTCGCAAGGTGCAGGTCTTTGATTATATCGGAAAATTCCTCGCCCTTGAAAAGCAACCTCACGGTAAGCCAGCCGATAAGTGCGATAAAAAGCACGTTCAGCACATATTTCAGATTTTTTTTGATCTTCATCATCTCCGACTTTGAAATTCTTTTGTTCTTTTGTTTTGGTTTGTTTTTGTGATAAGCCGACATCTGCCGACTTATACGTTACAAGTTACAGCAGAAATGACACATAGCACAAATTAACAATGATCTGAATAAGAGTAAATCTTATTACGACCTGAGTATCCGACCAACCTTTGTTTTTTCTTGCGTGGTCGTGAAGAGGGGTTCTAATGCCCTCCATAAAGTTCTTTATTTTAAGGAAACGTCTGAACGAAAGCTTGAGAAGTCCCAGTCCGCCGTCCAGAATAATAATGATAGCAAGGGGGATAAATGCAAAAGGCGCAGCGGTCTTGAGGAACATTATTGCAAGGAAAACGCCCAGCGCTCTCGAGCCTGCGTCGCCCATAAGGATCTGGCTAGGTGAGCAGTTGAACCACAGATATGCCGCAAGAGTAACGAACATTATCATCGGCAGAAGCATTTCACTGAAGCCGCCTCTCGATACCATAAGAGCAAGTGGCAGCAGGACTGTCATAACCAGCGAGCCGCACAGCCCGTCCACACCGTCGGTGCAGTTTGTTACATTTATTGCCGTCCATACCAGCACGCCGGCAAGAATGATAAATATAGGCGCAGGGATAGTGAAAACTGAGCCTGTTATGTAAAGTTTGACCTCTGAGCCGTTGCTGAAATAATATGTAAACGCCGTACCAAGGGAGATAACAAGGTCGATAAGACCCTTTTTGAGGTTGCCCCAAGGCGTTTCGGCAGCGTCGTCAAAATATCCGCTGAGCATTGCGGCATAAACAAGGGCAAGGTATATCACGTTCTCAACGCTGAGAGGATAGAAAAGCGCCGCACACAGGGTAAATGAAGTTATGAAAATAAGTCCTGCGCCACGAGGTTTGCCCTCGGAAAGTGCTCCGTTTACAGCGAAAGCTCTTCCCTGGTCTTTCGGGAGGATACGCTTGAAATACTTCAAGCTTAAAAACGCTATCAAAAAGCTGCAAAGCAGCGGGATAAGCAGCATTAACGCCATATTATCGGTTTTAGCCAAAAGGTTATAAAACATCGTCATCGTCCTTTTCAGTTTCAATTCATACATATCTATACATATCGACATACGCATACATACACATATACTATTATATTATACAACAAACAGTTTGAAAATGCAAATATTATTATCCGTCATTTTGCACAATCTTTTGTATAACATTGCAAAAATGCAGAAAATGTGCCCTTTGCACGCCAAAATTTACACCAATGCTTGAATAAAGCGCCTATTTGTGTTATAATTAAGTATAATTAAGACGATCAAGGCAATGATATAATGCAAAATTCATAGCAGGAGGCATTTTTATGGCTGTCAAAGACAAAGTTCTTGATATATTAGACGCAAACAGGGGCGATTTTTTATCAGGGGAACAGCTTGCGGACTCGCTGGGCTGCACCCGTGGTGCGATATGGAAGGCTGTCAAAGTTTTGCAGGAGCAGGGCTATCCTATCTCTGCGGTGACGAACAAGGGCTATTCCCTTGACGAAAACACCGATATCCTTTCCCTTGCCGGCGTGAAAAAATATCTTGTTCCCGAAAGGAAGGATATGGATATAGAAGTCTACAAGGAAGTCACTTCAACAAATCTGCTGCTTAAAGACTGCGCAAATCAAGGTGCCTCCGAGGGCAAGGTCATTATCGCAGGTGCGCAGACACAAGGCCGTGGAAGGCTTGGAAGGTCATTTTTCTCGCCCTCAGATTCGGGACTTTATCTGAGCATACTTCTCCGCCCGAATATGGCGGCGCAGGACGCTGTCAAGATAACCACCGCTGCGGCGGTATCGGTAGCCCTTGCCGTTGAAAGCGTCAGCGACCTCAAGCCCGACATCAAATGGGTCAACGACATTTACATTAACGGCAGAAAAATTTGCGGTATCCTCACGGAAGCTTCTTTCAGTATGGAAAGCGGCGGACTTGATTATGCCGTGCTAGGCATTGGTGTGAACGCTTACGAGCCCGACGGCGGCTTCCCCGAGGCGATCAGAGACATCGCAGGTGCGGTGTTTGAGGAGCGCAAGAGCGATATGCGAAACAGGATCGCCGCAGAGATAATAAACAACTTTATGCGCCTTTACGAAAGCTTCTCCGAAAACAGCTTCTATCCCGAATACAGAAAAAGGCTTTTGTGGGTTGGCGAGAAGATCAACATTATCAGAGGTGAGGAAAAGACCCCTGCCATTATGCTTGGCGCCGACGAGGACTGCAAGCTCCACGTCAGATATGAGGACGGCAGAGAGGAATATATTTCCTCTGGCGAGATAAGTATTCGCAAAGCGTGATAGCCGCCATATAGTCTTTGATATGTTAGGTAAGTCTAATCAAACATACAGACGTTGTTTTTAATAATTATATTTGTAAACTTAATATATCGCAACTGACAGCTTCTTGAAAAAGGAGCTGTTTTTATATGCAATTTATACAATTTAAGGTTTCTCCACACGTTAAATATGACGAGTTAGTCAAAACTTATTCCTATTATATATGACGTATGTAAATAAAAACATTATTCATTATGCGTCATATGATATATAATTATAGTTGACAGTATGTCTTTATTGTTGACTTAATTTGTGTATTTAACAATATTTTTTGTGACAAATAGACAAATAAAGATATTGGGTCGATCGACCCAAGTCAATTATTATGGAGGAAGCGTTATGACAAATACAACAAAAGAATTTGACTATTCGCCTATTGATGAAATTCTTAAAGAACACGAAAAAACTGCCGTAATTGCGATCTTGCAGGATATTCAGGAGATATACCACTATCTTCCTGCGGAGCTTTTCCCCTACCTTGCGAAAAAGCTTGGTATGGGTGAGGCAAGAATTTACAGCGTTGCGACCTTTTACGAGAACTTTTCTCTCGAACCAAAGGGAAAATATGTTATCAAGTGCTGCGATGGCACAGCCTGCCACGTCAGAAAATCTATCCCGATACTGGAATATCTCAGAGGCGAGCTTGGGCTAAGCGAGACAAAGACCACAACGGACGATCTGATGTTTTCCGTTGAGACGGTGTCCTGCCTTGGCGCTTGCGGACTTGCCCCTGTTATGACTGTAAACGATGTCGTTCACCCCGAGATGAACCCCGACAAGGCTGCGGCTCTGCTCAAAGAGCTGAGAGAAAAGGAGGCTGAATAATATGCTGCTGAAAACGAAATACGACCTTGACTCCGCCCGTGAGCAATACGGCAGACTTGTTGACAAGCAAGCGAGAAAAGTCCTTGTCTGCGCAGGAACAGGCTGCGTTGCAGGCGGTTCGCTGAATATCTATCAGAAGCTTATCGACACCATTTCCGCCAAGGGGATAGAGTGCGTTGTCGCCCTTGCTGACGAGCCCCACGATGATGATGTGCACCAAGGTGCTGTTGGCGTAAAGCGCAGCGGTTGTCACGGCTTCTGCGAAATGGGTCCGCTGGTGAGGATAGAGCCTGAGGGCTGGCTTTACACAAAGGTTAAGCTTGACGACGTTGACGAAATAGTCGAAAAGACCATTTGCGGCGGCGAATGTGTTGAAAGACTTTGCTATAAGAAAAACGGCGAGATCTATCGCCAGCAATCGGAGATACCGTTCTATAAAATGCAGCAGCGTATCGTCCTTGAACATTGCGGACACATTGACGCCACTTCTATAAAGGAATATCTTGCTATCGGCGGATACAGAGCTTTTGAAAAGGCTTTGCTCGATATGTCGGCAGAGGATATCCTCAACGAGATGACCGAGTCAAACCTTAGAGGACGTGGCGGCGGAGGCTTCCCTCTTGGCAGAAAGTGGACGAGCGTTGCAAAGCAGAAGAGCCCCACAAAGTACATAGTCTGCAACGGCGACGAGGGCGACCCTGGCGCATTTATGGATCGTTCCATTATGGAGGGCGACCCGCACAGACTTCTCGAAGGTATGATGATCGCCGGCATCGCAACGGGCGCAAAAGAGGGCTATATCTACGTTCGTGCAGAATATCCGCTGGCTGTTTCACGTCTTAAAGGCGCTATCGCACAGGCTGAACAGTTCGGTCTGCTGGGCGACAATATCCTTGGAACGGATTTTTCATTCAGAATACATATCAATCGTGGCGCAGGCGCATTTGTCTGCGGCGAGGGTTCAGCGCTGACGGCTTCTATCGAGGGCAAGCGTGGTATGCCGAGAGTTAAGCCGCCGAGAACTGTCGAGCACGGACTTTTCAACGAGCCGACTGTCCTCAACAATGTTGAGACGCTGGCGAACGTTCCTGTTATAATAAACAACGGCGCAAAGTGGTTCAGAAGCATTGGTCCTGAGAACTCACCTGGAACGAAAGCATTTGCTCTGACGGGAAATATCTCCAACACAGGCCTTATCGAAGTGCCGATGGGAACTTCTCTCAGAAAGGTAATATTCGATATCGGCGGCGGTATGAGAGGAGACGGACAGTTCAAAGCCGTTCAGATCGGCGGTCCGTCGGGCGGCTGTCTTGTTACGCCAAATCTCGATATACAGCTTGATTTCGATTCGCTGAAAAAGGTCGGCGCAATGATCGGTTCTGGCGGACTTGTTGTAATGGACGATAAGTCTTGTATGGTGGAAGTTGCAAGGTTCTTTATGAACTTCACTCAGAACGAATCCTGCGGAAAGTGCGTGCCTTGCCGTGAAGGCACAAAGCGTATGCTTGAGATCCTCGAGCGTATCGTAAACGGCAACGGACAAGAGGGTGATATCGAGCTGCTTCTCGAGCTTGCGGACACAATATCTTCAACGGCGCTTTGCGGTCTCGGAAAGACGGCTGCGTTCCCTGTTGTTTCCACCATAAAGAACTTCCGTGAGGAATACGAAGCTCACATCAAGGACAAGAAGTGTCCTGCGGGCAACTGCAAGAAGCTTGTGACATATCAGATCGACCCTGAGATATGCAAGGGCTGTTCAAAGTGCTCGAGAGTCTGTCCTGTTGGTGCGATCAGCGGCGAGATCAAAAAGCCGTTCAAGATCGACACCTCAAAGTGCATAAAGTGCGGAGCTTGTATCTCCAACTGCCATTTCAAAGCTGTCAAGGAGGTTTAATTTTAGCTATGAATAAAGAGTTTATGATAATTGATAATATCCCCGTTGCGATAAACGGCGAAAAAAATCTGCTTGAGCTTATCAGAAAGGCAGGCATTGAGCTGCCGACATTCTGCTATTATTCCGAACTTTCGGTATACGGCGCTTGCAGAATGTGTATGGTGGAAAACAAGTGGGGCGGAATGGAAGCTGCCTGCTCAACTCCCCCAAGAAACGGAATGGAGATATACACAAACACACCAAGGCTCAGAAAATATCGCAAGATGATACTTGAGCTGCTGCTTTCAAACCATTGCGGCGAATGTACCACCTGCGATAAAAACGGCAAGTGCAAATTGCAGGAGCTTGCGGCGAGATTTGACATTCACAGGGTTCGTTTTGAGAACCCCAAGTCAAAGCCCTGCCTTGACGACTCGTCAGTCTGCATTACAAGAGACGCAAACAAGTGTATCCTCTGCGGCGATTGCGTGAGAGTTTGCAACGAAGTTCAAAATGTCGGCGCTATCGACTTTGCTTACAGAGGTTCAAAGATGAAAGTTGCCTGCGCATTTGACAAGCCTATCGGCGAGTCCACCTGCGTTGGCTGCGGACAATGCGCTGCGGTCTGTCCGACAGGTGCGATAGTAATAAAAAACGACAGCCACAGGCTTTGGAAAGAGCTCAACGATGAAAACACTATCGCCGTGGCTCAGATAGCCCCAGCGGTGAGAGTTGCGGTTGCAAAAGAGTTCGGCTACAACGGCGAAAACGTTATGGGCAAGATAGTTGCAGCACTTAGGAGAATTGGCTTCAACTATATTTTTGACACCTCTACTGCCGCCGACCTTACCGTTATGGAAGAGTCAAAAGAATTTGCTGAAAGGCTTGAAAACGGCGGAAAGCTTCCGCTGTTCACTTCCTGCTGTCCTGCTTGGATAAAATATGCAGAGAATGAGTATCCCGAGATTTTGCCGAACATTTCCACCTGCCGTTCGCCAATGCAGATGTTCGCTTCCGTTATCCACGAGAAGTTCAAAGACACGGGCAAGAAGATACTTTCCGTTGCGATTATGCCTTGCACAGCCAAAAAGGGCGAGGCCGCAAGGGACGAATTCAAGGACGAAAACGGCAAGCCACTGGTGGATTTTGTCATCACAACGCAGGAGCTTATAATGATGATAAAGGAAACTGGTATCGTGTTCAATGAGATCGAGCCGGAAGCCGTTGATATGCCATTCGGTACAATGACAGGCGCAGGCGTGATATTCGGCGTAACAGGCGGCGTAACGGAAGCTGTTATCAGAAGAGTTTCCACGGACAAGTCGCTTGCTTCCCTGCGCAATCTTGCATTCGAGGGCGTAAGAGGCTTCGAGGGCATAAAGGAGCTTGAAGTTCCCCTTGGCGACAAGGCTATCAAGGTCTGCGTTGTCAATGGTCTGCGCAATGTTGAAGTCATAATGAACAGAATGAAAGCAGGCGAGCATTTTGATCTTATCGAAGTTATGGCGTGTCCAAACGGCTGCATAGGCGGCGCAGGTCAGCCAAAGGCGACGATCGAGGAGAAAAAGCAGCGCAGCGTAAATCTTTACAATGCCGACAAGCTTTGCACTCTAAAGCGTTCGGAAGAGAACCCAATTATGGACGAACTTTACAGCACTATCCTCAAAGGCAGAGAGCACGAACTTCTCCACGTCAGCTATGTAAAAGAATAGAACTGTATAAATACGACTTTTGCACGATCATAAAAACGGGCGAACGATGTTCGCCCCTACACAAATAGGGCTTGTAGGAGAAAGTTGTTGTTCGACAAGGCTCACAACAATTTGCGTCCTCGACGTCCCACTTGATCTAAATGCTCATAACGATCCAACCTGTCTCCGAAAAGGGGGCAGGTTTTTTTGCAGCAAAAAGGCGGAAATGTCAGCCATACAAGCCGAACATTTCCGCCGAAAATATTTTTATTCTAATTAGTCCTCAACATCCGAAACAGATGAAGTGTCCGTGTCAGCCTTGCTGTCCTTGTCGGAAGCTGCGCTGTCGCCAAGGTACTTTTCATAGATCATAATCTGATCTTCAACAGACTGTAACTCATTTTTCGACTTTGATGTTACGCAGATGTAAGTCTTGCCGTTGTCGTCAAGGATAGTTGACAGGGTGTAAAGCGCCTCATCTGTGAAGCCTGTTTTACCGCCCTGAATAGAAATTCCGTCGTCAGCGTTTCCGTCACCGTCGCAGTCTACGAAATAGCCCTCAGTACGCTGTGCAACAATGCTTGTAAGCTCAATGCCGTCCTCGTGCTGTTTTGTTTTTGAAGTTGTGTAGCTCGTTGTTGTGAGCACCTTGCGGCAAGTCTCGTTTTCGAGAGCCGCCTTTGTGATAACTGCAATGTCAAGAGCTGTTGAATAATGGTTCTTGTTGTGAAGTCCGCTTGCGTTCACAAAGCTCGTGCCTGTAAGACCAAGCTCGGCGATCTTTGCGTTCATAAGCTCAACAAACTTTTCCTCTGAGCCTGCAACTGCATTTGCAAGGCCTGTTGTGCCGTCTGCACCGCTGACAAGGATAGCTGAATAGAGCAGATCTTCCATCGTAACGGTCTCGCCTGCTTCAAAACCGGCTCTTGAAGCGTTGTCCTCGATAAGAGGGTCGATATCATCGGAAGTGAATTTGTATGTTGCGCTCATATCGTCGATATTCTCGGCTGCGACCAACAGAGTGAGTATCTTTGTAAGAGAAGCAGGGTAAATTTTCTTTTCGTAATTATAGCCAGCAACGATCTCGTTCGTGTCTGCGTCGATAAGAACGGCTGTGTTGGCTGTCATCTTTTTAAGGCTGATATCCTGATAATTTGCAGCCTTTGCAGGATAGTTGTCAACAGGCTCTTCAACAACTGACGAAAGGTCGTCCACCTCTGACATATCTTCGGAAGAGCTGTCCTCCGGTGTGCTGTCGATCTTCACAACAGCGTCCGAGACCTTGCTTTCCTGAATGGTGTATCTTCCTGTGACGATAAGCGCCGCAGAACCCACCGCAACCAGCATTATGACTATAAGCACCGCAACGATCGCTGCGCCGCCCTTTCTGTTTTTCCTCTTCATTTTTACAACAATTCCTTTCTGAAAGCCGCACCAAAGCTATCTTTATTTCTGTCTGTATATATTAATACGTATACGCCTTAGTCGGCTCAATTTACGCTTACTTCCTCTCGGGTCTCTTCCGTGCCGTATTCCTGATCATAATCTTTGAGAGTGCTGTGGCAATATTTGAGAATATCACGCCTTGTGACGATACCGATAAACATTTCTCTGTCGTCGATAACAGGCACGAAGTTCTGATCCATTGAAAGCAGGATAAGATCCTCGATAGTGGAATAGACATAGACGGGTTTCATTCTCACACGTCTTGTTATCTCGCTTATCTTATACTCTTCCAGCTCACGCATATTCTGAATGCCGTTGTTGAGCATAAACCACAAGAAGTCGCCCTCTGCAAGGGTCTTGACGTACTTGCCCTCACGGTCGATAACAGGCACGGCGGTAAAGCTGTGGTTTTTCATCTTTTCAAGAGCCTGTCTTGCGGTATTGTCGTCATAAACGTAATCAACGCAAGCTTTCGGCTTCAAAAACTTTAATATATTCATTTTTCAAGAGTCCTTTATAAACCTATATAACCATATAAACAATAAACTGTGCTATGGCGTTTTCACGCCCACATATAATTATATCAAAAAAAGCTGTTTAAGTAAAGCAGAAAAGGGTGATTTTCGCTTCTGCGTTTTTAACAAATTTGCGTGTTAAGTTTGTGCAATTTAACGGCTCGCACAAATTATTACTGATCGTTATAGCCGTAGGTATAGATAAGCTCAACGAAATCGTCATAGGAAATAGTTTTGAGCTTGTCTGTGTCGATACCAAACTCATACATTTCATCTGTTGTCACGCCTGCCGTACCGCAAACGCCCTGACAATAGCCAAGTCGCTGATCTTCCGTCATACCGTCAAAGTCCATAAGCTTGGTGGCTGTTTCAGCGTTGAAGAGCATATCGTCAGCAGCGGCGGTCATTTCAACGACTTCCCAGCTTTCTGTGGTGTCGTCAGAGCCTTCAACGGAATAAGTAGCGGTATAGCTTTTAAGGTCTCCGCTATCCTTATCGAAGAAAAAGTCCACAACTGTGATAAAAGTATCGCCTGTATAGGTATACTCCTCGACGTTATATTTCTCCTCGTCCTCGGGGGAGATATGACCGTAAGTTCTTGGCAGGTTCTGCTTCACAACACTTTCAACAATGCTGTCAAGCTCTGTTGTATCGGTCTTTCTGTAAATACCGCAGACGTTATCGAAGTCATAGCTCTGTCCGTCCACACGGATAAAGCCGCTCGTGCCAAGAGGAGTTTTTTGCAGCTGGTAGATATTATCGCCGCTGACAGCTTTAGTAATATCCACAACGCTGCCGTCGGAGGTCGTAAGCTTAGTTTTAAGAGTATAGCTTTGGTTATCGAAGAACTTAGCGGCATTAGTGATAAGCTCGCCCTGTTCGTTTACGTTAGCTGAGCTATCGTCCGCATTAGAGTTATCCTCTTTGGAATCGTCAGCTTTGCTATAGGTCTTATCGTCTTTCACAGCGACGGAGCTTGCACTCTCGGTTTTTGAGGAGCTGCTATCCTTATTAGAGCAGCCGACGACGCTCAGGCACAGCACGAAGGCGCAGGCTGCGGCGGCTATTTTTTTCACATTTATATTCATTATATTTATCCTTTCAAGTTCTTTACATTGCTTGATGTTTTGCTGATTTTGATCTCTATAATTATACACCTGAGTTGTTTTTCTGTCAAGTGCGGGTGGTGGTATAGCCACGCTGTTGATTAATCGAAAATTTTGTGCTATACTATATTACAAAAATACACTATAATAAGGAGTTTTTTATGCTATTCACCGAGGAAGCTATCGGCTTTTTATTTAAAAATTATGCGAATAATAGCAAGGATTGGTTCAAAGAACACAAGCCCGATTACCACAGGCTCATCGAACTGCCCTTCGCTGAACTTATCACCACCCTCACCCAAGTTATGAATTCTATCGACGAAAAAATTATCTGCAACCCAAAAAAGATATCTCGCCTATACAAGGACGCTAGATACAACAAGGGCGGCCCTATCTTCCGTGACAGCGTTTGGTGCTCCCTACGCCGTGAACGTGACAAGTCCGAATATCACCCACTGCCCGAGTTTTATTTCTATATCTCCACCCATGGTTTCGGCTACGGCTGCGGATATTACTGCACCGAGCGTGACAGTATGGACGAGATAAGGCGACTTATACTTTCTGACTCGAAAGAGTTCAAAAAGGCGCAAAAAGCCCTCGCCGACAACCCGAAATTTGTCCTCTATGGCGACGAATATAAGCGGAATCATTATCCCGACGAGAGTGAGGAAAAGTGCCGATGGCTCAATCGGAAAACTATCGGCGTGTCATATGATTGCGATGACCCTGATCTGCTTTATTCTGACGACCTCGCCGACCGTGTTGCACAGGATATGTTTGCCATTAAAGACTTTTATTTGCTGCTTATGACCGCCGAGGACAACCTCACGGCGCAGAAACATCATTGATGTTTGTCAACAAAAACTTATTTCATTGTCTTTATTTTGTCTATAACATTGTCAATATTGTGTAAAACGTCAAAAATTACAACGGCATTTTATTAAAATATACAATTATTTTTTATAGAATTAAAAAAATATTGACTGTCAATTCATTATATGTTATACTTTTATTATCCAAGGCACCGTTGAAGTAAGGTGTATACTATGGGTGGATAAAAAATTTGAGGGGATAAATGCGGCAGACGGAGCGTGTTTGGTCTGTGCGCATAACAAAAAGGGTGGAATAAAAAAGCTCTCCGTGAGAATTTCATCACGGAGAGCGCAAAGTGTGTTTTATCTTCACAGCCTGCGGCGTAATTGCGGCAGGTCTTTTTGTTTTTATGAGGTAATTTTACATATGATATGTGAGCTTGTCGCAGAAGATCGTCATAAGCGGCAGGGTCACGGCGCTGAGGATCGTGGTTACGGTGAATATCTCAGAAGCGGTTTTCGGGTTCTTGTCAAGATTTACCGCAAACATCGTACACATCGTTGCAGATGGGCAGGCAGCGGCGATGGTCACAGTCATAAGAACGACTGGCGGCGGCGAAAGCAGCCAAGTGACAAAGAACGCAGCCGCAGGCAGGATAATAAGCTTGCAAAGGGAAACATAGTAAAGCCGCTTGTTTTGGAGCGCCTTGAGGACGTTCGTCTGAGCGGCGGTTGCGCCTGCGATTATCATAGCCATTGGCGTGTTCATATCGGCGATATACTGCAAAGCGGAAGCAGGCACGGAAGGCAGACGGATATTCGTCAGATAGAAAATAAGTCCGATGAAAACCGACAAAACAGAAGGCGAAAGAAGCGCCTTGATAAGGGACGAAAAGTCACGTTCGCCCTTCATTGTCATAAGTCCGTGCGTCCAAATGAGCAGGTTGAAAAATGTAAGATAAGCTGTCAGATAGAGCACGCCCTCGGAACCGTAAATGCCGTTGATAAGGGGTATGCACATAAAGGCGCAGTTTGAATAAATGCTGGAAACACGCTCGACAGCGAGGTCGGGGGTCTTTTTCCTAATGAGGACATATGTAAGCAAGATAGTGACTGCATAGGAAATTGCTGACAGCAGGAAAGACCACAAGAGGCCGTGAACGAGCTCCTTGTCGTATTCCGACTGATAGGACATAAATATCAGAACGGGGTTAACGATGTTGAGTGCCACGGAGGAGAGCTGTTTAGTGCCGTCCTTAGTGATTATCCCTTTGAGGTAGCAGAACGCACCGATGAGGAGGATAATGAACATAATGATGATCTGATTTCCGATGAGCATACCTGTTTTCATTACAAATACTTCCTTTGACATAATACTTGATACTTCAAAAACTGTGTTAAGCTATTAAGCACAAAAACTTTGTGGATAATACCCAAATATTATAACAGCTTTTTGTGAAATAAGAATGAACTCAGCGTATAAAAAGAAAATGGGGAGAGAATAAAGCCGTAATAGTGGCGAAAATTTTGTGAAAAGAGAATAGCTAAGTGAGGAATGAAGGTATCGCCTAGCGGCGATGATCTGCAAAACAAAAGAGCTCCCGATAAACGAGAGCCCTCATTGTGGAAATATTCAAGCAGCCTAAACTACTTTACTGCGTTTATATAATCCTCTGCGATCTGCTCAGGGGTAAGATGATTTGCCTCGAGAACTTCACCAACATCATATCTGTCCAAAAATTCTTTCTTGAGACCAAAGCAAAGTGTCTTTACATCGCTGCCGCCAAAGTATCTTGCTATCTTCTCGCCAAAGCCGCCGTCAAGTACGCCGTCCTCCAGAGTGATAACTGCCTTGTGATCTGCCTTGAGGCTTTCAAGCATTTCCTCATCAATGCCCGTGATATAGTACGGATTGATAACAGTCGGCTTTACGCCCGTTTTCTTCTCGATAAGCTTAGCTGCCTTTACGCCCATTTCATAGAACGAACCAAGGGCGATTATAGCCGCACCGCTGCCCTGCTGGGTCATTTCATACTTGTTGAGCTTGCTGAGATCCTTCGTGAACGCCTTGCCGTCAGAAACAAAGTTCGCAGGCACACGAACTGCAACAGGGTGCTCGGTCTGCTCCATTGCCCATTCGATCATCGCAAGGTACTCTTCCTTTGTTACAGGCGCAAGATATACAAGCTCCGGGATATTCGATATCATCGGGATATCGTAAATGCCAAGGTGGGTGACATCGTTCATTCCGTAAACGGAAGCTGCGAAAACTGCGATAGTTACAGGGCTCTTGTTTACGCAAACGTCCTGCGAAAGCTGGTCATATGTACGCTGGAGGAATGTGCTGTATACGCCGTAAAATGGCTTGCCGCCGTTCTTTGCGATACCCGAAGCCAGCGCAACTGCGTGCTCCTCTGCAATGCCAACGTCAACAAACTGCGAACCTGCTTCCGCTCTCTTGTCCGCCGTGAAGCCGAAAACTGTCGGCGTTGCGGAAGTGATAGCGCAAACGGACTTGTCCGACTTCATCTTGTTAAGAAGATACGAAGCCGTTACAGAGCCGTAATCCTCGCCGTCAAAGTTGAAAAGGGACTTGCCTGTCTCCGGGTCGAACGGCATACACCAATGCCAGTTTTCCTTGTTCTGCTCAGCAGGCGCATAGCCCTTGCCCTTGAGGGTGACAATATGAACTACAACAGGCTTCTTGCTGTCCTTAACGCTTTCAAATGCGTCGATAAGTGACTTTACGTCGTTGCCGTCCTTGACGAAGACATAATCAAGACCCATTGCCTTGAAAAGATTGCACTCAGCCTTGCCGTCAGTCTCACGGAGAATCTTGAGATTTTTGTACATTCCGCCGTGGTTCTCTGCGATAGACATATCGTTATCGTTCACAACAATGATGAAGTTGCCGTCCATTTCGCCTGCGAAATCAAGCGCTTCCAGCGCCTCGCCGCCGCTGAGCGAACCGTCGCCGATAACAGCGATAACATTGCCCTCCTCACCCTTGAGGTCTCTTGCCTTTGCAAGACCGCTCGCAAGGCTGACGGAAGTCGAGGTGTGGCCTACTGTGAAGAAATCGTGCTCGCTCTCATCAGGATTTGAATAGCCCGAGATATCGTCGAACTTGTCCTCATAAAGATATGAGTCCTTTCTGCCTGTGAGCATTTTGTGTGGATAGCTTTGGTGTGAAACGTCAAAAACTATCTTGTCCTTTGGTGACTCAAAAACATAGTGAAGTGCGATAGTTGCCTCAACCATACCGAAATTAGGGCCGAAATGGCCGCCGTGCTTGCTTAATCTGAAAAGCAGAGCGTTCCTCATTTCCTGCGCAAGTTCTGTCATCTCCTGCACGGAAAGCTTCTTTACATCTGCCGGTGAATTGATCTTTTCGAGATACATTTTTATTCCTCCTGATATTTGTATTTTTGTATTTGGCATTTATCCTCTTTGGTATGTTCCATTGCTTCGGGATAAACCTCAGCTTGCTTATATTGTAACACCTTGAGTTAACTCCAAGTCAAGAGGTACAGAACAGGTTTTACATTTTGTTAATAAACACATTACACCCACAAAAACGCATTTATGTGGTCAGTAGGTGCGAAACGTTGTTCGCCCGTTATTTTAATGGCTTTTTCATACTTGAAAACAGCAAAAGTCGCCCGTTTTTTTGTTATTTCATATGCTTATATCAGCTTCATAAGCTTACAATTCTCGATACCAGCACTCCAGAATTTGTCTATGGGGATATCCTTGACCTGACACACAATGCTGGAATTCATCGCCCCGTGACCGACGATAAGAACGTCCTTGCCCTCGTTCACAAGGGGCATTGCCACCTCTCTGAGAAATTCCCCTGTCCTTGCGAAAAGCTGTTCAAGGCTTTCTGCGCCCTCAAATGGGGTCTTGTATTTTTCGGGGTGGGTGAAAAGCAGATCAACAGGGTGCTCGCAGTCGTCAAAGCTGTATGGCTTGCCCTCATAAATGCCGAAACTCATCTCGATAAGACGATCGTCCGCTATTATGGGGATATCACGGCCTTTAAGAAGTATCTCCGCCGTTTCCCTTGCACGGCTCAGCGGCGAACAATAGCACACATCAAAATGCACGTCCTTATATTCATCGTGGGCTTTCAAAGCCATTTGCCTGCCCTCTTCACAAAGAGGGATGTCCGTGCGCCCCTGCAATTTATGTTCGGCGTTCCATTCTGTTCTGCCGTGCCGCATTATATATAGCATTGTCCCGACCTCCGAAAATCGTTTTTATCCTTTATCTTTTATCATTTATCACTAAACAGTATACCACAACTTAGGCGCAAAATCAACTTTACTATCAAAATACAAAAAGTGCAAAAAGGACAGCCGAACATAGCCCGACTGTCCTTTTTTGTATGCGTCCTATTCAGCCGCCGAGATATTGCCGTTCTCAGCCTTGATAAATCGACCTGTTGAAATGCCCTTTTTCACCGCATAAGAGATAACGCTTTCGGTGGTTCCCACAACTCGTGTGTAACCGAATTTCTTTGCGGTCTCTCTGATAAGATCGGCCTCTGAAAGGCTTATCTGCTGAGCGAGAACTTCTCCGGCCGCATTAAGTATCTCCTGCGACGGAGTGTTGTCCATTCCACGCTTTGCGGTCTCTGCGCCCTCAACACGGTAAAACTCATATGCCGCAGGGTCTTGCTCTTTCGCCCATATGAAAACTCTGTCCTCATCGGAGGTGATATTGTTCGGTATCTCGTTGACCACCTCAAGGAAAATGCCTTCCACCTTTGCGCCAACCCTTGTTATTGACCAAGCGCCGAACACCTTTTTCATAAGCTGTTTCTGACTTATTGGCGCTTCCGTGGCGATTATTTCCGCCGCTGCTTTGCTTATCTTATCCCTGTTCTGCGCCGAATAATAATCCTCCGACGAACCCATTACGCCGATATCTGCGCTGACGTAAGGCTTGCATATTGCCGAGGTCAGCTGGGAGATATCCTCTCTTTCAAACGCTTCAAACTGGGCAAACTTCGCCGCAGGCTCGACAGGCTTGACAGTCTCGGCCTGCTCCGCCGCTTGTTTCGGGATATTGTCGATAGCGGACTTTATGTTTCTCAGCACACGTTCTCTGTCATCGAACCAGTCCAAAGTCCACACTCTCATAATGTTCCAGCCAAGGCCTTTCAGCACGCTAGGCTGCAAGATAAATCTATCCTGCGCAGTTGAGCCCTCTGAGCCGCCCTGTCCGTCAAGGAGTATGCCCAGCAAATATTCGTCCTTGTTGTCGGGGTCGATAACGCCGATATCCACCTTAAATTCCGAGCTGCCGATATTGCACTTGACGTCATAACCCATTTCACCGATAGCCTTTGCGATACATTCCGCAATGGTGCTGTCTCCGCCGATCTTGGTGTCATTGTGCTGAACAACTGCAAGCCTGCCCTTTTCGGCAAATTCAAGGAAGCCCTTTAGCCCTGCAACGCCCTCTGAGCGTGTTCTTGAAAGGTCGATCTGCTCTGGTCTCAGCACGGAGTAAACTATCATAGCCTTTCTCGCTCTCGATATCGCAACGTTCAGTCGTCTCCAACCGCCGTCACGATTGAGCGGGCCGAAATTCATCGAGACCTGTCCCTTTTGATCGGGGCCATAGCCCACGGAGAAGAGTATAACGTCACGCTCATCGCCTTGAACGTTCTCGAGGTTCTTTATAAATATCGGCTCAGCCGACTTTTGGTCAAGCTCTTCAAGCTCGGGGTGCTTTGCCCACTCTTCGCAGAGCATATCGTCAATAAGATTCTGCTGAACTGAGCTGAATGTTACAACGCCAATGCTGTCCCCACGGAGCTTTTCATCGCTCATTCGCCTTATGATCTCGTCCACAACAGCCCTTGCTTCCGCCTTGTTCTGCTTCGTCTTGCCCTTGTCATAATAACCATCGGGGTGGATTATCGAGACCTTTGAAACAAGATCGTTATGTGACGGGAATGTCAGCAGCTTGTTGTCGTAATACTTCATATTGCTGTATGCGATAAGGCTTTCGTGCCTTGAACGATAATGCCATTTGAGATACTCCTGCGGCATTGATATTGCAAGACAGTCATCAAGGAGGCTCTCCAAGTCCTCTTTCTCGCTGTTCTCCTCGTCTATCCTGTTGGAAGAGAAGAAGTTTGTCGGCGGAAGCTGTTTTGGGTCGCCAACGATAACAACGTTCTCGCCCCTTGCGATAGTTCCTGCCGCCTCTGCCGTTGGAAGCTGCGAAGCCTCGTCGAAGATAACAAGGTCAAATTTGGGGAATGACGGGTCGATATACTGGGCAACAGATATCGGGCTCATCATCATACACGGGCAAAGCTTTCTAAGCAGGTTCGGTATCTTGTCGAACAGCCCTCTAAGCGACATCATTCTGCCGTTGCTCTTTATCGCACGCTTTAGTATGCCCATTTCCGAAGTTGAAGCGCAGTTCGAGCCTGCAACAGGCACTTTCGCCGAAAGCCTTGCGCAAAGCTCCTGAATAGTCAGCCGTGAATAGCTGTCAATAGTTTCCTTAAATTGCAAAATAAGATCGTTTGCGCTGTTGCTGCTGAAATTGCGTATGCGCTCATCGCCGTTTATTATCAAAATGGCAAGCTCGTAATTCAATGCGCAGGCGTATGCTCCCTCGATATCGCCGCTGTTAACGCTGCCCTTGCGATAGCTTTCACAAACTGAGTCAAGGCCGTTTTGCGCAAGCTCATTGTCCGCATTGTTGAACTCCGCCGCATATCTGAGCCTGTCGGCATTATTCGCCCAAAGGCTCAACTTCTCCGCCGCAGCTTCAAGCCATTTGTTGCTGTTTTCAAGCCTGCTCATATCGGCGGCAAAATCGGCTTCAAAAGCCGCTACCCTGTCAAGAAGCTGCGCAAGTGCATTGCCCTGTTCTGCGCAGTCCGCCGAAGCTATCTTCTGCGCTATTGCCGCTGGGTCAACGCCATTTTTGAGCTTTATCGCCGCCATAACAGCATCAGTCTTTGCCAAAGCCTTTTCAAGAGCGTTCCAGTCGGTCTGCTCGTTCATATAAAGCCCCGTGAGGAGCGCCGAAATGTCGGCAGGGATATTGCGCAGGCTGTCACGCTTTTCGCCGATAGTGCAAAGCTTTTCGATGATCTCGCCAAGGTTTTCCTTTGTCACCGCCGAAGGGTCTTTTGCGTGGAGCTTCAAAGCCTTCACAAGCTTGCCAAGCTTCATAGCTTTCGGCAAGAACCAGCTCTGCATTGCCTGCTTGTAAAGCATTCTCGACTCCGCAGCAGGATATTCAAACACGCTGTTCTCAAATCTGCCCGAGACCTCTCCGCAAAGTGCCTGATATTCCCTGCCGATCGTGATGATCTCTCTTATCTTCTGCGAAACTATGTCATAATGCTGCGCACCCAACAGGCCGCCAAGAAGCTCGCCCTCAGTCTGGCAAGCCTTTGATATCTCCGCCAGCATTTTGACCGCCGATCTATCCAACGCTCCGCTGTAATTATATGCCTGAGCGATATTTTCCGCACTCTGCTGACAATTTGCGGCTTTCTGCGTAAGCTCCCCAGCCTCATTGCGGAATTTGTCACGCAGCTCGATAGAATAAGCCTTTACGCCGATATCGTTCAGCGGAAAATCCGCAAAGCTGCCCGTCTCGGCGATAGAGACTGAATACTTGTGTACAAGCTGGCTGAAATTGTCAAGCTTGTCCTTTGTAATGCCATCAAGCAGTCTTTTTGGTATCTCTATCTTGCCCTTATCCCCGATATTGCGCTCATATTCCGACACAGCCTCATAAAGGCTCAATCCACAGCTGCGCTTTTGGTGAAGTGCGGCAATGGTATCGTTGAGCTGGGCTTTCTGCGTCTTTAGCTTCTCAGCCTCGGCGGAATATTCCTCGGGAGACTTTATCCTGCCCACTTCCAGCGCCTTGTCAAGCTCCCCAAGGACGGAAGTCTTGTTGGTCTTGTTTGAATGAAGCTCAAGGCAGAATGGGTCAAGGCCGATGTTTTCAAGACGTTTTTGCACAACGTTCAGCGCCGCCATTTTCTCGGCAACGAAAAGCACGGTCTTATCATTATAAAGGGCGTTTGCGATCATATTTGTGATAGTCTGAGACTTGCCCGTTCCCGGAGGACCGTGAAGGACAAAGCTCTGTCCGCTGCCTGCCGCTGCGATCGCCGCAAGCTGAGAAGAGTCTGCGCTCATCGGCACGGCCATACTTTGGATATCCACCCCGTCGATATTCTCCGATGTGACGTTGATATCCTCGGGGGTATAAGTCAGCGAACCGTTCATAAGGCTTGCGACCACCTTGTTTTGGCTTATCTCCTCCGAGCGGTTGCGCAAGTCGTTCCACATAACGAACTGGCTGAAGGAGAACAGCCCTATGAAAGCATATTCCTCGATATTCCAGCGCTTTTTGCCCATAATAGCCTGCCTTATGGTATTGAACACCAGCGGCAGATCAATGCCGTGCTCGTCAAGTGGCAGAGGGTCAAGCCCCGAAATAGTTATGCCGTGATCCTGTCTTAAATATTCCAGCAGGGTGACGTTTATCTGCGTCTCCTCCTGTCGGCTTCTGATTATGTAGCCCTTGTTGCGTGTATTTCGCACAATGTCTATCGGTATGAGCACCAACGGCGCATATCTCGGCTTTTCGGAAAGATCACTTTCATACCATCGCAGCAGACCAAGAGCCAAAAACAGCGTATTGCTGCCGTTTTCCTCCATACTCATTTTTGCGGAGCGATAGAGATTTTTAAGCGCCGTGTCAAGGTCGCTCTCATTAAGAAACGTCCTAATGCGGTTGTTTTTGAACTCATTTTCTGCGATATTCGTCACAAGATCTTTTTCGTTCTCGATAGCGAATATCTTTGCGTCACGGACTGAAACGTTCCATTCCGCAGGCATTTCCATAATGCGAAAATCGCTTCCGCTTGCAAGCTCGTCCTCAAGCTTGCCAAGGTCGGCGGTAATAATTTGCATTGTGCTTTTGGTCACACGGAAATTGAGCAGCGAATTGCGCAGGCTGAAATCAAGGAGCTTTCGCTCCCACAATCTCAGCTTTGTGACTGGCTGACCGTCACCCTCTGCAACTTTTCCAAGCAGCGAGCTGCCCAGCTCTGACGGCGCTGCCATTTCTCTTGGCTTATCAGCGTCCTCTGCAAGCTTTATACCGGAATATGACTGCTCGGGCTGCAAAGGTATAGGTCTTATGCCGCTTCCTCTGCTGCGCTGGATATCTATGACACATTCAAACTCGCTATCCTCGCCGATGTGAGCCATTGCGTGTTTGAGGGCACGGTCAAAATCCACCTCTCCGCCGTCAACAAAGTCGGTACATTCCACCAGCAGCATTTCCTCAGCCTCTGCCGCAATGCGCTTTTCAACGGCCGAAACGTCGTCAACGCAGCAATCCGCAAAGGTCTCATTTTCAAGCCAGCAGCCGCAAAATGCGTGACCCTTAACAAAAAACAGCAGCGGATAAAGTCCCACAGCCTCAAGGCAGGCCGCATAAAGCACCGCAAGATCAAGGCAGGTGCCAATTTTCTCTTCCAGCACATTATGTGCAAGGCGTATCCGCTGACCGCCGGTCTCATAATTGGCCGGCGGGTTGTTATACACTATCTTCTGTTGCGCCAAAGCCCCATATATCGCCGCCATTTGCAGCTTTACATTATTAGGATTGTTGGTTTGATAACCCGTGAAGGCAGGATCGTCCTTCCACTTTTTCAAAAACAGCGCAGCGTCGTGGATAACAGCCGACACCGCAGGGTGATTTGGTGTAACAAAAGCTGCGATCATTTCAGGCATAACCGAAAGTCCGCTCCATTGATCGTAAGCAAGCAGCTCGATCTGATCGGTGTGAGAGTAAATGCACTCACCGCTCTGCAAAAGCTCTATGGTGATATTTCCCACCATTTTCTCGGTCAGAGAGAAGAGAAATTCCGTGTTGGTCGTTATCCTCACAGGGGATATCTCCACAGAACCATTGGCAGGGATATTTTCGATATGATAAAAAAACTCCCCTGCAAACTCCGGCTCAAAGCTTATTTTCAGATCAATATTTTCCATTGCCACGTCTGAACTGTTACCAACAATAAGATTTCTGATAACAGGGACGTAGTTTTGCTGCATAGCAAAATTGATAGAAGCGTTTATGTGTCCGCCGACTGAAACCATGTTGTCCAAATTTACCCCTCCGTGTTGTATGTTTTTCAGATTTTGTCAGAAAAATGATATTGATTTAATTATATCACGTTTTAAATAAATATGCAATAATTTTATCTGATTTTTCAGGTTAATTTAACGATAAGGCAAAAACTTGGACAATGATAGAAAATTACGGGCGAACGATGTTCGCCCCCTACAAAACCAACGCATTTACGGGATTTGTTGGGGACGGCGTCCTCGATGTCCCGCTTGTTTGAACCTGTTTCAAAAAGCTGAAGCAATTTGGACACAAAAAAAGAAGCCACACCAAACGTGACTTCTTAGCTTACTGGTTGCGGGAGCCAGATTTGAACTGACGACCTTCGGGTTATGAGCCCGACGAGCTACCGAACTGCTCCATCCCGCGATATTCTTTTTTGCGCCCTTTTTGTGTCCTCTCTCGAGTGCTTATTTATTATATCACAAACAAATACAAATGTCAATACCTTTTTCGAAAAAAATATTGTTTTTTTCAGAAAAGTTTTCTCCGATACCACAAAACGACCTCTTTCGGTATTTTCACCAAAATATCGTCCGCAAAATCTATGCCCCGAATGCGCCATTTTTAGATAGTTAGCCTTGACAAAACTTTGCCCGTGTAATATAATTAAATCACCGCTTTAATAAATAAAAGCATAAAAAGGCAAAAGCATTAAAGTGGCATAACATATCAAACAATAGATTTTAAAGGAGTGTTCGTTTTGATCGCAAGATGGATCGTTTTGGTGGTCTACCTGGCTTTGATGATCGGCATTGGCGTTTATTATCGCCGAAAGTCCGCCAGCGTGACCGACTTTGTTTTGGGAGGAAGAGGCCTTGGTGCTTGGTTTACAGCATTTGCCTATGGCACGTCCTATTTCTCAGCCGTTATCTTCGTGGGCTATGCAGGAAAATTCGGCTGGAACTACGGCGTGGCTTCCACTTGGGTGGGTATCGGCAACGCTGTTATCGGCTCTTGGCTGGCGTGGAAAGTCCTCGGCAGGCGCACAAGAATTATGTCGAAGCACCTCGAGGCAAAAACTATGCCCGAATATTTCGAGAAGCGTTACAACAGCAAACCGCTGAAGATCGTTTCCGCACTTATCGTGTTCGTTTTCCTTATCCCTTATACCGCTTCGGTCTATAACGGCCTTTCAAGGCTCTTTGAAAAGGGCTTCGGCATACCTTATAAATACTGCATAATCGGTATGGCTGTTTTCACGGCGATCTACGTTATTATGGGCGGATATAAAGCAACTGCCCTCAATGACTTTATCCAAGGTATCGTTATGCTGGTGGGTATCGCCGCCGTGGTAATGGCTGTTCTCGGTCAAAACGGCGGTCTCGGCAGTTCTTTTGACTTGCTGGGCGATATTCCCGACGCTAACGGTGAAAAGGGCGCATACGCTTCCCTATTTGGTCCTGACCCGATAAACCTTGCAGGCGTCGTTATCCTAACCTCTCTTGGCACTTGGGGACTTCCTCAGATGGTTCAGAAATTCTATGCGATAAAGGACGATAAGGCTATCAAAACAGGCACTATCGTTTCAACATTCTTTGCCGTGATAGTTGCAGGCGGCTGTTACTTCCTTGGCGGCTTCGGCAGACTTTTCGTCAAGAACGTTGACGGCCTCCCAGAAGGCGGCTTCGACGGCATTGTACCGACAATGATGGAAAAGCTCCCGTCCCTGCTGTTCGGACTTGTTATCGTTCTGGTGCTTTCCGCTTCAATGTCAACACTTTCCTCACTTGTGCTCACATCAAGCTCAACGCTGACTATCGACCTTATCAAGCCAATTATGAAAGAGAAAATGGACGAGAAAAAGCAGCTTATCACAACGCGTATCTTCATCGCAGTTTTCCTTATCATCTCTGTAATTCTGGCAGTCATCACCCTTGAAAATCCACAAACTGTTATCTCCACCCTTATGTCTATCTCTTGGGGCGCATTGGCAGGCGCTTTCCTTGCGCCGTTTATGTACGGCCTGTTCTGGAAAGGCGTTACCAAAGCCGCTTGTATGGCAAGCTTCATCGCAGGAGTCGGCATAACAGTCGTACATATGGCATATTACACCCTTGCCGGCCACACGGGCACTCTTTGGGGCATTAACCTTGCTTCCCCGATCAACGCAGGCGCATTCACAATGCTCTTCGGACTTGTCCTCGTGCCGATCGTAAGCCTTATCACAAGGCAGAGCGACGCCGACAAAGCTCACGCCGCAAAGGTGTTCGAGTGCTACGATAACAGCGAGCTTTAATGACTAAATAACTAAACGCAAGTAATTATCCCCTTTATAGTCGCAAGACACAAAACAAGACCGCAGAAATTTTTCTGCGGTCTTGTTATTTGCAATTCGTAAATTGCAAATTTTACTCTTCCGTACTGCCCTTCCTGTTGGCATAAACGTCCTTAATGATATTGTCCAAACTGTCGTTAAACTTGTAATACTTGCCATCAATGATAAAATCCGCCGCACTATTCAGCGACTCTGTCACCTTTACAGCTTGATTATCCTCATCGCAGAAATAAATTTTCAGCGGCGTTGGACCTTTTGGTTCGCTGCCCTCGTCCAATTCAGCCTGCGAAACAGCCTCATACTTGCCTGCCTTGAAATCATCATACCAGTCAAATATCTTCTGTTTGAGCTCCTCGTCCTCGATATCCCAAGCGTCAAGCTCGGTGTGAACGCCATCGCCCAAAAGGTTTGCCGAAACCGTTGTGTCTCTTTCAACGGCCTTGTCCGCCGCATTATCAAGACTTACCGCCGCCGTGGTCGTTGTGGTGATCTTATCCTCCCCAGCGCTGTCAGCCACACTCCCGCAGCCATAAAGCCCCACGCTGAGCAAAGCCATTGTCAATGCGATCATCTTCTTTATATTTTCTGTTTTTGCTTTCATATTATCTCCTCCTCATAATGATCTATAAATTTCCTATTGTCTGCCCTTTAAAGTTTGTTTTTGTAATAAACACTTCTTTACTATATTATACATCATTTGCCTGACAATTTATATGCACATTCTGCCCAATCTTTGCCCCACAAAAATGTGCAAAGCACCAAACAGACCAATAAAAAAGTTCCCTAAAACCGCTTTCAATAAGATCTGAGAGCAATTTTACGGAACTCTTTAGGCTTTTGCTTTTCACCCTTGTCAGATGATAAATTTCTTCGCCTTGTTTACAATGCAGCGGTCGTTTTCATAGGAAAGCACCTGGCCGGCTCTGCCGATCTCCACCCAGCGGATATCAGCGATCTCCTCTTCTTGTGGAGTGTAGTCGGTGTTTTTCGCCCTGCCGATAAAATAGACCACGATCTTCTGCGTGTCCTTTCTTGGGGAATAAGACACTATCTCACGGAATGTGGTATCAAGATTCACGTCGATACCCGTCTCTTCCATTATCTCACGCTTGGCAGTTTCTTCCTCGGTCTCGTCGCCTTCAACGTGCCCCTTCGGGAAAGACCAATGACCGCTGTTGATATGCTTTATAAGCAGTATCTCGGTGTTGCCGTGATATTTTCGGTAAACAATAGCGCCACAGGATTTTTCGTGCAGCATTTACTTTATCCTTTCCGAGGCATTTCGCCCCATAATCATTCATTGTAATAATTATATCACACACCGCTTCATTTGTCTATACCCTTTAATAAATATACCTCGTTTTTGTGCATATTTCACAACAAGATTTTTTTTGCAGCTTGCTCTAAATGCCGTGAATGAAATAAAAAAAGCCGTGCCGAAGCACAGCTTTTAATAATCAGGATAAATAAAAATTATTCCTCTACCTTGTTCTCGATATACTTAACGATATCGCCAACAGTCTTGATGTTCTCGACCTCTTCATCAGGGATCTCTACATCAAAGCTCTCCTCAATGCTCATTACAAGGTCAACTACGTCCAGAGAATCAGCGCCGAGGTCCTCTGTGATAGAAGCCTCCATAGTTACTGCATCTTCCTCAACGTCAAGCTGCTCTACGATAATGTCCTTGATCTTATCAAATACCATTACTTTACCCTCCATTCTGTACAAAAACTAGGTCGCCGCTCAGCGCAGCATATATGACAGCCGCCGCCGCTCATCACGGCAATTCTCTCGGCATAATCATCATAGTCTTTCATTTTTTTCAGCGCACCTGCGCCATTTGCAAAAGCTTATCAGCCGTTCTGAGGATACTCCTCGAACTCGCCAACAGTCCTAAACTTATTATAACGCCCTGCAAGCAATTCGTCAAGCCCTTTTTGCAATTTTCTTTCCAAAGCTTCAGAAATATAATCGGAAATATTCTCCGCCGTCAGCTGTGGGTCATTGTGAGCGCCGCCGTCTGCCTCTGCGATAATGTGATCGCAGACTTTAAGGCGTGTAAGATCCTCCGCCGTTATCTTCATAATGTCGCAGGCCTCACGCTCTCTCGTGGAATCCTTCCACAAAATGCTTGCAAAACCTCTCGGCGATATTACCGAGTATATTGCATTTTCAAGCATAGCAAGCTCGTCGCATACCGCAAGCGCCAGCGCTCCGCCCGAGCCGCCCTCTCCCAGTATGATAGAGATAACAGGGGTCTTGAGGGTCATAAATTCCATTATGTTCTTAGCGATAGCCTCGCCCTGTCCACGCTTTTCAGCCTCAACGCCGCAGAACGCACCTGCCGTGTCAACAAGGCATATAACAGGTCTGTGGAACTTCTCAGCCTGTCTTGCAAGCCTAAGCGCCTTTCTGTAACCCTCTGGGTGCGGCATACCGAAATTGCACTTCTGATTTTCCGCAAGATCTCTGCCCTTTACCTCTGCGATAACAGTAACAGGTATGCCCTTGAAATAAGCGATACCACCCATAATAGCGCCGTCGTCGCCGTAAAGTCTGTCGCCGTGCATTTCAAAGAAGTCGTCAAATATAAGAGGGATATAATCAAGCGCCGTTGGTCTGCCCTTGTGGCGGATTATATCAAGTCTCTGACAAGCTGTCAGCTCACCCATTTTCGGACACCTCCTTAACAACAGGCTTGTGGAGCTTGAGGATATGCGCAAGCACTCTTCTCATTTTCTTTCTCTCCACGATCATATCAACAAAGCCGTTTTCAAGCATAAACTCGGCGGACTGGAAATCGTCGGGCAGCTTCTGCTTGATCGTGCCTTCGATAACACGTCTGCCTGCAAAGCCGATAAGCACCTTCGGCTCAGCGATTATGATATCGCCCAATGACGCAAATGAAGCCGTCACGCCGCCCGTTGTGGGGTCGGTCATAACCGCAATGTAAAGCAGTCCGGCCTGATTGTGCATTGCAACAGCTCCGCTGGTCTTTGCCATCTGCATAAGGGAAACTATTCCCTCCTGCATTCTCGCTCCGCCCGAAGCCGTGAATGCGATAACAGGCAGCTTGTTCGCCGTTGCGTACTCTATAGCTCTCGTTATCTTCTCGCCCACAACGCTTCCCATCGAAGCCATCATATAGTTTGAATCCATAACGATTATAACTATCTTCTCGCCTCTGATAGTCGCCTTACCCGTGAGCACAGCGTCTTTTAGCCCTGTCTTTTCTCTGAGGGCCTCCTGCTTTGCCTCATAATCGGGGAAGTCGATAGGGTTCTTTGATATCATATCCTTGTCGAATTCCTCAAAGCTTCCCTTGTCGATAGTAATGTCAAGACGCTCTCTTGCGGTCAGTCTTGAATGATAATTACAATGCGGGCAAACCTTTCCGTTTGCTTGGAACTCTTCCATAAATGTGACATTTCTGCACCTCGGACACTTGAAAAGCAAGCCCTTAGGGATATCGGTCTTTTTCTTGTCGTCCTCGGCCTTGTCGCCGTTGAATCTTACTTTAACGACTGAAAACAGGTCTTCAAGCATTATTCCTTACTCCTCTCGTCCGCTAAAATGTCAGTACGGTTAAGAAAACCGTTATCATAATTGCCCTCGAGAAACTCGGGACGTCTTATAAGCTTGAGCTGGAAATCAACATTCGTCGAAACGCCGTCAACGATAAATTCCGACAGCGCCCAAGTCATTTTCGCCACAGCCTCTTCCCTGTTCTTGCCGTGAACGATAAGCTTGCCTATCATCGAATCATAATAAGGCGGGATCTCATAGCCCTGATAAACAGCCGTGTCAACTCTTATTCCCGGGCCGCCTGGGATAAACAGCGACTTGATCTTGCCAGGTGAAGGTCTGAAATCGAGCAGCGGATTTTCCGCATTTATACGGCACTCGATAGCGTGGCCTGTCAGCTTGATATCTTCCTGCTTGATAGAAAGTCTCTCCCCAGAAGCGATAAGAAGCTGCTGCTTAACAAGGTCGACACCTGTTACAGCCTCAGTTATAGGGTGCTCCACCTGTATACGGGTGTTCATTTCCATAAAATAGAATTCGCCGTTCTTATCCACAAGGAACTCGATAGTGCCAGCATTTCTATAACCGCAGACCTTAGCGGCTGTACAAGCGGCTTTACCCATTTTTGCACGAAGCTCTTCATTCATAAAGCTTGCAGGGGAAGGGGCTTCTTCGAGGACTTTCTGATTACGTCTCTGCATCGAGCAGTCACGCTCGCCAAGATAAATAACGTCGCCGTAATTATCCGCAAGTATCTGTATCTCGATATGCTTAGGGTCTTGGATAAACTTCTCTATGTATATCTCGTCATTGCCGAAGCAGGCAAGCGCTTCCTGCTTTGCGGCGGTCATCTGCGCTTCAAGCTCGTCGTCTGAATGTACTATCCTTATGCCACGTCCTCCGCCGCCTGCGGAAGCCTTTACCATAACAGGATAACCCAAGTCTCTTGCAAGGGTATGCGCTGCGTGGATATTTGAGATCGCACCGTCAGAGCCCATTATAACAGGCACGCCTGCTTCTTTCATTGTTTCCTTTGCCTGCGCTTTATCGCCCAGCATTTCGATAGATTCCGCTCTCGGACCTATGAAAGTAATGCCGCACTTTTCGCACATTCTCGCAAAGGACGGATTTTCCGACAAAAAGCCAAAGCCGGGGTGGATAGCGTCCGCACCTGTTATCTCACAGGCAGAGATGATCGCTCTGACATTGAGATAGCTGTCCTTGCTAGGCGCAGGACCTATGCAGACGGCCTCGTCTGCTATCTGAGCGTGGAGAGCGTTCCTGTCGGCGGTGGAATAAACCGCAACAGTATGTATGCCAAGCTCTCGGCAGGCTCTTATAATGCGGACAGCGATCTCGCCTCTGTTCGCAATCAATACTTTTTTGAACATATTATGCCTCACTAATAATTATTTAATTATTTTCGGAACTTTCGGACTAGATAAACTATCTGCCATATGAGCATAAACGGCAGAACAGGCAGAATGGTAAACATAAGGCAAGTCCAGAACATAGCCCTAAAAAAAGCTTCCGTCCCGTAATACATTGAACATTCGCCCATAACAGGTCCTTCTTTATATCCTGCAAACATACTGTACAAGCTGTAAAGAAATATCAGCACTATGGGAGCAAATGAGATCAGAAACAGCACAAAGCTTATTTTTCTTTGTTTATAGCTCTGCAAAGACTCAGCATATCTTTTGTTTATCACTCTTTTTATCAGATAGGTCAGCAGCCACACCAACTGGTAAAGAACAGCAGCGGTGGGAATTATCCACAAAAGATCATCAAAAGCAGACCATACCCAGCGGCCAAACCACTCGGCGATGAACTTTTCCGCCAAATTTGAAAATGACTTATCCTCATAAGATCTTGCCAGCTCTGACACATAATTCACAGCTCCGATGGTATGACCAATGATACCGATGAAAACAAATGCTGCTGATATATACAGCGGTGTTTTTGAACGCTCAAACTTTGCCACAAGCACTACCCCCTGCTTACCGCATATCCGAACTTATTAAATCACTAAATCGCTAAATCACTTTATTACTTGATAGCAAAAGTTATCTCAGCCGAAACAGCCTTCTTGCCGTTTACAGAAGCAAGAGCCTTTCCAACGCCGATAGGACCTTTCACCTTGATGATCTCCACCTCGATGTCAAGCTTGTCCCCCGGCACTACCTGCTGACGGAACTTGCAGTTGTTTATTCCGCCGAAGAGACCGATCTTGCCCTTGTTCTCAGGCAGCGAAAGCAGCGCCACAGCGCCGGCCTGCGCACACATCTCGACCATAAGCACGCCCGGTGTTACAGGATAGTTCGGGAAATGTCCCTTGAACCAAAAGTCCTCAGCCTTTATGTACTTTGTCGCCTTTACACGCTTGCCGACTTCAAGCTCGTTTACCTCGTCGATAAGCAGAAAGGGGTCACGGTGAGGGATAATTTCCATTATCTGCTCTTTATTCAAAACAACTGCCATTGTCTTTCCTCCAAATCAATATCAATCTAACTATTAATCAAGTATCATTATGGTCTGATCGAACTCAACAGCGTCGCCGCTGTTTACGCATATCTCTCTTACCACGCCGTCAAATTCGCTCTGAACTTCGCTCATAACCTTCATCGACTCGATGATGAAGATAGTGTCGCCCTTCTTCACCTTGTCGCCAACGCTTACGAACGGCTTTGAGTCAGGTGATGGCGCAGCGTAGAATGTTCCCACGATAGGCGCTTTTACAGCCTTTCCGCTTGCCGCCGGAGCTGAAACAGCCGCAGCCTCAGGAGCGGAAGCCTGCGGAGCAGGTGCGCCGCCCATTGCCATTGGAACAGGCATACCCATAGGCGCAGGAGGCGGGCACTTTTTGCTCTTGACCGTGATGACCTTATCTCCGTCAGCTATGGTTATCTCGCCGAGATCTTTGTTCTTGACGATATCGGCAAGCTTTTCTATTGTTTCAAGGTCAAACTGACCGTAAATCTTTTCGCTCATATCAGTTTCTCCTTATCAGTCGCACTTCTTTATGCAGATAGTAGCATTGTGTCCGCCGAAGCCGAGAGAGTTTGAAAGCGCAGCGTAAACAGGCATTTCTCTGTTGCCCTCAACGCAGTAATCAAGGTCGCACTCTGGGTCTGGGGTGGTGAAGTTTATTGTCTTGTGTACAAAGTCGTTCTTTACCGAAAGGGCTGTAACGATAGCCTCAACGCCGCCTGCCGCACCAAGAAGGTGTCCGATCATCGACTTTGTTGAGTTGATAACAGTCTTTCTTGCAGCCTCTTCGCCAAGAGCGATCTTGACAGCAGTTGTCTCATACTTGTCGTTAAGGCCTGTTGAAGTGCCGTGAGCGTTGATGTAATTTACCTGCTCTGGCTTGAGACCAGCTTCTTCATAAGCATACTTCATAGCGTGTGCAGCAGCCTCGCCTGTTGGTGAAGGGCTTGTCATATGATAAGCGTCTCCTGTTGCGCCGTAGCCTGCTACTTCAGCGATGATGTTTGCGCCTCTTGCCTTTGCGTGCTCATATTCCTCAAGGCAAAGTATGCCAGCGCCCTCGCCGAGAACAAAGCCCTGTCTGTTGAGGTCGAAAGGAGTTGAAGCCTTGTCAAGCTCAGTTGCCTTTGAAAGAGCCTTCATATTGTTGAAGCCGCTGAGTGCAAAGTGTGAGATACAAGCTTCCGCACCGCCGCAGAGACAAACGTCAAGATATCCGTCCTTGATCTTTCTGAAAGCTTCGCCGATAGCGTGTGTCGCAGAAGCGCAAGCCGTTGTTGTGCAGTAGTTATCGCCCTTAAAGCCTGTCTGCATCGCAACAGTTCCGGCAGCCATATTGCCGATCATCATAGGGATAAAGAAAACGGATACCTTGTCAGGCTTCTCGTTGAACTTTGTTACTTCCTTCTCAGTCATATTAAGTCCGCCGATACCAACGCCGATTATAACGCCTGCCTTGAAAGGGTCAACATCCTTGAAGTCAGAGCC
This sequence comes from Ruminococcus sp., assembly GCF_019423705.1. Taxonomy (GTDB): domain Bacteria; phylum Bacillota; class Clostridia; order Oscillospirales; family Ruminococcaceae; genus Hominimerdicola. Next base: position 71,037 of record NZ_JAHZAX010000010.1, on the reverse strand, counting down.
AGCCATTTCAATGGCCTGCTTAGAAGCGCACACAGCGAACTGTGTGAACCTGTCCATTCTCTTTGCTTCCTTCTTGTCTATATACTGTGTGCAGTCAAAATCCTTAACTGCGCCAACTATCTTAACAGGAAAGTTCTCAGTATCGAACTGATCTACATAAGAAAGGCCGTTCTTGTTAGCCTTGATGTTCTCCCAAAATTCCTCAACGCTCTTTCCGAGAGGATTTACTGTACCCATACCTGTTATTACAACTCGTCTCATTTAAACACTCCTTCATTTATTAACAATGATATTATTTCCACAGCGCATACCTAGCATATGACTTGTGTGGATAGCGGGCGAACGCTGTTCGCCCCTACATATTTTTATTTGAACACGGCGAATGACAAATTTCATTCGGTCAGCACTATCTTGCCCAGCGGCTCAAACGTCCCCCACACCGTAATGTACGGCGTAAAGTGCCCGCCACGGCGAGTGGCTACATCATCAAACCACCGCTGATCTCGATGACCTGTCCTGTAACGTAGCTTGCGTCCTTTGAAGCAAGGAATGATACCACGCCTGCGATCTCATCAACTTCGCCGTAACGCTTCATAGCGATCTGATTTATCATAGCCTGCTTCTGAGCGTCTGTGAGCTTGTCTGTCATTGGCGTCTTGATAAATCCGGGGGCAACAGCGTTGCAAGTGATACCTCTTGAACCAAGCTCCTTGGCAACTGTCTTTGTCATACCAACGATAGCAGCCTTTGTTGCGGAATAGTTCATCTGTCCCGGGTTGCCGTAAAGACCTGCCACGGAAGCAAGGTTTATTATCCTGCCGGACTTCTGTCTCATCATAACGTTGCCAACGAACTTTGACATATTGAATACGCTCTTCTGATTTACAGCAACTACCATATCGTACTGTTCCTCGCTCATACGAGCCATAAGGCCGTCACGAGTGATACCTGCATTGTTTACCAGCACGTCGATAGAGCCGAACCTAGCCTTGACAGCCTTTACAGTCTCCTCCACCTGTGAATAGTTTGAAACGTCGCAGATGAACTTTTCGCACTCAACGCCCTCTGCCTTGATCTTTTCCATAATATCGTTGTCCTCGAACATTGCCTCAGAGATATCGTTGAGAGCGATGTTGAAGCCGTCCTTCGCAAGTCTCAGCGCAATAGCTGCGCCAATGCCTCTTGCAGAACCTGTTATCAATGCTGTTGCCATTTTATTTTCCTCCGTTTTAATCGTTATAATTGTTATGATCGTTGTATTTGTATAGTTACTTGCTCAAAAGCTTTTCAGCCTGTGCAAACATTTCGTCGATCATATCCTTTGCAGGCTCGATCTTCGTTACCATTCCGGCGATAGCTCCGCAAAGGAACGAACCCTCGTCAAGGTTGCCGTCCTGAACAGCCTTTCTCAGCGAACCAAGTGTGATCTCTTCAAACTCCTCCGGAGTGATCGTGCCGTTAGCCTCGCCGCTTGCAAGCTTCTTTGAGAACTTTGTCTTAACGTTTCTGCAAGGGTGACCTGTGTATCTGCCTGTAACGATGCTGTCTGTGTCCTTTGCCTTTACAACGAGCTCTTTGTAAACAGGGTTGATCTGACATTCCTCAGCCGCAAGGAAACGTGTTCCAAGCTGAACGCCCTCTGCACCAAGCATAAATGAAGCCGCAATGCCTCTGCCGTCAGCGATTCCGCCTGCTGCGATAACAGGTATCTCAACAGCGTCAACGACCTGAGGAACAAGGCACATAGTTGTGTTCTCGCCAATGTGTCCGCCCGACTCTGTGCCCTCTGCGATAACAGCGTCAGCGCCGGCTCTCTCCATTCTCTTTGCAAGTGCAACGGAAGGAACGACAGGTATCACCTTTATGCCAGCCTCTTTCCAAGCGGCCATATACTTGCCAGGGTTGCCTGCGCCTGTTGTAACAACAGGAACGCCCTCTTCAACCACCAACTTCGCAAGATCATCAGCGTTAGGGCTCATAAGCATAATGTTTACGCCGAAAGGCTTGCCGTTTACAGCCGCCTTTGTCTGTCTGATCTGATCTCTCAGATAGTCGATAGGAGCAGAGCCGCCTGCGATTATGCCAAGTCCGCCGGCATTTGAAACAGCAGAAGCCAGCGTGTGCTCAGCTATCCAAGCCATACCGCCCTGAAAGATAGGGTACTTTATACCCAAAAGTTCTGTTATTCTTGTTTTTGTAGTAGTCATTTTTATTCGTCCTCCATCATCGCATTAAAATGTCGTCTGTATCTGCGTGGAATGTTTATTCCTACCATAAACCCGATCTGCTGCAAAACGTCCGATATCACAGCAAAACCGTCTTTATAAAACTGTTTTATCCTTCTCGCCCTATCAGATATATTCTTGTAATCGGGCGGACAAACGAACGTCCAGTCTGCACCGTCATCATCAAGAACTATCCTGAAAAACTTGTCGATGTCCTTATCTGAAAAGCCTGCCTTCATAAGCAGAATGTAATGCTCAACAGCCTCGTCGATGTGGCTCATTATAACAGTCTCGCCGTCAAATGAGATAAGCAAGAGCAAAGGCTCTTTTTCATCAATGGCGCTTTGAACTTCTTTTTCCGAAGGATACTTTATTATCTTCATTCTTTCACCTAAACAGTTTATTTAGATCAATACTCAAAAATAGCCGCACCGTAAGTAAGTCCGCCGCCGAAGCCAACGAGACAAACCTTGTCGCCCCTCTTAACCTTGCCGTCCGCAACAGCGTCGCAGAATGCGATCGGGATAGAAGCGGAAGAAGTGTTGCCATAGCGGTCGATGTATACAGGGAACTTGTCCATAGAAACGCCAAGGTGCTTTGCCGCCGTCTCGATAATTCTGTTGTTAGCCTGATGAGGTACGATCCAGTCAAGATCCTCAGGTGTGATACCTGCCTTTTCGCAAGCCTGCTCAACAGCGTTAGGAAGCGCCTTTGTAGCGAACTTGTATACCTCTCTGCCGTCCTGCTTGAAGAAATAATCCTTTGTCTCAGGCATATCCATATCAAATTCCTCAGTATTAGTTCTGAAAGCATTTTCAGACTTGAGGGCACGAGAAGCAAGATACTTTGCTCCGTTGCCGTCTGCGCCAAGAAAGCTTGAATATGTTGTATCCTCTGCTGTCTCGAGAACGAAAGCCGCAGCGCCGTCACCGAAAAGCACGCAGGAAGAACGATCTGTATAGTCAACGAACTTTGAAAGCTCCTCAGAAGCCACCAGCAGAACAGTCTTTATTCCGTCGCCGCTCTGAAGATATCTCTTTGCAGTATCAAAGCCGTAAACAAAGCCTGCGCAAGCAGCGTTAAGGTCAAATGCGATACAGCCGATAGCGCCGATCTCTCTCTGGATAAGGCAGGAAAGTGACGGTGTGAAAAAGTCGCCCGTTACTGTCGTTGCAATGATAAGGTCGATGTCCTCAGCCTTTACCCCTGCGTCAGCCATTGCGGCCTTTGCAGCCATTGCACCGAGATAATATGTAGGCTCGCCATTTGTGATGTGTCTCTGCTTTATGCCTGTTCTCTGAGTTATCCACTCGTCGCTGGTCTCAACGATCTTTGTGAAATCCTCGTTTGTCGCAACCATTTCGGGCACATATTTGCCAATGCCCTTGATCTTTACGCCTGTTACTTTACTTCCCACTTGATTTTTCCTCCTGAAAATTTCTATATTATATATTGTATCTTTGCGCAATTTGTGCTATAATGTTCTTGTCGTTAAAAATAATTAAAAACAAGTAAAAATATATTATACCAAATGTAATTAGTTAATTATTTAACTATATAACACATATCATAACATTATAATTATAAACTGTTTTTTTAGATACGTCAATAACAAATTATGAACAACTCTTGATGAATTTAAACATTTAGAGAATTTTTCACAAGTTTTAGGGCGTTATTTAATATTATGTGTCTATTTTTGAAAAACTCTTTCAAAAATTAAATGATAAAACTAATGATAACGTATTCAAAGCCATAAAATCGACATTGCGCCGAGGGGATACAAGTCCCGACGGCTGTATATATTATATAAAAATAACCTAAAGGAGTAAAATTTTATGTCAAAAAACATTTTCTTATTTTCGGGACAAGGCTCACAGTATGTAGGAATGGCTAAGGAGCTTTGCGAAAAGTATGAAAGCGCAAAGGCTGTTTTCGATACCGCTGAAAAGGTGCTGGGCTATGACCTTAAAGCTATCGCATTTGACGGCCCTGATACTGAACTCAACAAGACTATCCATTCACAGCCTGCAATAATGGCTTGTTCACTTGCCGCTTTTGAGGCTGCAAAGGCTGAGGGTATCACATTTGACGGCGTTGCAGGCCATTCTCTCGGCGAATATGCCGCAATGGTAGCCGCTGGGGTAGTTACAATCGAGGACGGCTTCAAGCTCATCAAGGCAAGAGCTGCCGCAATGCAGAAGGCCGCAGAGGCTAACAGCGGCTCGATGTACGCTATCATCGGCCTGCCTGCTGAGGAAGTCGAGAAGATCTGCGAGGAGACTGAGGGCTATGTAGTTCCTGTAAACTACAATTCCGCCGTTCAGACTGTTATCGCAGGCGACACAGCCGCTTGTGAAGCCGCTGCCGCAAAGTTTGCAGAAATGAAGAAAAAGGCTATCAAGCTCAACGTTGCTTCCGCTTTCCATTCAAAGCTTATGCAGTCCGCCGCAGACGAGTTTATCGAGACTGCAAAGACAGTAGAGTTCAAGGCAGCAAATGTTGATTTCTATTCAAACGTCCTCGGCACAAAGCTTGAAGATTTCTCCGATATGCCGAATATGCTTGCTAAGCACATCGTTTCACCTGTCAAGTTCACTTCCGAACTTGCTGAAATGGAAGCCGCAGGCTATGAGAACTTCATCGAGCTTGGCCCTAACAAGGTGCTCACAGGCCTTGTGAAAAAGACACTCAAGGGCAAGAACGCCGTTAATATCGAAAACGCTACCACAATGGAAAAAGCGCTGGCTTCTCTCGCAAAATAACAAAATAATAAGTAAAAGATAGGGGTAGAAAAATGGGGAAGAAACTTAAAAGAACTGTATGCGCTGTTTTAACAGCCGCAGCGCTCATCTGTATGACAAGTCTGACAGCCTGCGGAAAAAGTGCTTGGGATATAAAGGTCAATGGCAAGAGCATTGATATGCCCTGCAGCCTTGACGATATGGGCGACGGATATGATTACGACTTCGGCGCAGACTTTTCGGGCATTTCAGCGGGCGAAGATATGTTTTCAGTCGTGCTTATGCAGGACGATGATAACATCGGCACAGCAAGGGTGGAAGCAGACAGCAAAGATGATATCGACCGAAAATCGAAGATACATCAGCTCAGCATTGTAAAAAGTATGCTTGGCAAGGACGTTATAAGCGTTGCAGGCGTCAAATGCGGCGCTGACAAGTCGGAGGTCAAAAAAGCTTTCGGCGAGCCGGACGACCCGAATGCGACCATATGGAAATACGATAAAGACGGCTTCAAGGCAATGTTCTTTTTTGATACTGAGGGCAAGGTAACAATGCTCAGCATATCAGACGATAAATAACCGATCAAACAAATAAACGTGATAAAGGCGGTGCAAGAAAAGAAATGAAACGTAATGATTACATATCCTGGGACGAATATTTTATGGGCATATCCCTGCTTTCCGCACAGCGAAGCAAAGATGCAAACACCCAGGTAGGCGCCTGCATAGTATCGCAGGACAACAAGATCCTTTCCGTGGGCTATAACGGAATGCCCACAGGCTGCGCAGATGATGAAATGCCCTGGGAAAGAGACGGCGCATTTCTCGATACGAAGTATCCCTTTGTCTGCCACGCAGAGCTAAACGCAATATTGAACCACGCCGCAGGAAGTCTGCAAAACGCAAAGATATACGTTTCGCTTTTTCCCTGCAACGAGTGTGCAAAGGCAATTATCCAAAGCGGCATAAAAGAAGTCGTCTACTGGGAGGACAAATATGCCGACACAGACGGCGTAAAGGCTTCAAAAAAGATGTTTGAATACGCAGGCGTCAAAATGCGCCGCTATATCCCCACAAACCGTGAGATAACGATAAAACTGTAAATTATTATAATAAAGAAGGAATGTAAAATGTCAAGAAAATACGCTATTTTGGGAGAAACATTAAAGCACACGATGTCTCCGCCGATACACGCAAGGCTTTTCGAGCTTAAAAACCGTGAGTTCGAGTATGAGATACTTGAAGTGAAGCCCGAGGACTTGAAGGCGAAGTCGGAATATCTCAACACCCTCAACGGCTATAACATCACTATCCCCCACAAGATCGGCATTATCGACTATATCGACGAGCTTGACAAGTCCGCACAGCGTTATCACTCAGTAAACTGCGTTGACAACAAAGACGGCAAGCGTGTCGGATACAACACCGATTGTGACGGTTTTCTCAGAACAGTTCGTGCAATGAATATCGACTTCACAGGCAAGATACTTCTTATCGGCTGCGGCGGCGTTGGCAGAATGATGGCGATAGAAGCCGCACTTGCCGGTGCTGACCTTTACATCGCCGTGCTTGAAAGCGATATGCCCCTTGCGAAACAGGTGGAGAAAGAGATCAAGGCAATGAAGTCTGACGCAAGGATAACGATAGTTCTCAACACAGAGATACCGACGGATATCCACTACAATCTGCTTATGAACGCCTGCCCTGTTGGAATGTATCCAAAGGTAAACGCCTGCCCTGTTCCCGATGAAGTTATCGAAGCAAGCGGCGCAGTTTTCGATGTTATCTACAATCCTCGTGAGACCCAGCTTATGCAGAAAGCAAAGGCAATGGGCAAGAACGCAGTCGGCGGAATGGCAATGCTGGTATGGCAGGCAGTTTCCGCTCACGAGATATGGGACAATGACGAATACACCGACGAGGAAGTTCAGTCCATTATCGACGAAATGGAGATCGCAGTAGAAAAGGACTTTAAATAAGCTCTCTCTATTTAAAATGTAGGGGCGAACATTGTTCGCCCGTAAGACTGTCGACAAATAAAATACATTATACTATTATAATAAGGAACATAAATTATGAGACCAATATTTCTATGCGGCTTTATGGGCTGCGGAAAATCGACCGTGGGCAAGATACTGGCTAAGCGAATGGGCTGTGAATGCATCGACCTTGACAAATACATTGAGGACGAAGCAGGAATGAGCATACCCGAAATTTTCGAGAAGCAGGGCGAAGCGCATTTCAGGCAGCTTGAAACGGAAGCCCTTGCGGCGTTTGCGGACATTGGCGGCGTAGTGGCCACAGGCGGCGGAGCGCTGCTTTCCGAAGAGAACTGCGAAGTTGCGAAGCGTTCGGGAATGGTGGTATTTATTGACACATACTTTGCCACCTGTTACGACCGCATAAAGGACGACCCCAACAGGCCTATTGCATACAACAGCACGAAAGAGCAGCTTTTAGAGCGTTACAACTACCGCAGGCCGCTTTACGAGGCGCACTCGCACTACACCATAAGCGGTGGATATCCGCCGTTAGTGATTGCAGCGAAGATACAGAAGCTTTACAAGCGGTTGGGGAAATAAGTTTTTCAGATTTTTATGCTGTAAAAGTTATCAAAACAGCCTAAAAGCAACGGGCGAACGCTGTTCGCCCCTACAATTATCAAACTAAATACTTATCAGATCGGGTAGCATTTGCTGCCCGATTTTTATCCATCGCCAACGGCGATTCCTTCATTCCTCATTCCTCATTCCTCACTTAACAGGGGTTGCTTTTTTCATAGAAGTATGCTATAATACAGTTAATTTGTTTTTTATCAACTATTCTAAAGGAAATTTACTATGAACAAAATTCTCATCCTCGCTTTCCTCTTCTTCTCCGGCTGCGTTATCGGCTGGGGTATCGAAGTCGTCTACCGCCGCTTCCAACCCAGCAATAAAGCCCGAAAATGGATAAACCCCGGCTTCCTTATAGGTCCATATCTTCCACTTTATGGCTTCGGCTTATGTACCCTCTATCTCCTAGCAGGTCTGGAAAAATACATCCACGTCTCCAGCCCTGCCCTGCAAAAAACGCTCCTCTTCATCGTTATGTCGATCGCTATGACCCTCATTGAGCTCATTGCAGGCGAAATTTTCATCATCCGTATGCACGTCAAGCTTTGGGACTACACCGACAATAAATTCAACTACAAAGGCATAATTTGCCCACTGTTCTCGTTCTTTTGGGCGCTGCTGGGTGCTGTATATTATTTTCTTATCCACCCCTATATCCTCGACGCCCTCCAATGGCTCGCCAATAACCTTGCATTCTCGTTCTTTATCGGCTTCTTTTATGGCGTTTTCGCTATCGACCTTTGCTATTCCCTCAAAGTTGCCGAGAAGATCAAAGTCTTCGCCGAAGAGAACAATATGGTCATTCGCTACGAGGAATTTAAACGCCACATTCGTGAAAGCGCAGAAGAGCGCAAGGAAAAATACCGCTTTATGCTGGCTTTCAATTCCAGCGGTGCGACCCTTTCCGAGCATTTGAAAAAATATCTCGACAAACAGAAAGAAGCCCAGCGCCTTAACAAGCTCAACGACTTCATCTCACGCAAACGCAAAAAATAACAAAAGCGCTGTATCCGCAATATCACGGGTACAGCGTTTATTTATATATATTGTTTATATTGTTATTGCATTTTTCGCAGAATGTTCCACGTGGAACATTTGTTTTATTCGACCATTGCAGAAGCAAGCTCTTCAAGAGCCTTTTCGGAAGTCTCGTTAAGTGCTGAGCGGATCGTTACAACAGGCTCAGCGATAGTAACGTTCTTGAAATTCTCTACATAGCCTTTCATAACTCTTGCAGCTGTCGGCGCCCAAGAGCCGTTTTCAACAAGGCCTATCTTTCTGTTCTGATAGTTCTTTGACTTGAGGTGCATAAGGAAATCCTCCATAACAGGGAAAACTCCGCCGTCGTAAGAGCTTGCCATAAGCACTATCCTGTCGTATCTGAAAGCGTCCTCAACATTTTCTGCCATATCGCTTCTTGAAAGATCGCTGACAACGACATTTTCTGCGCCCTTTGCCTTGAGCATTTCGGCAAACTTTTCAGCCGCCTTTGCAGTATTGCCGTGGATAGAAGCATATGCAACGAACACACCCTTGCTCTCAGGCTGATAGCTTGACCAAGTGTTGTAAAGTCCGAGATAATAGCCGAGATTTTCCTTGAGCAGCGGACCGTGGAGCGGCAAGATCATATTGATATCCAGCGCAGAAGCCTTTTTCAGCAAAGCCTGCACCTGCGCACCATATTTGCCTACGATATTGAAATAGTAACGTCTTGCCTCGCAGGCCCAGTCGTCGTCGATATCAAGGGCGCCGAACTTTCCAAAACCGTCGGCAGAGAACAGCAGCTTTTCGCTCTGCTCATATGTTACCATAACCTCAGGCCAATGAACCATTGGCGCCATAATAAACTGCAAAGTGTGCTTGCCAAGCTCGAGAGTATCGCCTTCCTTGACGATAACGGAACGGCTGTCAAGGTCATCAAGGACAAAGAACTGCTTCATCATCGGGAAAGTTTTTGCATTGCCCACGATCTTCATTTCTGGGTACTTGTCGGCAAGCTTTTTGATATTGCCTGCGTGGTCTGGCTCCATATGCTGAACAACGAGATAATCGGGCTTTCTGCCGTTCAGAGCCTTTTCGAGATTATCGAACCAAACGTCGGTAACTCTCGGGTCGGCGGTATCCATAACGGCGATCTTGTCGTCAAGGATAACATATGAGTTGTATGAAACGCCCTTCGGCACTATGTACTGGCTTTCAAAAAGGTCTATATCGTGGTCGTCAGCGCCGATATAGATAACATCATCAGAAATTTTTACGTCTTTCATTTTATCTACCTCCGTCTATCGTACACTAAATTGATACACTATCATTTTATCACATACAAAAAAGTTTGTCAAGGTCAACAACATAAAAAATGCCGCAAATGCTGTCTGCTATAAAAAAGTGCAACACCGCAATGCGGCATTGCACCATATCAGTTATAAACTACATATAGCTCTTGAACTCGTCGTTCTCTTTTCTGATACCCTCGATCTCAGCGTTCACCTTGCTGATAAGGATATCAGCCTGCTCCTTTTCGGCATTGAGAGCCTTTGCCTTTTCCTGAAGCTTGACGATCTCGTCATAGATCTCCGTAGCCTGCTTGCCAAGCTCGAGAGACTTAGCCTCAGCCTCGGCTGTGCTTGCCTTGAGCTCCTCGATCTTCTTATTATTGAGCTCGATCTGCTCCTGCGCAAACATACGCATTTTTTCCATTGGACTCATACCCATATCGCTGTTCTCCTCATTATTATTTTCAACAGTCTCGGCTGCGCTAACAGCCTCGTCAGCCTGTTTTTCAAGTTCGTCAGCCTTTGCGATCTCCTCCTCGATAGAAGGCATTGTTGACTCGGGGGCAGGTGTTACGACCATATCCTCGTCAAGGCTTATCGGCTCGATAGAAGGCATTTCAGCCTCTTCCATCGCTTCTGTCTCAGGCATAAGTGAAACGGACTCCATCTCAACCTTTTCGGCTCTTTCAGCCTTTTGGTTCTCTTCCTCGATGATCTCGGGCGTTACAAGATGAACTGTGTTCTCAGCCTTATCATCGGCAGGAGCAACGGGAGCGGAAACAGGCGCAGTCACAGGCTCGTCGATACCGGTCGCATACATATTGCTGTTTCTCTTAGCGATACCGTTTGCAAGGCTTGCAGCCAGCGGGTCGGTTATAACAGGAGCTTCCTCCTTGACAGGTTCTTTCGGTTCGGTATTTTTCGGACCTTTATATGTATTCATTCTCTTGAAATGTTCATCCATACAGCCCTGTACGGCCTTAATATCCTCGGGGTCTTTATTAAAGAAGCCTGCGATCTCGCCAACACTCCTGCCCTTTTGCAGCATTGAAGCGATAGCAGCAACGCTGTGATCCACAAATCCGTCGTCGTCCATAGCAAGGTTTACAGTCACCTTAGAAGCAGCCTGCGCAGCACCTTCCTGCTTTACGCCCTTCTTTCTGCCGAAAAGCTCGCTCATCGACATATTGAGCACGCTCTTCTTAGGCTTATCGCCCTCGCCTGCGCCCTCTCTCTCGGGCTGAACGAAACTAGCGTAATCGGGAAAATGCTTCTCCAAAATTCTCGGGACGTTATCCTTAGGCATTTCCATTTCCTTTGCGATCTCGGGAATAGAAAAGCCTTCCTTATACAAGCGCACGATCTTATCGCTTATGCTTTCATTTTTCTTTGCCAAAGCCGATCAATCCTTTCATAAATCCTCATATGCAGGGGACAAAAAATAGGCGGCGCACACATTCGCCGTCAAAGCAATGCACAAAATGCACATATATGAAAATTATATGACGCTGTTCATTACATATACCCCAACAACACTATGTATATTATACAACATAAACCTATTCGTGTCAATATAAAATATGCAATTTCTCTGACATTTTGTGTGAATGATGAATATTGTTAAATGTTTTGTGTACATAATTACGAATTACACAGCTATCGAAAAAACGTCTGACGATCAACGGGCGACCATAAATTGTTGTGAGCCTTGTGGAACAACAATTTTCGCCCCTACAATTGCCTTGAAGCTTTTTCAATGATCTGCATTGACAGATTTCCACTATTGTGATATAATTAGCTGTAAAATATTACTCAAAAAAATAAAAAAGAGGGCTTCATATGACAGAAAAGATCAAGCAAAAAACTCTTTGGCTGGCGGATAAGATCGCCACAGAACGCAACTTCACCGTGTTTATAATACTCACTCTGGTGCTCATACCGCTGGGCGAGTTCGCAACGAATATCCACGGCGTTTCATTCGAGTCTCAGCCTGTGATCGTGGCGTTCGCAGGGTGGGCGGGGGCGATAATGACAGTCTCCTACTTTATCAAAAAGCGCAGAAAATACTATCTTTCGGACATTTTCCTGCTGACGCTTTTTATCTTCGCCATAATCTCATACGTCTTTTCACACGACAGGATAGCGACAGTTTTCGGCTTCTATTATGACGAATGGCTTATCCATTATATCGCATATTTTACGCTGATGTTCGCCGCAACAAATGTGAAAAAGCTTCAGTACAAGAAATATATCCTTGCGGCGTTCGTTGCCGTGACGATAATCGACATCGTGCCCAGCCTGCTCCAATCAGTTGGAATGTGGCCGCAGTATTCGTTCTTTGACCCCGAGTGTCACGAGACCGATAAGCTTACATACGGCCTTACTCAGCATTGCAACTTCTATGCAGGCATTGCAACACTTTTCACAGCCTGCTGCACAATGCTTTACCTGTTCGCAAAGAAGAAAAAGACACGCAACATACTTTTTGTCGTCAACCTGCTGAGCTTCTATTGCTCTATCTGCACGAACACAAGGATCGCTTGGGTGGGCAATATCTGCTTCTTCCTTTTTATGATAATATTCGAGTTCATAATGTACAAGAAAAACGGCGACAAGGAACTGCTCAAATCCCATTTCAAGCGTATCGGGCTGACGGCGGTATGCTTCGGCGTTATACTGTTCCTCCTTATCGGCGTGTGGGGCAGGCTTTCGGGTGAGTTTGACAACACCCTAAGCGAGCTCAACAACGCCACAGACCTTGAAGGCTTTGACGGCTTTGCAACGGGAAGAGGTTACATTTGGCGTATCGGTATCGAATCCGTTCCCGACTTTTGGGCGACAGGTATCGGCCTTGATAACTATCGTGACGCTTTTGAATATCGTCCCGATTATGACACTCTCCCTTGGACGCAGGGCAAGGGTCACAACGAGTACATTCACATTCTTGTGACAGAGGGCGTTTTCGCAATAACGAACTATCTTATCCTGCTGTTTTACGCATTTTTCACGGGCGCAAAGAGCTGCGTGAGGGGCTTCAAAAAGCAGCGTGAAAGCTCCGTCATCACTTGGATATTCCTTGTGATGTTCATTGCCTACACCTCGCAGGCCTGCTTCAACAGCAGCATTGTGAACACCACGCCGTATTTCTGGGCAGTGCTTGGAATGGTTATGACCAAAGAGCACCAGCGGCCACTTGGTTATCGCAAACAGATAAAAAACAGAATATCAAAACCAAAAGAGGCATAAAAACATAAAAAAACTCCCCTGTACTTCAACCAATAGTACAGGGGATAATTTTTTGTGATCATCAGCTTTCGCTGTCAAAAATGCACTTTTTCTCTATCATTGCGCCGAAATCAGCTTTCCAAGTCTTGTGAAGCCGGCTGTTATCCCAAATTGACAAGGCTTCGGCTTCCATATCAAGGGCTATCATAAGATCGTACCTGTTGTCACGAGGGGTGATGTTTTCTTTTATCGTTACGCCGTTCACGCCCTCGATATCCGCCGCATTTGCATACAGGGCACGGACTTTTTCAAGAGTGCTCTTCTTGTCAACGTCGTTGTTCCATTTTACTATGATATAGTGAAGCATTTTCCTCTTCCTCTCTGAGTTTGCTTTATAATTTACCGCCTTGAACGATGAGAAATTGATATCAAATTCTTTTGAGCGAGTATAAACAGCACAAGGCCGAGGATAAACAGCGCTATGTAATAGATATGCGGCCGTTTCTGCATATCAAGCTCTGTGACGGAATCAAGTGGGTCGCCGTTTTTGTAATAGACCTTGACTTCATCATTCGAGCTCATTCCGTGGGGACAGTCCTCGACCACCCTTACATAGTCCTTGCCATCGACTTCGTACTTCACCACAATGGTATAAGTTGTTATCTTATCGCTGGCTTTTCGGTATCGGCCGAAATTGCTTTGGTTCACCTTGAAGTCTATCACATAGCCCATTGTCTGCTCCGCATTTCTCGAAAACAGCCAATGGGCAAGGTCTGAACCCCAATAAAACAAGCAAGGCAATCCACCCACCAACATAAGAAATATACATACCGCTTTTAATTTGATCTTGTCTGACATATTAATTTCTCCTTCTATGATTTTCTTTTTTTGATTATTACTAGCTCACAAACCTGACGATCAACCGCCGAGCTGGCTCGACTCATACACTTTATATACCACGCCCCACTCATCATATTCTATGTAATAGTAATGTTTCAAATGATCGGGCATTATAGATCCATTATCGGTATAAATGTAATACGCAACTCGTCCTGCTTGATTTTCTTTTATCGTTCCTACGTCAAAAGTTCCATACTTTTGCTGTACCATATAGATATTGCTTTGCAAGATTGCCCAGTCATTGTACCTATAATATGTTGAATGTGAAATTGCAAATAAAAGCAAAACTATCGCTAAAAATATACTTATTGCTAATGATATCACCATTGGTTTTACACGTCTTTTCTTATGCTTTCTCACAATTATCAACACCACAGATGTGATAACTATTGCCGCCAAACATAGAAATAGGACTAAATATAAAAATCCAATTATCCACGGCGACATAAATATCCCCACACTTTCAACGCCAAAAATCAACCATTCTATCTCTTGCTCTTGCTCAGCCGCATATACAAAAGCGGATATGCTCCGCCCTCTTCGTTGTGATCGGTGCGCTTGTAGGTCTCAAAGCCTTTTTCGCTTATATCATAAATTTTCATTTCTCTATTTTCTATCCTTTCAGACATCAAAACAAGTCCAGCATACTGTCAAGATATATCATCTCTCTGACCTTTAGCTGGTGCCGGGGCTTTGTCATATAGTAAAGCAGAAATTCAAGTATCAATGCGCTGCCAAGGCCTCTGCCCTCTATCTTGAAATTTGCAAAGCCCATTGGCAGATAGGTGTTTGTGATATCGTCAATGCCGATAAAAGCAGGGCTTTCCATTGCCTTTGAAAAGCGGTAGCCCTCTGCGGCGTTTGGTGCGGTGCAGATATGGTCGGGGCAGTTTTCGCCAAGATTTTTGCGGCTGACATTTTCATAGCAGACCTTTCTTTCCGTGCAGCCGATATAACAGCACTCGTTGCAAAGAAATTCCACCTTGTCTTTTTGATACTGCGCCAGCTTTTCAAGCCTGTCAAAGACCTTGTTGAGCCGAAAATCGGGCACGACATAACGAAGATCTTCCCGTTCAAGCTCCGCTAAAAACTGTGAAAAGTCCGTCAGCACCTTTGTTGTTGACGACACATAATAAAGCTTTGGATAGCGCTTTTTCAGATAGTCAAGCAGCAGGTCTGAATGGACGATAACGCCGCTTTGCGTATTGCTCTGCGAAAAAAGTTCGCAAAGAGCGTTGCAGCGCTTGTCAGACAAATGCTCAGCCGTCAAAAGCGAATTGCTGAATGTTAGCCGTGGAGAAATGCCGTATTCGTCCATAAGTGCAAGGACTTGCTCCGCCCCATATTCGCCAAAGCCCACACGTCCGCCGCCCCACAAGCAATCCGCAGGTGCGCCGTATATCGACCCGATATCGCACCAGTCGTAAAAATAGTCTCTATGCTCACGGAAAATGGGCAGAAATGCGGCGTAAAGCTCATAGAATTCAAACAGCCCCGGCAGATGATAATATGCTTTTGTTGTCGTAAGGCTCACCTCGGTTCAGTTGATTTGTCGGCTTTTATAATTATATCACACACTCCACCTCAAAGTCAAACGGAAATCCCAGATAAATTTACGTCATTGCAAAAAAATCATCGCCGCTAGGCGATACCACAATTCCTCATCCCTCACTTTACGACCGCCCTGTCCGGCTTTAAGCCTGTCTCGTCTTCGGGCTACAAAGTGTGTTGCCCAACGTACAGCGAATCCCGAATTAAAAGCTTGCTTTTTGGGGAGAAGTGTGGTATTATTATCGTGGGAGGTTTTTTGATATGAAAAACTTTTTTTCGATCATTTTTCAAAACTTGTGGGGCTATGACCTTATTATTTTTTTGGTAGCCATTGCCACAGCTTTTGTCTATTATTGCACTAAAAAAGCGGCTGACAAGCTTTATGATAAACTTCATCTGACTGTTTTTGTCCCCGATTCTGACGCCTCACGGCTTCAAGCGGACAGCGATATCTCCGCCACCCGTGAGACCGATATCGTCGCAATGAGAAATCAGACTGGTCGGCTCTATTCCCTGTTTGTAAACCTTACGGGAATATTTCCACTGCTGGGTATCCTTGGCACAGTAATTTCTCTGCTCAATATGGTATCGGATATGACGCAGGTGCAAAGCAACTTTTACGGCGCTTTGACTTCGACTTTTTGGGGACTTGTGTTCGCTATCGTGTTCAAATTTCTTGACGGCATTATCGCCGCAAAGATCGAGGATAACGAAAAGAACATCCAGCTCTATCTCGAGCGCAACAGCTCGGAACGTGCCGACAACAAGGTGAGCGTATGAACGGTTTCAGAAAAAGCAAAGGCCTTGTGATAGAGCTTACTGCATTGCTTGATATCATTATGATAATGCTTTTCTGGGTTATGACCGACGCTTCTTCCTCCGCTGATAACGCAAAAGAGGACGCCAAAGCGCAAGTGCAAGCGGCTCAGGCTCAGCTCGAAGAGCAAAAGCAAAAGTCCACCGACGAGCTTGACAAGCTCCGTGATGATATGCAAAAGCAGATCGACGAGGCTTATAAAAAGGCTGAGAATATCAACAGCGGCGCTGCGAAAAATCAAGCCGCCCTTGACGGCTTCACAAACGGTATGCTGGTGTCACTCAATCTCAGAAACGAAAACGGGGTGGATACCCTGTATATTTCCCGGAATGATGAGGATATTATGACTGTATCCGCTTCCGACGATATGGAGGCAAGGCTCACGGAGCTTTTCAAAGGTCTTGGCGCAGAGGACGGAACTGTTATGTTGGCGGCGGTGGTCTATGACGGAAACGCCGTGCTGTACCGTGATATGAAGAGCATCGAAGCCGCTCTGAACAGCATTTCGGATAAGTATGACGATCTCTATTTTACCTATATCAACACTTCAAAATAGAAAGGACAATACAACAATGAGTATTCAGAATGACGTTGAAAAAATGTACCGCAGCGACCTTGAAAAGCAGAAACAAAAGCAGAAAAAGAAAAAGAAGAAGAGACTTTTCGGGCTGCTTTTCGTTGTTATCCTGCTGGTGGTGCTGTTTCTTATTATGCAGTCGCTTGGTCTTGGTCTTGGCGGCGGAAAGGGCGAAGGTTCTGGCACAGGCAAGTACGACAGCACAAACTCTGCCGACTCAGCCGTTACAACGACAACCGCCGCTGTTCCAAAGGAATTTTACGATATCAGAGTTTCGGGCAGCACTTATATAATCGATGAGCGTGTTGTTGATCTCAACAGCCTTATCTCAACTGTAAAGCTTATGAGCGACAATGTCATCGTTAGAATAACGGACGATAACGCCACAAAAAACGCAATGGACGATCTGAAAAACGCTCTCACAGAGGACGGAAGAGAGTTCACGGAAGCTGTTCTTGACGACTCTGCCGCTGACAGCAATATTTCTGACGATGTTCAGTCGGAGACATTGTGATATAAAGCACTAGACAAATTTGTGTAGTGGCGAAAAAAATATCAACCGAATGGGACGTCGAGGACGCCGTCCCCTACATACACACATTTCGCAGAGCTATATTATATCGACAATATTTGTGAATCAATATAATGTATAATAAATAAAAATGGGGGACGGTTACAGCCGTCCTCTTTTCAGAAACAGAGGTATTTTTATGCTTGGACTTACACTTGAGGGAGGGGCAAGCAGGACGGTATATTCCTGCGGAATAATGGACGCTCTCCTTGAAGAGAATATAATCGCCGACCACGTTATCGGCGTATCAGCAGGAGCGGCTTTCGGCGTTTCATACTGTTCGGGACAGATCGGCAGAAATCTGCGCCTTGCCACGGAATTTATGGGCACGAAAGAATATATGGGCGCACGCCACCTTATCGACCCGAAAAACCGCAGCTATTATAATCTTGACTACGCTTACAACGTTGTGCCGAATATCGAGCTGCCATTTGATTATGAAGCTTACCGCAATTTCAAGGGCAAGTTTTACGCCGTTGTGACGAATGTTGAGACAGGCAAGGCGGAATATATGGAAGTACCGAGAGACGACACAAAATGGAACTTGCTCCGTGCGACTTGCGCATTGCCCCTGCTTTTCCCCGAGATCGAAATAAACGGCAAGATGTATATGGACGGCGGCATTGCGGATTCCATTCCCTATATGCAGCCCATAAACGCAGGCTGCGACAAGAATATCGTGGTGCTCACAAGGCCAAAGGGCTATGTCAAGGCACAAGAGCCTGCCACAAAGCTTGCGATGAAATATTATCACAAGCACAAAGAGTTCGCCCACTCCCTTGAAACAAGAGCGGAGCGCTATAACAAATGCGTCAGCGAGCTTATGGAATTGAAGCGGCAGGGAAAGGTTTTCGTTTTCACGCCAAAGACCACTTTCGGCGTTGGCAGAACAGAGGGCGACCCTGCGAAGCTGAGACTGCTTTACGATTATGGCTACAACCACGCAAAGTGGGCAATGGACGATCTGAAAAAATATTTGGCGAAATAGAGGTGAGCATATGTCATATAAACTTACGCTTGTCGCCGCAGGACTTTTTCTCGGCGGCTACTGCCTTATATCGAACCGCCAGCTGAGGGTGAACAACTACACGCTAAAGTGCGAAAAGCTCCCCGAAAGCTTTGTTGGCAAGAAGATACTTCTTATCGCAGATCTGCACAAAAAGCGCTATGGCGACAATTTCAACAACCTTATAAATTCCTGCGCCGTGGCTGAGCCAGACCTTATTTTCTTTGCAGGCGATCTTTACAGCCGTGATGAAACGGATATGATACCGAAGCTTGCCCTTATGAAGCGGCTCAAACACATTGCGCCGACATATTACATTTTCGGCAACCACGAGACCGACAATATAGACAACGCCGAAGCCCTTGCGCTGAAGCTTTCAAACATCGGCGTGCATATGCTTAGAAACAGCTGCGAGAAGATTTCTTTTGACGGCGAAAGCATAAATATTTACGGCACGCAGCTTCCCCAGCGCTATTATCGCAACGAGGATTTTTCAAGGCACGATCTGCCAAAGCTGACTGCTCAGGAGCTTGAAAAGCTTCTTGGCAAGCCCGACACAAGCCAATGTAATTTCCTGCTTTCACACACTCCCCTGCCCTTTGAGGCATACTCCGAATGGGGTGCGGACGTTACATTTTCGGGGCATTGCCACGGCGGCGTTATAAGACTGCCCATAATAGGCGGACTGCTTTCACCCGAGCGCAAATTTTTCCCGAGATACACCAAAGGCATTTACGAAATGAACGCACCTCAAGGCGTTTCAAGGCTTGCGGTAACGGTGGGACTTGGCAAGTTCAGACTTAACAATCCATCGGAAATAATGATATGCACACTTGAAAAATAGCAATAAAATACACGATTTTCACATTCAGAAAGGTCTGATAAAAATGTACCAAAAACAGTTTTCAGAATATTTTGACAAGCATATGGACGATATACTCCGTGACCTTGGCGAGATAATCGCTATCGAAAGCGTTGCGGATGTAAATTCCCCTGTGAAGCCATTCGGCGAGGGTTCGAGGAAGGCTCTCGACTGGGGCAAGGCGCAGCTTGAAAAGCTCGGTATGACAACGAAAGACTTTGACGGCTATGCAGTCCACGGCGATTTTTACCCCGAGGGCGAGTGCAAGCTTGCGGTGCTTTCTCACCTTGATACAGTCCCCGACTGCGACGGCTGGACTTATCCGACTTTCCAGCTCACACAAGCCGACGGCAAGCTTTTCGGCAGAGGAACTATCGACGACAAAGGTCCGAGCGTTGCGGTGCTTTGGGCGGTGAAGGCTATCAAGGAGCTGAACGTTCCTATCACAAAGAATTTCCGTATCATTTTCGGCGGCAATGAAGAGGGCGGCTGCGAGGATATGGAATATTATGAGAGCAAGCAGCCATTTCCAGAAATGGTGTTCACTCCCGACGGCTCATTCCCTGTGCTCAACTGCGAAAAGGGTATGGTACATCTGAGCTTTGAGGCGGACTTTGCGGACGATGATATCGCCGAGATAAGCGGCGGAACTGTTGTGAACGCTATCCCCGACAAGTGCAGGGTGACATACAAAAGCGGCGAAGAGAAGCTTGTTTGCGGAAAATCTTCCCACGGTTCAAGACCCGAAAACGGCGACAACGCCATTACAAAATTTCTTGCGCAGTACAAAGCTAATAGCGGAAAGAACGGACTTCTTTTAGGTCTTGGCGAACTTTTCCCACACGATGAATACAACGGCGCTTCCTGCAAAATGGGCTTTTCTGACGATGTTTCGGGAGAGATGACCTGCGCATTGACAGTCCTCAAAACTGAGGGCGGAAAACTCACGGGAGGAATCGACATACGCTTCCCGATCGACAGAACTTTGGCGGAGATAAGCGGACTGATAACGGCGGTGCTGGAGGACAAGGGCTTTAAGGTGGCAGACCTTGACGGAATGGAGCCGCACTATGTTGACGAGAAGAGCGAGTTCGTGCAGACTTTGCTGAGAGTATATGAGAAAGTCAAGGGCGAGAAGGGCGAATGTATCGCCGAGGGAGGAATAACATACGTCCATAATACGAAGGGCGGAGTGGCTTTTGGCGCTGAGTTCCCTGAGGAGAATAACAATATGCACGGAGCGGACGAGCACATTTCGTTGGAAACGTTCAAGATCAACCTTAATATGTATGCTAATGCGATCGCAGAGTTGTGTAAATGAGGAATTAGGAATGAATGTATCGCCTAGAGGCGATGAATTTAAAAGTTCCAGATTTTGAAATCACAGTTATAGCAGAAATCAGCGCATCACCCCAACATCTGTAATAAACCCAAACAAAAAAGGTTAAACGCACAAAAGCGTCTAACCTTTTCTTTGTGTAGAAATAAATAAAACCAACCTATTCCTCGTCCCCGTCATCATCTGCGGAAATGTCGCCGTCATATTCATCTGCCCTCGTGGCTGACTTCTTCGCAAGCTTTTTGCCCTTTACGATCGTCATATATTCCGCAACGATAACGCCTGCGCAAAGTACGCAAACTATCACTATGACTACTCCCATCGACAAGCCCTTTGACTTTGGTTTAGCCGAAGCCGCCGCCTTTGAAGCTGCGCTGTCCGACTTCTCCGCCGAGCTTAATGCCGCCTTGCTCTCGCCCTTTATCACAATGAGAAAATGTCCCACAGAGCCGTCTTTGTATACGACTTCTATCTTCGTCTGCCCCTCGCTGAGGGTCTGGAACTTGCCGTCCTCAAATATCAGCACTTCGCCGTTCTCGATAGTCACGCTGTCAACGTCGCTTAACCCCATATCCTTCGGGTCGATAGGCTCTTTGGAGTAATCAACAT
Organism: Ruminococcus sp.; assembly: GCF_019423705.1. GTDB lineage: Bacteria > Bacillota > Clostridia > Oscillospirales > Ruminococcaceae > Hominimerdicola. Next base: position 49,724 of record NZ_JAHZAX010000010.1, on the reverse strand, counting down.
CTATCTCACGATAATTTCCGTCCTCAACTTCCGCTGGAACTGAGTCTTGATACTTCACAATGCCGTTCTCAGCTTGGTTCGATATCGCCACAAGGTTCTCGTCATCAAGGGACGTTACCGTCAGATACAACACAGTCGATGTCAGCTTCTCGTCAATGACCTTGAAATATATCGTCGCAAAATCACCGCTGAAATCTGTACCGTCTGCGTTCATATAATTGTAAACCACCTTGCCTGCAAAAGCATTGTCAACGGCTATTCCGCCTGCTTCCTCATTGGTCTCGCACTTTACGAACTCGATAAGGTCGCTGTCATATCCCACCGATATTGAAGCGTTGGATATCAGCGAGTCAGAGTCGATGTTGATCTTCGCCGTGAACTGCTTGTCCTTTACCTCGCTCACCACAAGCTTTACCTTTGAAGGCGCTGAGGTCGGCGTGTCGGGTACATATGTATAACTCGTGGTCGTGCCCCAAGTGGTGGTCTCAGGCGGCGTCCAAGTCTGCGCCGTTGTGGTGGTGTCGTCGGGCTGCCAGCTAGGCGCTTCCGTGGTGGTCTCGGGGGTGTATTCCGTCTGCGGAGCTTCCGTCACCGCAGGGGTCTCATAATCGGCGAAACAGGTGGCAGCCATAGCCGTGACCGCTGTCGCCGCCGCAATTATCCCCAATGTTACTTTCCTTATATCCATTTATCCTTACTCTCCTATACATTTCGCACTTTGCACACTAAAAATCAAGACTGCCGCACAAGCAGCAGCCTTGCAATTATTTTACTTAAATTTAGTCCTCGATAAGTGTGACCTTTTTCATAACCTGATCAACAAGGGGCTTATCCATATAATTTACTTCAACCGCTGCGATCTCGTCAACAACGTCCATTCCCTCAACGACCTTGCCGAATGCAGCATACTGTCCGTCAAGATGCGGAGCGTCCTGGTGCATAATAAAGAACTGTGAGCTTGCGGAATTCGGCATTGATGAACGTGCCATCGAGATTACGCCTCTTGTGTGCTTGAGGTCGTTGCGAACGCCGTTTGCAAGGAACTCGCCCTTGATCTTTTCCTTTGCTCCGCCCATTCCTGTGCCCATTGGGTCGCCGCCCTGGATCATAAAGCCGGAAATAACTCTGTGGAATATCAGACCGTCATAAAAGCCCTCTTTTACAAGCTTCTCAAAGTTTGCAACTGTGATCGGCGCAACGTCAGGATAAAGCTCGATCTTGATATTCTTTCCGTTTGCCATTTCTATGTTTACCATTTTAACATTCTCCTTAAATATATTTAATACAAATTTTACTTAGCCATTAGCCCTTGCTTATTTAGACTTAGGAAGCTCGCCCCTCTTGTTGCGCTCCATAAGGTCGTTGAAATACTCCGTGATAGGCGTTGGCACTTTTTTGAAAAGGCCCTTCTTCTCAAGCTCGGTGCAAACGATGTAATCTCTCTCGCCGTCATTGTTCACGCAATAGAGCCTGTCGGTCTTATAAAAGCCGCCGTTGCCGTCGTCTCTGTTCTTATCGAAACAGCCGAACATATCTCTCGCCATAAGCTCGCAAAGCTTTAGTATCTTCTCATAATTGCTGTGCTCGCTCCATTTTTCAAGTTCCTCGTGGAAAAACTGCTGAACAGGCACATCGTTGACTTCCATTTTTCTGATTATCCTTGCAAGGCAGATAGAAGCGTCCTGATCTGTCAGCTTGTCAAGTCTTGCGTTCTTGTAATCGAGTATATAGTCGTTGAGCGTTGCGTAAAGCAGCTTGTCATACTGAAAAGGCTTGCCCTTGCCAGCAAATTTGATAATAGGATTATCGGTATTAATAAACAATTAAATCTCTCCCAATCATAATAATTATAGATCAGAGCGCTTGCACGCTCCACAGAGAAATCCGATCAACCGCCATATTTTTCGTTAAATTCCTTCACCTTCTGCGCCAGCAGCTCTTCCGAAACAGAGCCGATGTTATCGTCGTCACCGCTGTGATCTATCACGCCCAGATCGTCCACAAGGCTCTCGTCAACGGAAATTCCCTTGATATCCTTGTATTCTGCATAATCCTCCGGTTTCTTCGCATAAGGGAGCTGTGCAAGCTTCTCGGCAGTAACGTCCGCCGAAATGCCTTCGATATTGCCGCTGTCACGCTTTTCCTGCGCAACCTTTTCATCGTGCTCTCTGTACATCTCCTCAAGCCTTGAGTCGATACCCTCCAGCTTCGCTTCCCTTATATCCTCCTTATGAGAAGCAACGAACCTTGCGTGCTCTTCCTCATAAAGCTTTTCATACTCAGTCTGAGCGTCGGTGATCTCCGTCATTCCCACGGGGTTCACGTCATAATCGGCGTAGGTCTTGACGGGCTTGTTTTTCTTTTCCGCCAGCTCTTTTTCAAGCTGTTCCATTTTGCTGCGGATAGTCTCCGGCTCAATGGTATCGGTTATCTTCTCAGCGTGAACTTTATCGCTTGATGATTCCTTTATAAATGCAGTTTCTGCGCCGCTTTTCTTCACAGGTGTATTCCATATATCGTCAGCGCTTACCTGTGGCTTCGCAGCTGCGGGTGCAGTTTTCGCCGCAGAACTTTTTCTGCTGAACAAACCCATTAAAATCTCCCCCTTGACTTTGGCTGATGATCAAAAATCTTATACATTATTTATTATACTATATTATCCGTCAAATTGCAAACATTTTGCGATTTACTTTTTGTACGATTTTTTGAATTCTTTTTGTGTATTTTATTTCATATTAATACAATGTCAATAAAAAGTTAACGCAATCGTAATGTAAGTTATACTAAAATTTGCTATACTATATTTGTTAAGTATTTTATTTTGTTAATCGAAAACAACAATGAAACAAATTTCGTACCATTCAGGAACACCACAGATCGGACAACAAAAATATAATAAATTTAAAAGAGAAAGAGATAGAATTTATAGAGGGAATAGAAAGGCAAGATCTGAGAAAGTATGAAGTAAACACAGCCGCCTGCTTTTACAAGGTATGACGGATTTTCATTCTAAGGGAGGAAATTTTATATGACTCGACCGACTCTTGGCATTACGGCAATGGAGCTCTTCGCTTGTAACCCGTACAGAGTTCTCGGCGTAGCGGTTGACACACCATCGGCTGAGATTTCTAAGACATATAAAAAACTGCTTGATATGGCGGCCGACGGCAGCGTTGCCGACCTTACCACGCCGTATGATTTTGATTTTCTGCCGCCTTTTTCACGTTCGGAAAAGGACTTGAAAACGGCTTATGCAAAGCTTGCCAGCAATGGTTACAGGTGCTTTGCATTTTCAGACCCGATCTTTTCGGAAGCGCTGAACGTCGATGACGTAATGCTCAATCTGAGGGATATCACCTGCTATGACTGTTTCCTCAGATGTTATATGTGGCTCATCACGAATGACAGAGATTTTGAAGAACCCGAGCTTTGGGTGCCTCTGTGCAAATACATAGACGATATGATAATGTCAGGCCCCGACAAGTGGACAACTTATTTCGATCATCGTTTCCCTGAGGAAATGCTTGATGAGAAAATGACTGCCCTCAGATCTTTCTATGCAACTTTCTGCGATATCATTCTGCTTCCTATCAAGGAAATGGTAAGAGGTTCGATGAAGTGCAGATCGGCAATGGAAGTGCTCAAGGTCGCAAAGGTCAATGTTGACGAGGAGTTCCCGTTTATAGATATCCCGCAGGCAAACCTGCCTAAGAAGGGCGAAAAAGCGCCGCTGCTCAAGATCGCTGTTAAGGACGGCGAGGAGTATTACGACGTTACAACGGGCAAAATGATAAACTTTGAGGGCGATGAGGATTCCGCTATCGAGAGCAACACCTTCTCTGAGGCCGCAAGCTCCATTTCTGCGGACGCTATCGTGGGCGATGAAGGTCCTGACAGCGAACCTATCCCCGACGAGCCTGAGGAGAACCCTGTACTTGTAGGCACAGTTCCGCCGCCGACCCCGACGCCAGCTCCAAAGCCACAGCCTGCTCCAACGCCTGTTGAGGACACCAAGGCTAATGACGAAATGAGCGGAGAGCTAAACGCTCCACTCAAGAAGAAAAAGATAATCATTCCGGGTCACGAGGGCATTTCAAAGCCTGCACAGTCCGCTCCTGTTCAGAATGTTCAGCCGACTCAGCCTGTTCAAACTGTTCAGACAGCTCAGACAGCAGAGACCGTTCAGCCTGCCGCTCCAAAGCCTGCGAAGCCTGTTCAGACTTCAAGAAGATCGGCTATCACCACAGGCGTTGAGGATTCTGCGCCAATGACAGAGGATATCACACAGCCTGTCGTTCAGACTTCAAGACCAGCGAGCCAGCCAGCGCAAGCTCAAGCTCAAGCTGCCCCTGCGGCAAAGAAGCCTTATAAAAAGACCACAAAGGGACTTACTTCCCTTGTTGATACATTCGAGGATGAAACTTCCGATACCTCAGACATCACGCTGACGGACGAGGCGGAGGAAGAGGAGAACCTTTATACTGACACCCTTATCAAAATGCTGAGAGCCAACCGTTCAAGCAACCAGCTTATGAAAAATGTTGACACAAAGCACGTTTACGATAACGGCGACAGCCTCGGAACAGCTGAAGAGCCTGAGCTTTCAATGGACGCTATCAATATGAAGAAAATGGACAAGAGCCTGCTCAATTCCGCATATGATAACATCAATACCAAGGAGACCGACCCGAAAAAGCTCCGTGAGGAGAAATACAGAAATATCAACATCAACGATATGCTCAACCCGACTTTGGGCAATCAGATGCACAATCAGTACCAGCCCGACGCAATACAGGAATTTGTAAAGGCGAAAAAAGAACAGAAATCTGCGATGAAAAAGATTTGGATGCTCCTCGGTGCGATAATCGTTGTGCTTGTGATCTATCTGCTGCTTTTCGCCGCAGGACTTCTCTAAGGCTCTAAAGCTCTAAGGCGCAGTATTTTGGATATACAAAAATTATAGAATTATGGGATAAAACGGGGCGGAGATATCTTTCCGCCCCGTTTTTGTATAATGTACGCCCATAAACAAGAAAGCAAGGTGCATAAATATGGCTAATTCTGCAAACACACAGAAATATATACTTTCCCTCGATCAGGGCACAACATCTTCCCGTGCGGTGCTTTTCAGTCAAAGCGGCGAAAAGCTTTTCAGCGTGCAAAAAGAATATCCGCAGATATTCCCAGGCAACGGCTGGGTGGAGCACGACCCTATGGACATTCTGAACAGCCAGCTCGATTCCGCAAAGGAAGTCATCGCACAGGCAAACATCACAATCGAGGACATTGCCGCCATAGGCATTGCCAACCAGCGTGAGACAACTATCCTTTGGGATAAGAACACGGGCAAGCCCGTTTATAACGCCATTGTGTGGCAATGCCGCCGCACGTCTGAGGACTGCGCACGAATGGAAGAGCAAGGGCTGCAAAAGTTTTTCAAAGACAAAACGGGGCTTCTTATCGACCCATACTTCTCCGCCACAAAAATCAAGTGGATACTCGACAACGTTGAGGGCGTGAGGGAGCGTGCGGAAAATGGCGAGATACTTTTCGGCACGGTAGATAGCTGGCTAATATGGAATCTGACGGGCGGAAAAGTCCACGCAACGGACTATTCAAACGCTTCAAGAACAATGCTTTTCAATATCCACACCCTCGAATGGGATAAGGAAATTCTTGGGCTGCTGGGTATACCGAAAGCGATCCTCCCCGAAGTAAAAGAGTGCTCGGGCGTTATTGGCGAGACTGAGGAGAGCATTTTCGGCGGCAGGATAAAAATAGCAGGCTGCGCAGGGGACCAGCAGGCGGCGCTTTTCGGTCAATGCTGTTTCCGTGAGGGCGACGTTAAAAACACCTACGGCACAGGGGGCTTCCTGCTTATGAATACGGGCGAAAAACCTGTCGAAAGCAAGCACGGGCTTCTCACGACGATAGCTTGGGGCATTGGCGGCAAAGTCACATACGCCCTCGAAGGTTCGGTGTTCATATCGGGTGCGGCGGTGAAATGGCTCCGTGACGAGCTTTGCATTATAAAGTCCACACAGGAAACGGAAGCTCTCGCAAAAAGCGTTCCCGACACCAACGGAGTGTATTTCGTGCCAGCCTTTGTGGGACTTGGCGCACCATATTGGAAACCCGACGCAAGAGGAATAATAACAGGGCTGTCAAGAGGCGCAAGCAGAGCCCATATCGTCCGTGCCACCCTTGAAGCTATCTGCTATCAGACCTGCGACGTGCTAAAAGCAATGGAAGAGGACGCAGGCACATTCGGCAGCGTGAAAGTTGACGGCGGTGCAAGCGCAAACGACTTCATAATGGAATTTCAGTCGGATATACTCGGAAGAACGGTGATACGCCCATATAATGTTGAATCCACAGCCACAGGTGCGGCGTATCTGGCAGGACTTGGCTGCGGACTTTGGAAAAGCCCCGAAGAGCTTGCAGGCATTTCCGACAAGTTCCGTGAATTTATCCCCTCAATGTCAGAGGAAAAGCGCAGCGAGCTTCTTAAAGGCTGGAAAAAGGCAGTCAGCATGGCGATAGGAGAATAACGAGGAAAAGAACGCAAATTGTTGTGAGCCTTGTCGAACAACAATTTTCCCCTACAATTGGCGTAAATACGTTGTTTGTATGTAGGGGCGAACAGCGTTCGCCCGTTATTTTGGTGTTTTTTCAACAGTCTCAGGGCGACCAAAGGTCGCCCCTACAAAAATTCATCGCCGCAAGCGATTCCTTCATTCCTCATTCCTCACTCCTCATTCCTCACTAATACGTCTTGACAACCAAAACAAAACGTGCTATACTTTATTACATAAAAGCTTAAAAGTGCGAAAGCAAATAAAACGTGCATAACATACAAAAAGAGGTAATCAAAATGAAAATATGTATCGCAGGTCTTGGACTTATCGGCGGTTCACTGGCTAAGGCTATCAAGAAAAACACAAACGAAAGCTGCTTCGGTCTCGATATCGACCGTGGAACTATCGCAGGTGCGCTGGCGCAGGAAGCTATCGACGGCGAGCTTACGCCGAAGGAACTATCAACTTGTGACGTGGTGATCGTCAGCCTACACCCTAAAAAAACTATCGACTTCATAAAGGACAATATCGGCAATTTCAAAAAGGGCGCTATCGTGGTTGATACCTGCGGCGTTAAGGGCGAGATCGTCAGAAGCGTTGAGGATATCTGCATTGAAAACGGCGTTAATTTCCTGGGCTGTCACCCAATGGCAGGCCGTGAATTTTCGGGCTTTGCTTATTCCGTTGACAACCTGTTTGAAAAAGCAAGCTTCATTATGACTCCAACTGACAGAACCCCCATGCGTGTCGTGCAGGAAATTTCCAAGCTTGCATACAACATCGGCTTTGCAAAGGTGGTCGTGTCCAACACCGAAGAGCACGATTCCGTTATCGCATTCACTTCCCAGCTTGCCCACGTCGTTTCAAGCTCATATGTCAAGAGCCCGAGCCTTCTCAAGCAGGCAGGCTTTTCCGCAGGCTCTTTCAAGGACTTGACACGTGTTGCAAAGCTCAACGAAGATATGTGGACGGAGCTTTTCCTTATGAACAAAGAGCCTTTGACCGACGAGATAGACCACATCATCGCCCGTCTGACAGAATATCGTGACGCAATTTCGCAGAACGACGCTCAGCGGCTTCACGACCTGCTTAAAGAAGGAAGAGAGCTTAAAGAGCTTTCCAACAACACAAAAGGATAAAAAAGTAGGGGCGACCTTTGGTCGCCCTTTTGTTGTGTCGTAATATAATTTTTGTGGTTTACAAATCGCCCTATTCTCCTTATTCTCCCCCCAGCACCTCAGCGCAGAGAAACAGCGAACCGCATATAAGCGTCAGTCCGTTCTGGTTATCCGCCGCAAGATCTTTCGCCTTTTCTATGGCAGGCTTGTCGCTGGGTTCAGCCTTTCCGCCAAGGGAATTTATGATATCCGCAAGAGCTTGTGCATTTTCCGCACGTTCGCTGAAACCGTCAACTGTGTAAAACTTCTCAACATACGGCACGAGATTTTTCACCGCCGCAGTGATGTTTTTATCCCTGCACATTCCGATAACGGCCCTGCATGGCCGCTTGCCGCAATGCTCCAGCACCCCTGCCAGCGCCGATAATCCGTCGGGATTGTGCGCCCCGTCAAGTATCATAAGCGGCTCTTTGCTGAGTATCTGCACCCTGCCCTCAAGCTGCGCTGACTTTATGCCCTGTGCGATCTTTTCCTGAGGTATCTTGAATTCATCATTGATTAGCCGCACCGCACTTATTACGCTGAGTGCGTTCAAAACTTGGTGCGCTCCCCCCATTGAAACTTCATATCGCTGACCCTTGAACTCAAATTCCGAGCCGAAAGTGTCGCACCGCAAAAGCTTCATCTGATTTATGTCGGGGATAACAAGCTGAGAAAGATTTTTCACCGCCTGCTCCCGAACCGTCCTAATCACCGCCATATCGTTCCCTGCGCTGAGCACGCAAGGGCAATGGGGCTTTATAATGCCTGCTTTCTGATAGGCTATCTTTTCAAGGGTGTCTCCAAGTATCGCCGTGTGGTCAAAGTCTACCGAGCCGATAACAGTCACCACAGGTGTGGTAATAACGTTGGTGCTGTCGAGAAGTCCCCCCAGCCCTGTTTCAAGCACCACGATATCGCATTTTTCCTCTGCAAAATACAAAAACGCAATGGCGGTGGTTATCTCGAACTGAGAAAAATTCTCCCTGTCGCAATGCATATCCGTCACGGCTTTGACACGTTTTGCCATTCTCGCAAGGGCGTCTTTCGGGATATCGACGCCGTTTATTTTTATCCTGTCGGTGTATCTGATGATATAAGGCGAGGTGAAAAGCCCCGTTTTAAGCCCTGCGCAAGTGAATATCTCGCTGAACATCTGCGCCATTGAGCCTTTGCCGTTCGTGCCTGCAATGTGAACGAATTTCAAGCTGTCCTGCGGGTCACCGAGTTCGGCAAGCAGCCCCTTAACCCTAGAAAGGTCTTTCACAGGCTTGCCCGAATGGGAAAAGCTGTTTATATATTCTATCTCGTCTATCCCTGTCGTATTTTCGATCATTTTATCCCTACATTTCTGAATTTCTACATTTCGTCAATTATTCCTTTAAGCTCCAGTGCGGTGTCAATATTCACGCCTGCGACCTTTGCAAGCTCCTCCACAGTGGCTTTTTTGAGGGCTTCCTTGGTCTTGTACTCTGTTATGAGCTTAGCCGCCTTTTTCTCGCCTATGCCCTTGACTTTGGTTATCTCGAGCCTATGTGCGCTTTTTTTATGCTTCTGCGCCTGATATGTTATCGCCACCCTGTGGACTTCGTCCTGTATGGCCGTCACAAGGTTGAACGCCGCCCTGCATTTCGCAAGACTTATCTCTCCGCCGCCTGTTGCCACAGCCCTTGTGCGGTGCTTTGAATCCTTCACAAGTCCGAACATCGGGCAGGTAACGCCCATTCGCTCTAGCACAGGCTCAACAGCATTGACGTGGCCGTTTCCGCCGTCCAACAAAATAAGGTCGGGCATAATGGAAAAGCCCTCGTCCGTCTTTTCAAAGTAATTTCTGAACCGCCGCTCTATGACCTCCTGCATACAAGCATAGTCGTTTTGCTCCTCAACTGTTTTGATAGAGAACTTCTTGTAATATTTCTTGCAAGGTCGGCCGTTTTCAAATACCACCATTCCTGCAACCATATTTGTGGAAGCAAGGTTGGATATATCGTAACATTCGATATATTTCGGCGTTTTCGGCAGCCCAAGCGCCTTTGCAAGCTCTTCAAGAGCGGTTATCTCTCTGCTTGTCCTGCCAACTCTTATGGAAAGATATTCCGTCGCATTGCTTTTCGCAAGGGTGGTGAGCCGCAGGAATTGACCTCTTTTCGGTGTGGATATATTTACAGCGTGACCGTATTTCTGGCGGAGAAATTTCTCTATTATCTCGCCGTTTATTATCTCCTCATCAAGCAAGATCTCCTTCGGGATACTGTCCTTTGTAGAATAATACTGCATAAGAAAATCCTCACGCATTTTAACGCCGTCGTCATTTTCGCCGAGGAAATACGAAGCCTTGTCAAAAAGCCTTCCCCCACGATACATTATAACGCTGGCACAAGCCATTTCTCCGTTGTGTGCAATAGCTATAATATCCGTGTCCTTTATGCTGTCGTTTATTATCTTCTGACTTTCGGCAGCTTTTTGTATAGCCTGTATGCGGTCACGGAGCTTTGCCGCAAGCTCAAAGTCAAGCTCCTCGGCGGCTCTGTTCATCTCCTCCGTCAGCCTTTCGATAGAGTCCGAAGAGCCATTGCGGATATAATCCACCGCCTGCCTTACAATTCCGTTATACTCTTCCTTGCTGAATTTTCCCGTGCAAACGCCCATACATTGCTTTATGTGCATATTAAGGCAAGGTCGCTGCTTTCTGAAATCCTGCGGAAATTTTCTTGTGCAAGTGGGGAGCATAAAGGCCTTGTTTGCCTCGATTACAGCCTGCTTGACTGCGAAAGAGCTGGTATAAGGTCCGATATATTCCGCCCCGTCATCATATTTCTGCAATACCGCCTGCAAACGTGGAAATTCCTCGTTTGTCACTCTGATATAGCTGTACCCCTTGTCGTCTTTCAGCAGGATATTATATTTCGGCGTGTACTGCTTTATGAGCGAACATTCCAGCACCAGCGCCTCAAACTCCGAATCCGTGACGATAAAATCGTAATCATAAACGTGTGAGACCATTTTCCACACTTTCGGGAGATGATCCTGCCCCTTTCTGAAATAGGAAGTGACACGGTTGCGGAGATTTTTCGCCTTGCCGATATAAATGATCTTTTTCATCTTGTCTTTCATTATATAACAGCCGGGAGAGGTTGTGAGCTTTGAAGTCTTATCCCTCAGAAACGGAAGTCTGGGGTTATCTTCATCTGTAATATACATATATCCTCCAAACATTCAAAAAGCAGGTGCGAACAGCGTTCGCCCGTTTTTGCGGCTTATAAAGTTTGCGAACCTAAACCGCCTTTACAAACTCGGGCGACCTACGCTCGCCCCTGCATAATTAAATAATACAGAAACGAAAAAGTCGCCCGTTAAAATTCTTTTTTATTATTTTAGCTATTACCAGTACATAAATACAGGCGTGCCCATATCTATCTTGTCATAAACATACTTAGCCTTATCATATGGCATATTTATGCAGCCGTGAGAGCCCCAAGTCTTGGTCTTGTATCTTTCTCCGCCGAAGTTTCCGTTCTGCCAAGAAGCGTCGTGAAGACCAATGCCGATAGTTGAAACGTTGTTCCAGAAATCAACATAAGAAGCGTAAGACTGTCCGTCCGCCGAGCCCCTAAGGGTCTTGCCCTTTTCCTTGTACCAAAGCTTGTAAACGCCGGCAGGAGTGTTTCTCGACTCGTTCGGATATCCCGAAACGATGTCAGATTCCATTGCAACCTTGCCGTCCTTATAGTACCAAAGGTGCTGGGCAGAAAGATCCACCTCGATGTAAGTATCGCCGTAATCCTTGTCTGCCGTCCACCAGTCCTTGTTGCAAGTGTATTCATAAGCCGAGTCGGGGTTAACATAGAAAATAGGCTCAGTCTTTGCCGATTCGCCGTCCTCGATAAGGTCAACGATAAGATCGCAAGTCTTTTGCTGATCTATCCACCAGCCGTAACAGCCTTGACCCTCTGGTATTGTTATCGTGCCCCGATTTGTGGTCTTAAATTCTCTGTCCTTGCCAAAAGTATCATACTTGACCGCAAGCTCTTCAACATACGCCATTGCCTTGTCTTCGTCAACGGAATATCCCTTTGCAGGGTCGTCCGAATCAAAGGTTATCCAGTCCATAATGGTGTCGCCCGTAAGGGTCTCGGTGGTGTATGTAAAGTCAAATGTTATCTCGATATCATAAAGATTGTTGAGCTTTGTGCAGGTGTCCTCCAGCATATCCGCCGTCACCTCAGGCATTTCATAGCAGTCCGCACCCGAAATGTCGATATCGAAAGTAAAGCCGTCAAGCTCCTCCTCAACATAGCTGTAAAGGTTTGAAAGTTTCTTCTCGTCAACAGCGTCGCCCGCCGTCTCCTTCACAACAACGTATCCATCATCGTCCTTTTTGATATAAGCGTCCTCAGGTGACTTTGAACTCTGTGAATCGAGCACCTTGCGCTTCAAAACTTTTTCAAGCTTGTCCTTATCATACTTGAAATTGGACTGAAAATCAAAGTTTGTGTTTTTCATCTTTGAAGTGAACCACGCATAATGGTTCTGCTGAGTATAATACTGCGTGATAAGGGTCTGCGTGTTGTCATTATAGCCGATCTCAGAAAGCTTGACGGAAAACGTCGTGCCGTCCTTTTTCGTCACCGTAACAGCGTTCGGGATAGAGGACTGAGCGCTAACAAGCTCGTAAGCTTCCGCCTTGGTCTTTCCGCTGACGTTTATACCATTTATATATGTGTTGTCAAGGAACTTGTCCTTGTATCCGTTCATTCCCACAAGGTAAATTCCGCCCAATACGACCACCGCAACGCCCACTATGGTGCAAGATATTATAGCTGCCTTCTTTCCTGCCGAACCCTTCTTTTTCTTCTTTGAATCTGAGTTCTTGCTATTTTTGCCACTTTTGCCGTTCTTTGCGCTCTTAGCGCTATTTGCGCTTGAAGCAGACTTGCTCTGCGACTTCTTTGAAGCCGAACCGCTCTTCTGAGCAGGCTTTCTCGCAGGCTTAGGCTCGTCAGCGTCCTCGCCGAAATCCGTCACACCCTTTGGCGTAACGTCGTCAGAGCGATCATAGCCCGACTGCATTGCCATATTCCTTGCGATCATCTTAGCCATATCCTCCCGTGAGGCAGGCTTTGGAGCAGTTTTTACAGCAGAGCCGTCACGATCGTCATCACCAAGCTTGAGGCCGTCCGTACTGAAATTAAGGTCTATATCTAAGTTATCGTTATCAAAATCGTCAAATCCATTTTTGCCGTTCATAAAAAGTACCTTTCCTTACGCTTTGTTTATCTGTCATATGTTATCCGTTTTTTCATCTTTACAAACACCATTATACAACACTTTTCCCGATATTTCAAGACCTATTCTTTACAATAAAGCGACAAAAAAGCAACGATTTTCATACATATTAGTTACTGTGCAAAATACAAATTGCACCAACTCCAAACATAGGGGCGACCTGTGGTCGCCCGCTGGAAAACGCTCCTTTGATATTATTAAATATCCCTCCAAAAACTATGCCGCCGTCTATCAAATCATGAATAAATACCCCCGCTATCCTTCATATCTGATATATTAAAAGGGCAAAACTGACTGAAATTTGATAGAATTTATAATTTTTTTTGCAAAACCTCTTGAAAAATGTGCGCAATAGTATTATAATAAAGAGGATAAAACAAAGAAAGAAGGATTTGTATGTTAGATATCAAAATCGAACGTACCACTACTCCAAAGGAGAAGCCTGCTGACGAAACTAAGCTTGGCTTCGGTCATATTTTTACAGACCATATGTTTATTATGAATTACGACGCAGGTCAGGGCTGGCACGACGCAAGGATCGTTCCTTATGGCAACCTTTCACTCTCCCCTGCATCTATGTGCCTGCACTACGGTCAGGAAATATTTGAAGGCCTTAAGGCTTACCGTACTGCTGACGGCTCTGTTCAGCTTTTCAGACCACAGGAGAACTTCAAGAGAATGAACAACTCCGCTGAAAGAATGGTTATCCCTGCTATCAACGAAGAGGATATGCTTTATGCACTCAAGACCCTCGTTAAGATGGAGCAGGACTGGGTTCCTCATACTGAGGGCGCTTCCCTTTATATCAGACCATTCATCATCGCAGTTGACCCATATGTAGGCGTTAAGCCTGCTGACCACTATCTGTTCATCATTATCCTTTCACCTTCCGGCGCTTATTATTCAACAGGCCTTAACCCTGTTAAGATCTACGTTGAGAATAAGTATGTTAGAGCCGTAAGAGGCGGTACAGGCTTTGCTAAGACTGCTGCTAACTACGCTATCTCACTTGCTGGTCAGGAAGAAGCTCACGAGCAGGATTATGAGCAGGTTCTTTGGCTCGACGGCGTTGAGAGAAAGTATGTTGAGGAAGTCGGTTCAATGAACATCTTCTTCGTTATCGACGGCGAAGTTGTTACACCACAGCTCCTCGGTTCAGTTCTCCCGGGTATCACAAGAAAGTCTGCTATCGAGATCTGCAAGAGCAAGGGCTATAAGGTAACAGAGAGAAAGATCTCTATCGAAGAGATCGCTGAAGCTTATGATAACGGCAAGCTTGACGAAGTATTCGGCACAGGTACAGCCGCAGTTATCTCCCCTGTTGGCCACCTCAAGTGGGGCGACAAGATCATGGAGATCAACGACAACAAGATCGGCCCTGTTTCACAGATGCTTTATGATACAATGACAGGTATCCAATGGGGCAAGATCCCGGACGAGTTCGGCTGGATCGTTAAGATCGACTAATATCGAAAACTATTTCAATGCGGTTCGTGCTTCGGCGTGAGCCGCATTATTTATAATGTTTTATAATGTTTTGAGAGGAGCGTTGACAATGGACTTGCAGGAAATACTTGACGATTCGCATAAGGTGGTGTTTTTCGGCGGCGCTGGGGTATCAACCGAAAGCGGCATACCTGATTTCCGTTCGGTGGACGGACTTTACAATCAGAAATATGACTATCCCCCCGAGGAAATTCTCAGTCACACCTTTTTTATGCGCCATACCAAAGCCTTTTACGACTTCTATCGTGACAAAATGCTCTGCCTCACAGCAAAGCCAAACAAAGCCCACTTAAAGCTTGCTGAAATGGAAAAGGCAGGTCTGCTTTCATCGGTGATAACGCAGAATATCGACGGGCTTCATACGGCGGCAGGCAGCAAAAAAGTGCTGGAGCTTCACGGAAGCGTCCACAGAAATTACTGTATGGACTGCGGAAAATTTTACACAGCCGAGGATATCCTAAACAGCACAGGCGTACCAAAATGCTCCTGCGGCGGAACGATAAAGCCAAACGTTGTGCTTTACGAGGAAGGCCTTGACGACGCCACAGTCACGGAAGCGGTGAGAGAAATTTCCTCCTGCGATACCCTTATCATCGCAGGCACTTCGCTGACAGTATACCCTGCCGCAGGAATGGTGCGGTATTTCAAGGGCAAACATCTTGTGCTCATCAATCGTGACGAGACCTCAATGGACAGCGCTTGCGACCTTGTCATTCACGGCAAGGTGGGCGAAACGCTGGATAAGATAGTGATAAGGTAACGTTTTCCAACATAATAACAAACGGGCGAACTCTGTTCGCCCCTACCGTCGGTGGGGGTGATATGCGGTCGCCCGTGTTTTTTATGCGATTTTAGGTTTTATTCATCAATATGCTGCGCCGTGTAAAGCTTGTAATACTCGCCCTTCTTAGCGATAAGTTCATCGTGAGTGCCGCACTCCGCAATGCCCTTGTTGTCGATGTACATGATCTTGTCGCAGTTTTTGATAGTCGAAAGCCTATGTGCGATGATAAATGAAGTCCTGCCCACAAGCAGCCTTTGCAAGCCCTGCTGCAAGAGCTTCTCAGTCCTTGCGTCGATAGACGATGTCGCCTCGTCAAGGATAAGAATTTTCGGGTCTGAAAGCAGCGTTCTCGCAAAGGATATAAGCTGCTTCTGTCCGCCCGAAAGCTTTGAACCACGCTCGTTGACCTCTGTCATATAGCCGTCCTTCATCTCGCTTATGAACTCGTCTGCGCATACTATCTTTGCAGCTTCCCTTATCTCCTCTTCCGTTGCGTCAAGTCTGCCGTAGCGGATATTGTCATAGATCGTGCCGCTGAAAATAAAGCTGTCCTGAAGCATTATGCCCATTTGCGAACGCAGCGAATGGAGTGTGGCCTGGCTGATATCCTTGCCGTCAATCGTTATCTTGCCGCTGTCAACGTCATAAAATCTTGAAAGCAGCGAAACAACTGTTGACTTTCCTGCACCGGTCGGGCCAACAAGGGCAACGCTTTCACCTGGCTTGACGTCAAATGAAATGTGCTCGAGAACTGTCTTGCCCTGTTCATAGCTGAAAGTAACGTCCTCAAACTTTACCTTGCCCGTGATATCGCCGATATCAGCAGCGTTAGGCTTGTCTGCAATAGTGGCAGGCTCGTCAAGGGTCTCGAAAATACGCTCGAGATATGCGATATTGTTTATGAAGTTGTTGAAAATGTTAGACAGGTTCATAATCGGCTGCCAAAAGCTTGAAGCGTAACTTGTCATTGCCACGATAGTTCCAAGGCTCACCGCCGCAGGAGTCAGCACAAGCAGTCCCACAACGAATATTGAAGCCCTTACAAGTGTGGAAACATTGTCCGTCGCAGGCCATACAAGGTGTGAATACTTCACAGCGTTTATCCAGCTTCCACGATATTTCTCCGAAAGCCTGTCAAATATCTCGGCGTTCTCTTCCTCACGAGTGAAAATTTGCGTAACTCTTGCACCCGTGATGTTCTCCTGCAAGTATGCATTAAGGTTCGATGACTTGTTTGAAACGTCCTGCCAAGCCTTTCGCTGACGCTTTTTTATGAGCATCATAATCACAGCGAACACAGGCAGACCCGAAAGCACCACCAGCGAAAGCTTCACGTTAACAAAGAACATAAATATCATAATGAAAAGCATATTTAAACATTCCAATATGACGTTTATGATACCGTTTGAAAGCATATCCGATACCGAGTTTACATAATTCACCACTCTGATAAGAATTTTTCCGTGTGGTCGGTTGTCGTAATACTCAAACGGCAGCTCCTGCAAATGCTTGAAAAGGTCGGTTCGGATATCAAAGATTATATCCTGTCCCACAACCGTCATTATCCTCGAACGGATAGTTGAGAAGGTTATCGAAATTGCGATCGTGCCGATAAACGCCGCCGTCAGCCCAATAAGCTGGGGGATATTTTTCTGCGGAATGGTGTTGTCAAGGGCATACTGCGTGATGAGCGGCCCAAGAAGTCCCGATATCGCCGCAAATACGCTGAGCACAAGTGCGGTTATCATCTTGCCCTTGTATTTTTTGATGTAGACGAATGAACGCTTCAAGTGCGCAAAGTCGAAAGGGGTCTCCAGCACTTCGT
This sequence comes from Ruminococcus sp., assembly GCF_019423705.1. Lineage (GTDB taxonomy): Bacteria > Bacillota > Clostridia > Oscillospirales > Ruminococcaceae > Hominimerdicola. The sequence goes on along the minus strand of NZ_JAHZAX010000010.1, from coordinate 32,588 downwards.
CAACGTCATAACGATTTCTTGCCATTCAGACCGCCTCCTTTCCAAAGCCCTCGTTCTGAAGCTTGAAAACTTCGTAATAGTAGCCCTTTTTGGCAATAAGCTCTTCGTGAGTGCCCATTTCGGTTATTTTTCCGCCGTCAAGAATGATTATCTTGTCTGCGTCCTTTGTGGATGAGATACGCTGGGCAATGATTATCTTTGTGCAAGGGAAATCAAGGTTTCTCAGACTGTCTTGAATGTACTTCTCCGTCTCAAGGTCAACGGCAGATGTTGTGTCGTCAAGTATAAGAATGCTCGGCTTGATAGCAAGAGCCCTCGCAAGGGAAAGTCTCTGCTTCTGTCCGCCCGAAAGACCCACGCCACGCTCGCCGACGATCGTTTCATAGCCCTCAGGCATTTTCTCAACGAACTCACTTGCCGCCGCAAGCTTTGCGTAATGCTTAACGTCCTCTTCTGACATTTCCGAATCGCCGTAAGCTATGTTGCCGTCGATAGTGTCGGAAAACAGCAGCACGTCTTGCGTCGCCATACCGATACTAGCACGGAGCTGGCTGAGCTTTCTCTTGCGGACGTCAACGCCGTCAACAAGCACCTCACCCGAGCCAACGTCATAAAAACGTGGGATAAGGTTGATAAGGGAAGTCTTGCCCGAGCCCGTCTCGCCCATAATGGCAACGGTCTCCCCTGCCTTGATGTCAAAGTTTATATCGTCAAGAACAACGTGCTTGCCGAACTTGAATGTAACGTCCTTGAAGCTGATATCGCCGTGAAGCCTTTCGGGCTGGTCAACAGCGTCAGGTCTGTCCTTGATGATAGGGTTTGCGTAGTAAATTTCGATGACCTTCATCGCCGAAGCCATAAACCTCTGCATATCGTTGACGTAAATGCCAAGGTTCCTTACAGGGTTTGCAATGCCCCAAATAAGTCCCGAAATAGCCACATATTCGCCCATCGTTATCTCGCCCTTTATGAGGAAAATTCCGCCGCCCAGCAGCATTATAACCGACAAAGCGTTTGCGAAAGCTTCCATATAAGGGAAGAATTTCAGCCAAAGCAGCGAAGCCTTTTTATTTGCCGCAGAGTATTCGCCGTTGGCCTTCTGAAACTTCTCGATCTCATAATCTTCACGAGCAAAAGCCTTTACAACTCTGTTGCCCGAGATATTTTCCTGTGCATCGGTGTTCATCTTTGAAAGCTTCTCACGAAGATCAACGTACACAGGGCCTGCCTTTTTGTCAAGCAGTATCACCACGCCGAATATAAACGGCGTAACGGAAAGGAGCAGCAGCGCCATTTTCCAGCTCACCATAAAAAAGTACACAGTTGACGCCAAAAACAGCGAAAGTGATTCCAGCATACCTTTAAAAACAAATGAAACTGCGTGGCGCACCATATCAAGGTCGCCCGTCAGACGGGTCATAAGATCGCCCGTGCGGTTTTTGTCATAAAACTCCATATCCTGATGTTCTATACGCCTAAACAGATGATTTCTGATACGATATATCATACCCTGCGACGAAACTTCATAAGTCATATTGCAGGCGTATTGACAGATCGTCCTAAACAGCGTAAAACCGATCATTCCCGCCAGCAGCAGCCAGAAAAGCTTCCTCTCGTGCTCGAGATTGTACAAAGCGTTCTCGTTTGAAAGAAACTTGTCCACAAGCTCCTTGCTGAAATAAGGCGTCGTCAGATAAAGTGCGTTGCACACCACCGAAAGCACCAGCGCCGTTATATACACCTTGCGGTAGCCTTTCAAATTGTGCCATATCCATTGAATCTGAAACATTTTTTACTCACTCTCCTTTTCAAATTTTTCACATTTACATACTTCATAACCTCATTATTTGAACTTGAATATAAAAATATGAAACTCATACTTTTTTCAAGCTATGGGATATTATAAGCCCATTTTTCAATAAAGTCAAGGGGGTCAAAGCCATTTTTTTTTATAAACAAAGTAGAAAAATCAGCGTATTTACGCAGGTCAAGTTGTGATTTTTTCACAAATTGTGAATATGTTATTATCTATTGATAGTCATAATAAAAAGAAAACGTTTTCTCTTGGTATCTTGTAATTTTAAACAAATCAATCCAACATTTTCACCCCTCCGCAAGCAAAGCCTTTTCCCACCCACTATTCGCAGCATACACAAATCTCCCCACGCAAATTTGTGAGATATCATAAATTTTCTTAAAACTCTGCAACATCTGCAACATTTTGCCCCATTTTTGCGACTTATAAATAGGAAGCAAAAACAAAACCTAAACAAAAGATAAAACAGTCTGTCGCAAAAGCAGCAAATTCTGGGCGACCACAAATTGTTGTGAGCCTTGTCGAAAAACAATTTTCGTCCCTACATACAAACAGCGTATTTACGCCAATTGTAGGGACGGCGTCCTCGACGTCCCAATTTTGTCGGGCTTTTTCAACAAGCTGGATAGAACTATGAGGCAGAAAAATGAGTCCAAAATTAAAACTTCTAAACGCAATAAAATGCGATCTGAACAAAAGCATAATAAACATAGGCTTTGCAGGGGCGGTGCTTCTCACAACAGTGCTTGCTTTCACCTCCTCCGCCTATACCGACCTTTCCACCGATAAATCCTACTCGGTGTTCGAGGCGCTTTTTACCCTTGATAAAAATATCCTCCACACCGACCCCACCCTGTCCTCGGTGCTGGTTTTCAGAAACGGCCTTTCGGGATATATCACAATGTTTTTGCCTATTGTCGTGGCATTCCCTTTTATGGTATCATTCTGCGCCGAGCGCAACAACGGACTAATGCGCTTTACCATATCCCGCACAGGCAAGCTAAGATATTATCTCTCAAAATTCATCTCCGCCCTTATCTCAGGCGGACTTGCCGTTATGCTTGGTATCGCAGTTTACGGCATAGCCTGCGCAGCCATTTTCCAGCCACTTTCTGAGTTTGACGTATCAGCCGACCAGCTTCAGTATATTATCCAAGACAGCACAGGCAATACGGTAGTCAAAATGCTTGCGGTAGCTTTCGCCTATGGCGCAGTATCCACCCTGCCGGCATTTTTCCTCAGCTCGTTCTGCAAAAATCCATATATCATCACCTGCCTGCCCTTTATGCTAACCTACGTCCTCACCACAATGCTAAACAGGATAATAGACGCAAATCTTTTCAACGATAACTTCGATTTTGACAGAGCAAACGCCTTTTATCCAAGCTCTATCACGAATTTTCTCTATATCCAAAGCTTTGACAGAAGCGCAAAATGGATAACTGCGGTGAACTGTTCGGGGGCGATCGTTACCCTGCTGGGATTTATTATCGTGATGAATTTGCGCAAGGACAAGGGGGTGTAGGTCAGCTATGATGAAAAATTTCAGCCTTAAACAAAGTTTTTTCTGTGCAAGGGCGGAGTTCATAAAGTGGATATGCGACGCACGAATGATAATCCTGGGAGTGCTTCTTATCTTCATTTACAGCTTTGCTATCGAGCCTCTTAAATCAAATGCCAAGCTTATGGACGAACCGCTGAATATCCTTGAGCCTTTTATCGCCATAGCTAATTCAGGTGCGATACTTCTTATCATACCGCTGGTTTTCCTCACACTTATCGCAGACTTCCCCAAGATCGACACCAACACAGTTTTTTACATAATGCGTGTGGGCAGGCTCAATTGGCTGTTCGGACAGCTTTTGAAGCTCATCTTTATGGCGTTATCCTATCTTGCGGTGATATTTTTAGGGGCAGTCCTGCCAATGCTTTCAGACGGATTTTGGTACAATGGCTGGAGCAATGTGGCGACAAAGTTTGCTTCACGTTTTCCGGAACATTCAGGAAATTTCGGCGTGCAGCTGCTACCTGAAAATCTCTACAATCAGCTCACAGTGTTTTCAGCCGCAGTGCAAAGCTATCTGCTGGTGTTCGCATACCTTATGATAATAGGGCTTATCCTGCTGAGCTTTTCCCTTGTGAAGCGCAAGACCGAGGGCTTTGTCCTCTGCGGAGCGGTGATATCATTAGGCACGGCGTTTTGCTCGATCAAGACCACCTTTATGTGGACAATGCCAATGGCGAACAGCATAATATGGCTACACTACACAAAATATTTTCGTGAACCTGTTATGCCGATGAGCTTTTCCATAAGCTACTTGGCGATATTTATAGCGGTACTGCTGGCGTTTTGCTTTATCGCCATAAGAAAATTCAATTACGACAATGTTGCTGAAATAGCAAGTTAGCAAATTATCAAGTTAGAAATTAGGGGGACAAAATGGATATTATCAATGTAAATGACGTATGCCTTATCCTTGGCAAAACTGAGATACTAAAGCACATAAACGTGTCCTTTGAGGAGGGCAAGATTCACGGACTTATCGGCCGAAACGGCAGCGGAAAGACAATGCTTATGAAGTGCATATGCGGTTTTATCAAGCCCACCGCCGGCGTGATAACAGTCGACGGCAAGCAGGTGGGCAAGGACGTTGACTTTCCGAAAGATATGGGTATCATTATCGAAACGCCTGGGTTTATACCCTACTATTCGGGCTACAAAAATTTAAAACTCCTCGCAGGTCTTAACAACAAGATAGGTAAAGAAGAGATAAGAAACAGTATGAAACAAGTGGGGCTTGACCCTGACTTAAAACGCCACGTCCGCAAATACAGCCTCGGTATGCGCCAGCGCCTCGGCCTTGCGCAAGCCATTATGGAAAACCCGAAAATACTTATTCTTGACGAGCCTTTCAACGGTCTCGACAAAGACGGCGTAAAAGAAATGCGTGAGTACTTGCTCAGCTACAAACAGCAGGGCAAGACTATCCTCATATGCTCCCACTCGGCGGAAGATATCTCCGTTCTGTGCGACACCGTCCACGAAATGGATAAGGGAGTTATTGAGGAGATAAGGTGACGGAATAACAAGCAAAAAAATGAACCGCTATGCAGTTTTGCATAGCGGTTTTTGTGGTTTAGAAATATTCAATATATGTCGATGACGTATAGCTTTCACCAGTTTCATCGTTATACCAATATAGTTTTAAATCGAATGAAGTTTCTGTTGCACATTGAACATACGCTTCATTTTTACCATATGATACTGAAATGTTAGCGTCATTGCTCTTGTTCACAATATCATAGCCTGTTATGTAATAATCCGAATAATTGCCATCATATACAACAACTTCTTCACCTACACCAGCAAAATATAATGCAAAGCAGCTCGGCTTTTCGGAGTTTATTTTCTTTGTTGTGGTGGTAGTCTGCTGAGTAGTTGTTTTCTTATGAGTAGTGGTGGTCTGAGCTTTTGTAGTAGTCTGAGGAGGTTCTGTGTATGTCTCTGGAGGAATATCTTCGGTCTCTTCCCAAGTCTCTGTCACCTGTCCTGTTTCCGCAGCCTTGGTCGTCTCTTCCTCTGTCTTGTCTGTTTTGGTTGTTTCTTTTGTGGTGGTTGTGGTCTCCGCTGTGGACGATGAGCTTTCCGTAGTCGTTTGTTCAGCCGTGCTGGTGGTCGAACTCGTCGTTACAACAGAACTTTCCGTCGTGGAAACTGTATCGGAAATGGAGGAGTTATTTTCTTTTTGTGAACCGCTATCTTCAACGCTTCCACAAGAAACGCAAGCCGCCATAACCGCCGCAAGCACAAATGGCACAAGTTTTTTGTCAAATCTACTCATATTGAATCTCCACAAATTGTTTTAAAATAGTCTGTTTTGTAGCTATATGCAGATTATACCATATTATATCTATTTAGTCAATATATCACTTCCTGCTTTTTCCGAGATCGAATTAGTGCCAAAAGGCTATTCAACAAACGGCTTTTCAAAGTTTATACAGTTCACCACCGACCCCAAATATTTTTGGAATATAGACCAATAGATCAATAAAAGATAATAATTTAAACATTATTTAGTTTCATACAATTCCGGAGCGATCACCACTTAAAAACATCGACCACCTCTTCGTTTATAAGGCTCCATTCATATTTCGTCCCGACGATCTTAGTTCCCTTGAATTTAAAAGTAAGGGTCTCGCCTTTGTAGTCCGCCGTTATGCGGCAATATATGTCTCTGCCCTGATAGTCGTATATCTTAGGGTCGCCGTGAACAGTAAGTTCAAGGGTATTACTGTCATATCCTGCCCTGTCAGCATATCGGAAGGCCTCATCAACAAAATGCAACTCATATTTGTCACAGATCTTTTCTTCAAAACGTGAGCCGAATATCTTGTGATCCGTCTGCGGCGACGGTATCTTTGCAAGCAGAAAGATCGCCACGCCGATCACTATTACCGCCAAAACCGAAAAAGCTGCCACTTTTTTCTTCATATTAAATTCCCACCTATATTTTTGTCCTATTTTTTTATAAAAGCTATGGTGCGCCTGACAGGAATCGAACCTGCGGCCTCAAGAGTCGGAGTCTTGCGCTCTATCCAACTGAGCTACAGACGCATAAGGCTGCAAAACGCAGCCTATATTATTTCAAAATTATCTCAGCTTAGCACCGCAAGGCAAGCTCTGATCTGGGAAAATAACGCTCGCCGCTCCGTCAGGAGTGTCCGCCGCACAGATCATTCCGTTTGACTCAACGCCGCAAAGCTTAACAGGCTTGAGGTTCGCTACGATAACGACCTTCTTGCCGATAAGATCCTCAGGCTTGTACCACGCCGCAATACCCGATACTACCTGCCTGCCGCCGAAGCCGTCGTCAAGCTGTAAGCAAAGCAGCTTCTTTGACTTCTTGACCTTCTCGCATTCCTTTACAAGCGCAACTCGCAGATCGACCTTCGCAAAATCATCAATGGTGATCTCGTCAGCAACAGGCGCAGGCTCAAAACCGTCGTCCTCTGCCTCTTCCTTCACCTCAGCCTTGCAGCCAATGATCTTGTTGAGCTCCTCGATCTCCTTGTCAACATCTATTCTCGGGAAAATTATCTTGCCCCTGTGAACTGTAACATCAGCAGGCAGTACACCGAACTTTCCTGCGTTCTCGTATGTGATATCGCTCTCAGTCGCACCGATCTGCTCCCATACCTTCGGCATCGTCGTCGGCATAAAGTTGCTAAGCAGCGTCGATACTATTCTGATCGTGTCAAGCAGATTGTAAAGCACGCTGGCAAGTCTTGCCTTCTTGCTCTCGTCCTTGCCAAGTACCCAAGGTGCAGTCTCGTCAATGTACTTGTTCGCCCTCGATACCACCTTGAATATCTCAGCCAGCGCATTGTTGATCTGTGTCTTGTCCATAAACTCGTCAACTTTGGCTCTAAGTCCCTCAGCCTCCGCAATAAGCTCAGCGTCAAATTCGCCCTCTTCCCTCTCAGTAGGAAGCGTGCCGCCGAAATACTTGTCAGCCATTGCGACCGTTCTCGAAACAAGATTTCCAAGACCATTCGCAAGATCGGAATTTATCCTGTTTATCATTATCTCGTTGGAGAATGAGCTGTCAGCGCCCAATGCCATTTCACGCAGAATGTGATATCTGATAGCGTCAGCGCCGTATCTCTCGCCAAGAATGAATGGGTCAACAACATTGCCCAAAGACTTTGACATCTTCTGTCCGTTGAATGTTATCCAGCCGTGTACAGCAAGGTGCTTTGGCAGCGGCAGATCAAGCGCCATAAGTATAGCAGGCCAAATAATAGCGTGGAATCTCATAATATCCTTCGCTACCATATGAACGTCAGCAGGCCAGAACTTCTCAAAGTCATTGTACTGCTCGTTCCAGTAACCCAGCGCAGAAATATAGTTTGAAAGTGCGTCTACCCATACATAAACAACGTGCTTGTCATCAAATGTTACAGGGATTCCCCACTTAAATGTCGTCCTCGATACGCAAAGGTCCTCGAGACCGGGCTTGATAAAGTTGTTTACAAGCTCAGTCGCTCTCGTCTTTGGCTGCAAATAATCAGTCTCCGTCAAAAGCTTCTCGATCCTGTCGGCAAATGGCGACATCTTGAAGAAGTAAGCCTCCTCCTTTGCCTCCTTTACCTCTCTGTGGCACTCAGGACAGCAGCCGTTCTCATCAAGCTGCGACTCAGTCCAAAAGCTCTCGCAAGGCGTGCAGTATTTGCCCTTGTATTCGCCCTTGTAAATGTAACCCTTGTCGTAAAGCGCCTTAAAGATCTTCTGAACTGTCTCAATATGATAATCGTCAGTAGTTCTGATGTATCTGTCATAGCTGATATTCATATAGCTCCACAGACCCTTGAACGTCTTGACGATCTCATCGACATATTCCTTAGGAGTAACGCCCTTTTCCTTAGCCTTCTCCTCGATCTTCTGACCGTGCTCGTCCGTGCCTGTCAGGAACATAACATCATAGCCCTGCATACGTCTGTATCTTGCGATAGAATCGCAGGCAACTGTGGTGTAGCAATGACCAATGTGCGGATTACCCGATGGATAATATATCGGGGTAGTAATATAAAACGGTTTTTTCTCCATAAATAAAGCCTCCGTAAATTAAAGTAGTATAATAAATATCATATCTATTATACTACTTTTTAACACACTCGTCAAGTTTTTTTGAAGGGGCTTTGCCCCTTCAAAAAAACTTGATAAATAAAACAATATGTGCTATAATAATGTATAATAATACAAAAAAGGACAGCCGCCAAAATAAGCGCTGCCCATACCCCAAAAAGGAGCAAAAATATGATATTCATTACCGAATTTGAACGTATATATTCCGCACAAGGCGATAAAGTCCTCGCCGAGATAACTTTCCCCGAAAGAAGCGTCAATACTTTCTGTATCGACCATACCTTTGTTGACGACTCCCTCAGAGGTCAGGGCGTTGCCTCAAAACTGGTGCAAATGGCTGTCAATGAAATAAAAAGCCGTGGCGGCAAAGTGACAGCTACCTGCTCCTATGCCGCCCATTGGCTCGAGAAAAACGGTATCGAAAACAACGCCGAATGACCGGACTATTTCAAACAATCCATATGCCGCTCAAAAAGCTCCCTGTTTAGCTCTGAAACGCTGCTATGAGTGTTTATCGCATTTATCAGCACGCAGTCACGGCTGTTTTTCGGATAAAGCGCCGCCGCTCCCCCAAGGCTCAGCAAACGCTGTGTCTCGTCAAGATCAAGCTGCAACGCCAAAGCGATCGCAATGATCTTGTCCTTTGTGGGCATTCTCGACCCTGCAAATATCTGATAGCAGTATATCTCGTTTACCAGCGAATTTTTTATAACTTCCTTCTTGTTGGTATTTTGCCTTTTCATAAGTTTCTTAAGATAATCGGCGAACGTCTGCCTATCAAGTGCGCTGCTGTTTTTCTCAAGAAAGCAGTCCAGGCTTTCTCCGCTTTTAAGCTCGTCCATAAGCTCATCTGTGGATTTACTTGTTAAACTTCTTCTCAAATCAACCTCAACCTCTATATCATCAATATTCTTATATCACTAATATCACAATTGGAGATGCCGCAATGTCATTATCGACTAAACTGACCGATAAAACTGAAAAAACTGAAAATAATTACAGCCTTTATAACTATGAGCAGACTCAAATAGAAAAGCTGTTCGACTGCAAAAATTATCTTTTCCGCAACAGCCGCCACGAAAAGACTGTCCTTGAAAACAGCTCCGGCGCAAAGATCGTCCGCCACGTTATGTTCAAACCAGCGGATATCGCCGTCTATAAAAAGCTCGCCACCATAAGCTGCCCCAACCTCTGCCGTATCTTGGAAGTCTCCGAATACGACGAAGGCTACGTCATATACGAGGAATACTGCGACGGAATGAACATCGCCGAAGTAATGGGAAGCCGTGATATGAGCGAGTATGAAGCCGTCGAAACAGCCTGCCGCATATGCGTCGGACTTGACGCACTTCATAGCTGCGGTATCATTCATCGTGATATAAAGCCTGATAATATTATAATATGCAATGACAATAATGTCAAGATTATCGACTTTGATATAGCTAAAATTTATAAAAGCAACAAAACCACCGATACTTCCACCCTTGGCACGATAGGCTTTGCCGCCCCCGAGCAGTACGGCTTCAGCCAGTCCGACGTCCGCTCCGACCTCTATTCGCTGAGCGTCCTGCTCAATTATATGCTCACCCGAGAGCACCCCTCCGTCAAGCTCTGCGAAAATAAACACCTTTCAAAGCTGCTTACGAAGTGCCTTTCCATAAACCCCACCGACCGTTACAGCTCCGCCAAAGAACTGTACATAGCCCTGAAAAAAGCTCAAAGGAGGCTGAAAAAATGAGGCCCTGTGAAAACTGCGGAAACCCACTCCACGATGATTCAACATTCTGCTTCAATTGTATGTGTGAGCAGAACACCCGTGAAAATATCCCATTCGACGTGCGTATACCAAAGCCAAAGACCGCAAAAATAGCCTGCGCTGCCGCCGCAATGACCGCCGCTTCCGCCGTGTTCGTTGCCACAAATTACGCAAACGCTTCAAGCGATAACACCCCAAACGTACAGGTGGTCACAGTCACCCCGACTGTCATCACAACAGTCGCTCCAAAGTCCGATACGCCCACCCAAACGACCACCCTGCCACCTGCCCCAAATGCCGACGATATCGACAAAATAGCAGCCGGACTTGCAAACGCCGCAACAGGCAGCGCCGCCGCCACGACACAAACTACCACCACCGCTGCCACCGAAACCGCAGCCACAGCCCCGCAGGTATATGCCGACAACAACGACCAGCCTGTCGAAAATTACGATAACACCGACGATGATCAAGATCAAGTCACCAGCGAAGAATGGTACTATTCCGCCGACGGCGCAAACGATCTGAGCAATTATCTCGTCGACAAAGTAAATCAGAAGCGCTCAAGCAAAGGCTATTCCACCCTAAGAGCCTGCGGCCAGCTTGACGACCTGCTATCACAAAGCCTCGACACACTTTGCACCGACGAGAGCGTTGGCGGCAACATCTATTGGGACGAGATCTCACTCGATAAGCTCAAAAGCAACCTTGGCAACGTAGGCCTCCCTTCCAATACCGAACTTGTGAGAGTTATACTGCTTGATCTTGACTTCGAAAGCTATGACAAAGCCTATGATTATGCCAAAAATGTCGACCTCTCGAACCTCCATTTCAGCGACGAAGAAGGCTTTCTGACCCTGTATAACCAAAGACTGGACTACAAATACATAGGCACCAACATTTACAAAACCACCACACGACAGAGCAATATCCAGTATTCAAAATACGCCTGTGAAATTTGGCTGATGAAATAATTGCATAGAAAAGCGCACCAACTTCCCTTGGTGCGCACTTTTTTGCCCAATTAAACAGAAAAAAAACACCCCGTACCATAAAGATACGGGGTGAAAATATCACAATTTATCCAAAGTGGCTAAACTCTGCAAGAATTACTTCTTGTCAGCAATAGCAGCCTGAGCAGCAGCTCACCTGCACGAGCTTTTATGACAATTTCACCGTTTAAACCAAGTAGATTTATCAACCAGTATGTAAAGTGACAGCTTTCGCCGTCACCAATCGTAAGCTCAGCAGAGTTTTTTCTGCCTGTGAGCGTACAACGTATTTTTTCACTTTTCTCCTCGCCGAGATTGATTATCCATTCAAAATTTGTATTGTCAACCGGCGTAATTCTCGATACCAATTTGCTAATAATTTCATCGTTGATGTGACCGTTGTCAGCAGAAAGTATCTCATCAAGAGTTCTGCGAATACGCTCCGTGTCTATGCAGTTTCCGCTGACCGTATCAGCTGTGTCGTTCCTTTTAAGCTCCGCTTTTAAACACTCAAGCTCATTTTCTGAATCAGCTCGGGCCGTTCGGTATTCGTCCTTTTCAATATCTCCCTCGACATACATATCAACCAGCTTGCGTATTTTCGCTTCAAGTTTTTCAATTTTGGATTTGATAATATAGGCGTTTTTCTGCAACGAATCGGTTCCGTCCATGCAGTGCTTGTTGATCAAGTCAAGCACCCTTTCAATGATCTCATATCTGTCCGCAAGCACCTCACCCAAAATCTTGTCCGCCATCATTTCAAGTTTCCATTGACAAATGCCTTTTATATCGCACACACCATCCGCCTCAATCCCGTGATTTGACAGATAACGTGGACTGACCGACTGACTGCGACGATAGCAGGAATAACCATAAACCTCCTTGCCGTCTTTCTTGTTCGTCCGCCATTTGTACTTTTTAAATCCCGAACCGCAATGGCATTTCAGTTTGTTCAGCCAAGGGTCGGCGGACGGATTATGTCCGAACTTCTTATCCTTACCCATACTGTTCTTTAGCACCTGACAGCGTGATTTCATAATCCGTGCGCACTCGTCCCACTGTGCTTCGCTGATGATCGGCTCGAAATCACCCTTGTGATAAACGTAGGTTGAGGTGTCATAATTGTTTTTCCTCTTTTGCTCCAGATAGTTATTGGTACTTGATTTATTGTACCCGATATAGCCCTTGTAGGTTGCGTTCTTCAGTATTCTGTTTACCTTTGAGACGTCCCACTTGACGTTACCCGATGAGTCCCTGCGTTCAAGGCGATATAGCTCGTTGACGATCTTCTTTATTCCGTAGCCGTGCAGATAGTAATCATATATTATCGTCACCGTTTCCGCCTGCTCCGGATTGATCACATAGGTTGAGCCGACTCGGTCGTACCCAAGAATATTTCCGTTCCCGTATAGCACACCGTTCTCGCGGCTGATATATTGTCCCGCACGAACTCGCTCAGAAATTTTTCTACTCTCGTCCTGTGCAAGAGTAGCCATAAGCGTAAGTCTGAGTTCTCCGTCACCGTCCATTGTCCAGATGTTGTCCTCAACAAAGTAAACCTCAATACCCAAGTTCTTTAGCTCACGAGTAAACGTCAGCGTGTCAACCGTATTTCGTGCGAATCGACATACCTCTCTTGTAACTATAAGATCGAATTTTCCTTGCCGTGCGTCCTCGATCATTTGCAGGAACGACGGTCTTTTCTTAGCCTGCGTTCCCGTAATTCCTTCGTCAATATACTTGTCTATCACGTTCCAGTTCTTGTGCTGTTTAGCTTGATCGTCATACCATTGAAGCTGATTTTCCAGAGCGGAGATCTGAGCCTCGTGCTCGGTGGATACTCGTCCGTAAAACACAACCGTTCGTTGTCTGTTCCTGTCTGGCTTTAATGTTGTGTACATTCAGTCACCTGTCCTTTCAAAGTCATGCACTCTTTTGCTTTTGATTGTCAAAATTTCTGATAATGTTGAGGTATGTAGGCTGATTTATCAAGCCTTTTTCAAAGAGAATTTCGATCATCAGCCTTACCTCATACTCAAATTCGATCTTCAATAAGTTACCTCCGTACTACAATTTTACTATTTTTTCAGCCGCAATGTAATCACCAACTGCAACCAAATTTTTCTCTTTACTTGTAGCAGTATCAATAAAAATCACATACTGTTTTCTTGGCACCTCTGATTTAATCTCTTTGATACTGCACAGCATCCTCGTAATCGATAATTCCATTGATCTTCCGTACTTCGTTTACGCACATAGCGTGCAGACTTTGCAATGTTTCATCATCAACATCATTTATCGCCGCAGTCATATGCGACAGCTTTCCAAGCTCCACTGCGACTTTGAAAAGCAGACGGGCAAGCCGCTGTTCTGTACCTTTTATCTGTGCCTTGACCGTTTCCGTAATCAGTGGGGAGAGGTAGTTTACCTCTTCCTGCTGACGAAGGTAGCCGATGTAAAACTTCACGGCTTTCTCAATAAATTCTGTTTTCGAGGCACAATTATCCTCTTTATACTCCTGTTCGATCTTCTTAATTGTTTCCGGCTGAAAATATACAGCCATTTTTTCTTTTGCCATAAATCCACTCCCTTTTTTCTCACGACTCCTGAAAATATGCTGCTTTTACGCACATTTCTGCACTTACGACCCCTGATTTTCGTAAAAAGCCGTATTTTGACTCCATGAGGCGACTGCCTAAAATATACACAAGACCAATGCGAAAACTGCGTATTTACGGCATATTTGCGGTCAGCTTTGCTGTCCGCTGTGAGGGTCATGGCGGCTTCAGACGCCATGACTTTAACCTGCAATGAAATATTTCACTTTCATCGTCATGCGGCAAATCGGAAATTTGTTCATAACCAACATATCCGGTTTCCGATGTGCTTTTTAACTGATTTCCGAACCTCTCGTTTATCACCTCGTAAACCGCTCACAAATCGCTTGTGTGGGCTTATACCGTTTACGGTGGTTGTTTACTCTAGTGCGAGCTAGGAGGGCACAAATCGCCGTTATGTTGCGATTAAATTAATTACACTTTTTTCTCTTTTGCACATCTCCTTTTTAATTTGCAAAAGAGAAAAGGCGGACTGTTAATCAGCAAATCAATCCGCCGATTCTATTCGTCATGCATCATCAATCAATCTTTGATAACTTCATATCATTCTTTCTTCTGCCATTATTAATATTAGTTAGTATTAATCCTTAAAGGTATAGCACAGTGACACAGAGGGTATCGCAATTCATGATCTGTAATCACGATATATCAGCTTGTAGGAATTTTCTATCTGCCTGCCGCTTGGCGCATAACGTTTCTGCACTCTTATGAGATCTTTCTTTACAAGCTGACTAAGTATGCGGTCGATGTTTCTCACGGACATATTACAGGTCTGGGCAATATCTCTGCGACTTACCGTCGCACACTTTTCATCGTAATCGTAGTCGCTGTAAAGTACAGTCATCACCATGAACTCCTGAGGTGTGATGTCATCGTATATTGCTGCCGGAAATGTCGGTTCAATATATCTTCTGTAGAATTTATTGTTGACGGTTTTCATATGCATCTTCCTTTCGTTTTTTCATTTTTATTTTTTTCTTCTGCCCCACAACAGTACAGTTCCTGTCAGAAAGCCTTGTTTGATTTAAGGACGTTTTTCCATGCTTGGTACGCTCCTGCTCCTCCTGCACGATCTTTGCTGTACTTCGCCGCTTGATATCTCTCCTGCGTGGGATTTAATTGTCAAGATTCTTTTTGTCCGTTCACCCTGTAGCCGATGAAAAATACTTTTTTATGCGTGTGTGAAAAATATTTGTATACCTGCACAGTTTTCTGAATTGTATTTTAGCTAACTCGACTACTGTTATGATAATCAGCTCTCTCTGCTACTTACTAGCAATGTTTTTGCGTTTCTACAACTTTTTTACAAAGGATTTTTTTTATTTCATATGCTTGCACAAAGTCAGAACAGATTATTTATAGAGTTTGCTCTCACTTGTATACGGAAAGGAGTCGCCGTTTTGACAACCCTTAATTCATAAAGTTTGTAGGCTTGAACAAATTCGTAACAAATTTTATGTAGAGTTTGCTCTTACTTGTATAGGGGAAGAAGTTGAAGGTTTAACAACCTTTTTTCAGTGTTCCTTTAAAAGCTTGTATGATTGACTAATGGACGAAGCAGTGATGACTTTTTGTTTTTGCATTTTCACAACACGATGCGGTAGGACGTGAATCACGACCTACCGTAAAAAGTAAGGTGGTAAACATCTATGATCCGACATAGAAAAACCACTGCCGTGTTTTCCGACAGTGGTTCGAGAGAATGATTTTATTATGTTCAAAAAATGATATCTCTTGCCGTGAAGATTTACTAGGCTAAATAATTTGTCACAGCTTGCTTCTTTAAAACAGGAGCGGGGTAATCCCCTCGTACACCACAACAATCGGCGTGTGTCGCCCTTTTCCTCAGAGGATGGTATGTTTACTCTACTGCGAGTTAGGGACAAATATCTCCGTTACGCTGTGTACTTTCGAGAGCACCTTTCGTTGACAGTAACTCTGAAATTTTGACATTGAAACTCGTCTTTGATTTCTACCGTCACGCCTCACAAAGCAAAGATTTTTAAGAGTTTTTAAGCTTTTGAAGCAAGCTGATTGACCATAGAATTTTTATTGTCAGTACTATCACTCTGACGATCATAATGAAGAATAATCAGTCCGAAACCTCAAACTCATCTGAACTAAGATATGTTACTTCACTGTCCTTAAAATTATATTTCCAACTGTATGAATGTGACAATGTAGGTTTATAAATTAACTCAAAGCAATCATCTGAACTCCAACTTATTTTCACCGAATCAGACAGATCAAAATCTCCAGTTGGTAATCCAACATATAAAATCTCATGAGCAAAAACAGAATTATCAGTGACCAGCACCTGTATTCTTTGAACAGTCATTACATAATATCTTGATATTACTATTTCATAATCACTATGGGTAAACCTTAATCGTTCCGTTTTATAGTTAAAGGGAACGTTAATTAACAAGATCAAGGATAAAAATAATGAAATAATAGCTTTACATGAGTTTTTAAAAATTTTGCTTTTATTTTTGGATAAATGAAGAAAAACAGAAACTACTGATGTCAAAAACAAGACTACTGTGCAAAGCGAAACAATGAAAAATTTTGGAATGATTTTAATGCTTATATGAAACAAAAACTCAAAAATCAAATTCAAAGCAACAACTAAAATTGTTGCTATTTCTATTCTTCTTATTATTTTCATAAATTCTCACAATATATAATTTTACAGAAATTTATATTAAATAATTTCTGCTATCCGAAAAATAACGCCATGTGCAAAAGCAAATCATACATTATCCTCAAAACCATACGAAGTGATTTCATAAAAACAATGTGCTAATATTGTTGGAAATGAATATCTGCGCAGTGTTTCCTCATCAATAGTATAATTTAAAAAATCCGCATAAGGCGATGATGCTATCGAATAAATTGTTTTTGAAGATAACTCGTAGGCACTTACATCAAAATCAATTGTTGAATCATTCTCGTCAAATATTTCAAGTTTTCTAATATCATCATTTTCGTTTTGAATGTATGCCGTAATAAATATACATAGTTTTTGCCCGTTATATGTCGGATTCATATTAAGTAAATCAAAGAACAAATCTTTATAAAGATCTATATACTTATTGCCATAATGTAGCTTAATTTTTGATATAACATCTTCAGGACTTGTCTTTTTTAATATTTCATATATTCTCATTTATGTGTTTTTTCGAAAACCTCCCAAAATATCTCTCCATTTTCTGTTTTATTACCAAGTAGCCTATAAGCACCTCCTTTTCCCTTAACTTTAACATCATACATAAATCCTTTTATCCTTTTCCACTAAGCTTTTTTATTCCCATCGTACCTTCTTTCGTCGCTTGCTTTCCCATAGATTTAAGAAATTTTTTTACAACTCCTTCATCACATTTTTCAAGCATTTCTTTTTTAGCTTTTTTCGAAATAAGTTTCCATGCATCATCTGGAGATGGCTCAAGTATACCTGCAATGAACATTATTGAATGAAATACTTTTTCATCGCTTATGCTAATAGAAGGATTATACTTATTAACTTCGCTTAACCAATAATCTCGTTCCGCAGCACTGACATCTCCGCCTAAAAACCAGGCAAATTCATCAGCCCTATTAGCAATATCTATTTTATCAGTATCAGTAACTGCTAAGTGCCATGCCAGTTCCAGTTTTAAAAGTTCGGCTTGAACAGTAGTAGAAAACTTTTCATCTGACGCTGTCCATATACCCGTGCATAAATAAGGATCACATGGTTTTGAATCATTGACATCTAATATACCATCCCCATCCGTATCACCATTATTAGGATCGGAGCTATACTTAAATACAACAGTAGAATACGTGATATATCCGCCGTACGCACTGCCGACCTTAACGGTCTTTGACTTACCTCCGTCAATAGAAATCTCCTGACCGTCTAACAGATCGTCATCGTCGCAATCCGGATTTTCAGGGTCGGTATAAATAACCTGAGCATTGGAAATAACCAGTCCCGAAACCTCAAATTCATCCGGCAGACGGTCAAAATTGAAATGATTATCTATAACGCATAATTTTTATTTTTGCCGTACAGATTTTACTCTGTACGGCAATTTTACAATATCTATTATTTTGAATGTTTATCACATATACGAGTTTGATATTAAATTACTATATTTAATGGAAACATAATTACTGCTAATATGCAGGCTATGCCATCTAATAAGGCGTAATTTATTGGATTAATCAACATCAAAATCACTGATTCCCTTAATGACTTTGGATCACATTTAAATAGCAAAAACATATTTGACACAACCGTACTTATTATTGCACCAAAAATTATACCTATAAAGGAAAGTGCAAAGAACGATAAACAAGTTATGATCAATGAAATTAATATAACTATCAATATTGAAATAATATGTCCTGTCACATTGATTTTATTTTGATAGATTAAAATTAATGCAAGTAATCCACATATAATACCAATGCTCCCTCCTATATTCAAAATTATAGATTGATCATTTTTCATAAAGGATGATGCAATAATTACAATAATCTGCGGAATAATGACAAAAATAATTGGCACTATCATCGACATAATTTTTCCCTTTTTCATAAAATCAACTCGCTTTTAATTTGTATAAATAATCATTTGCTAAAAAGTAATATGTTCCCGGCATATGACCGTTTACCATACCTCCTATATTTATAATGCCGGTCTTTGAGTCCGCACCAGATTTGCAAAATTCATTTTTAGCTTTTTGATACTTTTCTGCTACTTTAAAACCAACAGTGCCTTCCTCATAATGCAATATATGCCACTTCAAAATCTCGAACCGCTTTTTCTCTCCAAAAGTCTACCATCTTTGATATCTACGATAAAATCCGTACCGTAAAAATCATTGACAATCACACTGCCATTTTTATATGAAAGCCCAACATATGGAGTGTATTGCAGCTTTGGAAACCTTTTTTTTGCTGATTCTATCTGCCAAGTAATTTTACCATGAAAATCAACTGAGTAAACATTATCATTATTATCAATGTCATATGGAGTTTTTATTAGTACAATTACCTGTGAATCAAGAACAAGGACAGTATCAATCTCAAACTGAAATTTTACCAGCTCGTTATTAACATACAATGCATTTTTATGTATTTTTAAAATAGGCATAGTTAACCTCCGATATCATAATAATCGTTCGTTTGTGAACTTACCAATAAACTGACCCATTAAATCATATTGAGTTCCGCCGCCGTTCCCCCAATTTATTATTTTATTGGCGATTCCATAACGAACAGTATTTCCTGCAGGAATTTCAACATCACAAATATATTTAGGTTCATACTCCAAAGCAAATTTGTTTTTTATCTGTGACGGTGTTAGACCTTCAATTTGCTCAGCTTCCATTACCCAACCTCCGGTTAGTTTTCCAGACTCTCGATAAACCCTAACAAATTTTGTGTTTTCTTTAAGTTTAACGGTTATGGTCTTTGTCCCAGGTTGATAGGGTGGTTTGTAGTTAGAATTGGTTTTAAATTCGCTGTTTACTTTTTCAGCTGATTCTATTTTGACAATATCGCCTTTTTGAGATATTTTAGAAATATCATCTAATGCAGCTTGCTGTTTTTTAGATAATTCAAAAGAATTAACAGCTTTGGTGTTCTTAGCCTGAAAAGCATTTTCTAACACCCAAGTAGATAAGAAAAACTGAAAAGATTGTGTCCAACTTGTATAACCTATGCTCATTATCTGAGACCAAGAAGTTTCGTCTCTATAATTAAAATATTCTGTATAATAAATTTGGAATGCAGCTTTATCGCATTTATACCCTAATGACGCTAAATCCTCAATCACTTCGTCAATCGCATAATCAGCATGTCTGCGATAAACATTTATGTAATCTATCGCAATAATTGGGGAGCATTCGAATCTTTCACAAAATTGTGCCAAATACTGTATTTCAAGAAGTTCAGCTGAATCAAAAAAGTCAATAATTTTTAATTGGTCATCAGTTGCAGGATGAATCGGGTCAAAATCGCTGTCATCATCTAACCCATCTCCATCAGTATCCTCATTCCAAGGATCCGAGTTGTATCTGAACACTAATGAAGAATATTCCGCATGGCCGCCTGTAGAATCCTTTTTGATTACAAACTTAGGATTTTCGATTGAAATTTCTTCTCCATCAAGCAATCCGTCCCCGTCACAATCCGGATTTTCAGGATCGGTATAGAAAATCTGTGCATTAGAAACAACCAATCCCGAAACCTCAAATTCATCTGGAAGACCGTCGCCGTCCAGATCCTCCATGTTCTGAAGATCAAAATGATTATCTCTTGACAAATCGTTATAAATAGCTTCAAGCTCCTCGGCAGTCGCTGCCGCAAAGAATTGTCCTCCGGTAGACTCGGCATATGATTTCAGCCTGCTGTTGCTTGCACCGTAACCTAAACCAATCGTATGTATTTTTATCTTTTTATCCTGTGCCTTTTGTATATACTCCTCTGATATATTTACATCGCCGTCAGAAAGCAAAATAACGTGTCTTGAATACCAATGCTCAACAGTTTCAAGCTGATTGATAGCAATATCAAGAGCCGCTCTTGTATTTGTTCCACCGCCGTTATACGGTTTCACAAGGCTTTTCAATACGTCATTATCACTTGAAAATCCGCTTACAAGCTTAGCAGAGCTTTCATAACTGATCAGAGCCGTTTTGTCAGTCAATGTCATTGAATCTATATAATTATCTATTGCAAGCTTTCTGTAGCAGGTAGGATAAGAATAAGCTATCGTCCCGTCCTCGTTATATATATTATAATTAAAGGTACGGTCATTGCTACTCATACTTCCCGAACAGTCGTAACAAATCACGGTAGCAAGCGGTTCGTAGGTATCTTCAAAATAAAGTGAAGCTTTTTTCCAAGCATTGAACCACTCTACTTTGTCCACCAGCATATACTTACTGAAGTGTGTAGTCTCCACACTTACAGTAGAGTTCTCCTCATCGAGAACAGTATCCAGCTCAACAAAATTGTCATTTTCTTCATCATACCACAAAAACAGCAGATTGTCAAATTCGGTATCACCAAGCTTAGACTTATCGATCACATAAGTAAGCGTAGCCTTATCAAACTGCGAAGTCGTTTTGATTTCAAAAGGCTCGCCGACCAGTCCCACAACGTCAGTGCAGAGTATATCCTTGTTCATAATGCTCTCAACGGTTGTTGTCTTTTGAAGATTTCCCGTACCCTCCATAGATACACGGACTTCTGTAACGGCACAATCATCGTTTTCGACTTCATGAATAAATGTCTGTAAACGCTTTTCATCGCCGTCGGAAATGCCGTTGCCATCGGTATCGGGATTCAGCGGATCTGTTTCAAAGTAGATCTCGTCACCGTCCTCAAGTCCGTCATCATCGGTGTCAACCTTGAGCGGATCAGTTATGTAAGTGTTGATCTCCTCGCCGTCATTAAGTCCGTCGCCGTCCGTATCATCATTATAAGGCTCTGTACCAAGTTCATACTCCTGAAGATTTGTTAATCCGTCTTCATCAAAATCCTCATCGCAGTCAAGGACGCCGTTGTCATCGGTATCGGGCTTTGTTGGATCTGTTCCAAGCGTTAATGCCTCGTATCCGTCAGGAAGTCCGTCACCATCTGTGTCAGGATTGTACGGGTCTGAGCCGATTTCCTTTTCAATAAGGTTAGGCAAACCGTCCTCGTCTGTATCGGCAAGGTACTGCCAATCGTCCATTGTCCAGCTGAGTTCTTCGCTCTCTGTGCCAACTAATTCAGCCCATGAACTGCTGTAGTTGATATTAGCTCCATAACCGTCGATAACAACATTCTGAGCAATGATAAGTCCGTTCATATTGAAGTTGTCGCAGTCTATGGTAACAGTTCCGAACGGAGCATAGATCAGTCCGTTTACCGAAGCCTGACTGTTTGAGATGTCAATATCACCGAATTTTGAATAGATAACCGTGTTGTTGCCGTTGAGATTTCCGCCGGAAAGATCAACGTCTGAAACTGCTCCTACAGCGTTATTCAGGCTGATATTGCCGTCCAGGCTCAGTTTGCCCGTAACGTAGACAGAATTATTTATATTAATATTCATATCGGAATATGTATAATCTTCGTTGTATGTATCGCAGTTTTCGGTAAAATATTTGTCTGCAAGCTTGGTATGAATGAGTATCATATCCCTACTTACGTCAAATACGTCTTCGTTTCCTTTTTCCCCTGTATTATCTTCTTCAATATCACTATGATCCGTAATAGTGCCGTTGATATTGGGATACTGAGTAGTCTTCGAGAATACGCCGTTTGTGTAAGCATTACCGTTTAAGGTGAAACTGTCAGCATTTAAAGTAATGCCTGCATCTTCGTCTGCGGAAAAAATAGCATAGGGATACTTTGCTGTTTCCTCAGCCGCTGCCGGCATGACAGCTGCCACACTCGCTGTCATAGCAAAGGCAAGTATGCCGGACAATGTTCGTTTTAGCCGTGACTTTGTTTTTGGTTTGAACATATTTACTACCTCCATAATTATTTATTCTTGTTAGTTTACTAACTCCATAAAAATACCACAAAATCATACTGTTCTCAACAAATTTCTTGTAAACACCCCCTTTTTCCTTGTAAAGGCACAAAAACGAGATCAGATTACTAAAATCCGACCTCGTTTTCACATTTCATAAAATGTTTTCATTGATACCAATATATACATCATAAATATTGTTTTTAATATCCTGAACAATGAAGTACGGAGGGGTAGCGGGCAAAAAAGACTGGTCTTGAATATACTTCTTAAGCTCCTCCACTTTGTTTTGAATACTGTCGAAAGAACCGTAATGTCTTGTCCTTATAGCATTTACAAGTTTGAACTCCGGTTTATAGCGGTAATGCTTGCTGCTTGAAAATTGTTTATCTACAGGAATCAGAAACTCAAGAAAAGGGGATTTTTGAGTAATAACAATTTTCCCGTCACGGGATAGATCTAAAACGTCAAGACTATAATCGATTCTTTGGGCAAAGTCCTCTATTTCTCCGTAATCAAGCTGCATTTCAAAACATAAAACATTTTTATAATGTAGATACTGGTGTTCAACTATCGGCATAACCGCACCGCCTTACTTGAAGAATTTATAAAATGCAAGCCAAAAATTATAGAACATATTATTTGCCTCCTTTACAAATCGATGCCATTAAGATAACACCGATTTCTAAAACAGGCTACAAAATTCTTGTAAACACCCCTTTTTTTCTTGTAAAGCTCAAAATAGCTTGAAATTAATG
>NZ_JAHZAX010000010.1:0-9384 GCF_019423705.1 Ruminococcus sp. | reverse complement strand
TTCTTGTAAACACCCCTTTTTTTCTTGTAAAGCTCAAAATAGCTTGAAATTAATGTCAAAATATTGTATAATAAGAACAACAAAAAATATCAGAAAATAATAGGGAGAGGTTATTATGCATATAGCAGTTTGCGATGATGAGTCTTTTTTTCGAAAAACGTTGTCTGAAGAATTATACATATATGCAGATAAGCATGGTCTTAATTTTATTATATACGAATATTCCGACGGCATGGAACTCTTAGCTGCCGATATGTCCTTTGACTTGATTTTTATGGATCATCAAATGACAGATAAAAACGGACTCGATACCGTTTCGGTATTGAGGAAACGCAATGTTGATACTACCGTAATATTTGTGAGCAGCTATAAGGACGTTGTTTTTGACAGTATGAAAGTTAATGCTTTTCGCTTTCTCGTTAAACCGTTTGAAAAAGAGGATTTGTACGAAGCTTTGGATTCTGTTATAAAAAATCTAGCAAAAACTGCTTATATAGTAGTTAAGTATACTGTCAATCAAAAGAATATAGCGATACCCGAAAACGAAATAATATATGCACAAGCCGACAATATCTATGCGGAAGTTGTCACAGCTCAAGGAATTTTTCTTTATTCAAACAAAATTTCTTCGTTGGTGAAAAATTTGAATGAAGAGTATTTCTACCGCTCAAATCGCTCTTATATCGTTAATTTTAATTATATAACCGGCTACAGTAAAAAGGAAATTGAATTTTCTAACGGTCAAAAAGCACTTATTTCAAGCTCTAAATTCAAGGATTTTAAAGGTAAATATCTGAATTATCTTAAAAGAAAAAGTATAGGAGAATAGAAATGAATTTAGTACACACATTTGAATTTACAGTAATATCTATACTATATTTATTTACGATTATCCAAACCATGAATCTTGTTTATGGAAACGGAGAGTACAGAAGAAAATATGTGACTGTATTTCTTGTGTATTTGATTTCCGGAATTGTTTGCTCTTGGTATAGAAATCATGACAAACCTGTTATTTTCTTAACAGCAACAATATGTTATTATACATTTCTTCTAATTTTCATTTTGTCGATATTCAAATCAAAAATATTATGGTCTGTATATATTTCAGTTATTGTACTGATTTTAGATTCCATTTTTCAATCAATTGGATGCATACTGATTGATTTATTTGTACAAAATTTTGACAGGATAACGGTTCTAAATATCTCCTCACTTATTTTTAATATTGCTGCTTTAATTTTACTAAGAGCTCTTCAAAAAAGTCATAAAAATCAAATCATTAACAGTATAAATTTGCTGCCCAAACGAGTATACGTTATGATACTGATCGTCCTAGTTTTTATCGGAGAGCTTTGTGGAAACATGGCTGTTGAATCTAGTGAGTTATTCTTTGATAATAGAATAAACAGTTTCTTGACAGTACTGACCATTATAGCTTTTTTAACAATTATTATTTCATTTGTATTCAGCAGTATTTCACGGCAATACTACGAAAGCATATTAGGAATAATGGAAAAACAGATGGCAGGTCAAGTTGAACATTACCAAAAGATCAATAAGCTTACAGACGATTTAAGAGAATTTCGTCATGATTATAAAAATCATATGATATGTTTGCAGGCAACGCTTTAGAAAAGACAGCTTGATGAAGCACTTGACTATGTAAAAAGTATAACCAAGCAGGAGATAATTGATGCAAATAAGTTTTCAAGCGGAAATCAGATCGCTGATTCGATACTTTCGGAGAAAAGCGAATCAGCAGCATATGTGGGTTCGCAACTTAAATTCAGCGGTTTCATTTCCGATGAGATCCCTGCTGTTGATCTTTGCACGATGCTTTCCAATGCCTTGGATAACTCTATCGAGGCTTGTGAAAAACTCAGCTCATCCGATTCTGCTATTATAGCGGTGAAATGTGCAGTTGTACAGAATGTTCAGGTTATTAAAATATCAAATCCAACTTTGGATAACAAAAATTTCACAGAGACCTCTAAGCTCGACAAAGATAATCACGGCTTTGGGTTATACAACATTCGCAGGACTGTCGAAAAGATTGGCGGAGAGATGAGAATACCAAAGCAGTTCCCGGAGTTTGTTCTGGAATTGGAGTTTCCGATCAAATGATAAAAGCTGTTGTATGGTTATGATGACATACAACAGCTTTGTAATAGCTCCTATTCGGTTCATTTTTATTTTTCTTCGTTAATGGTATAACACAAGCAGATCATCTTTAATATAAAAAGACTTCACTTGACTATCTTTGCCTGACCTTCACACACTATAACACAAAACCTCCGCAGTTAAACTACGGAGGTTTTATCAGCATATTTATACATTCACCCAAACCTTAATGGTCAAATCTTCCCATTGGTTTCGTCTGAGATACGATTCCTGTGCTTTTCGGTAGTGCTGGGCTTCCTCAAAGCCAAAGGTGTACTCATATAAGGGCAGTTGTAAATTTCGCTTATTTCTGTGCGATAGCAGCCTGAGCAGCAGCAAGTCTAGCAATTGGCACTCTGAATGGTGAGCAAGATACATAGTCAAGACCGATCTTGTGGCAGAACTCAACAGATGTTGGGTCGCCGCCGTGCTCGCCGCAGATACCGCAATGGAGCTTTGGATTAACTGGCTTACCAAGCTTGAGAGCCATCTCCATAAGCTTGCCAACGCCGTCCTGATCGAGCTTAGCAAATGGATCGTTCTCGTAGATCTTAGCGTCATAGTAAGCATTGAGGAACTTACCAGCGTCGTCTCTTGAGAAACCGAATGTCATCTGTGTAAGGTCGTTTGTACCGAAGCAGAAGAAATCAGCTTCCTTAGCGATCTCGTCAGCTGTAAGAGCAGCTCTTGGGATCTCGATCATTGTACCAACTTCATACTTGAGGTCAGAACCAGCAGCAGCGATCTCAGCGTCAGCTGTCTCAACTACTACCTTCTTAACATACTTGAGCTCCTTAACGTCGCCAACCAGTGGGATCATGATCTCAGGCTCAACTGTCCAGTCTGGGTGATTCTTCTTAACGTTGATAGCAGCCTTGATAACAGCCTTTGTCTGCATCTTAGCGATCTCAGGATATGTTACTGCAAGACGGCAGCCACGGTGACCCATCATTGGGTTGAACTCGTGGAGTGAAGCGATGATAGCCTTGATTGTCTCAACAGACTTGTTCTGTGCCTTAGCAAGAGCCTCGATGTCAGCCTCTTCTGTTGGAACGAATTCGTGAAGCGGTGGATCAAGGAATCTGATAGTTACAGGATTGCCTTCAAGTGCCTCATAAAGAGCCTCGAAGTCAGCCTGCTGCATTGGCTCGATCTTAGCAAGAGCAGCTTCTCTCTCTTCAACTGTGTCTGAGCAGATCATCTCTCTGAATGCAGCGATTCTCTCAGGGTCAAAGAACATATGCTCTGTACGGCAAAGACCGATACCTTCAGCGCCAAGCTCTCTAGCCTTCTTAGCGTCAGCAGGAGTATCAGCGTTTGTTCTTACCTTCATTGTTCTGTACTTGTCAGCCCAGCCCATGATTCTGCCGAACTCACCAGCGATTGTAGCGTCAACAGTTGGGATGATACCATCATAGATGTTACCTGTTGAACCGTCGATAGAAATGTAATCACCCTCGTGGAATTCCTTGCCTGCGAGTGTGAACTTCTTGTTAGCTTCGTCCATAACGATCTCTGAGCAGCCGGATACGCAGCAAGTACCCATACCACGAGCAACAACGGCTGCGTGAGATGTCATACCGCCTCTAACTGTGAGGATACCCTGAGAAGCCTTCATACCTGTGATGTCCTCCGGTGAAGTCTCAAGTCTTACGAGAACTACCTTCTCGCCCTTAGCGTTCCAAGCCTCAGCGTCGTCAGCTGTGAATACGATCTTACCGCAAGCAGCTCCTGGAGAAGCGCCAAGGCCCTTGCCCATAGGAGTAGCAGCCTTGAGTGCCTTTGCGTCGAACTGTGGGTGAAGAAGTGTATCGAGGTTTCTTGGGTCGATCATTGCAACAGCCTCTTCCTCAGTTCTCATTCCCTCGTCAACGAGGTCACAAGCGATCTTGAGAGCAGCCTGTGCAGTTCTCTTACCATTTCTTGTCTGAAGCATATAGAGCTTACCGTGCTCAACTGTGAACTCCATATCCTGCATATCTCTGTAATGATCTTCAAGTGTCTTACAAACCTTGTTGAAGTCAGCGAATGCCTGTGGGAACTTCTGCTCCATCTCAGAGATGTGCATTGGTGTACGAACACCGGCAACAACGTCCTCGCCCTGTGCGTTTGTAAGGAACTCACCGAACAGACCCTTAGCGCCTGTTGCAGGGTCTCTTGTAAATGCAACACCAGTACCGCAGTCATCACCCATATTACCGAATGCCATTGACTGAACGTTTACTGCTGTACCCCAAGAATAAGGGATATCGTTGTCTCTTCTGTATACGTTAGCTCTTGGGTTATCCCATGAACGGAATACTGCCTTGATAGCACCCATCAACTGCTCCTTAGGATCAGCTGGGAAGTCTGCGCCGATCTTTGCCTTGTATTCAGCCTTGAACTGCTCAGCAAGTTCCTTAAGATCGTCAGCGTCGAGCTCAACGTCCTGCTTAACGCCCTTCTTAGCCTTCATCTCGTCGATAAGCTCTTCAAAGTACTTCTTACCAACTTCCATAACTACGTCAGAATACATCTGAATGAATCTTCTGTAACAGTCATAAGCCCATCTTGGGTTGCCTGACTGAGCAGCGATTGTCTCAACAACTTCTTCGTTAAGACCGAGGTTAAGGATAGTATCCATCATACCAGGCATAGATGCTCTAGCACCTGAACGAACGGAAACGAGGAGTGGGTTCTCCTTATCGCCGAACTTCTTGCCTGTGATCTCTTCCATCTTACCGATATACTCGTTGATCTCTGCCATAATACCTTCGTTGATCTCACGGCCGTCCTCATAGTACTGAGTACAAGCTTCAGTTGTGATCGTAAAGCCCTGAGGTACAGGGAGACCGATATTTGTCATCTCAGCCAGGTTAGCACCCTTACCGCCGAGAAGCTCTCTCATATTGGCATTACCCTCAGAGAAAAGATAACAATACTTCTTTGCCATTGGTTTTTTACCTCCAAAATAATTTTGAATTCCGCAGCGGAAAGACAGAACTATCCCGCCGCCCACGGTTACCCTTATATTATAACAGATTTAAAGTGAAATTACCATAGGTTTTCCCCACTTTTATACATAAAATCTTGTACAATTTTTGATATAAATTTATGTGCAATATGACGATTTGCCGTCGAAACACAAAATGCAAAGCGTCGTCAAAATAACAAACTGCAAGCCAAAACAGGCGACTGCAAAGGCGCAAGTCAACGGGCGAACAATGTTCGCCCCTACAAAACACAACGCTATTTCGTAATTTGTAGGGGACGGCGCCCCCGACGTCCCCTTGGATGGCGCCCCCGACGTCCCGTTGTGTGGTTTACGCTCAACGTCCGTATCTGCCCCTTAAACCACCTGGAACAAATAAAATTTCAAATAATCCGTCTCCGGCACATTGAGCAGTATCGGGTGATCGGGCGCCTGCTGCCTTGCCTCGATAAGCTTGAGCTGCACACCTGCATCCTTTGCGGCGCTCATAACCATCTTCACAAACAGCCTGTTCTCCATAAAGTG
Organism: Ruminococcus sp.; assembly: GCF_019423705.1. Classification (GTDB taxonomy): domain Bacteria; phylum Bacillota; class Clostridia; order Oscillospirales; family Ruminococcaceae; genus Hominimerdicola. Next base: position 3,725 of record NZ_JAHZAX010000010.1, on the reverse strand, counting down.
GGAACAAGAGCAGGTCGCAAGATATCCGCCTCTTGGCAGAAGCCTCATCGCCCTGTAATTTATCTCCTTGTAACCCCTCTCAGCGCTGCCAACAGTCTTTCTGCTCTTCGTGAAAGCAGGCGGATCGAGTATTATCATATTGTAATCAGCCTTTTCCTCCAACAGCTTTGGCAGCAGATCAAAAACATCAGCGCAAAGAAAGTCCATCTTGCCCTCAAGACCATTCCGCTCTGCGTTCTCTCTCGCCGTGTCAACAGCAAATTGCGAAACGTCCACCGCCGTGACGTGCTCCGCTCCGCCCATTGCCGCATTGAGCGCAAATGATCCCGTGTGGGTAAAGCAGTCAAGCACCCTCTTGCCCTTTGCGATCTTCGATACCGCAAGACGATTGTACTTCTGATCGAGGAAAAAGCCAGTTTTCTGCCCGTTCTCAACGTCAACTTCATAACGTATGCCGTTCTCTGTTATCTCCGTCACATTAGAAGGCGGCTCGGGAAGAAAATCAGCCTTGTACCAGCCCTTGTATTGCTCCAAACCCTCAAGCTTTCTGATAGCAACGTCATTACGCTCCATTATGCCCGATACCTTAACGCCGTCCTTTTCAAGCTCCTCAACAAGCAGCCTAAAAATGGTATCCTTTATCAGATCCATACCATAAGAAAGCACCTGCGAAACAAGTATATCGCCGTATTTGTCGATAGTAAGCCCCGGCATTCCGTCAGCCTCGCCGAAAATCAGTCGGCAAGCGGAAAAATCATCGCCCATAACAGTCTTTCTGTAATCTATGGCATAGCGTATGCGCCTGCGGAAAAAGTTGTCCGAAAACGTCTCGTTTGCATTGTCCGAAAGTATTCTTATGCGTATCTTGCTGTTAAGGCTCAAAAATCCCGTGCCGAGATAAGAACCTTTCTGCGAGAACACGTCGCACAGTTCGCCGTTTTTCAGCCCCTCTGGTTCGTCACGCAACTCATCGCAGTATACCCAAGGGTGACCGTTTTTAAGGGATAACTCCCCCTTTTTCGATATGGTGAACCCGGGAAAATTTCTTTTGCTTTTCATTATCATACCTCACAATTATGTTGTTCTTTTTTGTCAGATATAATTATATCACAGCCCACCCATTTTTGCAAGACGTAACGCAAACCACGCAAAGCCCACAAAATATGTATCGCCGCACCCAATATTTCGGGCACGGCGTTTTATGGGGGATTGTAACGGCACAGACCCGTATACCACGAGCCTAGCCGCCAAATGAAGAAAGCAAATCATAACTGCTTGTCAAAAAGCCAAACAAACAGAACGTCAAGGTTAAAATATCGCAAATACGCTGTTTGTATGTAGGGGCGAACAGCGTCCGCCCGTTGATTTGTTGCTTTTTCCAAAAGTCTCATTTTATTTCGTCGCAGGGTCGATAAACTCGATAGGGTCGATCCATTCGCCGTTTTTCTTTAAGCCGAAGTGCAGGTGCGAAAGCTCCGCCACCTCTGCCTGCGCCGTGTCGCCCACAGCGCCGATAACTTCCCCGGCGTTGACCTGATCGCCCTCCGACACAGTCATCTCTTTCGAGAGATTATAATAGTGTCCGATAACGCCGTTTCCGTGGTCGATAGTCATACAGTTGCCCCAAAGAGCGTCCTCCCAGATCTTCGTGACCTTGCCCTTGTTCATCGACTTCACAGGTTCGCCAAGATCAGCCTTGATGTCAACGCCGTCGTGAGTTTTCCAAACCCCCAGCGTCTCCGACTTCACAAGCTCTCCATTAGAAAACGGCTGGAGTATCTCCCCGTTCACAGGCATAACATTCGGCTGCGTCTGAACGTCAAGATCGTCAGCAGCTTCGGAGCTTGAGTACTCTTTCTCGACGTCCGTCTTTTTGTTGTCCGCCTGCTTTTCCGCCGCAGAGTTTTCCACGTCAGGGCGTGAGATAGTCAGCTTGTCCGAAATGTCGTCCATAGCCTTGTTGTAGGCGGCAACGCCTGCACCGCCCAGCGCAAGCAGACAAGCGGCAAGAGTGATGTATACTCCCTTCGCACCAAGCGTTCTGCCTGCACGGGAATTTTTAAGACTGAATTCTTTCATATTTACAAAACCTTTCCCCGATATGATATCATATCTCCGCAAGCACTCTTGCACCCACGGCAGTCTTATGCTATCGGCGGCATAAGTCCTCTGGCATTATTTTTGACATATACGGGAAAAATATTCACATGAAAATAAAAATACCACACCTGAGCTTTCACCCAAGTGTGGTATCATACGTTTAACAAACTTTATGTAGGGGACGGCGTCCTCGACGTCCCACCAAGTCCAAATTATCTCTATCCGTTTTGTATCTCTCTTATTCTGTCCTACTTATCTTTCCTGCAATCTCTTCCTCGCAGCCTTTACCGCCGCCCCAACGACACCAAGCACAGCCGCAACACCCAACAGCCCAAGGCAAACGATCAAATCGTAATTATCCCCCGTAGAAGTCTTGAACGCCAAGATATCCCCAAGCTTCATTCCGTTCCAAAGGTTCGTCACAAAAGTCATCGCAGCGACCCATACCGCCGAAGCCGCAAAGCAAAGTGCACCCTTGAAAAATCCGTTCACCTTTAGATACCTTATAATAAGGAACACAGCCCACACCAATGCCACACAAGCCACCGCTGCGACCATGCCGTCACAAAGGTCTGCCACGTCACCATATTTCAGCGTACCATAAATAACGCAGGCAAAAGTCAGCACCGAATCCGCCGCCATGCACACAAGCCCCTTGCTGTTTCTCACATACTTTTCAAGCTGTTCACTTCTCAGCACAAAAGGCAGGAAAACGATAGCCTCCCCAAGGAGTGTTCCAAGCACCGCCATAGCAAACCAATCCCCATTGGAATAAATGCACCCTGCGGCATAAAGAAGAAAAAGCGAAACTGTCGCAGAACCAAGCGTCCACAACGACCTGTTTTTCTTCACAAGCACAGGCACATTTATGAAAGAAAACGTCAGCATCAGCGATGTGATAAGCACCATGAACCAGCCTATACCGCCATGAGCCATATTATAAATAAAACTCGGTATTATCGCCGCAAGATAGCCAATTCCGGTTATGATAGTGTACCCCCGAACAAAGCTTTTATAGCTCCGCACCATAAACTCAGCCTCTCTCTGCTGATTGTCCTCGCTCGCCGTGCAAAGCTCGTGCTCAGAAATGCCAAGCACCCTGCAAAGCCCCGATATCATCGTTATATCAGGATATGATACCCCTCTCTCCCACTTGCTCACTGCCGACTCAGTGACATAAAGCTCTTTAGCAAGGTCTTTTTGAGAAAGCCCCAGTTCCTTTCTTTTTGATTGAATGAATTTTCCAAGAGTAATTTTATCTTCCATAGCATATCACCTTTCAATTTGTTCGGAGTGCACTCTCTATGGTCAACATTATAGCCCACGGCTTTGAAAAAGTCAACAAAATCGGGCTGGACTGTCAGTCGAGCCGCCTATTTACGCACTTTTCAGCACTTTCACCAACACGCAGGCATAAAAAATCGCCCTGCTAAAAAGCAAGGCGTTGTTGGAGCGGGTCAGAGGGGTCGCACCTCCATCTCCTTTCAGGAAGAAAAGTATTCTGGTAATTGAAATAAACCCGCAGAAAACATTAAGTCCTTACTCATCATTAAGACTGTAAGGACTTTTTGTGGAGCGGATTACGAGGCTCGAACTCGCTACCTCCACCTTGGCAAGGTGGCGCT
>NZ_JAHZAX010000001.1:324186-360977 GCF_019423705.1 Ruminococcus sp. | reverse complement strand
ATTTCAATCCACGCCCTCCAAGCGGAGAGCGACTGCAAAAGTATACCATACCGACCCTGCAATGCAGGCGCAGTCAGTACACTTTGCACAAATTATCCTCTGATATTCTTATTTTTCACGCAGAGCGGATATTTTTCGGCTGCATTTCGGGGCGATCTGCTCTGCGAATGTCTCGGGGTTTTTATGTGCGCTTTGCATTCGCAGTCAGAATATCAGAGGCTCTGCCACATCTATGGCAGTTTTGCAGCCGTATATCTCAATCCGTGCTTTCTCTTTTTTGCCCAGATAATAAACACGCAGACTGTCGCTGGTCTCGTCGATGATATCTGTTAATTTGTGCACCAGCAGCCTGCATTGAGCATTGTCAACAACGCATTCAAATACGCTGTTTTGCACTCTTACGCCGTAATCAACGCATTGCTTTGCCACCTTGCGGAGCCTTTTCCTGCCGGCTGCCGTTTCTGTATTCACGTCATATGTTATCAGTACAAGCATTTTATCACTTCCACATAAATACAGGGTACATATCAAGATCGCCCCTTATATATCTTGCAAGCAGCAGCGCCTGCACATACGGCATAATGCCCCACTTGACCTTTTCTTTCAAATATGGGTGCGTAATGACCTCTTCCTTGCGCTTCTGCCACGCTTGAAGAAAGGTCTTTCTGCCATCGTCTGTAAGTATGACCGCTCCGTCCTCACGGTGTACAAAATCTTTCCCCGTTATCATCTTTTTGTTGATAAGATTCAACACAAAGCGGTCGCATAATGGCACTCTGAACTCTTCAACAAGGTCAAGAGCCAGCGAACATCTTCCGGGCCTGTCCGTGTGGAAAAATCCCACATATGGGTCAAGCCCCACCGATTCCAGCGCCGAACAGCACATTCCCGTGGCAAGGGAATAAGCAAAGGAAAGCATTGCGTTTACATTGTCCTTTGGCGGCCTTTTGTTTCTGACAGTAAACTGAAAATCCTCACCCTGCTGCAATATCATATCGTCAAACACGCTGAAATAAACGCTTGCAGCCTCGCCTTCGATTCCTCTCAATTCGTCCGCCGACACCGCCTCAAGAGCATTTTGTATCGACGTTTTCAAAAATCCGCTCTTTGACTTGAAAAGCTCTGTATCTATCCTAAGGCCATAGTCTCTGATAGTCCTTTCAACAGACTGTTTTCCGTTAAAAATCTTTCCGCTTATCATTATTTTGGCTATCTCAAGGCTCTTCTTCCTGTCGTCTGCTATCCTGTATTGCTGCCGCCTTAAAACAACATTTCCGTTTATCTCGCCCTCAACTCTGGCAAGAAAATGGCCGTTCGGTTTCATAAAAACAAGCTCTATACCCTCGCTCACACATTTCCCCATAAGGGCAGGGCTCGCCCCGGTATAGCCAAATGTCATAATACGCTCAAGATTGTGGAGCGGCACTCGTCCTACTGCCTTGCCCTCGCTGCTGATAACAACATTCTCGCCGTCAAGAGACAAGTATCTGTCAGGGGTCATAACGTAAAGCGTGTTAAGCAATATCTTCATAGTTCTCAACCTTCCCCCTTCGTATTTTCAGTCAGCTCGGATAAATAGTCCTTTACGCTTCGGCTCTGCATTATTTCCGGCAGGCACAAATTCTTCAACGAGCAAGCATTGCACCCCTTGCGCCGCTTTACTTTCGGCGTATATCGCCGTTCAAAGAGCCTATGCATTTGCTCAGAATATTCCCGAACCTTTTCGAACACAGCCTCTTCAAACTCGATCTTCTCACGCCGCCTTGTTTCGCCGTAAAATATGTATCCCTGCTTTATCTCACAGCAAAGCATTTCCTCTAGGCACATCGCCTGCGCCGCAAGCTGCAAAATATCGCAATCGTCCTTTTTCGGCGAACCTCTCTTGTATTCGATGGGCACAGGGATGTACTTCTCCCATTTGCCGCCAAGCGTAACACCGCCGCTGTCGGGAACAAACTCAACGATATCACATTCGCCGCTGAACCCCAGCTCACGGGAGGAAACAGGCATTGCCCGTGTTATTATCACGCCTTTTCTCGTCTCTCTGAAATTATCATCGTGAGCATTTTCGTGCATGATCTCCCCGTCAACAGTACGGAGATTTTCCTCCCATTGCTGCTCAATGTGGATAAGCGCCCATTGTCTGGGGCAAAAGCTGTAATGCTGAAGCCCCGATATCATCAGATAATCGTCTTCACTATACATACCGCTTTACACAAGGTCAAATATCTCAGGCTTTACACAGTCCTGGAGCTCTTCAAGCACAATGTCATAATCATCAAATGCCATAGGCTTTGAAACCCCTGCTTTCGGCGTTATCTTCAATGAACGGAACACCTTTGCAGAAGATGTTTTCGGATATTTGCTTTCGTGCTTGAACCAGTAAAGGCGACATACTTCCATACTGCCCTCTGGCCTTGCTGACGAGCAGTCGTTCTCAAACAGCGTCTTGATAGCTTCCTTTATCTTGTCTGCGTCCTCGTCGCTGAAACCTGTCTTTTCTGCCAACTGACAATTTATGCTGCCCTTTATCACATAAAGCCCGAACTCAACTCTGTGCTTTGTACCCATTGTGTCAGAAGCCTTTGAGGTCTTTCCGCTTTCACCATTTACGCTCTTTGTGATCTGCATACTCTCAATGTCAACAGGCGAAACGCTTACCGCCGTCTGTATTGATACAGGACCTCTTATGCCAACGGACACTTCATCGCCCTTGAATGCAAACACCTGTCCGAAGCTTCTTACGTCTATCCACTCTTCACAAGCCGCCTTTGCAAAAGCGTCTCTGTCCGTTTTCTTTCCGTTCTTGACCTTCTTTATAGCTTCGCAATTTTCAGCCCTTGCACGCAGACTGTCTGCGCCGTCGTCACAGCGGTCGTCCGACTGAACGAATATCCTCTCGCCCATATCCTGTAAGCGGTTTCTGATCTTCCTCTTGACACAAACGTCTGATATCTCACCGTTGCCGTTGAAAGTCTCCCTCGGTCTGTTGCCGTCAAGTGGGTCGCCGTTAGGGTTTGCGTTCTGCGCCGTCACAAGGGCTATAAAGTCTATCTTATTTTCAAGTACGCTCATTTGTTATTCCTCCTTCTCAATCTTGTCATTGTTCTCAGTCTTATCTTTGTTATCCTTTTTCTTGTAAAATTCATTCATCTGATGGCTGTATCCCAAAAGATAAAGCGGCTGCAGCCTGCTGTCGTCAGCATAGCTTTCCACCGTGAAATTAGCCTTTATCTCATTGATAACTCTCATATAGCGATTGCTGTTGCCAAGCTTCTGAAAATATGGATCCAGCTTTTCATATATCCGTTCCCAAGTAGTATAAGGGCTCTGCACGAATTTTTCCCAATAACGCCTTGCATTTGGAACTCTCGACTTTTTATCGCTGTCATCATAAGTGTCAAGCTCTGCCTTTTCAGCCGCAGCAAGCAGTCTGCCGAACAGATAATTTCTGTCTGTACAATTCTCATCAAGTGCCATATCAATATCTCTTCCTTCCTCTTTGAATCGTTTTCTTATCATTCCGCAGGCCGTGTTTACCACCATATTATGATTGAATGTGCTGTCATAACTCAACGGCTTTGAAGCCTTTCTGATTAAAGCGTTCACGATATCCGCTGGTATCCTTCTACCCTCTATTATGCAAGGGATAAGCCGCAGAACATTGTCCTTTTCCACCTCCGGCTTGCATTTGAGCTTGCCGTCTATCTCGCCGCCAAAGGCTCTGTTCACGATCTCATACACGCTAAATGAATTTATGCCTCTGCCTTCGATCTTGCTGATATAAGTAAGCCAGCTCGTGTTCCTGTGCCAGTTCGCAACATTCTCAAGGAACTTTGATCTTGCAAGCTCTGAATAATAAGAAACGTTGAGCCGCCCTGTTACTGCTGAATCCAGCGCCATAACCATTACCTTGTCGTCAGCGTTGACCTCTGCCTCTTCATTCTTTGAAAAGATCATCCGCTTGATCTTCTGCATATACAATGGCATACTGTCATATTCTGCCGCATTATCATTTGCATTCTCATCATTGTCAAAGTCAAATACCTCTTCTGCGCTTTCCGCAAAATTCGGCAGCGGTTCAAGTGAACTTGACCAAGCAAATATGGACATTCCGTCAAGATAGCCCTTCTTGTGATGTGTCTCATTGGTCTTATCGTCGTAATAACTGTAAAAAACTATACCTTGGTTCTGAATGAGCCATTTAAGCGCATTATGAAATTTCTGTGAAAAATCATAACTTACGCACAAAGCCTGCTCCTTGCTGTCAAATCGGCCACGATATGTGAAGCCGCTTTCATCATTTGATGAGATAAGCTTCGCCTTATCGCCGCCATTGCGTATCTTGGACGGGTGCTTATAAGTCGGCGAAAGATACCTGCCCGTTGCATAGCAAAGCTCGCCGTCAGTCTCAGAGCTGTTCAGATAATCAATGAAACTCTCATACATCTCATTGTCTTTCCAAGTCTCAGACTGCTTGTCAAAATCATCATACTGTATCCTGAACCGCACAAAACAATCCTTTTGCACGGCTATGCCTATCTTGCGCTTATCATCAAGCTTGCCCGTATCGTCTGTCACCAGCAGCCCAGTACCGATAAGATCGCCTATGAGCCGCCCCTGCTTGAGGTAATTATAGACCGCCTTAACGCCCCTTGCCGCATAATCGCTTTCCGCCCAGTCCTCAAGCTGAGTAATATAAGCGTCAAATTTCTCCTCTGCCTTGTCCTTTTCTGCACCAACCGCATAATCCTTGTAATCCCCTGCGATATAAATAAGCTTGTCCGCCAGAGGGTGTGCGCAAATGCCGCTTGATTTAGCGATAGAATCCTTTGTTACAGGGATTATCGTCTCCGACTGCTCCTTGTCGATAGCAGAAGCGCTGCGCATATTGCCGTGCTCGTCGATCGTTACCTCGATCTGAGCACTTGCTGTTGAATGAGATATGGGCAGCATTTTCTCGCTTTCCGAACTCTTCTGACTGTTGATTTTTATTTTGTCATAGATCGCATAAATCTCACTTTCCCAGCTCAATATCCTCACCTCCTGCAAATTCATCAAGTCCGCTGAAATTATCAAGTTCTTTGCCGAACTTCTTTATCTTCATAGCCTTTATATGTCTCTTCTGTTTTTCCGGGAAATCCTCCGGACGCATAAATTCGATTATGCCGTTTTTCATCACTACATCTGCAAATCTCACCGTAAGCATACCCTTGTCGCTTTCGCAAATTGCCTCGTCAGCGTAAGTTATGCCGTTGTATAAGTACCCGAGGTTTATCTCCCCCGTGTTGTCAAATGCGCCCTTGCCCTCGCCGAAAACGCAAGGTCTCACTTCGCAGGCACATTCTCTCGTTCCGGCAAAAGTATCACGTCTGCCGCCCCGAGCGATCATTCTCTTTGCAATGTTGTGGTGTTTGTTCTCATTCCTGTCCTGTTCAAGTTCAGGCCTGTTCATATTCCATTCAAAGTGCGCTCGCACCTGATACCGCACATCGCACAGATAAGTGTAATATGCAAGATCATTTCCACCGCCGTATTTAAGCGGCCTTACGCCTTTTCTGATGTGCTTTATCGGGTTCATAACACGCACAGCGTCGATATACCATATAAACGTCGGCTTGAAATAAATACTATGTGTAATGCCCTTCATCGCCTCATAAGTCGGCACATCGTAAGAATACTTTTCGCCCCCTGCACGAGTGATAACGTCAGAAAACATTGCCTCTCTTGCGGTTATTTCAAACTCAACAGTATTTCTGTATTTTTTCAGCTCTTCAACCATAAAGCCCACCTCCTTTCACTATATCTTCTATGTTAATTATATTGTATAACAATCTATTTGTCAAGTCTTTTTTATTATTTGTGCTTTAATTTTCAAGCCCTTTTTTATTATTTTTACAATTTTATAATATCAAGTACAACTAGCTTGTTTACAATACTACTGTCGCCATTTGAGTGCTTGATCTGATGGCGTGGATTGAAATTATGTCAATTACATTGTTCTTAGGCGTTGTCCCCCAGCTAGACCCTGGGGGACTTTTTTTGCGCCAAAACAAAGCCATCATAAAAAAACTATCCAAAAAGAAAACCATTGCTTGCGCCGTCAATAGTCAGCCCGAACTCATCGGAATAATAACTATCAAGAACGCTGTAAACATTGTACTTTTCGTAAAACACCAACGCCGCCTCATCTGTCAGCACCCTTCGATAATATGTGTTTACAGTATATTTCTGAAGCTTTCTCCGCACAAGTCGGAAATCCTCGATAGGTATATCGCTGCCAAGATCGCATATGAGCGCCCTAGCCTCGTCATTATACGGCACTACCACTTGGAAAGCATTGTCCTCTATCACTTCAAAAAGATCGCCTGCGGTGGCAAACGCCTGATTGGTGTAAAAAGGTTTTATCTTTTTGTCACGATATTTTTCATTAAGCGATAGCATTTCAAACAAAGTCGTGTCAGCCTTTGCTGTGGGGAAAAACAGCTCCGCCCTTTGCTCGGCATAAAACTTGTGAAAATACCGCCCTATGACTTCATCACAAAGCACATCTTCAAATTTCTGATCGAATATCTGCCTGCCGATACCAGCCCTGCATTTTATCTCGGGCAATTTGCTCAGATCCTCCTCAGCAATGTTTATAACATAGACCTCTGCGCTGTCCTTCTCACCATTTCTGTTACATCTTCCTGCCGCCTGCGCAATGTTATCAAGCCCCGAAAGCGACCGCACCGTGCAATCAAACGACACATCAACGCCTGCTTCAATAAGCTGCGTGGATATGCATACCAGCCTGCCGTGATTGTCAAGCACCTTCCTTATATGCGAGATCTTATCACGCCTGTGCTGCGGACACATATATGTACTAAGATGCACGACCTCTGTGCCGCTGTCAATAAGATCATCGTCCTGCGACAATTCCTTGTATATCTCATAAGCCGCTTTCTTTGTGTTCACCACCAAAAGCAAGCTGTTGTTGCAATTCTCCTTTAACCTGTCAGCGCAAAACTTTGCTGCCTCTTTGAATGTATATCCGCTGATTTTAAGCCTTGGCACGATCTCTGTACGTTTGAACTGTTCAAAGTCCTTGGTGAAATCCCCCGTCATACTGTCGTTATCATCAAACAATATAGGATAATCGAGCCTGTCAAGACTTGGCTGGGTCGCAGTACACAAAACCGCCGTGCAGCCTAATATTTTCGTGAGAAAATTCACCGCAAGATCAAACATATAAACGCATTTTACAGGTATAGACTGAACTTCATCAATTATTATCACCGAATTCTCCAGCCTGTGAAAACGCCTTACCGCCGCCATTGAGCCCAAAAAGATCGAGTTCAAAAACTGCACGAATGTCGCCGCAATAACAGGTGCATCGAGCCGTTCACACCGCAGCTCAAACTCGTCAAGCTCCTCGCTGGTCTGCGCCTTGGCAAGTGCGTCAGAATAATGCTCGGTAAACAAATTTTTGTCATCAACAAATGACGATATCACATCGCTGTTTTGCTCCAGTATGGACATAAATGGTGCGATATAAATGATCTTTGCCTTATCATTTTTCATAGCATATTTTATGGCAAACCGCAGGCTTGAAAGCGTTTTTCCGCCGCCTGTTGGAACGACCAGCCTGCAAGTTCCCACCTTGCCGTCCGCAAATGCCCAACACCTGTCAGAAATGCTCATACGCTGTCTTGATATCTTATCCCTCCGACAGCGAAATTCCTCGCATTGCGCTTCCATTTTTTCATTCATCGCCTGCCACAACAGCTTGGTGTCACACTCGATCTCAAGCCGCTTGTTGTCCGTCATAAATTCCGCCGTGTTGCTTCTGTCGGCGTCAACAAGAATAGACTGTATATAGCGTTCAAACAGCCCCATATAAAATGCAAATGCCGTCTTTATTTTAGCCTTGTCCTCATATTTTTTGCTAAGCTCCTGTATCCTGCCTGCAAAAACAAAATACTCCTCCGAAGCCTTTTCAAGCAGCTTTGAAAGCTCGTCGTCAGAAATGATATCCCGAATGTTGCGTTTTATCTCTTGATACCTGTCCTCAACGGATATCCGCTTCTCAAAATAGCTTTTGCCCACCTCGTTGTACCAATCGTGCAGCCCGTGATGAGAGATTATCACTCTTGCTATAAGGTTAGCAGTCTCAGATAGTTTAACAGGCAAGCCTTTCTCTTTGCAAAACTCATTAAGATATTTCGCTCCGGCAAATGAATGGTCGATATCCCCTCGTTTGTAGTCATTTTCGCCGAGGATATAGCCGTTAAAATCCACGCAAAGCTTGCCCATATCGTGAAAAAGCCCTGTGATATAACACAGATTTTCAAGCCCTGCCGCCTTGCCGAACTTTCTGCAAAGCTCCGCCGTTTCATAAATGTGCTCACGCACAGTCTGCGTCCGTGTTCCGTCCTCTGAAATATGCGCTATAAGATCCATATGCGCCCATTTTCACCGCCTTTCTTTCAAATGTTGCAAACAATATAAACATTATAACGATTTATTAACATTATATCACATTTTACCAGCATATGCAACAATATCCCATAAAAAGAAGCCGTCACTTTTCGACAGATTTTACATATGTCATTAATATCAACAATATCACAAACAAAAAACGGGCGACCACAAATAGCCGCCCGTACAAAATCATATAAATTATCCCAAAATTACTTCTCAAACTTAAACCATTCAAAGTCGAAATTGCTGCCCGGCAGGAATGCGAATGCAACTTTCTGCCTGCCGCTTATGCCCGAAAGGTCAAAGCTCTTCTGAACGAAGTTTTCGCCGTCGTCAGTCCTGAATTCGCAGAGGATACGCTTTTCGCCAGCCTCTCCGCCAAGAATAAGGTGGATACTGTTGAGCGCAAGCGGCGATCTTCCGCTGATAACAAGCCTGCTAGGCGCATTTTCGCCGAAATCGAACTCGCCGAAATCAAGCATAACGTTGTTGCCGATCTCTGTTACGCACTTTTCGCCCTTTGTGAACTTGTCGCCGTAAATGTTGTCAGCCTCAGCCGCAAAGTTCTCGGAATATTCACGGTCGATCTTGTCGAATGTGAAGCCGCCCACTTGGAAGCCGTCCTCGGTCTCGATGCAAAGCGTCTCAATGCCCTTGAGCTTTCTCGAAAGCTTGAAAGTCTCCGGCTTGAATACCATCCACTCAGGCTCTTTGTGATAATCGAATGTGCCCAAAAGCTTGCCGCCCTCTGTCGGAATTCCGTCATAGAAACTGATCTTAACAGGGTCGAGAGTGTTCGCCCATATCTGAACTGTCAAAGTGTCAGCACCTGCGCTGCCGAAATCAAGATTGTCATATGCCGCCCAAGAGGAGACCTTGCCCGTCGCAAAGCATACACCCTTTTGCATTCCGCTGGAGATATTGTCGCTTGCCCTGGTGAAAAGTCCGCCGATAACGAACTTGTAAGGGTCGGTAAGTGCACTGCCAAGCCCCTCTGCCGTGAATTTCAACATTGAGATAATGTGATAGCGATTCGTGCCGTTTTGGCACATCGCACGCACCCAAAAGCTTCCGTCGCCCAATGCCTTGACCTTTACGCCGCCCTCGCAAGGCTCGCACTCCGCAAGGTTAGACGTTATTCCCTTTTCAGTCGTGATCTTGTATTCGATCTCGTCCGCATAATCGGAGTTTGCAGGATAAACTGCGCACTTCACGATCATTTCCGGCTTGTCAGCGTTGAATGTCAGCCCGTCAGAAATAAGCTCCAGCTTTCTAACAGGTATCTCGTCAGTCCTGCCGCATTCTGTCTCCGCCGCAGCCATTTCGCAAACATTTTCAACGCAGGAAGTACCCTCGTCAAAGTCCGCCGCAACGGCTTTCAGCTCTATTACGCTGTCGGGAAGTCCCTTTGATGTGAACGTCACCTTTATATCGCCCGTCTTGTCCGTCGCCCCGATAACAGCCAGCATTTTGCCCGAAAACAGCCGTCTTGAAGTGCCCTTGTACTGATCGTAATCCGTGCTGTCGCCGTTGTCAAGACCCATAAGCCTTGCCGCACCCTCGACCTTGACTTCAACACGATTGTTTGCATTTGCGCAGAAAATTCCGTCCTTGTCCAAAGCCGAAACTTCAAGATAAATAAGGTCCGTGCCGTCCGCTGCGATCTCAGCCTTGTCCGCCAAGACTTCAAGCTTTGCAGCGTCGCCGAATGAGCGCTGGATATCCTCAGCGATAACATTTCCGTCCTCGTCATAAGCGTAAGCCTTCAGCTCGCCCTTTTCATATGGGATAATATAATCCGCCGTGAGGACTTTTCCCTTTTCGTGGTCGATATCGAACACACCCAGCGAAACGCCGTCCTTGAAAAGCTCAACCCTCGGCGCATTCGAGCAAACTCTCACATCGCAAGGCATTCCGTCGCTGAAATCCCAGTATGGGAAAATGTGCACGAATGGGTCATCCTTATAGCAAGTCCATTCCGCACGGAAAACGTATGCGCTGTCCTTCGGGAAGCCTGCGGTGTCGAACTGTCCGAAATAGGAGTTCTTTGTGCTGTATGGCGTCGGCTCGCCGATGTAGTCAAAGCCCGTCCAAATAAACTGACCAGCGCAGTATTTTGCGTCACGGTCGGGTATAATGCAAGCCTCTGTGTTCTTTGCGCCCCAGCCTGTGCAGCTGTTGCCCAAAGCAGAGCATTGCTCGTCGTCGTCCGTCAGCAAGGTCTCCTTGAGCGGGAAGTGATAAATTCCACGGCTCTGAACAACGGAAGCAGTCTCGCTGCCGTATATCGCCCAGTCGGGGTGAGCGGCGTGGTGCTCGTCATAAAGTCTCTCGCCGTAGTTATATCCTGCCAATTTGAGGATATCAGCGCACTTCTGACCATTTTCCCACTGCATATAGTTTGAACCGAATGTTACATAGCCGTTGCCATCGGGGTCGTGCAGGCGCACAAGCCTCTTGAGCCAAGCCGTAACTTCCTGTCCTCTCTCATCTGCGTGGGTGTCAAATATCTCGTTGCCAACGCTCCAGCCTATGATAGACGGGCGATTTCTGTCTCTGCGAACCCAAGAAGCAACGTCCTTTTCTACCCACTCGTCAAAAAATCTCGCATAATCGTAATCGGTCTTTGAGCGCTCCCACATATCAAAGCCCTCGGAGAGGATAAGCATACCGGTCTCGTCGGCGATATCCATAAACTCTTCCGCAGGCATATTGTGTGAAGTACGAATGGCATTAATGCCCATTTTGCGCAGCTTTTTAAATCTTCTTCTGATAGCCGCAGGGTTTGAGATCGAACCTAAGCAGCCGTTATCGTGGTGCTCGCAAGAGCCGTGAAGCTTAACGTGTCTGCCGTTGAGATAAAAACCGCTGTCGCAGGTGAACTTTATCGTCCTGAAGCCGAACTTCTGACAAATGCGCTGCACGCACTCGCCGCCAACGATTATCTCAGACACCATTTCATACTGCTTCGGATCGTCGATATCCCATATCATAGGGCTCTTCACAACAAAATTCTGCGTTGTCAGCGAATAGTCAACGCCCTCAACACGAACCGCCTCGGGGATACAGGAAATATCCGCAGCGCAAGCGTCCGATTCACGGACTTCAACAATCTTTCCCTCAGGGTCGATGATAGTGTTTCTTATGCGGATATCACCAAGGGCTCTGCCCTTTGGACGGAGCATTTCAGCGGTGCAGGAAACTTCCCAGCTATCATTGTCTTTCTTGGCGGAAATATAAATGCCGTCATTGCCGAAACGAATTTCGGGGCTTTCGCAAAGCCAGACCTTGCGGAAAATACCAGCGCCCGAATACCATCTCGAGTTCGGCGAATGATGATCCACCCTCACCATAATAACGTTCTCGCCGTCCTTGATAAGATCGGTGATATCGAACATAAACGCCGAATATCCGTACTTCCATTCGCCTGCAAGCTGGCCGTTCACATAAACCTTGCTGTCCATATAAACGCCGTCAAAGCGGATATAGCTTCTCACGCCCTCTTTTTTCTCATAAGAAAAAGTCTTTCTGTACCAGCCCGTGGAGTTCTCGTACAGGTCGTTTACATTGTAGATAAGCCAGTCGTGGGGGATATCCACCGCCTTGAAAGGGAAGCTTTCGCTATAGTCTTCCCCAAGCTTTGCCTTATAAAATTCCCAGCCGCTGCAAAAAAGCTTGCGGTTTGAATAAGTCTCACAAAATTCCATTGGATCAGTCCTTTCTATTTTTGCATAAATTGATCTATGACTTCTTAACTTGTTCATATTTTCTTATAAGACAGCACCGCAAGCCTATCCTGCGATGTTGTCTTTGTTTATAATATCATTCATTTTACTGCCTGTCAATAGTATCTCAGCACTTTGTGATATAAACTTTTTGCCCTTTATGGCTATTTTAACTTATACAAAATCGGGTCAAAAATCATTGTGCAACTATGTCAATTTTGCCGCAATATATTTGTATAAACAAATGATTTATCTTTTAATTTGGCAACATTTCAGCAATTGTTGCATTTTTTATGCAACTTTTCGCCCCTTTTTCGGGATAAGTGAAAGGCCTGTCTGCAATGCCCTCTTGCAGACGGAATTTCAAGCAAAATTATTTATTTGGAGGTGATCTTTATGGAAGCGATCCTAGCAGCATTTATCGCAGCGGCCGCCAGCATAGCCTGCCAGCTCATAATCTCACGTTCGGAAGCCAAAGAGAACCGAAAGTCACAGGAAGCCTCCGAGCGGCTTATTATATATAGGATAGATAGGCTGGAACAGGCCGTCGCCGAGCACAACGCCCTCATCGCCCGTGTCACGGCGGCGGAGCAAAAGATAACAGATCTGGAAAGGGAGAGATATTGTTGAAACTCAAAGAAAAATTGGCAAAACTCATCGACGTGAAAAGCCTTGTGACCCTTGCCCTCACAGGGGTGTTCTGTCTGCTGGCGCTGAAAAGTATCGTCAGCTCAGAGCAGTTTATCACAGTTTTCACCGTGGTGATATCATTTTATTTCGGAACGCAGTCGGTAAAGAAGTCAGGAGGTGACAAAAATGGCAACGACCAAAACAACTGAAAAAGCCAAGGGCATTGACGTTTCCCATTGGCAGGGGATAGTGGATTTTGAAAAAGTCGCCGCCGCTGGTTACACCTTCGTAATGCTAAACGCAGGCTACGGCAAATATGCAAAGCAAAAGGACGAAAGCTTTGAGCGAAATTATCAAGCCGCCAAAAAAGCCGGTCTGAAAGTCGGCGCATATTGGTATTCCTACGCCCTAACAGAAGCCGACGCCCTTGCGGAAGCGAAAACCTTCCTTGAAGCCGTCAAGGGCAAGACCTTTGAATATCCCCTTGCATTCGATATCGAGGACGCTTCCCAAAACGAGCTTCCCCGTGAAGCTATCGACAAGATTGTAACCGCATTTTGCACACACCTTGAAAAAAGCGGCTATTACGCCGCCCTTTACAGCTATGCGGATTTCCTCAGCCGCAAAGTTTCCGACAAGGTGAAATACCGCTTTGATATCTGGGTCGCACATTTTGACGTTGCAAAACCAAGCGCCGAAAGCTACGGAATGTGGCAATACACCAGCAAAGCCACTGTCAACGGCGTAAACGGCAGCTGCGACTGCAATTACGCATACAAAGACTACCCCTCTATCATCAGAGCAGGCGGACTTAACAACCTCAGCGGCTCAGAAACCTCAAAGCCCGACAAAAAAGCACTCGATACAAGCGGCTGCAAAAAGGGCGATAAAAATTCCACAGTCCTCGCCTTAAAGTATCTTCTTATGATCGCAAAAAATAAAGGCCTGCACAACGTCAACCTTGATAAAAACAATATTTTCGGCGAAGGCACTAAAAAATCCGTCAACGCCCTGTTGAAAAAATGGGGATACAAACAAAACGGCATTGCAGGCAGCAAATTTATCGACAAACTTGGAAAGGCGCTCGTATAAATATGTAGGGGAAAATTGTTGTTCGACGAAGCTCACAACAATTTGCGTCCTCGACGTCCCACTTGTTTCGGACTTTTCAACAAGCTGACGGGCGAACGATGTTCGCCCCTACCCAAATCACTATATGCAGTTTATCACACGCCATAATTCGCCGAAAAATTGCAAGCAACACAAAAAAGGCTGTACCCCGAAGGATACAGCCTTAAATTCTAAAATCGCAAAATTTGTGTTTTATAAATCGTAAATTATAAAACTATTAAACCAACTGAATGATAGCCATTTCAGCAGCGTCGCCACGACGAGGGCCGATCTTGATGATCTTTGTGTAGCCGCCGTTTCTTCCCTCATATGAAGGTGCGATCTCGTCAAACAGCTTCTTAGCAACAGCTTCCTTAGTAACATAAGAAAGTACCTGACGCTTTGAGTGGAGGTCTCCTGCCTTGCCGAGAGTAATCATTTTCTCAGTCATAGCAGCAACTTCCTTAGCTCTTGTTACAGTGGTTTCAATCTTACCGTTTTCGAGAAGATAAGTAACCATAGCTCTGAGCATTGCTTTTCTCTGCTCGCTAGTTCTTCCCAGCTTTCTTGTGCCTGGCATAGATTTTCACTCCTTACTTTAATTATCGTCTTCTGAATTAAGGTCGTAACCCAATGAATGAAGCTTCTCCTTGACCTCGTCAAATGACTTCTTACCAAGGTTTCTTACCTTCATCATCTCTTCAGCAGACTTTTCAATCAAATCGTTAACCGTGTTAATTCCTGCACGCTTGAGACAGTTAAATGAACGCACGGATAAGTCAAGTTCCTCAATGGTCATCTCAAGGATCTTTTCCTTTCCCTTTTCATCTTTTTCAACCATCATCTCAACAACATTGGTCTCTTCAGAGAGATCAACGAAGAGATTTAGATGCTCGTTGAGGAGTTTGGCTGCCATAGATACAGCTTCCTTTGCGGAGATAGTACCGTCTGTCCAAACCTCCAAAGTAAGCTTATCAAAGTCGGTGATCTGTCCAACACGGGTGTTGTCCACCGTGAAGTTCACCTTTAATACCGGCGTATAAATACTGTCTACTGCAATAACACCGATAGGGGCATTAGGCATAAGAGCCTTATTCTTCTCCGCAGAAACATATCCACGGCCTCTGTCGATGGTAATTTCCATATAAAGCTTAGCGCCTGGTCCCAATGTAGCGATGTGCATATCAGGAACAAGGATATCGACCTCAGAATCTGTCTTGATGTCTCCGGCGGTAACAACGCACTCGCCTTCTGCTTCAATGTAGATAGTCTTAGGGCCTTCGCCGTATAGCTTTGCAGTTAAACCCTTGAGGTTAAGAATGATCTCAGTAACATCTTCCTTAACTCCGGGAATTGTTGATAGTTCGTGGTGTACACCGTCAATTTTTACCGAAGTAACGGCGACGCCTGGCAAAGAGGAGAGTAGTACACGTCTCAGACTGTTTCCGAGCGTAATACCATAGCCACGCTCCAGAGGCTCGAGAATAAACTTGCCGTATGTTCCGTTGCTCTTAAGCTCGGCCGTTTCGATTTCAGGCTTTTCTATTTTTTCAAGCATTTAAAACCCTCCTGTTTTCAAACTCGATTGTTTTATCTGTTATCAGCATATGCACTTCCAAAAACATATCAAGTATTTCTCCGATACGCACCCACGATGAGTGCATACCGAGAGAACCACTATCAATACATTATTTAGAATACAACTCGACGATGAGGTGCTCCTCGATGTCATAGTCAAGGTCTTCCTTAACTGGCAAACGAAGAACCTTAGCAGTCTGGTTGTCCTTGTTTACATCAAGCCAGGTAGGAGTTGTTCTTGAAGCAGTTGCTTCGATGATCTGCTTGAACTTCTCGCTCTTCTTGCTGTTTTCCTTAAGTGAGATAACGTCGCCTTCCTTGATCCTGTAAGAAGGAATGTCAACTCTCTTGCCATTTACAAGATAGTGACCGTGAACAACGAGCTGACGAGCCTCTCTTCTTGTCATAGCAAGGCCCATTCTGAAAACAACGCTGTCAAGTCTTGACTCAAGAAGTGTGATAAGGTTGGCACCGGCCTGACCTTCCATCTTCTCAGCAAGCTCGAACAGATGACGGAACTGCTTCTCAAGCACGCCGTAGATGAACTTCAGCTTCTGCTTTTCCTTGAGCTGCATACCGTATTCTGAAACTTTCTTTCTCTTATTTGCATTAGGATCACGCTTTGTTTCCTTTGCAATACCCATAACCATTGGGCTGATACCAAGAGACTTACATCTCTTAAGGATTGGTTCTCTATTTACTGCCATAGTAAATACCTCCGTTTTCTAAAATGTTATCGGGTCTTAGCCGAATTGCTTACCCGACTTTGAGTAAACTACAAACTCAAATTGTCTAATGAACTATACACGTCTTCTCTTAGGAGGACGGCATCCGTTGTGAGGGATCGGAGTTACATCCTTGATAAGTCTAACTTCCAGATCCTCTGACTGCAAAGCTCTGATAGCAGCTTCACGGCCAGCACCAGGTCCCTTTACGAAAACTTCAACTGTCTTAAGGCCGTGCTCCTTAGCAGCTCTAGCAGCAGTTTCAGCAGCTGTCTGAGCAGCGAATGGAGTAGACTTCTTAGAACCTCTGAAGCCGAGTCCGCCGGCAGATGCCCAAGAAATAGCATTGCCCTGCATATCTGTAATAGTTACGATGGTGTTGTTAAAAGTAGACTGGATATGAACCTGTCCCTGTTCAATGTTCTTTCTTTCACGACGACGACGGATAGTAGTCTTCTTCTTAGCCTGAGCCATTGTTCACACCCTCCTTACTTCTTCTTATTAGCGATTGTCTTTACAGGACCCTTACGAGTTCTTGCGTTGGTCTTAGTTCTCTGACCTCTTACAGGGAGACCTCTTCTGTGACGAAGACCACGATAACAACCGATTTCTGTCAATCTCTTGATATTGAGCGCAACATTTCTTCTGAGGTCACCCTCAACTGTGATGTTGTGGTCAATATATTCACGCAATTTAGCTACATCGTCCTCAGACATATCCTTAACTCTTGTGTCAGGATTTACGCCTGTTTCATTAAGAATCTTAGTAGCAGTCTTCTGACCTATACCATAGATATAAGTAAGAGCAATTTCAATTCTCTTATCCTTTGGCAGGTCGATACCAGCAATACGAGCCATTATTTAGCTGCACCTCCATTATTGGTTTGTTAGCCCTGACGTTGTTTGTGCTTAGGATTCTGGCAGATAACCATTATCTTGCCTTTTCTCTTGATTACCTTGCACTTCTCGCAGATTGGCTTAACTGAAGGTCTTACTTTCATTGAAATACCTCCTTTGAATTTAGCGACAAGAATTATAAATTCTTAAACTTATTAGGAAAGCTTACTTAGCTCTCCAGGTGATTCTTCCTTTTGTCAAGTCATACGGTGACATTTCGACCGTTACCTTATCTCCGGGCACGATACGAATATAATTCATACGAAGCTTACCCGAAATATGAGCAAGGATTTTATGACCGTTTGAAAGTTCTACCAGAAACGTTGCATTAGGCTTAGCCTCAATGACCGTTCCCTCAAGTTCGATAACGTCTTCCTTTGACATTAAAAAACCTCCCCATCTAAAAGGCTTTGGGTCTGCTGAAATTCGGTTTGGGTCAAAACCTTGTTTATCAGCTGTCTTAACTTTCTGTTTGTCAGCCCTGTCACATCGATATTGACGCCCGCAGGTGAAATGTGCTTTGGGTTCTTTCGCTTTGGCTTTTGAAGCTTGCGCTCCTTGCCGTCTGCGATATACACAAAGCCGCCGCTGGCAGCTATCGCAACAAAATATCTGCCTTTATCACGGCCTGCGTTCGCTTTGACGATGTTGCCGACCTGTATATCTACAACGCTTTTCTCCGTCATACCTTGGTCAGGATAACTGCCCCATCGGGAGTAACAGCGATTGTATGCTCAAAATGAGCGGCCCATTTGCCGTCTCTGGTTTTGACAGTCCAACCATCAGGCATAGTCTTGATATCTGCCGTGCCCATATTTATCATAGGCTCGATAGCGATGACCATACCAGCCACAAGTCTGATTCCGTGACCTGCTTTGCCGTAGTTTGGAACTTCCGGATCTTCGTGAAGATCTCTTCCAACGCCGTGGCCGACGAACTGTCTTACGACCGAGAATCCATTGTCCTCATTGTACTTCTGAATTGCCGCACCGAGGTCGCCAAGTCTTACGCCCGGCTTTACCATATCTATTGCAAGATAAAGGCTTTCCTCAGTTGACTTCATAAGTGCTTCCGCCTCAGGAGAAATTTTTCCGACAGCGAAAGTTTTGCAGGAATCGCCGTGATAGCCGTCGATATAAGCGCCGACGTCTACTGAAACGATGTCGCCTTCCTGAATTTTTCTAGGACCGGGGATACCGTGTATTATCTCATCGTTGACGGAAATGCAGGCTGAACCTGGGAATCCGCCGTAGCCCAAAAAGCTTGGCTTAGCGCCGTGTGAGGTAATATATCTGTGAACGACTTTATCGAGCTCGTAGGTAGTCATACCCGGTCTGATAGCCTCGCCCGCAGCGATCAATGCTCCGGCGGTTATTGCTCCCGCCTTCTGCATTTTCTCGATCTCTTTATTTGATTTAACGCATATCATTTAAAAACGCCTCGGATTCTATGCCTTAACGGCTTCGAGGACGAGCTTTGAAGTGTCCTCTACCTTGTCCTGTCCCTCAACGGTAACAAGCTTGCCCTGCTTACCGTAATAATCCTTGAGAGGGGCGGTCGATTTGTGATATGTCTGAAGTCTGCTGATAACTGTTGCAGGCTCGTCGTCCTTACGGATAACGATAGGCTTGCCGCAAACATCACATACGCCCTCTACCTTTGAAGGCTTGAAAGCTGTGTGATAAGTAGCGCCGCAGTCAAGGCAAACTCTTCTGCCTGAAAGTCTCTGCTGAATAGTCTCATCAGGAACGTAGATCTCGATTACCTTGTCGATCTTAACGCCCATAGCGTCCAGCGCCTCAGCCTGAGGAACTGTTCTTGGGAAGCCGTCGAGAATGAAACCATTCTGAGCGTCAGGCTCAGCGATCCTGTCCTTGAGGATACCGATCACGATATCGTCAGAAACAAGGTCACCAGCATCCATTGCAGCCTTAGCCTTGAGACCGTACTCAGTACCGGCCTTAACAGCCGCTCTGAGCATATTGCCAGTAGAAATCGTAGGAATTTTCAGAGCCTCGCAAATAACCTCAGCCTGTGTTCCTTTTCCCGCACCGGGAGCGCCTAAAAGAATAATATTCATTTTTAACTCCTTTTTATCTCTAACGTAAAGCTAATGGATCTTATTCAAGGAAGCCCTTATGATGACGCATCATCATCTGAGATTCCATAGTTCTTGCTGTTTCAAGTGCAACGGAAACAACGATAAGTATCGAAGTACCGCCCATCGCAATATTCATCTTTGTGATCGAAGAAAAGATAATAGGGAAGATAGCGATGATTCCGAGGAACACAGCTCCTACCAATGTTATCTTTGACAGAACCTTCTTAAGATAATCGGATGTTGGTCTGCCCGGTCTGATACCAGGGATACCGCCGTTATTCTGTCTGAGGTTGTTTGCGATCTCAAGTGGGTTATACTGCATTGAAACGTAGAAATAGTTGAAACCGATGATCAGTACAAAGTACAGACAAGCATAGAACGGATGAGTGTACTCGAACCACTTGAGGAAGTGATCGTAGAAGCTTCCGCTCTTTGGTTCAATGAACATCTTGAGTGTAGAAGGAAGTGACATAAATGCCATTGCGAAGATGATCGGCATAACACCGCTCATTGCGATCTTGATAGGAATAAAAGTATTCTGACCGCCGTACTGCTTTCTTCCGACAACTCTCTTTGCGTACTGTATCGGGATACGTCTTTCAGCCTCGTTCATAAAGATGATGAAACCGATCATCAAAACGAACACGATGAGGATGAAGATAACAAGAATGATGTTCTTAGCCTCGCCGGTCTTCATATAATCGAAGAGACTGAGTACAGCTGAAGGACCTCTTGCAATGATACCTGCGAAGAGGAGCATTGAGATACCGTTTCCGATACCCTTCTCATTGATCTCATCGCCGAGCCAAATGGTAAGCGACGCACCTGCTGTAAAGCAAGCGATAATAACGATCTCAGCGAAAATCTTGCTGAATCCGTCAGTATAGACAACTGCGCCTGCCTTTTTCATCGTGAGGTAATAAGCCCACGCCTGGAAAATGGCAATCGCAAGAGAAGCATACTTTGTGATCTTGTTAAGCTTCTTTCTGCCCTCAGGGCCTTCCTTCTGGAGTCTTTCCAGCGGAGGCAGCGCATAGGTCAGAAGCTGAATTATGATCTGCGCATTGATATATGGCGAAACGGAGAGCGCCAGGAGAGTAGCCTTAGAGAAGTTACCTCCCGACAGCACGTTCAGGTAGCTGAAAAAGTCACCTGAATTTTCACTCGCCGAAAACCAAGCAGACAGAGCTGCGGAATCGAGGTAAGGTACTGGTACCGTACCGCCGATTCTGTAAATGATGATGATGAAAAAAGTAAATAGAAGTTTTTTTCTTAATTCCGGAACTCTCCAGGCATTACGAAATGTCTCTATCACAATTACATCACCTCAACCTTCCCGCCTGCCTTTTCAATCTTTTCCTTAGCAGCTGCTGAGAACTTAGCAGCTTTAACGGTAAGGTTCTTAGTTAATTCGCCGTTTCCGAGGACCTTGATTCCGTCAAGTTCCTTCTTGATGATGCCTGAAGCTTTAAGAAGCTCAGCGTCTACAACTGTGCCGTCAACAAACTTTTCAAGGTCTGATACGTTTACGACTGCATACTTTGTTGCGAAAATGTTGTTAAATCCACGCTTAGGGATTCTTCTAGCGAGCATTGTCTGTCCGCCTTCGAAGCCCGGTCTTACTCCGCCGCCTGAACGAGCCTTCTGACCCTTATGTCCCTTGCCGGCTGTCTTTCCGTTGCCTGAACCGTGACCTCTACCCTTACGCTTGCTCTCCTTTACAGAGCCTGCAACAGGTGATAATTCGTGCAGTTTCATTTAGTATTGCACCTCCTTATGCTTCAGTTACTTTAATAAGATGGGAGATAACCTTTACCTTTCCCTGTGTCTGAGGATTGTCAGGCTGACAAGTCTTATCCCCGATTTTTCTGAGTCCGAGGGAATTAGCTGTTGCAATCTGCTTTTCGCTTCTTCCGTTAAGGCTCTTGATCAGTTCGATGTTAATTGCCATAACTGTTATCCTCCTTAGCCTGTGATCTCTTTTACTGTCTTGCCTCTGAGGGCTGCTACTGTTTCAGCAGACCTTACGTTTGCAAGACCGTTGATTGTAGCTCTTACTGCATTGTAAGGATTGTTTGAACGAAGCTGCTTCGCTCTGATATCCTTGATGCCTGCAGCCTCTACAACGGCTCTTACTGTGCCGCCTGCGATAACTCCAGTACCTGGAGCTGCCGGCTTAAGCAGAACCTCGCCTGCGCCGAACTTACCGATGATCTCGTGAGGAATAGTTGTTCCTCTCAGAGAAATTCTGATAAGGTTCTTCTTGGCGTCCTGAATAGCCTTTCTGATTGCGTCAGGAACTTCTCCTGACTTACCGATACCGAAACCTACTACGCCGTTTCCGTCACCTACAACTACGAGAGCTGAGAACTTCATTATACGTCCGCCCTTAACAGTCTTTGATACTCTGTTAATTGCAACGACCTTTTCAGCAAGTTCCATATTTGAAGCATCTATTAAAGCCAATGTTTACCCTCCTCTTTAGAACTTAAGTCCGCCTTCACGGGCGCCGTCTGCCAACTCCTGAACACGTCCGTGGTAAAGGTAGCCGCCTCTGTCGAATACGACATTCTCGATACCCTTTGCCTTAGCTGCCTGAGCGATCATTTCGCCGACCTTGCGTGCGCCTTCCTTGTTGCCGCCGTTGCCTTCAAAGTCCTTAGCCATTGAAGAAGCGCTGCAAAGTGTTACGCCGTTAACATCGTCGATGATCTGCGCATAGATATGCTTAGAGGAGCGGAATACGTTGAGGCGAGGACAATCTGCAGTTCCGTTGATCTTGTTGCGGACTCTCTGATGTCTTTTTGCTCTTGCCTTAGCCTTGTCAAGCTTTTTAACCATAGTAATTCTCTCCTTTTATTACTTCTTGCTGCCCTTACCAGCCTTACCTTCCTTACGGATAACGTACTCGCCTTCGTAACGAATACCCTTACCCTTATAAGGCTCTGGTGGACGCTTTTCACGGATCTCACAAGCAAACTGACCAACTTCCTGCTTGTCGCAGCCGGAGATTACGATGTGGTTTGCGTCTGGAACTTCGATCTTGATAGTATCAGTCTCAGGAACGATTACCTGATGAGAGAAACCGAGGTTCATTACAAGGTTCTTACCCTGCTTCTGCGCTCTGTAACCTACACCGACGATCTCGAGCTTCTTTGCGAAACCGTCTGTAACACCCTCTACCATATTGTGTACGAGTGTTCTTGTCAGACCGTGAAGTGACTTGTGGAGCTTATCCTCTGATGGACGCTCAACTGTGATCACACCGTCTGCACACTTTATGATCATATCCTTGTGGAACTCTTTTGTGAGTGAACCCTTAGGACCCTTTACTGTAACTACGTTTCCGTCTGCAACAGTAACCTCTACACCTGCAGGAACACTAATTGGCTTAATACCTATTCTTGACATAACTTAGTCCTCCTTACCAGATGAATGCGAGAACTTCGCCGCCGACATTGAGCTCTCTAGCCTTCTTGTCAGTAATTACGCCCTTTGATGTTGATACGATCGCTACGCCAAGGCCCTTAATTACCTTTGGCATATCCTCGCAGCTTGCGTAAATTCTCAGACCAGGCTTAGAAACTCTTCTGAGGCCTGTGATTACTGGATTTCTGTTCTCGTCATATTTAAGAGTAATTCTAATGATACCCTGCTTACCGTCTTCAATGATCTTGAAGTCCTTAACATATCCTTCGTCAACGAGGATCTGTGTGATTGACTTCTTCATATTAGATGCAGGAACGTCAACTGTTGCGTGCTTCGCAGTACTTGCGTTACGGATTCTTGTAAGAAGATCCGCTATTGTATCAGTAATTTGCATGCGTGTTAACCTCCTTTTACCAACTAGCCTTCTTAACTCCCGGAATCTTACCCTCGTGAGCCAATTCTCTGAAACAGATACGGCATACGCCGAACTTTCTCAGATAAGCGTGAGGTCTTCCGCAAATCTTACATCTGTTGTAAGCACGAGTGGAATATTTAGGCGTAGCCTGCTGCTTGTTTATCATAGCCTTCTTAGCCATTTTTAATCCTCCTCTTACTTATCGGCAAATGGAGCGCCCATAAGTGAAAGCAGCTCTTTTGCCTCTTCGTCCGTGTTTGCAGTTGTGATAAAGTTGATATCCATACCACGAACCTTGTCGATCTTATCGTACTCGATTTCAGGGAATATCAGCTGCTCCTTAAGACCGGTAGAGTAGTTGCCTCTGCCGTCGAATGAGTTAGGGTTGATGCCTCTGAAGTCTCTTACACGAGGAAATGCTACGTTGAAAAGTCTGTCAACGAATTCATACATTTTCTCTGCTCTCAGCGTTACCTTAACGCCGATGATCTGTCCGTCTCTCAGCTTGAAGTTAGCAACGGACTTCTTTGCCTTACAAACGATCGGCTTCTGTCCTGTGATAGCAGCCAGATCAGTCATAATAGCGTCGATAACCTTCTTGTTATCCTTATCTGCACCGCAGCCCACGTTGATAACTACCTTATCAAGCTTTGGGATCTGCATAACGTTAGCGTACTGGAATTTCTTCATCATAGCAGGAGCTACGTCGCTAACATAATATTCTTTAAGTCTAGCCATCGTAATATCCTCCTAATTAAAATTCTTCGCCGCAGTCTGCGTTCTTGCAAACTCTGACTTTAGTACCGTCCTCAAGGAACTTATGAGCGACTCTTGTTGGCTTGCCGCACTTAGGGCAAACTGCCTGTACCTTTGAAGCGTACATTGCAGCCTCAGCCTCTACGATTCCGCCCTGCTCGCCCTGACGTCTTGGCTTAACGTGCTTTGTAGCAATGTTAAGACCCTCAACGATTACCTTTCCCTCCTTTGGGGAAACTTCCAGGACCTTGCCCTTCTTACCCTTATCCTTACCGGAAAGGATAACGACGGTGTCGCCTGTTTTAACGTGTACCTTATTCATTGTTACGACACCTCCAAATTAAAGAACTTCCGGAGCAAGTGACAGGATCTTCATATAATCCTTTTCTCTGAGCTCCTTAGCAACTGGTCCAAAGATACGAGTACCTCTTGGATTTTTATCATCTCTAATAATAACAGCAGCGTTTTCGTCGAAACGGATATAAGTTCCGTCTGCACGGCGAAGACCCTTTGCTGAACGAACGATTACTGCTTTAACAACGTCGCCCTTTTTAACAACTCCGCCTGGTGTTGCCTTTTTAACAGAACAAACTACAACGTCACCGATGTTTGCATACTTTCTGCGTGTTCCGCCGAGAACCCTGATACACATAAGCTCCTTTGCTCCGGAGTTATCTGCTACCTTCAGGTAAGTCTGCATTTGTATCACAGTGCGTTCCTCCTTTCAGAATTACAGGCGCTCCGGCAGATCCTCGTCTGCCTTAAAGCGCTTTTGCGGTTTTTAATTACTTAGCCTTTTCGAGAACGTTAACGAGACGCCATCTCTTGTCCTTAGACAGAGGTCTTGTCTCCATAACTTCAACCTTGTCTCCGATATTGCAGACATTGTTTTCGTCGTGTGCCTTAAGCTTAACTGTTCTCTTGATGATCTTCTTGTAAAGAGGGTGCTGTACGTTATCCTTGATAGCAACTACGATAGTCTTATCCATCTTGTTGGATACTACAACGCCTACTCTTGTTTTTCTCAAATTTCTTTCGCTCACAGTTAATCCTCCCTTCGAAAATTACTGAACATTGGACTCTTGCTTACGAATGAATGTCTTAACACGAGCAATATCCTTCTTCACAGCCTGGAGTCTCTTTGGATTCTCGAGCTGATTTACAGCGTGCTGGAAACGAAGGTTAAAAAGCTCCTGCTTGAGCTCAGCGAGTTTGCTGTTGAGCTCATCGACTGTCATATCCTTGATTTCATTAGCCTTCATTATTGCTCACCACCCGTTTCTTGAGTATCTCTTTTAACGAACTTACACTTGATAGGCAGCTTGTGCATAGCAAGTCTCATTGCTTCTCTAGCTGTCTCCTCAGGTACTCCTGCGATCTCGAACATTACTCTGCCCGGCTTAACAACGGCTACCCAATACTCAGGTGCGCCCTTACCTTTACCCATTCGAGTACCAAGAGGCTTTCTTGTTGCAGGCTTGTCTGGGAAGATCTTGATCCAAACCTGACCGCCACGCTTGATGTATCTTGTCATTGCGATACGGGCAGCTTCGATCTGGTTTGATGTGATCCAAGCAGGCTGAAGAGCCTGAAGACCATACTCACCGTGAGAAACCTTATTGCCTCTCATTGCCTTGCCTGTCATACGGCCACGGTGCTGTTTTCTGAACTTAACTCTCTTTGGAAGCAGCATTACTTGTTACCTCCCTCTTTTTTAGCCTTATTGAAGTCACGCTTACCATTTCTGTTCTGGCGTCTTCTGTCGTTTGACTCTCTCTTATCTGAAGCAGCAACTTCGCCCTTAAGAACCTCGCCTCTGTATATCCATACCTTTACGCCGATTCTGCCGTAAGTTGTGTGTGCTTCTGCTGTACCGTAGTCGATGTCAGCTCTGATTGTCTGAAGCGGAATTGTACCCTCGTGGTATGTTTCGCTTCTAGCGATCTCAGCACCGCCGAGACGGCCGCCGCATCTAACCTTGATACCCTTTGCGCCGAGCTTCATAGCTCTGCCGATGGACTGCTTCATTGCTCTTCTGAATGAAATTCTGTCCTCGAGATCGTGAGCGATCTTTTCAGCAACGAGCTGTGCGTTGATGTCAGGCTGCTTTACCTCAACGATGTTGATAGCAACGCTCTTGCCGATCATCTTTTCAACATTTGCACGAAGCTTTTCGATCTCTGCGCCGCCTCTGCCGATCACGATACCAGGCTTTGCGCAATGGATGTGGATTCTTACCTTCTGACCGCCGTCTTTATCGGCAAATCTTTCGATCTCTACTTTTGGAACGCCGGCGTATACGCACTTATCTGCAGGATTCTTTGATCTTGTATTCAGCTCTTTAAGAATGAAGTTACGAACGTTGTAATCCTCAACCAGTGTATCGCCGAAAGTACCCTTCTCTGCAAACCAGCGGGAATCCCAATTCTTAATCACACCGACACGAAGTCCGTGTGGATTTACTTTCTGGCCCATAGTTTACCTCCTCTTTCAGCTTATTCCTTTTCCTTAAGAACGATCGTAACGTGTGATGTTCTCTTAAGGATTCTATATGCTCTGCCTTGTGCTCTTGGCATTATTCTCTTCATTATCGGTCCGGGACAAACATAACACTCTGCAACATAAAGGTTGTTCTTATCCATATTATGATTGTTCTCAGCGTTGTGAGCGGCGGACTTAAGAAGCTTCTCAAGATATTCACTTGCAGCCTTTGGTGTATGCTTTACTGTTGCCATTGCAACATCATAGTCTTTTCCTCTGATCAGATCGAGAACGATCTGTACCTTACGAGGAGCAATACGAGCATTTCTCAGAATTGCTTTTGCTTCCATTTGTATTCCTCCTTCCGCACTACTTACCGTTATTTGAAGTCTTTGAACCTGCGTGGCCCTTGAATGTTCTTGTCGGAGCGAACTCTCCCAGCTTGTGACCAACCATATCCTCTGTTACATATACAGGGACGTGCTTACGGCCATCGTGAACTGCGAATGTGTGACCGACAAATTCAGGGAATATTGTAGAAGCTCTGCTCCAAGTCTTGAGCACCTTCTTCTCGCCTGCATCGTTCATTGCCTTAACTCTCTTGTAAAGAACCTCCTGAACGTAAGGTCCCTTCTTGACACTTCTTCCCATTGATCATCTGCCTCCTTTCAGCATTACTTACCGTTTCTGCGTTTTACGATAAACTTATCGGAGCGATGATGCTTAGCACGGGTCTTGTATCCCATTGTCGGCTTACCCCAAGGTGTTACAGGAGTTGGTCTACCAACAGGAGCACGACCCTCACCACCACCGTGTGGGTGATCGCACGGGTTCATTACAGAACCTCTAACGGTAGGTCTCCAGCCCATATGGCGCTTTCTTCCTGCCTTACCGATATTAACGTTTTCGTGGTCGATGTTACCAACCTGGCCGATAGTTGCCATACAGTTGATAGGAACTTTTCTCATCTCACCTGAAGGAAGTCTTACGAGTGCGTATGTGTCTTCCTTACCCATAAGCTGAGCCATATTTCCTGCTGAACGAACGAGCTGAGCGCCCTTGCCTGGGTAAAGCTCGATGTTGTGGATGAAAGTACCAACAGGAATGTTTGCCATTGCAAGTGCGTTACCTGGCTTGATATCTGCGTCTGCGCCTGATCTTACAACGTCGCCGACTTTAAGACCGTAAGGTGCGAGGATGTATCTCTTCTCACCGTCTTCATACTCAACCAGCGCAATGAATGCTGAACGGTTTGGATCGTACTCGATTGTAAGAACAGTAGCGTTCATATCGAGCTTGTTTCTCTTAAAATCAATTACACGGTATTTTCTTCTTACTCCGCCGCCTCTGTGACGAACTGTGATTCTACCGTAGCTGTTTCTACCTGAATTCTTCTTGAGAGGTTCAAGCAGAGACTTTTCTGGAGCAACCTTTGACAGCTCAGAATAATCGGTAACAGTCATACCTCTTCTGCCGGCTGTAGTAGGCTTGTAGCTCTTTATTGCCATTTAAAATTCACTCCTTAATCTGAGTTTTGCGAAAAGGTCAAAGCGTTTGCACGCCAAGTGCCCTTCCATACTTACGTTCTGCGGTGAAATACTGAGCGGTCCTCGCCGCCTCGCAGAACCTTTCCGAAACCCTCTCGGTGATGATGAAGTGCTCCGGAGCAATGCAGCTTAGCGCTGCACCTCTTTTAGAGAGGATTAGTACAGACCCTCGAAGAATTCGATTGTCTTGTCGCCCTCAAGAGTAACGATCGCTTTTTTCCAGTCTGGTCTGAAGCCAACACTTCTTCCCATTCTCTTCTCCTTGCCCTTAACGCTGATCGTGTTTACCTTAGCTACCTTAACGTCGAAGAGTTCTTCAACGGCCTTGGCGATCTCGATCTTGTTAGCGTCCTTAGCGACCTTGAAAGTATATCTGTTGTCCTGAAGTCTCTCCATAGAGTCCTCTGTGATAACAGGCTTCAGAATAATATCTTGAGCAGTTCTCATTATGCGTAAACCTCCTCAATCTTCTTTACAGCCTCTGAAGAAACGATAAACTTATCATAGTTCAGAATGTCGTAAACACTGAGAGTATTTACAGTAGCTGTCTTAACGCCAGGAATGTTACCTGCGCTTCTGACTACCATCTTGTCAGCCTCGGCTGTAACGATAAGAGCCTTGCCCTCAACGCCAAGTGCCTTGAGCATATCAACAACAGTCTTTGTCTTGAACTCTTCCATCTTGATAGCGTCAACTACAACAAGATTCTCGTCAACGACCTTTGTTGAAAGCGCAGACTTCATACCGAGTCTTCTTTCCTTTTTATTAAGTGAATAGCTGTAATCTCTTGGCTTAGGACCGAGAGCAACGCCACCGTGTACCCACTGTGGAGCTCTGATGGAACCCTGTCTTGCGTGACCTGTTCCCTTCTGTCTCCAAGGCTTTCTACCGCCGCCTCTTACTTCTGTTCTTGTAAGAGTTGACTGTGTGCCCTGTCTCTGGTTAGCAAGGTAGTTTACAACCATTGCGTGCATAATAGCTTTGTTTGGCTCGATGCCGAAGATAGCATCATTAAGCTCAGTGTCGGCAACCTTTTTGCCTGTCATATCAAATACTGAGATCTGTGACATTATGATTTCCTCCTTCCACTAAGCCTTCTTAACGCAGTCGACAATTGTAACTGTACCGTTCTTTGGTCCAGGAATTGCGCCCTTGATTGCGATAAGATTGTTTTCTGCGTCTACCTTGACGATCTCAAGGTTCTGAACAGTAACCTTAACGTTACCGTACTGACCAGGCATACCCTTGCCCTTGAAGATCCTTGAAGGTGATGAACAAGCACCCATAGAACCTGCGTGTCTGTGTACAGGACCTGTACCGTGAGTTTCCTTGAGTCTTGAGTTGTTGTGACGCTTGATCGTACCGGAGAATCCGTGACCCTTGCTTGTACCGCTTACATCAACGATGTCGCCGGCAGCAAATGTATCAGCCTTAACGATATCTCCTACATTGAGAGCTGAGGTATCAGCAAATCTGAACTCCTTAAGAGTTCTCTTCATTGCTACGTCAGCCTTCTTGAAGTGACCCTGAAGAGGCTTGTTAACTCTCTTCGCTCTGATGTCGCCATAGCCGAGCTGAACAGCTTCATAGCCGTCATTCTCAACTGTCTTCTTCTGAACGACAACGCAAGGACCAGCTTCAACAACGGTTACAGGGATTACCTTACCTGTTTCATCGAAAATCTGTGTCATACCGATTTTCTTACCGATGATTCCTTTTTGCATTATGTTTTCCTCCTATGTGGTTATTGGTCGGACAAGTCCGACTTGACCTGCGTGTTAAATGTTTTTTGAGATCACCTGTGATCTCATTTGGAGATTACTTGATCTCCATAACAATGTTAACGCCTGCAGGAAGTTCAAGATTTTCAAGAGCTGCTGTTGTTTCCTTTGTAGGTCTCAGCACGTCGATAAGTCTCTTATGAGTTCTCATCTCAAACTGCTCACGGCTATCCTTGTACTTGTGTACGGCTCTGAGGATCGTGATGACCTCTTTGTCAGTAGGAAGTGGGATAGGACCGGAAACCTGTGCGCCTGAACGCTTAACAGCCTCAACGATCTTTGCTGCAGCTGCGTCTACAACTGCGTGCTCGTAACCCTTGATCTTGATTCTGATTTTCTCATTGACTGCCACTTAAATCGCCTCCTTGTGCAAATTAAAAAAAGTTTAGGGGGCAAGCCTTTTTCAGCTCAAGCCTCAGTCAATTGCGTAAATGATCGAGGTCCTTGTCGATCGCTTACGCAATTGACAGGTTCAAGCTCTTAAAAAGCTCTCTGCAAATCACCTTTACACTCCGCCGTGTGTTTCCTGCCGCTCTCATAAAAAATTCCGAAACCCAGAAGGCTTTCGGACTCAGAAAACAGCGCACACAGCCGTTATACACCCACACTAAAGCAGACCTCATCTGCTATCGCAAGAAGTATAAGCACATACTGTGTTCGGTATTTACAGTCGCCCGGTTTAAAATCGGACATACTCCACGGAAATTACCTGACCAACTGTCAGCAACCTTCCGCTTCATCGCATATCATCTTCGTGTACATTAAATACACTGTGCAGTCACGCAAGTATTATTATACACTACTTTTACACCATTTGCAAGCGGTTACAGACAAATTACAATATAGAATTTTCGTTGACTTCTCAACGCATTTATATGCACATTGTACAAATTTCACTATGAGTATCATTTGCCGCTATATTTTATTCATATCCTCTGCAAACGCAGTTTTATTCAGCCAAATGCACCTAAAGAGCAGCATTATGAACTGACCCGCTGTCATTCAGCTTTTCAAAATAATCTTTAGCCTTATTAGTATTTTCTGCCGTTAGCTCTTTTATATGTATCTGTGTATCGACCGCCTCGTCTGAGATCTCCTTGGGAACAGTTTGCTTTATTGATGCCGTATAACCTGCACCGTCCCTCGGCTGCCAACTGTCTGTCATTGCCCACTCGCCATTCTCTTTTTGGAAATCTATCATTCTGCACATTGACGAGCCGCTGACATTCTCGGTGTATGAATATCTGTATCGTTCGCACAGACTCATTACATACACCTTGCAATGGGTATCGTCCACATTCTGCACGCCTAGAAGATAGTGGCTTTCCGCTAAGCAGTCATATTTATCGAAGTCATTTTTCTCTTTACCATACTCAACATTTATCACAGCATCTGATATTGCCTCATCTGTTAGCCCCTCGGGTAGAACGTGAACGACCTCCGCATCACAGCCCTTATAAAAATAGTGTCCTCCAATTCCATGAGTTCTGTAATAAAACAGCACGAACTTTGCCCCTAAAACTATGAACAGCGCCGCCACCAGCGCAAGAAATATTATCAGCTTTACATACACTTTCTTTTTAGGCTCTTCATAAGCTGCGTTTGTTTCTTTATTTGCATCGTTTATATTAAGCACCCCTTTCTGTTGTCTGTATCTTCTGATTTGTTCTTACAGTAACACAATAACAAAAATCTGCACCAAATGCAAGCATTTGTAATTTTGTTAAGATGATATTAAGATTTATCATAACAATGCACAAATTTGCACTTCCGATTTTATTCACTTATACAATGTGCGGAAATGCTTTGCATTCGGGCAAATACAAAAACAGAGCGGCACTATCTGCACCGCTCTGTTCGCTATATTATAATGTATTACTGCTTAACGTTTCCCATAATGATACCACGTCCGTCAGTGCCTACATAAACTCTGCCGTAGGTCTTAGGGTCGCCGCTGATTATCTTTTTGACGTTGCCCCATTTCTGAGTGTCGTCATTTATCCTCTTCCAAGTTACGCCCTTGTCTGTGGACTGGTAGATTCCGTAGCCGTCGCCGTTTGCCTCGCCAATCATATAGAGTGCCATATAGTCGCCATCTTTTTCAGCCTTGCCGATACCGATAGCGTCGCATTGTGTAACGTTCTCGGAAGTTGGTGCAA
Organism: Ruminococcus sp.; assembly: GCF_019423705.1. Lineage (GTDB taxonomy): Bacteria > Bacillota > Clostridia > Oscillospirales > Ruminococcaceae > Hominimerdicola. The sequence goes on along the minus strand of NZ_JAHZAX010000001.1, from coordinate 329,181 downwards.
GTGTGCCTGTGGAAGTGTCGAGGTAGTAAACTCCGCCTGCGCCGACCGGTATCCAAAGGTCGCCCTCTGTGTCTGGGCAAGCTGTCATTGCTGCTGCCGAAACCAGCATACTTGCAACAGAGCTGAAAGTCTTTCCGCCATCTGTGCTCATATAGAATGTTCCGTCATATGTGCCATAGAACTTATCGGGGTTGACCTTGTCTGTTTCGATAACTGCGCCGGCAGGAAGTCCCTCGCAGGCTGTCCAAGTCTTGCCGAAATCGCTTGTTACATAAGCTGGAACGCCTGTTGTTGCGCACTGATAGAAAATGGTCTTGCCGTCAGCGGAAAGCTTTGCTGTTCCGCCTGCCTTTGCGCCAACGTCATCCGGCAGAGTTTCAACAGCTTCCCAGCTGTCGCCTGCGTCTGTTGAATAGTAAACTGAACCCTCGCCAACATCTGTCGCTCTTACGACTATCTTATAATCCTGCGGAGCGCAGTCGATAGAAGTGGACTTGAAGTCGCCGAAGTGCTCCTTTGGAGCTTTTGTTACGTCGTCGTGTCTGAAGCCGTAGATATCGCCCATTGTGGAATAAAGCTCAGGCGTGCCCTCGCCGTTATCGCAAGGTGCAACGAAATCAAAGATAGCTGTCATTTCAACGCCCATTGCTCTTACGCTGATGTCAACAGGCTCTTCCTTTATCTTTGAAAGGTTTGATGTGCCGAAGATAGTTGCGCCTGTGGTGTAAAGTATCTCATCGGCGTTGAATGGATTGATAGCAACGCCTGTCATCCACCAGCCCGGCTTGAGCTGTCCCTGCCAATCCAGCCAAGGAGCATTGCTTATATCGAGGTTGAAGTTGTTGACCTCGTCGCCGTTTTCATCGCAAGACCAAATGCCGTCCCAAGTTTCGCCGCCGTCATAGGAAACGAAAACATTGTCGAAATATGCCCAAAGGTCAAGTGTTGTGCACACGATCATATTAGGGTCGTTAGGGTTTACGGAAATTCCGTTATATCCGCAGGTATATGATTTTTCTGGAGTTATCTCAGTCCACTCACCTGTCTTGAGGTTATACTTCTGAACTGCGCCGTCGGAAGCTCCGTTAGGGCCGACCTTGAATGACCAAGTTGTGTAAAGATATCCGTCAGATGAGATCTCGCCCTGACAAGGCTTGAGCTTGTCCACCTTATCGCCTGTGGCTTCTGCCTTAGGGTTAGGGATAGCAGTCCAAGTCTCGCCTGCATCATCGGAACGATAGAGGTAATCGCCCTGTGTTCCAGCTGCGCCAACGATGATAGTCTTTGTAGCCTCGCCCTTATCTGAGCTTGACTTATCGAAAGCCACGAATGTGAGACCGATAGAATAGCCGTCCTCAGTATATCCGCCCTTAGTAGGGAATGAAGTTACCTCGTTCCAAGTTGCGCCGTAGTCCGTGGACTTCCAAAGTCCGTCGGCTCTTGAGCCGAAATAGAGGATAGAGTTGTCGTTAGGGTCAACTTGCAGTCTTTCACCGCAGCCTCTTCCGACCTCGTTGCCGCCCATACCGAAAGGCATTTCGCAGATAGTCCAGTTCTTGCCGTAATCATCGGAAGCGAAAATCGCACCATTATTGGTGGAATATGTACCGGCTGCAATATAAACTCTGTTAGGTTCAACAGGGTCGGTTGCAAGGCTTTCCGTGCCGTTATAGTTCCAGTCGTCGCCGCCGAAGCAGTCTGTTATACATTCCCAGCGCTGTGTATCCTTATTATACTTATAAGCGCCGCCCATATCAGTTCTTGCGTAGATAAGACCTTCCTCGGTCGGGTTGTAGATAACGTCGGGGATAAAGCCGCCGTCAACTATCTCCACATTGCCCCATTCCCAGCCTGTATCGACGGGCTGAGCGTTATAATATTCCTTTGCCGTATCGCCTTTGCCGTCAGAGCCGCTCGAAGAATCGTTCTTCTTTGAGCAGCCTGCAAAAGCCGTAACGGCCAGCGCCACCGCACAGGCGACTGCCATTAATTTTTTTAACCTCATAAAATTTCTCCTTTTGGGTTGTATTCGTTTACATTCTCTGCATTATTAAAAGCGGAAAAATTCCGCTTTTAATATTTGAACTTATTTCTTTAGTTTTATTTTACTACAACATTACACGCTTGTCAATATAAATATTTTCAGATATTTAAGATATATTGATTTGCAATTTGCGGCACGCTGTTATTTGCCCGAGCTGATACCTCCGCCGAAGCAGAGGGATTAGCTGAGCTATATAAACCTTACCATTAATAAGCTATTGAAAATGCTTCAAATTCATATAGTGTGTTTTAGCACCATATGTAGGGGACGGCGTCCTCGACGTCCCACCAATTCTCTAATCTCTATGATATCTATTTCTTTGCTTTAAGCATTATCTCTTTCGGCTTGTTTTTATGCTTTTAAGCCTTGATGAAATGCAGAATCTTTGAGCAGAAATCGCCGTACAGGCCGTCGCCGTTCCATATCTTTGCGATATTGATACCGGCATTCATAAGAGCCGCACCGGATATCTTGTTCTCAGGGTCGTTCTCTTCATAATAATAAGCGTCAGCTTCGAGACCCTTGAGCTTGATACGTCTTGATCTCTCGTTAGGTCTTGCAAGGACCTGTACGAATTCAAAGAGCGCTTCGCTCTTGTCCTTTGCAACGAACTCCCAAGCGTCCCAAGTGTTGTCCTCGAACATATTGCCTATCCTGTAATGATCGCCTGTTCTTACAAGCTTGTTGAACTTGTTGAACTCTTCGATCTGTGCAGGGATAGCATCTCTGTCCTCCTGCGGAATTCTTGTAACGTCCAGCTCATAGCCGAATGTTCCTACCATTGCAACGTGGCCTCTTGTCTTGAATGGTGTGTTTCTGCCGACTGTGTGGTTAGGGCAGTCAGAAACGTGTGCGCCCATTGCAGAGCAAGGATAGCACATTGAAGTGCCGTGCTGTATCTTCAATCTTTCGATAGCGTCGGTATCGTCAGAGCACCAAATTTGTGGGCTGTAATAAAGCATACCAGGGTCAAATCTTGCTCCGCCGCCCGAGCAGTTCTCGAGGAGGATATGAGGATAATCTGTTGTAAGTCTATCCATAAGATCGTAAACGCCGAGGACATATCTGTGCCAAAGCTCTCTCTGTCTTTCAGCAGGCAGGGTAGTTGAGCCGACTTCTGTGAGCTGTCTGTTCATATCCCACTTGATGTACTCGATATTTGCGCTGTCGAGAATTTTCTTCATCATATTGTAAACGTGATCTCTTACTTCTTTTCTTGAGTAATCGAGAACGTACTGCTCTCTGCAAAGAGTCAAAGGTCTGCCCTGTATCTGGATAGCCCAATCGGGGTGAGCCTTATAAAGTTCAGAATCAGGGGAGATCATTTCAGGCTCGAACCAAATGCCGAACTTCATACCGAGCTTATTTACCTCGTCAACGAGATACTTAAGACCGCCCTTGAGCTTCTTTTCATAAACGAACCAGTCGCCGAGAGATGAGTTATCGGCGTCTCTATGACCGAACCAACCGTCGTCCATAACGAGCATTTCGATACCAAGCTTTGAAGCTTCCTTTGCGATGTCGATAAGCTTTTCTGTATCGAAGTTGAAGTATGTTGCTTCCCAGTTGTTGATGAGAATCGGACGTCTCTTGTCCTTATACTCGCCTCTGATAAGGTTGTTTCTATAAAGGTCGTGGAATGTTCTTGACATCTTGCCGATACCCTCGTCAGAGTGTACCATTACCACCTCAGGACAAGTGAAGCTTTCGCCCTTTTCCAAAAGCCACTCGAAATCGAGAGGGTTTATACCCATAAGGAAACGTGTTTTCTTGTGCTGTGTAACTTCTGCCTGTGCATAGAAGTTGCCGGAATAAACGAAGTTGAAGCCGAATACCTCGCCCTTGTCCTCGTCGGCGTTATTGTCGCAGAGGGCAACGAATGGGTTGTTCTGATGAGAGGATTCGCCCTTGCAGGAATCAACAAGCTGCTTAGCGTGGTGAAGTCTGCATCTTTCAACAGCTCTTTCTCTAGCCCAAGAGCCGTTGAGTGTTATCATATCCATTTCATCTGTATCGAAATCAACGCAAGCGGAAAGTGCTCTTGTGATCTTGAAAGGCTTTTCGCCCTTGTTTGTGATAACAACGGAACGTGTGATAACGTCAAGCTTATCGAAAGCTGTGTAGATAAGAACGGCCTCGATATCGGCGGACTTATCATACATTGTTATCTCGAGAGTTGAGCAGCCGCTTTCCTCTGTTGCGAAAGTTGCAGGCAGACCTTCAAGCTTTGGTTTGCCTTCATACATCTTATGTGAAACATATCTGAGGTCGCAAGTAGACATACCGTTGGCGTCCATAATCTTGAATGCGGACTCTCTGTAATCGCCAAGACCGAAGCATGGATATTCAAAAGGCAGCGAGTCCATAAAGCTTGCTCTGTCACGGTCATTAGTGGCAGGTGTGAATGGGCTTTCGTCCAAACGGAGGAGGTAAGTCAGATCCTCGTCGGGAACTTTATTTCCGTAATAAACGTGAGCGAGATAACCTTCCTCGCAGACCTTCATCATATAATCAGTATTATTAGCTCTCAGTTTGAAAGCCTTGTCTTTTTCATTATAAAAGATATTAATAACGATCACTCCTTACAAAATTACAAATATCTGAACCTTGCGGCTTTTTTTATTATAACACATTATGAAAATAATGCAACAGGGTAAAACGATTACTTTACAAATTTTTTTATGAATTTATCTATGGTATGCAAATATTTGAACATCAGAGGTTCAAATATTTTAAAATAGGCGAAAAGCCTGTTGAAAGCTTAAATGTTATTACAAATGTGGCTATGGCTGGGAAACGGCAAATATTCAACATTGTTTTATTGCATTGTTGAATATTTGCCAACTTCACGCAGAAACGGGCGAACGATGTTCGCTCCTACGCATAAAAACAACGTATCTGTGTGTATTGTAGGGGACGGCGTCCTCGACGTCCCCTTGGACGGCGTCCTC
>NZ_JAHZAX010000001.1:3997-324086 GCF_019423705.1 Ruminococcus sp. | reverse complement strand
GGACGGCGTCCTCGACGTCCCCTTGGACGGCGTCCTCTACGTCCCGCTGTTGGTGTCTCGACTATCCTGCGTGACCCGTACTCTATCCGCCAACAAAAAAAGGAACCCACGCCGAAGCGCAAGTTCCTTTGATAGCAATATTTTAAATTCGGGAATCAGATTAGTTGCCGTACTTAGCTGTGCTGATCTTGATTCCAGGACCCATTGTTGAAGCTACAACAACGCTCTTAAGGTACTGACCCTTAGCAGCGGCCGGCTTAGCCTTTACAACAGCGTCGATAAGTGTGTTGAAGTTCTGCTCGAGCTTCTCAACACCGAATGAAGCCTTACCAATTGGGCAATGGATAATGTTAGTCTTGTCGAGACGATACTCGATCTTACCAGCCTTAGCCTCTGTAACAGCCTTAGCTACGTCAGGAGTAACAGTACCTGCCTTTGGGTTTGGCATAAGTCCTCTAGGTCCGAGGATCTTACCAAGACGTCCTACAACGCCCATCATATCTGGTGAAGCAACAACTACGTCGAAGTCCATCCAGTTTTCCTTTGTGATCTTCTCAACGAGATCCATACCGCCAACGTAGTCAGCGCCTGCTGCCTTAGCAGCCTCGTACTTGTCTTCCTTACAGAATACGCAAACCTTTACAGACTTACCTGTACCGTTTGGAAGAACAACTGCGCCTCTTACCTGCTGGTCAGCGTGTCTTGAGTCAACGCCCAGACGAATGTGAAGCTCGATAGTTTCATCAAACTTCGCCTTTGCACCCTTAGCTGCAAGTTCAAGAGCCTCAGGAGCGTCATATTGCTTAGTCTTGTCGATAGCCTTGAAGCTGTCAACATACTTCTTGCCGTGTTTCATTAATATTTCCTCCTCATTAAGTGGTAATACCGACGGTGAAATCGTGTCGGTTAGCGGAAAATTCCTCCCACCATTGCCTGCGCCTAAGCACAGTCCGAATTAATTAATCCTCAACTACAACGCCCATTGAACGGCAGGTACCTGCGATCATACTCATAGCACTCTCGAGGTTTGCTGCGTTCAGGTCTGGCATTTTCTGCTCAGCGATCTTCTGAACCTGCTCCTTAGTGATAGTTGCGACCTTAGTCTTGTTAGGAACGCCTGAACCTGACTCGATCTTGCAAGCCTTCTTGATAAGAACTGCTGCTGGTGGAGTCTTTGTGATGAACGTAAATGATCTGTCTGCGTAAACTGTGATAACAACTGGGATGATAAGACCGATATCGTTCTTAGTTCTCTCATTGAAATCCTTTGTGAACGCCATAATGTTTACACCGTGCTGACCAAGTGCTGGACCAACCGGTGGTGCAGGAGTTGCCTTTCCTGCTGGAATCTGAAGCTTAATGTAGCCTACTACCTTCTGTGCCATTTGTTCGCACCTCCATAATTAAGTGGTAAGGCGAGCGCATAACGCTCTCCCACGTTTCCGGAAGCCGTATATCCGAACCGCCAAAAGCGGTTATGCTTCCATTTCAAACGAATGATATCGCAAAGCCAAATGCCTTGCATTTCCCATTTTTAGTCCTCGGCCTTGATCTGTGTGAGCGGCAGCGTAACAGTTGTTTCTCTGCCGAACATTGATACCTTGACATCAGCTGTCTGAGCCTCCATATCAAATTTCTCAACAGTACCCGTGAAGCCCTCGAATGAACCTGATGTGACCATAACGCTGTCACCTTCCTTGAAGCTGACCTCGATACCTGCGCTTCTGCTCGTTTCAACGCCCAGCGCCGCAACTTCTTTGTCGGAAAGCGGAACAGGTTTTGAAGCAGGGCCAACGAAGCCTGTAACACCTCTGGTATTTCTTACGATATACCAAGATTCGTCCGTAAGAACCATCTTAACGAGAACATAGCTTGGGAACAGCTTTTTCTCAACTTCAGAAGGCTTGTTATCCTTCATTTCGGTAACTGTCTCCATAGGGATACGCACCTCTGGGATAAGCTCCTGAAGATTTCGGTTTTCAACAACCTTTTCAATATTGCCTTTTACCTTATTCTCGTAACCGGAATAAGTATGAACAACATACCACTTTGCTTCTTCTGACACGTTTCTCTGACCTCCATATTGATTGATGTTGTCAAAACCGCAGCGCCTTTGCTATTAAGCACCTATCTTAAGGATAGCCTTGATAGCTGCGCCGAGACCCGAATCCACACCGAAAAGGAACAGCGCCATAACCACCATTACCGTGAGAACAACTCCGGTATTCTTAGTTACCTGCTGTCTAGTTGGCCATACCACTTTCTTTATTTCAGCTTTAAGTTCTCTGAAATACTTTCTGATACCGCCTTTTTTCTTCTCCTTGCCGGCTTCCTTCTTTGAAGACTTAGTAACATCTGTTTTTTTAGCCATTAAAATAGCTCCTTTCAAAAATTACTTAGTCTCTTTGTGAAGAGTGTGCTTCTTACAGAACTTGCAGTACTTGTTCATTTCAAGTCTGTCAGGGTCATTCTTCTTGTTCTTCTTAGTGTTGTAGTTTCTCTGCTTACACTCTGTACAAGCAAGTGTAATTTTTACTCTCATTTCGGCACCTCCTGACGAAATTTATACCCCGCAAGAACATTCAGGGTACGTCTGCCTCCCTCATACGTTTTCACGCAAGCCGCTTTATGCGACCCTGAGGTAACTTATGCTTTCCCACGCCCCAAAAAAGAGCGCAAAAAAATAGACCTCATAAAGAGGTACTACAATTATAACATCTTAATTTTCGTTTGTCAATCATTTGACCGCATCCGTTGTTAATTTTCTGCAAAATTTTTATGAACTGCGTGAATTTGGAGTGAGGAGTGAGGAATGTCGGTATCGCCTAGCAGCGATGGATTTATTTTGTTGCGACCTGCGGTCGCCGCAAGCTGTCACAAAAACTGCAAATCAACGGGCGAACGCTGTTCGCCCCTACAATTTGACATTATACAATGTGATAAAAAAAGGCGAATACTATTCGCCCGAGAAAAAAGATCATCGCCGCTAGGCGATCCTTCACTTCTCATTCCTCACTAAAGTGGAAAACTTCCGTTTTCCACAACGGCGTCCGCAACGGACTTCATTTCCTCCCAGTCGTGGCTGTAATGATCGTTCAGACAGGCAACTGCGAAAAAGTTTCCTGCCTTCGCTCCCTTCACGCCCTCTAGGATATCCTCGTAAACTGCGCATTCACGGGCTTCAAGACCTAGCTTTTGCGCCGCAAGTTCGTAAACGTCGGGGAAGCCTTTTCCTCGAGCGACCTCTTCTGTGGAAACAAAGCAGTCGAAACAATCGAAAATTCCGTTGCGCTTCAAAACAGGCTGGTAAAGCTCCGCCGTGGAGGCTGTCGCAAGGGCGATCTTTTTGCCCTGCTCTTTAAGGCTGCGGACGTATTCCCCTGCATTGCCGCAAAGCCCGATAACGTTTGTGTATTCGTACACCGCCATATCGAACCATTCCTGCATAATGTCCTTTATGTCCTCGCCGAGGGAAAATCTGTCGTTTGTATAAACGGCCGCCTGCTCAAAGTTCATTGCCGACACCATTTTGAAATAGTCGTCGGGAACTTTTATCCCACGCTTGCCGAGAAAATCCTCGTCTATCTTTGACCAAACGTGGTTCGATTTCGTCAGAGTGCCGTCAAGGTCGAAAATGTGGCCTTTGAAGTCTGTTACTTTTATATTTGTGTTTATATTTGTCATATGTTGTCCTTTCGGTATCGTCTGCTTGGGTCTATCAAAATATGTAGGGGCGAACAGCGTTCGCCCGTTATTTGGGCGTTTTTCGACAGTCAATAAATCCATTTCGTTGTGAAATTACAGCAGCGGAGCAAATGTCCTCAGAATTACCGACATAAACCTTGACCAAAAGCTGCGGTTGTTTATATCGTCGTGAGTTATCCTGTGGCAGCGGTTTGCGAACATATCCTCAAAGTCAGCTTTTATGTCCTTTATGCAGCTTGTCTTGTACATATAAGTTGCACACTCAAAGTGCAGATAAAGGCTTCTGTAATCGAGATTTATGGTGCCCACCACCGCAGATTTATCATCGGAGATGAACATTTTTGCGTGGTTGAAGCCGCCTTTGTATTCGTATATTTTCACGCCGAGCTTTTCAAAATCGCTGTAAAATGACTTTGTAATACTGCTGACGTACCATTTGTCGGGTATCTCGGGGGTGATTATCCTAACGTCAACGCCGCTTTTCGCCGCATAGCCCAGCGCCGTCACCATTTCATTATCGGGCACAAGATATGGCGTTGAGATATAAACATAGTCCTTTGCGTTGTTTATCATATCCATATAAACAAGCTCGCCCACGTTTTCATCATCGAGAGGGGAGTCGCCATATGGGATAACATAGCCGTTATCCACCACGTTTTTGATAGTGGGTCTGTACATATTGTACTCGGTCTTTTCCCCCGAAACAACTTCCCACATCTGCAAGAACATCATAGTGAAATTCCACACGCCGTCGCCTTTGAGCATAACGGCTGTGTCCTTCCAATGGCCGAAACGCTCTTTTTGGTTTATATACTCGTCGGCGATATTGACGCCGCCATTGAATGCAACATTGCCGTCGATAACGAGAATTTTTCTGTGATCTCTGTTGTTTTGGATAGACGAAAGCATTGGTCGGAACGGGTTGAAAACAAGGCATTTTACGCCCTGTTCGGTGAGCTTTTTCTTATATCTGAAAGGCAATGTGAACTGCGAACCCATTCCGTCATAAAGCAAACGAACTTCAACGCCCTGCTTTGCTTTTTCGAGCAGTATCTTGACTATCTCTTTCCACATATCGCCGTCATCGATGATGAAATACTCCATAAAGATAAATTCTTTCGCCTTGTGGAGCTCTTCAAGCATAGCGGCGTATTTGTCCTCGCCCAGCGGAAAATATTTGACCTCGGTGTTTGCGCAGGCAGGATATCCGCCGGCCTTGTCAACGTAATTTGCAAGCTTATAAAATTCCCTGTCGTGCTCTTTGAGATATTCCATTATCTTAGGGTCGGGCTTTAGATAAGGCTTTGTGTTTGCGCACTTTTTCGCATACTGATTGCGCACCTTTCGGGTGGAGAACTGATTTTTCAGTATGAAATAAAGCACCACCGTGAAAAGCGGCACTATTATGAGCGGCACTATCCAAGCCAGCTTATAGGCAGGGTTTTCGCTGGAATTAAGTATATATATAGCCAATATTATTGCGACTGTTGAGAAAACAACGTGCAGGTAGGCATAATGCACCGCAAAGCTTTGGAAGATGACGAAAATGAACACAAGCTGGAGCGCCAGCAGCAATATGATAGTGGTTTTCTGCGAGAATATCAAATTGATAAGCTTTTTCGGCTTTTTCTTTTTGATCTTTTCACTTATCTTTTCTTTATTTTCTTTGCTCTCTTTATTTTCTTTTTCGAGCTTGTCCGATCGTTCCAACTTTTCCGCCTCCTATCCTGCACAAATTCGTATCTTTAGCCTATACATAATTTATTATACCATTAAATTTTACTTAATGCAATAGCGAAAAAGAGGATTTTTTGTTCTACATCTCAAGAACTAATGTTCCACGTGGAACATTTTTTACACAGGCGATAAAAAAGGAGCACAGCGACTGCTATGCTCCCATAAATGCTTTTATTTACAATCATTTTCCGATAGCGCCATTAAGTGCCTCAACAAGCCCCTCAGACTGCCAAGTCAGATTTGTGCGGTCAAATACTCCGCCGTCGTCCCAAAGGAACGCCGCCACGCCTATCTCGTAGGTGAGCTTTGTGAACAGCTCGTCAAAGCGAACTCTGTCCGTTTCGTCGTTGCCCTTGCAGTTTCCGTATTCGCCCACGATAACAGGGATATTGTTGTCGATGAAGTTGGTTTTTAGCTTGTTTACGTTGTTTTCCATTGTTTTGACTTCATCATCGCTGCCCCAATTGTGCTGATTTGTGCAAACGCAGAACTCCCAAGGGGTGTAATAATGCACAGAAACTATGCACCTATTTTCGGGGTCGTCGGGCATTTTGAAAAGCTTTGAACAGGTCTTGTCGATATCAGTCCAATAGCCTGCGATCAAAAGATGACGCTCAGGGTTATTTCCGCCCTGCTTTCTGATAAGATCGACAAAGTCTTGATTTATCTTGTTGAGAAGCTCATAAGCCTGATTTGTGCCGAGGTCGTCAAAGCCGACTTCGTTCATCGACTCGAATATGAGCTTGTCGGAATAATTTTCAAAGCGCTTTGCTATCTGCGTCCAAATCTTGTTATACTTTTCGATGAACTTGTCGTAATCTTCGACAGCTTCCGTCCTTATCCAAGCGCCGAAATCGGGGTCTCCACCGCCGTCGTGATGTACGTTTATGATAACATAAAAATCTCTGTCATAGGCGTAATCCACCACTTCTTCAACTCTGTTGAGCCAGTCCTCGTCGATAGTGTAATCATCTGAGAGGTGGTCACGCCAGGTCACGGGAATACGAACGGCGTTGAAGCCGTCTTTTTTCAGCTGGTCGAACATTTCGGGGGTAGTCTTTACATTGCCCCAAAGGGTCTCGTCCACCTCGGCGGAATTTTCGTCCACCTGTCCGTCGCCGTCACGATCAGCGTTGCAGACGTCAAGGGAATTGCCCAAATTCCAACCCAGCTTCATTTCTTTCACAAGATCCATTGAAGTGATATCACGCATTTCAGCCTTTTCGGTGACGTGGCTCGAACTGCCGTCAGATTTTGAACTGCTTGAGTTATCAGAATTTCCGCAGGCTGTGAAAACTACAGCGCTGAGGACTGCCGCCATTGCTGCGGCGAAGGTCTTATTTAAATTTATTTTTCTGATTTTTCTCATTTTCTATATTTCCACCTTTCTTTATATGCAGATCTATGATGTTCAGATTTTTATGTTTCGCAATATTATCATAGCTTTGACTATAAATTTATTATCACAATATATAGTGCGTCTTTATTTTATAGCAAGATTATAGCACGCAATTATAAACAAATAAAGAATGTTTGTGATATATATTATAACGGCGTTGTTAAAGGCTCATATTTGTATATCTGCACTATTTTATCACTCTTTCTTTGTGTATTAACACGAACGCAAAAAAGCCGCCGCAAAGCTTTTATGCTCTGCGGCGGTGATGTGATTTTATATAAATATATTAAACAAATTTCGACAGATCAAAATATAAATATTTTAACCCTTATAAGCTTATATAATTATTCGGTATAACCAAATCCGAGGATAGAGCCGTACTTGTCCTCATCGCCCTCTGCCATTGAAATTTCAACCTTGTAATCGGTGGCTTCGGGCATCATTGCGATATTTATGACCTGAGCATTGCCCCATCCGTTAGGGCTGATAGTGGTATAATCATTTTCGTCATAGACCTCGCCGTCGGCTGTTACCTTGACGTGGAGCTTGCCGAAATCGCCTGCTTTGACTTCCTTATAGATCATATAAAGGAACTTTTTGTCCTTAAACTCGAACACGATCGGGCTGTTATCGCCTGAATTTAAATAAGTCCAGCCTTTTTCAAAGCGGTCGATATTAGAACCTTCCTTCCAGCTTCCCATACTTGTCGGGGTGAGGGTGTCGTTCTCATACAAATGGGCATCAACTTCTCTTGGATTGAAAACCGTGTCAGTCGGCATAACGTAATCGCCCTTTGGCTCGACGTTCATAACGTTGTCGAAATAAAAGTCCACCATTGAAGCCACCAGCTTGTGGCCCTCAACATTCGGGTGGGACTGGTCGTCAGAGAAATCCTGCCAAGTCATTCTATTGTTGGCAAAGAGATATCTCAGAGCGTCGCAATATGATATCATCGGCAGGTCGTAAAACTCGCCTATCTGCTTCATATAATCCTGTGCGGAATGATCTTCTTCAGTAACGGAAAACAGCAAAACAGGGGTGATATTCTTTTGCAGAAGAGTTCTGACTATTGACTCATAAGCGTTCTGATAATCCGCCTCTGTGCCGTCATTGACTGCGAACTCGATAAAGCAGATATCGGGGTCGTATGCCAGCACGTCACGGTCAAGTCGCAGTATACCAAGCTTTGAAGGCGTGCCGCTTATTCCTGCGTTCACATACTTTACGTTATCGCCTGTGCCGAACTTATCGGCGAAATAGTTATAGGTGAGCTTTGCATAGCAATCGTCCTCGCCTGCGGAAATTCCGTATGTTATAGAGCCGCCAAGATATGCGATAGTGACGTCATCGCCAGCCTGTGCTTTCTTTATGACGTTCTGCATCATAGCGGTATTGCCATATGACACCATTGCCTTATCGAGCATAGCTTGGTTCCATTCCTCGTCAGTTTCGGGGATTTTCTCAACTTCTGAGCTTGAAGCTTCCGCCTTGCTTTCGGAGCTATTATCATTTGATTTTGAGCCGCAGCCTGCAAGCGCAGCTGTGCAGAGCATTGCGCTTGTGAGCAGAGCGAGAAGTCTTTTTGCTTTGTTTGTATTGTTTTTGTTTGGATCATTTGTAGTTGTACTCATTATTTTTAGCCTTTCTTATGGATCGAGAAATTGTGTATTTGCAAAACGAAATCGGTTTCAAAGCCGATAAAACACAAAAAGTACGGACAAAGCCGTACTTTTTGCTTATATCAATGTGATATTGTCGATCTTAGTAAACTATGACCTAAAAGCGTTCTGTTACTATTAGTTACTATTAGTTAAGAACAGCCTTCTCAGTCTCCTTATCAAAGATGTGGATCCTGTTAGGATCAATTGCTACCTTGAGCTCATCCTGTGGACGAACGTCAGAACGAGGTGAAACTCTAGCTGTGAGCTGGATACCCTCGCAGTTGAGGTAGAGATATGTCTCAGCACCCATCATTTCAGTTACTTCAACAGTTGTATTGATGATACCTGTTGTAGCCTGAGCGAGGAATGCAGGCTCGTCGTGGATACACTCCGGACGAACACCGAGAACAACTTCCTGATCTACCAGCGGCTCGAGAACTTCAGGATCAACCTTAGACTCTGGAACTGCTACCTGATACTTAACGCCTCTTGTTGTCTTTGTATCTTCAGAACCGAACTCAACAACATACTTGCCGTCTACCTTGAGAAGCTTTGAGTCGATGAAGTTCATCTGTGGTGAACCAATGAATCCTGCAACGAACTGGTTTACTGGATCATTGTAAAGATTTGTTGGCGTATCGATCTGCTGGATATAACCGTCCTTCATAACTACGATACGGTCACCCATTGTCATAGCCTCTGTCTGGTCGTGAGTTACGTAGATGAATGTTGTACCGAGCTTCTTATGGAGCTTGGAGATCTCAGTTCTCATCTGTGCTCTCAGCTTAGCGTCGAGGTTTGAAAGAGGCTCGTCAAGAAGGAATACCTGTGGCTCACGAACGATAGCTCTACCGAGGGCTACACGCTGTCTCTGTCCACCGGAGAGAGCCTTTGGCTTTCTGTCGAGAAGGTGAGCGATGTCAAGGATTCTTGCAGCTTCCTCAACCTTTCTTGCGATCTCGTCCTTTGGAACCTTTCTGAGCTTGAGGCCGAATGCCATATTCTCAAATACTGTCATGTGAGGATACAGAGCGTAGTTCTGGAATACCATTGCGATATCTCTGTCCTTAGGAGCGATGTCGTTTACAAGTCTGTCGCCGATGTAAAGCTCGCCTTCGCTGATCTCTTCAAGACCTGCGATCATTCTAAGTGTTGTAGACTTACCGCATCCAGAAGGACCTACGAGAATGATAAACTCCTTATCCTTGATCTCAATGTTGAAGTCTGAAACAGCGATAACGCCGCCTGCATACTTCTTATAAATTTCCCTTAATGATACACTTGCCATTAAAAAAGGACCTCCCTATTTGAATTTTACTAACTATCCTAATTAGCTATGCTATAATCATAACAAATTTTTAACAGACCCGCAAGAGTTTTTTTTACTAAACTTTATTATATCTCATTATGAATATTGACGAAAATTCACATACAATAGGTAATTACTTACATTAAAACGATTTCGATGTCAATAATCTTTCAACATCTTTGTGCATTATCTCCAAACAGCTTCCCAGCGGTAAATCGGGGTTTAAAGCCAGCTCGCCGATCTTTGTGCGCTTGAGATAAATAACTTTATTCCCCAGTTTTTCAAACATTCTCTTGACCTGATGATACTTGCCCTCGTGGAGCACAACTGTACATTCATTCGGACAGCCTTCCGCCCCTGCAAATTCCGCTGGGAGACATTTCTCTCCCCCATCGATGGTCATACCCTTCGCAAAAGCTTCGGCGTAATTATCCTGCCAAGGGTCACGGAGCTTTACGAAATATGTTTTCGGAACGTGTGTCTTTGGCGACAGCATTCTATGAGCAAGTCCGCCGTCGTCGGTGAGGAGCACAAAACCCTCTGTATCCTTATCAAGTCTGCCTGCGGGAAAAAGCCCCTCACGGAAAAGTTCGGGCGGCACAAGCTCCAGCACGGTCTTTGATTCGCCGTCACGGGTGGAGCAGACCACGCCCTGCGGCTTATTCATCATAATATAAAGAAATTTCTTATAGCTTATATCCTCGCCACGGACTGTGACGGTATCGGTCTCGGAGACCTTTGTGTCGGCGGTCTTAACGGTCTTGCCGTTGACGGAGACAAGCCCCTTGCGGCAAAGCTCCTTTACCATACTCCGTGAGATATCGTTTCGCTGTGAGGATATGAATTTATCAAGTCTCATAGTCTTATAAAAAGTCCTTTGCAGTTAAATGTTTTCGTATGATTATGCCTATTTAGCTTCATTTAAAGATTATAGCATATCAAAGGGCAAAAAGTCAACGAAAATATGGTTTTCGTGGCGTTTGCTATTGACAAATTAGCTGCGCTGGTGTATAATAAAGGCAGAAAAAGAGCACACCGATAGACGGTTGCCCTCGAATCATTGATTAATAACCGCTGAGTTTCTTAGGCTAGGGCGGTTATTTTTTATCCTTTTAATCAGCTTGGTGAGAGCTTTGATAAACTCTGTTGATACTGATATCAAGGCAATAGTCAGTAATATGTAAACAATATCCATACTATCAACCTCACTCCACGCTCGATTTCACCCTAGGTGATACTCCGATCGTTTCTTCGAGAGGACAACCGCCTACCGTTCTGGTATGCTCCGTGTATAATATAGCACAAAAGTGAACATTTGTCAATTTATTTCGTATTTTGTATTTTTACTATTTTTGCCGCCGCTTTTTAGCAGAGCGGTTATTTTTTTTGCAAATTTGCAAACAGCACAACAGCGCACAAAAAGGGCGACCATTGGTCGCCCCGAAAAACAAAATATCATCGCCAAAGGCGATACCTTCATTCCTCACTCCTCACTCCTAACTCCTCACTTCAAGCATCACTCCTCACTTGGAGAGCTTTTTCAAGCCCTGCATAAAGCCGTCAAGCTCCGCAGAGCAAACATCTCCGCCGATGAGCTGACCTTTGCATACGATAAGGTTCGCCCTTATCTCGCCCTTTTTCTCATAGCCTTTGTAGTTTTTTATACGGTATGTATAGACCTCGGCGGTCTCTCCTTTGTATTTAGCAAGATCAAAGCCCTGCTGCTTTTGCAGATCGTTGTACTTTGTGTAGACGTCGTTGAACTCTTTCGGTATCTCGATAGCTTTGCACTCGTCGTACTCTTCTGAGACCTCCCAGCCCATTTCTTTCAAAAACGCCTGCCGCTGGGCTTCGCTTTTCATTTCATATACCGTCGTGCCCGTGAGCCTGCACGCTGTCACGATCACTACCGCAATGAGCACGACTGCACACACTATCGCCCCCACGACCCCTGCCTTCGGTCTTTTGAGCTTTATGGTTTTTATGAACATTCTCCTTTTCCTCCCTTTTCTCGTTGGTCTGTGTTATGTTGTGATGTTCAAGATATCCCTTGTCTGAGGGTTTGTACATTTATATGTCTGTCCTGCGGTTTTATTACTGGTTGATCGTTTGCATATTCGGCCGCAAAATTAAAACGTTTTCGCAAAGACCATTGGTGTACAGAAAATTTCGCTTTTGCCTCACTATTTTCGCATAATTTCGCATAAATGATTACTTGCGCATATCTATATGTATAAACATATAAAGTCTTGTTAAATAAATTTCAAAATTCTTTTTCATAGGTTTAATATTTCCGATGTATAATAAAATATCATCAATATGGATATCTGTATGGTGATATCAAAAATGTAATGCTTTTCATCACGCTTTTGGAATATGGCTTTGTATAATTATGCAGAGTTTGTATATTGTTGTGCAAAATAGCTAAATCGTTATATGAAAATTAATGTGAATTAACGATTTTGCACTTTTTTATGTATTTCTCTTTGACAATTTCAAAAAATGTGGTAGAATATTATTAGGTAACGCTATAACGTCACAGCAAGGCTTTGTGCAAAGACTTGACGTTTTGTGTTTTGTTTTATTTTTATCTATTTATTGATAACGAGTTCTGCGGCTTGGCTGCGGAATCATATATGAAAGGAGCAATGAGTTTTATGTCAAAAATTATTGCAGTTACTTCGGGTAAAGGCGGAACAGGTAAATCTTCTATCAGCGCCTGTCTCGGTTACGCTCTTGCTAAACAGGGCAACCGTACTCTTATCATCGAGCTTGACTTCGGTCTGAGATGTATGGATATTATGCTTGGTATGCAGGGTAATATTACATACGACCTGGGCGACGTTCTTGACGGCACCTGCGACGTATACAAGGCAACTACAACTGTAAAGCTTGCTTCAAATCTCAGCGTGCTTTGTGCACCGTCCGATCCGTTCGTACAGCTCAAGGCTGAGGACATTGAGAAGATCACACAGGAAATGAGAAAGTATTTTGAATACATCATCATCGACACATCTGCCGGTATCAACGGTTCTGTATTTGATATCGTAACGAACTCTGATCTTATCCTTATCGTAACAACTCCTGACCCTGTATGCGTAAGAGACGCAAGAATGATGTCGGACGAGTTCTATAAGAGAGGTAATCAGAAGCAGAGACTTGTTATCAACAAGGCAAACAAGAGAATATTCGAGTTTGACGAAATGGACGACCTTGACGCTATCATCGACACAGTCGGCGTACAGCTTCTCGGCGTTATCCCTGAGGACAGCGCTATCCCGCTTGCAACAGGTAAGGGCGCACCGCTTTCGTCCAGCTCAATGGGCTTCCTTGCATTCTCTGCTATCTCAAGAAGGATCAAGGGCGAGCACATACCCCTTTCAATCAAGGTCTGATAAGCTGAGCAGTTTTCAGGCAGACCCGATCATCTGGACGTATTTTTAAATCACAAATTCATCACATAAAACGGGGGGTTTCCATTGAACATTGCACTTATCGCTCACGACACAAAGAAGGAACTTATGGTACAGTTCTGTATCGCATACTGCGGCGTGCTGAGCAAGCACAATTTATGTGCCACAGGAACAACAGGCAAAATGGTAGCTGAGGCAACTGGGCTCAACGTACAGCGTTATCTCAGCGGCTCACAGGGCGGCGACCAGCAGATCGCTGCGAGAATTTCCTGCAACGAGATCGACCTTTTGCTGTTTTTCAGAGATCCTATCTCCGTAAAGCCGCACGAGCCTAATGATATGAACCTACTTAGGTTATGCGACGTACACAATATCCCGGTTGCGACGAACATTGCAACGGCGGAAGCGCTTATCCACGCACTTGAGCGTGGCGATCTTGACTGGCGTGACATTATCAATCCGTCTGCAATCTAGGCGCATTGATCGATATCGACATATCACATATTTATATAATAGAAAGCGATGAAGAGGAGAGTATGCTTATACCGAGCTTCAGCGAGAGCCGATAGTGAGAGGGCTTGCGGTAGGAATGAGCAGAAGGACGCCTTGGAGCTTCCGCTTGTTTAAGGGCGGACGTATTTCTGCGTTAAAGGAAACTGAGTGATCCGAAGCGGCAAAATGTGTTTCGGATAATTAGGGTGGTATCACGGTAAAAGTCGTCCCTTCTTTAGGGATGACTTTATTTTTTTTGCGAAGCAAAAAACACAAAAAGGCGGTATAATGATGAGAGCCAGCGAGCTTACAAAACTTGCAAAAACTAATATCTCCCGTGAGGTCATTGACAAGCTGCTGTTTGAGGGGCTTGAATATGACGGGCGCTGCGCTGACATTGTTATTGTGCTTGGAAGCCGAAAGGCCTGCGATTATCGTGTGCCTTTGGCGGCGGAGCTTTTTCACGGCGGCAAATGCGCAAGGCTTATGTTCTGCGGCGGAAAGGTGCAGGCCACCAGCCTTGGAGAAATGGCTGAATACAAGTCTATGCTAATTGCGGCGGAAAGGCTTGGCATACCGAGGGAAAATATCATCGCTGAGACTAGGTCGCAGACGACTTGTGAGAACCTTATTTTTGCGAGAGAGATACTTGAAAGGGAACATCCCGACTGCAAAAGCGTTATCATCGTGACGACGGCTTATCATATGCGGCGTGCGCAAAAGCTTGCGGAAAAGATATTCGGGCAGGAGCTTGAGATCATCCCCTGTCCTGCAAGCCGTGGCAGCACTCAGCGAAATAACTGGTTTATGACCGAAAAAGGCAGCAGGACAGCACTTGACGAATGCCTTAAATTCGGTTATTATATAAAAAAAGGTCTTATTGACGATTTTGAAATTTGAAATGTTGTGAATACAATTCTAAGTGTCAGCATTATGTAGGGGCGACCTTTGGTCGCCCGCTATCACGATGTCTGTTTGCAGCTGAACTTGTATGGTCATAACACAAAATACAGAAAGGAATGTAAAATTAATGGCATTGATAGTAAAAAGACCAAAGGGCACGGCTGACGTTGTACCTTCACAGGTCTATAAATGGCACACAGTTGAAAAGATCGTATCAGAAGCCGCTGAACTTTACGGTTTCAAGGAGATACGCATACCGACTTTTGAGGACACAGGACTTTTCGTCCGCTCGGTGGGTGAGACGACGGACGTTGTTCAGAAGGAAATGTACTCTGTTACCGCAGCAGGCGACACAAAGTTCACGCTCCGTCCGGAGGGCACGGCAGGCACTATGCGTGCAATGCTGGAAAACGGCATTATGAACGAAGGCTTCCCACAGAAGGCTTACTATATACTTTCATGTTTCAGACACGAGAAGCCGCAAAAGGGCAGACTGAGAGAGTTCCACCAGTTCGGCTGCGAAATGGTGGGTTCTGAAAGCCCAAGAGCTGACGCTGAGGTCATTTCCCTTGCGAAGAGTATTCTTGACAGAGTTGGGCTTCAAGGAATAAAGCTCAACATCAATTCTATCGGCTGTCCAAAATGCCGAGCAGAATATCACAAGGCATTGAAGGAATATTTCGCCGCAAGAAAGGACGAGCTTTGCGGCACTTGTCAGGAAAGACTTGAAAAGAACCCTATGAGGATACTCGACTGCAAGTCTGAGATATGTCAGGATATCGGCAAAGACGCACCTGTTATACTCGATTATCTTTGCGACGATTGCAAAGAGCACTTTGAAAAGGTGCAGGAATATCTTTCCGTTATGGGCATTGAGTTTAGCATAAATCCAAAGATCGTAAGAGGTCTTGACTATTATACAAGAACAGTTTTCGAGTTCATTTCGACTGATATCGGCGCACAAGGAACGGTTTGCGGCGGCGGACGTTACGACGGCCTTATCGACCAGCTTGGGGGAGCGAAAACCCCTGCTCTCGGCTTTGGAATGGGTCTTGAGCGACTTATCCTCACAATGGAGAGCCAAGGCTGCGACTTTATGGAGCAAAAGACCTGCGATCTTTACATTGCGCCAATGGACGAAAAGGCTGTTGCAAAAGCTATGGCTATCGCAAGCGCTCTGAGAGCGGACGGCTGCTTTGCTGAATACGACCTTGTTGGCAGGGGACTTAAAGCGCAGATGAAATATGCAGACAAGCTCCACGCAAAGTTCGTTATGGTACTTGGCGACAACGAGATCGAAAGCGGCGTTGCAAAGCTCAAGAATATGAGAAGCGGCGAGCAGACTGACATAAAGCTTGACAAAACGGTCTCAGAGAGCTTTTCAAACGCTCTTATGGACGAAATGTTCAAGGATATCGACAGCGAAATGGAAAAGCTTCTTGGGGAAAAGAAGTAAAAAAAGCACAAGCGAAAGTATTTGCGCAAGCGCCTTTTAAGGTGCTGGAAAGGACAAGCAATATGAGATGTGAACAATGCGAAAAAATACCGCTGACCGAGATACACACGCCGCAGGAATATATGCTTTGCGTGGGTTCACTTGCGAGAATGCTTCTTGCAGGCGAGGTGGAAATGACATATCAGACCTGCCCGCTTGACAAGATAATGGACGATGACAACAAGTGGTATTCCGAAAAGCTGTTTCATCAGTTCAGATGTACAAAGTGCGGCACTATTTACGGAATGCTCTGCAACACCCACACGGGCGGACAGATCAAGATAAACGACAAGGTCTTTGACCCTGCTGATTATCCAAGCAAAACTGAAAAGGCTGAAAAAACTGACGAGGGCGATAAATAATGCTGATGATAAGACCCATAAGCTATGAGGTGGAGACGTCCTTGACGCCAAAGCGTGTTATGCGAAAGCTTGACGGCGATCTTATCGAGCACCGCCCCACGATAAACATACTTTCGCAGGGCAGGTTTATGAAAAATCACCGTGAGGAGACCATTTTTTACGGTCACCGCACCGACGCTGAAAGCTTCCAAGTATTTCACCATATGGCGAAAAAGCGTGACGGCGGCTCAACGGGATTTTACGGCAAGGTGGAAAAGATCGAGGGCGGCTCTAGGATATATGGAAAGTTCAGAAAGCCTTTATACGCTTACGTTTTCGGCATAATATGGACGATCGTTGTGCTGTTTTTGACCCTTATGCTGGTGGCATTGAAAGAAAACACCGGTGCGATATGCTTTGCGGCGATATGGATAGTCGGCATATTCATAATGTTCTGGGACAACAAGAAAAAGTTCGTAAGGGCTTATTTGGATAGTTTTCCAACCATAAAGACCGATAAGGGCGACGAGCAATAAAAACCAATATAGCAAATAATAAAGAAGGAAGTAATAAAAATGAAACTTGATACTATGAAAGACCTCCGCAGGACGCATTATTGCGGAGAAGTGCCTGAGACTGAGCAGGAAGTCGTTGTATGCGGCTTTGCGGACAGAGTAAGAGATATGGGCAACCTTATCTTCATCAATCTCCGTGACAGGACTGGACTTGTTCAGCTTGCGTTCAATGACGAGACTGACAGAGCTGTATTTGAAAAGGCTCAGCAGGTAAGAAGCGAATATGTTCTTATGGCAAAGGGCGTTGTACGTCCTCGTGAGAGCGTAAATGAGAAGCTGAAAACAGGCAAGATCGAGGTAGCTGTATCCGATCTGAGGATACTTTCAAAGGCTGAGACAACGCCGTTTGAGGTAACAAATTCCGACAAGGTAAACGATGAGCTGAAGCTCAAGTATCGTTATCTTGATCTGAGAAATCCAAAGCTTCAGAAGAACATCATCACACGTCACAAGATCGCACAGGTGACGAGAGAATACTTTTACAACAACGGCTTCCTTGAGATCGAGACGCCGATGATGATGAAGTCAACTCCTGAGGGCGCAAGAGACTATCTTGTTCCGTCAAGAGTACACGAGGGCAAGTTCTATGCGCTTCCGCAGTCTCCGCAGATATACAAGCAGCTTCTTATGATCTCGGGTTATGACAGATACATTCAGCTTGCAAGATGTTTCCGTGACGAAGACCTCCGAGCTGACAGACAGCCTGAGTTCACGCAGATCGACCTTGAAATGTCATTTGTCGATCAGGAGGACATACAGGCTTGCATCGAGGGATACATTGAAAAGCTGTTCAAGGATATCCTTGATGTTGAGATCAAGCTGCCATTGGCAAGGCTCACATATGCAGACGCTATGAACCGTTACGGTTCTGACAAGCCTGACACACGTTTTGGAATGGAGATACAGGACATTACAGACACAGTCAAGGACATTGATTTTGTTGTATTCAAGTCAGCTATCGAGGCAGGCGGTTCTGTTCGTGCGATAAACGTAAAGGCTGGTGCGGCAACATACACAAGAAAAGAGATCGACAAGCTTGTTGAGCACGCAAAGGGCATAGGCGCAAAGGGTCTTGCGTACATTCGCTGGGCTGACGAGCCGAACTGCTCATTCAAGAAATTCCTTGGCGAGGGCGATCTTGACAAGATACTTGCGGCAACAGGTGCAGAGAAGGGCGATCTTATTCTTATCTGCGCAGACAAGAACAAGGTAGTTCTGCCGACATTGGGTGCGTTGAGACTTATTTGCGGAAAGCGTCTTGGCGTTATCCCGGAGGGTCAGTACAACTTTGTATGGATCACAGAAATGCCGTTCTTTGAATACGATGACGAGAACGACACTTGGGTAGCGGCTCACCACCCATTCACGATGCCTATGGAAGAGTGTCTTGATTATCTTGACAGCGATCCTGCCAACGTTCGAGCAAAGGCGTGGGATCTTGTACTCAACGGCACAGAGCTTTCGTCCGGTTCGATGAGAATAACAGATTACGAGCTTCAGCAGAAGATGTTCGAGGCACTTGGAATGAGCGATGAAGAGATCGAAGCCAAGTTTGGCTTCCTTGTTGACGCATATCGTTATGCCGCTCCACCTCACGGCGGAATGGGCATAGGTCTTGACAGACTTTCGATGATAATCTGCAATGCGGACAGTCTTAGAGATGTTGTAGCCTTCCCGAAGGTACAGAACGCAAGCGAGCTTATGAGTGCTTGTCCTTCGACAGTTGATGAGAAGCAGCTTGAAGAGCTTCACATCAAGACTGTTGTTTCGGATAAAGAATAATACACACCAAAGAAACTACAAAAATTATGTAGGGGACGGCATCCTCGACGTCCCATTTGCTTTGGCATTTTCAATGATTGCATAATAAAACACGGTAGAGTTTTTAGCTCTACCGTGTTTTTATTTTTGTACTTCGGGTGTCTATTGTCGGAGGTAGTTGTGTCGCAAAATCGCTTCGCTGCGCTAGTTTTTGATACGAGTGCAAATTCGGACTTTTTAATCTTTTCTTGACAAGTCCTGAAGCTCCTGCTCATACTCGTGGAATCCTTCAACTGTTTTAAGCAGATCGTCCTTAACAACCTCTTCCTTATCGTTCTTAAACACAAACTTCAAGAACACAGGCGTGATGATCGTCGTTGCAACAACCATTATGATGATCGGCGCAAATACCTCGTCGCCCATAAGTCCAAGCTTCTGTCCTTTCGCTGCCACGATAAGTGCAACTTCGCCTCTGGATATCATTCCCATTGCAATCTGTATACTCTCTTGATTCGTGTACTTGCAAACCTTTGCGCCAAGTCCGCAGCCGATTATCTTTGTGATGATAGCCACAACCAACAGCAGAACTGTAAATATTATCATCTTGCCGTTCATCTTTATTCCGCCCATTGTAAGTCCAATGCTTGCAAAGAATACAGGTGAAAGGAACATATATGAAAGAGTCTCAAATCTGTTGGATATGTACTTTACGTCCTTCTCGCTGGAGATAGCAAGACCTGCGACAAATGCGCCCGTGATATCCGCAACGCCGAACAGTTCAGCTACATATGCCATAAACAGGCAGAATACAAAGGAAATGATAACGTGACGTCTGAGGTCTTTCTTGTCTCTTTTTCTCCACTTTGTAAATACGATGTGATATGCAACTGTGCAGCCGATCGCTACAACAAAGAATGCCACGATCTTGAGCAGAACTGTCATAACGTGTACGCTTGTGTCTGCAAGGCTCGTGATAAGGGTCAGGGCGATGATACCAAGGATATCGTCGATAATAGCTGCGCCGAGGATTGCGTTACCGGCTCTTGTTGAAAGCTTTCCAAGCTCACGAAGCGTTTCGACTGTGATAGATACTGATGTTGCCGTCAGCACAACGCCGATGAAAACGTGCTGCAAGAATGGCGTGCAGGCAAGATCGTCGCCCTTGCCGACACCCATTGCTGCGGCAAGTCCAAGTCCGCCAAGGAGCGGAACTATTACGCCAAGCAATGCGATGATGAATGACGCTTTTCCTGTTTTCTTAAGCTCCTTTATATCCGTCGTAAGTCCTGCGGTGAACATAAGAACTATTACGCCAAGCTCAGAAAGCTCAGAGATGAACTCAGTCTCCTTTACTGCTCCGAGGACGGCAGGGCCCAAGATAACGCCTGCGCAGAGAGCGCCGACGACCTGCGGCAGCTTCATCTTCTTTGTAACAAGACCGAGAATTTTTGTTGAAAGCAGAATAAGTGCAATAAACAATATATAATTGTACTCTTCCATTGATGATTACTTCCTTCCCTATTTGGATTTTCGCAAAAACAACGATCTACGAAGCCGAGCTTCGCAGATCGCCGTTGATCCACAAGCCTTATTATAACACCGCAGTCCATCAAAGTCAATAAGTTAAATGTTCATATCGAAAAAAGTTCATTGTTTTTTAAGGCAAAAACGGCATACTGTTTTTGATAGTGGAAAATGTTGTTTTTATGATAAAAATGCTGTATACAAGCTATATATTATTAATATGAAGCAACTGCCAAAAATATTGGTAATGAACGACTGAAAAAACTGCGCACACATATTTGAAAACATTATACAAAGCGATAAATCAAACGGGCGAACAATGTTCGCCCCTACCCTCAAAAAAGACTTGCAAAGGAAAGTATTGTGTGATATAATGTAATGGTAAAAATAATAAGCATTTTTTGAGAGATTATCTTGAAAAATGGGAAGATCGAAAGGAAAGGTAATATTTATGAGAGTAAAAAAATGGCTGGCTTCATCACTTGCCCTGCTTATGATGATCTCAGTAGTCGGCTGCGGCGACTCTTCCAGCAGCTCAAAGAGCGATAGCTCCGCTGACTCTGCGGCAAGCGGCAACACAAGCTACTACACGCCTGTCGTGCCCGAGGCTGCAATGCCTGAAAAGGACTACGCCACAACTACTGACGGCTCTGCAAAGGTAACAGTCGACGGAACAAAGTTTACAGTCGGCGGCAAGGAGCTTTGGATAAACGGCGTAAACTCCCCTTGGGATAAGTGGAACGACTTCGGCGGCGGATTCAATTTCGAGTTCTGGCAGGATCATTTCGCTAAGCTTCACGAGTCGGGCGTAAACGCTGCAAGAATTTGGATCGTTTGTAACGGCGATGTTGGTATGCTCATCTCCGCTGACGGCACGTTCGACGGTGCAACAACAGCTCATTGGGAAGACCTTGACAACCTGTTCTATCTCGCTGAGCAGTATCAGATCTACATAATGGCAACAGTTCAGTCCTTCGATAACTTCAAGGATCAGAACCAAAACTATGAAGCTTGGAGAGCCCTTGTACAGGACAGCGACAAGACCGACAGATTTGTTGACAACTATATCGTTCCGCTGGTTGAAAGATACGGCAAGAGCGATTACTTCTGGTCAGTTGACCTTTGTAATGAGCCTGACTGGGTCGTTGAGAACGCTGAGTGCGGCACACTTGATTGGAAATATCTCCAGCAGTATTATGCAAAGGCTGCTTCCGCTATCCACGCAAATTCTGACGTGCTGGTAACAGTTGGTATGGGTATGATAAAGTACAATTCCGATAACCAGCAGGGCAACGTTATTTCCGACTCTGCCCTTCAGAACGCAATCACGGGCGATAAGTACGACAAGAGCCTTGCTTATGTTGACTTTTATTCAACACATTGGTACACTTGGATGCAGAAGATGTGGGGCTATCCTTTCGAGATGACGCCTGTTGACTTCGGCCTTGACGGCACAAAGCCTTCCGTTATCGGCGAGTGCCCGGCAGTTTCCGAGGGAACGAGCTTCGATATCACTTCCGCTTATGAGTCCGCTTATAACAGCGGTTGGAACGGCGTAATGGCCTGGAAAACAAGCGGTTCTGACGACGGCTGCGGATTGTGGCTCGATATCCAGCCGGCTATCGAGAAAATGGCAGGCATTTGCCCTGACAAGATCTTCCCTAACGGCAAAAAGGACGTAATGTAATATTGTTTTTTCGGAGAAAAAATTTGTACCGTCTGTCTTTATGGCAGGCGGTATTTTTTTGCGCTGCATTTGCGCAATGCGATACAAATTATATAAAATTTTAGCATATATAAGAATATTTATCGCCGCAGCCATAAGCATTTACGGGATATTCCAGCGATTAATTTAAAAATATGAACATTTGCTATATCCCCACAAAAAACGGCTCGGTTATTTGTCTAATAAGCGTATTTCTTTAAGCCGCAGAGTATGCTATAATTTACTTTGTAAGATTATATTTTTATACTTTTATGCCTATGCAGTATTTTTTATGTATTGAAAGTGAGTTTGCCGTCAATTTATTTGTAGGGGCGAACAGCGTGCGCCCCTTTGATAGACAACTTCTTTAAACCGAAAGAAATATGCTTATGGCATATCTGTAAGAAATTTATTGATTAGAAAGGATCTGAAAAAATGACTGCAAGATTTGCACGGACAAAAAAGGCTTTAAGCCTGCTGATGTCGCTTCTTATGACGATATCAGTTTTCGCTGGGCTTGACCTTGGCGAAGTCAAGGCGCAGGCGCTTTCGGACGGTGAGCTTCAAAACGCTGACACAGCGGCGATACTGACCGATATGGGTCTTGGCTGGAATTTGGGCAACTCCCTTGACGCCACAGGCACAGGACTGAACTCTGAGACCTACTGGGGCAATCCAAAGACCACTCAGGAGCTTATCGACGCCGTAAAGGCGCAGGGCTTCAACACGGTGAGAGTTCCTGTTTCTTGGGCTAAACACACCACAGGCGATAATTACACTATCGACAAACAATGGCTCGCAAGGGTAAAGGAAGTCGTTGACTATTGCTACAACGACAATATGTATGTTATCCTCAATATACACCACGACAACAACTCCAGCAGCAACAAGAACGGCAAGGGTTATTACCCATCCTCTTCAAGCTACACCAACGCTGAGAATTTCGTTTCAAATATCTGGTCGCAGGTGGCTGATTACTTCAAGGATTATGACTATCATCTGATATTTGAGACACTTAACGAACCTCGTCTTATCGGCACAGGCAGCGAGTGGTGGTTCAATAAGTGGAACCCCGGCAGCGAGGTAAACGACGCTATCAGCACCATCAACAAGCTTAATCAGAAGGCTGTTGACGTTATAAGAGCTTCGGGTTCAAACAATACAAACAGACTTATTATGTGCCCGGGCTATGACGCTTCTATCGACGGCGCAACTGTTTCAAGCTACAAGCTCCCTACTGATATTTCGGGCAACAAGAACAGGATCGCAATAGCTATCCACGCTTACAGCCCTTACAACTTCGCAATGAATGTTGGCAGCGGCTCGACTTCAACTTATTCAACTTCTATCAAAAACGAGCTCAAGAGCCTTTTTGACACTATCAAGACCAATTTCACAGACAAGGGTATCCCTGTTGTTATGGGCGAGTTCAGCACCACCGACAAGAACAACACAGCAGAGCGTGTAAAGTGGGCAAAGGACTACACTTCACAGGCTAAGGCGCTTAATATTCCTTGTATGCTTTGGGACAACAACGCTTTCGCACAGTACAAAAACGGCAAGATCGTGCTCAATTCCGAGTATCACGGCTACATAAACAGAAAGGACAACACGGTATCAAGCCCTGCGAAGGAAGTTATCGAGGCGCTTATGATACCATACGCAAAGCCAACTCTCAACATCAGCGTTTCGTCCTCTCTGAGCCTTACTTACGGCGAGACAAAGAAGCTTAGCGCAACGGCTACCATCAGCGGCGCAAGCCTTTCATACAAGAGCAATTCCGACATTTGCTCAGTTGACGCAAGCGGAAATGTAACGGCGCTCAAGGCAGGCACAGGCACTATCACTATCACAGCTTCCGCAGAGGGCTTTGACGATGTGACAAAGACTGTCAATGTAACAGTTTCAAAGAAGTCAATTAGCGGCGCAAGCGTTCAGCTTTCGTTCTCCTCCGCCAACTACACAGGTTTTGCTATTATGCCGAGTGCAACTTTGACCCTTGGCGGCAAGATACTTTCAGCAGAAACAGATTACACAACAAGCGTCAAAAACAACGTAAACGCAGGCACAGCAACAATTGCTTTCTCAGGTATCGGCAATTACACAGGCAGCATTTCAAAGACTTTCACTATCGTTGGTACTGACATCGCAAAGACTGTTATCACAGTAGCGAAAGAGACTTACGTTTATTCTGGCAGCGCTTACAAGCCTGCTGTAACAGTTCAGTATGACGGAAAAACTCTCACAGAGGGCACAGATTATTCTGTTTCGTACTCTTCAAACACAAATGCAGGTACGGCAAAGGTAACAATTACCGGCAAGTGCGGCTTCACGGGAACATATTCCGAAAGCTTCACTATTGCTCCAAAGGACATAAGCGGTCTGACTGCGCAGGTGGCAGCTTCCGCTGAATACACAGGCAGCAACATTACTACAGCCGTTACAGTAAAGGACGGCACGAAGGTACTTTCCACAAGCAGCTACACTATCGCATACAAAAACAACAAGAACATCGGCACGGCGACTGTAACTATCACAGGCAAGGGCAATTACACAGGCACTATCACGAAAACATTTGATATCCTGCCTGCAAAGCAGACAATGCAGAAGCTTGAAACACGTTACAAGGGCTTCTTTGCTGACTGGGCGCAGAAAGGCTCTGCAACGGGTTACGAAGTCGAATACAGCACGAATGCAAACTTTATCGGCAGCTTTGTGAGAAAGCTCACAGCCAACAAGCCTGACACAGCAACAGTTTCGGGTCTGACGGCAGGCAAGACATATTATGTTCGTGTACGTTCGTACACAAACGTTGGTGGAAAGATCTATTACGGCGCTTGGTCGGACAAGAAGAGCATTGTGACAGCAAAGTACGATATCACAAAGGCAACAGTTTCGGGCATTGCGAACAAGTCCTACACAGGCAAGGCGATAACACAGAGCGTTACTGTTAAATACAGCGGCAAGACCCTTAGAAACGGCACAGATTACACAGTATCTTACAGCGCAAACAAGGCCATCGGCACGGCGACTGTTACTATCACAGGCAAGGGTCAGTACGGCGGCGTTATCAAAAAGACTTTCAAGATCAACCCTGCAAAGCAGGAGATTCAGAAGCTGACGGCTAAGTCAAAGGCGTTCTTTATCGACTGGGCGCAGAAAGGTTCTGCAACGGGCTATGAGATACAGTACGCAACAAATTCAAGCTTCAAGAGCCCTGCAAAGGTGACTGTCACAAACAACAAGACGGACACAAAGACTATCTCGAAGCTTTCGGCAAACAAGAAATATTATGTCAGAGTTCGTTCATACACGACTGTCAAGGGCGTAAAATATTACGGCGCTTGGTCGGCTGTTAAGAGCGTGACTACTAAGAAATAAAGTTCAAATAACATATATCTAAAATAAACGGACTACAAAAAAAAACGGGCGATCGCTGATCGCCCCTACATTAAAAACGCTTGATTGCGTGTAGGGGCGACCTTCGGTCGCTCGCTTTTTTTGCTCTTTATTCGTTATTTTATGATTTTATGTTTTTATGTTTTACAGCACGCAGATAAGCACGCCTGCCGCCGTCACCAATGCGCCTATAACGCTTGTAATAGTGTAAATTTTTTTCGACTCAGGGTCGTTCTTCTCTTTTGCGAGATAGTAAATTCCCACGCCGAGCACCATTACGCCGATGATGATTGCGATCATTCCCAGAACCATTATTTTTTCCTCCATTTCAACAGCAAAGCTGAATTTATTATAACAAGCACCGAGCCTGCATTTTGCACAAGTGCGCCCACAACAGGGTTGAGCACGCCTGTTATGGCAAGTATTATCGCCACAAAGTTCAGCGTCATAGAGAATGTGAGATTGAGCTTTATGATGGTCATCATCTTTCTTGACAGGGAAAGCAGGTGTGGAAGCTCTTGTATCCTGTCGTCCACAAGGGCGATATCAGCGGCTTCAACGGCGATATCGCTGCCTATTCCGCCCATTGCAATGCCGACGTTTGCAGTCTTGAGGGCTGGGGCGTCGTTTATTCCGTCGCCTATCATACAAACTGACTGACCGCCCGACTGAAGCTGCTTTATTGCGTTAAGCTTATCCTCAGGGAGACATTCCGCACGGACGCTGTCTTTGCCGATATGAAGCTGGGAAGCTATCGCTTGTGCGGCGGTCAATGCAATAACAACTATCCAAGTCGCCCAGCGGTCTGCAATACCAACGATCTTCGCTTTGCCTGCGTCGGCGGACTGAACAAGCTTTATCATACGCTGGATAGAGCTGTCTTCGCCAACCTTTGAGGCTTTCATCTCAAAAGCGCCGAACTGGTTCACCGTTCCCGATGAGACCTCGTCGCCAACAGTTTTATCAACAGGGAGGGATTCGCCCGTCATAACGGCTTGGTCTATTGACGTTTCGCCCGAAATTATAACGCCGTCAACAGGTACAGTTTCGCCGGGCAGCACACGGAGGATATCGCCCACGCCCACCTTTTCCGCAGGGATAACAGTTTCTTTTCCGTCAGCAGATATTACCCTTGCTGTCTGGGGCGTGAGGTGGACAAGCTTTTCGATGCCTTGACGAGCCTTCGCAACGGTGAGCTCTTCAAGCAATCCGCCAATCTGCATAATAAATGCCACCTCGCCGGCGGCAAAGTCCTCGCCGATACAAACGGAAGCGATCAGCGCCATTGACACCAGCACGTCCGCCTTTATATCAAACTCAGTCACAAGCCCGATGACAGCTTCCAGCACGATAGGCAGACCGCAAAGTATTATCGCCACCCAAGCAGGGTCGAATGGCAGCTTTACGATATCCAAAATACTGCAAAGCAGCGCAACGCCCGATATTGCAAGGAACACGATATCACGCTTTGTTCCGCCAAGCTCCATGACAGCTTCCAGCTTTTTCATAAAATTCATAACAGGGTTAGTCGATTTCATTCCATTCTCAGACCTTTCTATACCCTATAAGGTACAGGTATATTATACATATAGGGGTATGGGTTGTCGAGAGGATAAACAAAAAGCAGCCGCATTTTTGGCGACTGCTACAAAAAATCATATGAAAAAATTATGCGTCTTACACAAAACTGATGGCTTTTTAGCTCATATTAGCGAAACGCTCAACGGCCTTTGTGAAGTCCTCAAGGGTCTTGTCAGCGTCGCCGTGCTCGATACCGTCACGGATACAATGCTTGATATGGCCTTCCAGCACGACTTTACCGCAGCCGTGAAGGGCAGATTTGGCGGCATTTATCTGCGAAAGGATATCCTCGCAGGGCACGTCCTGATCTATCATTCTGTCGATAGCCTGCACCTGTCCGATAATTTTCTTCAATCTTCTATGCAGATTTTCAGAATCCATACATTGTTTCATACTTTCGCCTCCAATATCCGCTTGTGAACTTTTTCTGTTTTATATTATAATATTATACACCATTGCGGAGGATTTTGCAAGGCTTTTATTTGGATTTTGCGTTTATGCCTTTATCCAAAGGTTTTCAGCGTCTTTTCAATATCATCAGTTGAATCAAAAAATGCGTCAACTATAACGGGGTCAAAGGAATTGCCCGATTCTTCTCTGATAATGCTGTACGCCTTTTCAAGAGGCATTGCGGCCTTGTAACAGCGCTTTGAAACAAGAGCGTCAAAGACGTCCGCAACCGCCATTATCCTTGCGCAAAGGGGGATATCCTGTCCGCTCAACCCCTCCGGATAGCCTCTGCCGTTCCACTTTTCGTGATGATATCCTGCCATAAGCACCGCCATATTAAGATAGCTGAACGCACCGAGGTTTTCAACTGCGTGCTCGAGCATATCCCTGCCATAGGTTGTGTGGGTCTTCATTATGGTGAACTCTTTATCGTCAAGCTTGCCGGGCTTGTTGAGGATAGTATCGGAAACGTGTATCTTACCCATATCGTGGAGCGGTGCGGCAACTACCATATCATCGACATATCTGTCGGTGAGAATATCGCTGTACTGCCCCTTTTCACGGAGCTTTTCCGCAATAATGCGAACATATTCAGCGGTACGTCTGATATGGCCGCCCGTGTTTTCATCACGGCTTTCAACGATATCCGCCATTGTGATTATAATATTGTGCTGCATATCGGAAATATGCCGAGCCTGAGTCTTGATCTGGACGATCTGCTCATTCATATCGTCCATTGTCTTTGCAACGGCGTGATAAAGCTGTTCGATCTCATCGCCCGATTTTATATCAAGAGCTTTGAACTTCTCCACAGCGTTTCCACGATCCTCATCAGTATCAAAAGCGAAATCGTCCGCCGCCGATGTCATACTGTTTATAGGCATAACGATCATTTTATCAAGCAGCCAGGAAAGGAAAACGTTGAACAGCGCAAGTATCGGCAGGAAGAAATCAGCAAAGCTCGATATGACCGCACTTGAAGTTGACGTTACGTCGCCGACAGAATAAGTCACAAGGATATTTTCGCTGTAAGGAAAGAAATGCTCCATATCCTGCAAAAGCTCAGGATTTGCGAACTTTTCATTTTGCGAGACAGAAGTCACCTCGCCGTGATCGTCGTATTCGATATTTGAGATATACTCGTTGCCAAGGTCAACAAGCTGTATCTTTTTGATATAAAATCTGTCGCTGGTATTTTCGCTGAGGACATTGCTAAAGGCCGTCATATCAAAACCGCTAAGATCATCCGCATTATCCAAAGCTGAAAGCTGGTCTGCCAGCTCAGTTGCCACGGTGTCATTTACATTCTTTATATAGATGTCAGAACTTGAAGCCACGTCATAATTGTTATCACCGATCATCTGCACGACAAACAGCGCAACCACCGCAATAACAAGGGCGTTTACAATAAGCTGGAGCCTGCGCTTTATTGAATGTGTTCTGTATACCTTTTCAAGCCTGCTTTCCCTAACGGGCAGCCATTTTTCCGCCTTTGGCATAAATATTCTGACCAAAAAGAATAGTATTGTATACAGCACGAAAAACATCAGAACTGTCAGCAAAGTCGTAAGATCTAAATTTCTGCTGTCAATGGTGCGTTCTATGGTCATTATGATACCAAGGATAAGCGCCGCAATGGGAACATTTCTCTTGCGGTCAAGGAATTTCGTATTTCTTAGTATCGCACACACGGAAATAACGAGCAAGATCTCCGGATCCTGAGCTATTCCCATAAACGTGCTGGAAAAAACGAAGTTTAATACCAGCGGTATCGAACTGCCCACAACGCCGATAACAGCTCCGCCCAAGACTGACATAACCGCCACGCCCATATGGAAAGAATACATTGCGGCGCAAAATGCCAACATAACATCGCCAGCAAATCCGCTTGTATTTTTGTCTGAAACGGTCACCAGCAACGAGGCTGACACCGTTCCCGATATCAGTTCAAGCACTATCCCAACGATGAGGACAATGCAAGCGCCCTTTACAAAATTTAAAAAGGCAGTTTTTCTCTTTAGGTTTATATCTTCCTTATTCTTCATACTTCTTCTGCACCCCCTCGACCAAATCTATACTTGCTTTCTGATCTATCTAATTTTATTATATCATCAACGCAAATAACAGTCAATAAATTTTTGCGCTTCCAGCCAACAAAAAAACAAAGACCGCAGGCACCCCCCACGGTCTTTGCAAAATCCAAGTTTTATAAATTATAAATTACAGATTGAAAATAACCTGATTTACAACGCTCTCGAGATATTCCTGTCTGCCGCTTGAAAGTGAGTCTGTTACCTCGCCCTTTTCAAGTGCGTACTTCTCAAGGCTCTCCATATCAGCCTTGCCTGCGATGATGTCAGCGCCGATACCTGTTGTCCAGCTTGCATATCTGTCGTCAACAAACTTGTCAAGTCTGCCGTCCTCGATGAGCTTTGCAGCTGCCTTGAGGCCAAGTGCGAATGTGTCCATACCTGCGATGTAGCTGAGGAAAATATCTTCCATTGTGTATGAACCTCTTCTTGCCTTTGCGTCAAAGTTCAGACCGCCGTTTGTGAAGCCGCCTGCCTTGAGCACTTCGTACATACAAAGTGTTGCGTCATAAGCATTTGTTGGGAACTGGTCTGTATCCCAGCCGAGAAGCGGATCGCCCTGGTTTGCGTCGATAGAACCGAATACGCCGTTGTCTCTTGCAACTCTCAGCTCGTGCTGGAATGTGTGCTGTGCAAGTGTTGCGTGGTTTGCTTCGATGTTCATCTTGAAATCCTTGTCAAGGCCGTACTTTCTAAGGAAGCCGAGAACTGTCGCTGTATCGAAATCATACTGGTGCTTTGTTGGCTCCTTTGGCTTTGGCTCGATGTAGAAATCGCCTGTGTAGCCCTTTGAACGAGCATAATCAACAGTCATCTTCATAAGTCTTGCCATATTGTCCTGCTCAAGACCCATATTTGTGTTCAGAAGAGTTTCATAACCCTCTCTTCCGCCCCAGAATACATAGCCCTTGCCGCCCAGCTTGATAGTAGCGTCAACAGCCTTCTTGATCTGTGCTGCGGAATATGCGAAAACGTCAGCGGAAGGTGATGTGCCTGCGCCGTGCATATATCTTGGGTGATCGAAGCACTTTGCTGTGCCCCAAAGAAGCTTCTTTGTAGGGTCAGCAGCCATTTTCTCAGCTATGTAATCAACAACTTCGTCGAGCTTTGCATTTGTTGTGCCAAGGTCGCCGTACTCAGGTGAAAGGTCACGATCGTGGAAGCAGAAATAGTCGATAGAAAGCTTGTCCATGATCTCGAAAGCAACGTCTACCTTCTTCTTTGCTCTTGCCTCAGGCGCAGCCTCGCCCCAAGTCTTGTCAGTTGTGCCGCAGCCGAACATATCTGTACCGTCGCCGCCCATTGTGTGCCACCAAGAAAGAGCGAACTTGAGCTGCTCTCTCATAGTCTTGCCCATTACAACTTCGTCTGGGTTATAATACTTAAATGAAAGTGGGTTTGTAGAATTTACGCCCTCGTACTTGATCTTTGGAATATCCTTAAAATACTCTGCCATTTCAAAAAACCTCCGTATTAAAAATAATTCTTTTGAAATTTACTGTTTCACCCCAAAGCCAACGCTAAAAGCCACGCCCTTAGGATAAAACGATTACAATATAATAATACACCAAAAGCACCCTGTTTGTCAACTGTTTTTTATTAAAATCGCATATGTTGATATAAGCTAAAATCACAACAAAAAAGGCCACGGAAATATCATCTTTCCGTGACCAAAACCGCTAAACAAATTATTCGTCTATAAAATAACCCGTGTCGCCGTCCTCATCTGACAGAAGAGTAACAATAGCGCTGCCGCTGGACTTATCGTCCTTTTTGCCGAAGATCTGATCTCTGAACAGCCAGAAAACGTCCACGCAGATAACTGCGATGATGAGAATGATAAGTATTATCGGCACAAGCGCACCTGCGCCCTTGCCCGGTGTAACGCCGTTCATCTGCTGGTTAGGCTGCATATTCTGCATATTTGGATTTGGGTTATACTGCATATTCGGGTTCGCCTGTGCATTAGGCACGTTCTGAACATTCTGACCTGCTTGAACATAGCCCTCGGGAGTGAGTATCCTCTCGGGCTGAGGCTGTGCCACCTGTGGGGTATCCTGCACGACTGGTGTTGGCTGGACGTTTACTGTCCTTGAAGCCATTGCGATCTCCTCTGCAGTTGGCTGTACAGGTGTCTGCGTAAATTGTGCAGGCTGTGTAGGCTGTACAGGCTCTTGACCCGGTAGATAAACGCTGTCCATTGTGGGCATATCAGGCGTTCTCTGCGGGATAGCGGAAGTCTGAACAGGTGCGCTGTCATAATGCAGCTCGGGGACTTCGATAGAATCCATTGTCGGGTTGCGATCTTCCTCCACCTTCTCTTCCGGCTGCTCGTCCTGTGGAACAGGAGTTCCGCAGACGTTGCAGAACTTTGCGTGAGCGTTCAGCGTATTTCCGCACACGCTGCAAGTCAATTTGTTTATAAGCTGCGTCTGCATTCTTGTTCCGCAGTTGGCGCAGAACTTTGCGCCGTCCTCAACAGGCAGTCCGCAATTTGGACAATTTTCCATATTAATACCCTCTTTTCGTGTTTTTGTTTCTGTTTATTTCTGTGAATATAAAACGTTATTACATCCTATTGAATTACCTACTAATTACGAGCGAACGCAAATTGTTATGAGCTAGTCGAATTACAATTTTCCGCCCCTACATATTTCATTTTTTATTTCAACAAGCAGCAACCTTATCGACAACGCCATTATTTAAAGTCAAACTTTTCGATAACGCCGCCGAAAATATACCAATTGGTGTCTATCTTCACAACGGTCATTTCGATACTGTCGGAAAGGCTTTTTTCCTCAAGCTTTTCTGTGAATGTGGCTTGGAACTTGAAAGCCTTTTTGATGGTCACGTTCTTGTGATAGTCCTTTTTATAAGTCCCCTCAAGGGCTGTCATTTCTGCGCTGTCAAGCTCAGTCTTGTCCGAAAGCTTATAGCTCAGCTCTGCGCCATTGTCGCCCCTTGTAAGCAGCGTCTCGGCAAGATTTGAGTTATAGTCCTCGCCGGCAAGATATTCCGCCTTTGCTTCGGGAGTGAAGCAGGAGATATATGACTGAGTGTCACCATACTGCGCCGCCGTTGTGAGCGTTGCAACGGGCTGCTCATAACTTAGCACCGCACGCTCTTCCTTTCCGCAGGCGCAAAATATCATCACCGCCAGCAGGCTGACCGCCACAAAAAGGCTTTTCAATATTTTGCTTATGATATTTTTCATTTCACAAACACCGTATTTTTTCAAAAACGGGCGGAAAATTCTCCGCCCGTTGATAGAACATATTAAACTTTTAGTTTTTTGATCTATTTGCGATAATTAACGATCGTCAGTATTACATATCCATAATGCCGTCGAAATCGCCGGCATCGAGAAGTACCCACTCGCCGTCCATCTTGCCGACAATGATCGTTGTTTCGGCAGATGTCTCATCGCCGTCAGCCTTGAGCGTGAACTCAACTGTCAGCTCATAACCGGCTGTAAGCTTATACTTTTTAGCCTTGCTCTTGCTGAGGACAGATGTAAGATATGAAACATTGTCATAATCCTTGAGTTCGTCCTTGTCGAGCTTTGTCTTGTCAGTTATCTTGTAAGACATCTTAGCGTCGTCGCCGTATGTATCCTGGAAATTCTCTCTAACGCTCTGAGCCTCTTCCTTGAAATCAACATCATCGCCTGTGATACTGCTCATAGCCTTCTTAACGTCCTTATAATAAGGTGGCATAAGATCTTCCAGAGCACTAGCGCTGCCCTTGTTTATGACCTTCATCATATTGTCAAGAGGCGTCTTATAGCTTCCGCCGCCGAATATCGCACAAAGAATGATGATAAGCACGATAATGAGAGCAAGCAGAACGCCGAGAACAGCGATCGTGAGCTTGTTTGGCTTGCTCTTGAGGTTTTTGATATTCTCAACAGAAACAGCGTCCTTGATAGCGTTCATATCAATGTTTTTTGCTGCCTGCTGAAGGTTTGCGATAGGTGAAGCAGTCTGCTGAGCGGCAGGCTGTGCAGGCGCTATGCTTGCGCCGCAATTGGTGCAGAATGTGGCGTTGTCATTGAGCTGAGCGCCGCATTGTCCACAAAATTTTGCCATAATATTATCTCTCCATATCCTTAATATATTTCTGAAGACGAAATTACTTCATATTAATATATTAAACTATATAAAATGATTTGTCAAGAGCATTTCACAAAATTTATAAAAAAAGTACATATAGCCTGCAATATTTTGTCACAAGACAAGCTTTCTCACCATTATCAAAAATTCAAATCTAGTCCAGTTTGCCCATTCTGATAATGCTTTCGGTAATAAGCTTTTTGAAAAGCGGCGCTGCCTTGTCGGCGCACTCCTGCACTTCTGCGTGGGTGAGAGGATTATTGGTCATACCTGCGGCGAGGTTTGAAACGCAGGAAATTCCGCATACCTTCATACCGGCATGGTTTGCAGCGATAGCTTCGCAGGCTGTGGACATTCCGACAGCGTCCGCACCGAGGGTTCTTGCCATTCTTATTTCAGCAGGGGACTCAAAAGAAGGCCCTGTGAGCTGGAGATAAACGCCGTGGCGGAGGTTAATATCGAGGTCGTCAGCGGTCTGCGTGATGATATCTCTGAGCTGTTTATTATAGATCTCGCTCATATCGGGGAATCTCGTACCCAGCTGGTCGATATTCTGACCGATGAGAGGGTTCGGCACAAAGCTTGAGATATGGTCTGTGATGAGCATAAAGTCGCCAGCCTTGAATCCGGCATTCACGCCGCCCGAAGCATTTGTGAGGAAAAGAATTTCCGCACCCATCATACGCATAAGTCTGGCAGGGAGGACAACGTCCTGCATTGAATAGCCCTCATAATAGTGCACTCTGCCCTGCATAATGACAACAGGCACGTTTCCGACATATCCGAAAACGAACTGCCCCTTATGCCCCTCGACGGTAGAAGTCGGGAAGCCCTCGATATCCTTATAGCTAAGTGTAGCCTTGACGTCGATCGAATTAGCGTAATCGCCCAGTCCCGAGCCGAGGACAAGTGCGACCTTTGGTTTAAAATCTATTTTGCTTTTAACGCACTCGAAGCATTTTTGCAGCTTTGAATATGCTGGGGTTATTTTTGTATCTGACATAGTTATTCTCCTTTCAATTTTCGGTATTAAATATATAACGCTGACATGATTATAACATATCAGCGTTAAAATTACAAGGCTGTTTGGTTGTATGTTGTTGAGTGTGTGGGGGATTTAATCCTCACCAAGCTTCAACGCCTGACTGATCTTTATCTTCTTGATAAGTCTGCCCAGCACAATGAACGCTGTCAAAAGCATTGCTCCTATCACAATGTAAAGCTTGATATAGTCGCTCCGCTCAGGTATCACCGCAAACGGCGGCACCGACTGCGTTGCGTCAAATATGCTCTGGAACAGCGGCACAAACAAGTCGCTCGTCGCTCCGCCTATGAATATCGCCGCAAATATCGCAACACCCGATACAAGCACTTGCTCGTACACGATCATAGATATGATCTCTCTGAACTTCATTCCCATCGCCCTCAAAATGCCAAATTGCAGCGTCCTGCTCTTGATGGAAAGTATCCAGTATATGAGAAATCCTATTATGCACATTATCATTATGATGATGAATCCAAGCGTCAATGCGCCGTTCATTCCTTGCAGCATTGGATCGTTCTTCTTCTCGATAAGCTGCTGGCTCGCCGATTCAAGGCTCGTGGGCGTTATGCCTGCTTCGTCAATGGAATTGTAAAACTCTTCCGTTGTTGTGCCGTCTTTCAGCTTGAACCATACTTGATACGGCTCGATAGAAGTCTGTACGTTGACGTAATCGTAATTCATCACCGCAAAGTCCATATATCCGCCGTTTTTCGCTTCCTTGTATGGACTGAGCCCCGGCCAGTAATCAACAAACGCAAGCACAGTTACCTCAAAAGCCTCGTTTGAGCCCCACTCGCATTGGATAGTGTCACCAAGCTCAAGTCCATAGCTCTTGAAGCTTGATGAAAGTATCACACCCGGAGTGTATTCCGCCAGCGCATTGAGATAATTGTTTATATGCACGGGCAAAAGCCTGTCCTCAAAGTTTATCACCTTTGAAAATTCGCTTGGAACAACTGTCATAAGCTGTACATTGCTGGTAGAATTTTTCGTCGATGAGGTCTCAATGCTCTGATCGAGGTAATCGTCACGGCTCTTCTCCTCGTCAGTCTTTTTCTGATTTCTCGGAACGTTCATCTTGCCCGAAGATATTGTCACGCCGTCACGGCGGAACACCTTTGTAACATTTTCAATGCCCGTGAGCTTTTCAAAGCGCTCAAATACAGGCTCAACATACTGTATAGTCGTCTTTGTGTCGCTGTCATCATCGTCGGAACTGTCCGAAACGCTTGCCGTATTCTGCGAAGCCGCCTGCGCAGCGCCTTGTGAAGCTCCTTGTGTGGAAGCTCCTTGGGAGCTGGATGACTTCTGCGCCTCTTCTATCTTGCTGCTGTACCATTGCTCAGTAAGCACAGCGTCGCAGCCAAGGGCGTAAGTCACGCTCTCCTCAGCATTTCGGTTCAAAGCTCTTGCGGTGTTGGCAAAGAACACGCCCAGCGATACCGTCAGCACAAGGAACAGCATAAGAAAGCGCTCTCTTCCTGTTGACGAGCGACCGATATTGGTCAGCGAAACGTATTGCGCAGGCGACCAAACACGCTTGCCTATCCTTGCGATAATTCTTATGATATACGGATAAATTCGTATCAAAAACAGTCCCAAACCCAGTATAAACGCCGTTGAAGCCACGAACATAAGAGGATTTACAGTAGCCGTTGTGTCGGTCAGACCCTCTGCAACGAGCTTTTCCTGCGTTTTGTTGTAATAATACAGCCAGCCCACAGAGCCGCCCACGAGGATAAAATCAAGACAGGTCTTTTCCCAAAGTGCGTGCTTTTTCTTTTTCGCCTTTGACTGCTTATGCTCAACGATCGTTGTCTTTGTGGCAGGGATTATCGGTATCATCGTTGTGACAAAGAACACCGCCACAGCTATTGCGGCATATAAAAACGCCTGATAGGTCAAATGAACAGGCAGAGATTTTCTGTTTACAAATTCAAGGAAGCCGTTTGAAGCACCAAGAATCTTGCAAAGCCCAAGTCCTGCAAATGGGCCTATTATGGCCGTCAGCACGCCAAGAACAAGAGATTCCAGCGCATATATCGCCATGATCTGCGCCCTGCTTGCGCCACGGCTCTTGAATACGGCGATCTCGTTTTTCTCCTGCTCAACATTAAGCTGGGATACCATAAACAGGTAGAATATTATCATCAGGATACAAGGTATCTGGAGCAGCCACAGCACGAGCTGGAGCTGTGAAGAGCGCCCTGCATAGTCCTCCAATATCTCCTGCGCAGGCATTGAGAAGCCGATAGAATTCTCGTTGTAATAATTTTTCTGCTTGTTGATAGCCTCTGTGGTGCTGTCAAGGTTTGTCATATTCATCGAGGCGTAATCAACAGCGTAATTGTGCGCCGCCTTTGTGATCTTCAGCACGCCTGTGTCAATGCCTGTATCAAAAAACGTGTCATAATCTGTGAAAATGGTGGCAGTATACTGGGAATCAAGCCCCTCAGCCCAATAGCTTGTCGAGCCGTCCTTAACATCAAAAGTTCCCACTATCTCGATCTTGATAGAGCCGCCGTCGTCAAAAACGTCAGCGATCTCATAGACCTTTCCCACAGCAAGCTGAGTAGTTTTTAAGGTCTTTTCCGTTGCAACGCATTCGTAAACGCCATCGTCACGAACGCCAGCCTTGAACATTCTGCCCTGCTTTATCGTGATATTGTCAGCGATATCTGTCATACCGCCAAGAGTGAATCTCGCCTGATCGCCGCCGTTGTCTGACTTCATCGAGCGAACGTACAAATACTCATCCGCAATGAACTTCTTGTCAAGCTCTTTCGGCAGCCCAAGTTCGTCAAACTTCTTTTCCACCTTGTCGTTATAAGCGTTGACAGCCTCTTTCTGCGCCTGGGCGGTGATATCCATTTTCGGGCTGTAACTTGTATTATAAGCCCCCGGGTAAATTTCATATTCCTTCTGGAACGCTTCCATGTCCTTCACGAGCATTCGCTGGAGGGAAGCGTTCATATATATCGGTATCGTACTCATCATAGCGGAAGCCATAATAAATCCGATAAGCAGGCAGAACACCATCCATTTGGTGTTGCGCATTTTGCGGATCAATAAAGTAAACATTTATTACTTGTCCTTTCAGAATTTGCTAATATTTTTGACTTCAACTATTATCTTATGATTATCTCGTCGCCCTCTGAAATGCCCGAGGTTATCTCCGTCTGCGAACCTGTCGAAAGGCCTGTCTCAACAGTCACGGCAGTCTTTTCGCCGTTTTTGAGCACATAGACCACCTTTTCGCCGTCAACTTTCTTTATAAGGTTGTTTGAGATAACGATAGCGTCCTTTACGCTGTCAAGCACAAGTATCGTGTCCGCAAGCTG
The DNA here is from genome assembly GCF_019423705.1 of Ruminococcus sp. Lineage (GTDB taxonomy): Bacteria > Bacillota > Clostridia > Oscillospirales > Ruminococcaceae > Hominimerdicola. Next base: position 286,048 of record NZ_JAHZAX010000001.1, on the reverse strand, counting down.
ACCAACGGCCTCCGCAGGGGGCGTGTCCTTGAACTGAACATAAATGGTGTCGGTCTCGTAATCTATTCCCGTGTCGTCAACATTGTTGTGATCCTCTTTCTGCTCCTGCTGATAATCCGCAAGCTTTTTCGGGGTCATAAACACAACGCCGTCATAGTAATCCTCGTTTATCCTGATCTGCACCTCTGTGCCGATATCATACTGCGTAAGATCGTCGGGCTTGATAGCTATATAAAGCGCCGAGGTATCTATAACAGTAGCGATAGTCTGACCCGGGTTGACGCTGTCGCCTGTGCGCACGTCCGAAAGTGACGACACAATGCCGTCGATAGGGGATTTAAGGCTTGCGTCCTCTTTCTGCTCTTTGAGCTTTTCAAGCTCTCTTTCCAACAGCTGCACGTCAACATAGGCCGAATCTATCTGCGCCTGCGTTCCGCCGCCCTCGTAGATGATATCAACATTGAGTCTTGCCTTTTCAAGGTAAAGCTCTTTCTCCTCGATCTGATAATCAAGATCGTATGTATCGAGGTCACAAATAACGTCGCCTGCCTTCACAGCGTCGCCTGCCTTAACGTAAAACTTTGAAACTGTACCGCTCTGCTTTTCATAAGAAAGCGTGTACTGATTTTCCGCAGTGACCGTGCCTGTGGCAACGATCTTCTTTTCAAGATCTTTCTTCTTTGCCGTAACTGTGGAATAGCTCACGTCGCTTGCCTTGACTGTGGGTGCGTCAAGCACTTCCTCCTCGTCGGGCAAAAGATAGCAGCCCCCAGCGGAAAGGCACATTGCCGCCGCCAATACAGCCGCCCCGAACTTTTTTCCTAACCTTGATCTTCTGTTTGTGTTTGTTTGCTTTGTATGGTTTATGCTGTTATCTCTGTTTATGCTCATAATCTGACTCCTAACAGAATAGATTTTCGTGGATATTGTGGTTTTGATCAGTTTCGTTAATTTCGATACTATATCAAATTAATTATACCAAAAAATCGCCGCTTTTTCTATATACGATTGTACTAAATTAACCTGCGATTTCGTGACAATATGCACAATACGCCGCTTATAAATGTGTACAAATTTCATAAGTCTTAAAAGCTTGAACATAAAGCCTCATCAATTCATCAAATTACGTATTTAAGCGCAAAAAAAGTCCTGCACCAAAGTACAGGACTTTTGATAACACTTTTTAGTTTGCAAAACCGAAATTAGTTTGCAAGACCCGATCTTTCAACACCCTCGATGAAGTATCTCTGAAGGAAGATGTACATAACAAGGATAGGTGTGATAGACAACAGACAACCTGCTTCAAGCCAAACAATGATCTGTCTTACAGATACTGCCTGTCCGTCGAAGAGCTGCTGAGTAAGGTTTGTGTTCAGGTTCTTCAGCATAAGAGCGACTGTGTCGTTCTGTGTGAAGAATGAAGATGATACATAGTAGTCGTTCCAATACCAAACGATGGAGAACAGGAATACTGTCAGGAACGAAGACTTTGCGTTAGGACACATAATAACAAGGAATGTCTTCAATGGGCTGCAGCCGTCGAGGTAAGCAGCGTCCTCAAGTTCCTTAGGCAGTCCTCTGAAGAACTGACGGAAGATGAAGATGAAGAGACCTGCACGGAGTCCGTTTGCGAACAATGCAGGAAGATACATTGTCCAACCGCTGTTGATAAGCGATGTTGACTTGCCGAGTGTGAATACTCTAGCGAGCCACTCAGGCTTAAAGTAAGCGTACTGCAAGTAAAGTGGGATAGATGTGATCTGTGGTGGTACGATGATCATAAGGATAACGATACCGAACAGAATACTCTTGCCCTTGAACTTAAATCTTGCGAAACCGTAGCCTGTAACTGCGCAGGTGATAACCTGGAGCACAGAAGCCACGAGGTTGAGGATAACTGTATTTACAACAGTCGTGTCGAACTTCATAACGCCCCAAACGTCCTTGATGTTGTCCATCGTGAAGCTCTTAGGGATCCATACAACTGATGGGTCGTTCATCTGATCGTTAGGTCTGAATGCTGTTGAAAGCATAAATATCAAAGGATAAAGAACGACAAAGCACAGACCGAAGAGAATGAGAAATCTAAAGAATGGCCAAACCATTCCGATCGCTCTTCTTCTTCTGTTATAGCTGATCTGCTCAGGGGTGAGATAATTCTCAAGACCCTCTTCCTTCATCTTCTTATAACGGGCTTTAATAGCAGCCTTTCGTTCTTTTTCGAACTCTTTTTCTTCTTTTTTAGTTGCCACTTAGATCCCCCCTTATTCTACTTCATAGTAAACGAACTTATTAACAAGCGCTACAACTATCGCAAGGAATACCGCTACGATAAGGAAGTATGCCCAAGCCATTGCCGCTGAGTAGCCGTGCTCCCAGTTGCTTGCCTTATTAAGTACGATCGTCATTACTTCGTTCTGTGGATCAACGAATGAGTCAACGATAGTATAAACTACGCTGGAAAGGATCATAGGGCTGATGTAAGGGATCGTAACTTTCCAGAAGAACTCCCAAGCTGTTGCACCCTCGATCTGAGCTGCTTCCTTTGCAGAAAGCGGAATGCCCTGAAGTGCTGAAAGTATCAGCAAGATCTGGATACCTGAGTTCCAAACAAGGTTCAGGATATCTGTCGTCAGCGAGCTTATGATCACTGTCAGCTTATCGCTGATGTTGTAGATACCAAGGAAGTTGAGGAGCTGGTCAACAAGGTCAGCCTCGAACATTGAGCTGAACTGCTCAGAACCGCCTGCATAACCACCCGTGCTCATATTACCGTTGATGATGTCGATAACAGGACCTGTTGCGATGATAACAGGAAGGAAGAATACGGCTCTTGCGAAAGTTCTTCCTCTGAACTTCTGGTTAAGGATAACCGCAATGAAGATAGAGAATATAAGGATCAGAGGCGTTCTCAGAACTGTGTTCTCGATCATTGACACAAGTGCCTTTGAGTAATCCTGATCTTTTCTGAAGGCGTTGATGTAGTTCTGCCAGCCGATGAACTTCATCTTCATTCCGCCCTGGGTTACCTCAGTATTGTTGAATGAATAGATAAGCGACTCGATAAGCGGTATGATGAAGAAGTAAATTGAACCCAGCGCCCAAATAGCGATAAATCCGTAGCCGTAAAGGCCTTTTCTTCTCTCATAAGAAAGTCTGTGCTTCTTTTCCTTTATCGCAGGAGCTGCCGCAGCAGCCTCTGCAACGGCGTCCTCGACAGTAGTCTCTTCAACGGAAGTCTCTTCTGTCATAGCCTCTGTGATAACAGCCTCGGTCTCTTCTTCCTTTTCGACTGTATTTTCAAGATCTTCCGCCTTAACAGCTTCGATCTCTTCAGGAGTGTTTTTCATTTCTTCGCTCATTATTCTGCCAAACCTCCTTCTATGCAATCTGCAAGGTCATAGACCTCTGTGCCGACGGTAGCTGTACCCTTTGCCTTATCAACGCTGATAACGACATCGGAAGCGCCGTCCTTTGAATAAGTTGTTGTAAGAACGTTCTTGTCGTCGCTGAGCTCATACTTTGTGATAGTATAATCAGAAACTGCTGAAAGAATGTTCTGTGCTGCCTTGTACTGATTAGCTGCAAGACCTGTCCAGCCTGCGTAGTTGGAGTAGTACAGATCGTCATAATCTGTATCCTGAAGCGTATCAGAATCAGCATAAGTCAGATCGTAATGGATCTGTGAACCCGAAGCCAGCGAAAGCAGGAATGTTTCATCTGAATTTGAGTTCTTATTGATAGGTGTTGAAGAATAATTGATATATCCGTGAATTACCATCTGATAGAACGGGATATCATAATCTGTTACGTTGAATCCGCTTGATGAAACAGGAACGTTTGAAACGTTCGTTACATAAGGCAGAACGTAGGAGTTAGCGCCGTCAGCCAAAACTGTGCCGATCTTTTCGCTTGCTTCCTTATATCCGTCAACGATGGTGTTCATCGTCTTGCTTCTGCTTGAAGGATCCTTCTTTGAATAGTCGGAAACAAGTCTTGTTGAATAATCGCCAAAGCCGATAGCCGACACATTCTCAGATGTGTAGCTCTCAAGCATTTCGGAGAATACGTTTGAATACTTGTTCGGAGTGAGAAGAGCAGGTGAAACGCCCTTTTCAGCAACACCGAACGCAGGGCTGTAAGATGACTGTCTTGAGTAAGCGTTTGAAACTCTGATCGCTGTACTTGTGAGAGTCATGTAACCCCAAGAACCGCTGTCCATCTGGAAGTTGTTCATCGAAGGAACTACCTTGATGTTCTCGTCCTTAGAAAGGAGAGCGTCAAAATCCTTTGATCCGCCGAGCGTTCCCGAAGGAGAGACCTCTGTGGAGATCTTGTTCTTGATAGAATCGTTTGTCCAGTCGTTGTAGTTTACTGTAACTGTGTCAACGCCGTTTTCCTTGAGTGTGTCAAGGATCTCGGAAGCCTGGTCAAATCCTGTGATCTCAGTCTTGAGGTTGAATGGGATACCAAGGATAGAAGTGTCCTTCATAACGCCGCCGAAGAGGTCAACGTAAAGGTCATTCTTGTTTGCCTCAGCCTTAGCTGTGAGACCCTTCTGATTGATAAGGTAATCTCTGTAAACCGCTGCGCAGTCAGCGTAATTAAGATCCTCGCCGTTGTCGCCGCTTACTGGGTAGTAACGAACGCCAAATCTCTCGGTCTTGATACCGTTCTTCTCGAATACTGTGATCTTGTTCGAGTTATCACCGTTCATAAAGAATGAGTCGGAGCTTCTTGTTTCAAACTCGAAGTAGCAGCTGTTATAAGCCTGTTTTTCCTGTCCGCTGACCTGTGCGTGAGCGTAAACATTTGACTCGCCGTCAGAAGCCACGCAAACCAGTCCCTCTGAACCGCTTACTGTTGCCAGTACAGGCATATAAGCCTGCTGAGTCGTTCTCGGAGCTGTGATAGGAACAGCCGTATAATCTCTGCCGAATACCTGCTGAGCATAGTCAGCATAATCTGTCTTGCCGTTGTTGTAGTTGATAACAGCGCCGCTTCCGTCCGGAACGATCATATAACCTTCCGCCTCGGAATCAGCCGCACCGAAGTTCGGTGTGAGCTCAAGCTTTGTGAGCACCTTGCCGTCTACCTGAGAAGTGTTCTTCTCTTCGATCTCGTCGCTGTCGCAGTAGATGTAGAGGTTGTCTTCTTCAAGAACATAATGTACCTTGAGCGTAACGCCCTCTGTGCTATAAGCGTATGTAGCAACAACGCCGTCTGTTTCTGTCTGCCACTTTACTCTTGCCTTGTTTGAGTAAACAGGAGCAGGAGACTCAGTTCTCTTCTCCTGTCTAAGGTCGCCGACTCTGATAGCAACGCTGGAAGCGATCTGCTTTCTCTGAGCGTTCTTCATTGACGAACCCTTTGTTGAGTCGATAATAGTCTGATCTGCCTCAACGTTTATAGGTGAGCTCCACCAATACTTGCCTGTGGACTTAACGTAAAGACAAAGTCTCTCGTTCTCTTCATCCAGATAAAGCTGGAGGTCGCCCTTTTCAGCGATCTTCTCGCACATTGCCAACGCTTCTTCATCTGTGATAGGCTGAACCTCATCGTCCTTCTTAGAAGCCGTGTCCTTTTTATCCTCTGAATCTGCATCCGCATCTTCTGCGTCAGCGTCTGAAGAATCATCCACAGCCTTATCGCCGCTCTCGTCAGCGGTTGTAACAGCCTCGTTCGTGTCAGCAGCGCTTGAACTTTCGTCCGTTGAAGAAACCACCATAGAACCCAGAGGCATCAGCATTGTAAGGCAAAGCGCAAAGACAATTGCTTTCTTATAACTTTTGTTATGCATTTATTATTTACACCACCGTTTCTGTTTTAGCCTCTGATCCTGTACATTATCTCAGTATAAACTGAGTAACCGAATACGTATACCTGCTGGAACAATGAAAGGAGCAGGATCGCAAGGAACAGTATAAGGAGCATTGCGATCAGCGTGCCGATAATTGAAGCAAGTGTTTTGCCGAATGAATACTGGTGAGCGGCTCTCATAGCCTGTATCATAAGGATAACAGACCAGCCGATACCAAGATACTGGATAGCTGTGATCCAGATCGACTCGTCCTGAACGAGGACGTTCGAGAAGATAACAGCGATAAATGTGCAAACGATGTAAGGGACAAGAGCATATGCCGAATAAATGCATATCTTCTTGAGAGTACCTTCACCATCGAGGAGCGTACAGATCGCCCAGTTGCCGATTACCCAAGTGAAGAAGTAAACGACTGACTGCACGATAAGCGGTACAACGTTGAATACCTTTACGTAGCTGTCGTTGAACTGGAAGCCTGTGAGCTGTCTGTCAACGACCATTGCGATAAAGAGGAAGAGAACGATCAGCATTGAGATCTTTATTGAGCCTTGCTTTTTCCATCTCAAGTCCTCAAAGCCTTCGACTGGGTGGAAGATACAATGCTTCAGCCAGCCTACCGGAGTAAACTCATACATATTATTCTCCCTCCTTCTTCTTGCGCTTGATCAGCTTTATGCCCTTTTTCTTGAGAACAGCCTTCACGATGAGGAGAACGATGAGCACAATAATAACTATCATAATAGCTGTGAAGTTATCTCTGAGCCATTCTTCTCTTGCGTACTTGAACGCCTTGTCGTAATCGTCCTGATCGTAAGCGGTCTTGAAGTAATCAAGAGCCTTTGTGTACTCGCCGTCGTTAAGGGCAGCCTTGCCGAGACCAACGTATGCCATTGCATAGCCGCCGTCTCTCTTTACAACTTCTTCCCAAGTGCTTCTAGCCTCGGAATAACGACCCTCGTCATAGAGAAGAACTGCGTCGTGAACTATGCTTCCGAAAGTTGTCTCGGTGTAGATCGTGATGTCGTTCTTTGTTCCGTCGAGGATATATACCTCTGTGCCTCTTGCCTCGATAGCGTTAGGGCCAAGGAAGCTTCCGGCCTGGTCGGAAGTGGAGTTCTTTGTACCGAAGATACAAAGAAGATTACAAAGCTTGTCATACTGGAACACTCTGCCGTTCTCATAGTCAAGAACGTTGATCATTCCGTTGTCAGAGATACAAATATCCGTAAGTCTGCACTTGTAAGTCTTGTTTGTTGTTGAGTCGTATTCGGAAGAAACATCACCGAATGAATACTTGTCACCTACGGCATTATCCCAGATGTTGTAACCCGCAGGGTTCAACTTTTTAACAGCGTCCGTTGTAGTATTAGCAGCCTCAGTAACGGTGTAGATGAATCCATCGTTATCAATATCGAAGTTTGCATACTCAACAGGAACGTTTCTTGTCATAGCTGAGATCTGCTCGTTAGAAGCGATCTTTCTCCAAAGCTTCTGAGCGATTACCGCAGCTGTAACTTCAACTCGGTTCGCACCGTAGAATCCCTGGAACTCTCCGTCCTTGTTGAACTGAACTGAACCTGTGTTGACTGATTTACAAACAACGTAGATGTTCTCAGCCTTATCTGCAAGGATCTTTGAAGGGTTGAATGTTTCGGAATCATAAAGCTCTGTATCAGGCTTTGTGTATTCCTGCACAAGCTTCATCTCTGTTGGCGACTCAACTGTACACTTAACAGCTCTTGAATTGTCTGTATCAGCGATATAAACATAGAGCTGGTCGTCAAAAATGCTCTTTTTAACGTAGATACCATTAGGATTGAGGAAAGTTGACTTTCCGTCCTCGCCGACTGATATCTCTGTCTGACCCTCAAAACCTGTGAAGCAACCTATTACTTTGAGGTCTGAGTCAAGTCTTAAAATTCTGTTGTTGCCGGAATCGCAAACCCAGAAGGATTCGCTGTCTTCATCATAATAAAGGTCTTTTGCGTCTGAAAGCTTTGCAGGAGCGTCATCGCTCACATAAAGAGCGTCGTCCTTATCGGAAAGCCTGTCAAGACCCATATCAGCACCCGTTACAGTCTTGCCGACTCTGTAAGCACTCTGCGAAGGGATCGCATCGTCCCAGTAATCGTAGTTGTAGGCTGTATAAGGCTCATCTGCGAAAGCAGCCGTTGTCATAGTCAGCGCTATGCCTGCCGCAAGTGCCGCAGAGAGTATTCTTTTTATAGAGAGTTTATTTCTCGACACTACTTATCACCTTTTTCCTTTTCTATTATTAATGTACCTATTAATCCTTCATACCTGAGTTAGCCATAGTTTCCATAACGTTACCCTGGGCAATAAGGAATACGACCAGCGGTGGTATCAGAAGTACAACTGCTGCTGCAAATGTAACGCCCTGACGAGCGAGACCTGCTGCTGTGATCTGCTGTACAACTGTCGGTAGTGTTTTGAGCTGCTCGGAGTAGATCAGAGCACCGCCCTGAATGTTCCAAGCGCCTTGGAATGCGAAGATGATAAGTGTCATCAATGCAGGCTTTGAGTTTGGAACAACGATCTGCCAGCAAATTCTGAACAAGCCGGCGCCGTCTACCTTTGCCGCCTCGACCATAGAATCGTGGATAGATGTCATACTCTGACGCATAAGATAAAGTCCCATAGCAGTTGAAATGCTTGGGAGGATAAGTGCCCAGTATGTATCGATCATATGGAGCTTAGCCATTACCAAGAACTGCATGATCCAAGTTGCGTTGGACGAGAACAGGAGGGCAATAACGATGATCTGGTTGATGACCTTGTTGCCTGGGAACTTACATTTTGCAAGAACGAATGCCGCACAGCAGCAAACAAAAAGGTTGCAAATACAAATAACGATCGTGATAAAGAAGCTGTTGAAGATGTATCTTGACAGAGGGACCTGCCAGGAGCTTGCAGCTACCTTGAACATATCAGAGAAGTTATTTGATGTTGGATTAAGAACGTAAAGCTTAGGTGGGAACACGAAGAGCTCTTCAACCGGCTTCAGCGACTGGATCACAGAGTAATACAGAGGGAATACCATAAATGCACCGAGGAGACAGAGGAATACGAAAATAACTATATCTCCGCCAAGAGAACCGTTGACTCTCGCCTTTTTCTCCTTGACCTTCAGCTTTTCAATTGACTGCTGCTTTTTTCTTTTTCTAGCCATTTTATATACTCCCCTCCTTTAGTCAAGATACTTGCCTAAGAGCCAGTTGATACCCTTATTGGCAAGGAGCATAGCGGCGAACAGCACGAAGCATATTGCCGAAGCGTAACCCATCTCGTAACGAATGTTACCATAGTCGGTAGCGTGGTTCATAATAGTATGAGCCGCATAGTCTGTTGAAGGAAGACCTACAAGGTTCTGACCAACAACGCCGACTGTGAATGAAGAGGAGATCTGGATAACAGCAGCGAAGAGGAGCTGTGGACCCATTGAAGGGATCGTGATGTAGAAAAGCTCCTGCCATCTGTTCTTGATACCCTCGATAGCGCCGGCTTCGTACATTGACTTATCAATGTTCTGGAAGCCTGCACGGATAGCAAGGAATCCTGCACCCATTGACATCCACAACTGTACGATGATTACAACTGTGAGGATGTAGCTTGTATCTGTCAGCCATTGCGCTGGTTCGTTGAGGATACCAAGGTCAATGAGGACAGCGTTCAGATAACCGTAGGAGTCACCTGACAGGATGAGCTGCCAAGTAACGTATACGGAAGTCGTCATAGAAGGTGCATAGAAAACAAACGTAAAGAATGTTTTAAGGAATGCGTTCATCTCGTTGATCAGCCAAGCGATAACGAAGCTGAGGATATAAGAGAACGGACCTGTGAAGATCGCAAAGATAAGAGTGTTTCTTACTGCGATGAGGAATACGTCGTCGTTAAGGAACAGCGTATAGAAGTTTGAAAGTCCTACAAATTTAGGAGTTTCGATCATATTAAAGTTTGTGAAACCTATTGGAAGCGACATTACGACTGGCGCAACCGTAAAGATAAGGAACAGAGACATAAAAGGTAGGAGCATTGCATAGCAAGCCTTGTTGGTCTTCATCATATGCCAAGTGTATTTCCACTTGCCCTGTTTTATCATAGGCGTTTCAGAATTGGTTTTGGCCATTAGTTACTCCCCTTTCATTAGTTTTCGTCGTAAAGACCAAGGTCTTCAAGCTTACGAGTGATCTCGTCGTTGATATCCTTGTTGTACCAGAACAATGTGTCACGAGCGTTTTCATAGTCGTTTACAACGGATCTGAATGCGTTCATAACGTTTCTTGTAACACCGTAAGAAGCAGGAATGATCGGGATCTCTACCTGTGCGTCGAGCTGATCGAGGAGCAGGTTAGTCTCGGAAGTTGTCCAAGAGAGCTGCTGGAGAGCTTCTTCGTTAGCTGTTGCATATCTACCCATTGTACCGAGGATAGACTCGATGTTGTTACCATACTTGACCTGAGCGTCTGTTGATGTGAACCACTTGATGAAGTCCCAAGCGCCTTCCTGATCCGCAGCCTTTGTGAAGATGATAGCGCCAGAACCGTTGGAGTTTGCTGCGTGGTTGATAGTTCCGTCTGCCTGAACAGTACCGGGAACTGGCTGGAAGCCCCAGCAGCCCTTGATCTCAGGAGCGGCAACAGAAAGCTGGTTGAAGAATGTGTAGTTCTGGATAACTACCGGCATATCACCTGTTCTGAAACGTGTGAATGCGTCGTATGTCTGCTGGAAGCTGTAAGTTGTGTAGAACTTAGTCCAGGTGTCGAAGGCATTGACTGCTTCCTGTGTATCGAAAGTTGTCTTTGTCTGCTCTTCATTATAATAGTTAAGGCCCTGCTGGAGAAGGAGCATAGCAAATGTGTTACCAGGCTCTGTGATAGCGGATACCTGAGTTGTACCGCCTGTGCTTGTCATTACAGGGAGGATAAGACCAACTTCGAGGTAGTTTCTCTGAAGTGTTGGGAGACAATTGAGAAGTCCGTCCCAAGTGTTAAGGTCTGTTGCAGGATCAATATCGTACTCGCTGAGAATATCTGAACGATAGAACAGCATTGGGAACGTCTGATCGCAAGGAAGTCCGTATGTACCGCCGTTGTACTGATAAAGAACAGTAGCGTCGTCAGCAAAACGTGTCTTAACCTCGTCGAAATCGCTGAATGTGGTCAAATCGGTAAGAACGCCACGGGCTGCAAGCTGGATAGGGAAGTCGCCGCCCATAAAGAGTGCGAGGTCAGGACCCTTGCCTGCGAATGTAGCCTCAACGATACCGCCCTGAACGAGCTTGAGGTTGATCTTAGTGTTAGCTGTTGGGTTATATTCACTTGAAATGAGCTGCTGAAGAGCCTCAGCGTTATCACGGCCGAGCATTACCCAGCACTCCATAGCGCTTGCGTCATCATCAGAAAGCGAGTTATAATCCTCAAAGAATGAACCGATGAAGCCCTTGAAACCGAAGCTCAGAGAGCCAAAGAAGGACTTATCGCAGGAAGTGAATTCCTCATCGGAAGTTACCAGCTCGATAACGTCAACTTCAAGAGGCTGCTCACGATACTGGTTAACGAATGAAGAAACCGATGTGATGTTATCCTTGATCTGTGACATCATCTCAGGGATAAGGTCAGGCTTCTTTATACACTTGTCAAGAACGATAGCCATCTTTTCAAGGGTCTCGGCCTCAGTACCGCCGGAGTTTGAAAGCTTTTCGATCTTTGCCTTCTGATCTCTCAGCTGCTGAGCGTAATCCTTGAAGTCAGGAACGATCGAAGGGATAGCTGTATCGATCATATAGTTGTTGTATTCATCCGGATCAGGACCTGTGATCTGTCTGATCTGTCTGTAATAGCTGTTGATGCTGTAAACAAGCTCGTCGAGCTCGCCCATTATCTCGCCTATCTCACCAGGAACGGCTTCAAGAGCAACTGTGTGTGTACCTGCGTCGAGGAAGAAGTACAGATCGTCGCCGTTTTCAGCCTTAGGAGTTGTGATGCTCCAGTCTGTATCATAGTAGAACTTGATCTGATTAGCTTCGAGGCAAGGAACAACGCCGTCAACATAAAGACGTCTGTTGGAATACATACCTCTCATCTGATCCTGTCTTGCTCTGATACCAAGCTTGTAATAGCCTGCCTGTTCAACATTGAATTCCCAAGTAACGGTCTGAGTTGACTGTGTCCAGCTTCCAGAACCGATGGTGTTGTATCTTGTCTTTGTAGGGCTTGAACCATTTACGCTCGATGTAAGATAAGAGCTCTTGTCTGATGTAGGATAAAGAGTTCTTGATGACTTGTAAGAAGCAGTCTCACCCTCGAGAGTGATCTTCTGACCCTGAGCCTGTGTAAGGTCGCTGTCAGAAGGAGCTGTGTAAGCAGCAGGTGCTTCATACTGATAGAACTCAAACTTTTCGATAGCTACCTCAGCCTTTTCAGACTCGAATGTGATAGTGTGCTCGCCAGCCTCGATGTAGAACTCGAGAGGCTCATTGAAAAGTCCGTCGATATCTTCCAGCGGAGTCTCCTGCCAGCAAGGGGTAGAGATCTGTCCCGGACGGATATCGTTCTGTCTTGAATCCTGTTTGATCTCGGATTCGTTTATCCATCTTTTGTTGAGTGTGATTCTTGAAGCAGTCGCATAAGGGCTCTCACCGTCGATGAGCAATGAGAATTCAACATCGTTGGTGTTGCTCTCAAGAGCTTCATAGACCATTCTGATGTTATAAACGCCTGTCTCAGGGATGTTCACCTTCCAAGAAACTGAACCCTCCTGATTAGCCCATTGCATAACATCGTTTTTTCCGTCAACACTTGTAACGGAGACCTGAGCGCCGTCCACCAGAGCAGGATCGTAATCCTTGCCCAGAACCTCGACAGTCTGGGCCGGTCTTGCGGCGTCAGCATACTTCTTAACGTAGTTGCTGTAAGAAGTCTGACGTACCGAATCGGTACCCGTTGTAGTGGCGTCAGAGCCGCCTGTTGCAGAATCATCAGCAGTTGCCTGCGTGCCTAGAGCGCTATCGTCCGCCGCTTCGCTGTCTGCGAACGCAGGAACAGCAGCGCTTGCGCACAAAGCAAGTGCCAATGCGGAAGAAATAACACGCCTAAACATTGTGTCTTTCACTATGAATCCACCTTTCTAAATAATTTGCTTTTGGTTTTGCGAGAATCAAGCCTACATAAATTCATTGCTTTAATTGCTTAAATTATAATAGTATAGAACCTCTGAATATTGAACCCACACGGGGAAAAATAAAGAAATGCAAGGCGATGCTGCGCAAAGATTGTGCGTAAGATGCGCCGTCTGATTTTTCGTCAGATAGTGCAGAAATTCCGAAGGCATACTGTCGTATGTCAAGGGATCTATGTGCTATATGGCGGAAAATCTGCAAGCAGATTGCGTGCAAAGCCGCTAGGCGGTCTTTGTGCAGTATCGCCTTCTGGTTTAACTTGACTTAAACAGCTTCAATTTGTTACTGTCATCATCAAGCTCGACCTTGACCTTATCTCCGCCCTTGAGTTCAAGTGCGTCCATAAAATCTTTCGGGAGCTGGAGCCGTCCTGAGCGATCCAGCACGATGAGTTCTTCGTGAGAAGCCTCCTCGGCGTTTTCCACCAAAACGATATCTCCCATTTCGTTGAGCTCTTCAACATAAGACCGCTTCCTCACGATCTCCGAGCTCGTTCTTCCGTCTCTGATAGCCACCACTCTGTCGATGTGGTCGGCAAGCTTTAGATCGTGAGTAACGATCACAACAGTGATTCTTTTATCTCTGTTTAGCTCCTTGAAAATATCAAGTATCATATTGGAAGTTTTTGTGTCCACCGAACCGGTAGGTTCGTCAGCCAGCAGCAGTCTCGGGTCGTTCGCCAACGCTATCGCTATCGCTACCCTTTGCTGTTCACCGCCCGACATCTGATCAAGCCTGCTGTTCTTTCGTTTCAGCAGCCCCACTCTGTCAAGCAGCTCCAAGGCTTTCTGCCGCCTTTTATGCGCCCCGTTAAGCAACATAGGCAGCTCAACGTTCTGCACCGCCGTCAGATAAGGCACAAGATTTCGTGCATTATTCTGCCAGACAAATCCAACGGTGTTCCTTTTATACTCCATATAATCCTTGTCCGTGAACTTAAGAAGATTTTTCCCGTCCACATAAAGGCTTCCTGCCGAGGGCTTATCAAGTCCTCCCAGCATATTGAGCAGCGTAGATTTACCGCTTCCCGAGTTTCCGACGATGGCCATAAGCTCGCCCCTCTCAACATCGAGGTCAAGCCCTTGAAGCGCCACTACTTCAACTTCAGAAGTTTTGTAAATCTTCACCAGGTTTTCACACCGTATCATATATTTATCATTGTCAGCGGTTACAATAGATTCAAGTTCTTCACTCAACTATCTCACCATCCTCCAATGTATAAACCTTATCGGCTATATCTATCATACTGGGGTCGTGGGTGGTCATTATAATAGTCATCTGATCCCTCGCCACCAGCTCTTTGAAAAGCTTTACAATGTGAAGCGCAGTCGCCGTATCAAGTTCGGCAGTAGGCTCGTCCGCAAAAATGATATCAGGCTTGTGTGCGATCGCCCTTGCAATAGCCACACGCTGCTGCTCACCGCCCGACATCTCGCCCGGCCTATGGAACATTCGCTTTTCAAGCCCCACATTTTTAAGACATTCCCTTGTGCGCTTATCTCTCTCCTCATAAGGATATTTCGCAAGCCGCAGCCCGAAATCCACGTTCTCATAAGCGGTCATTCCCGACATCAGCGCCACCGACTGAAAAACGAATGCCATTTGATAGCGCCTTATATCATCTCTCACCCGTTCCGACAGCTTTGTGATATCACGTCCGCCAAACTCTACCGAACCTTTCGTCGGCTTATCCAGCGCCCCGAGAATGTTTATAAGCGTAGTCTTGCCGCTTCCGGAACGTCCCCTTAGAATAGTAAGCTTTCCCTTTTCGATCTCGATGTTTATATCTCTAAGGGCGTGAACAATGCTTCCGTCGCCGATCTTGAAATCACGGCACAGACCATTTGTTGAAAGAATTGTTTCCATACCGCCTCAACTCCTAACATAAACATACGACCTTACGATTTTATCCTCTCCGATCTTTTTGGCTGGTCCAATTTTACCTCACCATTGGTGAATTTGACGTATGAATTATACTCAAACTTTAGTAAAATATTTTGTGCATTATTCACATATCGTGTCTTGAGCACGCAAGAACCACAACATCTTGTATTTATTGTACAAAATGTTCAAAATCGGGGTAATAAATTATGCAAAACAGCCCACAAATTTATGAAAAATGCTGAAAAGGGCTTATTTAGCTAATCTTAATTATAACAATTTATGTGTGCTTTGTCAAGGCAGATTAAACGTTTAAGTAACCCGAAAATCGGGCTCTGAAAATGATTTAGTCACCTTAAACAAAGCCTTTTCTTGTTTTTTGTGCATTTCGCAATAAAACTTGTCAAAAAAAGTTGAAAACCACGTGACTTTAAGGATTTGCGTTTGTAATTCATAAAAATTTTTCATTTCGTTTTAAATTTGCGACCCTATTTCTATTGAAATACAACAAAAACAATTTGTTTTATTTATTAAAAATATGCAAAACTGAACCGCAGAAGTATAGAATATCCGAAAATATCGAAAAGCGGAAAACGTTAACTTCCAAACATTCACAAACGGTCACGAAAAACTCATTTGTGCACTTTTACCCGATAATTTTAATGCAAGATTCGCTCATTTTCAGTCAGCTCCGCCAACCCCATTGAAACATCACCGACGCATAAAATCAAGCCCTCACACCATAAAAATCGTCCCTCAGCTGCCAAAAATCACCCTCTGACACCTAAAAAACACACATAGAAACGCCATTATCAGCGAAAATACATTAAAACTTGTCCGAACTATCATATAGTTATCACATAGGCAGGTATAATATAATTATAGCAAAACGAAAGAGCCTTCTGATAAAAAACAGTCGGAAGCGCCTAATAAGATCAACAGCGGCACGTTATAAAATATAATACTTATTACATTATATAATATATTGCCGCTTACTATACAGGAGGTTTTCATTATGAATGAATTCAACAACAATAACAACGGCTTCAACTCCAACAATTTCGACGGGAACTTCTCCCAGAACGGAATGAACAACAATAACGGATTTAACACATATAATCAGGGTGACAAAAACGAATTCACCTACACCCCTAACAAAAAGAGATCAAAG
Source organism: Ruminococcus sp. (assembly GCF_019423705.1). GTDB lineage: Bacteria > Bacillota > Clostridia > Oscillospirales > Ruminococcaceae > Hominimerdicola. Next base: position 269,977 of record NZ_JAHZAX010000001.1, on the reverse strand, counting down.
GGCAAGAAAATTCTCACAGGCGTGATCGCAGTTCTTTGCGTGGGTGCTATCGGCACAACATCTATCGTCGGCTACAATCTTGTAACAGGCAAAAGCGTTGGCACAACATCTTCAAGCACAGTAACTTCAAAGGATTCTTCCGATACAAAAACAAAGAGCACAGTAGACCGCACAAATCTGCCGACTATCGAACAGCTCTCAACGCCTTCCGACGCAATGTCAATTCCTGATATCGTTAAGAAAGTATCGCCTTCCGTTGTCGGGATCTCCTGCATACTTTCAAACGGTACAGCCACAGGTTCAGGCATTATAATGAGCGAGGACGGCTACATCGTAACGAATGCACACGTTGTTGACGGCGCAAAATCTATCTCAGTCGTTTTGCCAGACAGCTATAACGGCACAGATACAAGCGACAGCTCAGATTCAAAGAAATCTGACGACAGCACAGACAGCTCCGACAGCGAGGACAACCTTACTTATACAGCAACACTTGTCGGCAAGGACACACAGAGCGATATCGCAGTTCTTAAAATAGACGCCACAGGTCTTACCGCCGCAGAGTTCGGCACATCGGCCGATCTTCAAGTCGGCGAAGCTTCTATCGTGATCGGTAATCCGCTCGGCTTCTCCCTTGCGAACTCCGTAACAGCAGGAATAATCTCCGCAACAGACAGAACTTTGACAGTCGAGGACAGAACGATGAACCTCATTCAGACTGACGCTTCTATCAACAGCGGTAACTCAGGCGGTCCGCTCATCAACGCATACGGTCAGGTAATAGGCATTACTTCCGCAAAGGTATCATCATCAGTTGGCGAAGGTCTCGGCTTTGCTATCCCGATCGACGAAGCTCTTCCTATCATTGAAGACCTTATGAAGAACGGATATGTAACAGGCAGACCAAGCCTCGGACTTTCCGGCACAGATATCACAAGCGCATATTCATCATATTATGGCGTACCACAGGGCTTCCTTGTAAAGAGCGTAACTGAGGGCAGCGGCTCTGAAAAGGCAGGCATACAGGAAAATGATATCATCATCGGTATCAACGGAACTGTTATCTCCTCTATCAGCGAGCTCAACGAGATCAAAAACAAGTGCCAAGTAGGTGACACAGTACAGCTCACTGTATATCGTAACAAGAAGATGATAAATGTAGACGTAGTCCTCGGCGAATCCACAGCAGAGTCCTCAGAAACAAATGACGACACTCAGAATGACCAGCAGAATGATTACAATAACTACAATGATTATTACAACAACTATGGCAACGGCAACGGTTTAGGCGGCTACAATTACAATTATGGTTTCTAAACCTATCAATTAAGCTTTCTTCATATTTTTTCATATTCTTTTACTTCAGGGAAAAGCTGTCCCAGACTTATCTGGGGCAGCTTTTCTTGTGGTGAAAAAAATAAAAGAAAAAATGCGGTGTGTGGCTATTGCCCAATCTTGACAAAAATATAGGAATAGTATTATAATAGAGATTGAATAAAAAGCCTGAAACAAATGGAACTTCAAGGACGAAAATGTACTGTTTTTGTATGTAGTTAATTTCCCACTTTTGTTGCAGACTAAGTGTTATAATAGGTATAATAACAAAAAACAGACGATCACGAGGTATAATATATGTCAAAATTATGTAAGTCTTGCGGTAATTATTACGACGGCGATTATTGCGATAAATGCGGATACGGCGACCCAAACGTCAAGACCCACGCCGCCGATAAATACAAAAAGCCCACAAAGCCGGAACGCTTCCAGACCGAAGAGGACAAAGCCCTCTATGCGGAGTGGAAAAAGGAAAAAGCCGAGACGGAAATAAAGCGCCATTATGACCCCAACGCAGGCAAAAAGACCCTTGCCATCGTGGCAGTTGTAGTCATCGGCGTGATCGTTGCGGTGCTTTACAAAAGCGGCGTAATATTCAGCTCCACCGAGACGGACGTCATCGAAAAATACTTCAAGTCCATCGAGACCAGCGACTTTGACAGCTTTATCGAGTGCTTCCCGAAAGAGATGAAAAACGAATACGAGCAGCAGCGCACCGAAGGCGGCTATGGCAAAGAGCAGGTAATGAAAGAAGTCCTTTACGGCGACTTTATCGACAGCTACGGCGCAGATTACACCATCGACGTAAGCTTCGGCCGTGAGACAAAGCTTGACAAATCGGAGTATGGTCTAAGCGAATACAAGAGCTTTTACGGCTCCGCCCCCAGCATATCAGAAGCATACGAAGTCGTTACCAACGTGACCTTCAAAGGCTCAAAGGGCTCAGAGGACGCAAAGCTTTACATCTATGTAGGCAAATGCAGCGGAAAATGGTGTATTTTCAACCTAACCCAAGACAATGGAATCGTAGACGAGGACACCGGCCTCGTTTCTTAGTCCAGATCTAAGCGAATAAAAAAGACAGACCCATCGTAAAAACGATGGGTCTGTCTTTTTTTATCTACAAAATGCTTTTAATGGTTCCTGTACCAGTCACGGACAAATTTGCCGCTCTGTGTGAGCTTTGACGTGCCGCTTGGTATCTTCTTGAGGTTCGTGCCGCTGACAAATGCGGAAGCCGTCTCGCTCTTTGCGCAGGCTGACCAGTTTATGTAACCAACATTCAGCGAGTCAAGAAGCTGCAGCCAAAGTTTCGACTGATATGCATTGTATCCGCCGTTGCCGCTTGCGTCACAAGTGCCGAACTCTGATACAAGTACAGGCAAGCCCTTGTTATAACAGGTCTTGAGCCTGTTTCTCAGCCAGTCTGTATGGGTGTTTGCATAGAAATGCAGCGCATATACGCAGTTTTTGTCAGAAAGTTTGTTGCCGAGAACTTGATCGATGTCTTGGCTCCAATTGCCTGTGCCGCAGATTATGATAGCGTCCTTGTCATACTTTCTGATAGCGTTCACAACGCTCTGACAATAACTCTTTATTCCGCCTGTCCAAGTTATTCCGCCATTTGGCTCGTTGCAGATCTCGTACATTACGTTGTCGTAATCTTTGTATGTCTTTGCCATTTCAGTAAAGAACTTGACAGCCTCAGTCTTGTATGTGTTCGGGTCTTTGTCATTAAGAACGTGCCAGTCGATGATAGCGTACATTCCAAGGCTCTTTGCGTTCTCAACACCAGTCTTGACCTTCTGCTTTGCCTGAGATTGATACTTGCCGTTCTCTGTGCAGTAACCGCCCCATTCATATGTGTACATCGCAATTCTGATAGTGTTGCACTTCCAGTCGTCTCTCAGCACCTTCAAAGAATCCTTTGTGAGGATATCTGAAAAATCTTCCCACATAATGCCGTGAGTTGACATTCCCTTGATCTTGAACTTGTTGCCGTCCTTGTCAACAATGTTCGCACCCTTGACGGAAAGCTGTCCGTGCTTCTGAACAGGGGTCAGATTTGCAGGGGCTTTCGTGGTCTTTGCCGATACCTCAGAAGAGTATTTGCCGTAATGATTAGCGCCCTTGTCATCAGCCTTGCAGGCTCTTATCTTGAATTTGTAAGTCGTCTTCTGGCTAAGGTTCTTGACCGTGTAACTTGTGGAGGTCGTCTTGCCGACTTCCTTCCATTCACCGCTCTTGAGCTGGAATACTCTGTAATTTGTGCAGCCGATCTTTGTCCAGCTGAGAGTAACGCTATTGTAAGATGTTGACTTTACCTTGAGCCCTTTTGCAGCCTGTGGGTTGGTCGCCGTGTTCCAGTTGCCGGAGTAAGCGCCATAAACCTTTTTGCCGTTAACAGTCTTGTAAGCACGCACCTTGAAATTCTCACGGGTGGCGTTTGGCAGACCGCTAACTGTGTAAGTAAGGGCCGAACCGCCCTTGACATCAGCGATCTGAGGGTATTGACCATTTTTGCGCATACAAACTGAGTAACCCGAAGCACCGCTGACCTTCTTCCAGCTGAGCTTGATCTGACTGTTGCTGAGGGTCTTAGAGGTGAGCCCCGAAACCTTTCCAACGCTGGCAGCCTCGACTGTTATGGCAGTAGAGGAGAGAAGCGTGTCATTACCGCTGATAGGCAAAGCAGCCGCAGCGGATAAAAGGGTGACTGAAGTAAGAAGAACAGCAGCCGCCTTTTTAAAAGACTTTCCTAATTCCATAATTTTTCTCCTTTTATAATACTATTTATAAAACACATAAACCCACAAATAATAGTTTATCACATTTAACCTATTTTGTAAACATTAAAGAACCATATTATGTAATAAATTATTCACAAACTTTCAACCGCCCAATTGGTGAAAAAGCCAAAAAGCAAAAATATAATCGTACCATTTACCCCAAAGCAACCAAATAAGTCTCAAAAATGAATAAATTACAAATGATTAAAAATCGGTAACAAGAACATTTTTGGACAGTTGAAAACTATGGTTGATAACTTTTAAAAGTGTTGAAAACTCTGTTGAAAATGTTAAAAACTCGCCCCAAATCATAACTTAGAAGTTGAAAATCGAAAAGTTTTCAACAATCGTCCGTTTTTTTACCCAGCTTTGTAACCGAAATGTAATCATATTATTACAGCCCATTATCCAAAAAAATGTACTCCAAAACCGCACCCGTGTACGAATTGTGACTTGATTTGTAATCATAATGTAATGTTGATCGTTCAAAAAAACAATGTAAACGATTTTTACGCAGAGAAAACGTAAATATAAGAAAAACAGCGTATCTATTCTGAAAAAAGTCTGCAAAAACAGTTGACAAAAGAACTCCGCCGTGCTATACTCTTAGTAAGCTACATTTACCTTGCGAATATTTGAAAGTCATAAAAACGCTGACGAATGTCATATGACAATTGTCAATTGACACCATTGGAGCATTGTGATATACTTAAAATATTCATAAATGTGTAATAAGAAACAAAGAATGGGGGATAAATCAGTAATGGAAACTGTTTTACAAGTAAAAGGGCTTTCCAAACAGTATAAAAAAGGCGTCTATGCCTCCCATAACGTCACTTTTGACGTGGGAAAAGGCGAGATATTCGCCCTTATCGGCCCAAACGGCGCCGGAAAGACCACAACTATCCGTATGATATCAACACTTTTGCAGGCCACCGAGGGCGACGCTATCGTCGCAGGCCATAGTATCCTCACAGAGCCCGACCTCGTCAGAAAAAATATCACCTACCTGCCCGACGAAGCAGGCGCTTATAAAAATATGACGGGCAGAGCATACCTCGAGTTTATGGCGACTATATACGCAGATAACGGTCAGCAGGCTTATGAGTTCGTAAAGCGTGGCAGCGAGATCTGCGAGCTTGGCGACAGACTTAACGATAAGATCGCAAACTATTCAAGAGGTATGACCCGTAAGCTCCTTTTGGCAAGAGCAATTATGCCAAAGCCTGCTCTTGCTATCCTCGATGAGCCTACCTCAGGACTTGATATCATAAACGCCCTCGAAATAAGACGTATGATAAAAAAACTCGCCGCCGAGGGTATGAGCTTCCTGCTCTCTTCCCACAATATGCTGGAGATCGAGTACGTCTCCGACCGTGTGGGCATTATCGCAAAGGGCAATCTCCTAGAGATAGGCAAGCCGTCAGAGCTCGTCCAAAAGTACGGCGCAGCAAACCTTGAAGAAGTTTTTGAAAGGGTGGTGATTGACCGTGAAATTCTATAACCTTTTCAGAAAAGAACTTAAAGAAATGCTCAGCCTACAAACCATTATGACTATGGTCATCTCCGTTATCGTCCTTGTGGCAGCAGGCCAAGCAATGTCCGGCGCAATGAGCGAAAATAGCGAGACCGCCGCCGATATCACTATCTGCGATAAGGATAACACAGAGTTCACAAAGAACGTGATATCCGCCCTTAAAGCCACAGTCAAGGAACAAGGCGGCGAAGTTCGCCTCGTGGAGATAAATTCCGATAACTATTCCGAAGAGCTCAAAAAGCTTGACGAGAACAGCGTCGTAATAATCCCACAGGGCTTTACAGATCAGGTCACAGCCAACGAAAAAGCAAAAGTCCAGTTCGTTCAGCGTATGACCTCCCTTGCCGCAATGTCAAATCTGAACACAGGCTCAGCCACAGCCCTCGCTGTTATCGAGCAGGCCGTTAAGTCAACGATCTATCAGACTATCGATATCTCCGCCGATCAGATCACGCAGCTTGAAGACCCTATCGAACTTGACGAGACCACAGTAATAGGCAATAAGTCCGACAACGTCAGCAGCTCAATGCTCCTCTCCCTCTGTTCTGCTCAAAGTATGGTCGTACCTATTATAATGTTCGTTCTTATAATGTTCTCATCACAGATGATACTAAGTGCGATCTCCACCGAGAAGATCGACAAGACCCTTGAGACCCTGCTTTCCGCACCTGTTTCAAGACTTTCCGTCCTCACCTCGAAAATGCTTGCCGCAGGCGTTGTTGCAGCTCTCCAAGCAATAGTTTATATGTTCGGAATGAGCAAAATGACAGGCAGCCTGACCGCAGGCATCAGCGCAGACACCTCAGTATACGAAAACGCAATGCAAAATCTCGGTCTCACAATGAACATCGGCCAGTACGTCCTTGTTGGTATCCAGATGTTCCTGTCGATCCTCATCGCCCTGTCTATCTCACTTGTGCTTGGCGCATTGGCAAAGGACGCAAAGTCCGCACAGACTCTCCTCCTGCCCATCACCCTTGCAGCGATGATACCATATATGCTTTCAATGGTAGTTGACATCAAAACAGTCTCACCTGTCCTCAGATATCTCGTTTACGCTATCCCGTTCACCCATACATTTATGGCAAGCGAGAACGTAATGTTCGGCAATTACCCACTCTATCTGGGCGGACTTATCTATCAGCTTATCCTCCTCGTAATCTGTATGACCATCGCACTGAAAGTATTTATGAGCGACCGCATCTTCACAATGTCCATAGGCGGAAAGAAGCAGCGCAAAGCAGGCTTCTCGTTCGGAAAGAAACAGTAAAATAAAAAAAGCGTGTCAACCACTTGACACGCTTTTTTTTATGATGTATAATAAGAGTGGAAAAGGCAGATCGTATAGACGGTTGGCCTCTAGAAAACAATAGTTATAAAAATAACCGCATCTTTTGGCTTAGGGGCGGTTATTTTTTATGTTCTTTATCAGTTCATTAAGAACGATCAGTAACACAATAGTCAATACGAAGTAAACTAAGTCCATTCTATCACCTCCGTTTCCATATCCTATTTTGCCTGACTTTTCAGCCGACAATATTCAGATTATGTACGTTTGGAGGACAACCGCCTACCGTATAGATCTACCTTTTCCGACATAATTATAGCACAAATATGTAATTTTGTCAAATATAAAGCTATAAAGCAGAAATGCGATACCACAAAACTGGTATCGCATTTCTTTTTTATCAAACCAAATCAACAACCTAGTCCACAAGGCACTCTGCCACGAGCTTTTGCGGCTCTGCCAGCATTGCTTTTGCAAGGGCTAAAGTCTCTCTGATCTCGTCGTTGTCGTATTCTGTCATAAGCTGAGCCGCTTGATTCAGCGCTTCTCTGCCCATTTCGACCTGATACTGATACAGGCTGTCAAGTCTTGCAACGGCCTTTGTTTCAAGGTCTTGATAGACTGTCTTGATATCCTTAACGATGTTATTTCTTATATCGTCATAATTTTCCAGTGCAATATCGATAATGTCAGTCTGCTTTTTCTTTTTGAGCAGCAGGCTGAATACTGACATAGTTGCAGGGGGGAACGTCTCGCTTGTACCGAAAAGCTTTACGCCCATTACAGAACGTGTTACATTTTTGTTCAGCGAAAGCATTATCATTTCCACCGACGGCGCTTTCGCCGCCTTTGAAAGATCGTCTATGCCAAGCGCCCCTGCAAGCTCTCGGCCTGTGCTTTCAACAAGCTCCGCAATGCGGTCACGGTGGCTCTCGATACAGTTGCGATAAGCTTCGCCCACCTTTTCCATAAGGAAGGAATAGAAATACTTCTCGATATCCTCGGGGCTGTAAATGTCGTTGCCGTTCTCGTCTTTCTGACGGCAGTCAAGTATGCTTGCCCTCAGCTTTGAGAAAAATTCGTACATCCACGCTTCCGCTTCCTGCTGCATCTCAAGTATCGACAGGTGCAGAGCAGGCTTCTTTTCTTCAAGCGCCTTTGCAAGCTTTTCACATTGCTCGTCAAAATCCTTTGCACGGTCTTCAAGCTTCTGCTTGTCAAGCTCTGCCATGTCGCTTATGAGCCGCAGCTTTGCAGCCGTCTCATCGCACATCTGCGAAAGCATTGTCAAAACACGTCTTGAACGTATAACGTCCTTCTGCATAATAATGTCACGCTGCAATGAAAGCTCGAACTGGAAAAACTGCGTTTCGTAAAACTCTCTCGTGCCCTTATCCAATGGCCTTTCTCTGCCAAGCTTTCGGCTCAGCTCATCTGCGCCGCTTATGCCGTAAACGATAGCGTTTGGCACGATACGCTCGGAAATGCCCCTTACACGCTTTAGTATCTTGTCGGCGTCCTTTTGGGAATTCATAGCGTCGATCATATTCACGAGTATGTAAAGCATACCGAAACGCTGGGGCTGGACGTGGCTCGCCAAGAATATCTGCTCCGTTTCAGAGAACGGCAGCAGGCAGGAAGCCGCATACATTATAGCGTCCGCATTGACAATATAGTCCATAACCTGTTTGTCCAGCGATTCCAAGTCGGAAAGACCCGGTGTGTCAACTATCCTTATCTCTTTGAGTATCGGCGAGTTGTCCTTTATCTGAACATAGCTTATCTTCGCAGGGAAAAGTCTCATTCGCTGCTCAAGCTTCTCTCTCGTTATATCCTCTAGGGATAGTGGTATACGCTGCCCATTTTCGAGTATGGCCTCAACATATTGTGTATGGCCGAATGATATCTCGTTTATCGTATAAGTCTCGGGAGTAACGTTTATCGGCGCAAGCTCTTTTCCGAGCAGTGCGTTTATAATGGTGCTCTTGCCCCTTTTGAACTCGCCAAGAATGACAAGTGTGAAAGGCTCTTCGCTTTTTTTCTCGATAAGCTTGTCCCAGTTTTTCAGCTCAAGGACGAAATCGTCCCCCAGCATATCAGCGATTTTCTTGTTGTCAATAAAGGCGCTGAGCTTGCTCCTTATCTCGGAGATATTCTGCTCTGTATTATCCACCTGTCACGCCTCCATTCCCACCATTTCCGATTATAACTGCGCTTCGCACATCGCATATCTGACTTGATACAAGATGTCGGTCGGGGTCTTCTGCGTCCCCACGCCATTCGCCAAGGACAGTACAGTAAAGAAACTCGTTTGCCGCAAGTATGAGCCTTTCGATCTCGCTGAGACCGCTTTCGGTCTTGAGGTTTCTCGAGGCAACGGAGTGGATACTCTCCGCCTTGCTTATAAGCTCATCTGCGTTGATGTCCTTTTGCGATCTGCCGTAAAAGTCGATATAGCCCTTTGCGTAAAGACCTGCCATAACGCTGATGTAAAGTCCCGGTCTGTCAAGGCATATTATGCCTGCTCGGTTTGCAGTTATGTCCGCATATCTCACCCATTGAACCAGCGCCGTGTGTAGCTGATTGCTTACCGTTTGATTGAAGGTCTTTTCAACAGGTTTGAAAGCGTATTTATTATAATTAAGGTATGTAAACGCCATATTATAGGCGCAATGATTGTTTTGTATCCTGCCGCATTCGCAGCCGATAAGAAACATAAGCTCGTCGCCCGTACACATATCAACAAGCTGCTTTGAAAGCACTATGCACGGCTCGATCATATCGCTTGCAACAGAATATATCTGCGCTCTTTCCATATCACCTCTGACAAAAACTATGGGAACAACAAGTTCCAGCCTTTCGGCGCATTTTTTCACAATGTCGTAAATGTCAGGATATTTGAGCGGCCCGACTTGGTCGCACTTCAAAAACAAATGCTTTGCCTCCGCAGAAACGTCCTGCGTTCCTGCCGCCTTGTAAAGCTTTCCCCAACCGCTAAGACCCATTATTTTCTGTCTTACGGCAAAATCAGATTCAAAGGCATAGTCAAGCACACCGTTCACCATATGATCCTGATAGCTTCTCGTATAAGCGTTAAGATATGTGCGGAAGCTGGTGTCGATCTGAAGCAGCGGATTTTCTCTTTCCGTCGTTATTTCACTCAATGACTGTACCCTCCCTAGATCTATTTATCTCAGATAATAATTAATGATATCTTGTCACAAATTATTCAGCCTATAACAAAATAAATGCCGACAGACGCGCGAACGATGTTCGCCCCTACAATACAACGTATTATATAAGCAATTATAAGCTGAACAAACGGGACGTCATTTTATATGCGAGTAACGGTGAGCATATAAAATTCGCCGTCCCCTACACAAATAACTTTCGTGTAGGGGCGAACATCGTTCGCCCGTTGATCGATATGTCGTTCGACAGATCGATCCGTGTTTCTTATTACAACATCACTAGCAATTGCAAATTTGCGCCCTTTAGCTCTCCATAGCTTCTGTCAGAACTCTTCTTACCTGATAAGCGTCCTGAACGATAGCGCTTGCGCTTTCTGCAATGTCGTGGAGACGTTCCATTTCCTTCTGAGAAATGTTGCTCTTCTCCGTCTTGAGATCGTTAAGATTGTCGAGGGTCTCCTGTGTGTCACGAAGGATAATCTCAGTTTCATTCTCGATCTTGCCCTTGAGGCCTTCAAATGCTGAGAATACCTGACAACGGACAGTTTCGGTGAAGTCGTTATTGAGCTTCATTTCGTGGAACTGTTTTCTCACCTGCGTCTTGAAATTGGACTTATATTTGTCTATCCTCTCCTTGACAAGAATCTTATCCACCGCAAAATTAGAAGTGAACGTACCTGCTATTCCAGCCAGCGCCATAAGGCAGAGGGTAACAGGCAGGGTGGCAGTTATTCCGAAAAAGCCTGCGAAGAATATAGCTGTATAATAAGTTGCATAGAAGCCTGCGAAACCTGTTGCGCCGCCAAGGAGCGCACCCTTTACGCCAGATTCTCTGAAACCTAAGAACAGTCCGCCGACGCCGTAAGAGCCGATAGCAACGCCGATTATCTTATCCACAACGCCGCCGTTCTTTGAAACTCTATCCGAAATGGTGAACATCTGCTGAATTTTTGTAACGGACTCAAAGAACTCGTCCTCGAAGTCTTGAAGTCTTTCAGCCTCGCAGGAAACGGCGAAGTTGATACTGTTCTGTATCTGCTCGCAGATTATCTGCGCTCTTGCTTCGATGCTTTCCTTTATCTTCTCGGTGAGTTTTGCGGTCACCATTTTGAGCTGATCTTTCTTGAAGTCGTCAGAGGACATTTGGAAGTTGTCGATAACTTCCATAGCGGTATCTTCGATATTCGTCCAATAGCTGTCAAGGACAGGCTGCAAGTCGTTGAACACTTGATTTGCGGCATCATTGATCTTGACGAATTCCTGTCTCTTCTTATTTCTTATCTCGCCGATCTCTTTGATAGCTTCGTCATATTTTTCCATAAACTCGTCGTTTGCCATCATAAGAGCGTTTTCCTGCATAACGACGCTTCTCAGTATCTCAGTACCAGAGTTTGTTATCTTGTTGGCAAGTATCTGCAAAGCGATAACGCCACGCTCTTTTGTGAGCATAGTTTCGAGAGCTTTTTCAAACTCGGGGAAGTTACTCTTTTCAAGGGCTTCCTTATCACCAGTTTCTTTTGCAGTCAAAGCCTGCTTAGCGTAAACGCCGATAACTCTCGGCGTACCGATCTTTCTTTTATATACCGCAAATTCACGGGAGTCCTCTCCCATAACCTTTTTGGCTTTTTCCATAACATACTTGCCGATACGGCCTCTAACGGTCTCGACGATCTTGTTTTCGTCCGCCTGAGAGAATGTGCCGAAGCAGTTTACGACAAATATTATTCTGCCCACGTCAGAGGTGAGCATTTTCTTTTCAAGAAATTCCTTTTCAAACTGAGAAAACGGCGAATTTGCGCTGATAACGAACACAGCAGCGTCGATCTTTGGCAGTATCGACAGGGTGACGTTAGTCATCTGATCGTCGTCGTTGAGACCAGGGGTGTCTATGATATCCACATTGTTCTTACAGAACTCGGTATCGTAATATACCGTCGCTTCCTTGACGGTCTCCGCCTTTTCCTCAGATTCTGCAGTAAGCTTTGTGACATAATCTTCAAGCTTGTTTATGTCAACTCGTTCGCTCTCACCGTTTTTATATTCCACCTGTACATATGGCTCTTCGCTGTATGTAACTCTGTTGAGCGTAGCCGTCGCAGGCAGCACGTCCGCAGGGAGCACTTCCTGTCCCAGCATAGCGTTTATGAGCGTACTTTTACCCCTTTTGAACTCGCCGACGATAGCGACTTCAAAATGCTCCTCGGCAGTTTTCTCCAATGTTTCACGAATAGATTCCGCAGTATTGACCAAAGCGATCTCTTCGCTCAGTCCCAGCAGCGCTTCAAGGCTTTCAGTCAGCCCTTTGACAGTTTCCTTATAGGAAGCGTAGCTGCCGTAATCAATTTGCTTTTTCATTGCAAGCCTCCGTTCCTGTTGCATTTTAGCTTTTTAACAGGTTATTAATTCGCCGCAAGCTCCATATCTCCCCCAAAAAGACCAGCGACCTTATTCGATATCCGACCGCCGCAAAAGCGGAAACATCTGAAAAAAGGGCGCAAAGAGCCTGCTGCCGATATTATTTTAATTATAACATATTATCAAATCACAAGTCAAGAATTTCCTCATAACAAGTACAGAAAATTACCCTTTTGCACAAATTGTTAATAACATACTATACATTTTGCACATAATTTGTTCTTAAACTGCGCAGGCAGGTTTTGAGAATGTATCGCTGTCGGCATTTTTTATTGTATGCCGAGGTGGGGGAGGGGGTTAAAGTGAACTTTGTAGGGGTGTGCAAGGACATAGTATACAGGTGTGGTGTTGGCATAACAAAAGGGCGACCAAAGGTCGCCCCCACAAATATTTTAAAATATATTGTATATAAATCGCACAAATACGCACTCTGTACAGTTTACAGCCTGTCCTATCCTCGGGCTACAACGTAAAGTCAACCCGCTGTCCAGCCGTCCCCGAATTTAAATACCGGCGGAGTAGTTTGGAGCTTCCTTGGTGATATAAATGTCGTGTGGGTGAGATTCCTTCAAGCCTGCGCCCGTGATCCTGATGAACTTTGCCTTCTCACCAAGTTCTGCAATAGTGTGACAACCGCAGTAACCCATACCCGAACGAATACCGCCAACAAGCTGGAAGATAGTGTCGGAAACTGGTCCCTTGTATGCAACACGGCCTTCAACACCCTCTGGTACAAGCTTCTTAGAGTTTGTCTGGAAATATCTGTCCTTTGAACCCTTGTTCATTGCAGCAAGTGAACCCATTCCTCTGTATACCTTGAACTGTCTGCCCTGATAAATTTCGGTCTCGCCCGGAGCTTCGTCGCAGCCTGCAAGAAGTGAACCGAGCATTACAACGCTTGCACCGGCAGCAAGTGCCTTTACAATGTCGCCCGAATACTTTATACCGCCGTCTGCAATAACAGGTACGCCGTACTTTGCAGCAGCACAAGCAGCGTCATAAACAGCAGTTACCTGTGGAACACCGATACCTGCTACAACTCTTGTTGTGCAGATAGAACCAGGACCGATACCGACCTTGATAGCGTCTGCGCCAGCCTGACAAAGTGCCTCAGCAGCCTCAGCAGTAGCAATGTTGCCTGCGATAACAGGAGTGTTAGGGAACGCAGCCTTTACCTTCTTGAGGCAGTTGATAACGTTCATAGAATGTCCGTGAGCAGAGTCGAGCACAAGAACGTCTACCTGTGCGTCGATAAGTGCGCCGGCTCTCTCGAGAATGTCGTTAGTCATACCGATAGTAGCGCCGCAAAGCAGCCTGCCCTTTTTATCTCTTGCGGAATTTGGATACTGAACAGCCTTTTCGATATCCTTGATAGTGATAAGGCCCTTGAGGATACCATTAGCGTCAACAAGCGGAAGCTTCTCGATCTTGTGCTTCATAAGGATCTTCTGAGCGCCTGCGAGGTCTGTGTCAACAGGAGCGGTAACAAGATTTTCCTTAGTCATAACATCAGCGATCTTGATATTCTCAAAGTCTGTGATAAATCTGAGGTCTCTGTTAGTAAGGATACCCTCGAGCTTGCCCTCTTCGTCAACGATAGGCACGCCTGAGATCTTGTACTTGCCCATAAGCTTGTCAGCCTCAGCAACAGTCTTGTCAGCTGTAAGTGAGAAAGGATTTACGATAACGCCGTTTTCAGAACGCTTTACCTTATCGACCTCTTCAGCCTGCTGAGCGATAGTCATATTCTTGTGGATAATACCGATACCGCCCTCTCTTGCAATAGCGATAGCCATTTTCGACTCAGTAACAGTATCCATAGCTGAAGTCATAATAGGTGTATTAAGGACGATATCCTTAGTCAGATGAGTGTGGATGTCCACCATATCAGGCGTACAATCCGACTCTCCCGGGATAAGGAGCACATCGTCAAAGGTAAGACCTTCTTTACCAAACTTATTGTTTACATTAGTATCCAGCATAAAGTTAACCTCCCGCAAATATTAATTCAATTATATCCTACATTATTCTTATAATTGTACCTCATTTAATTAAACTTGTCAACATTATAATTACAAACTTTTTTTTAATTCGCATAGGGCTGGACTGCGTGCCTGGTACGACTCAGTCCGAAGACTGGACAGGCTGTAAACCGTATAGAGTGCGGTCGGTGTTTCGCAAGCAATGTTGCTGAATCCCAAAATTCCGACTATGTACGGAGCTCAATGCGATCGTACTTTCCTCATCGACCCTATCCTCGGGCTGCAAACGTAAAGTCAGTTCGCAGCACAGAGTATGCGAATAAAAAAAGAGAGTTGACATTTGGCGGTGATTGCATTATACTGAAAATAGTCAAACACATCAAAAAGGGGGGCATAGTATGAGCGGCAGTCCAAAGAACGATAACCATAGCGGGCACCGTGAGCGTATGCGCAAACGCTTTCGTGAAACAGGCGACCTAAAGGGCTTCTCTGAGCACGAAATTCTCGAAATGCTGCTGTTTTATGTGCTCCCACGGCGCAATACTAACGACCTTGCCCACGAGCTTATCAATAAGTTCGGCAGTATAAAGAGCGTTTTGAATGCCTCCCCCGAGGAGCTTGTGGCCGTCCCCGATATGGGCGAGGGTGCGGCTCATTCTATCGCTTTTTTCGACAAACTTATGAAATATTGCGCCGCTCAGAACGACGATCGTGTGGACGTCCGTGATTTTGGCGGAGTGCTGCAATTTGTTGACAATTGCTTCGCCGGCGAAAAAACGGAAAAGTTCAAGGTCATTTGCGTCGATTCTGGCTACCATATCAAAAGCGTTGCGGAGGTCTGCGAGGGCGACCCACGCTCCGCACCTGTGGATTTCAGAGCGATGACAAAAGCCGTCTTGAACAGCGGCTGCGACGTGATAATGATCGCCCACAACCACCCCTCAGCGCCAAACACCCCATCGCAGGAGGACGTGACCCTCACTCGAGAGGTTATCCGCTATATGCGCTGTCTGGAAATTACTGTGCTGGATCATTTCATCACAGGCAAAAACGGCACGATCTCAATGCGCAGCTGCGGCCTTATCCACGATATGGAATGTTGACTAGCAATTTTTTCATTATGTATATAAAATCACAAATTCGGAGGAATAAAAAATGAACAGACAGGAACTTGCAGTTGAATATAAGCACAGCCAAAATAATTGCTGCCAAGCGGTGCTGCTGGCGTTTGCGGACGTGCTCGACCTTGATAAGACCACCCTGCGGCAGCTTGGCGCAGGGTTCGGCGTTGGAATGGGCTGTATGGAAGCCACCTGCGGCGCACTTATCGGGGCGCAAATTGCGCTGGGGCTGAAATGCTATGACGGCCTGCCGATACTGGGAGAGGCGAAAAAATTCCACGGAAAGTTCCGTGAACTCTGTCAGAGCACATATTGCCGTGAACTGAAAGGCCTTGACACGGGCGTTGTTCTCTGCGATTGCGACGACTGCGTGAGAAACGCCGTTAAGCTTGTGGAAGAGAGATTTCCCGAACTGTAAAACGCATAAAACAGCAAAAAGGTGTGTGAACAATGTTCACACACCTTTATTTGACAAAACTCGATAATTGTGCTATAATCACCATAGGGCATACTGCAACAACGGTAGGCGGTTTAAATCTTCCTCCAGCAATGGAGGTGAGCAAAATATGAGCGTAATTGAAGTACTTACATTACTGATGTTAATAGCGAATATTGTTGGACTTGTGTTTGATATTTGTAAACTCTTGTTTGACATTTGCAACAGAAAAAAGAAATAACCGCCCGACTACCACATAGGACGGTTATTAAAAAAATTAGTCTCTGGAGGTAACCCGCTTACAGCAGTATGCCTCTTTTATTGTCTATATTATATCATATACAATTATTGTTGTCAAGTCAAAAATCAAATACGCTATGTATATGTAGGGGCGAACATCGTTCGCCCGTTTTTTATGTTTTAGCGTCTATTGCTCTGCTTAACAGCGCCCTTTGACTTCTTGTTCGCAGCGCCCTTCTTTGCCTTGTGATTTCTCCATACTACCCAAAGTGTTGGAGCAATGCAGTTTGAAGAGTACACACCTGAGATCATACCGATGATAAGCGGGAATGCAAAGCTTATGATCGAAGTTACTCCGCAGATAAGGCAAACTATGCAAACTGTTGTCATTGCGAGAACTGTTGTTACTGTGGTGTGGATTGAACGTCCGAGGGTCTGTGTGATCGAAAGGTTTACAAGATCAGCAAGTTCCATTTTGTTGCCGATAAGTCTTTCATTCTCACGTATCCTGTCGTAGATGATGATAGTTGCGTTGATAGAATAGCCGAGGATAGTCAGCAGAACGGCCATAAAGTTTGCGTTGATGTCAAATCTACAAACAACGAAGCAACCGTATACCATACACATATCGTGGGCAAGTGCCACAACTGAGAACACACCAGCGGAAAGTCCGCCGATCTTCTTGAATCTGAAACCGATGTAAATGATCGTGACGACCATTGCCAGTGCGCAGGCTGCAAGGCACTTGAAGAAGAAATTCATACCGCTTGAAGCCGCAACGTCGTTTGATTCGTAGACCTCGATGTTATTGTCAGCAAAATCGCTCTGCAATGCAGTCTTGAGCTTGTTCTGCTTGTCGTCGCTTATGCCCTTTGTTGAGGAGAACTTGATCTCAACAGTTTTCTGTGAGCCGTTTGTGTTCTCGCCCAATGTTACTGTGCACTTATCGTCAAGGGTGTTGCCGACAGTCTTTTCAACGTCAGCCGACTTGATATCGCCCTCATATGTATAAGTAATAACAGTACCGCCCTTGAATTCTATGGCAACGTTAAGTCCGATAGTGAAAGTCAGAATGATGAACAGCGCAATAAGAGCGCAGGATATTGTGTAGAACAGCTTTCTGTGGCCTACAACGTCAAGAGTTTTTCTTTCCTTACTCATTGATCTCAGCACCTCCATAAAGCTTGCGTTTCTTAAAGCACTTGAACTTAGAGAGTGACGAAAGCATAAGTCTTGAACAGAAAATACCGAATACAAAGTTAAGAATGATACCTACCAAAAGGGTGTAACCCAGAGAGTAGATCGTACCGGCTGTTGTTGCGCCGAAGAATGAGAACACAGGGCTGAGGAGCGTTCCGAAAACGCTGTCTGTCGGGCCGAATGCACCCATAAGGATAACTGCGACGAACACAACTGTGATATTTCCGTCGAACACAGCGCTCCAAGCTCTCTTATAGCCAAGTTCGATAGCGCCGTTAAGTGTTTTGCCGTTATTGAGCTCTTCCTTTATTCTCTCAGAGGTGATAACGTTGGCGTCAACGCCCATACCAATGGAAAGAATGATACCTGCGATACCCGGGATAGTCAGCGTAAAGCTGTCGAGGTTTCCGAAGAAGCCTGTAAGGCAGGCGATAGAGCCGATGACCTGTCCGATAAGTGCGATAGAAGCAACGAAACCGGGCAGTCTGTAAACGATGATGATATAAAGTGCAACTACGATAAATGCGATAAGTCCTGCAATTATCATAGCGTTCTTTGCACCCTCGCCGAGAGTTGGCGAGATAATGCTTGTGCTTGTGGTTTTAAGGTCGAATGGGATAGAACCGGCGTTGATCTTATCGGCAAGAGCCTTTGCGGACTCATATGTAAAGTTGCCCTCGATAACGCACTCGCCGTCTGTGATAGCGGAATTTACGCTAGGAGCGGAAATGCAGTCCTCATCCATCCAAATGGAGATAGAGCCGTTTCCAGCAAGTTCGGTAGTAGCGTCTGCGAAAGCTTCCTTACCGCTGTCGTTAAGGGTCAAGCTAACGACATACTTGATATTGCCAGTAGTCTGATCCTGAGTCTGTCTAGCCTCAGCCTTTTTAACGTCGCTTCCTGTGAGGACTTCCTCGCCGGTAGCGTCAGTACCCTTTCTGAAAACGAGCTTTGCAGTTTCGCCAAGTTCAGAAACGGCAGCCTCAGGATCGAAGCTTTCCTCATTGGCCTGCCAAGGGAAAGATACGATGACCTTGTCCTTATTATAATCGACATAGACCTCGCTGTCAGTGATATTGAGGCTTACAAGTCTCTGTTCGATAACGGCTCTTGCAGCGTCGAGCTCGTCGTCAGTAGCGTCATAGCCGTCCGCAGGTTCAAAGGTAGCGTTTACGCCGCCCTGGATATCTATTCCCCAGCGGATATCTTCAACGCCCTTGATATAGCTTGTTTTTATATCGCCGTACTGTGTATGTATGCCGGCATAGGTCAGATAGCCGAAGGCAATTATACATATCAGCACGATAAAAAACACAGGTTTTTTAACTTTTCGCACCTTTAGTCCTCCTAATTATTAAGGTATTATGCCGACAAGCGACACTTCGCCCTTATCAGACACATTCACCTTATTATTATAAAGCAAATCTATCTAAATGTCAACCCTTTCTTTATAATTCGCATAGGGCTGGACTGCGGGCGACGTTCGACTCAGCCCGAGGATAGGACAGACTGTAAACCGTACACAGCATTAAACCGTACTATGTACGTTTTGTTTTATTATTCGACATATATTGACAAGTGAACAAAAGTATGATAGAATAAACCTATGGCGTACTGCAACAACGGTAGGCGGTTTAAATCTTCCTCCAGCAATGGAGGTGAGCAATATGAGCGTAATGGAAGTACTTACTTTACTGATATTAATAGCACATATAATTGGCCTTGTGGTCGATATCTGCAATAAAAAAAAGAAATAACCGCCCCACTACCAATAGGTCGGTTATTTCTTTATGAATAACACATCTTGGAGGTAAACCGCTTACAGCAGTATGCCTCTTTTTATTGTCTTAATTATAACATAAGCAAACCGCTTTGTCAAGTAAAATATGGTTCAAAAACATTGAACTTTAGCGCAACCAAACGCACTTTGTTCGGAGCTCAATGCAAACGTACTTTCTTTAGCGACCCCGTCCTCGGGCTACTATATGCGACACCCGAAGTACAGATTATGCGAATTCGGTGCAGGGGCAAGCCCCTGCTGAATTAAAAAAGGATTGACATTGACACAGCATAGTGCTATTATAATAGGTATACGTCTTGTGTTTTTTGCGGAGGCAAAATGTATGACAAAGGAAAAATATCTTGAATTTTGCAGCGGTATCGCTGGGGCTTGCTGCGATATGCCTTTCAACGAGGACTTTGAGACCACGGCGCTGCGGCATATCGACACACGCAAGTGGTTCGGGCTGCTTATGAAGCTGGACGGCAAGTACATCGTTAATCTAAAGCTTTCCCCAGAGGAAGTGCTTTTCTATCAGAGCGTTTACAAGGGCGCTTGCAAGGCTTATCATATGAACAAGACCCATTGGATTACCATTTATCTTGACAGCGACGTTCCCGACGACGAGATCGAAAATCTCACGCTGATAAGCTTTGGTATGACCGCAAAGAAAGCAAAAAATAGACCCAAAATGTAGGGGCGAAAATTGTTGCTCGACAAGGCTCTCAACAATTTTGTTCGCCCGTTGGTCTGCTGATTTTCTGCATATACCAACATATAACACAAGACATTTGGCTTGACGGCTTTAGTGATTGCTATATTATGCCATATATATTTCTGAAAGGAAGTTTTATAAATGAGAACATTTTCAAAATCAAGCAAGCTTGATAATGTGTGCTATGATATCAGAGGTCCTGTTATGGACGAGGCCAACGAAATGATCGCCCGTGGTGAAAAGATATTCAAGCTCAATATCGGCAACCCTGCGCCTTTCGCTTTCAACGCTCCTGATGAAATAATACAGGCAATGACAGATAATCTCAGAAATGCCCAGGGATATTCCGACTCCCGTGGCATTGCAGAGGCAAGAGAGGCTATCCTCGAATACAGCCGTTTCAAGGGCATTCCTGTTGAGGGCATAAATGATATTTACACAGGCAACGGCGTTTCCGAACTTATCGTAATGGTTATGCAGGGACTTCTCAACAACGGCGATGAAGTTCTCGTGCCTGCGCCTGATTATCCCCTTTGGACTGCTTCCGTTACATTGGCTGGCGGCACGGCCGTACACTATATATGCGATGAACAGTCCGACTGGTACCCAGATATTGCGGATATTGAAAGCAAAGTGACAGACAAGACTAAGGCTATCGTGCTGATAAATCCTAACAACCCGACCGGTGCGGTTTATCCGAAAGAGGTGCTTGAAAAGATCGCCGACGTTGCAAGACGTCACCAGCTTATAATCTTTTCCGATGAGATCTACGACCGACTTCTTATGGACGGCGTTGAGCACACTTCTATCGCTTCACTTTGTCCCGACCTTTTCTGCGTAACATTCAACGGACTTTCAAAGTCTCACAGAGTTGCAGGCTTCCGTGCAGGCTGGATGGTTCTTAGCGGCGACAAGAGCGGCGTAAAGGGCTATATCGAGGGACTTAATATGCTTTCGAGTATGCGACTTTGCTCAAATGTTCCGAGCCAGTACATAATAAAGTACGCTTTGGGCGACTACACCAAGACTGACGATCTGCTGCTTCCGGGCGGTCGAATCTACGAGCAGCGTGAGTACATTTACAATGCCCTCAACAGCATTGACGGACTTTCCGCCGTCAAGCCAAAGGCGGCGTTCTACATTTTCCCGAAGATCGACGCAAAGAAGTTCAACATCACAAACGACGAGCAGTTCGTCCTTGATTTTCTCCGTCAGAAGAAGATACTTCTCGTCCACGGCGGCGGCTTCCATTGGGAACAGCCCGATCATTTCAGAATAGTTTACCTGCCGAAGCTCGAAGACCTTGAGTATTCGATGAATGAAATGGCAGATTTCTTGAAGACATATAAACAGAAATAGGTATCGCTCCAACGTAAAAATGGGCGACGTACTTTGTAGATCGAATACTAGACAGAATTTAAACCGCACACAGCATTAAACCGTACTGTGTGCGGTTTGTTGTTTTTTATCGACAGATATTGACAGAAGCAAAAGTGTGCTAGAATAGGATTATGGCGTACTGCAACAACGGTAGGCGGTTTAAATCTTCCTCCAGTTTTGGAGGTGAGCAAGATATGAGCGTAATTGAAGTACTTACGTTACTGATGTTAATAGTGAATATTGTTGGACTTGTGTTTGTATTTGCAGACTTTTGTTTGACATTTGCAGTAAAAAAAGAAATAACCGCCCCCACTTCCAATAGGTCGGTTATTTCTTTAACCCTAATATTTCGGAGGTAAACCGCTTACAGCAGTATGCCTCTTTTTATTGTCTTAATTTTAACATATGACAGAAGCGTTGTCAAGTTTTTCTTACTTCTTACGTCTCTTCTCTTTCCTGCGCTTCTTCTTATTTTCCTTGATGATCTTCAGCGGATCGCCGAAACGCTCCTTGTCGTCTTGAACAGGTATCATCTTTTCGCTTTTTGACATAATATCCGTCATCTGCTGGAACAGCATCGATTCCTCGAACATATCCTCAGCCTCTTCGCAGGTCTCAGCCTTGCCGTCAACAAGGAACTGCTTGATCTGATCCACGTTGCGCATATATTCCAGCGACATAAAGGTCACACGCTTCTCGAGAGCCTTGTAATAATCGTCACGCTGACGCTCAAGCTGCTTGATACGGTCGTCCAGCATAATGATCTGCTCGTTGATACCGTCGTTGACTTCCACCTGCTTCTGTTCCGCAGCTGTGAGCCTGTACTTGTTCAACGCAATGCCGAATGCCGCCGCACAAATGAAAATCACGCCTGCCGCAATTCCAGCCGCAATCAGCAGATCGCTTCCCAGCAGCAGCCAAAGTATAAGCAACGCCGCAATGCCTATAAGCGCACTTATGCCCAGCGCACGAGCGATCTTCTTTTTAAGGTCGAAATTCTTTACAACGTAATCATTGTCGTGTATGTATGTTTTAAGATATTCCTTGTTCTCCTTGCTGACAGTAACAGCGTCCTCAAACTCAAAATACCTGTTGAAATATTCGGCAGCCTGATCTATCTTTTCAATTTCCTTGTCGATAGCCATTGACGATCCCTCACATCATAAAAATTCACAATTCAATTACTTTTATCTGTTCATACAAATTTCTTATATTATATCACAAAAGCGCACCTCTGTCAACTCTGAAATTTATGTAAAGCGTACAGGCGGTGTGACGCAAAAAACGGACAAACTCATCAGCTTGTCCGTTTGAGACTGTCGAAAAAGCATCAAATCCACGGGCGAACGCTGTTCGTCCCTACTAATTATAGAGGAAAATTGTCGTTCGACAAGGCTTACGACAATTTGCGCCCTCACGTTCCATTTTTTACTTTTTCAATTTATTCAATTTCGATCAAATATCAATTAAAACCATTAAAACTCGATCTTCTTCTCGATATAAGCAACCAGCTCGTCGATCTTGATACGCTCCTGCTCCATTGTGTCTCTGTCTCTAACTGTTACGCAGCCGTCCTCAACGGAGTCAAAGTCGTATGTGATGCAGAATGGTGTGCCGATCTCGTCCTGACGGCGGTATCTCTTGCCGATAGAACCAGCCTCGTCATAATCAACAAGGAAGTGCTTTGAAAGCTCTGCATAAAGCTCGCCGGCCTGTTCGCTGAGCTTCTTTGAAAGTGGGAGCACGCAAGCCTTGAATGGCGCAAGTGCTGGGTGGAAACGCATAACCGTTCTAACGTCAGGCTTCTCCTCTGTGCCGATGTTCTCCTCGTCATATGCTTCGCAGACAACTGTGAGGAACAGTCTCTCAACGCCAAGTGAAGGCTCGATAACGTATGGAACATATCTCTCGTTTGTCTCTGGGTCAAAGTAGTCAAGGCTCTTGCCGCTTGTCTTGATGTGCTGATTAAGGTCATAATCAGTTCTGTCTGCAACGCCCCAAAGCTCGCCCCAGCCAAATGGGAAGAGATACTCAAAGTCAGTTGTAGCCTTTGAATAGAAGCAAAGTTCCTCAGGTGAATGGTCTCTCAGACGGAGGTTTTCTTCCTTGATGTTAAGGCTAAGGAGCCAATCCTTGCAGAAGCCTCTCCAATAGCTGAACCACTCAAGGTCTGTGCCAGGCTTGCAGAAGAACTCAAGCTCCATCTGCTCAAACTCACGAACACGGAAAATGAAGTTACCGGGAGTGATCTCGTTTCTGAATGACTTGCCTACCTGTGCAACGCCGAAAGGAACTTTCTTTCTTGTTGTTCTCTGAATATTAGCAAAGTTTACGAAAATACCCTGTGCAGTTTCAGGACGGAGGTAAAGCTCAGACTTTGAATCCTCTGTTACGCCCTGAAATGTTTTGAACATAAGGTTGAACTGACGGATATCTGTGAAGTTGTGGCTGCCGCAGTCTGGGCAAGGTATCTGCTTTTCCTTGATGTAGTCCATCATCTGCTCGTTTGTCCAGCCGGCAACGTTAGTGCCGTCAAAATCTTCGATAAGGTTATCGGCTCTGTGACGTGTCTTACAGTCCTTGCAGTCCATAAGAGGGTCAGAGAATCCGCCGATATGGCCGGAAGCCACCCAAGTCTGAGGGTTCATAAGTATAGCGGAATCAAGGCCGACATTATACTTATTTTCCTGAATAAACTTCTTTCTCCAAGCGTTCTTGATATTGGTCTTGAGCTCAACACCGAGAGGGCCGTAATCCCAAGTGTTAGCAAGTCCGCCGTAAATCTCACTTCCAGGGTACACAAAGCCTCTGTTTTTACAGAGCGCCACGATCTTATCCATAGTTTTTTCTGAATTATTCATTTAACATTCTCCTCGTTAAATTGATAAATTGATAATAACATCATCTGAATATTATCCTACCATTATATTTTAAAGCAAAACCCCCATTTTGTCAACCCCTTCTTTTTAATTCGGCAGGGGCAAGCCCCTGCACCGAATTCGCATAGGGCTGGACTACAGGCAAGTTACTTAGTAGCCCGAGGACTGGACAGGCTGTAAACCGTACATAGCATTAAACCGTACAGAGTGCGTTTGGTTTAAATACAATGTTTTTGAAACTGTCAAATATGTAGGGGCGAACAGCGTTCGCCCGTTTTCTTTAGACAACAAAAAAAGACTGCACTAGCGTGCAGCCTCTTTTTATTAGAAAGGAATTACTTCTCTTCTGTATTGTAAAGCTTAGCGTATCTGAGCAGATAATCATATCTGTCCTTAGCGTTCTGAACAGCCTTACCAAAGAGCTTCTCAGCTCTCTCAGGATTCTGTCTAGCAAGTGCGTTGTAACGTACCTCGCCCATAATGAAGTCCTTGTAATCAGCTGTTGGAGCCTTAGAATCAAGGATAAATGGATTCTTGCCCTCTGCCTTAAGACGTGGGTCGAATCTGTACAGATGCCAGTAACCAGCCTGAACAGCCTTCTTCTCCTCTGTCTGAGCAATTGACATACCGCCCTTGATACCGTGGTTGATACAAGGAGCATAACCAATGATGATAGATGGACCGTGATAAGACTCAGCCTCGTGGATTGCCTTGATGCACTGGTTGTAATCAGCACCCATTGCAACGTGTGCTACATATACATAGCCGTAAGACATTGCGATACCTGCAAGATCCTTCTTCTTAACTTCCTTACCTGCTGCCGCAAACTGTGCGATAGCACCTGTTGGAGTTGACTTAGAAGACTGTCCGCCTGTGTTGGAGTAAACCTCAGTATCGAATACGAAGATGTTTACGTCCTCGCCCTGTGCGATAACGTGGTCAACACCGGAGAAGCCGATATCATATGCCCAGCCGTCGCCGCCGAAGATCCACATTGACTTCTTTCTCAGATAGTCAGCGTCCTTGAGGATCTCTTCAGTTGCCTTATTCTTTGTCTTCTTGAGAGCAGCAATAAGGTTGTCTGTTGCTGGTGAGTTCTTCTCACCGTCGTCTACTGTTTCAAGATACTCTTCACAAGCCTTCTTGAGAGCAGCAGCCTTTGTTGTCTTAGAAAGCTCAAGTACCTTTGCGATAGTTCTGTTTCTGATAGTTGACTGTGCAAGGAACATACCGTAACCATACTCAGCGTTATCCTCGAACAGAGAGTTTGCCCAAGCCGGACCCTTGCCGTCCTTATTTACTGTGTAAGGAGTTGAAGGTGCAGAACCGCCCCAGATAGATGAGCAGCCTGTTGCATTAGCAATGTACATTCTGTCGCCGAAGAGCTGTGTGATGAGCTTAGCGTAAGGTGTCTCACCGCAGCCTGCGCAAGCGCCGGAGAATTCAAGCAATGGCTGCTTGAACTGTGAGCCCTTAACTGTTGTTGCCTTGAACTTCTCAAATACTTCCGGCTTGTCAGCAAGTGTAAGACCATAGTTGAATACTTCCTGCTCAGCGAGCTGAGTCTCGAGTGGCATCATACTAAGAGCCTTGTTGCCCTTCTTACCAGGACAAACATTTACGCAAGAACCGCAGCCTGTGCAGTCGAGAGCTGACATTGTCATAACGAAGTTGTATCCAGGCATACCTGTCATAGGAACAGCCTTATCCTGTGCAAGCTTTGGAGCCTTCTTGAGCTCAGCGTCTGTCATAACAACTGGTCTGATAACAGCGTGTGGACATACATATGAGCAGAAGTTACACTGGATACAATTCTCACCGTTCCAAGCTGGAACATCAACAGCAATGCCTCTCTTCTCAAATGCAGCCGAACCCTGTGGGAATGTACCGTCAGCCATACCTGTGAATGTAGAAACAGGGAGCTTGTCGCCTTCCTGTGCATTGCAAGGGATCTGAATGTTGTTTACGAAGTCCTGAAGAGTCTTGTCAGCGCACTTAGCGGCAGGCATACCCATTGGAGTATCCTTGCACTTCTTCCAGGAAGCAGGAACCTTAACTTCGTGAACCTGCTGACAACCGGCGTCGATAGCGTCGTGGTTCATCTTAACGATAGCGTCACCCTTCTTAGAATAAGAAGCAGTAGCAGCGTCCTTCATATACTTGATAGCGTCGTCGATAGGAATGATGTTAGCGAGCTTGAAGAATGCAGACTGAAGAACAGTATTGATCCTGTTGCCCAGACCGATCTCCTTACCGATCTTAACACCGTTGATGGTGTAGAACTTGATGTTGTTCTCAGCGATATATCTCTTTACCTGACCTGGGAGGTGCTTATCAAGCTCCTTGTGCTCCCACTGACAGTTGAGAAGGAATGTTCCGCCCGGCTTGATATCCTGTACCATATTGTACTTTGTGATATAAGACTCATTGTGGCAAGCAACGAAATCAGCCTGATTGATAAGGTATGTTGACTTGATAGGAGTCTTACCGAATCTCAGGTGAGAAACTGTTACACCGCCGGACTTCTTAGAGTCATATGCAAAATAAGCCTGAGCATAAAGATCTGTGTGGTCGCCGATGATCTTGATGGAGTTCTTGTTAGCGCCAACTGTACCGTCTGCGCCGAGACCCCAGAACTTACAAGCAGTTGTGCCTGCCGGAGCAGAGTCAAGCTTGCCCTCGATGTCGAGTGAGAGGTTTGTAACATCGTCTTCGATACCGATAGTAAATCTTGGCTTATAAGTGTCCTTCCAGCTTGCGTTCCAGTAAACAGCCTTGATCTGTGCAGGAGTTGTGTCCTTAGAACCAAGACCATATCTGCCTGAAGCGATAGCAACATCGTGGAACTGTGTGCCCTTGAGTGCAGCAACAACGTCAAGGTAAAGAGGCTCGCCCTCAGAACCAGGCTCCTTAGTTCTGTCGAGAACTGAGATCTGCTCACAAGTTGAAGGGATAGCTTCAACGAGCTTGTCTGCACGGAAAGGTCTGTAAAGTCTGACCTTAACGAGACCGAGCTTTGTGCCTTCCTTCTCGTTGAGGTAATCAATTGTCTCTTCGATAGTGTCACAAACAGAACCCATAGCAACGATAACGTGTGTAGCGTCTGGAGCGCCGTAGTAGTTGAAGAGCTTGTAGTTTGTGCCGATCTTCTCGTTTACCTTGTTCATATAATCCTCTACGATACCAGGGATAGCGTCATAGTAAGGATTGCAAGCTTCTCTTGCCTGGAAGAAGATATCAGGGTTCTGAGCAGTACCTCTGAGTACAGGGTGCTCAGGATTAAGAGCTCTCTTTCTGAATTCTTCTACCTTCTCGAAGTCAACCATATCTCTAACGTCTTCGATATCCCAAGTCTCGATCTTCTGGATCTCGTGAGAAGTTCTGAAACCGTCAAAGAAGTGGATAAATGGAACTCTGCCTTCGATAGTTGAAAGGTGAGCAACAGTACCGAGGTCCATAACCTCCTGTACGTTTGAAGAACAAAGCATAGCGAAACCTGTCTGACGACAAGCATAGATGTCAGAGTGGTCGCCGAAAATGTTAAGTGCGTGAGAAGCTACGCATCTTGCAGAAACGTGGATAACGCAAGGAAGCAGCTCACCAGCGATCTTATACAGGTTAGGGATCATAAGAAGAAGACCCTGAGAAGCAGTATAAGTAGTAGTAAGAGCACCTGCGGCCAGCGAACCGTGAACAGTACCTGAAGCACCTGCCTCAGACTGCATTTCAGCCAGCTTAACAGGAGTGCCGAAGAGATTTTCCTTACCCTTGGCAGCCCATTGATCTGTTACTTCTGCCATAACAGATGATGGTGTGATCGGATAGATAGCAGCGACTTCTGTAAACGGGTATGAAGCCCAAGCAGCAGCGTTGTTACCGTCCATAGTTTTCATTTTTCTTGCCATTTTAGAATCATTCCTTTCTAGAAATCTCGGTCGGTCGAATTTGACTCGCACCCGAAACTCAAATTACCTGTTCTAGCCCATCAAAGGGCTGGCTTTAAAAAACCAGGAAAGCGCACGAGACCTTGCAAAGTAAGCTTTAACAAACTTTTTCAAAGTATATCCGCTTTAACTATTATAGTATAGCACTTATTTTTGATTTTGTAAATACCTTTTCCCACATTTTTTCTTGAAATTTACCTTGTAAACCCCCGATTTTCGGTTAGTTGTGGCTTCCTCACCCTTCTGAGAAAGACCCATAGAAAAGCCGATATTACCCATATGATTTAGCACATAAAATATGATAAAATGATTAAACAATTGCTAAAATTTATGCAAATTTGGTTTAATTTTATGCAGTTTATTAATGTATAAATATGCAGAAATTTATACACTTTGTATGGTTTTCGCAGGGCTGATCTCAGCCACAAAGTTCTTATATTTTATAAAGATTTTAACCTATCCAAGGTGGGAATATCTTTATAAAATGAACATTGGGTGAGACATCATCGTAATACGAGTGTGCTAAAAGACGGGCGACCACAGGTCGCCCCTACATATTTTTATAACCGAAACGTTGCAAATGTTCCACGTGGAACATTTTAAATTGTCTTTATCTGTGTCTTTGCGATCGCTTTAGCTCTCATAATTACATATTCATAAGCAACTCCGCCAGCGAATTGAGTATCCCCTCAACATCAACATCTGCCCCGAACTTTACATCAAGCTTCGCCTCGCCCTTTGAACCCTGCGACAAACTTACCTTGACCTTGTCCGTACTCTGATTAACAGTCCGCTCAAACTCATCATACAGCGGATTGATCGCCTTGCGCTTTATCTTCTTCGGCTTCTCCTCAGTGGAAAGTTTCGCAATATTCTTCTCAAGCTCTCTCACCGACCAACCCTTCTCGGCACACTCCAGCGCAGCCTTCTCCTGCAACTCATTGTCCTCAATGCCAGCCAAAACCTTAGCGTGACCCTCAGTCAGCTTCTTCTCTTTCAACAGCCCACGAGCAACATCACAAAGGTTCAAAAGCCTCAGCGAATTTGCTATCGCCGAACGTGATCTGCCAACAGCCTCAGCCACCTGCTGCTGCGTCAAACCATAGCTTTCTATCAAAGTCTGATAAGCTGCAGCTTCTTCCAGCGGAGTAAGATCACGGCGCTGGATATTCTCGATAAGTGAAATTTCCGCAGCCTCAAGGTCGGACATATCCTTGATGAAAACAGGTATCTCCTCCAACCCTGCAAGCCTCGAAGCCCTCCACCTGCGCTCGCCTGCGACTATCTTGTATCCGCCATTATCCAGCGGACGGACAAGTATCGGCTGCAAAACTCCGTGCTGGCGGATATTTTCAGCCAGCTCATTAAGCGCCTCCTCGTCAAACTCCGAACGTGGCTGTTTTTTATCAGGCTCGATAAGCGAAATCCTCACCATAGAGGTTCCACCCTCAGCGCCCTTCTCCTCGTTCTCCACACTCTCAGCCGTATCAACTGAATTATCAAAAAACAGGCTATCCAGCCCTCTATCCATTCGACTCTTCTTCGCCATTTTTCTAACCTCGCATTCTCTGTACTTCGGGCGACGCACTTTGTAGCCCGAATACGGGACAGACTTTAAACCATACATAGAAATAAACCGTACAAAGTCTGATTTGTTATTTTCTTTTACAATGTTGTTAAACTATTTTTTTCAATGCTGTTTAATTCACATATTTGTATTTTTGACAACACCAATTGTCGGGGACGGCGTCCTCGACGTCCCACTTGTTTCACACATTCTTTTAATCTCAATCACAATGTTCCACGTGGAACATTCAAAAGAATAATGTGCTTTCTCATTCTTACTGATTTTTAGATATTTTTTTCTCACGCTTGACAATTTCTTTTGCAAGTTCTTCATAAGCCTTTGAACCTTTCGCTTTTTTGTCATAGTAGATCGCAGGCTCGCCGAAGCTTGGGGCTTCTGAGAGGGCAACGTTTCTCGGGATAACAGTTTCAAAAACTTCTTTCGGGAAGTGCTTTTTGACTTCCTTAATTATCTGCCCTGTGATCTTGTAGCGCTCAACGCACATTGTAAATAGTATGCCCTCAATGCGCAGATCGTGGTTCCAAGCTGATTTTACTCTGTTGATGGTGTTGTGCAGCTCGACAAGACCCTCCAGCGAGAGAAATTCGCATTGCAGTGGGATAAGCACGGAATCTGCGGCAACAAGTGCATTTATTGTCAGCATATCCAGCGTTGGCGGACAGTCGATAAAGATGTAATCATAAAATTCTTTTGCAGGCAGCAGAGCGTTTCTCAGCTTGAAGGCACGATTTTCTGCTGTTACAAGCTCGACGGCTGCACCTGAAAGATCTTGTGTTGTTGGGATAACGGACACGCCACGGCAGGTAGTGGGGACGACAGCTTCAAAGTAGGAGCAATCGCCTGTGAGGACATCATAGATCGTGTTGCGGATACTTTTTTTCTGAATACCGAAACTTGTGGTGGTGTTGCCCTGTGGGTCGAAATCGACGATGAGGACTTTTTTGCCTTTGAGACCGAAAACCGCCGCAAGGTTAACGACAGTAGTTGATTTACCGACGCCGCCTTTTTGATTAGAGACGGCAATAATTTTTCCCATATTCAATTTATTCAAACCTCTTTTCGTGAAAAACTAAGTTAATTCTATTATACTACAAAATAGCAGATTTGAAAAGACCTTTTAAGAAAAAAATCTGTTGAGAAAAAGCAGAAAGTAAAAATTCAAAGCAAAGCAGCGATATTCCAGTCCAATGTTCCACGTGGAACATTTTGAAGCACACTTATATCAAGCCGACAGCATTTGCAAAGCCGTAGTACCAACTAAAAATCCACAAAGTATGATAATATCCCCCATAACGCAAGAGCTATTATATATATAAATGGTGTAAATGCGAAAAAAGCTGCGGAATCGGTCGGGAAAATGCGATTTTTTCTTTGAATTTTTCTATGGATTACCGACCGAAAATGTGTTAAAATCAAAGCAGAATTTTTCTAATTTTTTATGGGAGGAAAATGCTATGAGCTTGATCTCAATTCCAAAAGCGCTTTCAAAAGCTTTCATCGAGGAGGATAACGGCGGTTCGGATATCCGCAGCAGCGAAAAAAAATCAGCAGGGCAGTACCAAACACTTGGGCGGATAATCGACATTTCAACTGCGGAGATCAGACCGAACCCCAACCAGCCACGGCGGCATTTCGATACATACGAGCTGACAAGCCTTACGAAAAGTATCTCGCAGGACGGTATCATCCAGCCGCTGACTGTTCGCAAAACTGAGGGCGGTTTTGAACTTGTGTCGGGAGAGCGCAGGCTGAGGGCGGCGAAGCTTGCCGGGCTGCGGTCTGTGCCCTGTATCCTTATTAACGCCGACGAGGAGCGGTCGCAGATTATTGCGCTTATCGAGAATATCCAGCGTGCCGATCTGAACTTTTTTGAGGAGGCTGAGGCGATACAAACGCTGATCTCAAAGTACAATATGACGCAGGAATCGGCGGCGATAAGGCTGGGTTTTGCGCAATCTACTATTGCAAACAAGCTTCGGGTGCTGAAACTTTCCGCCGAGGAGCGGTCTGTGCTGATGAATGCAAAGCTTGGCGAGCGGCACGCAAGGGCGCTTTTGAAGCTGCCCGAAGGTGAAATGCGGCTCGAGGCGGCGCAGAAGGCTGCGGAAAATTTGTGGACTGTGGACGCTCTCGAAAAGTACATCGCAAAACTTTTGCAGGAGGAGGCCAAACGCTCCAGCTATCACAAGCGTGCTGTTATGCTCAAGGACGTGCGGCTTTTTTTCAACACCGTCAACAAGGCGATGGACGTTATGCGAATGGCAGGTGTAAAGGCTGACGCAAAGCGTGTGGATCACGAAGGGTATATTGAGTATATTATCACTATTCCATCGGGGGACGATGGTGGGGCTATGGACTGTGAGGAAATTAATCAAAAGGACAAGTCTTAGGTATAAGAAGCAAACAGTAAAATGACGTCACCTACATTTGGATTGATTTTTTCAACATTCATTTTAAGCATTGTTGAAAATTTGGGCATAAAAAAGGACGACTTGATGTCGTCCTTTTCGTTTATGTACCAAGCTCAATGCAATTGTGTTTTCCTTAGCGGCTTTATCCTCGGGCTACTATGCAAAGTCAGCCCGTAGTTCAGATTATGCGAATTAAAAGAAATGTTCCACGTGGAACATTGTCACCTATACATCTGAGTAGAATAGCTGATCCCAATAGATCATTTCGTTTTCGCCGTCCATATAGCTGTTTTTCGCTACTGCCATATAGCGCACGTTGGGATTGAGGATATTCTCTCTGTGGCCTTCCGACTGCATCCATTGGTCGAAAACTTCTTTTACGCCGGTCATACAGTTCATTCCTGTGGCGATGTTTTCTGCGACGCTGTACCATTCGGGAAGTCCGACTTCTTCAAAGACTGTATCATAGCCTGTGCCGTCGGGGCGGTTGTGGGAATACTCCTGTGCGATCTCGCCTGCACGGACTGCGGCGGCGGAATCGAGGAGTTCAAGTCCGCTGAGTTCGTTCAAGCCGTACTGACGGCGGACTTCATTTACATAGCCGAGAAGCTCGGAGGTCTCGGCGGAAATGTTTCGGTTCATCATATTTGTTGAAGAATCTGGCTCGGAAGGTTGTTCGGGCTCGGGGATATATGCCTCAGTCGTTGTGGTCGTGGTCTGAGGTTCGGTCTCCTTTTTCGCCGTTGTGGTAGTTTCCGAAGTTGTTTTCTTGGTGGTCGCTTTGGTGGTCGTACTAACAGTTGTTGTGGTGGTCTGGGCAGGTACGATATCCGCCGAATGTGGGGCTTCCATCGTTTTTCCGTTAATAATGACCTTATCACCCGAAACGCTGATATAATTTGTGCCGACGACGATAGACTCCATAAGTTCGTTATTGGAATTGGTGATCTCCATACCCTTTTCCACCGCTTCAAGCTCATACTCAGCGCCGTTTATATCCTTGACTTTGGCTTTAGCGATTTTTTTGCCGTTCTTTCTAATTTCAAATTTGCCCTGAGATATGCACTCGATAGAGATATTTTCAGTTACGTTGAAGCTATGGAAGCTTTGGTCGAAATACTCCACCTTTGTGCCTGCGTAAAAGACTTCGTTATCCTTTATGATGATTCGAGTGCCCTTATAGCTGAAAGAATTGACTTCCTTGCCGTTTTTTGAAAGGGTTATATGATAATTTTTATTTGTGATAGTGAGGACTTCGCCGTTATCGTCTGTGATATCGAGAGTGGAAAGTTCCTCATTATTGCTATTTATAATAGTATAAGTTCCCTGTGCGTTTGCAAAGAGGACTGCGCCATTATCGAAAGTTATCTTATTGCAGCTTGCGGTGGTTTTTATAGTTGTGACTGCGCCTGTTATGACGAGGGCGGCTTTTTCGCCAGTGACTGTGGTGGTGGTCACGCCTGTTTTATATGTAGAATACTGGGTGAGCTGTTTCGCTTTCTGCTCGCCGCCGATGTTTCCGCAGGAGGAAAGGCAAATTGCGGCTGCGCATACTGCGGCGATACTTTTCAACTTATTATTCATATCAATATATTCCTCCCACTCAATTTTGAAATGTTTCACGTGGAACATTCTTTTTAATTCGCATAATCTGTACTTCGGGCGACTTTACGTTGTAGCCCGAGGATTGGACAGACTTTAAACCGTACATAGGAATAAACCATACATAGTCTGTTCGGATATTCTGTCCTCAGATATGTTATATTATATCACTTAAACGTTTATATGTCAAGAAAAATAATGCAAATTGCATAATTGGTTTTATTTTTATAATTAAACAATATTGTGGTTTTTATGCAAATGTTCCACGTGGAACATTCTTTTTGTATGGGCATAAAAAATAAGAGGAGACAACTTTTGATTGTCTCCTCTTATGTAATCACTTAGTATTTGATAAAGTCCAGCGGAATGGGGCTATTCGCTTTGCTCTGGTGTTGTCGATGTTCCAGTTGTTGAATGTTATCGACGGGTCAAAGTAACGATAGTCTGTTTTCATTTTTCCCTTATTTATGCTGATACCCATTCCCGGGGCTTTCTGTATTACCGCACCTATTCTGTGGTGCTCCTTCTCATAGTCGATTATTTCTTTCGCTGTTATCATTCTTGAATCGGCGATGTTATAAATGCCCTCATATCTGCCTGTGGGCACATTGATGATACCATTTATAAAGTCGATAAGATTGAATACGCAGCAGAATGAATAGCCATACTCACCATCATTGAAAATATAGGCAACATTTTCCTTTGAGTCAAAAACTCTGTCACGCAGATTTTGAGTATACTCGGCGTCATATATTGGCGCAACTCTTGCGATGACCTCTACGGTATCAGACTTTTTGAACTCTTTCTGCATTATCTTTTCAGACGTCATTTTAAGATCGGCATAGTTGGAATTTCCCTTTTCGGGAGCTGTTTCCCTTATCGGCTCTCTTCCCTTTTGAACGCCGTATATCGCTGTTGTACTCAGCAAAATAAAACTTCTTACCTCTGCCTTATTTGCGGCCGCATAGATGAACTTATCGCAGGTCTTACTTCTCTTGATCTCTGCGTCGGTCACATACGGGTCGATATCATTATCGACAGAATTTGCCAGATGAACTACGACATCTATCTTGTTGCTTTCGATAACAGAAGTTATAGCGTCCTTATCAGTTATATCGCATTGAACGAAAGTATAGTTCGGATCAGTTCCGATGAAATCGTTTTTTCGTGTGTCAATTCCATACACACGATGCTTTTTATGAAGCAGACTGGAGGTCAGATAGAGACCAATCATTCCGCTTGCACCTGTGACTAAGATTGAAGCCATTCTTCGCCACTCCTTCCCCAAGTAAAATAGCATAAGTATTTACCTTTATTATAACACAGTTTTTCGTATTTGCAAATACTTTTTGAAAAAAACTGAAAAATTTAGATTTTCTTTATAATTTTGCTTGCTATATTTAGTGAATTGTGATAAAATTATAGGTGAAATCTTTACTTACAGGACTTATAGACTAGGTTGATGATATCAAAGTGATACTGTCGAAAGAAGTGCTGATCGACGGGCGAACGTAAATTGTTGTGAGCCTTGTCGAACAACAATTTTCCCCTACAAATTATTTAAGTTCATTATTTATGTGTAGTTGATTTTCTGCTTTATCGACAGTCTCAATATTAATAATGTTATTATGTAAAAATTAAGGAGATCATAAAATTGGTATACTCTGATCTGATATTTATACTGGGAATGTTCCCTATTATGACCATACTGTCCCTTTTTGACAGAAGCGCTGAATACAAGAACCTTATCCTTATAATATGCTCTTTGCTGTTTTTCAGCTGGGGAAGGCCTTTTGCCCTTTGTCTTATTTTCCTCTCCGTCATACTGGACTGGGCGTTCGGTGCGATCATTTACAAGAACCGTGAAAATAGGGGTTTGTGCACGCTGGTGCTTATCCTTGACGCTGTTATGAACATTGGGCTGTTTTTAGTGTTCGGGCAGAACTTCCTTTTTAATAAGGTAAAGAAGCTGAGTTTTGACGCTGCGATACTGCCTATTGGAATGGGATTTTACACGCTGAGAGGATTCTCATACGTTTATGACATTTTCAAGGGATATTCAAAGTCGGAGAAAAATATTTTCTGCTTGCTCACTTATATGGTATCTTTGCATTTTATGGTGGTAGGACCTTTGGTGAGATACAAGGACATTGAGCCGCAGATAAGGCATAGAGAGATAAACGGCAAGAAGCTGAACGAGGGTCTTAACAGGATCGTTTACGGCTTTGGCAAGGTGGTACTTTTGGCCGGAGTATTTGAGCGGATAAAGCTTGCGGGGCTAAATGGAAAAGAGATCACTACTATCGGCTGCTGGCTTGGTATGCTGGCGTTCTTGGCGCAATATTATTTTCTGTTCACGGGGCTTTCGGATATGGCGAAAGGTCTTGGACTTGTGAACGGATTTGAATATCCTGACAACTACACGGACATTGAAGCGGACGGCCTTTTCGTTGGAATGGTGAAGAGTTTCAACACGACGGTGGTTGAATTTTTCGGCGAAGTATTTGGGCTGAAAAATGATGATGTTGAAAATGGTCGCAGCCGAAATATTGCTATACACATTTTGCTTTATATTCTTTGCGGCTGCGTGCTTTCTATATGGTATGAGGCGAGGGTCAATTATATTATTGTTGGCGTCCTGGCAGCTTTGCTTTGCGCTATTGAAAAGGCGTTTCTTGGCAAGGGGCTTGAAAAGCTGCCCAGCTTTGTTCAGTACATTTATCTTGTGCTGACTGCTATGCTAATATTCGGCGGACTTTATTTTGACAGTTTGTACGGATACAGAAAGTGGCTGCTTGCGCTGCTGGGCGTTGGGGTGAAATACAGTCTCAGCGTATCGGTGAAGTATGCGGTGCTCAAGAATATCACGCTTATCATAATTGCGTTCTTTATCGTTTGTCCGCCTGCGAAAAGGCTTTTTGTTGGTGGGTTCAAGAAGCTTGCAGACAGGTCTGCGGCGGCTTATGGAAGAGTTATGACGCTCAAGACTGTTATGACGGCGGTTATCTTCATTGTCAGCGTTATCACGCTGGCGGCGGAAT
Source organism: Ruminococcus sp. (assembly GCF_019423705.1). Lineage (GTDB taxonomy): Bacteria > Bacillota > Clostridia > Oscillospirales > Ruminococcaceae > Hominimerdicola. The sequence continues at coordinate 233,103 of NZ_JAHZAX010000001.1, read as the reverse complement.
ATTCGGTTTGATCGGTTTGAGGTTTGACAACAGGCTAAATTGCATTTGATTACGAATTTTCAACAGTTGGGCGAATGTTTGTTGACAAATAATGCGGTTTGATTTTTTGATTTTAGATTTTATGATTTATTATCCGAGGGCGGTAAAATGAAAGACAATATTAAACAATTTAATATAGTGCATAACGACAAAGAAAAAGAATTTGTTATGCCGCAGGAATGTGAAATGGCGGACAGGACTTCTCAGGAGATCGCAAAGGAAAATCTTGAGGGGCATTACAGTTTCGTCAATCTGCTCACGCTGGCGGTATTGATGCTTTTTGCCTGCATATTCTTTATTGCGGTATCGGGAAGCGATATCGTTGAGGACAACAACACGTCTTTGTCTTTCAAGACGTTTTTCTCGGGGGATTACACTCAGGCTATCGAGGACACTTATAATAATAGTATACCTTTTCCGGACGCTATGAAGGCTATCGAGGAGAGGATATCCCTTATTTATGGTATCGGCAACAAGGTGACTGACCCTATCAAGGAGATAAGCGACGACACGGACAAGGATCACAACAGCTTCGATCAGCCGACAAATAATGATGATGACACGGACGAAAATGTTATCACAACCACGACTAAGGCGGCGGACGGGGAAGTTACCACCACAAAGAAAAATGACGACAAGAAAAAGACTACCACCACCACGGCCATAGACAGGCCTGAGGAGACGGAGACTTCTACAACGACTTCGACGGCTTCCACCACGACAAATAATGACAAGCCTTATTATACTGAGACGACTACGGAGCAGATCTATCAGCCGGGTCCGACGACGACTACCACGGCTGCGACCACAACAACAACTACGACTACAACGACCACCACCACGTCTCCGCCGACAGAGACTTCGGCGGAGACTGAGGAAGGGGAATAAATTATCCCAATATGAACAGCAGATTTGACAACCCTTTTATTTACTCGGACGACAACAAGAGATATCACACTTACAATTACTACCTTAAACATAGATTTGGAAAGAAAGTTTATAAAATTCCGCTGAACGTTGACCTTGGCTGTCCGAACAGAGACGGCACCAAGGGTATCGGCGGCTGCTTGTTCTGCTCATCAAAGAGGAGCGGAGATTTTGCAGGCGACCCGAGAGAGGACATTCTTACTCAATACAATGATATGCGTGAGAAGATAAAGGACAAGCTTGACAATGGGCTTTGCATTGCTTATTTTCAGGCTGGGTCGAACACATATGCGGATATCGAAACGCTGAGAAAAATGTTTTATACAGCCCTGTCATTTGATGATCTGGCAGGGCTTTCTATCGCAACAAGGGCGGATTGCCTTGACAACGAAAAGGCGGATATGCTGGCGGAAATTGCGGAGAAAACTTATCTTACTGTGGAGCTTGGATTGCAGACTATCCACGACGAGACGGCTTTTAAAATGAACAGGTGTCATAGCTATGAGGACTTTTTGAAAGGGTTCGGGCTGCTGAAAAACAGAGGGATAAACGTTTGCGTGCATATCATTGACGGGCTGCCAAATGAGAGCAGAGAAATGATGATCGACACGGCGAGGGCTGTGGGGGAGCTCGGTGTACACGGAGTTAAGATACATTTGCTGCATATTCTGAAAAATACGGGGCTTTCGGAGATGTATGAGAGAGGCGAGTTTAGGGCGCTTGAGATGGGAGAGTATGTAAATATCGTCTGTGACCAGCTTGAGGTGCTGCCGGAAGAGACCGTTATACAGAGAATAACGGGGGACGGAGAGAGGAATGAGCTTGTTGCGCCATTGTGGAGCTTGAGGAAAAAAGTTGTGATGAATGAGATAGATAAGGAAATGGGTAGAAGAAATAGTTGGCAGGGAAAATTATTAGTTAATAGTTAATAATTAATAGTTAATAGTTGATAGTTGATAATTTATAGTTAATAGTTTATAGTTTATGTAATTGACGTTTTTCATAAAAATATAAAGTAGGGGCGAACACTTTTTGCCCGCAGACTGTCGAAAAACGCCCGTTTGCCCATTTGATCAAAATGAAAATATACAAATATAAAATAGTGAGGTCGGAGAAATGAGGAATATTTGTGCGGTGTCTACGCCGGTGGCGGAGGGCGGTATTTCCGTTATCAGAATAAGCGGTGACAAGGCTATCGAGATCGCCGGAAAGGTTTTTAGGCCTTTGTCCTGCGGAAGTGTTGAAAATATGGAGGGGTATACCTGCGCTTACGGAAAGATCGTTGACGGGAACGGACGTGAAGTTGACGACGGCGTGCTGACTGTTTTTCGTGCTCCGAGGTCTTACACGGGGGAAAATGTTTGCGAGATATCCTGCCACGGCGGCGTTTACGTTACAAAAAAAGTGCTGAGACTTTGCATTGAAAATGGTGCGGAGCTTGCTCAGAGGGGCGAGTTCACAAAGAGGGCGTTTCTTAACGGAAAGCTATCTCTCACGCAGGCGGAGGGCGTTATGGAGACTATATCTGCCCAGGGCGAATATGCGCTGAACTCGGCGAACCTTACCAAAGAGGGCAGGCTTTTCAAGCTTATTTCGGAAATGTCTCAGAAGTTTGTGACCATTCTTGGCGAGCTTGGGGCTTGGGTAGATTATCCTGAGGAGGACTTGCCTGAGGTTTCGGAGGATAATTTAAGGGCAAGTTTGAAGTCTGCGCTGGGTGGGCTTGACAGGATACTTGCAGATTATGACAGCGGAATGATACTGAAAAACGGCGTTGACACGGTTATCGCAGGAAAGCCGAATGTTGGAAAATCAACGCTTATGAATATGCTGCTTGGATTTGACAGGTCGATCGTGACGGACGTTGCAGGAACGACTAGGGACGTTATTGAAGAGAGTGCGAAGCTTGGGGAGCTTGTATTGAAGCTTTCGGACACGGCAGGAATACACGAGACGGACGATCAAGTTGAGAAGATCGGTGTTGACATTGCGAAGAAGAAGCTTGAAAATGCAATGCTTGTAATTGAAGTTTTTGACATATCGAGGGAGCTTGACGGCGAGGACAGGGAGCTGCTTGAATATGTCAAGGGGCTTGGCAAGAAGGTCATCATTGTGCTCAACAAGTCTGATCTTGAATGCAGGCTTGACAGGAGTGAATTTAAGGGTTACGCTGACAATGTTATTGAGATATCGGCGAAGCTTGACGAAGGCAGAGGCGCATTACAGTCTGCTGCGGAGGGACTTTTAGGCATAGGCGGATACGACGCTGACAGCACGATCTTTGCCAACGAGAGGCAGAAGGCTTGTGCGGAGAGGGCGAGAAAGTATCTTGCTTTGGCTCTCGAAAGTCTTGATTACGGCGAGACTTTGGACGCTGTGACTGTTATGATCGACAACGGGGCGAACGCTTTACTTGAGCTGACGGGTGAGAAGGCCACGGAGGCTGTGGTTGACGAGGTGTTTGCTAAGTTTTGTGTGGGAAAATAAAAAGGTGGTTTTCTTATTATGGTTAAAGAATATTTCGACATAGTTGTCATCGGTGCTGGTCACGCCGGCTGTGAGGCGGCGCTTGCTTCCGCCAGACTCGGGCTCAAGGTGGCTCTTTTCACTATCACGCTGGACGGCGTTGCCAATATGCCCTGCAACCCTTCTATCGGCGGCACAGCAAAAGGTCATCTCGTTCGTGAGATCGACGCTCTCGGCGGCGAAATGGGTCGGGCGGCTGACAAAACTTTCATTCAGAGCCGTATTCTCAACCGTGGAAAAGGCCCTGCTGTTCACAGCCTGCGTGCGCAGATCGACCGTGTGGAATATCACAAGCTGATGAAAAAAACTATCGAGGACACTGAGGGGCTTTTCCTCAAGCAAGCGGAAATTACTGACATTTTGTTTGATGAGAGCGGCAAGGTTGTTCGTGGTGTGCGGACAAAACTTGGCACGGAATATGACTGCAAGGCTGTTGTCATTTCTACGGGTACTTATCTTGGCGGAACTGTTCATGTTGGTGCGGTTTCTTATTCTAGTGGCCCAGACGCCACTTTGCCTGCACTTAGTTTAACCGACTGTTTGCGAAAAGCAGGTATGACTATCCGACGTTTCAAGACTGGCACGCCTGCCCGTGTACACAAGCGTTCAATTGATTTTGACAAGCTTGAGGTGCAATATGGCGATGATGAGATAACGCCGTTTTCTTTTGATAATCACGAGAAACTTGAGAATAAAGTCAAGTGTTATATTGCTTACACAAATGAGGAAACGCACAAAGTTATTAGGGATAATATTCATCTTTCGCCGATATATTCGGGGCGTATACACGCAATTGGCCCTCGTTATTGTCCGTCTATCGAGGACAAAATTATGAGGTTTGCGGACAAGCCGAGACACCAGCTTTTCATTGAGCCGATGGGGCTTGACACGGAGGAATATTATTTGCAGGGTATGTCCTCGTCGCTGCCTGAGTTTGTGCAGCTCCAGTTTTTGCATACTATCAAGGGGCTTGAGCACGTTGAGATCATGAGGAACGCTTACGCTATCGAATATGATTGCTGCGACCCGACGGAGCTTGCGGCGACTTTGGAATTCAAGGCGTTTGACGGGCTTTACGGCGCTGGACAATTCAACGGCACTTCGGGTTATGAAGAGGCGGCGGCGCAGGGACTTATTGCAGGTATCAACGCTGCGCTGAAAATTCTTGGCAGAAAGCAGCTTATTTTGGACAGGGCTTCCTCATATATCGGCACGCTTATTGACGACCTTGTGACGAAGGGCTGTTCTGACCCGTACCGAATGTTGACCTCGAGGAGCGAATACAGGCTTTTGCTGAGGCAGGACAATGCGGATATAAGGCTTACGCCGATCGGGCACGATATCGGGCTTATTTCAGATGAGCGATTTGAGCATTTGCAGGAGAAAATTAGGCTCATCGACAAGGAGATCGAGCGTGTTTCAAAGGTGAATATTGCGCCGTCAGAGGGGATAAACCAATATCTTGAAAGCGTTGGCACGGACGTTTTGAACAACGGCATAAAGCTTTCCCAGCTTATCCGCCGACCAAAGGTAACTTACGAGGGGCTTGCAACCTTTGACAAGGACAGGCCGCAGCTTTCGGCGGAGGTCAAGGAGCAAGTTGAATTGCAGATCAAGTATGAGGGTTACATTAAAATTCAGCTCGAGCAGGTCAAGGATATGCGAAAGCTGGAGAAAAAAGCTTTGCCTGCGGGGCAGGATTACAGTGAGATCAAGGGGCTTAGGCTGGAGGCGGCTGAAAAGCTCAATAAGATCAAGCCTGTTTCGGTGGGACAGGCAAGCAGGATAAGTGGTGTTAATCCAGCAGATGTGGGAGTTTTGCTCATTTGGCTGGCTTCGCTGAACGGTGAAAAGCACCATCGAAATGTTGAAAATAACGAAAACAAGGAGGGATAATGCTTGATGAACGAGGGTGCGAAACTTGTTTCTTTTGAGGAGTTTTCCGAACTTTTCGGCGGTGGAAAAATCGAAATCAATGAGAAGCAGTACGAAAAGTTTTCGCTTTATGCGGAGCTTTTGTGCGAATGGAACGAAAAGATCAATCTGACTGCAATTACTGACCCTGAGGGCATTGCGGTGAAGCATTTTTTTGACAGCGTTTATCCCTTTACGCTTTTTGAGGTTGCAGAGGGTGCGAAAATTATCGACGTTGGCACGGGGGCAGGGTTTCCGTCCTGTCCGCTGAAAATTATGCGTGACGATGTGAAGATAACGCTTTTGGACAGTTTGAACAAGCGGATAAATTTTTTGGGACAGCTTTCGGACAGGCTGGAGCTTGGAGCGACGTGCATACACGGCAGGGCGGAAGAGCTTGGGCGGAACGGCGAATGCAGGGAGCAATTTGACATTGCGACGGCGAGGGCTGTGGCAAATTTGACGGAGCTTTGCGAATATTGTTTGCCGTTTGTGAAAGTTGGCGGATATTTTGCGGCTTTGAAGGGTTCGAGCGGCGAAGAGGAATTGAAAGAGGCTAAATCTGCGGTGAAAGTGCTTGGAGGAAAGGTCGAGGAAGTGTTTGAGTACGAGTTGCCGATGGGGGACGGACGGACGTTGATACTCATTAAGAAAACGGGGAATACGCCGGAGAAGTACCCTAGAAACAAGGGGCAGATGAAGAATAAAAAGCTTTGAAAGCCTCAGAAGTGCGAATTTGATTTTGTACCCAAAATAGCGCAGCGAAGGCGCGGGTCCAGCGGCGCGACGCTGGTCGGGTGCAGGGCGAAGCGCCTGCCGGGTTCTTAGGGCAGAGCCCTGAGTAGGGTTTGGGGCTAGCCCCAATCGGCGATAGCCGACTTTTGTAGGCGCAGAAAAGTAAAAGAAGCATAGCAAAAGCTGTGCTTCTTTTTTTTGTTATGTCGAAGCATTTATCTGCGCCGATCTCATTGATGTCGGTAAAGTCCGCAAAGAGCGGAGCAACTTTGCGGCGATGGGTAGTTGTTTTTTTCTTGCACTTTGTAATAGGATAAACAACACGCTTTGACAACGGGACGTCGGGGGCGCCGTCCCCTACATTTGACATTCTCTCAAATAAGGATATAAACCAACGTGCGACCTAAGGTCGCCCCTACATAATTAAACAAAAAAAACAGCACCGCTTTCGCAATGCTGTTTTTATAATCCATATCAATTAAAACTCGATCTTTGAGTAAAGGCCGCTGTCCTTCATTGTGTCTTCCGGCTTTGGCTTCTTGTAGTCCTTCTCAAAGCTTGTTGTGATATCAAAGCCCTTGGAACGACGATTGTTGTTTCTTCTTCTGCCGCCGTTCTTCTTGTAGCCGCCTCTGTTATCGTACTTTCTTGGCGATGTGGAGCTGATTATTACCTTTCTCCACGGCTCTTCACCCTTGGACTGGGAAGTTACTCCTTCGATCTCTGATACTGCTGCGTGGATGATTCTTCTCTCGTATGGGTTCATTGGCTCGAGGGCTGACGATCTGCCGCTTCTCTTTACGTTGTTTGCGATCTTTCTTGCAAGATCTTCAAGCTGCTTCTTTCTTCTTGCTCTGAATCCGCCGCAATCTGTGGAAATCCTGAAATACTCTCTGTCTATCCTGTTGCACACAAGCGACGCAAGATACTGGAGCGAATCAAGGATATCGCCCTTCTTGTTGATGAGACCTTCAAACTCTTCGCTCGTGATCTCGAAAAGTGCGCCGTTTTCAAGCTTTGTTACTTCTATCTCTGCGCCCTCAATGCCCATTGCTTTGATAACGCTGAGAATGTAATTCTTTGCGCAGTCAGCTTTCTTCTGTGCTGTTTCGCTCCACTCAACAGCTGCAGGTGCAGCTTCCGGCTCAGTTTCAGCGAATACTGTAGGCTCTTCTGCCTTTACGCTTTTCTCTGACGGTGCTTCTGTTGGGGTCTGTGTCGGTATTTCAGCCTCATACTCGGCTTCTACTTTTGCTTCGCCTTTGATCTTTCCGAAAAAGCCCTTTTTTGGCTCTTCAAGAACTGTAAAACTGATTTTTTCTACGTCTGCGCCAAATTCTGCGGCAGCTTTGCTCTTTGCCTCTTCTACTGTCGGGGCTGTGAAAATCTGTTTCATCTTTTTTTCTACTCCTCTCGCTAAATCAGTATTTGTAGTATTCTGACAGGAAAATTTTATTAGTCCTGTGAATCGTCATATTCATCGCCGTATTTTTCTGCCATTCTCTTTCTGGCTTCATTAAGGCGCTTTCTCTGCTCTTCTTTAAGCTCATTCTTGGACTTCTTCTTTGGCTCTTCGTAATCTTCATCTTCGGAGAGGGCCTTTCTTATCTCGGCGGGGTCCTTGCCTGCCTGTATCATCTGAGCTTCTGCCATTTTCTCCATAAGGGTCTGCTTGCCGCTGTTCTTCTTCTTGAGCATATCCTTCTGAACAAGCTCTGCAACGTGCTCAGGAGTATAGACCTTATTGAGGACTATTACCTGTCCGAGAGCGAAAAGTGAGGAATAACACCAGTAAAGACCGAGACCTGCAGGATAGCTGAAACCGATCCAAAGGGAGAAGAGAGGCATACCGTAAAGCATTACCTTCATTCCCATTCCGCCCATATTTGCGGCGTCAGGGTTATTCTTCTTTGCAAAGTGCTGTGAAACGAATGTTACAACAAGCTGGAGAAGTGCTGAGATTATTGGAATTATGCAGGAGAGATCCTTCATTGTTGGGATCTTTCCGAGGAAAAGTCCGAAAATGCTGTAATTGAAATCCTCTGCGGCGTCTTTTACGCTTGTTGGGAGGATATCAGCATACTGTCCATTTTCCTTTTCAGTAAAGACGAAAGTCATAAGCTCAGGTCTTGACTGGATAAGGTTTGTGGAGAAATATTCTTCATTAAGGATAAAAGTGTCGATATCGTTATGAGCCTTTACAGCCTTCATAACGTTCTCGATCATCGTATCGTTCTTGAGCACCTTTGCAGACTTTGGATACTTGTCCTTATCTGTAATGAGGGACTGGAACTTTTCATAAGCTTCGTCTTCAGTTGCGCCGTCCTTTTCATAGCCTGCGATAAGCTTTTCGATAGTTGTATCGTTGCTCTTGACCTCGGCGCTGACAACATAGAGGTTGGAGATCATATTGTTTGAATTTGTAAGATCGTCCTTATCTGCGCTTGAAACGTAGGTCAAAGGACCATAGATAACAGGGATAAGAGCGAAAAGGATTACCATTGTGATGACCATTGGCAGACAGCTTGCCATTGGGTTTACGCCTGCCTTAGCGTAAAGGTTCATCTGCTCTTCCTGCATTTTCTGCTGGTTCTTTGCGTATTTTTTCTTTATTTTCTCAAGTTCAGGCTGGAGCATAGTCATTCTCGCTGTGCTCTTCTGCTGCTTGACATTGAGCGGGAATACTATAAGTCTTGTAAGTATCGTAAAGAGAAGCAGGGCGATTCCGTAATTTTTACAGACGAAATAGCAGCCCTTCATTATCCAGCCAAGTGGGGTCGCAATTATACTCATTTATATCCTCCAAAAAATAGTTTTATCGGGCGGTGGTATGATCTCTGCAAAAAATTTTGATAATCAACAGCCATAATCCACTATCTATCAAAAGGCTGTATGCCAACGGGCGAACATAAATTGTTGTGAGCCCTGTCGAACAACAATTTTCGCCCCTACATTATTTTCTAACAAAAATCTATATCCGCCGATCTTTATGTAAAAGCCTCAGGCTTATTTTTTTCTTATCTTAAAATATTCCAATGTCAGCTTGTCCGGCACATAGTCAACGCCGCCGAGGCTCCAAGGATTGCACCTTAAAAGCCGCCACACGGCTAAGAGCGTGCCCTTGAAAAAGCCGTGCTTTTTATAAGCTTCCAGCGCATAGGCTGAACAGCTTGGATAATATTTGCACCGCTGACCAAACAGGGGGCTTATGCACTTCTGATAAAATCTGATAAGAAGCTGAGCCAGTTTACTCATTTTTACTTTCTCGTATTTTTACTGATTTTACTATTTTTATTGTTTTTTCCTGCGCCTTTTGCGACAGGTCTGTTCATTTCTTTTATAAGTCTTTTTCTTATAAAGCGTTCGATATCCTGTGTTTTCTTTTCGCCGATATCGTTTCTGCCGACGAAAACTATGTCATATCCTATGGGAAATTCGGATTCTGTTTGTCTGTATGCGGCTCTGACTATCCTTTTTATCCTGTTTCTTGTAACGGCGTTGCCCTGCTTTTTGCCTGCGGTTATGCCAAATCTATTATAAGGGCTGCCGTTTGGCACGAAATATGCGGCGACGATCTTATCGGCCGCAAATCTTCCCTTTTTATAGCATTTCAAAAACGCCTTGTTATCCTTTAAAACCGTTGTGAACAGCATACTTTTTCCCCGACATAGTATCAATTATCGTCATTTTCCTACAAAAAAAGATAAAGACCCAATACCATACAAATTAATGAATGGTATATAGGTCATCTAAGGCAGCGCCTCACAACGCTGTATATATACACTTTCTCAAGCCCTCGCTCGCCACAAACCAAACGTCACGGCGCTGCAAAGCCTTGAAACTATATTGTCAGAAACTGCCTGTATCTCTTAGTAGCTGAGTCTAGCTCTGCCCTTTGCTCTTCTGCGTGCGAGTACCTTTCTGCCGTTAGCAGTAGACATTCTCTTCATAAAGCCGTGAACTTTCTTTCTCTGAAGCTTTTTAGGCTGATATGTTCTTTTCATCGAATTCTCCTCCTTCCGCTTTCAACGTTTTGAAAAAACTCGTAAAAGCGCTGTTTTACAGGCTTTGCCGCCACGTTTAAACTTTTAGGGTCACAGCAAAACTTGCGATTTTTACATCAAAACGCAATTACACTATGAAAAAAGCCCTTGTAATTTAATATTATAGCTCATTCACATAGCGTTTGTCAAGTATGTTCATAATATTTTTATATTTTTTTTGATATTATTTTTCTTTGCTTTGCGCTGTGAACTGTCCGAAAAACCTGCCGCTTAGGAAGGTGTTTTTGCGTTGGGTACAAGATATTGTGTCGGTAGATCTTATTTTGTCCGTATCAAGTGCTTTTTGAAGATATTTTGGCGGGGAGAATTTTTGTTTTTGGTCTTTTTCTACTATATATAATTATATAGCTGTGGGACTTGAAATTTTTCCTCAAATGTGGTATAATGATATAGAATTGATTTATTATGCCTGTTTTTAGATCCAATAGCGAAATTAAGTTTTGACAAGGCTGCTTTTCCTGCCTGTTTGGGTGCTTTTGAGGCGCTTTTCAAGGTTTTGGAAGGGTGGGTCTGTTAATAATTGTTGTTCGACAAGGCTCACAACAATTTGCGCTCGGCTGCATTATATTTTATTATGTGCGGACGATTTTATTTTGCTTATATTGCTTATTTTTCTTATATTTATATTTCAAATTTGAAATTTGACAAATTGCTGATCTGTACAGGATAGATATTCTAGGAGGTTATGGAAAAACAATGGATTCCTTTAATGACGTATTTCAGGACGTACTGAAATATTGCCGTAACTGCAAAAGCGTGAGCGAGCCGGGTTACAACAAATGGATAAAGGTGCTTGAGCCTTACAAGCTTGAGAACAACGTGGCTTATCTGCTTGCTGATTCGGAATTTACAAGAAACACTACTTTGAACGCTTATGAGAGCGTATTGAGAGACGCTTTTCTCGACGCTTTAGGCTTTGAGGTGGATATCAAGATACTTGTGAAGAGCAAAGACAATTCTGTTGAGAAGGACGAATCGGAGATCGAGGTCAAGGCGGCGGACTTTTCTGAGGACGCGAAAAACAGCCTTACTTTTGACAACTTCATCAAGGGCAAGTCAAACGATCTTGCTTATGCGTTCTGCACGTCTGTTGCACACAAATTCGATGAGAACAATGAGAAGTCTGCGGACACAAACAAGATATTCAATCCGCTTATCATTTACGGCGATTCGGGACTTGGAAAAACTCACCTTATGAAGGCTATCGAGCACGAGGTAAACAAAAATCACCCTGAGCTAAAGATAATATACACAACGGGCGAGTCTTTCATCAACGAGCTTGTAAAGGCTATCGAGTTCAAGAACACGATCAAATTCCACGACAAATACAGAAATGCCGATTATCTTATGGTCGACGATATTCAGACCATTGCAGGCAAGGAACGTATGCAGGAGGAATTTTTCCACACTTTCAATGATCTTTACAACGCAGGTAAGCAGATAGTACTTACTTCTGATATTGCTCCGTCAAAGATATCAAAGCTTCAGGACAGGATATTGACAAGATTTTCCCTTGGCGTACAGGTGGACGTTACGCCTCCAGACTTTGAGACTAGAATGGCTATTGTAAAGAAAAAGGCTGAGGTGCTCGATCTCCAGCTTTCTGACAATGTTGCAAGGATAATCGCAGAGAAGATAAAGACTAATATCCGTCAGCTCGAGGGTACTGTAAACAAGATCAAGGCTTTGACTGTTTACACGAACGAGAGCCCGTCCATTTCTATGGCGCAGAGAGTTATAAAGGAGATCATCATCGAGAACCACCCTGCGGAGATAACAGTTGACAGGATACTTCAAGAAGTTGCGGCGGCGTTTGACGTTACGGCGGAGGATATTAAGTCATCAAACAGAAGGGCTAATATATCATTGGCGAGAAAGATCGCTATATATGTGCTCAAGGAAGTCAAGGGTATGACTTACATACAAATTGGCAAGGAGCTCAACAAGAACCACTCCACTATGACTATACATTATCAGGACGTGGTGGATAATCTCAAGGAAAACAAGCAGCTCAAGGATACTGTTGACGATATTATCAAGAATTTGAAGGATAATTGATAATTTTAAGATTACCCAGCGACAAGTGGGACGTCGAGGACGCCGTCCCCTACAATTATCGTAAAAATAGAACTTAAATGCATTTTTATCTGTCAATCAATCTATCAATCAATAAAATCAATAAAAACTATCAAAATTTGGTTTGTGGTATTTTTAATGGACTTTTCAACATTTTCAACATAGTTTTCAACAATTGTTGGTTTGTTTTAAACCCCTTTAAATCCCCACTCTCGTTATCAAAAATGTTGTGTTGTTAGTGTTTTGCACAATCGGGTTTTAACTGAGGTGTTGGAAAATTTGACGGGGTTGGCAAGGTTTCAACAAAAATTGCGATAATTTTTAACTTTCAACCAACAAATTTTCAACGTTTCAAGTTGAGAAAATGTTTTTGAAAAGTGTGTTGGATCGATGTTAGTTGTGTGTTGAGAAGAAAACCCCCTTTATACCTAGCTTGGGGACTGTTTTCAACAAAATCAACTGACCCTACTAATAATACTAAATAATATTGATATATTTATTTTTTATCAGAGAAAAAATGTGTGGTTCGATACTTGGGTGTGTTGAAAAAATATTGTAGCTTTATGTTTGCATAATATTGTGAAATTGAGAATATGTAGGGGCGAAAATTGTTGTTCGACAAAGATCACAACAATTTAAGTTCGCCAGTTTAGGTAACAATATTGTAATTGTATTTAATATTTATTATGATGATAAAATAGTTAATTTTAAGAAATTTTAGAAAGGAACTTGTTATGAAAATTCTGTGCAATAAAAATTCTCTCTATGACGCAGTTATAAATGTTTCTAAAGCAGTATCGGAACGTTCTGCCCTTAAATCGCTGGAGGGAATAAAGTTCAGACTTCAAAGCTCTGTGCTGGAGCTTACAGGCTATGATTTGGAAATAGGTATCAAAACTGAGATAGCTGTAAAAAGCGAGGACAGCGGCGAGTTTATTCTTAATGCAAGACTGTTTTCGGAAATGATAAAGAAAATGCCTGCGGACGAGATCCTTATCGAAGTTTCCGAAAATCTTCAGGTGACACTTTCGGGCGGTGTTACTACTTTTAATCTGTTTGCTATGTCAGCAGATGAATTTCCTGAGCTGCCTCAAAAGGACAGCGAGGATAAGATCTCTATCTCTCAGCCTGTTTTGAAGGATATGATAAATCAGACTAAGTTTGCGGTGGCTGTTACGGATATAAAGCCTGTTCTTAAAGGCGAGCTTTTTGAGATCGAAAACGGCACTTTTACGCTGGTGGCTTTGGACGGTTACAGACTTGCGGTGAGATATGAGCCTATCAAGTATGAGGGAAGCTCTAACTTTATCGTGCCTGCTAAAACGCTGACGGAAATTTCTGCTCTGCTTTCTGAAAATGACGAGGATACGGTGCTGGTTTACCTTTCTAAGAATCATATCGTTTTTGAGATGAACGGTTATCTCGTTTATTCAAGACTTATCGAGGGCGAGTTCCACCCCTACAAGTCTGCGATCCCTTCTACTTATACTACTGAGGTAATTGTTGACAGGAAGGAGCTTATCGCTACTCTTGAAAGAACTATGCTTCTTATAAGCGACAGAACACCTTCTCCTGTTAGATGTTATTTTGAAAATAATGCTATCAAGATCAACTGCTCTACTGCTCTTGGTAAGATAACAGATGAGATATCTGCGGATATCGCCGGCCCTGTTATCGAGATCGGCTTTAAGTGCAAGTATCTCCTCGATCCTTTGAAGGTAATAAAGGAAGATAAGGTCAAGCTTCAGATGAGCGGAAGCCTTCTGCCTATGAAGATAGTGCCTTGCGAGGGCAATGCTTATACATATCTTGTTCTGCCTATCAGATTGGCTAAGGAATAAGTATTATAATTTATATCAAAGTATAGATTTCAGCTTGTTGAAAAAGTTCGACAAAAGTGGGACGTCGAGGACGTAAATTGTTGTAAGCCTTGTCGAACAACAATTTTCCCCTACAAATGGTGTAAATACGCTGTTTAGATGTAGGGGCGAACAGCGTTCGCCCGTGATTTAGTCATTTTTCGACAGATTGTAATTTATATCAAAAATATAGTTTTATCATTTATATTAAAGACGTATTTTGTTTGTAATTAAAGGCGAATAAAATTTGTCGGGAAAGAGATAATTTATGAAATATGAAAAGATAGAAGTCAAGTTGAAGTCGGAGTTTATCAAGCTTGATTCGCTGCTGAAATATGCCGGCATCGTTGAGACGGGCGGCATTGGCAAGGAGATAATCCTTGAAGAGCGTATCAAGGTAAACGGCGAGGTCTGCACTATGAGGGGAAAGAAAATTCGCCCAGGTGATAAGGTGCAGATCGACGAGATACCTGCGGAGATAGTGGTCAGCTAAAATGCAGATCACAAAGCTTTCCGCAGATGGGTTCAAAAACCTAAAAAAAGTGGAGATATATCCACACGAAAAACTGAATATTTTCTGCGGAAAAAATGCTCAGGGCAAAACGAACCTTATTGAAGCCATTTGGCTTTGCAGCGGCGTGAAATCATTTCGCAACACAAAAGACAGGGAAATGATCGACATTAACGGCGAGGTTATGAACATTGACCTTTCCTTTAAAAATAACTTCCGCAGCCAAGATATTCATTTTGCTATGGCAAGACCTAATGTCAAGGAAAAAAATGTTACGTTAAACGGCGTGAAGTTGAAAGCGCCTTCAAAGCTTTTCGGAAACCTTGACTGCGTGATATTCACTCCTGAGGACTTGGAACTTTCAAAGGGCTCGCCCGAAAACAGGCGGCAGTTTCTTGATCTGTCTGTTTCGCAGATAAAAAATTCCTATGGCGGTGTGATATCAAAATATGAAACGCTTATAGAGCAGCGAAATATGCTGCTGAAAAATATATATTATGGCAGATCAAAGCGTGAGGAGCTGGAAGTTTGGGACATTCAGCTTTCACAGCTTGGGGCTTACATTTCCCTGCTCAGATATAATTACACGAAAAAGCTCAATATTTTCGCTAGAGAGCTTTATAATGAGATATCTGAGGGGCGTGAAAAGCTGGAGCTTGAATATTATTCCACGGTATTTGATGATCTTGAGGGTCGGACGGACTTTGCAGGTGATCTTGCGGAAGAATATCTTGAACGGCTGAGGGCGAACCTTGAGGAAGATATAAAGGCCGGTTTTACGCAGAAGGGCGTTCACAGGGACGATCTTTCGGGGAAGATAAACGGGCTTGCAGTGAGACAGTTTGCTTCGCAGGGTCAACACAGGTCACTTGCGCTTATAATGAAGCTTTCGCAGGCATATATACTGGCGGAAGAAATCGGGGACAGTCCTTGCATACTGCTTGACGATGTGCTGAGTGAGCTTGATCTTTCGAGGCAGAGATTTGTCATATCAAAGATACACGATATGCAGGTATTTATTACCTGTTGTGACAGAAACATACCATTTGATGAAAAGAGCCACGGAAAGATATTCAACATAGAAAATGGAATGATCGTGCAGGTGGGGCAGGAGACAAAGTGATGTATCTGCATTTAGGCAATGATTTTTTGGTCAACACTAGAGATATAATCGGGATATTTGACATAGAGAACACATCGGTGTCAAAGAACACGAAAGAATTTTTGAATTTTGCGGCGAAGAACAACAGAGTTGTGAATTGCACATATGAGATGCCGAAGAGTTTTGTAGTATGTCTTGATAAAGACTTTACGGAGACGGTTTATATAAGTCAGATGAGCTGTGCGACGCTACTCAAGAGATTTAAGCGCATTTAAGTACAATGTGGTTTAGTGAGGAATGAGGAATGAAGGAATCGCCTAGCGGCGATGATTTTTGAATTGGAAAGTTCCGAAAGTCCGAATTTGCACTCGTTTCAAAAACTTGCGAAGTGATTTTGCGACACGCCAACGTAAAGCGGCGTATCAGAGAATAACAAAAACAAATGTGAGAAGATAAAATTAAAAAATGTAAAATAAAACCAATATAAAGTGATGAGGGGGTTATTTTTTGGAAAATAATAACGAGATCGAGATCCAGAATACCGAAGAAATATCAATGATCGACAAAAGTAATAACTATGACGAAAATCAGATACAGGTGCTCGAAGGTCTCGAAGCCGTGAGAAAAAGACCTGGTATGTATATCGGCTCAACAGGCCCGAAAGGACTTCATCACCTCGTCTATGAAATAGTGGATAACGCTATCGATGAGGCGCTTGCCGGATATTGTACCGAAATACAGGTCGAAATACTCCCAGGCGATATCATCAGAGTTACGGATAACGGACGTGGTATCCCTACGGGTATCCACCCGAAAGAGAAGATCTCTGCCGCAACTGTCGTTTATACTATACTCCACGCCGGCGGTAAATTCGGCGGCGGCGGATATAAGGTCGCAGGCGGTCTCCACGGCGTTGGCGCTTCGGTCGTAAACGCACTTTCGGAATACCTCGAGTTGACTGTATATGACGGCACGCATATCCATTTTCAGAGATTTGACAGAGGTAATTACTCCGAACCGCTGAAAATTATCGGCGATACAGATAAAACAGGTACTTCCGTTCTCTTTAAGCCTGACCCTGAAATATTCCAGGAAACCACCGTCTTTGATTACGAGGTATTGCTCAAAAGACTTAGAGAACAGGCTTTCCTTAACGCAGGTATCAAGATCGTTTTCACCGATAAGAGAAATGAAAACGAACCTGTTGGCGAAACTCTCCACTATGAGGGCGGTATAAGACAGTTCGTTGAGCATATCCACAAAACAAAGGGCGTTGAGCCGCTTTCTGATGAGGTCATCTATGTAAATGGTATGGAGGGCGATACTTTCGCCGAGATCGCATTGCAGTATAACGATACTTATAACGATCTTATATTGTCATTTGCTAATAATATCCATACACCAGACGGCGGTACTCACGAGACTGGTTTCAAGAACGCTCTCACTAAAGTTATAAATAATTACGGCAAAAAGTTTGGATATCTCAAGGACGATGATAAGCTTCTTGGCGACGACGTAAGAGAAGGTCTGACGGCTATCGTTTCTGTTAAGCTCACAAACTGCGAGTTTGAGGGTCAGACTAAGGGCAGACTTGGTAATCCTGAGGTAAGACCTTTCGTTGACAAGATCGTCACCGAAAAGCTAATGAACTACTTTGAGGAAAATCCTACGGTAGCAAAGGCTATTTTTGACAAGTCTATACAGGCGCAGAAAGCTAGAGAGGCCGCTAAGAAAGCCAGAGAGCTTACAAGAAGAAAATCGGCGCTGGAGTCGTCGTCACTTCCGGGAAAGCTTGCGGACTGTTCGGAGAGAGACGCTTCGCTCACCGAAATTTACATCGTCGAGGGAGACTCTGCGGGAGGCTCTGCTAAGGAAGGCAGAGACAGAAAATATCAAGCTATCCTTCCGCTTTGGGGTAAAATGCTCAACGTTGAAAAGGCTAGGATAGACAAGGTTTATGGCAATGAAAAGCTTATGCCTGTTGTTACGGCGCTGGGAACTTCTATCGGAGAGGATTTTGACCTTTCAAAGCTTCGTTACGGAAAAGTTATCATTATGGCCGATGCCGATGTGGACGGTTCGCATATCAGAACGCTGCTGCTCACATTCTTCTTTAGATTTATGAGACCGCTTATTGAGGAGGGTCACATTTATCTTGCGCAGCCGCCGCTTTTCAAGGTCGCAAGAGGCAAGCAGGTAAGATACGCTTTCTCGGACGCTGAGAGAGATCAGTATATTTCTGAGCTTTCAGGTGAGAACAACCTCAAGGTCAACGTTCAGCGATACAAAGGTCTTGGTGAGATGGACCCTGAACAGCTTTGGGAGACCACGATGGACCCTGAGAGAAGAACTATGATAAAGGTAACGATGGAGGACGCTGTCAAGGCGGACGAGATATTCACCATTCTTATGGGTGACAAGGTCGCACCGAGAAAAGAATTTATAGAGAAAAATGCAGAGTATGTAAAGGATCTTGATGTATAAAAATTTATACAGCTTGTTCCACTTGAAGAAAGGATACTGCTTTGGATATCAATAACGAAAATAACGAAAATGAAATTGTTGAGGATAATAAAGTTGAAGTAAAAGAAGCCGAGGATATCGAGACGGTCGAGGATAATGAAACTGAGACTGAGGAAGATATCCAGCCGGAGAAAGAGCCTGTGCTCGGCTTTGAGTATGATGTGAAAAACGAGGAAGAGGAAAAGGCTTTTATCGCTTTTCAGAAAAAGTTCGTATATGCTCATAACTGGAAGGTAACGGCGGCATTCGGCGTTGTGGCGGCGCTTTTTATCGTGTCTATCATAAATAATCCGTCAACTTATCTCAACTGGGTGCTGGCGTTTATATGCTTGGCGGTGATAGTGCTGACTTGGTACAATACCAGAAGGATAAGAAAATATCTTATGCAGGCGCTTAAACCTCTCGAGGACGACAGATATATTTTCACGCTCTATGAGGACAGCTTCAAGATAGAGACTATCCCGACTGAAGAGGAAAAGCAGGAAGAGGACTTCACACCTGTGCCACCTAGGATAGTGAACTTTGAGGATATTTCACTTAATGTGCTGGAAAATGACGAAATGTTTATTATTATCCTCAAGAAAGAGACTATTTATGTGCTTGCTAAGCGTGTTATGAGCGATGGACAGCAGAAAATACTTAGAAAGACTTTCTCTGAATTGCTCGACAGCGATTATGAGGTGCTGGAAAATAAATAAGTAAATAATGAAATCATATAATGGCGGAATTTCCGCCGCAATCAAACCGAAAGGTTAAAAAGGAGTGGATAAAGTGAGCGATTATAACGTTATTGACACCGATGTTGAAGCGATAATGAAAGAATCGTTTATTCAGTATTCGATGGCGGTAATTGTATCCAGAGCCTTACCGGACGTAAGGGACGGACTCAAACCTGTTCACAGAAGAATTTTATATACAATGTATGAAAACGGACTGACGCCGGATCAGGCATACAGAAAGTGTGCGGACACGGTAGGTTCTGTGCTGGGTAAATATCACCCCCACGGTGATGCTTCCGTTTATGACGCACTTGTTAGACTGGCGCAGAAGTTTTCAATGAGATATCCTCTTGTTGACGGTCACGGAAACTTCGGTTCTGTGGACGGCGACCCTCCGGCTGCTTACCGTTATACTGAGGCTAAAATGGCTAAGATGTCGGTAAATATGCTGACAGATATAAACAAGACGACTGTTGATTTCCAGTCAAACTATGATGACAGACTGAAAGAGCCTGTTGTGCTGCCTTCAAGATTCCCTAACCTGCTTTGCAACGGCTCGGTAGGTATCGCTGTTGGTATGGCTACGAATATCCCACCGCACAATCTGCACGAAGTTATCGAGGGTATGAAAACAGTTATGAAGAACCCTGACTGTACTCTTGATGAACTTATGGAGAGCATAAAGGGTCCTGACTTCCCGACGGGCGGCATTATAATGGGCAGATCAGGTATAAGAGCTGCTTATGGTACGGGTCGAGGCAAGATAACATTGCGTTCAAAGACCTCTATCGAGGAGATAAAGGGAAGAAACTGCATTATCGTAACTGAGATACCATATATGGTAAACAAGGCGAGACTTGTTGAATCTATTGCTGATCTTGTTAAGGAAAAGCGTATTGACGGAATACATTATATCAATGATGAGTCCGGCAAGGACGGAATGAGAATTGTCATTGAGCTGAAAAAGGACGCTAATCCGCAAATGGTGCTCAACAAGCTGTTCAGCTACACGCAGCTTCAAGATACTGTGGGCGTTATAATGCTTGCGCTTGTCAATGGTATCCCGAAGGTTTTGACGCTCAAGGAGATGCTTGAGCAGTACATTGATTTCCAGGTCGATGTTATCACAAGAAGGACTAAGTTTGATCTTAACAAGGCAAAGGAAAGAGAGCACATCTTAAAGGGTCTTGTTATCGCTCTTGATAATATTGATGAAGTTATCGAGATAATGAAAACTTCTAAGAACATTCCGGAAGCTAAGCAGAGACTTAATGAGCGTTTTGGTCTGACTGATATACAGGCTGACCACATCGCCAATATGACTCTGGGACGTCTGACCGGTATGGAAAGACAGAAGATCATTGACGAGTTGGCAGAGATCGAAGTTAAGATCGCTGACCTTGAGGATATTCTTGCTAATCATCAGAGGATACTTGATATCATCATCGAGGAAGTTGAAGCTATTCAGGACAAATTCGGTGACGAGAGAAGAACGCAGATCGAAAATGTCAGCGGTGAAGTTGATATCGAAGATCTTATTCCAGTTGAGGAGAGCGTTGTGACATACACAAACGCCGGATATATAAAGAGAATGCCTGTTACGGAATACAAGGCGCAGAAGCGTGGCGGAAGAGGCGTTTCGGGAATGAAGCAGCGTGAGGACGATTATATTGACGAGCTTCAGACCTGTTCTTCACACGACAATATACTGTTTATTTCCAACAAGGGCATAATGTACAAGCTCAAGTGTTATGAGCTGCCTGAGGGTTCAAAGGCTTCGAGAGGTACGAACATCGTAAATCTTCTTGCACTCGGCGAGGGTGAAAAGATCGCTGCGATGATAAAGACTTCCGACTTTGACGAAGGCAAGTACATTGTTATGGTGACAAAGAACGGCAAGATCAAGAGGACGCCGCTGACTTCTTACAAGAATGTGAGAAAGAACGGACTTATCGCTATCGGTCTTGACGAAGGCGACGAGATCGCAGGGGTAAGAATGACCTTTGGCGACAATGAAGTTATCGTTGCGACACATAACGGTCAGGCTATCAGGATAAGAGAGACTGACATCAGAGAAATGTCAAGAGTTGCACACGGCGTAAAGGCTATCAAGCTTAGGGGCGATGATTACGTTGTTTCTATGGCGAGAGTAAGAGAGGGAGCGACTGTTCTGACGGTGGCAGAAAATGGTCTTGGCAGAAGAGTTGGACTTGATTCATACAAGGTACAGAACAGAGGCGGCTACGGTCTGCTCAACTACAAGAGCGGCGGAGTATGCGGCATAAAGGTCGTTGACGACGACGATGATATCATTATGATATCCACAGACGGCATTGTTATAAGAATTAGAGCCTGCGACATAAGCGTTATGAGCAGATACTCGAGAGGCGTTAGACTTATGAGGGTCGGCGAGGACGGAAGAGTGGTTTCATTCACCCGAACCGAACACGATGAGGACGCTGAGACTGAAGAGGTCGAGAAGGCTTCCGAAGAGGAGATCGCACAGGCACAGGCTGAGGAAAACGCTGAGGTCATTGTTGAGGATAATAATGACGGCGAGAATGGCGATAATGGCGGAGAAGAATAAAATATAATAATTTTGGAATAATATAAAAGCCCTGCACGGGAAATGTGCGGGGCTTTTTTGTTGCGCTATTTTATGTTTCATCTTCGGCTGGTTCATCGGGTGGGATAAATTTAAGAAGATCGCCGATATCGCAGCCAAGATAGCTGCATATTCTTGCCAGGACGGGTAGGTCAACTCTCGATATTTTGTTGTTGCAATAGCTGTTGAGCTGGGTCGCACTTACATCGCAGTTTTTTATTATCTTATATTTGCTTATATTATGGGCTTTTCTGTAATCTTCAAGTGTTATCACAATTCTGCCGCCATTCATTTATTATACCGCCCTTTCTATCTGATCTTTTTGTTTCTATAGCGACCGCATATTTATATCGTATGCAGGTCGCTTTTATTATTTGATAATTTGGTAAAATAAAAGGCGGCACTTTTACACATCTTCAAAATAAACAGAACAGAAAAGTGTTGCCTTAAAATACTAATACTCTAATAACAGTATAATATATGATTGAAAAAATATAAAGCTGATAAATTATTCACTGAAACTAATTATAGCTGAAACTATTGACAGCTATAAATATATGTGCTATAATGCAAATATGTAGAAATATCAAGAAAAATGTAATAAATATTGTTTTCGGCGTTATTTACATTGTATTATTATATTTTGGTGCGAAAAAAGTACAAAAAATAGGAAAGTATAATTATGAAGCAAAAAGATAAGAAAAAATCTGGTAAATCTGATAAGAAGAAAAGATGGTTTTTATTTAGGCAGATAAAAAGAAATGTTGCTTTGGTGGAAGATTCAATAGCAGGCGGCATTGAACATCCTTTGGAGTTTGTTTCATTTTTATTGCCACTTATCATAATGGGGATATCAGTTGTATGTTTTGTAGTCGCTTTGATAATGTTTATTGTGAGGGGCGGTTATACAGAGCAGATCAACGCAGCGAGAGACGATATTTTTAATAATATACGCAGAATGATGACCTCCGGCACGGTCGGGATATTATTGAATGGCGTTATAGGAAGTATCATTTTGATATTGTTTGCATTGGAAATGTTGGTCATTACTTGTTCTTATATCATAACTGAAAACGCTGTGAAAAAGGTAATATCGGCAATTCTTTATATTTCATCGTTGGTATGCTTTTCTGTCGATGCTTTGATATTAAAAAATAGCGAAAGTTTGACGAGAAAACAAGAGAGACTTTGGACAGCTGTTTTATCAAGTTTTGACGGTAGCCATACAAATGGTATAATGTATGTTTTTTGTATAGGAGCGGTAACTCTTATTATTTTGTTGGTACTTACAATGTTCTCAAAGCAAAAGGAAAAAACAAAATGTGCGTTGGTCGCTGCAATTATGTCGTATATCATAATACCTGTATTTTTGATGATAGTCGAAAATATCATACCTCTGGTTTTCATACTTATTGTAACTGTCATTATGGTGATTTTGACGAGGTTTGGCTGCAAACTAATGGATAAATATTCAAAAGTATCAAATGAAAGAAGTAAGGAAAGACTTAAAGAACGTAGAGAACGAAGAGAGCGTGCAAAAGAGAGAGAAGAAAATGCTGATAAGGCTGGTAAAACAGGTTCAAATCAGTATCAAAAGAAAGTGGAGCTTGATCTAAATACGAAATTTTGGAGAAGCAAGGGTGGACAGGCAACAAATGCGCCTGCGGCGGATTGTGTATATTGCTATGACAATCAACATACGATAATGTTTGTTTGTACTGTTCAGCAATTTGAACAGGGTACGGTGGCGGTTTATGATAAGAAAAAAAGAATAACGACCGTAGCAGGCTGTAAACCGCCGCAGAGATAAAAAAAGCCGCCCGAAGGCAGCTTTTTAAAACAATTAATATCAATTATTTTTCATCTCATTGAAAAATGTGGGCTTTAGGCTCTTGCTTATTGGGATAATGTGATCGTGTATCATATGTATGTTTTTGGAATCATATGACAGGATATATTTGCAGTTTATCAGAAAGCTTGAGTGGGGCATTGCGAAATATGAGGGGAGGAGCTCTCTGAACTCTTTGAGCTTCGCATAGAGGGAATAATCCTCTTTTACTGTGTGGAGCGTGATCTTGCGCTTATTGCTTTCTATGTAGATTATTGAGCTGCACGCAAGGGACACGGTCTTTCTTGACGCAACTTTTATGTCGATATGGGATTTTCTTGCGTTTTTAAGCTCTTCAAGCTGAATGATAAGTCTTTTTATTATATCGGCGGAGCAGGGTTCGCAGATGAAGCCGAAGGGCTTGAAAAATGTTGTGGCAAGAAAAATGTTCTGACAGTCGGCGGCTGGGTCGTCGGAGATGAATATTACGGGGACGTTGGATATCTTGCTGTAAATATTTGAGATGAGATTAATTCCGCTGTCCTTGCCAAGCTTTGTTCTTATGAAAATTCCGTCAAGCTCGGCGGTGTTTTTTAGGATAAAGTCGAGAAATGTGAAGCTGTCTGCATAGCTGTCGATCTTTATCGCAAAGGGCAGCTCAGATGAGATCATTTTCAGCATTTCGGAAAGATCATTATTAATACTGTCATCAACAATGACAATGTTCATTATGTGTTTGCCTCTCTATTATTTATACTTATTATTCTACAATAGTTAATATTACTTAATTTAATATTTATATTAACACATAATATTTATTATATTATA
Source organism: Ruminococcus sp. (assembly GCF_019423705.1). Taxonomy (GTDB): domain Bacteria; phylum Bacillota; class Clostridia; order Oscillospirales; family Ruminococcaceae; genus Hominimerdicola. Next base: position 208,847 of record NZ_JAHZAX010000001.1, on the reverse strand, counting down.
GATTAAATATGAACAAATTACTACTATTAGAGCCTTATATTGCAGAAAATGTCCTGATTTTTACCTTATCATTGCACTATATTATTAATATAGTATATAATTAAAAAAATAATGAAAATACAAATATATGATGACTTAAAATAAATATTAAGTTAACTGGTATTAAATATAATAAAGTTATTAAGTTATAAAATTATAAGGAGTTTGGAAAATGAAAATAAGAATAGCTTTGATCGACTCAGATGATCTTTATCTGCAAAGGTTCGTTTCGACCTTTAACAGCAAGTATTTCGATAAAATAACTATTTTCTCTTTCAGCGACCCTTCTATCGCAGAGAGCAATATGCAGATGAGCAAGTACGATATTGTTATCGCTGCGGAGAATTTTGACCTCACGCCATTCAAGGACAGGTGTGCGGTGGCGTATTTCTCAAATTCTAACGAGATAAACGAGCTCAACGGCGAAAAGGCTATCGGAAAATATCAGAGGGTGGAGAATATCTACAAGCAGATTCTCGACCTTTATTCTGAGATACATAAAGGCATTATATACAACGACAATGGCGGTGACAACGGCACAAAGATCATTGGCGTTTTTTCTGCCTGCGGCGGAGCGGGAGCGACTTCTGTTGCTTCGGCATATGCGAGAGCGTTGGCGGCAAGGGGCGAGAGCGTGCTTTATTTTGACATTGAGAAAAACAACTGCAACCACGTTTTCAAGGGCGAGGGTCAGCAGGTCACATTCGGCGATGTTGTTTACGCTATCAAGAGCCAAAACGCAAATCTTGGGCTAAAGCTTGAAAGCTGCGTAAAGCACGATCCATCAGGTGTTTATTTCTACGAGCCTTGCGAAAGCGTGCTGGATTTTCTCGAGCTTAACGATGAGGAGATACTTGACGTTATTAGAACCCTCAAGGCGGCTGGAAAATACACTTATATGATAGTTGATTTCAACTTTGATTTTGCGCCGCTGCATTTTGAGCTTATGAAGCTTATGTACAAGACTTTCGTTGTATCTCTCGGTACTGACAATGCTATCGCAAAGCTGAGAAGCCTTGCAGGGGCTTTTGAGTTAAAGGAAGAGCAGGAGAACTTCCCTTATATCGAGCGAATGAACCTTGTTTACAACAGGTTCACCAACGAGACTTCGATGACTGCGGACGAGCTTAGGATAAAGATCGCAGGTGGCGTGCCTGATTTCGGCAATGCACCATTTGAGCAGACTGTTTTCAAGCTTACTACCCTTGGAATGTTCTCGGGGGAAAGCTTTAAGTAAATATTGTAGTTAGATGTGCATTTTTTACATTTTAGATTTAGACAATTAAGTATAGAAAAACACAGGTGAAAAATATGAATGAAGATTTCAGCGAGATAATTGCCGCCGTCAAGAAATTTGCGGTGGATAATCTCTCTCTTTCGACACTTTCGGACGAGGAGCTTGAAGAGCAGATAAAGACCATAACCGACAATATGATCGGCAACAGGTATGTTTCTATCAAAAATAGGGTGGATATCGCTCAGCAGGTGTTCAGCTCTATCAGAGGCTTTGGTCTCCTTGACACCATTATGAACGACGACACTATCACGGAGGTTATGATAAACGGCGCTGATAATATTTTTATCGAGCAGGCCGGACGTGTAAAAAGGCTCAATGAAAGTTTTGAAAGTCAGCGAAAGCTTGAGGATATCATTCAGCGTATCGTTGGTAAGGCGGGACGTGAGGTCAATCAGTCTAACCCTATCGTTGATACGAGACTTCCAGACGGCTCTCGTGTAAACGTGGTTTTACCGCCTATCGCTCTTTGCGGTCCGACTGTTACAATAAGAAAGTTCTCCAAGACCCCTATGACTATCGAGAAGCTTATTTCATACGGCTCTATCACAAGGGAGATTGCGGACAAGCTCAAGCTGTTAGTTGAGGCAAAGTATAATATTTTCATCTGCGGAGGTACAGGTTCCGGTAAGACCACATTTCTTAACGCTCTTTCAAATTACATACCAAAGGACGAGCGTGTTATCACTATCGAAGACTCTGCCGAGCTTCAGATCAAGGGAGTAGACAACCTTGTAAGCCTTGAAACGAGAAACGCAAACGCTTCGGGCGCTGGTGCGGTCACGATCAGAGACCTTATCAAATCATCGCTTCGTATGAGACCGGAAAGAATTGTTGTCGGAGAGGTCAGAGGCGGTGAAGCCCTTGATATGCTCCAGGCGATGAACACGGGTCACGATGGCTCGCTTTCGACAGGTCACGCAAACTCAACGCAGGATATGCTCAGCAGACTTGAAACAATGGTCTTGCAGGGTGCAGACGGTTTGCCGCTGGAAGCAATCAGACAGCAGATATCTTCTGCTATCGACATAATAATACACCTTTCAAGGCTTAGAGACCATTCAAGAAAGACAATGGAGATAACGGAAGTGCTTGGCTTTGAGAACGGACAGATAAAGCTTAATCCGCTTTACGTTTTTGAAGAGGACGAGAACACCACCCTTGAAAAGGTATCGGGTTCATTGAAGCGGACTTCCAATCCAATGCAGAATGTTTTCAAGCTCCAGCTTTCGGGAATAACTGAAGTTATCTAATAATAGCAGTAGGGGCGAACAGCGTTCGCCCGTTGCTTGACAGATTATAAAACATAATGTAGTAATGTAATTATGGAAGTTATAGAAATTTGTATTTTAAGGACAGAAATATATGAGGAAAAAGAATAAGAATAATAACGAAAATGCGCAAATGCAGGATATGAATTCCGTTCAAGCACAAACACAAGTTCAAATGGGTATGCAGTTTGGTATGGACGGGGCAAATGCTGGTTTTGCGGTCAATCAAAATTTCTCGGGGACGATATTGCAGGACGCTGAGGCAATGGAAGCCTTGACGGCGGAAAGCGGCAAGAAGTCTAAGAAAGCCAAAAAAGCTAAGAAAGAGAAAGCAAAAAAGAAAAAAGAAGAGTACATCGAAAAGAAGGGTCTGCTTGGAAATGCAGACGATTACCACGTTTATCATATGAAGCCTGTGGACACTTTGACGGGATATCTTATGGGTGCGGCGGCTGTGGCGGCTGGTGCGTATATATTCTTTTACTCTATCCCGTTCAGCATTATCGCAGGTGCGATAGCAGGATTTTTCAGCATCAAACTTTATCGAAAGAGCCTTTTGAAAAAGAGACAGCGCAGGCTGCTTTTGCAGTTCAAGGACTTGCTGGAATCAATAAACAATTCATATGCGGCAGGAAAAAACACTCCCGACGCTTTTCTCGGAGCTTATAATGATCTGCAAATGCAGTACGGCGAGACTTCCGACATTGTAAAGGAAGTTGCCATTATAAATGCAGGTATTCAGAACAACTACAATATCGAGGAGCTGCTCCTTGACCTTGGGGACAGGAGCGGACTTGAGGATATAACCAACTTCTCGGACGTATTTGAGGTATCCAACCGTTTGGGCGGTAATCTGAAACAGGTGGTATCTGAAAGCTATGATATGATAAGAGACAAGATCGACATTGAGCTTGAGATCAACACCATTGTGGCAAGCGGTCGAAACGAGCTCAATATTATGGCGGCGCTGCCGTTTCTTGTGGTGCTGATGATGAAGGCGACATCTGATTCGACAGGCACGAATATTCTTGATATCGGTGCAAAGATAATCGGTATCGTGCTTATCGGAATCGCTTATCTTATCGGACTGAAAATGACTAAGATAAAGATTTAGAGATTTTCTTGTAGGGGCGACCTGTGGTCGCCCGCTGGTACAAGTTTTTAAAAAGTTTAGAAAATTATTGAGGTGAATAATTTGAGTTTTACAAGCTCATATGTAATGGCAGGGATAGGAACATTTTTTATATTGTTCTGGCTGTTCCTGTACATAAAATACAGAAATGCTTACGATCAGGTCATTGACGCTATCGACAAGAAAAAGTTTATGTTCGGCGAGATATATTTTATCGGCTTTGGGTTCATAACGCTTTTTCACATCAATATCAAGACCGAAAGAGGAAGCAAGAAGATAAAAGAGATAAGCGAGATATACGGCAGAAAATACGCTGAATTTTATCATTACGTTATCACAGGTGGAAGCATTTCATACTTTCTCACTCTCTTGCCAATGGGCTTTTGCCTTGGTGCCATAGCGAATAATGTTATGCTTGGTGTGCTGGGCGTGGTCGCTTCTGCGCTGCTTATGGAATATATGAGCGGCGAGATAAAGAAAAATGTCAACGAGAGACGAGAGGATATCCTCGAGGATCTGCCGCAAATGCTTTCAAAATTCACATTGCTTATAAATGCGGGTCTTATCGTTCGTGACGCCTGGTTCAAGGTGGCATATGCAAACGACAAGCCAATTTATAAAGAAATGCAGGAAGCCTGCGTTGAAATGAACAATGGTGTGCCTGTAAGAGAAGCCGTTTTCCATTTTGCCGACAGATGTTCGGTAGCGGAGGTAAGAAAGTTTGCAAACTCCGTTAATCAGAATATGGAAAAGGGCGGAAGCGAACTCACAAGAGTTCTTAAAGAGTTAACAACTGTCAGCTGGGAAGAAAAGCGAAGCAGAGTAAAAGTAAAAGCCGCAAGCGTTGGAACTAAGCTTATGTTCCCGTCTATGATAATGTTCATAGCGATAATAATGATGGTTGTTGTTCCGGCGATAGGCAACTCATTAATGTAATAGGGGGGTGAAAAAATATGAAGAAAATTAATGAAATGATGATCTCAGCATATTTGAAGGGTATGTCAAAGCTTAATGCTTTTAAGGACAATGAGAGCGGTGAAGTAAATATGGTGGCTATCGTACTTATCATCATCGTTGTAATTGCACTTGTTGCTGTATTTAAGGATGGTATTACTGGCGTACTTTCAACAGCTTTTGAAAAGATCAAGACTGCAATTTCAGGTATGGAATAATTTTGGTTTGTTTGATTGGAAACAGCTCACAGCTTTTTGCTGCGGGCTGATTCGAGATAAACAAAATATACAAACGCATAAAGATAAATTCTTATAGGGGTGATCGGTATTAAACTGAACAGGATATTCGGGAAGAAAGGCGAAAACATCAAGGACGAAAAGGGCGCTGTTCCTATCGTTGAGGCAACGTTTATTTTTCCTATCGTGTTTTTCTGTATGTTCTTTCTTATTTATATCGGAATGTATATTCTGCAAAGTGTGCTTATCTACACGCAGACCCAGAAAGTTGCTTCTATCGTCAGCAAGAGTATGGCTGTGACGGGTTATGAAAAAGTCGGCAAGCACACAGCGGACAATGTGAATTTTGATTTCAAGGACAATAAGTATTTCACTCAGGATTCTGTAAACACGATATATGACGAGCAGGCGAAGCTTTACAGATATTTTTATCCCGACCCGATCGCAGGCAATTCGGATATCGAATCTATAAATTCGTCTCTCACAAGTCTTATCGACAATCTGAGCATTATAAGCGGCGGAGGCGTTACCTGCGATATAAACGCAAAGAATTATTTTATAAATCAGACCGTCAGCGTGACCATAAAACGTGAGGGAGCTATCCCGGAGGTTTTCAGCTACATAGGAATGAACGGCGTTTCAAGCGATATTACTGTTACTGCCACGGCGGCAAGTTGCGACGGAGCGGAATTTGTGCGAAATACCGATATGGTCTATGACTTTGTGACGTTTCTAAGCGACAGGCTGCACATTTCGGACAAGATATCTTATCTGAAAGAAAAGGTGCAGGGCGCTTTCCAAAAAGATGCCGAGGAAGCTGCTAATGCGGCCGGATAACTGGATAAAAATATAGCAATATAGAAATGCAGATAAATTTTTCTTAGGGGAGAAGTATTGATGATATTTGGAAAATTCAGAAAAGCTAAAAACTCAGATATAAATTTAGCTGAAATAAATGAAAATACAGAGCTTGCGGTCTTTTCAGAGGTTGATAATGACGTCAAGCCAAAGAAAAAACGCTCAAGAGAAAGTATAAGAAAAAATATAAATGGCGCAATATCAATTTTTCTTGTGCTTATAATGATACCAATGTTCACATTTGCAGGAACAATCGTTGACCTTTCAAGGGTCAATTCCGCAAACGTTGTGCTTTCGGGCGCAAGCGACCTTACGATGAATGCGGCGCTTTCCGATTACAACGAAATTCTCAAAGACGTTTACGGAATTTTCGCAATGAGCGCAACTGAGGCCGACCTTACGAACAATCTCGAGAGATATTTCAACAACTCTCTCAGCAATGTCAGCGACCTTGACACCACGGATTCATACACAAGAGATTACATAAACAGTCTTACCTCTTGGCTTTCAACAGCAGGCAGCGAAGGCTCAGCGGATTTTGACACTCTTATAAAACTGACAAATGCCACCTGCGACGTATCATATGTCGGCGGCTCTGAGGTATATCATTCAAACATACTCAAGAGACAGATACTAGAATATATGAAGTATCGTGGCGTTGTTGCGGTATCACAGGAACTTATAAACAAGTTCTCAGGCTTCAGCGGCTTTGACAAGCAGAGCAAGGCTATCAAGGCAAAGATGAATTATGAAAAAGAGCTTGAGAAGATAGGTGATTCCTGTCAGACGGCTTATAACGAACTTTATGAAGCAAGAAAACAAAAACATACAAGTGTAACGCAGGATATACTTGGATATGAGATCGATGATGACTGCGTGAATAAGATAGAGCTGTTCAAGGACGCATATTTAAAGACTGTTTCGCTTGCACAGAGAAATTATGATGAAATAAGCAGATACCTTGTTTGCATAAAGGTACTTGAGGACACAAGCGCAGATAAGCTAAATGTTAATTCTAATGTGATCCTTTACAATGAAATAAGTACTAAATCATCAGAAGCAACAGAAAATATGGGTGAAGGTCTTGAAGAAGGATACACAGTAACTGACGAGGCTTATACTCATAAAGGTCTTGAGGGCGTACTGTCTAATGTGGAATATTTTAAAAATAATAATATAGGTCTCACATCTGGTTGCGAGATGAATGATGAAAAGACTGGTTTTACTGTAAGTTCCGGTTATGATGGCGGCTTTTATGGAATAATGAAGTCATTTGTAGATGATATAAAGTCGCAAAAGTCTAATATAAATGGAGAGTTAAGTGAAGATAATGTCATTAAGGTTTATCAGCTCAAGCAGACTATAAATAATTGGATAAATAATGATGACAATAAAACATATCTTGCGAATATATGGGCTCTCAAGGATTATTTTTATTCTTGTGAAGGTAACGGTTGTAAAATAAATGAATATTTTGAAAATATAGAGGGCTTTATTCGTGATATCAATGATATAGCAGATTATACAAATAATTATGTGAATAGTTATAAAGAAAAAGTAAAGTCACTTGCTGTTGAAGCAAATAAGCAGATAAGACTTGTCTTTGATGACTGTACTATAATGATATCGAAATATGAGGCTATCGAAAAAGATCTGAATGCGGTCATAAGCGATATTGAAGCAGCTGAAGAAAAAGGCGATGATTGGAAGAAAAGTATAGACAAGGTAACAGACAATAGTTCAAAGCAGACTATGACTTCCGATTATGAGAGCGAGGCGCAGCCGCTGAACAAGGTTGATGTTGAGGCTCTTCGTGACAAGGTAATAATAGTCAACAGAGATTTCTACCAAGATATTCTGGATAAGATAAAATCGCTAAAATATTGTGGAAATAAGCTTGCTGAGAAATATGACGTTAGTAAGGTAGAAAAAGCTGATTACGAAAGCGATTTTAGCAAATCAAAGATAATGCCGGAAAGCGTTGACAGCAACGGGATAGCTGCAGCTATAAGCAGTGCAAAGGCAAATTATGAGACCGATATAGAAGGCAGCTTTAAGGCTTTCTGCAGATTGCTTGACAATGAAGAATTTTCTGTAAAGAGCGGCTTTACCACAAAGGCTCAAGAGGAAAATCAGCAGTTCTTTGAATATCTTGCTTCAAACTTTGAATATAAAGGCGGTACTGAAGAGGAAGAAGAAAGCGAAGCCAGCGATGGAGGAAAGGAAGCTCTTATCGACGAGGGCAAGGTCACTTCGGCGAAAGACAATGCCAAGAACGACAAGACACTTTCGGAGGACGTTTCGTCGGATTTCCTTGACGCAATGGTGACGAACAATTCAAAATCGCAACAAGATATCGGTGTTGACCCGACAGACCCGGAAGGTTCAAGTGATGACAATATTACAGATGCTGCCGACTCTATGAGCGATGAAGAGACGACTGATTTCTTTGATGCTATTGGCAAAGTCGGCGAACTGTTAACTAAGGGTCGTGATAAGCTCTATCTTGTTGAATATATGCGGAATATGTTCAGCTGCTATACAACTAATCTTGATCCATCAACGGGAAAAACTTACGAAGATACGGCTAATTTTGAAAGAACGCTCAGCGACATCGTAATATCAGAGGACAATAATTTATATTACGGCGGCGAGTGCGAATATATCCTTTGGGGCGGAACTCCTAACAGCGCAGTCAACAAGACAAAGGCTTCTATTTTCGGAATAAGGTTCATACTTAATCTTATATACGCAATGTCCGCTCCCGATATCAATGCGCTGACATTTGAGTGGGCGACAGTTATCGCAGGCTGGACGGTTTTCGGCGTGCCGATAGTTCAGACAGTTTTGAAAATAGCACTTGCGCTGGCGGAATCGGCATATGACTTGAGCCAGCTATGCTTAGGAAAATCCGTGCCATTGTATAAGAGCTCCACTACTTGGGCGATGTCGCCGCAGGGAATGATCAACATTGCAAAGGAAACAGCGGCTACATTAATAGATGAAGCAACGGAAAAGGCTTCAGAGTATTTGAATAATGCAATAACCAATATATTTGATAAAATAGAAAATACAGCAAATGATAAGATATCAGAAATTGGTGATGAAGTTACCAAATATATAAATCAAACTATCAGAGATGTATCAGATAAAGTCATAAATGCGACTGTTACACCATTTATGAATGGTATAAAGGGCGTTTTAGGCAAAATGGATTCCAGCTGGGGAAAAGATAAGATAAAAGAAGAACTTCAAAATTGTCTCGATAAGCTAAAGGAAGGTTCAACAGATGATATTTACGGACAGGCAAAGAATGTTGCCATTGAATATCTCGAAGGTAAGATAGGTGAAGTTACAGATACCATTTACGATAGTTTACAAGAAGCGGCAGGTAATAAATCAGAAGTTATAATAGGTAAAATTAATGCTTTGTTTAAGAAAGTCGATGCTGCCACTAACACGGAGACAGGTTATATTTCTGAACTTAATGGTAAGATAGCAAAAAAAATAACTGACCTGAGTGGAGAGTTACAAGGAAAGGTAACAGAGGCTCTTAATAGTACAGAAGATAACGTTAAGGAAGAACTCAATGAGGCTTTGAATAATTTTTCTGACGGAATATCGGAAAAGGTATCGAGCGGACTTGACAAGGTCGGCGAATCAGCTCCGAACAGCAAAACAGTTGGAGATGTTTCGAATGCTAAGGCTGCCACGATAAGCCTTAATTATAAGGAATATCTTTACGCTTTTATGCTCATAGGTATTTTGGCAAATGAAGATAATATGATCGCAAGAACAGGTTATCTTATGCAGATGAACATAAGTCAGAAAATGACTGACGCAGGCTTTAAGGATTCTGACAGAGAGAATTTTGATATGACGAAGATGTATACAATGGTGCAGATCCATTCAGAAGCTGACGTTGATTCTGTATTTATGGGACTGTTTGAAAAGAGAACTGTCAATGGCGAAGAGTCGTATTCTCTTAACCTAGATGGAAATGGAAGCAGTACAGACAGACTGGTTTACAATGGATTCATTGGTTACTAATTTATAGTTTTTAATTTAATACGATATTTTTAATTTTTAAGGAGAGTAAATCTAATGAAAACAACAAAGATTATTGCAGCCGTAATGGCAATGACGATGACAATGGGACTTTGCGCTTGCGGAGACAGCGCCGACAGCGGCACAACTGACAGCAAGTCAACAAAAACAACAGTTGCGCAGGATAAGTCGCAGGCAGAAACAACAGCTTCTAATGACGAAGAAACATCGTCCGCTGTTGAAGAGGTCGATTATCAGTACGGTGTAGTTTCTATTGATGTTCACTTTAGATTTTCAAAGCATTTTGATTACGATTGGAAGGTCTATAGCACGATTGATCCAATGACAAGTACAGAAGATAATTCTTGTTTTCTTACAGTAGGTAAACTTTGTGATGAATACAATAATCTTACTATCGACGCAGATAAGCCGGAGGAGTGGCTTGATACAGTTCACGATCAAATGGCAAAGGATCTTAGCAATGGTTACAATTATGTAATGGTAAATCCTGCGTTGGATATAAGTGAAAGTGAGATTCAAGAAATAAACGGAAGAACTTTTGTAAGATTTGTAGGTTCGTTCTTTGATGATAATGAAGATAAGGATGTTGATCTTGTTGGTTATCTGACAGTAGTCAAGGGTGATTCTAATTTGTCTGAGTATAAAGAAGATAATACCGCAGGTTTTATCGTGTCTCAGTATCACGACAAAGCAAATATCGACGAGCTTGACGCATATGCAAGAGAGGCCGCTGAAACTATGGCTGTCGGCAAGGACGAATGGGATAAGATGGAGTAATCATTATACATTTGTAAAAGCATTTGATTTAGGGGAGACGGCGACGGAAATATTATGGGAATGAGAAGTATAAAGCTATGAAGATAAAAAAATATATAAAAAATATGATAAGTGCTGTAAGTTCTGTCGGGCGCAAAAGCAGGATTATAAGCGGTTCGCTGACTATCGAGGCGGCGTTCGTTCTGCCCTTCTTTATGTTTGGATTTATGGCGCTTGCTATGCTTGCCACCACCACAAGGGCGCAGAGCACTATCCAATATGCTGTTGACCAGACTGCAAAGGAGGTCTCGCAGTATTATTACGTCATAAACCGCCTTGGATTTAATCACGGCGGCGACGCTAATGACGAAAATATCGACAAAGTGGACGACTTTCTTGAGAATTTTAATACTTTTCAGTCGACCGTTGCTGACGCTTCCGAATATTCGCCAAGTCAGATAAACACTATTGATGATATATCTAAAACTTATAAAGATATGCAGGAGAATGTCAAGGATGTAAAAAACGCCGGTCAAGAGCTTTACGGCTCGTTCAAAAGTATGGCTGACAACCCCATGGCGATAATATCTTCAATGGCGACAATGCTCAAAAATGGCGCAGGAAACGCCGCAGTCTGCCGTATCATCGCCCAGCCGCTTAGCAAAGCACTTGTGCAGAAATATATTTCCAACAACGGCAATATCGACGAGACCCTTGAAGCGATGGGCGTTGTTGACGGAATGGACGGCATTGACTTCGGACTTTCCACATTTGCGATAGACGGAAAAACCGTCAACGTTGTGGCGGTCTATAAGATAAAGCCAATGGGATTTAGTCTTATAGATTATACATATACTGTAAAAACAACAGGCAGCACGGGAATATGGGGCACGAACGTCACAAACTCAGAAGCTAAACAAAAAGAGGATGAAAAGAAGAGCGAGAGCAATGACAGCTCACAGGCAGAGGAAGAAGAACAGGAGCCTGTTTCACCTTGGGACGATACAATAGGCATAGGCGATCAGTTTGAAACTTATGCAAGCGGTATAGAGCAGTCTCTCGGCAGCGGAACAAGAACAAAGTCTAATCAGGGATTCAATTTCTATCTTGATTCAAAGACGTCATATCCCGACGGCGTTGAGCCGGGCGGCAATTTCCCTGCTGACAGCTATATAAAGGTTATGACAAGAAATATGTTCTTAAATTCTTATTATGAGAACGGAAAAATAAAGATAAATACTGTTAAGTCGGATATTGAAAGGGCAGCAAATAAGCTTGATCAGAAGGTCAATGCTGTTGATTCAACTATCAAGGTCGGTCAAAAGGACAGCACACAAAAGACTGTTCAGTCTGACAAGACAAAGAGAAACAAGTATATTATCGTTGTCGTGCCGGAAAACACAACTGAAGAAATGCGAAAGGACCTTGAGGATATAGCCTCGAATGTAAGATATGATACCGGCGTCACTGTTATCTATCAGTATAAGGATAAGACCACAAAGGACGGATAAAAGTAAAAACTAAAAAATTATAAGAAGAAAACTGAAAGGGTTGTTTTTGATTGGTAGGAAAGTTGATAATTAATGTGCTGATAACGCTTGTGTGTATGGCCTTTTCAGTAAGATATTTCTGCTATTTCGATAAAAAGTATGAAAAATATGATAAAAACGATAATAGCGATAAAAATGAAAAAGGCGCTGGAAAAATTTCTGAAAAGTCAAAAAAGCCCGAAATGCTTGAATTTTCGGAGCTGAAAGAATACATAAAGGCGAAAAAGAAGCTTTTTATCATAAGCGGCGTGTTCTTTATGGTTCTATGCTGCGCAGGAACGTTTTTTGCAAAGTCAAATTCACTGGCGAATTACAGGTTTATGAAGTATTTCGTTTATACTTTCCTGCTTTATATGGCGGCTTATACTGACGTAAGAAAGAAGCTTATCCCAAACGATCTTATAATCGCAATGATCGTTGCAAGAGTGCCTTTCCTCTTTGCCGAGGTCTTTTATAATATGGCAAAGTGGCAGGTAGTGCTGAACGTTTGCGGTCTGGGATTTGTGATGTCCGCAGTTGTGGCGCTTGTTATGATGCTCATTTCAAGGGGACAAATGGGCGGCGGAGACGTTAAGCTTCTTGCGGTGATAGGTCTTTACGTCGGCAGCACCAATGTGCTCACGGTAATGCTTTTCTCTTTCATACTCTCGGCTGTTGGCGGTCTGGGCTGTATGATAATAAAAAAATACAAGGCAAAGGATACTATCCCCTTTGCGCCGTTCGTTTTTCTCGGAATGTTGATCTATTTTGTGCTTATCTGCTTTGTGGGCAAGGCGGCATAATAAAATTAAAAATTATAGAATACTAAGGAGCTGACATAAGACTTGAGCAGTCAGAACACTCAAACGAAAGACAGTCAAAGCAAAAAAAGCGAGCAGAACAAAAAGCTTCTGCTCCTCATAATGATAATACTTCCATTCCTGACTTGGTATGCGGTCTTTAACAACAAGACCACCACCTTGCAGGAATACGACAAGTATATGAAAAAAGCGGAGAATTTCGCAAAGAAGGAAATTTATATCGACGCTGTTTATAATTATCAGCAGGCTTTGAAGCTTGATACGAGCAATTATGATCTTATGCTGAAAATTTTTGATTCTTATGTTCAGCTTGCAGACGATGACGGCATTGAGAAAACCTATGAGCAGGCGCAGGCTTTAGACCCTTCAAGGTCTGATATCTATGTGAGATACATAAACCAGCTTATCGACACGAACGCTTATGATGACGCAGTTGAGGTGGTCACGACTGCAAGGGAAAAATCAAGCGGCAAGGAGATCGACGAGCTTTATGAGAAAATTTACAGGCTCTATAAAGAGACTTTCCTCGACTATGATTATGCTTATCCTTACTGCAAGGGTTATATGAAAGTCACAAACGGTGAAAACGGCGACAGAGTTGGACTTATCAAAACGAATGGTTCGGGCGTGCTCAGAGCAAAGTATCACGATGTTGGTCTTTACAGCGAGGAAAAGGAAGTTATCCCTGTCTGCGATGAAAACGACACTTGGTATTATGTTAACTCCAGCGGACAGAAAAAGCTAGTGCCAGACCACGAATACAGCTATCTCGGTTCTTTCACAGCCGATTATGCTCCTGCACTTTACAAGGGCAAATACGGCTATGTGAACGAGGATTTCGAGGAAAAGAACTTTGAATACGACTTTGCAGGCTCTTTCGAGGATGGCATTGCCGCTGTAAGAAAGCAGGATAAGTGGGGCATTATAAACGACAAGCTCGAAATGGTCACGGATTTTGAATTTGACGATATAATAATAAATGATTTCGGCATTTGCTCAGAGGGCGGCTATTTCTTCGCCTCAAAGGACGGCAAGTATGCGCTCTACAACAGCAAGGGCAAACAGGTGGGCAGCGAGTCATTTGAAAACGCAAAGATGTTTGTCTGCGACGAGCCTGCGGCAGTAAAGCAAAACGGCAAATGGGGCTTTGTGGATACCGACGGCAAGATCGTCATAAAGCCGCAGTATGAGGACGCAAATTCATTCTGCCTTGACTTTGCACCGATAAAGCAGGGCGAATTCTGGGGCTACATAGACGGCAGCGGAAAGATCATAACAGATATCGAAAACGACAAGTTCTCAGCCGCATACAGCCTTGATACAAACGGATACAGCGTAATATACAACGATTTTGATATGCCGAAGCTGCTGAGATTTTACGGCGCTGATCTTAAAGACAAATAGCTTATAAAACATACAACGCCACAATCAAATGGGACGTCGAGGACGCCGTCCCCTACATATGACCTTATGTTTGTGACGAATTGAATTTACATACTCACAACCAATATCACGGAGGAAAACAAAAATGGATAACTTTGTTCAATGGAATTACGAAAACGCCAACACAGCGAACTTTCTTGTTTACACCCTTGGCGAGAATGAGAATTTTGATACAGTAGCTCTTGGAATGCTGCTCAATAACAATATCGAAGGCTTTCTGCCGATGATATATCTTCAGAACGATGAGGAAAGGTATTTCAAATACAATATCACTTCAAAGGTGTCGCTGAAAATGTTCTTTGAGGAAACTGTCAATAAGACACGCTTTCTCAATGTTATTTCAAGCATTTGCAAGGCATTTGAAATGTGCGGAGAGTATATGATCGAGGACAAGTCTATCGTCCTTGACGCTGAACATATTTTTGTAGACGTAAGCTCCGCAAAGGCTGAGCTGGTCTGCCTGCCTGTACTTAAAGAGGGCGGCGCAAACGTCAATGTTGTGAACTTTTTCAAGCTGCTTCTTATGTCAACACAGTTTGATCCAACTGAGAATTGCGATTATATCGCAAAGCTTCTCAACAGTCTCAATAAGTCCGACAAGATGTCATTTGCTGAGATAAGAAACATTGCGGAAGAGCTTCTCGGCAATGTTCACGAAGAGGAGGACAAGCCTGTTATGAACGCAATGAGAGCTCCGCAGACTGTTTCCGCAGCAGCGCCGATCACGCCAATTGCGCCAATGCAGAATGTTCAAAATGTTCAGTCCGCTCCAAATATCCAGAATATCCAGCGTGCCCAAGTTCAGAATATACAGAGACCTAATACACCGAATATCCCGAATGTTCCAAATGTACCAAATGTTCCAAATCAGCTTAACCAGCCTCAGAACATTCCGCCTGTTATAAATGATAATTCAAAGAGCTCCCATAAGGGCGGACTTTTCGGCGGACTTATGAAGTCAGGAAAAAAGAGCAAGGAAAAGAAGCCTAGAAAGGGCAAGGATAACGTTCAGGCAGCACCGCAGTCAATGGCTATCCCGGGAGTAAAGGCTTCCGCAGGCCCGCTTATGCCGAATAACCCACAGCCTGCACAGAATGTTCAGCCTGTTCGGAATGTTGAACCAATGGCAAATAATCAGCCTATCCCAGCCCAGCAGATGAACGTCCAGCCGGGGATAACATTCCAGCAGAGCGCACCAAAAGCCGCTCCGCAGCAGGCAATGACGACTGTCCTCAATAAGGATATGCTTTCAGCAAACTGCACCCCAAAGCTTTATCGCTACAAGACAAACGAGCTTATCGAGATAAACAAAGTGCCTTTCAGAGTTGGAAAAGAGGCAAGCTTTGTTGATTACTGCATTTCAGACAACACCGCAGTCAGCAGAAGCCACGCAAATATCGTAAAGCGTGGAAACGACTATTTCATCGTTGACACGAATTCCACAAATCATACATACGTCAACGGCGCAATGATACAAAGCAATGTGGAGATAAAGCTTGAAGAGAATACAAGAATAAAGTTCGCAAACGAGGAATTTGAATTTAGATTTTTCTGATGATAAATTAAAAAGTATGTGGGACGTGGAGAACGCAAATTGTGTATTTGTGCATTTGTGCATTTTGTGTAGGGGAGAAAATTGTTATTCGACAAAGCTCATAACAATTTACGTTTGCCAGTTGTACTGCGTAAGCGAATAAAAAAAGGAGTTAGTAATTTGGCATATCTAGTTTCTGCTCGGAGTAATAGAGGTAATGTAAAAGAGAATAATCAGGACGCCTGTACAGTCAAAACGGCTTCCACAGCCTTGGGCGAGGTGGCTTTCGGGCTTATCTGCGACGGAATGGGCGGACTTTCTGAGGGGGAAACCGCCAGCGCAACCGTGATATCAGCCTTTTCAGATTGGTTTTATAACGCCCTGCCTTTCCAGCTCGGTGCGGATAATTTTTCGGGACAGCTTTTCAGCTCTTGGAACAATATTATCGATATCTGCAATAAAAAGCTTCATAACTATGGCGAAAGCAGGGGTATAAAGCTTGGCACCACCTGCTGCGGAGTTCTTGTGGCGCAGGGTACATACTATGTCATAAATATCGGCGATTCGAGACTTTACGCCGTGACGAATAAAAGCTTGTCGCAGCTTACGGAAGATCAGACATTTGTCGCCCGTGAGGTGAGAGAGGGCAGAATGACCCCCGAGCAGGCGGAGCAAGACCCGAGGAGAAGCGTATTGCTCCAATGTATAGGCGCTTCAAATTCCGTTACGCCCCAGTTAATTGAGGGCGCTGTCACACAGGATACAGCGTTCCTGCTTTGCAGCGACGGCTTCCGCCACCTTGTCAGCGATAAAGAGCTTCTGCGCTCCTATGCGCCGAAAGTACTTAAAGACAAAGACACCGCCGACCGCAATTCCGATGAACTTATAAGGCTCAATATGGAGCGTGGGGAAAGTGATAATATCACCGCCGCTGTTATAAAGGTGACGGTATAAAAATACTAATACAAAAATTGAAAATCATATAAATTGGAAAGTTTAGGAGTTTGCAGATATGTTGACGATCGGTTCCGTTATTGACGGCAAATATAAAATACTCAATAAAATAGGTCAGGGCGGAATGAGCGTCGTTTATCTTGCGATGAACGAAAAGGCCAACAAGCAATGGGCTATAAAGGAGATCAGAAAGGACGGCGTAAAGGACTTTCAGGTGGTAAAGCAAAGCCTTATCGTTGAGACTGATCTGCTCAAAAAGCTCGACCACCCAAATCTGCCAAGCATAGTGGATATAATCGAGGACGATAACACTTTTCTTATCGTAATGGATTATGTCGAAGGCAGATCGCTTGAAAAGGAACTTGAGGAATACGGCGCACAGCGGCAGGATAAAGTCATAGAATGGGCAAAACAGCTTTGCGACGTGCTTATCTATCTCCATTCGAGAAAGCCGCCGATAATATACCGTGACCTAAAGCCAGAAAATATTATGCTCAGACCTGACGGAAAGGTTATGCTTATCGACTTTGGTACGGCAAGAGAATTTAAAGAGCGCAACGTTTCAGATACAGTTTGCCTTGGAACAGTTGGCTATGCAGCACCCGAACAGTTCGGCGGACAGGGTCAGACCGATGCAAGAACTGATATCTATGGACTTGGTGCAACGCTTTTTCATCTTCTCACAGGTCAAAGCCCCTGCGAGCCGCCATATGAAATGCGCCCTATCAGAGAGATACGCCCCGAACTTTCATCGGGACTTGAAAAGATAATACTAAAATGCGTTGAAAAAGACCCTGCCCAGCGATATCAGTCCTGCGAGGAGCTTTTGTACGATATCGAAAATTACGACAAGTTTGACGATATGTACAGAAAAAAGCAAAAGCGCAGATTGTTCGCTTTTTCGCTGACTTTAGTCTTGTCAGCGGCGTTTTTGACATCGGGTCTTGTCCTTGACCATATGGCAAATTCAAAGCGCAATAACAACTATGCACATCTTATGGAGGAAGAAAAGCAGACTGCGGATATAACACAGAAAATGGATATCTGTCAAAATGCCATTGAGATAAAGCCTGCGGAAAAAACTGCCTATCTTGAGCTTATATCTGCGATGAAGTCCGATTCGGAATATTCCGTTGACGAGGAGCAGCTTCTTGTGAATATCATAAACAAGAACGAGGAGGAGCTTAAAAAGTCCACTGCCACCTACGGCGAGATATGCTTTGAGACAGGCAAGCTTTATTGGTATTATTATTCCTACGGCAAAAACAGCTCCGGCGACGAGGACTCAAACAAGATAATCCGAATGAGATCAGCAAGAAGCTGGTTCGATAACGCCGCAAAGTATTCAGACAAGACTTTCAGCAAGTACAATATGGCGCTTATCTATCGTGATATCGGCAATTTCTATGCGCAGATAGACCAGCTCAGAACGGAAGCAAACGATTCTGGCGAGTACAAAACGCTGTTCAAGAATTATCAGTCCCTTTTGAAACTTATAAAGTCGGGTGACGAAGCTGAAATTGTCCAGCTTGAGCTTTACAATGCGATACTAAATTCCGTTGAGCAGTATGGCGACAAGTTCGCCTCTGACGGCGTGAAAAAAGACGATATCCTTTCAGCCGTTGAGCAAATAGAGCAAAGCCTTGATGATATCTCTGAAAGCTCTGAGAAGCTAACGTCATTGAAGCTTGAAACAAAAAAAGCTGTTGAGGTCGCAAAAACAAAGATAACAACGGCTTATGCTGATAATAATTTAGACAATTCAGATGATACAAATAAAACAGATGAAACTGAAAAGGCGGTGGATAAAGAATGAGCGTTGAAAATCTTAGTCTGCTGTCTGTAATAAGCTTTGTGCTGGCTGGTGCGCTGTTTGTGACGGCGGTGCTGTTGTTTTTCCTGCTGAGGATAAGCAAAGTCATTTCGGAGCTTTCGGGTCTTGCGCAGAAAAACGCAGTCAAAAAGCTGAAAAACAAGCAGAACATCACCACAACAAAAGAGCTTCCGAAAGTCAGCGGCGGTCTTAAAGCTGTCAGCATTGATAACAAAAATATGACCGACAAGCTTATGGCGTATGATATGTCCCAAAGTCAGACCACCGTGCTCCAGCCCGTCGGAGAGACCACGGTTCTCGGCGCTGCATATGGCGAAACTACTGTCATAGGTGTAAGCGCAAATGCTGCCCAGCCGCAAGCGCAGGATATGCAGCCGCTAAATCAGAATATGCAAATTACGCAGAATACACAGATAGCCTTTGTGGTCTGCGAGGATATAACCCTTTGTGAGGGAAATGCAATTTAAAATTGTGATTTTTTGCAATTTAGGATAGGAAATTTAGAAAAGGAGAGGAAAAATAAGTATATGAAGTGCAAAAAGAAGAAAATTGCTTACAAAGAGCAATTTAAGCTCGGCAAAAGAGTGACTTCCTTTATGACAGCCTCTGTGCTTGTGCTTTCAATGTGCACAACAGACGTTTTCGCTGGTGCTGACCAGTCGGATGGGAACGTAAAGGATAACGACAGTATAAAGGAACGCCTTTGTCAAGTGACCGTTACTGACGACTCGGTAATGCTTGATTTCGGCTCGGCAATATTCAAGGACAGTGGGCATAGTGAGGTCTTGACAGCGGCAGAGCTTTCCGACTATGTGGGCTTTGAAAGCAACGACGTCAAGTTCGATATCGAGGCGGACGAGGGAAACAGCTCGGTATTTTATCTCAAACTCAGCCAAGAAAACGAATGGGACAAGCTTATCGATAAGAGCACAAAAGTTGACGACGATTATTTTTACAAGCTGAAATTTAAGCAGAAAGAAAGCTTCTATGGTGAAACAGGCGAAGAGGTCAAGCTTTCGGGAGCTGTTGGTATAAAAATGACAAAGACCGATGATGACTATTCAGTGCAGCTTATAACGGCGAAATCTTTTGACGAAAAAACCAAGAGCTTTGAGATCAAACTCGATGGTGAAAACGGCGAATTTATCGGCGGCAATAATACTATCAATGTCTTTAATGGCAAGAATGCGTTGATAAAATTCAAGCCTGCGCAGTATTACAGCTTCACAGGTTTTAAGATCGGCGAAGATGAGATAAAATCCGAAGATATGAACTTTGACAACGGCGTTTACAGCTATACGATCGAAAACGTCACGAAAGATATGACTGTCAAGGCTATCACCAAAAAGATAGTCATTAGTAACATTAAGTTCCAAGCCCCTTCTAATCGTTGGTATCCAAAGGACAAGTCGGTAGACTTTAATATTTCATATTATCCGAAGGAAGCCGAGAATACCCTTAAGGTTTGGACTGATAACAAAAATGTTAAGTTCAATTATGATAGGGCAAGCGGCGAGTGCACTCTCGACCCAAATGGCTATGTGGGAACTGTAACGGTGAACGCATATGATGATGGCGGCAAAAAAGTAGAGAGCAAGCAGACTTTCACATTCACCGATACATATTATTATATCAAGGGCAAAAAGGTCGATGGTGACTGGTATCACAGCGCCGTGACATTGTCACCTGTTGACGGCACAGATCTTGAGATCAACGGCGAAAATTGTGATAGTTATTACGGCAAGACATTCGATAAGGAAGATAAATATAGTCTTGATCTTAAAGTCAAGGAGGGTGATAACGTCCTCACAACGGACAGGATAGATTTTAATATCGACTTAAACGCACCGGAAATGACCGCAGGAACAGACCTCGAAAAGCTTGACAGTAAGAATGGTGAAAAGCTTTATAGGAATTCCGAATGCAAGTATTATTATTTCACAGTTAAGGATATATGGAATGGAAAAGACGCCTTCAGTTCTGATAATAATTTGGACGTGAGCGTTAAAAATACTGGAGCAGTTCAGTCTGTTCAGGTTAAGGATATAAGCGGTGAGATCAGCGGTGAAAGCAATGTACATACTTTCAGAATACCGTTGGAGAGCGATGGCTATAAAAACACCGAGATAGAAGTATCCTATACAGACCAGTCAGGCAGAAAGTGCAGCCTTAAAAAGTCTATCGAGTGGGACAGCATTGCCCCTGAGCTTGGCCTTTATATCAACCAAAACGGCGCTCTCCAGTCAATTGAAGATAAGGCTTCCGTTGCAATAAGAGATAATTGCCTCTATTTCAAGGCCTCCGATGACAACCTTGCAGAGGTGAAAGCTTTTTATACTATTAATGGCAAAACAACGGATATCGACCTTACGGGATATAAGTCAGGTTCAGATAAAAAGATAATTTTCAATGAAGTGGGCGTTTATAAGCTTACTATCTCTGCAAAGGATCGCTCAAATGCTGCCGTTGAAAAGACTTTCACAGTCGAGTATAACGACCGAAATGCTGATATAAAGCTTTATGCTGATGGCAAGGAAGTAAAGGGCGGAGAGTTTTTCAACCCGAAGTCTAAAACACAGGACTTTACTTTCAAGATCAACACCGAAAATTCATTTCCGATAGCGGACGAGTGCGAAGTTCTTCTTGTAAAGGACAGCTCTGTCGAGCGAAAGACTGTTAAAAACGGCGAGGTAAGCTTCACAGCCGATCAGGGCAATTACAATTATATCCTCATTTCGGGCGCATATAAAGTAGATAAGGGCGACAGGTTCACTTATCAGGTCAACAATATCTGTGTTGACGGCACAGCTCCGCAATTTGAAAGAATGGCAACTGACGACGATTATTTCTCAAGCTTCTATGATACAGTTTTCGTTTTGGGCGAGAGAAAGGTAAGACTTTATATCTCCGATAATGTCAGCGGTATAACAAAAGCGCAGGTCAATTGCGAAAAGGCTGAGGGTTATGACGATAAGTATTCCTCACAGTCCTTTGAATTTGACCAGCAGAATATCAAGACCGATGAACAGACGGGCAGCAAGTATGTTGATATTACGATCGAGGCGGATTTTGCAGGCAAGATAAACATTGTCTTGTACGATAAGGCAGGAAATATTTCTGACACGATCACCACAAATTTCAAAGGCAATGAGTTTTTTGCCGTAGATGCCACAAACCCTGTTATCTCCGATATGAATTTGACAGGCGACAATGTAAAGGACAATTATTACAGCGCAGAAAGCAAAGTCGAATTTAACGTAACGGAAGATTTTCTCAATTATGAAAATTCCGTGCTCTATATCACAAAGCAGACCGCTGAGAAAACAGAGTATGAGCATTTCACAGTCAAGGAGCTTCTTGACAACACAGACAGCTCTTATATCTGCAAAAAGAACGGCTCGGTTTATAATTTCACAGTCAATGCCAATGAAGAGACCAAGTACACTATCAAGATGATAGCGGTGGACGAAGTCAATCACAGTGCTGAAAAGACTGTTGAATTCTATGTTGATAAAACAAAGCCTGAGGTCCAGTATCTCCGCAATTCGTACAATATCCCCGCAGACGATAACGGCAAGATAATGTCCTCACAGAATATAAGCTTTTATATCGCTCTTATGGATAATGTCAGCGGACTTAAAGAATATTACTATGAGTTCACCCCTGTCAAGGGCAAGGAAGGCACAACTAAAAGTTATAAGAGCGAGGTCATCTCCCTTGACGGCGTGATCGGTAGCAGCACTGTTGAAGTCACATTGCCTTTCAAGGACGATACAGTTTTCTATGGCACTTTGACCCTTTATGTAACAGACAACTGCGGCAATACGAACACCTATGTGCTTTCAGAAAACACCGCAGGCGAGGACAAAAACTGCACTATCATTATCGGCAGCGCAAAGCCTAAGATAGCCGTAAAATATGACAACAAAAACGGCGCTTCAAACGGCTCTGCAACATATTACAGCAAGGCGAGAAAGGCTGAGATAACAGTTTCCACAGCCGATTTCTCAGAGGATAAAACTTTCGTTATCGTCACAAAGGACGGCAAAAAGACCATCAAGACTTTCAAGGAGCTTGGCTATACCTATAAAGAGCAGGGCGGACAGTCTTATTACACAGCAAAATATGACTTCACAGCCGACGGTGTTTACACCCTTTCCGTAACGGCAGAGGACGAGATCGGCAACATAGCAGAAAATTTCTCAGAATTTGTTATCGATAAAACAGCGCCGACAGTCAAGGTTCAGTTTGATAACAACAACGCAAGAAATGCAAAGTATTTCGGCCGTGACCGTACCGCAACTATCACCATCACAGAGCGCAATTTTGACGCCGACAAGGTAACATTCACAGGCGAGGGCTATTCAAAGTCCGTCAAGTGGAAAAATAGCGGCGATACCCATACCGCTGAGATCAAATTCTCAGACGAAAAGAATTATACCTTCGGCGTGTCCTGCAAGGACCTTGCGGAGAATTCCTCAAAGGATATTACAAGCGGACAGAAAGCCGTCAGCGATTTCGTTATTGACAAGACCGCACCAACAGGCACTATCTCAATAAACGGCGTTTCAGATTGGTCGGGCTTCTTCGGCGGAATAACATTTTCACGTTTCAGCGATAAGGCTCTCGAGGGCAGCCTTTCATCAGCGGATAACCTCAGCGGCGCTGAGTCCGCTCAGTATATCATCGCATATGATGAAAAGACTATCGGCGAACTTGCAAGTGAAACAGGCTGGAAAAACAGCTCCGATATCACACTCGATAACAACACTCAGTCAGTCGTTTATGCAAAGATAACAGACTTGGCAGGCAACGTAAGCTATATAAACTCAAACGGCATTATAGTTGATACAAAATCGCCTTCTATCGCAATTTCGGGCACGGACAGCTCTAAGATCTACAACGGCTCTGTACCTGTAAACATCAGCGTAAAGGAAGCTATTGCCGAAAACAACGTTTATTCGGGACTTAAAACAGTTTCCTATCGTGTAAGAAACGGCGGCAGAGTTACCCAGAGCGGAACCCTTTACAGCTTCACAGCAAAGGACGACACAAGAAAGAGTGACCTTTCAACAAGCTGGACAGGCAGCATAACAGTTGACTCCGCACAGAACAATTCAAATGATATCACAGTCGAGGTCACAGCTTATGACAACAGCGGAAATTATTCCACACAGAACATAAGCCTTAAAATAGATACCACAGCGCCGACTATCACAGTCGCATATGACAACAATAACCCCGACGCTTCCTATACGGATATCTACAACGGCGACAGAATTGCGTACATCACTATCAGAGAGCGCAATTTCGACCCCGATAAGGTGAAGATAAGCATACAGTCTTCTTCCACAGCCCCTAAGATAAGCGGCTGGACGACAAATGAAAACAGCGCAGACCCAGACCAAACTACTCACACAGCACAAGTTACGTTCTCTGCTGACGGCGATTATACATTTGATATATCCTGCACGGATAATGCTTCAAACGCCGCAAAGGACGCAGATTTCGGCAGCTCAAAGTCGCCAAAGTCTTTCACAATCGACAAGACAAGACCTGCCATTGACGTGACGTTTGACAAAAAGACCGCCGAAAAGGGCTTTTACAGCGGTTCAAGACTTTGCACGATCACAGTAAACGAGCACAACTTTGATGAAAAGCGTATGAAGATAACGCTCACTTCCACAAAGGACGGCAAGGCCGTTGAAACGCCGACATTAGGCAAGTGGAAGTCCAGCGGCGATACCCATACCGCCGAAATAAGCTTCACAAAGGACGCAGATTACACAGTTGCAGTTACAGGTCGTGACAAGGCTGGCAACGAGTGCGCACAGCAGGCTTCATACAGCTTCACTATCGACAACACCGAGCCGACCCTTGCAATAAGCGGCATTGAGCCGAATTCAGCAAACAACGGCGATAAGCTCAGCCTCAGCATTACAGCGGCTGACATCAACCTCAGCTCTGCGGAGGTCTACCTCAAGTACATCGCCGCAGACCAAAAGGGCTATAAGGAAAACACCCTCAAGCCTACCGAGAAAAAGAAGGACGGCGGAGAGACTTTCACCTTTGACGATCTCAAAGACGACGGAATTTACACACTTTACTGCACAGTAAAGGACAAGTCGGACAACATTTGTAAAGCCGCTGATATCAACGGCAAGGACGTAAAGTTCGACGGCGAAGAGGTTATGACATTCTCCGTGAACCGAAACGGCTCAGTATTCACATTCGATGAAAACACCGCCGACAACAACGGCAAGTACCTTGCAGCTTCCTCGAGAGTTGTCATCTATGAGACCAACGTTGACGAAGTCCTCCCGCAGGATACCACAATAAACGTGTTCAGAGACAACAAGAACCTTGACCTTGACAAGAGCGGCTATAAGCGTGAAAAGGTCAGCAAGGACGGCGAATGGTATCAGTACAAGTACACGATCGAGCGTGACGTCTTTGCGGACGACGGCGTATATAACATCGCAGTTGTATCCACCGATAAGGCTGAAAACATCTCAGACAGCGCAAGCAAGGGCGCAGAGCTGAGCTTTGCGGTAGACACCACGGTTCCGGTCTGCGTAGTATCAGACTTTGAGAGCGGCAAGGTATACAACACCGCAAAGAAAGACGTAAAAATGAGCGTTACAGACAACGTTGCTCTTTCCGAAGTATCAGTAAAGATAAACGGCGAGGACGCATACAGCTGGGACACAGACAAGGTAACGCAAATGCAAAAGAGCGCAGAGCCTTTCACATTCTCGATAAACGCAAACAACGGTGAAGAGCTCAGCGTTGAGGTATCATACAAGGATATGGCAGGCAACTCAAGCAAGCAGACCTTTGACAACGTCCGTGTAACAACGAGCCGTTGGGTACTGTTCTACACAAACAGACCCCTTCTCATCGGTTCAGCAGCAGGTTTGCTTGCGGTGATAGTCCTCATTGTCGTTCTTATCGTAAGAAAGAAACGCCGCTTCTAAATTTCTCGCCTTGTTAGTGAGGAATTAGGAGTGAGGATTGAGGAATTAAGGTATCGCCTTTGGCGATGAATTCTGATTTTTTTGGGGGGCGACCAATGGTCGCCTCTTTTTTGTATGTTTGCGTTATGAGATACACAAACAAAAACGGACAAACGATTTTTTCGTCTGTCCGTTTTCTTATATTGCGTAATTTATCACTTTATTACTTTGTGATCTTATCCTTGCCGCCCATATACATTCTGAGTGGCTCTGGGATATTTACTGTGCCGTCAGCATTGAGATTGTTCTCAAGGAAAGCGATAAGCATTCTTGGCGGAGCAACAACTGTGTTGTTAAGAGTGTGAGCGAAATACTTTGTGCCGTCCTCACCCTTGATCCTGATACCAAGACGTCTTGCCTGTGCGTCGCCGAGATTTGAGCAAGAACCAACTTCAAAATACTTCTTCTGTCTTGGGCTCCAAGCTTCAACGTCGCAGCTCTTGACCTTGAGGTCAGCAAGGTCGCCCGAGCAGCATTCGAGAGTTCTTACTGGGATATCAAGTGAGCGGAAGAAATCAACAGAATTTTGCCAAAGCTTGTCATACCAAGCCATACTGTCCTCCGGCTTGCAGACAACGATCATTTCCTGCTTCTCGAACTGGTGTATTCTGTAAACACCTCTCTCTTCAATGCCGTGTGCGCCGACTTCTTTTCTGAAGCAAGGTGAATAGCTTGTAAGCGTTTTAGGCAGCTCGCCCTCTGGGATAATAGTGTCGATAAATCTGCCGATCATAGAGTGCTCAGAAGTACCGATAAGATAAAGGTCTTCGCCCTCGATCTTGTACATCATACCTTCCATTTCAGCAAAGCTCATAACGCCTGTAACAACGTCAGAACGGATCATATAAGGAGGAATGAAGTAAGTAAAACCTCTGTCGATCATAAAATCTCTTGCATATGAGAGAATAGCAGAGTGAAGTCTTGCGATATCGCCCTTGAGGTAATAGAAGCCGTTGCCGGAAGTCTTTCTTGCGCTGTCAAGGTCAATGCCGTCAAAGCTTTCCATAATATCAACGTGATATGGAATCTCGTAATCAGGAACGAATGGGTCGCCGAACTTTTCGATCTCAACGTTTTCGCTGTCGTCCTTGCCGATAGGAACGCTTGGGTCGATGATGTTAGGGATAACGAGCATTCTCTCACGAATCTTGGCTTCAAGGTCTTTTTCCTTTTCAGCCATAGCGTCAAGCTCAACACCGATAGCGGAAACCTCAGCCTTGACCTTCTCGGCCTCGTCCTTCTGACCCTTAGCCATAAGACCGCCGATCTGCTTGCTCATAACCTTTCTTTTATTTCTGAGCTCATCAGCCTTAGTTTTAGCGGCTCTGAACTCTTCGTCGAACTTAGCGACCTCGTCAACGAGTACGAGTTTGTCGTCCTGAAATTTCTTTTTGATGTTTTCCTTAACAAGCTCCGGATTAGTACGGATAAGCTTAATGTCTATCATTTTAACATACTCCTTTTGGCGGCGAAAGCGAATAATGCCGCAATATCTATCCTTATAATAATAACACTAAAAGCACATTTTGTCAATGTTTTTTAGTTCGCATAGGGCTGTTTTAGTGAGGAATGAGGAGTGAGGAATGAAAGTATCGCCTAGCGGCGATGGATTTTAAAATGGAAAGTGACAAATAGCGAAGCAATTTTGCGACACGCAAACGTAACGTCAGTAACTGCGATCCAACCCAGCAGTAACGTCCGTAATAGTAAAGCAAAAAAAGAACCCAGCTTCAACAAAAGCTAGGTTCTTTAAGATCAATAAAGTATAAAACTATATAGGAAATTATTCCCACTCCTCAAATCGCCCTTCAGACTAAACGATTTTGTTTAGGGAATTTGAGCTGTGGTATCTCAATTATACATTTTGTTCTGTATTGTACTTGGCTGCTGATGCTCCGTTATCATTTTGTTAGCACGTTTGATAATGAGCTGTGCAACTTGTGGAGGCAATGTGTGCCTGGTGGCTTGCTCCTTATTTGGTATTATAGCGCAGATTGGGGCGGTTGTCAAGAGGGGATGATACCTCTTGCCTTTAATATTTCTAAGTTTACTGCATCCTCAATATCATTTCTTAGCATACGCATATTAGGATAACTTCCTTCTCTTATTGCTTTTTCAAAAAACAGAAGCACTCCATTGCTTTCAATTAAAGCCTTATCTTCATCATCCAAATTATCAATTACTTCTGCATAGCGGTTACTTGCGATAGTAAGTTTATCCTCTATGCTAATAGGCTTAAAAATCACTACTTTAGAAAAACGGGAATAAATAGGAGTACCAAGGTTCTTTTCGGCTTCTTCTACAGTTCTATAATTTGTTGTGCATATTATAATACACTGTGATACATCCACAGAATAATTTGAATCAACAAATACGCCTTCATCAAACATCTGATAAAATGCATTGTAAAACGACGGTACTACTTTGTCAAATTCATCGAGAAGGATAACATTTGAACTACGTCTTATTAATTCTCTTGCTAGACTATCTTCACCATGTTCAGCACCAAAAATATATTGATATGCACTATTAGTTTGTTGCATAGAAAATTGTATTCTAACCATATTCGATCCTAGGCACTCGCTTATATATTTAGCTGTTTCAGTCTTGCCAATGCCTGAATCGCCTAGAAACAATAACGTGACAGGACGTTTGCGTTTTATACTTTTTAATGTATAAATAGATGAGAGAGCTTGCTTAATTACATGAGGCTGCCCTATAACAGCTTTATTAAATCCTTCTGCAATTCTTTTCATGTCTTCTATAGTAATTGCTTTATATTCGTGTTTGTGCTCATGAATAATAGCGCTTTCAAATGTCCTTATGATATCCTTGTATATCTTATCTGGCGGATTACACAACCAAATGTTTTTTATATTCACTTTCAAATGAAGCAAAACATTATTTGAGAATCCAAGCACTGCCCATTCTTTGATACCGCCGTAGTCATCAGTATGTATTATTAGATTCTCAACTTCCATAGGGTTTTCTTGTGAAGAAGGTATTCCACTGATCTGTATATCTGTTTTATTTATATGGGCAATCACATCAGTTAGAAAATATGCATTTTCTAATGATTCTGTAGCTGATTCAAAATCCCTATCAGCTCCCCAATAAATTTCTATTTTTTCAATCATTCAACTACCCCAGCCAATACAATGTCATAAACATCGAGCTTTGATGAAGTATCATTTGTTTCACCATCAGCATAATTTGCTCGTGATGATACTGTAGAGGTACCAAATTCAAATTCTTTCTGAACCTGTAAATCTGACTTATCTATTTGCCCTACATGAATACCATAGTAAGTCAACTGCATTTTGGGGAGATCGGACATTGTATAACTGTTTCTGAAAGCAGTTCTGTTAAATCTAAGTACTATTTCTTTTCCGTTGTGGTCTGCAATAAAATCATAATATCCTCGGCCTTTTTCAATAGCTTCTTCTATTTTTGTAACATCAATTTGCATAGCTTGTCCATCGTTTGTTGTTAATGGTAGCTGCCCATTGATCATACTCATATATGGAGCGATTAACATCATATATGCAAAAGAGTTCTTTTCAGGTCGAACTTTAATATTTGAGAATTTTTTGATACCTTCACATCTCTTATTCTTGGTTCGACGTTTATCTGATTCAAGTAAAGCAATAAAATCAGCTAATAAGGTGTTTTCAAGGATATTCTTAGCTAAACGCTCTGACTTTCTCATAGCATTAGCATCCGCTCCAACCTCAATGTTGATTTTACCACCGCTTAAAAAACTAAAAATCTTAGATAATCCGCTCTGCTCTGTACCGATTCCAGCGTCCATAGAAGCATTTCCTTCTATTTCCGAATTAACCTCTGATATAAATTCTGTTGTCTTCTTCAACTCTCCACCTGCAATAACTTGCATAAAGTCAGAAACAAACATCTCATCAAAATATATGATCTTCAAAAAAATATTTGATGTACTACTCATGCGAACCTCCATTCAAAAAGAAGATAAAAATCCCCCTGAAACAACACTGTTATCCAGTATATCTACATTATACCACGATAACCGTGTTATTTCAAGGGAATTCGCCTATATATTCTATTATTCCTGTCCCGACTTCTTCAAATTACAATCCCTGCAAAGCATCTGCAAGTTCTCCGGAACGGTCTTTCCGCCTGCGTGCCAGGGAGTGATGTGATCGGCATGCATTCTGTCGAGTTCAAAATGTTTCTGACAAATCGGACAGATTCCATTTTGTTTGGCATAAGCAGTAGCTTTCTGACTATCGGTAAATGCTCTGATGCTGAGAACTTTTTCTTTTCCGCTTAAAAGATACTCATAAATCCCTTTTTTAGAGGTTACATCATCATCTGCCATAAGTTCGGTTATTCTTTCCTCTAACACATTTGGGTTATAGGAATTATTTCCAAACACATTATAAAACAATCCCCATTCAAGCCCTTTCATTTCCTTTCGATATTTCGGAAAGAGTGTGTTCACCCATGAAATAACGTTCTGGAAATAAAGCCATAATGCAGTGCCGTCTGAATCATGCTGATGTTCTGACATATATTCTTCAATCCTCTTATTTTCTTTTGAAGCGATCCACTTGATTGCCTTTTCAAGATAATCCTGACGGATCATTTCACCGCTGAGATATTTATTTCCGATCTTATATGCAGGACAACCATTCTTGGAAAAATATTTTTTGACATCTGTCAGCCATGGACCGGTATAAATCGCATTTCTCAGTTCCTGATCAGCAAGTTTTACACCTGCAATATTTATCGTCTTGAACCACTCCAGCTTTTCAAGATCATTTCCTTTGCATATGTAGATCATAAGCTTGTAATCCAGAATACGTTCTCTTTCAGTATTGGTGAGGTTATGAAAAGTTCTGTTATTGATTGAAAAATCTCCGCTGCAATACTGACAAATGCTGATCGTTCTTTGCTGTCCGTCAAGCAGTTCATAGTTTCCATTATCATCTTCGCACCAATACATCACATTCAAAGGAAAGCCTTTTGTCACAGTATCGATGACGGCATTGCGTTCTTTTTCCTTATAAACAAACTCTCGCTGAAAGGCTGGTCTGACGTTAAGTTTTCCACCAAATGCAATAACTCCGTTATCTGCACTATCTTTGTACCCATCGAATATTTCTCTGATCGTATGTTCTTCAAGTCTGATTTCCATTATTTCTCCTTCTTTCTAATCAAAATTCTTGCATATTTGGGCTTGCCATTAATTGCACTATCTGCATCTTTTATTAAGTATGTATTTTTATTTTTTTGCTTATCGAACAATGCATATTCTCTTGCATCTAAAATTTCAAACTGTTCAGGATTATACTTATCAAGAAAAGTAATAGGAACTCCCATTGCACCGTCATAGTTGTAAGGTATTTCTGCTGTTTTATTGACATTTATAGCATTATAATTATCATAAGAAGGATATTCCTCTTCTGAATAGCTTTTATAAAGGATTAAATCCTCATGTCTTTTGCTGTGGTCAAGATTTGTATACCAACAAATATTTCCAAAACTTCTCCATTTTTGCCCACTCTCATCAACCCAAAACCGTGTTTCTCTCGCTTCATATGACTCCGGAACTGTAAATGCCATATCTCCGCACTTAAAGCCTAACCACAACCTATTTTCTTTGATTAGTGGGAAAACCTCCTTATATGTAATTGCGTTCTGATTCCCAATAATAATAAATTTTTTATCATACTCCATAAGCTGTGCAACGTATTCTCTGAAAAGGGAAAATGGGGGATTTGTCACAACAATATCAGCTTCTTTCAAATATTCAATACATTCAGCAGAACGAAAATCGCCGTCCCCCTTTAATATTTTCGGCTTATTCTTCTTTAAAATCAACTCAAAATCAGTCAGATCAACCGCACCATCGCCATTTTCATCTGTAACTTCAGAAATTTCAATGACATACGGTTTCTTTCCACTGTAAGCAACGGAAATTACTTCTTCCTCGCCAAAAAATGTAAGCTGCGTATACATCACGGGAGAAGTCGTATAACAAGTTGCAATAAGCTTTTTCAATCCGAGAGCATTAAAATTCATTGCAAAATACTTCACGAAATTGCTCTCATAAGGGTCATCACAATTGCAGAAAACAATCTTATCCTTGAAATGTTCCTTATAATGCCTTAATTCGTTCTCTATGTCGACTAACTGAGTATAAAACTCATCTTTCTTTGCATTTTTCGCAGCAGAAAGATTTTCATTTTTGTTTGCCATTTTACTATGCCTTTCGATTTGATTATATATCATGTTTTTCATTTCAAACTTGATTATATATCAAGCAGTATACCATAAAATTGCATATTTATCAAGTGGTTTGGGGTATAATTTGAGTATACTACAAATTCTTGAGGTGCAAAATGGATGAAGTGTACGATTTCGGAGTAATTCTTCAAAAATTACGAAAAGAAAAAGGGTTTACGCAAGAGCAGCTTGCCCGTCTGATTCATAAAGAAAGTTCAATCATAAGCCGATATGAAAAAGGGTTGCAAAATCCAACCTTTGAAACGGTAAAAGAATTCGCCGCTATTTTTAACGTTTCAATGGATTATCTTGCAGGAATGGAAAAGCATTCAAATATTTCCACTTTTGGTATGAACCCGGAACAGATCGCTATTACTAAAAATCTTATTGAAGTTTTCAGAAAAAAGAACATATCAACGTTCCAAAAAATGGGCGCAGAACATTACCAGATTATAGGAAAGATTGCGGTAGAGTTATCAAAATAAAGCCGAAGAACTCGTATAGGATTCTTCGGCATGTTTGCTTTTATCTTGAATTATATGTTTATTTATGGTATAATAAACATAAAAACGGAGGGATTTCATGAATAGTCCTAATATTGAAGAAAAGTTGAAAGTGTTCATAAGCTCTGCAATGGGTGATGAAGTACATACAGATTCAGAAGAAACATTTAAGTGGCTTGATTTTAGAGAAACAGTACAAAATGAACTTAATAAATGTCCTTATATTCAAGCTTTTACCATTGAGAATCGAACAAGTAGCATGAGATCCAGTGATTTTATGGTAGCCAATGTTGATTCGTCAGATATTGTTGTTCTGTTGATTAAAAATGAATTTAGGAAAGGAACTGAAGTTGAATATACTCGTTGTCGAGAAACTAATAAGCCAATGTTAGTTTTTTTCTTTGGAGACGATACTGCAAAAGATGAGGTCATAAGCTTGCGTAAGGATCTAGAAAAGAGAGATTATTGCACGTATCGTAAAATGAATGATTTTACAAATGCAGAAAAGATTATAACTAACGCAGTAATCCAGGATGTCATTTTTTATTATCATTATAATCATCATTATACACCATTTTTGCAACCTATAGATATAGATGGTACTCCAATTGAAACTGAATCCGACTACGATTCATATATACCGACTAAAACTGTTTTGTCTCAGTTTAAGACAAGCTATAAATCTATATACAGCTATATTGGAATGTCAAATTTATCGCAAAAACAATCCGATATTCCTTTGTCTAATTTGCACACTGTAGGTGAACAAGCAATAAAATGGGTGCTTAACGGTGAGAGATTTTTATCATCTGATGTCAAATCAAAACTTGTAAGTTCAGTTGCTACAATCTACCCTAATGTAGAATGGTATTCAAAACGTCTGGATGCAATCGATTTCTTTATTCAAGGCGATATAGTTAAAGCTTATTATTCAGAGAAAGAAGCACTCAAGTTAGCCGAAGAAACCAAGGCTGCAGCTTGGATTGTAACAAATATTCTAATAGATTTACGTAATCTTCAAATGCTTTGTCCAAAGAATAAAATTGGACTGGAAGATGAGATTTACCAAAATAGACTTAATTCACTTAATACTATTGTTCACGTTCCTGTGCTTGACCGATATTTGGAAGACACATATGAAGCACTTTTAAACGAAGAAATAAAACGAAATACAGCTTCTTTTGGAACAACCTTTTTTGGAAGTAATCTTGATAATATCATTTCTGGTGTAGAAAACTATCTTTTCTCATCTCTCTTATACGGTTCATATACACATTTGGCTATTACTCGGAAGATATTTGCAACTATTTTCTATCGTACTGGCAAATTATATAATAGCCCCGAACTCCTATATACTGCAATAAAAATGTATCTTTTTGACGGGAAATATAAAGATTTTATACGCCTTAGCAATCTTGAATGGAATAATATCAGTAATATTTTTATTTTGAACGCTGATGGATTATGGCATCAAGCACATAATTTACAAGAAAGATCGAAAGAGGCGGTCTGCATAGGTGTATTATACAGGATAGGACTTTATCTCAGTGATAATTCGTTTACAGAAGCAGAACGTTACTTGTTAGAATTATCTGAGCATCTACCATGGAATATTTCAGATAATTATACGGATTGCATTATAAATAATTGTGAACGTCTAAGCAACGAGAATGTTGTAAAGATTCTTATTACTATTATAGGTAAGGATAAATACGCAACAGCAAATCACATAACTCGTCTAATAAGTTATCTTGATCTAGAATCTGTATCAAACAAAACATTAAAATCACTTTGCGAAGTCTTGAAGGAAAAACTGCCTGACATGGTGAGTAGAAATGGTGATCCACAATGTATAGCTGCATTAGTAAATGGTAATCCTGATGTCTTTTCTGAATTGGAAACACTACCTAATAATGGACTTTCTGGAGAACAAGCGCTGATTTATGCTCTCAACACAAATAAAGGCGATTGGTATGCTGTGTTACAATCGGAAATAGAAAGTGCCAGACAGCAATTTGAGGCCAATAATCAAAAAGGTATTTATCACGAATTTGGTGTAAATCCATACTACATAGTATCATGTGTGTTTGAAAATAATCCTTCATACGATATCATTAAATGCGTAACAGAAGAATTTTTCCCATTGTGTATAGATGTGCTTAATAGTAACTGTTCTTTTGATACAAAAGATCAATGTGCAGAATGTTTATGTACCGCTCTTGGTTACTATCATAAAAACGGCATTGATATTCCTTCTGCATTGATTGGTTGCATTCAAAACGTCTCCTTAGAAGATTCATCTGACTTCATAATGACACATAGAAGTAACGAAGGTTTATGGTGTAGACTTATTATACTGAAAATACTTGTCGGAGTTCTGGAAAAACAAGTTTTGATTCAATGGTGTTTCTCATATAGTAAAAAAGATGCCAAAGAACGACGTGCCTTAGTACAATGCCTAAAGACATATCTTCAATATTCGGTCGATGTTAGTTCAGATGTAGATGCATTAATCATATCTATCATATTTCAATGTTGTGAAGATCAAGATGTTTTCATTAGGACAATGGCTTGTGAATGTCTATGGTTTATTCTTGATTCACAATGCGCTGGACAAGCAGAAGAAAAAATTTATGAAATGTCGATTGACCCAACTCCAGCTATACGAAGTAAGCTTCTATACATTTTCAAGGAGAATAATACGATTCATAAAGAGTTGATTAATAGAATTACACTACAATTAGTGAATGATGCAAACTATGTGATTAGAAAGCAAGCAAAGGATATACTTGAAACCAATCTTAAAATGTAAATATTATTCCTCTTGTTCCCTATGAAGCATAATTAAATCATACATACACCAAATCCGCATACACCGCCTCTCTTGCACACAACCTAAACATATTCTCCAAACCTTGAGCTTTGCAGAGATCACCAACAGCAAGTGCCTGCTGATATTCCTTATCGTCAGCTTTCCACTTTTCAACCTGTCTTTCCAGAGCATTTTCCACAGACTTATCCAGTTCGGTCAGATAGCTCAGGATCTCACCGCTATTTACAAGTTTTCTCAGTCTGTCCTTGCGGTACTCCGCCGAATAGTGCAGGTGATACTTGATATGCTCAGAATGGAATGCCGTTACTGTTGGCTCAGCATCAGCTGCATCGTGTGTAACGGTAAGTGCATTGGTATCCAGTACCCAGACCGACTTGTTTTTGCCGTTCACCGAAATTTTATCTTTACTTCTGATAATCATAATATAGCCCTCCTTTATTCCAGCACGTTCTTTCTTGAAGTGCTGTTGTATCTAAACTGCTGAAAATCGGAACTCAACCCGCAGGCAGAAATAAAAGCCTCAGCCTTTTTTAGTTTGCGTGAAAGCTCGTCCTCACGGCTGATACGCTTTGCTTCCTTGTTCAGCTTCTCACGGGTGAAAAGAGCCTTTTCCTTTTCAGCTTTCTTGTAAGCGGCAAGCTCCGAGGAAACAGCCGACAACTGCTTTTTCAGCTTATCACGCTCCTGCACTGCCGTGTCATGCTCGGATCTGAGCTTCTTGTTGGTCTTGACCATTGCCACATACTTCTTTGCCGTGTCGCTGAGCTTGTCATAATCCTCTTTTGTGAGAGTAACTTTCTTTCCAAACATCGACTCCTTGGCTTCAATGCCCTCGATCTCATAGAGTTTGACCTTCTTCTTAGCTGCCTTGTCAAGCTCCGCACGGGCTTCGTCACGCTCAGAAAGAGCCTGCTCCTTTTCTTCGTTCAGCCGCCTAATTTCGTCTTGATGCTTGCCGTATTCCTCAACCGTATAGCTGTACCCTCTGGACTTCTTCGGCTCTGAGATCTCAATACCATGAGCAGTACATATCTGGTGCAGGACTTCCCATTCCGCTAACCGCCAGCGGTTGATCGCATTTGCACCTTTGCCGTGTCCCATTTCTTCGAGAGCTTTCGCCATAGCATTTCGGGTATCAAGCCCTCTGTCGAAATGTCCGACGGGGATATAGTCGATGTGTAAATGCGGCGTAGCTTCATCGAGGTGCATCACAGCATTGAACACATAGAAATTCGGATTTCTTTCTGAAAAGCCCTCCATGTACTCCCGTAAACAGGCAACAGCGATCTCCGCATCGGGAGTACCGACACCTGTATCATCTTTTGTGCCGATCTGAACTAAGTCCTCATAAAAGCTCTTTTGCTTGTTTGTCCCTGTGATAACGCTTGCACTTGGTTCACGGCTGAACAGGTGCTGAAAGTAGTCATTGATATTGCGATCCTTTCTTTTCTGACGAGCGTTATATCTCTCTGCCGCTTCGCCAAAAAGCTGATGGTATGCTTCGCCCAGTTCCTGCTGAACAAAAACAATGTTATCCGCAGTGCGTGAGCTGTCAATATTCTTGGCAGTGAAATCCCGATTGTTATGTGACAGGCTGCCTTTCCCCTGACACATCGAGATAGTCTTTGTACTCATAATAGTCTCCTTTGTTTCTATATTTGAATCCTCTGATGAGGGGATTGCTGACGCAAAGCCCTGACGGGCAATTGGCTTGCAACGATACGGAGATCGGCAAACCGAACGGCTCGGAGAGCCGAGTTACCTGCGGAATGCCGCCGGTAACCCCATAGCACTTTCGACAGCCTTACGGACTATCAAAAATACTATCGGGGCTCTGCGAGGCTTGAACGGCGGATAAACCGTCAACGCCGTGACGATGTGTGACGATGGTGACGATGATTACACCGCTCACAAAACATCGTCACGACCGTCACGGACTGACACGCCAACCACTTGAAATTTACTCTTTTGATAACAAAGAAAAGAAAATCATGCGTCCGCTGTGGTTACGCTTATTCGTGTATCGAATGCTATAATCATTCATCAATCTGCCTGCATTGACATTGAGTTTCAGCGAAACCACATTCGGCTTCATATCAAGTCCAAGCTTTTCTATCAGTTCAGTCGCTGTACCCTGCCAAGTCGGATTTTCTTCTGTTACAAGATTGGCGATACATTCCAGCAACGGTTCGGGAGGTTCTTTCCAAAGCTCTGTTTCTGCTTTTTCAAAATTCCAGCAGAGTTTTTCTTCATCACGAATAAGATGGATTTTCTGATCTTGCTGATCACGGCCTGAAATTTCAAGTGTTGCCTTATTGGAAGTCCTGTTTTCCTTGTAAAGCATAAATGCTCCGTCTGCACAGCCAAGTAACCCATTTGTTCCTGAGATCATGTCGAAGTTATCAGATGACTTTTGCTTTCTCGTATGATGAACTAACAGCAGACATATTCCCCAACTGTCAGAGAACTGTTTCAGCTGATTGATGATCTCGTAATCTTTGGCATAGCTGTAAGAATCACTGTCCACCTCACGGATTTTTTGAAGTGTATCAATAATCACAAGCGTTGTGTCAGGGTGTTCTCGGATAAAACCGCTCAGCTGATCGGTCAGACCATTTCCAAGCGGTTTGGACGATACGGAAAAGTACAAGTTTTCCGTACTGTCCGTTCCGAACATTCGGTACATTCGTTCCTGCAATCGTCTGTAATCATCTTCCAGTGCAAGGTAGAGAACCGTACCCTTTTTCACAGGATAGTCCCAAAGCGGAGTACCTGTGCTGACATGATAGGCAAGCTGTGCCATAAAGAAGCTTTTGCCGATCTTAGGTGAACCGACAAACAGATAAGTACCTTGATAGAGCAAGCCCTCAATAACAGGCGGTTTCTTGCTGTAAATATCCTGATACAGTTCCTGCATCGTGACTGTTTTCATGTATGACGGATCAATTTTCTTGAAAAATTCGTCAAAGGGGTTGAAATTTACATCACGATTTGATATACTATTAGTAGTTTGTTTTATGGATGACTGCTCCGTATCTACGCCAATAGATACGTTCGGAGCGGTCATTTCTTTTTCTTCTGACATCAGGATTCTCCTTTCATTCCATTTAATGTAGTGTTGATGAGTCGTATCGTTTCAAGAAGTTCATCACTTACAGAACTATTTTCTATTCTCTGCAATTCTGAAAGCACTTCCGCAAGCTGATTTTTCAGAGCTTTATACACTCTCGGATTGCCCTGCACCACCACATCACGGCAGAGAAGCCTTTTTACGATGTAGTCCTGTTTGGTCAGTCCTGAAAGTGCCACTGCTGAATTTATCAGCTTTTCTTCTTCGGGAGATACCCGAAATCCGATGGTTCTGGAACGAAATCTGCCTTTGCTGTCAAGGTTTTTCGCTGACATTTGCGTTATCTCCTTTCTTCAACTCACTGAGTTTATTCGCCATTTCCGCCTGTTTCGACGGAAACAGATATGCATAGCGGTATGTGATCTCAATGCTCTCATGTCCCACACGATCTGCAATAGCAACAGCCGAAAACCCAAGTTCGATCAGAAGCGAAACATGGCTGTGACGCAGATCATGGATACGGATACGCTTCAAACCCGTTTCTTTTACCCCTCTGTCCATCTCGTGATGCAAATAACTCTTGGATATTGTGAAAATACGCTCATCTGATTTCTGATCGTAAAGCATACGGAGATAGTCCTGCATCTCCTCACAAAGAAAATCAGGCATTTCAATGGTACGGTTGCTTTTCTTGGTTTTCGGCTCTGTAATAACGTCCTGCCCCTTGATACGCTGATAGGACTTGTTAATGCGGAGCTTTCGATTCTGGAAATCAAAGTCCTCTGGTGTGAGAGCCAACAGTTCGCCAAGACGGATACCGCACCAATACAGCATTTCAAAGGCATAAAACGAAACTGGTTTGTCCATCATGACCTCAGAAAACTGCATATATTCGTCCTTTGTCCAGAAGTTCATCTCTTTGGCATTCTTTACGCCAATACTTCCAGCTTTGGCAGCTGGGTTTACGCCAAGATCATAGTAGCGAACCGCATGGTTAAAGATACAGGAAAGCTGATTGTGCAGATTCTTCAAATATGTTTCCGAATAGGGCTTTCCGTTTTTGTCACGGTGACGAAGCAGTTCATTCTGCCACGAAAGCACATCTCTCGCCAGAATATCCTTCATCGGTTTATCCCCGAAATAAGGGAGGATTTTCGACTGAATGACGTGTGCCTTATGTTCCCATGTATTCTGTTTCAAGCGAGATCTCATATCCTGTTCATACAGCTTGTAGAAGTCCTTAAACAGCATATCAAGGTCACTGTTTGCCTGAAGCAGAAATCTTCGCTCCCAGTTCTGTGCCTCACGTTTGGTAACAAAGCCACGCTTGCACTTTTGTTTTCGCTCCCCCTGCCAGTCCTCATAACGAACCATAGCATACCAAGTGCCGTTTTTATCCTTATATACGGGCATTATTCCTCACCAGCTTTCTTTTTGGGAGGGTTCACCGAGTACACTCGCTCGTTAAAGTACTCACGGTTCACTCTGCCTGTTACTGTGATAAACCCTTTGTCGGAAAGTTCCTGATTGAGTTTACGAATGATTTTGTACGCATAGGCAACAGAGATCTCCATAACCTCAGCAACTTCCTCTGCACGAATAAATTTTTCTGACATATACATTTGTTCCTTTCTGTGTTCTGTATTCGCAAAATCTGTTCTAAACATTTTTGCTTAATTACATTATACTAAACAAATTTGCTTTTGTCAAGACACTTTTGCGTATTTTCTAAATTTTTTTGTTTAGGGCAATACCGCACAAAGATTGTGCGACAGATGCGTCGTCAAATTTTTCGTCAGATGAAACAAAAAGCGGAGTGAATACTGGATGTATTCACGAGCATTTTTGTGAAATATGACGAGAAATTTGCAAGCAGATGGCGTGCAAAGTCGCCAGACGCTCTTTGTGCGGTATTGCCTTAGTATCTCTTGACTGACTTAAACATATATGTTATAATGATTCTACTAACAGAACGATATTATAAGGAGTAAACCACCATGAGTATAATGGGAGATAAAATACACCGTATCCGTGATTTCCGTGGAATGACACAGAAGCAGCTCGGTAAGTCTGTCGGATTTGATGAGAAATCCGCCGATGTCCGCATCGCACAGTACGAATCAGGCACTCGTACACCAAAACAAGCACTTGTGGAACGGCTTGCCGAGGTGCTTGATATAAACCCTCGTTTCCTTGCTGATGATGAAATTCTCGGAGCGGAGGGCGTTATGATGATGCTCTTTGAACTGGACGAACATTACCCGATCAGCGTTGAGGACTGTACAGATGAGGACGGAAACAAACGTAAGGGCATTATTTTCGGCTCTATTCTTCTGAACGACTTCTTTGCGGAGTGGCAGAGACGAAAAAAAGACCTTGCTGACGGTAAGATCAGCAAGGCCGAATATACAGAATGGAAGCTTAACTGGCCGAAAACGACCGATGACTGCGGTAAACATGAACCCTCGAAAGAGTGGCGTGACCTGTAAACCGCCTGAAATGCAGAACATTTCAGTTTTACTTCCTGTTATCAAATTGTTATCACTGAGATTTTAAGGCTTTAAAAATGGCGTAAATTCGGCATTTTTGAAGTCTTGTTTTTTATTCCCACTCCACCGTTCCTGGCGGCTTTGAAGTAATATCATAAACTACTCTGTTGACGTGGTCAACTTCGTTGGTTATTCTGTTGGATATCCTTGCAAGTACATCGTATGGTATCCTTGCCCAGTCAGCCGTCATAAAGTCGTCTGTCGTGATGGCTCTGATCGCTATAAGATGATCGTATGTCCTGTGATCGCCCATTACGCCAACGGTCTGTACGTCTGGAAGTACCGCAAAGAACTGGCTGAGCGTGTCCTCAAGTCCGCTCTTCTTGATCTCATCACGGAATACTGCGTCCGCTTCCTGCAATACCTTGATCTTGTCCTCTGTGATCTCGCCAATAATTCTTACGCCAAGTCCAGGACCCGGGAACGGCTGACGCCATACAAGCTCCTTCGGTATGCCAAGCTTCTCGCCGACTTTTCTTACTTCGTCCTTGAAAAGATCGCCCAATGGCTCGATAACGCCGTCAAAGTTGATGTCCTCAGGCATCTTTACCTGATTGTGATGCGTCTTTATGGTCGCAGCGTCGCCCTTTCCGCTCTCGATACGATCGGGATAGATCGTACCCTGTGCGAAAAATCCGCCGTCTGCTTCTTCTCTTATCTTGTCCCAAAATACCTTGTAGAACTCTGTGCCGATAGTCTTTCTCTTCTCCTCAGGGTCGGATATGCCCTTGAGCTTCTCCAAAAACTGCTTCTGACAGTTTACCCTTACAAATCTCATATCGAAAAGTCTCGTGAAAGTCTCCTCAACAAAGTCTCCCTCGTCTTTCCTCATAAGTCCCTGATCGACAAATACGCAGGTGAGCTGCTTTCCTACCGCACGGCTGATAAGTCCTGCCGCAACCGATGAGTCAACACCGCCCGAAAGTCCAAGTACGACCTTCTTGTCGCCGATCTGCTCTCTGAGCTTCGCAACTGTGTTCTCAATAAAGTTGTCCATTACCCAGTCGCCCTTGCAGCCGCAAACTTCGTAAAGGAAGTTTTTCAGTATCACCTTGCCGTATTCGCTGTGCGTTACCTCCGGGTGGAACTGAACTGCGTATATCTTCTTCTCAGCATTTTCCATTGAAGCGCAAGGACAGTCCTCAGAATGTGACGTGATAACAAAGCCCTCTGGAGCTACGCTGATATAGTCCGTGTGACTCATCCATACAACGCTCTTTTCAGGAACGTCCTTGAAAAGCTTTGAACCCTTGTCAGCTGTGATCTCGATCTTGCCGTATTCGCTCTTTACGCAGCTCTCGACCTTTCCGTCGCACATCCACGAAATAAGCTGACAGCCATAGCATATGCCAAGAACAGGTATGCCAAGATCGAGGATAGCCTTGTCATAGTGGGGAGAGCTCATATCATAAACGGAGTTCGGGCCGCCAGTGAAGATTATGCCCTTGTAGCCCTGTGCCTTGATCTCTTCGATAGGCGTCTCAAAGCTCTTTATCTCAGCATAAACGTGATGATCTCTGACACGTCTTGCGATGAGCTGATTGTACTGTCCGCCGAAGTCAAGCACAAGTATCTTCTCGTGTGACATATATTATACCTCTTTTCCTGTAATAAATTTAATGATCTTTCAATTGAAATCAAATACATAATCATTATAACACGTTGCACAAGCTTTTTCAAGGGCAATTTCGATATCCCAGCCCCCTGTGGGTAAATTAATTGTGAACTTTGGAGATAAAAAACAGACCATAAAATTATAAACAAAGGTCATAGTATATATTTGGCTATAAAAGCTATTGAAAAATCAAATATCCTGTGATATAATGTAAAGGTGTTGTAAAAAATTATAGCAAATAAATATAGAAAAAAAGAAAGAAGATATAAAAATGGAGAAAAACGAAATAGCAGAAAGTACCAAGGCAGAGACAAAGCCAAAAAGCCGCTTTAGAAAGCTCTTCGACAAATTTGACACCCAAAACGGCAGGCAAAACCTGTCCTTTGTGTTCGGTATGCTCACAATAATTCTTATCGGCACGGTGATAACCCTTGTGAGGGTCTATATGGACAGCGACGGCTTTGACTCGTTTACAAGAAATATTGCTCTGGGCGCAGCCTGCGTCGCCGATATCGGCATAGTTTTTACACTTTCAAGGTTTATACTACTGCGAAAAGATATGCGCAAACGGCGAAAAAGCGCCGATAGCGATAGCGGCGACACGACCCCAGCCATAGGCAGGGCTGACCCATTTATAGCTTCTGTGTTGCTGGCAGTAAATTCCTATCTATTGCCCGATTTCGTTATGTTTTCCTACTTTCCAAAGGCAAATGTGATTTATATCCTGCTGGGAATTCTGCTGTGCTGGCTGTTTTATCTTGTTGGAATAATTCTCTTCCCAAAGCCCCACGCTTGGTTCGGTATTGTAAGCGGATTTTTCACGCTTTATGCAGTTTTGCAGTATTATATAATGTATTTCAGAGGAAATCCTATCCAATTTGCTGACCTTGCAAATCTTTCCACAGTCTCGGAAGTCACGGGGATGTACGAATTTCCTATCGCCGCAATGCCCGTTTTCGCTGTGGTGAATTTTGCCTGCACGCTTTACCTCATCGTGACAACAAACTTCCAAAAGAAGAGTATCCCCACAAAGCTTATTTCCTGCGGCGGACTTGCCCTCGGCGTTGCCATAATTTATTACGGCGGCAGCTTTGCATACGATCTCGGCATAAAAAACCGCTACATAAGGCTGAATTTCTCCGGCGCAGAAAATGCCGATACTTATGCGACTGTTGGCTATGACCTTATGTTCTGCTTTGACGGAATGTTCAACCGTGTTTCAAAGCCCGACGGCTATTCCACAGAAAAAGCTGAGGATATCCTCACTCAGTTCGATACGGAAAAGTCGGATAAAAAGCCCACTATCATCGCAATTATGAACGAATCCTTTGCGGATTTTGAGCATATCGCAGAATTTAAGACCAACAAAGATTATATGCCGAATTATCACAAGCTCCAGTCGGAAAGCATAAGCGGATATGTTTCCGTTTCCGCATACGGCGGCTATTCCTGCAATTCGGAATACGAATTTTTGACGGGCAATACCCTTGGCTTTTTGCCGTCGGGAAGCGCAGTTTTCACCCAGTATCTTGACGAAAAGCAAAACGGCCTTGTTACTTGGCTCAACGAGCTTGGCTATTTCACCCAAGCCGTATCGCCTTGCACAGAGGGGCTTTGGAATATCGGCGGAGCGTATGAAAATTTGCAGTTCAAGGAGAAGATCTTCAACTGTCAGAACAATATCTCAAACGTTCAGTATATAAACGACAATATGTCAGACGAAACGCTTTTCCATTATATCGAGGCGCAGTATGAAAATCACAAGGATAACCCATATTTTGTTTGGACTGCCACAATGCAGAACCACGGCCCATATGACAATGCCGATTCAGTTCCGAGCGAGATAACCTTTGAGGACTATAACGACCCCGAAGCTTTGCAGTATCTCAATTCGATCTATCAGTCGGACAAGGCGCTGGGCGAGTTGGTGGACTATTTCCGTGACAGAGACGACGAAGTTATAATCGTAATGTTCGGCGACCATTATCCGCATATTATCAATTTCACAGAGCACCTTTACGGCAATGACGTTGCCCTGCTTTCCACGGAAGATTATTCACGTCTCCGCCAGACCCCGTTTATAATATGGAGCAACAAGGGTCTTGAAGCGAAAACTATCGAGGATATCAGCCTTAACTATCTTTCCAACGAAGTAATGGACGCCGCAGGTCTGCCGAAGTCGAGATATCAGCAGGAGCTTGACGTTATCCGCCAGCAGATACCCATAATAAGCTCATACGGCTATAAGACCGCCGAGGGCAATTGGTACGCTATCAATGAGATCGAAGAGGAACATAAGGATATTCTGAATACCTA
This sequence comes from Ruminococcus sp., assembly GCF_019423705.1. Lineage (GTDB taxonomy): Bacteria > Bacillota > Clostridia > Oscillospirales > Ruminococcaceae > Hominimerdicola. Next base: position 163,958 of record NZ_JAHZAX010000001.1, on the reverse strand, counting down.
TGAGACCGTGCAATATTACAGAATGTTTGACAAGAACAGGGATAGTAAGTTGAATTAAAACAATTGTTCCACGTGGAACAATGATCGGGCGACCGAAGGTCGCCCCTACAAGTTAAGCTACATATTTTTAGACGATCCAAAAGGCGACCTTGAAATTTTCACAGGCCGCCTTTTTATGGTTTCTTATTCTGCTGACGAAATTGTGAGGGGGTCATATCATAGCGGCGTTTGAATTGGCGCATAAAGTGGACGTCGTTTTCATAACCGCAAATGGCGGCGACATTTTTCACGGTCATATCGGTGCTGAGTAGGTAATATTCGGCATTTTTCATTCGTGCGCAGAGGATATCCTCATAGCAGCTTACGCCGAATTGTGCGGTGTAAAGATACTGAAAATGTGAGGGGGAAATATTCAGCCCTTTCGCCATATGGGCAATGCTGCGCTGAGCGGCAGGGGTGCTGTAAATCTCCGCACGAAGCTTTTCGAGGGCTTCGGCGTAGTGGTTCTTTTTGGTTGGCTGGTCTTGCTCACGGCGTGAAAATTCCTCGCCAAGGCGCAGGACGAGCATTTTTAGCATAAGCTCGATATAGTCGTCCTTGACGGGGCTGTCGGAAAGGCTGAGGCGGCTTATGACGGAGAGGATATCCTCAGCTTTGGAGACATCGGAGAGAGTGAAAATCGTATTATAGGGAAGTTCTGACTTTTGGGTGAAATGGTCATCGCAGTCGAAGTGCACCCAATGGTTTATGTAGAAGCCTGCGCAGGCACGATATATTTGGGGAGAGCCTTTTTCATATAATATAGCGCTGTCGGGAGAAACGGTATACTCGTTATTTCCGAGACGGACGACGGCTTTGGACTTGAAGATCAGCAAGAGATTATCGCCCGAACCGTTGGGGCGGCGGATGGAGAAAGCGCCATCGTGGCTATAATTGATACCGAGAGCGTGGAGGAGCATAGATATCACCTTTCTGAGACAAATTCGTAGGATAGGTCAGTATAATAATATGATATATCATTGCTGTTTTTTTGTCAAGTGATACAATGTTAATGAGGAATGAGGAATGAAGGTATCGCCGTTGGCGATGATTTTTGAATTGGAAAGTTCCAAAAGTCCGAATCTGCACTTGAACAAAAAACTAGAGCAGCGATTTTGCGACACGCAAACGTAACGACCAGTAACAAGCAAACATATAAGAAAATCAAGAAAGGTGAAAAGTATGAAACAAATATCAATGCTAGTAAATACAAAGGATAAAAGATCGCATATCGACCCCGAAATATACGGACATTTCTCCGAGCATTTGGGCAGATGTATATATAATGGTATGTATGTGGGCGAAAATTCAGCTATTCCTAATACCAAAGGCGTGAGAAATGACGTTATCGAGGCGTTCAAAAATATCAAAATGCCTGTACTTCGCTGGCCGGGCGGCTGCTTTGCCGATGAGTACCATTGGAAAGACGGTATCGGCGAAAAGTCGCAGAGGAAGAAAATGGTCAATACTAACTGGGGCGGCGTGACTGAGGATAACTCTTTCGGCACTCACGAGTTCTTTGACCTCTGCGAGGAGATCGGCTGCGAACCTTACCTCGCAGGAAATCTCGGCAGCGGTACTGTTCAGGAGCTCTCCGAATGGATCGAGTATATCACCTTCGACGGCGTTTCTCCTATGGCTGACCTCAGACGAAAAAATGGCAGAGAAAAGCCTTGGAAGCTCAAGTACATTGGTATCGGCAACGAAAGCTGGGGCTGCGGCGGTTCGATGAGACCCGAGTATTACTGCGACGAGTACAGAAAATATCAGACCTTCTGCAAAAATTTCAGCGGCAACGAGCTTTTTAAAGTAGCTTGCGGCCCGAATGCTAACGACTATAATTGGACGGACGTTGTAATGTCAAACCTCGGCGAGTGGCATACAAAGGCTATATCTCTCCACTATTACACTCTGCCAACAGGCGATTGGAGCAAAAAGGGCAGCGCAACTGAGTTCTCCGATCAGGAGTATTACGAGACCATTTCAAAAACCCTCTTTATGGACGAGCTTATCCGCCGCCACGCTGAGATAATGTCCCGCCGTGACCCGGAAAATAAGATAGGTCTTATCGTCGACGAGTGGGGCTGCTGGTATGACGTCGAGCCCGGCACGAACCCCGGATTCCTCTATCAGCAGAACACTATGCGTGACGCTATCGTGGCGGCTTGCAACCTCAATATTTTCAATTTGCATAGCGATAAGGTCGTAATGGCGAACCTTGCGCAGGCGGTCAATGTTTTGCAGGCGCTTATCCTTACCGAGGGCGAGAAAATGGTCAAGACACCGACTTATCACGTCTTTGATCTGTTCAAATCACATCAGGGCGGAGAGCTTTGTTACAGCCACGTTGATAATATCACCGCTGGGGATAAAATTCCGATGATATCACAGTCCGCTTCCATAAAGGACGGCATTCTCACCATCACGATCGCAAACTGCTCTATCGACGAGGACGCACATATAAGCTGCGATATCCCAGCGGTAAAGGGCGGCGATATCAAGTGCAAAATTCTTCACGGCGATGTGAGAGACTATAACGACTTTGACAACGGCGATAAGGTCGTTATAAAGGAACATAGTGCAGCTCTCATCGAAAGCGGATTTGAACTTGATCTGCCGAAATGTTCCGTTGCGACTGTTAAGATCAAGATAGGATAGGTCCTTCGGGGCTTATTGAAATGTTGCCGAAAGTGTGATAAAATATAACATAAACAATAGAAAATTCAAATTGTTGAAAAAGTGGTAAACCGACGGGCGAACGCTGTTCGCCCCCTACTAGTTACGTTTTTAACAAGACAAAATATAATCATAGAGAAAAATATAAACACATAATAAAAAAATAAAAAAGGAGCGCTTGATAATGACCGCAAAGGATAGTATTTTGCAGGGAAAAACTTATCTCGGTATCGAGTTCGGCTCAACGAGGATAAAGGCCGTGCTGGTGGGAAGCGACCTTGCGCCTATGGCGACAGGTTCTCATCAATGGGAGAACCGATTTGAAAACGGCTGCTGGACTTATTCTCTTGAGGATATCAAAAACGGCGTGCAGGCTTGCTATAAAGACCTTGCAGAGAATGTAAATGAAAAGTTCGGCGTTTATCCCGAAACTTTCGGCGCTATCGGAATATCCGCAATGATGCACGGCTATATGGCTTTTGACAGCAGCGACAGACTGCTTGTGCCGTTTAGAACTTGGCGAAATACTATGACCGCAGAGGCCGCAAAGGAGCTTACGGAGCTTTTCGGCTTCAATATCCCTCAGCGCTGGAGCATTGCCCACCTTTATCAAGCTGTGCTCAACAAAGAGCCTCACGTCGTCCATATCGCTTATATCAACACCCTTGCAGGCTATGTTCACAAGCTTTTGACAGGCCGCTTTGAAGTTGGCGTTGGCGAGGCTTCGGGAATTTTCCCTGTCGATGGCATTGGGTATAAGAGCGAATATGTCAAGCTTATGGATAAGGCGCTTTCTGACAAGGGCTTTGCAGGCAAGATAGAAAATATTCTCCCTGCGGTGAGAAATGCAGGCGACAAGGGCGCATTTTTGACGGAAGAGGGCGCAAAGTTCCTCGACCCAAGCGGAAAACTCAAAGCAGGTGCGGCGGTTTGTCCGCCGGAGGGCGACGCAGGCACGGGAATGGTGGCAACGAACAGCATTTCAAAGCGCACGGGAAATATCTCCGCAGGCACTTCGATATTCGCAATGCTGGTGCTGGACAAACCGCTTAAAGGCGTTTACGAGGAGATAGACGTTGTTACAACACCAGACGGCTCTCCTGTTGCGATGGTTCATTGCAACAACTGTTGTTCAGAGCTTGACGGCTGGGTGAATATGTTCGGCGAATTTGCGGCGCTGACAGGCAACAATATCGACAAGAGCAGCCTTTATGAAATGCTCTATCGCAACGCAATGGAAGCGGACAGCTCTTGCGGCGGTGTGACGGCGTACAACTGTCTTTCTGGCGAGCCTGTTATAAAGCTTGAAGAGGGCAGGCCGATGTATTTTCGCACCCCCGACAGCAAGCTTACTCTCGGAAACTTTTTCAGAGCGCAGCTTTATTCCGCATTTTCTGCGCTGAAGATCGGAATGGATATACTTTTTGACAAGGAGAATGTGACGGCTGAAAAGATAACAGGTCACGGCGGACTTTTCAAGGTCAGCGGAGTGGCTTCGCAGCTTATGGCGGACGCACTTTACACCCCTGTTTCGGTTATGACAACGGCAGGCGAGGGCGGCGCTTGGGGAATGGCACTTCTTGCGGCGTATATGGAGCTTTCACAAGGCGAGAGCCTTTCTGAGTTCCTTGACAAAAAGGTCTTTGCAGATATGGAAGCGGTCACGGCTCAGCCGAATGCTGAGGCTAAAAATGGTTATGACAAGTTCCTTGAGAGATACAAGAACGGACTTGAAGCGCAGAGAGCGGCGCAGTTCTGATAAAAGAGACAATTTTGTAGTTGCGACGAATACAAAACCAACGGGCGAACGATGTTCGCCCCTACAAAACGCATTTACGTTGTTTGTAGGGGAAAATTGTTGTTCAACAAGGCTCACAACAATTTGCGTCCTCGACGTCTCATTTATCGCAAGCTGTTTGATGTAATATTTGCTTTTTAAATTGTTGAGAGGAGAAAATTTTATGCTTGAAGAATTAAAACAGCAGGTGCTTGAAGCAAATCTGCTTCTGCCTAAATATAATCTTGTAACATTCACTTGGGGAAATGTTTCCGCCGTTGACAGGGCGAGCGAAACTCTTGTTATAAAGCCGTCGGGCGTGCCTTATGAGGGTATGAAAGCCGATGATATGGTTGTAGTTGACATTGAGACGGGCAAGGTAGTTGAGGGCAGGTACAAGCCTTCCAGCGACACCCCGACGCACATCGAGCTTTACAAGGCGTTTGACATCGGCGGAATTGTTCACACGCACAGCCGTTGGGCGACTTCCTTTGCGCAGGCAGGCAAGGGCGTTATCCCTATGGGAACAACTCACGCAGATTATTTTTACGGCGAGATACCTTGCACAAGGGCCATGACTCCCGAGGAGATCGCAGGGGAATACGAAAAGGAGACAGGCACGGTAATAATCGAGGCGTTCAATGGACTTGACCCCACGCAGATACCGGCAGTTTTGGTAAAGAGCCACGGCCCATTCACTTGGGGCAAGGACGCAGCGGAGGCTGTTCACAATGCTGTTGTGCTTGAAGAGGCGGCGTTTATGAACTTCCACGCAATGATGATGAACCCCGAGATCGGTCATATGCAGCAGGAACTTCTTGACAAGCACTTCCTCAGAAAGCACGGCAAAAATGCTTATTACGGACAGAAATAAATTGGATACATATGGCGTTTGGTAGCCATAAAAATGAGAACTTAAACAAGTGGGACGTCGAGGACGCAAATTGTTGTGAGCCTTGTCGAACAACAATTTTCCCCTACAAATTACGTTTTTGTAGGGGCGAACAGCGTTCGCCCGTCTGTTACCAGCTTTTTTGAATAACACGGGCGGCTTTTATGGTCGCCCTTTTTTGCGTTTTTGTCTCTTTTATCATATTCGTCAAAATAGCCAAAATATCGGCGAGAAATTTTACATTAATTTTGTATTGTTAGGCAAGGCTAATCTATTGACAAATGTGTACCGATGTGGTATACTTTAATCACAGCAAGGGGAAAGCTGCTGGAAACGCCTAAGATAGGGCGTTTGAGAAGATGTTGGCAGGAAATTTGCCGATAATTAAAGTAACGAATAAAACGAAAAAAGTCTTAAAAAGGAGGACGTAATTATGTCAAAGTTTGTATGTTCAGTATGCGGTTATGTTTATGAGGGCGAGGCTGCACCAAAGGAATGTCCATTGTGCCACGCACCTGCTGAAAAGTTCAATAAAGTAGAAGAAGAGAAGCTTACTTGGGCTGATGAGCACAAGGTAGGCGTTGCAGAGGGTCTTGACGAAGAGGTAGTAGCAGGACTGAGAGAGAACTTCAACGGTGAATGTTCAGAAGTTGGTATGTATCTTGCAATGGCAAGAGTTGCATACAGAGAGGGTTATCCTGAGGTTGGTCTTTACTACGAGAAGGCAGCATATGAAGAGGCTGAGCACGCTGCTAAGTTTGCAGAGCTTCTTGGCGAGGTAGTAACGCCTTCCACAAAGAGAAACCTTGAGCTTAGATATATGGCAGAGAACGGAGCTTGCGAGGGCAAGATGAAGCTTGCAAGAAGAGCTAAGGAGCTTGGTTACGACGCTATTCACGACACAGTTCACGAAATGGCAAAGGACGAGGCAAGACACGGATGTGGCTTCAAGGGTCTTTATGACAGATATTTCGCTAACAAGTAAATTTTCCCCAAAGGGCGGTTCGTCACGATGTGGCGGCCGCTCTTTTTGTTTTTGGACTATAAAGATCATCGCAAACGGCGAATAACTTTTGCACTCCACTCCAATATTGCTTTTATGGTTGTTTTGTGCTATAATATAAAGTGAATACTTATATGTTGTTGAAAGGTCTGAAATAATGAATTTTCTCACTATCGGAAATGTGAAAATAGAACGCTCCGCCGCCCTCGCACCTATGGCCTCCGTGGCGGATAAATCCTACCGCCTTATGTGCAAAGAGTTCGGCGCTGCTTATCTAATCAGCGAAATGATATCCTCTAAAGGTCTTTGCTATGGCGATAAGAAAACCGCACGACTTTGCGAGATAGAAGCTGAAGAGCGCCCTTACGCCCTCCAGCTTTTCGGCGAAGACCCCTATTTTATGGGAAAGGCGGCTTATATGCTCAACCAGTTTTCCCCCGATATTATTGATATAAATATGGGCTGTCCCGTGCCAAAAATCGTCGGCAACGGCAGCGGCTCTGCCCTTATGAAGCTCCCCGAAATTGCGGCGGAGATTTGTCGTGAAGTCGTCAAAAACGCCGATTGCCCCGTTACGGTCAAGTTCCGTGCAGGCTGGGATAGCGATAATATCAACGCTGTCGAGTTCGCAAAGCTTATCGAGCAGGCAGGCGCTTCGGCGGTCACCTGCCACGGACGAACACGCACTCAGTTCTATTCGGGCAAAGCCGATTGGGATATAATCAAGCAGGTGAAAAATGCCGTCTCTATCCCTGTTATCGGCAATGGCGACGTTATTAACGGCAAAACTGCAAAGGATATGTACGATTATACAGGCTGCGACCTTGTGATGATAGGCCGTGGAAGCTATGGCCGTCCTTGGGTTTTCCGTGATGTGAAGCATTATCTTGAAACGGGCGAGACCCTTGCAGAGCCATCAGTCGAGGAAAAAATGGCAATTATGAGAAAGCATTGCCAGCTTATCTGCAAATATAAAGGCGAGCGGCAGGGTATGAAAGAGGCTCGCAAAAATTGCGCTTGGTATGTCAAAGGGCTCAAAGGCTCTGCTAAACTTAGGGCGCAGAGCGGCGGACTTAACACCCTTTGCGACCTTGATGATATGATAGAATTTATTTTGCAGACCAACAGAGAGGATACATAAAATGGGAAAGTTATATGTTGTGGGCACGCCTATCGGCAACCTTGGCGATATGACCTATCGTGCCGTTGAGACCCTTGAAAAGGCGGATTTCATCTGCGCCGAGGACACAAGAGTTACCGCAAAGCTGCTCAATTATTTCGAGATAAAAACGCCGCTGGTGAGTTATCACGAGCACAACGCAAAGGCTGTCGGCGAGGGGATTTTGAACAGGATAATGGCAGGCGAGGACGCAGCTATCGTCACAGACGCAGGTATGCCCTGCATTTCCGATCCGGGCGAGCTGCTTGTAAAGCTTTGCGCCGAAAATGGTGTGAAAGTGGAAGTCGTTCCAGGGCCGTCGGCGGTGGTATCTGCCCTTGCAATAAGCGGACTTGACACGGCGAAATTTCAGTTTGAGGGCTTTTTGTCCACCACGAAAAAGCAGCGTTTGAATCATCTTGCGGCGGTGAAAAACTGCACGAACACGCTGATTTTTTACGAAGCTCCCCACAAGCTTATCTACACTTTGAAGGATATGCTGGAATATTTCGGCGACAGAAAAATTTCCATTTGCAGAGAGCTTACAAAGATACACGAAGAGGTTTTCCGCGCCACTCTTGCGCAGGCGGTGGATTATTACGAGGTCAACAAGCCCAAGGGTGAATTTGTGCTTGTTATCGAGGGTGCAAAAGAGGAAGAGCTCTGCCCTGCGGAGAACATCGAAGAGGCGCTTGAGCAGGTGAAAGCTCTTGTGGAAAAGGGTATGCGTGGCGCAGACGCCTGCCGTGAGATCGCAAAGGCGACAGGATTTTCCAAGGGCGAATTGTACGGAAGGCTGTTTAAATAGTTTTTTAATTCGCATAGTCTTGTACTACGGGCAACTTTTTATAGTAGCCCGAGGATAGGGTCGATAAAGAAAAGGCGTTTGCATTGAGCTCTCGACAAAGCGAAAATAGAATTGAATTATGTAGGGGCGAACATTGTTCGCCCGTTGGATTTCGCAATTTTATATTATACATTTATATATTTACATTTTAGATTTTTGAGGTGATTTTATGAGCATAAAAGAATACATCGACGGACAGTTTGCCGACCCGCAGGGGCTTGGCGGACTTGCAAGCGCAAGGTTTATGAACTTTTTCAACGCTGAGCATTACAGGGCGGTGAAAAAATTTGTCTGCAAGCTTGACGGCGCAAGAATTTTGGACATCGGCTTCGGCAACGGCGTTACGATAAAGAAGCTCAGCAAGAGCATAAACGCCAAGTTCTACGGGGTGGACATTTCCGCAGATATGGTTGAAAAAGCAAAGCGTGAGAACCGTGACGGCGTTAATACAAACAAGGTCATTCTCCAGCAGGGCAGCGCAGACCAGCTTCCCTACAATGACGACTTTTTCGACACGGTCTATACAGTCAACACCATTTATTTTTGGGAGGACACAGACAAAGTTCTCGACGAAGTAAGGCGTGTCCTCAAGGACGGCGGCAATTTTATTTGCACGTTCTATACAAAGGGCTATCTTGACAAGCTGCCATATTGCGACACAGGTTTTGACAAGTTCACTCCGCAGCAGGTGCGCTCAATGGCGAGAGAGCGTGGTTTCCACGATGTAAAGGTCAAAATACTGAGCGACTGCAAGGTATATTGTCTTATTGGCACAAAGATCGAGGGCGAATAAGTTGAGCGAAATTTGCACGATCGGTACAGTTGATATTGACATTGTGACCCTCGATAAAAACAATGCGGCGGACTATGCAAAGATCGCAGCGGAAATTCTTCCTGAAGCTTGGTCGCTTGAAACTTATCTCAAACAGGTGGATAATCCCGACGACTATTCGTTTTTCGCCCTTTGCAACGGCGAAGCGGCAGGCTTTATAAGCGTGTGGTGCGTTTGCGGAGAGGCTGAGATAAACAATATCGGCGTGGTGGACAAATTCCGCAGGCTTGGGATAGCCAAAGCACTTTTTGACAGGGCATACAATGCCGCAAAGGCTGAAAAATGGTATCTTGAAGTGAGGAGCTCAAATTCCGCTGCCATAAGCTTTTACGAAAAGCTGGGCTTTGAACAGGTGGGGCTGAGGAAAAATTTCTACACCTCGCCGACTGAAAATGCGATTTTAATGGCGCTTGAACCCAATTCATACAATAATAAGGACGATTAAATGACATACAATGACTTCACATTTGAAAATCTTGGCGATGGCATAGAGATATGTATTTCCGACGAGCACCGCTTCGGCACGGACGCTTTTCTGCTTGGTGATTTCGCCGCAGCAAGGCACAAGGACATTTGCGCCGACCTCTGCACAGGCAGCGGGATAATCGCCCTGCTGCTGCAAAAATTCTACAAGCCGCAGAAAATTTATGCGGTGGAGATACAGGAAAAAGCTCACGAGCAGCTGAAAATTTCGTTGGAAAGGTCGAAGATAACGAACATCACCTCTGTTTTGGGCGATCTGAACGACTGGCGCAGCGAGAAGGAGCTTGATCTTATCACCTGCAATCCGCCCTACAAAATAAACAACACAGGTGCGAAAAATGACAGCGAAGCGGTGTCCATCGCACGGCACGAAATGCTCTGCACCATTGACGACGTATGCAGATGCGCAAAGAAGAACCTCAAATTCGGCGGCAGGCTTTGCATATGCAACCGCCCCGAGCGTCTTTGCGACATTATGACCGCAATGAGGGCGAACGGCATTGAGCCAAAGCGCTTGCGGACCGTTCACAAGAACCCCGAATGTCCCCCTTGGCTCATACTTGTAGAGGGCAAAAAGGGCGGAAAGCCTTTCGTTCAGATAGAAAAGCCTTTGTATGTGCGCTCCGCAGACGGCGGAAATTCGGCGGAAATGAAAAGAATATACGGTTTGGAATAGTAAGGAATGTTGCAAGTGAGGAATGAGGAGTGAGGAATGAGGAATGAAGGTATCGCCTGCGGCGATGATTTTCTTGTTGCGAACATCGTTCGCTCAGTCTGTCGCAAAAGCAGCAAACCAACTGGCGAACGATGCGGATACTGCGCATATTTGTGTATATTTATGAAATAACAAAAAGAAGGTAATATAATGAAAATTTTAGGAATAGAAAGTTCCTGCGATGAAACAGCCTGCTCTGTTGTCGAGGACGGAAAAACGGTGCTTTCAAATATCGTGGCAAGTCAGATCGACGAGCACAGGCTTTATGGCGGAGTTGTGCCCGAGATAGCTTCACGCCGCCACGCCGAGAACATAACTTGGGTGACGAGAGCCGCTCTTGAGGAGGCGAACTGCACAATGGCTGATATCGACGCTGTTGCGGTGACATACGCTCCAGGACTTATTGGCGCATTGCTTGTTGGCGTGAGCTTTGCGAAAGGTCTTGCGATGAGCGCGGGCAAGCCACTTGTGCCCGTTCATCATATCGCAGGTCACATTGCCGCAAACTATATCTCTCACCCTGAGCTCAAACCGCCTTATCTCTGTCTTGTGGTGTCGGGGGGACATTCTCACATCGTTGAGGTGCTGGACTATTCGAGATATCACGTTATCGGCAGGACAAGGGACGACGCCGCTGGCGAATGTTTTGACAAGGTTGCAAGAACTCTCGGCTTTGAATATCCCGGCGGAAAATTTATCGACAACGCCGCAAAGTCGGGTGACCCGAATGCCTATAAGCTTCCACACCCAAAGGTACAGGGCAGCGAATATGACTTCTCCTTCAGCGGACTGAAAACCGCCGTGATAAACCTTGCCCACAATGCCGCACAGAAAGGCGAGACCGTCAACGTCAACGATATGGCGGCTTCTTTTCAGCACACTATTTCCGATATACTTGTTGACAAGGCAATGCTTGCCGCAGAAAATTTAGGGTATACTACAATAGGTCTTGCAGGAGGCGTTTCGGCAAATTCGGGCGTTCGTGACAAGCTGCAAAAGTCCTGCGACAAGCGTGGTTATAAGCTTTATATGCCCGAATTCAAATATTGCGGAGACAATGGCGCAATGATCGCCTGTCAGGGATATTTTGACTACCTTGCAGGCCGCCGTGCAGACGAAAGCCTTAACGGCATTGCAACGCTGTCATTGGATAAGATCTCGGAATAAGATATATATTAGAGGTAAACTACAATGAAACTACTAGCTATCGACGGAAACAGCATAATGAACAGGGCTTATTATGGAATAAAGCTGCTGTCAAATTCAAAGGGTCAGTTCACAAACGCCCTCACAGGATTTATGAATATCTATCTCAAGGAGATCGGCGAGGTGACCCCCGACTGCGTTGCGGTGGCGTTCGACCTTAAAGCGCCGACCTTCCGCCACAAGGCAAGCGCAGCTTATAAAGCCAACCGAAAGGGTATGCCTGCGGAACTTGCCCAGCAAATGCCCGTTATAAAAGAGCTTCTCGGCGACCTTGGTATAAAGATAGTCGAGTGCGAGGGCTATGAAGCTGACGATATCCTTGGCACGCTCTCAAAAGCCGCCGCCGATAGCGGTAACGAGTGCTATATCTTAACAGGAGATCGTGACAGCTTCCAGCTCGTCTCCGACCTTGTAACGGTGCGCCTTGCTACAACAAAGGAAACAAAAATTTACACCCCTGATAGGATAATGGAAGAGTACGGCGTCACCCCTCGTCAGATGATTGAGGTCAAAGCGCTTATGGGCGATACCTCCGACAATATTTCGGGCGTAAAGGGCATTGGCGAAAAGACCGCCCTTAACCTTATCAAGCAGGAAGGCAACGTTGATACACTTTATGCCCGCCTTGCGGATATAAAGCTAACCCCCTCCGTCCGTGCAAAGCTTGAAGCAGGCCATCAGGACGCAATAGACAGCCGCTTTCTTGCAGAGATATGCCTTGAAGCGCCTATCGAAAAGGCAACGGAATTTTACAAGCTTGGCGAAGTCGACGCCGATAAAACAAAAGCTCTCCTCGCCGACCTTGAAATGCTCCGCCTTATGGATAGGCTGGGCCTTAGCGGCAAAAAATCAAAGAGTTCAAAAGCTTCTGATAATTCGTCAGAGGATATCACGGAAAAGAAACTCAAGCTTGCCGATCTGCCTAAATTTGAGGTGAAAGACCTCGCAAAAGAGGATATAGCTGCACTTTCGGAAGATAAAACAGCTTATTTCATCTTTGCGGATGGCAAGCTTTCCCTGCTTGCTGATGATATCATATATCACACCGCAGAGCCTGAGCTTATAACGGCGTTTATGTCGTCAAAGTGCAAAAAAGTCACCTTTGAGGGCAAGAGCGCATATAAATACGCTTTCGGACAGGGCAAGACTCTTGAAAACCTCATCTTCTGCTGCGACTTGGCAGGCTATCTGCTCAATTCACAGTCAAGCGAGTATACAGTTGAAAATCTCTGCCTTTCGTATAAGTGCCTCTATCGCTCCGATATGGACGATAACGCCGACCTTGCGAGCCTGCCTGCCCTCAGCGAAAACCTCAGAGAACAGCTTGAGCTGACGGAAATGACAAAGCTTTTTGAGGATATCGAAATGCCACTTTGCGAAGTGCTGGCTTCAATGGAGTTTTACGGCGTAAAGGCGGACGCAGAGGGCATAAAAACTTTCGGCGAGGAGCTGAAAGTCAAGATTGACCAGCTTACAGAGCAAATTTATATGTACGCAGGCAAGGAATTCAATATCGCTTCCACAAAACAGCTTGGCGAAGTGCTGTTTGAGGACTTAGGTCTGCCGGCGAAAAAGAAAACAAAGTCGGGCTATTCCACCAACGCCGACGTCCTTGAAAGCCTTATGGACAAGCACCCCATCGTGCCGCTTATCGTGGAATACCGCACGCTGACAAAGCTCAATTCAACGTATGTTGACGGCCTGCTGAAACTTATCCGCCCCGACGGCAGAGTTCATTCCGTTTTCAAGCAGACTGAAACTCGCACAGGCAGAATATCTTCCACAGAGCCTAATATGCAGAATATCCCCGTGAGAAAAGAGATCGGCAGGAATATGCGTAAATTCTTTGTGGCAGAGGGCGGCTACACCCTCCTTGACGCCGATTACAGTCAGATCGAACTGCGAGTGCTTGCTTCAGTATGCGGCGACAAAAATATGCAGGAAGCTTTCTCAGAGGGCAGAGATATCCACACCTCCACGGCGGCGCAGGTCTTTGATATCCCCGAGGATTTTGTATCGCCAGAGATGAGAAGCGCCGCAAAGGCGGTAAATTTCGGCATCATATATGGTATCGGAGCATTTTCGCTGTCAAAAGACATCGGCGTTTCGGTTGCGGAAGCGAAGAGATACATCAAAAATTATCTTGACAACTTCCCGAAAGTGTCGGAATTTATGGATAAGACAGTTGAGGACGGCATAAAGAACGGCTATGTTACAACGCTTTTCGGCAGGAGAAGATATATTCCCGAGCTGTCGGCGACGAATAAAGTTTTGCAGGCGTTCGGAAAAAGAGCGGCAATGAATGCACCTATACAGGGCGCAGCGGCGGATATAATCAAGATCGCAATGGTGAGGGTTTATAAGAAGCTCAAAGAAGAAGGGCTTAACGCACGGCTCATCTTGCAGGTACACGACGAACTCATCATCGAAGCTGCGGAAGTTGATAAGGATAAAGCGGAGAAGATATTGAAGGACGAAATGGAGAATGCGGTGAAGTTGGCTGTGCCGATGACGGTGGACGTTAATAGCGGCAGAAGCTGGTATGATGCAAAAGACTAAGTTTAAGTGAGGAGTTAGGAATGAGGAATGAAGGTATCGCCTAGCGGCGATGAATTTCGATTTCCATATGTAGGGGCGAACATTGTTCGCCAGCCTTTGCTTACGCTGTCGCTGTTGATATCAATGTTTTGCGATCGTTGTCGAGTTTTTTAGACTGCTGTCGCAAAAACACTTGACAATTGACAAATTTGTGGTATAATTGCTTAATGTAAAAAGCAAGTAAAATAAAATATAAAACATAGAAAAAGTAGAAACAAATAACGAGAAATCCAAAGAAAAGGGGTCGGGGAAAAATGAGAAATGCAAAGAAAATGCTGTTTGTCTTTAACCCACAGGCTGGCAAAGGACAAATAAAAAATAACCTCTGCGATATCGTCGATATCTTCACAAAAGGCGGATATGAGGTCGTTACGTACCCTACACAGGCTAAACTTGACGGCTATAATAAGCTCTGCGAGTGCGGACAGGATTACGATATCATCGTAACTTCGGGCGGCGACGGCACGCTTTCAGAAGCGGTCAAAGCTATGATGACTTTCGACAAAAAAATACCGCTGGGCTATATCCCGGCAGGCTCTACAAACGATTGCGCCCAGTCGCTTAGTATACCAAAGAAAATGATCGCCGCCGCTCAGGAGATAGTCGACGGCGTGTATTTCGATTACGATATCGGCAAGTTCAACGGTCAGTATTTCGTCTATGTAGCAGGCTTCGGCGCTTTCACAGATGTTTCATATGAAACGTCTCAGAACCTTAAAAATAAGTTCGGCCACGCCGCTTATGTTGCGGAGGCTATAAAAAGACTGTCGAAAATTACGGGCCAGCAGATGAAAGTCGAGCACGACGGCGAGACAGTTGAGGGCAGCTTTATACTTGGTCTTATCTCGAACACCACGTCGGTCGGCGGAATGAGAAAGCTTATTGCAGACGGCGTTTGCTTTGACGACGGACTGTTTGAGGTCGTGCTGGTGAAAACGCCTAGAAACGCTATCGAGCTGAGCAATACTGTAAATGAAGCGGTGCTGAACAAGCTTTCGGACAAGCATTTTGTGACGTTCAAGGCTTCAAAGTTGAAGTTTATTTGCGAGAATGAGATACCGTGGACGTTGGACGGCGAGTCGGGCGGAATACATTCTGAGGTCGAGATCGAGAACTGCAAGCAGGCCATAAGGTTCAAGCTGAAGCCGAACGATATCACAGCGGAGCAAACGGCGGTGCAATGTTCGGCAGGAGATATGTTTCTCACGGAGGACGGACACCCGATCGTGATCGAAGATCAGTCGGAAATAGAGGGCTAGGTCTCAAGTGAGGAATGAGGAGTGAGGAATGAAGGTATCGCCTAGCGGCGGTGATATTTGTTGTTGCGAACTTCGTTCGATTGATCGTTCTGACATTTTTTGTAATCTTATATGTAGGGGCGACCTGTGGTCGCCCATTGATCTGCTGCTTTTTGCGACAGCCTGGGGCGAACATTGTTCGCCCTTTTTTGTTTATCGAAAAAAGATTATCAAATGACGAATTTTGTATGGTTTATAGCCTACTATATCTTTGGGCTACAAAATAAAGTCGTCCGCAGTCCAGATTATACAAATTTGGTGCAGGGGCACGCCCTTACTGTTCCACGTGGAACATCTGTTCATAACACTAGCTGTATAGATCCCCCTCAGCCGCCTGCCTGTCAAGCTCCATTTGATAGGAGGAAAGAATTTCGGTCTCGATCTCTCGGCGGAGGTCTTGATTTATGGGGTGAACAATGTCTCGGAAAACACCGCTGTCATCACGGCGGCTGGGCATTGCTACAAAAAGGCGCTCTTCGCCTTGCACTACCTTGATGTCGTGTACAGCAAAGGTGTGGTCAAAGGTCAGGCTCACTACCGCACGAAGCTTGCCCTCGTTCATAAATCTTCTGAATTTGATCTCGGTTATGGTCATTGTCTTTAGTCCCTTTCTTTTGGTTAAGTTTGGTTAAGTTTGGTTAAGTTGGTCGTTTTCATCGTCTATAAAAATTTTTGCCTCTTTTTTTGAAAAATATTCAGAAAGGGGTTTATTTTTTTCTCGAAATGTACTATAATATAATTAATAGTATATATAATACTTCGCAATTTTAATTTTAAGATTATAGTAGGAGCGATCAATATGATCTCTAATGAAATACTGAAAAATATAAAGCACGTCCATTTTATCGGTATCGGCGGCTCTGGTATGTATCCGCTGGTGCAGATATTCCACTCAAAGGGCTATTTTATCACAGGCTCTGATAATAACGAGACCGAGACCCTTGAAGCTGTCAGAAAAATGGGCATAACAGTCTTTATGGGTCAGAGAGCCGAAAATATCGAGGGCGCTGACCTTATCATCTATACCGCCGCTATTATGGCGGATAATCCTGAGCTTATCGCCGCAAAGGCAAGCAGCGCTGTATGCTGCGAAAGAGCCGAAATTCTCGGACTTGTCACAAGTTGGTATTCAAATGCGCTTTGCGTTTCGGGCACTCACGGCAAGACTACAACATCTTCTATGCTTACGCAGATATTTGTTAAGGAGGGCGTTGACCTTTCCTGCGTTATCGGCGGAAAGCTCCCCAGTATCGGCGGTTCGGGCAAGGCTGGTTCTTCTCAGACTATGGTCTGCGAATCCTGCGAGTTTGAAGATCACTTTTTGAAGCTTGACCCCGACGTTGCTATCATTCTTAATGTTGACGCAGATCATCTTGAGTATTTTAAGAATATCGAAAATATCATCAAGTCTTTCAATAAATTTGCCGGTATGGCTTCTAAAGCTGTTATCTTTAACGGCGACGACGCTAATACTATCAAGGCTGTTGAGGATATCAAGGACAAGGAAATGATATCATTCGGCTGGGATAAAAAGAATGACTATTCCGCTGTGATAAAGTCCAAAAAGGGCTTGCAGACTTGCTTTGAGCTTTATTATAAGGGCGAGTATGTGAGAGACCTAACTATCCACGTCCCCGGCGACCACAATGTTATGAACGCTCTTGCGGCTGTTGCGGCGGCAAGATATTCCGACGTTTCTTGGAACGGCATTGCAGAGGGCCTTGACACATTCTTCGGCGCAATTAGGCGCTTTGAAAAGATCGCAGAGGTAAAGGGCGTTACCATCGTTGACGATTACGCCCACCACCCAAAGGAGATAGAGTGTACGCTCAGAGCCGCAAAGGGTCTTGATTTCAACAGAGTGTGGGCAGTCTTCCAGCCTTTCACCTATTCAAGAACGAAAATTCTTATGGACGACTTTGTGAAGGCGCTTTCGATCGCAGATATCGCCGTTATAACTGATATAATGGGCAGCCGTGAAAAGAATACCGACGGCGTTTATACCGAACAGCTTGGCGAAAAGATTCCGAACGCTGTTTACTTTGAGACGGATCACAAGCTTGTTGACAAGCAGACCGCCCAGCAGAAAGAGTTCAATTTCTCGCAATGTATCAACTATATAAAGGCAAACTGCAAAGAGGGCGATCTTGTTATAACCCTTGGCTGCGGCGATGTTTATAAGCTTGCGAAAAGGCTTGCTAAGGAGCTTTAAATATAAAAATATAAGAAATAAGACGATCAGAAAATCAGATGATAAGTTATTAAGTTATTAAGTTTATTCCCCGAGGGCGTTTTTGCAAAATGCTCTGATGAAAGGAGAAAATTATGGCTACAAGAAAAGTTACCGAGAACGAGAAAAAAGTATACAACTTCATCAAGGAAAGGATCGAAGAGGGCTATCCGCCGACAGTCAGAGAGATCTGCGCAAAGTTCGGTTACAGATCGACTTCCACAGCCCACAGATATATCAATGCGCTGACTGCAAAGGGTCTGCTTGAAAAGGGCTCAAATCAGAACAGAGCGATAAAGCTCACAAGCGGCAACGGTATGAGGATACCTCTTGTGGGAACTGTTACGGCAGGCGTGCCTATTACGGCTATCGAGGATATCACAGATTACATAAGCTTCCAGCCAAACAAGCATTACAGCAACCAGCTTTTTGCGCTGAAAGTCCGTGGCGAGTCGATGATAAATGCGGCTATCCTTGACGGGGACATCGTTGTCATCGAGCAGACGCCTTATGCTGAAAACGGCGATATCGTCTGCGCACTTGTTGATAACGAGTCCGCAACAATAAAGACTTTCTACAAAGAGGACGGCCATTACAGGCTCCAGCCTGAGAACGACACAATGGACCCTATCATCGTTGACGAAGTAAGTATCCTCGGCAAGGTTGTCGGCGTTGTAAGATATATTTAAGTTCAAGATAAAAAGACATAAAATTTAAAAGACAAAACGTGTAAAAATAGATTGGAAAAGAAATAAAACGAAGGATTGATAAAATGAGCAGACATTGTACATTCTGCGGCGCTCAGCTTGAGGACGGGGCGAAGATATGCACAAACTGCGGAAGAATGGTCGGCGCTTCACAGTCACAGAGAAAGCAGCCAAGGCAGGAATACCTTGACCGCAACAGAGTGCAGAGCATTCCAAAGCGTGTTTACGAGCACCCGAAGAGAGCGGAAGCCGAAGAGAGAATGAGAAGAGAGCAGCAGGCTCGGGCGAGACGAACGCAGAAAAGCCGTGAACAGCAGTTCAGAGAGGCTGAACAGGAAAACTATCGCCGCACCCCCGCAGAGGGCAACGGCACAGGCAAGGAAAAGACAGTCAGAAGAAGGCGCTGGATACGCCGAATATCGAGACTTGTTATTGTCTGCGCAGTAATTTATTTTGCGCTGGGCTTTTTCAGAGTGCTGACGACGGCACATTCTGAGTGCAAGTTCGACACGGAAATGACGCTGACAAGCTCCACATATTCGCAGGCGTTCGGTACATATTTTGAAAGCGGCAAGTGGACATACAACATTTTCAAGAACCGTGTGACCTATACAGGCACAACTGAAAGCGGCGACACTTATGTTATGACATTCAAGCGCAAGAGCGGAAAGAACGTTGTGAACACTATGACTATCAACGGCGAGAAAGTTGACGCCGACACTATAAATATCAAGGTTATGGGAATGTTTATGGCGGAGAAGAAGATCACGGGATAAAGGCGCTGCCATCATTGCATTGAACGGCACACAAAAAACGGGCGAACATAAATTGTTGTGAGCCTTGTCGAACAACAATTTTCGCCCCTACAATTGGCGTTGTTATTATTCGGCAAAGCACAATATAAAAAGACCATACAGAAGCAAATCTGTATGGTCTTTACTATTTTCATTAGATTATTATTCCCAGATCTTATCGCCCATATTTGAAAGATAAGCGGTGAGCTCTTCTGCCATTTCATACTGTTCGGGCAGCCTTGGGTGACCTGGGGTCGCTTTGCCTGCTCTTGTGTAGGTGAAGTGGGTTATCTTGTCGTCGGAAAGCTCGTTTGCAATCTCGTCAACGGCCTTGTCCCATTCGCTGTCGTGGCAAAGAACTGTCAGCAGGAGCACGAAAGTTGCTTTTGGATATTTTGATCTCAGGTCAAGAATTATATCCTTGTAAGCGGCTTTCCACTTTGCTCTGTAAGCCGGGTCTGTGATGTCAAAATCCTCGTGACCCTCGTTGTGGGGGTCATTCTGTCCAACGGCGAAAAGTACAACGTTAGGTGTGTAAAGGCTGAAATCCCAGTCTGTTACGCCCTTTGCACCCTCAGGGAAATAGCAAAGCTTGTTGTAAACAGACTCCATACCGATATAGTTCGGGGCGTGATAATAGCCTGTGTTGTCGAAAATCGCAATGCCGCCCTGTGCGATATTGTGTATCTGCGCACCGAGGTTTCTTGCGGTTATCATTGAATAGCTGTGCCAAGCGTTGTCATATACGCCTTGATGATCGTCGGGGTCGTTGCTTGCAACATAGTCGATAGCTTCGCAAACTGCGCCAGCGGAAACAGAGTCGCCGTAACATTCTACCTTTCTTGTCAGCAATGGCTTGTTGTCGAGAACTTCGCCGTCATTGTCGATAGCAAAGCCAACAAACTCAAAGTAATGAGAAGCATCCTGCCTCTTGAAAAGAGTTACCCTGTGAGTGCCAGCTTCAAGACCGTCGGCTATATCAAGGACTGTGTCCTCGCCATTCACGTCAAATGTGACCTTGCCCTCTTTGCCGTCGATAACAAAGCCAAGCTCTTGGATATTGAAATACTTGTAGTTTTTTATCACCGCCGAAACGCTCTTTCCCGTGAAAGTCATTGTGACGTTTGAGCCTGCGTAATAAAATTCAGGGCGTGTCTTATCCGAAAAGTCTATCCTGCCCATATAGCTGAGCTTTCCGCAGTCAGCGGCTACAAGCTTTTTGTTTTTAGGTTCCATATATTTTTCCTTTCTGATCTTTATAAAATGTATATTATAATTGTAACTATTAATGGATATTTTGTCAAGGCGGTAAAACGTTTTCAGGGGAAGAAATTTTGTTGGAAATAAAAAAAGCCCCGCCGTTTGATAGGCAGGGCTTGGGGTGATATCTGTATTAGTGCATATTGTTCAATTTTTGGATAAGCGCTTCCTGCAACGCCGCAGAGAAATTTATGTGCGCAGCCTCAGCCTGCTTGTTGAGCCAAGAGGGCAGAGTGCAGTTTTTGCGTATAGCCTTTTCGCCGTACATTTCAGCATATTTGTCCATATCAAGCACAACGAGATTTACAAAATCACCGCTGTTTTCAATAACTATATCTTTCGGGTTTGAAGCCTTTGGTGCAGGGTTGCCGTCCTCAAGTTCGTCAAGCACCCAGCCGCTTGCACAGTCCACAGCCATTTCGATAGCTTCGGCAAGAGAATTGCCTTGTGTTACAGCGCCAGGAAGATCGGGGAATGTAACGCAATATCCGTCTTGTTCTTCTAAAGGTGAAAAATATGCAGGATAAACAAGTTTCATAAAAACTACCTCCTAACTTTATTTTATGTTTTATTGCAGTAAATATTTCTGCAAATTATTTGTCGTTATTGTTGAGCCCAGCCTGCGTCAAAATTGATTTGACCGTTTTCAAATCAAGGTCGCCACCGTGGTTCGGTATCGTGACTTTGCCGACTTTGCTGGGGTGTTTATATTGATAATGAGAACCTTTAACGTTCTTTAACCAGCCGTCTTGCAACAGTAATTTCTCGACCTCTCTGAATTTCATAAGCTCACCTCTTTTTTATATATTATAACACGCATAATGCGCATTGTCAATAGCTTGTGTATGCATATTATAAATCAAGCCACACCTGCATATAAAAATAGAAAGGGCAAAAATTGCTATCAAAACGCAACCCATAGCCCGAAAATTACGCAATTTTACAATTTCGCAAGGAGGTATCTTTATGAACGAACCGCAGGGAAACCATAACGCTATTTTGCAGGATAGGCGAAAGCTCCAGCTCACGGGGGTGACGGACGTTGACAGCTTCAATGAGGAGGAGATATGCCTTTTCACTCAGCTTGGAGAGCTCACCATAAAGGGCAAAGACCTGCACATAAACGAGATAAGCGTCGATTCAGGGGACGTGTCCGTTGAGGGGGACGTCTGGGCGCTTATCTACGGGGAAAAAGACAGGCGCAAAAAGCTTTCCGCTATCGGGAAGATATTCAAATAACAAAAATAGCAAAGGGTCGGTGAGGAAAAATGGAAAATATGCAGCTTGGGATAGCGCTTGAGACGGAGCTTTTTCTGCTTTCGGTGGTGCTTGGGGCGGCGCTTGGGGTGGCGGCAGATATCGTCCGTGTGGCGAGGGCGCTGCTTTATCACCCGAAAGCGCTGGTGTTCGTGGAGGATTTCGCCTATGTGCTGCTTTTTGGCTTTGCGCTTTATACTTTCTGCACGGGGCTGACAGGGTCTATAAGAGGCTTTGCCCTTGTGGGAATGGTGCTGGGTGCGCTGCTGGAGCGGCTCTCTTTAGGCAATGCTATCGTCTATCTGCTTAGAAAGGTGCTCGAAACGCTGAAAAAGCTGGTCTTTTCGCCGGTTGGGAGATTTATGACTAAAATCGGCGGCTTTATCAAGAGGCGTTTTGTGAAAAAGTGCTTAAATTTCAAAAGAAATAAAAAAAATGACGAAAAGCCCTTGCAAGTTTAGATTTAATTAGTGTATAATAAAAGAGAATAGAATGTCGGTTTTATTGTAATGAGCAGGCGGTGTTAAACGATTAACATTTTAGTACGCCGTATGCTCAGATCGGTATTAGAATATGGAATATGAAAGACAAGAAAGACAAAACGCAAAAATAGTGTAAAAGTGTAAAGATCAAAGGAGTACATAATGTTTGGTAAAAAAAATAAAGCGCCGAAAGATACCGACGGCGTGCAGGACGTTCTTGAAAAAGCACCAAAGCGGAAGCACTCAAGATTTGGAAGGCTTCTTACGGTGTTCGCCGTGGCGGCTCTGCTGGTATATTCTCTTGCGACGATAATTTCGCAGCAGGCTCAGATCGCTCAGCTCAAAAAGGAGTCAAGCGTTATCGAAAAGAAGATAACCGCAGCAAAGCAGCTCAACGATGAATATACAAGGCTTCTCAGCTCCGATGATGAGGCGGAATATATGGAGAAGATAGCCATTGAAAAGCTTGGTTATGCTTATCCAAACGAGCGGAGATTTTATATCGTCAATAACGATAACTAGTTTATTAGTGGTAAATTGAAGAAAACTCAATAATTTAATGATTCAATTTGGGGAAATTTTGATCGGGCGACCGACCATAAAAAATAATGTGTATTAAACGATATACATTATTATATAATTTTTATTGCAGAGAGGACAAAAAAATTAAATGCAGCTTGAAGTAGGAAAAATTTATGAAGGAAAAGTAACAGGCATTACAAAGTTCGGCGCTTTTGTGGAGCTTGATAAGGACACAACAGGAATGGTTCACATTTCTGAGGTAGCGAATACTTTTGTAAGCGAGATCAAGGATCATCTTACAGAGGGTCAGACCGTCAAGGTAAAGGTGCTCAATTTGGGCGACGACGGAAAGATATCCCTTTCTATCAAAAAGGCTCTGCCTGCACCTCCAAGAAAGCCAAGAGAGGGCGCAAGAGACAACAAGCAGGGCAGAGACGGACGAGATAAAAGAGATAACAGAGACGGCAACAGACAGGGCGGTCAGAGACAGTTCAACCGTCAGGGTCAGCAGAACAGACAGAGAAACGATCACGGCAGCTTCGGCGGCTATAATAATTACAACAGGGACAGAGCTCAGCAGGATTTTGCAAAGAACCCACCGCCGGTATATAATTCCGACAGCAATTTCGGCAACGCAGATTTTGAGGATATGCTCAGCAAGTTCAAGGCAACAAGCGAAGAGAGATTTTCTGACCTCAAGCGTGTTATCGACAACAAGAGAAAGTCCCCTTCAAGAAGAAAATAAAAAAGTAAAAAGTAAGAAATTAAAGGATATCAGCTATGAAGAATTTCAAAAGGACGTTTGCGTTCATATTCTTTATGCTTGCAGGAATAGTTCTGGGGGCTTTTATCGCCTATGTCTGCGAGGGCAAGAGCTATGTGGGCTGGCTTGCGTGGGGAAAGAACGTTGGAATAGAAAGCTTTGCCATTGACCTTTATGTGATAAAATTCAACATCGGTCTTATGGTCCACGCTACGATCTCGCAGATATTCACTATTGCTGCGGCTCTTATCATTTTCTCAAAGACCTGTAAGAGCTTATAAGCCTATAACAATTTTTTATAATAAAAAATGCAAAATGCAAAACGGAGAAATAATTTGCAATGAGATCAAAATCAAGTAAAATAAGACCTTTGAGATATCTGAAATATACGGCAGCAGCCCTCACAGCGGCTGTCTGCCTTTTCTGTTCGTCCTGCGGACAGCCCGAACTAAAGCACGATCAGCTCGTTTACAAGGCGAGGGAAGATTACGCCAACCTTGATTCCGCAAAGGTCGTAATAACAAATGAGGACACAGGCGAGGTCGAGCAGGAATTTACCTTCAAATATGATGAAAAGGACGTGCTGACCTATTCTTATTATGGCAAGAACGGCGGCACGGAGTATGCTCAGTACAACAACGGCATAGAGAGCTTCACATACGATAACGGCGAATATTCCCACGCAGTCAAGGGCGACAAGGGCTTCTCGAAATACACAAGAAAAGCCAAGCACCCACAAGCTGACGAGGGTATGCTGATGTTTGCGCCAAAGGCAGTCAGCAGCGTTTCGGATATCATCGGCGACGATGGCTCTGTTACTGTTACCTACGTTTACGATGTTTCAAAGCTTGGCAAGGACGCAGAAGAGATCGGCACAACGGGCTTTTCCACCACCTATTATTTCGACAAGGATGGAAAGCTTGAATACTTCACAGAGAACACTCAGGCGGACAAGGACAGCTACAATTACCGCATTGATATCACCGAGCAGAACTCCGTTGACAAGATAGAAAACAAAGCCAAGGATTATGAGAACAAGGCAAAATAAGAAACAAATAAAAAATGTCCCCGAGCATTGAATGTTCGGGGATTTTTTACATAAAAAACGGACAACCATTTGGCTGTCCGTCTTGCTTATTGTTATGTAATTATTCAGCGCTCTCGTTATTTGTAACTGTGATGTTTGGCTCAGCGCCTTCTGCGCCCTCAGCCTGTGCAGCTTCTGCGGCAGCCTTGCGCTCTTTTGCTACCTTGATGAGCGTCTGCTTGATAGATTCAAGCATTTCCTGTGTGAATGGAAGGTTCTCGCTGAATGGGTTGATAACAAAGCCCTGTACCTTTGGTGTCTGCTCTGTGAGAGCTGCAATGTCCTGAAATCTCATTGCAAATGACTGGAAAGGCTTGTCATACTTGAGTTTCTGAGCCTCTTCAGGAGAAGTGAAAACAGGGAAGAATGTTCCGTTTGTCTTGTTGTTGTTGAGAAGAATGAACTTAGCCTTGTTCTTGTCCTCGAAATTAACGTGGTTCTCAGCGTCGGCAACAAGCTCTGTTGTCTTTTCTACCATTGCAGGCACGAGAAATGTGCAGGCAAGCGCTGTGTTGATGACCTTGTTCTGCGTCTCTGCGCAGAAATTCTTTCTCATCTCTGCGATAGCTTCAATAAGCTTAGGGTTGTTGTCAAAGTTGGCTTTGTTGTTGTTTGCTCTGAGTTCTGGCATTTTAATTACTCCTTGTCTGATTCTTCAAGATTTTTTTCGATTATAAATTTAGGTCTTGCTTTGGTCTCAAGATAAATTTTTCCTATATATTCGCCGATAATGCCTATTGCGAGAAGCTGAAGTCCGCCGATCGCCCATATTGACGTTATGGTGGAAGCCCAGCCCTGTACAGTATGTCCTACCGCCCAAGTGATAAGGAAGTAGATAAGCATTATAAGAGATACCAAAAATACAAAGATACCGATAGTTGTGATAAATCTGATAGGCTTTACCGAAAGTGAGGTTATGCCCTCCACCGCAAAGGATATCATCTTTTTCAGCGGATATTTCGATTCGCCTGCCACACGCTCGTTTCTTACATACTTTACGATGTCGCTTTTAAAGCCCACCATAGGTACAAGGCCTCTCAAAAACAGGTTGACCTCTTTGAACTTTGCGAGGGCTTCAACGGCTCTCTTGCTCATAAGTCTGTAATCGGCGTGGTTATATGTTATCTCGACGCCCATATGCTCGAGAAGCTTGTAATAAGCCTGAGCAGTTCCTCTTTTGAAAGCGGTATCCTTTTCTCTTGAGGAACGAACGCCGTAAACAATGTCGCAGCCCTCGGCTCTTTTATCCAAAAAGCCGTCGATAGCGTTGATATCGTCCTGCAAGTCGGCGTCCATAGACACGATTATATCTGCGTAATTTTTAGCGGTCATAAGCCCTGCGAGCAAAGCGTTCTGATGACCCTTGTTCCTTGAAAGCTTCAGTCCTGTAAAGACAGGGCTTGCTTCGTGGAGCTTCATTATTATCTCCCAAGTCTTGTCCTTTGAGCCGTCGTCAACGAACATAACCTTGCTGTCCTCAGCGATACGGCCGTCTGCTTTAAGCGTGTCAAGCTTTTTTATAAGTGCTTCTGCCGTGATAGGAAGCATTTGCTCCTCGTTATAGCAGGGTATAACAATAAACATTGTCTCTTTCATTTTGTCCTCAGTTATCCTTTCTTGTATTCGATCCCGAACAGGCGGCAAGCGTTTCTGTTTGTAATGTCAAGCACTTCCTGCGGATCGAGTTCTTTTATCTCAGCTACGACCTTTGCGACTTCCTCTATCATATAGCTTTCGCACCTTTGACCTCTATACGGCGGCGGAGCCATATAAGGGCAGTCGGTCTCGAGGAGAAGTCTATCCATAGGCACTTCCTCAAGGGCACGTCGAGCCTTTTTAGCGTTCTTGAAAGCCAGCGCACCTGTAAAGCCTATATACATACCAAGCCCGATGACCTGCTTAGCGGTCTCAGCGGAGCCGGAGAAGCAATGGACAACGCCCGACGGCACATAATTATTGAGCACATCAAGGCAATCCTGAGTAGCCTCTCTGCAATGCACGATAACAGGCAGGCTTTTTTTGACAGCGAACTCGATCTGATGATCGAACAGTCTTATCTGCGCTTCCTTATCGTAACCCTCATAGTGATAATCAAGGCCTATCTCGCCCACAGCCACCAGCTTATGGGTAGCGCAGGCTTTGACGTAAAGCTCTTCAAGCTTAGTCATATAGTCCTCCGGCAGGGTATCCATACACTCTGGGTGAAAGCCCACGGAGGTATAAAAGTTATCATATTTTAAAGCGGTCTCGATACCGAACAGCGATGAATTTTCGTCCGTAGCAGCGTGGCAGACTTTATCCACGGGCGAACCCGGTTCTTTCAGCAGTCTGTCAAGGACCTCATATCTATCCTCATCGAAAGCGTGATCGTCGTAATGACAATGTGAATCAAATATATTTTTTATAGCAAGGTCGTCCTTTCGTAAAAATATACAAATATATTATATCACACTCCGCTAAATTTGTAAACCCCTTTTTTTCAGGGGCAAAGCCCCTGAAAAAAGTTGCAATTTTGAAGAGTGTGTGCTATAATATAAAATGAATAATTGGCGCTAAAAGCGCATAGGAAAACAAGGAGATGATCTTGTGTTGGAGACATTGGCGGCTGAGTCCGCAACATTGCAGAATGTCTATGCACCATTGCCTTTCAAGGTGCATTTCATATTCTGTATCATCGCAACGCTTTTATATATGACGCAGTTTATGAGAAAACGTTCGGTGCATTACCTTATTATAATGGTGGCGATCGACCTCACTATCGTTACGCAGTTCTGCACCGAGAGTATCGTTATCGCATTCCTGTTCGGTATCGAAGTGATACTTCTTGCGCTGGCAGGCATATTCTCTCATAAGTATAATAAAGCGCAGGCTAAACTTCAAAGCGAAAATGCTGCAACGGCTGATAATTCCAGCGATAGTGCAGATAATGATAGTAAGGGAGAATAGGTTAAAACCCCATATGTAGGGGCAAACATTGTTCGCCCGTGTATTGACAAGGCGCAAAAATGGTTGTTGCCTATTTCCTGCGCATATTGTAACAAATTACGCTGATTTATTTGACCCAAATTAACCAATTTCAAAGGACGATTTATATGAATATAGTTATCCTCGATTCCGAGACCGTGTCGAGAAATGACGTTTCCCTTGATGGCATAACAGCCTTGGGGGACTGCAAAATATACGGCTTCACACCAAACGAGCAGGTCGCAGAGAAGATCGGCTCTGCGGACGCTGTAATATGCAATAAATGCCTTATCACGGAGGAGGTCTTTTCAAAGTGCCCAAACCTCAAGTATGTGGGGCTTTTCGCAACGGGCTATAATAATGTTGACCTCTCCGCCGCCGATAAACACGGCGCTGTGGTATGCAATGTTCCTGCCTATTCAACAAACGCAGTTGCGCAGCATACTTTCGCACTTGTTTTGAACTATTTCAGTCAGATAAGAGAGTACGCTCAGAAAGTCGACGAGGGCGGCTGGGTGAATTATAAGCTGTTCTCATATTTTGGCATACCGACTTATGAGCTTGCAGAAAAGACTATCGGCATTGTGGGCTATGGCGATATCGGAAAAAAGGTGGCTGAGATCGCAAGGGCTTTCGGAATGAAAGTTGTGACGTATACCCGTTCGCCCAAGAAGATCACGGACGGCACGCCTGCGGTCACGCTGGAGGAGCTGCTCAAAACCGCCGATGTTGTTACACTCCATTGTCCGCTGACAAATGATAACGAGAAGATGATAAACGCTCAGAGCCTTAGTATGATGAAGCCGTCGGCATATTTTGTCAACACCGCAAGGGGCGGCTTGGTGGACGAAAAAGCTTTGGCGGAAGCGCTTGAAAACGGCACTATCGCAGGGGCAGGGATAGACGTCCTCACAAAAGAGCCTATGACGGAAGATTGTCCGCTTAGAAACGCAAAGAACTGCACGATCACGCCCCATATCGCTTGGGCGCCAAAGCAGACAGGAGAGCGCCTGCTCGAAACAGTTGCCCAGAACCTTAAAATGTGGATTGAGGGCACTCCGCAGAATGTGGTCAATGGCGTTAGTGGGAAATAATAATTTAAGGATATGATAAAAATGATAGAAATAGATATGACAAAAAAGAAAAGAGTTGTGGTGAAGGTGGGAACTTCCACGCTGACCCATAGCACGGGGCTTCTTAATATCCGCCGTGTTGAGCAGCTCGTTAAGACACTTGCCGACCTGCAAAACGCAGGCCACGAAATTATCCTCGTGTCAAGCGGCGCTGTTGGACTTGGCAGAGCAAAGCTTGGCATAAAGGACAGACCGAAGGATACCCCCACAAGACAGGCTTGCGCCGCCGTCGGTCAATGCGAGCTTATGTATCTTTACGATAATCTCTTTTCTGAATACAGCCTTAACGTTGCTCAGCTTTTGCTGACAAAATATATCCTGCTGGAGGACAGACGCACCAATGTGCAAAACGCCCTCGAGCGCATTATCGAGCTTGGTTCTATCCCTATCGTAAACGAGAACGACACCGTGTCTATCGATGAGCTGGAGCTTGAAATGGGCGAGAACGATTCCCTTGCGGCAAATGTTGCAGTTCTTGCAAATGCCGACCTACTTATAATAATGTCCGATATCGAAGGCCTTTTCGACAAGGACCCTCATAAATATGACGACGCAGAGCTTATCCCTGTTGTTCCAGAAATAACCGAGGAGATAAGGGCTATCGCAGGGGGCGCAGGTTCGTCCCTCGGCACGGGAGGAATGGCGACAAAAATTAAGGCCGCAGAGATATGCAAAAAGGGCGGTATAGACCTTATAATAATGAACGGCCGTGACCCGAGACACCTTTACAAGGTCTTTGAAAATAAACCGATCGGAACACTTTTTACAGCTAATAGCTGATAACAACAATGAACAGTCTGGGCTGTTGAGAAAGTCCGAAACAAATGGGACGTAGAGGACGCCGTCCTCTACATATGCGCTTAAATACGCAATTCTAATGTAGGGGCGAAAATTGTTGTTCGACAAGGCTCACAACAATTTGTGGTCGCCCGTTGGTACGCTGCTTTTGCGACAGTCTGAAATGATTAAATTAACAGTAAGCTGTTAATGGGGAGGTATACTAAAAATGAGTTACATTGACATCTTGGGCGAAAGGGCTAAGGCCTGCAAAAAGGAGATAGCTTTCGCCTCAACAACACAGAAAAATGACGCGCTTCTCGAGATCGCACATATCCTCAGAGTTTGCAAGGAGGATATCATCAGAGCCAACGCCGTTGATCTTGAGAACGCAAGAGCAAGAAAAATGTCCGAAGCTATGCTTGACAGACTTGCCCTCAACGACAGCCGTATCGAGGGAATGGCTAAAGCCTGCGAAGAGCTTTGCCAGCTTGACGACCCTGTCGGCGAAGTCGTTTCGGGCTCCACAAGGCCAAACGGAATGAAGATCGAGAAAGTAAGAGTGCCAATGGGCGTTATCGGCATAATCTATGAGGCAAGACCGAACGTCACAGTTGACGGTGCGATCCTCTGCTTGAAGAGCGGCAACGCCGTTATCCTCAGAGGCGGAAAGGAAGCTATCAATTCAAACAAAATGCTCGCCGACCTTATGAGAAAGGCAGTTGAAAGATCGGGATTCAGTCCTGATATTATCCAGCTTGTGGAGAATACCGACAGGCAGAACGCCATTGATATGATGAAAGCCAGCGACTACATAGACGTTCTTATCCCGAGGGGCGGCGCACAGCTCATAAGGGCAGTCGTTCAGACCGCCACCGTTCCTGTTATCGAGACAGGCACAGGCAATTGCCACGTTTATGTTGACGCAAGCGCAGATATAAATATGGCGGTGGATATAGTTGACAATGGCAAGACGTCACGTCCGTCGGTATGCAACGCAGTTGAGAGCTGTCTTGTACACAGGGATATTGCGGAAGATTTCCTGCCGAAGCTAAAGGCAAGGCTTGACAAGCACCACGTTGAGATAAGGGGCTGCGAGCTGACGAGGCAGATACTTGGCGCAGAGAATGTTACCATTGCTGACGAGGAAGATTATGCCACAGAGTTCCTTGACTACATCATTTCCATTAGAGTGGTGGACGATATGGCGCAGGCGCTTGAACACATTGACAGATTTTCCACTGGACATTCCGAGTGTATCGTGACGGAGAGCTTGTTTGCAGCGCAGGAATTTCAGAAGAGAGTGGATTCGGCAGCGGTGTATGTGAATTGCTCAACGAGGTTCACGGACGGCGGAATGTTTGGTTTGGGTGCAGAGATAGGAATATCCACGCAAAAGCTGCACGCAAGAGGACCTATGGGATTGAAGGAAATGACAACGACTAAGTATCTTATCTCGGGCAATGGGCAGATACGCCTTTAAGTGAGGAATGAGGAATGAAGGAATCTCCGTTGGCGATGATATTTCTCTTGTAGGGGTGAACATTGTTCGCCCGTTTGCTCTGATACTTTAATATATTACAAAAAGAGGTAATCAAAATGGTAAAAGCAATGAATATATCCTATGAGATAGGCAAAAAGCTCTACCTCAATATAACAAATAAGTGCCCTTGTAACTGTACGTTCTGTATACGCCATAACGGCGACGGTGCGTATGGTTCTGACCCGCTTTGGCTCGAGCACCAGCCAACTGCGCAGGAGGTAATCGACAACCTCAAAACAAGAGACCTTGATAGCTATGAGGAACTGATCTTCTGCGGATATGGCGAACCTACTTGCGAGCTGGAAATCCTCAAGGAGACCGCTAAGTATATAAAGTCTGTCTCCAAAACTCCTGTCAGACTTAATACCAATGGACTCAGCGACCTTATCAATAAACGTGAAACTCCTGCCGAGTTCAAAGGGCTTGTCGATATCATCTCTATCAGCTTGAACGCCTCTGACGAAAAAGCCTACGACGAGGTCACAAGACCTTCGTTCAAGGGCGTAAATTGCTTCGAGGAAATGCTCTCTTTTGCTAAAAGAGTTAAAGAGTTCGTGCCAAATGTTATGCTCACAGTCGTTGATATTATCGGCGAGGAGGAGATAAAGAAGTCTCAGGCCGTTGCCGATAGAGTCGGTATCCACCTCAGAGTTAGAGAATATGTGGACTGATCAAGACAGTTCTGAAAGATGAACAGACTAAAGCTCTCCCATTAGGGGGAGTTTTTTGCTTTGCGATTTGACAACAGCCCAGCTATGTGCTATAATGATTTATATTAATGCTTTACTATGATAAAACATAGCGAGTAGGTAACAGAAAACAGAAAGGGTAATGTGAAAATGTCTGAAAAGCTTTGGAGAAAGAACCTTATTAATATAGAGCCATACGTTGCAGGCGAACAGCCAAAAAACGACAAGATAATAAAGCTCAACGCCAATGAGAACCCTTATCCGCCGTCGGAGAAGGTGAAAAAGGTGTTGGAAACGAAAAATATTTCGGATTTCAGAAAATATCCAAGTGCAGACGCTTCGGCGCTGAGAGCGGCTTTGGCGGAAAGAGTTGGACTTAAAAGCGAAAATGTTTTCTGCGGAAACGGCTCAGACGACGTTTTAGCCACGGCTTTCCGTGCATTTTTCAATTCCGATAAGCCTATAATCTATCCTGATATCACCTATTCTTTCTATCCGGTTTGGTGCGATCTTCTGAAAATACCATACGAAACAAAGAAAGTTGACGAAAATTTCGTTATAAATATCAAAGATTTCTGCGTTCCAAACGGCGGCGTAGTTATTCCGAACCCTAACGCTCCAACAAGTTTGGGCGTTGGAGAGGACTTTATAAGGGAGCTTCTCGACAACAATAAGGACAGCATTGTGATAATCGACGAAGCTTATGCGGATTTCGGCAGATATTCCTGCGTTGACCTTGTGAAAGAGTACGACAATCTCGTCGTAACGCAAACGTTCTCGAAATCACGCTCCTTGGCAGGAATGAGGATAGGAATGGCTTTCGCAAACGCCGAGCTTATCAGCTATATGCAGGCCGTGAAGGATTCCTACAATTCCTATCCGCTCGACCAACTTGCAATTGAAACAGCCATAGCAAGCCTTTCGGACGAGGAATATTTCCGCACAACTGTCGAAAAGATCAAAGCCACAAGGGACAAGACCGCCGCAGAACTTAGAGAAATGGGCTTCAAGGTGCTTGACAGCGAAACGAATTTCCTTTTCGCTGAGCACGAAAAGTTTTCGGCGAAAGAGATATTCACATACCTGCGTGAGGAAGGCATATTTGTCAGATATTTCGATAAGCCGAGAATAGATAACTATCTGAGGATAACAGTCGGTACGGAAGAGGAAATGGGGCTGTTGGTAAATAAATTAGAGAAATTTGTGAAGTAAAAATAGAAGCGGAAAGCAACAAATGAAAAGACCCGACTAAGAAACAAAAACTAGCGCAGCGAAATTAAAACGGAGGCTCAAGCGCGCCGTTAGAGCGCTTGCGGGTTCTTAGGGCAGCGCCCTAAGTGGGGTCTTGGGGATAGCCCCAAGCAGAGTCAAGGGACAGAGTCCCTTGCAGAGTTTGAGACAGAGTCTCAATCGGCGATAGCCGACTTTAGTAGGCGCAGAATAAATGTAAAAGAAGCACAACGAAAGTTGTAGCTTCTTTTTTTGTAATGCCGAAGCATATATCCTGCGCCGATCTCATTTATGTCAGTCCCCTCGCAAAGAGCGAAGCAATTTTGCGACACACCAATGTAGGGAAGGCATTCAAACAAAGCCGATAAAACCCACCAAAAACAGTTGCAATTATAACTCCTCTGTGATATAATAAAACTATATACGGCTTTTTGCCAAAAATAAGAGTAAAAAATGTAAGAAAAAGAGGAAATGACAATGTTTAGAAAAAGCGGAGTACTAAAAAGCCCCGAAAATATGCAGAATAAGCGGAAAGAAAAATATCTGCTGCTGTTTGTTACGGCTTTTATCGGTATGATGATCTCGTTTATACCGTCTATGATAGTCAATAAGGGTATATTCCTTTATTATGGCGACTTCAATTCACAGCAGATGATGTTCTATCAGCACGCACACGACGCCGTCCGCGGCGGTAATATGGGCTGGGATTGGGGTACTGACCTTGGTTCAAGCTTTGTGGGTTCGTATTCGTTCTATTTGCTGGGCTCGCCGTTTTTCTGGCTGACCGTGCTGTTCCCATCGGGAGCCGTGCCTTATCTTATACCTTGGCTGCTGGCGCTTAAAACCGCTATCGCTGCCGTCTCGGCTTATGCTTATATAAGATATTTCGTCGATAATACCAACGCTTGCTTTATCGGCGGACTGCTTTATGCCTTCTCAGGCTTCCAGACCTATAACGTCTTTTTTAACCACTTCCACGACGCTACTGCTTTCTTCCCCCTGCTCCTGCTGGGATTTGAAATGCTCGTTCAGGAAAATAAAAAAGGCGTGTTCGCTATCACGGTCGCACTCTGCGCTACAATAAGCTACTTCTTCTTTGCCTGCGAGGTCGTTTTCGTTGTCATCTATTTCTTTATTAGATGCCTCGATAAGACTTTCGATATAGATATGAAAAAGTTCGGTTTGCTTATCCTCGAGGCTGTTATCGGCGTGATGATATCTGCTATCATCTTCCTGCCATCTGCCCTCACCGTTATGGATAACTACCGTGTGAACGAAAGACTTTACGGCCTTGACCTCGTTATTTACAGCGAAAATGTTAGAATACCAAGAATTATCCAGTCCTTCTTTATGCTCTCTGATATGCCTGCAAGAATCAATATCCTTAATTCCGATAAGGCAAGATGGGCTTCAATGGCAGGCTATCTGCCAATGTTCTCAATGGCGGGCGTTATCGCATTTATGAGAACAAGAAAGAAGAGCAAGGACAACTGGCTCTCAAAGGCTATAATCGTGTTCGGCATAATGGCTTGCGTGCCGATACTGAACTCAACTTTTGTGCTGTTCAATGCCTCTTATTACGCAAGATGGTATTATATGCCTATCCTGCTTATGTGCCTTATGACAGCGAAAGTCCTTTCGGAAAATAAGGACGATCTCAAAAAAGGCTTTGTGCCTGTCTGCGTTGTCTGCGCAATATTCATCGGTATCGGACTTCTGCCGACAAATGAAAACGGCGTTGTCAAGTACGGCAAAGTGCCTGAGTATATAGAGCTTTACTATATCCAAGCCATCGTAACTATCCTTATGACTGTTATGCTTGGCGTGCTTATCTACGTCGTGGCTGAAAAGAAAGTTGACTATATGAAAGTCGCTTCGGGAATGACCGCCGCCGCTGTTGTGATCTGTATGACTTCATCAATAATCTACGGCGTTGCGCAGGGCACGGACAATACCGACTATATCAAGAGAGCCATCAACGGCAGCGATAATATCAATATGGAAAAGCTTGAAGAGCAGTCCAAAAATTACAATGCCGACAATAGCTTTTACAGAATAGACACTTCTGAAAATGTTGACAACTGGTGTATGTTCTGGGGACTTTCTTCAATGAGATGTTTCCACAGCGTTGTTTCAACATCTATAATGGACTTTTACAGCTCAATAGATCAGACAAGAGACGTTGCTTCAAGAATGGAGACGAAAGTTTATCCGCTGAGAAGCCTTTTCTCCGTCAAGTATTATTTCAACGAGCTGACAGAAAATGAAAGAAACGGCAAAGAACCTGTTTCAACGCCTAACACAATAAGCACATTAAAGGGCTTTGAATATGTTGACACGCAGAACGGCTTCAACATTTACGAGAACAAATATTATGTTCCAATGGGCTTCACATACGATTATTACTGCGTTGATTCTGACATTCAGAAGGCTTCTGAGGTAGACAAGACAATGATGCTGATGAAAGCGCTTGTGCTTGATCAGGAGCAGATAACAAAATATAAAGACATTCTCCAGTATTACAGCTTCAAGGGCACGGACTATTCTGAGGACGCATATTATCAGAACTGCCTTGACAGAAGAAAGAATAGCTGCTCGGAATTCAGCTATGATTCTTATGGATTCAATGCGAAAATAGACCTTGACAGGGACAATCTTGTATTCTTCTCTGTGCCGTATGATGACGGCTGGACGGCGACTGTTAATGGACAGGCTGTTGACATTGAGAAAGTAGACTATGGCTTTATGGCTGTGCTTTGTCCTAAGGGAGAGAGCGAGATACAGTTCACATATGAGACAAAGGGACTTTTCTATGGAAAGATCATAACAGTAGTGGGCTTTGGCGCATTGATAGTATATTTGGGTGCGGTGAAGTTTGGCAAGAGAAAGTCGAAAGACGAAGTTAACGCTAAGTAGTTAGTAGTGAGGAATGAAGGAATCGCCGTTGGCGATGATTTTTGAAAGCTTCTCAGTACGAAAAAAACGAACCAACATAAATATAAAGGAGTTGCAAACACAATGTACCAAAACGAAAAGAAAATAAGCGAAAAGGAAATATATACAGGCAAGGTAGTCCACCTTACTTGCGACGAGGTCGAGCTTGAAAATGGCTATAAAGCTACCCGTGAAGTCATCCACCACCCGGGCGGAGTTTGTATCGTAGCGCTGGACGAGGGAGAAAACGTCTATTTCGTTAAGCAGTTCAGATATCCTTTTGGTACGGCGCTTATGGAAGTCCCTGCCGGTAAATTGGAGTATGGCGAGGATCACCTCGAGTGCGGTAAAAGAGAGCTCAAGGAAGAGATCGGCGCTACCGCTGAGAAAATGACTTACCTCGGCTGCATTTATCCTACTGTCGCTTATGATACCGAAATTATCCATATGTATATGGCGGAAGGCCTTGACTTCGGCGAACAGCACCTCGATGAGGGCGAGTTCCTTGACGTTACTAAAATGCCTCTCGAGGAAGCTTATAAAATGGTTATGGATAACAAATTGCCAGACGCTAAAACTACCGCCGCTATCCTTAAAACTTACCTTATCAAAAAGTGCAAATAATCAAAATAAGTTTTCGCAAAATGAGAATATGTGCATATTTTACAAATCATTTGCATAGTTTTTATGTTTATTGACAAAATATTTATGTTGTGATATAATGTAGGGTGAATAATGAGCGGTTTAAAAAAGGCGGTCAGAAATGCTGCCAAAATTGTGATGTTTAAGGGCGTTTATCCCTTGTTTTATAAAGTCTCGAGCCTGCGGCCTTTGAATAAGAATAAGGTCATTTTGGCCGAGATAAGAAGCGGCGTGCTTACGGATAGCTTTAGATATATCTATGAGGAGCTGAAAAATCGTGGCCTTGAGCCTGTGGTCTATTACGTCCACAACAATAAGGGCGGAATGGGCTATCTGCTTAGATATCTGAAACTTACTTTGCTTATGGGCAACGCAGGCTGCGTGCTGCTCAACGATACCTGCAACCTTTTCGGCGCTTTCAAGTTCAGAAATGGCACTAAGGTCATTCAGACTTGGCATTCCTGCGGTGCGTTCAAAAAATGGGGCGAAAGTATCACCGACCTGTCTTTCGGCGAATCCCTTGAAGAGCTGAGAAAATTCCCTGCTCACACAAGCTATACACTTTGTACTGTCAGCAGCAAGGAGTGCATATGGGCATTCAAGGAAGCTTTCGGCTTCGGACTTGATAACGATTGCGTGCAGGCAACAGGCGTTTCACGAACGGACTTTTTCTTTAAGGAAGAGAACCGTGTAAAGGCTTTTGAGGAGCTTTATAAGAATTGTCCCGAGGCGGAGGGGAAGAAAGTTTTGCTTTATGCGCCAACTTATCGTGGCGACGCCGATAAGGCTTATATCCCCGAAAAGCTCGATATAAAGGCGCTGAAAGAGAATTTCGGCGGCGAATATGTGCTTGTAATAAAGCGCCACAGCTTTGTGAAAAAAAGCTGGGATATCCCCGAGAACTGCGGAGATTTTGCCTTTGATGTGACGGATAAAATGCGCATAGAAGATCTGCTTTTTACGGCGGATATGTGCATAACGGACTATTCCTCGCTTATTTTTGAATACTCGCTTTTTGAAAGACCGATGATATTCTATGCTTTCGATCTTGATGAATTTTACGATTACAGGGGATTTTATTATCCCTATGACCATAGCTTCCTGCCAGGGCCTGTCGTAAAGGATAATGCTGGACTTATCGAGGCTATCAAGCGTGGCGAGGCGGATATTCTTGCCATATCGGATTTCAGAGAAAGATTTATGGGCGCTTGCGACGGCCATTCTACCGAGAGGATCGTGGATTATATTATGTCGCAGGGAAGCGAATATTAAGTTGACAATACATTATTATAATATAAATATCAAATATCAGTTAGGAGTTTGTTTATGATTTACGGAGCAATGCTCGCAGGGGGCACGGGTACAAGAGTTAAAAGCTCAAAGATACCTAAGCAGTTTATCGAGATCGGAGGTAAGCCGATCATAATCTACACTCTTGAAAATATGCTCAAGGTCAAGAGGTTTGACTATATCTATATCGCCGTTCACAAGGACTATGAGGACTATATGAACGAGCAGGTGAAAAAGAACATTCCCGAAAGCCACAAGGTCAAGATAATCCTCGGCGGCAAGGAGAGAATGGACACTATCAACAATGTCACAAATGCTATCACAAAGGACAACGGACTTCA
This sequence comes from Ruminococcus sp., assembly GCF_019423705.1. Classification (GTDB taxonomy): domain Bacteria; phylum Bacillota; class Clostridia; order Oscillospirales; family Ruminococcaceae; genus Hominimerdicola. The sequence goes on along the minus strand of NZ_JAHZAX010000001.1, from coordinate 125,788 downwards.
CGACGATGATGTTATCGTTATCCACGATGCTGTGAGACCTTTTGTTACTGAGAAGATACTCAACGACTCTATCGACTGTGCGGCGCAGTATGGCGCTTGCGTATGCGGACTGCCTTGTGCGGACACTATCTTGCACTCAAAGGGCGGCGAATATGTTGAGGATATCCCTGTGAGAAGCGAACTTTACAGCGGACAAGCTCCCGACAGTTTCAGACTTGCACACTTTATCCAAATGCAGGATAATCTTACCGAGGAGCAGAAAAAGGTCATCACGGGCACTTCTCAGATATGCACGATGAACGATCAGCCTATCCACCTTATCGAGGGTGACGCTATAAACTTCAAGATAACAACAGACAGCGATCTTCTTATCGTAAGAACGCTGCTGGGGGATAAAATATAAATTATAAATAATAAAAAGATAAAATAAATAGTCAATAGCCTATTTCGGCTAATAGAAAGGACTTTTTTATGAAAAGCTTGATAAACATACCCGAGAAGATGAAGGCGCTGGTGCTTTACGGCGTTGGCGATCTTAGGGTGACAGAGGTGGACGTTCCTAAGCTTGAAGAGGGAACAGTTCTGCTCAAGATAAAGGCCTGCGGCATTTGCTCCAGCGATATGCCGAGATGTTTCGTTACGGGAACATATCATTTCCCGACTATCCCCGGACACGAATTTTCGGGACAGATCGTTGCAGTCGGCGACGGCGTTGACGAGAGCCTGCTGGGCAAGCGTTCCTGCGTATTCCCAATGCTCCCTTGCAAGCATTGCAAGGCCTGCAAAATGGAAGAGTATGCGCAATGTTCGGGATACAGCTATTTCGGTTCAAGACAGGACGGCGCTTGGGCGGAATATCTCGTTGTGCCTGTATGGAACCTTGTTCCATTTGACGACAGCCTTGATTACAAGACTGCTGCCCTTTGCGAGCCTGCGGCTGTTTCAATGCACGCTGTAAATATCGGCGATATCAAAGAGGGACAGAACGTTGTTATCATCGGTACAGGTACTATCGGCTTTATGATAGCACTTTTCGCAAAGGAGATCACAAAGACAGGCAAGGTAGTTATTGCGGGACGTTCAAAGAACAAGCTTGAATATGCGAAAAAGCTTGGTTTTGACGTTGTTGACACAGGCGTTGACGATCTGCCTGCACAGGTAAAGAAGATAATCGGCATTGACGGCGCTGACGTTACATTCGAGGCTGTTGGTTCAAACGAGGCTATCGCTTCCGCTATCGAGTCAACAGGTGCGCTGGGCAATATCGTGCTGGTGGGAAATCCTTCGACTGATCTTATATTGCCAAAGAACATTTACTGGTCCATACTGAGAAAGCAGATCACAGTAAAGGGCTCTTGGAATTCAAGCTACAACAGCAGAGTGAACGACTGGAAGCACGCTCTTGAGATATTCGAGCACAGCGACGTTAACTTTGCCGATCTTATCACGCACACGTTCACTATCGAAGACAATGAAAAGGCGTTCTCCGCTATCAGAAATACAGGCGAGTTCACTCTGAAGGTAATGTTTACTTTTGACGATTGATCGTATTGATCGTGTGATACGGTTTTTTACAACGATATATTTGATTTTTAGCCTGTCGGCGTTTGTCGATCGGCGGAAAGTAAGGAATAGTTTTAATGGATAATATGACTCCCGAATTAGAAGAGATATACGGGAACAGAAGAAAGACCATAGAGAGATTAAAAGAGAGAAACAAAAAATTCGCAGAGCTCACAAGAGTTGAATTCAAGAGAGTTATACTTCATATCGAGGGCGAGCTTATCGGCTTTGAGAAGGAAGAACTCAGAGAGCTTACGGCGAGATTTATCACGCGGGACAGGACCCTTTGCTTCCCTGCCCAGCATTTTGACATAAGCGGAACGCACTTTCATCTGACTGTAAATATTATGTCCGCAAACAATGAAGCGCCTATCGCAACAGGCGTTTATGCGCTGAAGATATTCACAAAGTACAAGGGTATGAGAAAGCCGCAGATATCTACCGATACTGTTGATTATGTTCTAAGGGGCAATTCTCTGCTCAAGATAACCTATGATGAAGAGGGCAGGTGCCTTTCAAAGCAGGTGCTCACAAACGAGTATCCCTGCATAATTTCCGACAAGTTGGAAGCTATCGAGGACAATACTAAGGACAACCCGATGAACTTCAAGCTCAGACGTGGTGCGGAGAACCTTTTCTACGCCGAGTCAAAGAGCGATATGGACAGCCTTGAGTACGCCCTTGCGGTGACATACAAAGAGCCAAAGCCTTCCCAGACTTGGCCAAAGAGAATGGCGAAAAGGCTTGCAAACAGGAAAAAGCTTATTATCAGAGACCTTTACGGAATGAAGATATGGGCTTTCAAAAAGACCTACAAGTTCTTTACGCATTTTGCAAAGAAGAACGGCGATATTATCCTTTTTGCCAGCGGTTCGAGGGCTGAGATCGGCGGAAATGAAAAGGTCATTTATGATCGAATGATCGAGAGGGGACTTGACAGCAAGTATCAGTTCAGATTTGACTTCAAGGCAAGCATTACTGAGCACAAGTCCATTCCTGCGATGATAAAGTTCACTTATTATCTTGCTACGTCGGATATTATTCTTATTGACGACTATTATCCAGACATATATCTTGTTGATTATCCAAAGAATGTAAAGGTTTTGCAGGTTTGGCACGCTTGCGGCGCTTTCAAGTCGCTGGGATTTGAGAGACTTGGCAAGCCGGGTGCACCTCCGTTCAACACAAGGGTGCACAAGTGTTACACCCACGTTCCTGTAAGTTCTTATCATTCTGCACTTCATCACGCCGAGGGCTTTGCCATTGACGAGAGAAAGTTCTATCCTGTGGGAATACCGAGGACGGACATATTCTTTGATGAGGATTACAAGACAAAGACAAGGGCGCAAATGCTCGATGTATTCCCAGAATGCAAGAGCGCAAAGACAGTTTATATGTATGCGCCGACCTTTAGGGGCGACAATGCGAACAACGCATATTTCCCATTTGACAGGCTTGATCTGACGGCTTGGGGCAAGTTCCTTGAGGAGACTGACTCAGTTCTTATCGTGAAGCTTCACCCGTTTGTCAAGAGGCGCGTTGAGATTCCTGACGAGTACGCTCACAGGATACTTGACGCTTCCGATTACAGAGAGGTCAATGACATTCTGTTTATCGTTGATGTTCTCATTACGGATTACAGCTCGATCATTTATGAGATGTCGCTGCTGAGAAAGCCTATGCTTTTCTTTGCCTTCGATCAGAAATATTACGAGGCCACGAGAGACTTCTACGAGCCATATGAAGAGCTTGTACCGGGCAAGATCGTACACGATTTTGACGAGCTTATGACGGCTTTGAGGGACAAGGATTACGAATTTGAGAAGATGGAGGGCTTCATAAAGAAGAACTTCACTTATACAGACGGCAAGTCCACCGACAGGGTTATAGATCAGCTTATAATGGGCATTGAGCCTAATAAGGCTGAAAAGTCGGATAAGAAATGATAAATTTAAGATAGAAAACAGGAGGATAGATATGGACAAGGGTATGATCTCGGTTTCAATGATGTGTGTTCATTTGGGACAGATAAAGGAATATCTTGAAGCATTCAAACGCAACGGAATTGAATATTTGCACATTGACGTAATGGACGGAGCATTTGTGCCGAACTTTACGCTTTACCCTGATTATGTCAAGCAGCTGAGAGAACTTACTGACATACCTTTTGATTTTCATTTTATGATCGAGAAGCCTGAGGAGCGTCTGCAATGGTTTGACATCAGAGAGGGCGATTATGCGGCTGTTCATTACGAGAGCACAAGGCACATTGCGAAGTGTCTGCAATATTTGCGCTCGATAGGTGCGAAGCCTATACTTGCGATCAATCCGGGCACGCCTATATGCGTAGTAGAAGAGGCAGTTGATTTCATTGACGGAGTGCTTGTAATGACGGTAAACCCTGGATTTGCGGGACAGAAGCTTGTGCCGAACACGGTCGACAAGGCAAGGCGTTTACGCAAGTGGCTTGATGACAACGGACACTCTGACATCATCATTGAGACTGACGGCAATATGTCCAACGAGAACTGCCGCAAGCTTTACGAGGCCGGAGCGAGAATGTTCGTAGCCGGAACGTCCAGTCTTATAAAGCCTGAGGTTGCTGGCATTGATGAGAGGATAGCTGAGAACAGGCGGAATATTTGTCCTTTGGGTTGATATTTTATTTATATTTTGTATACTTGTATATTTGCGCTCTGCACGTTTGGTGTGGGGCGCTTTGCTGTTTTATATACTTAGTTGCTTGCAATTTTTTTGTTTTACTTTTGCTTTTGTTTTTGTTTTTTATTGCTCTCAAAACTATTGAAAATCCTATATTTTTATGCTATAATTATTATAACTTATTGTGTTATTATGCCATAAAGAAGGACGTATTGATATGTTGATGAATACTCTTGCAGCTCTCGCTCTCGGCTTTGCCCTCGATATGCTGCTCGGCGACCCTAAATTTCTGCTCTATCCACAAAATCTCATCAAAGCTCTTGTCAAAAAGCTTGACGGCGTTTTCAGAAATAGTTACAAAAGTACCCCCGAGGCTCAGCATATGGCCGGCATTATGATGACCTGCATTGTTTTGCTCATCGTTGGTGCGGTCAGCTTCGGCCTGCTCTTGGTGGGTTACAAGGTTTCCCCTCTGCTCGGTATCATTATCGAGGGTATAATGTGCTGGTCGGCGCTTTCTATTCGCTCACTCAGAAACAGCGCTGCTGCTGTTCGCCGCTGCACTCGCACGGGCAATTTGTCCGCTGCTCAGAAGCGTGTCGGCGCAATAACATTCCGTGATACTGATGAAATGAACATTGAAGATGTTATAAAGTGCGCAGTTGAGTCCGTTTCGGAAAACACCACCGACTGGGCTGTTGCCCCGATATTTTGGGGTGCTTTGCTTGGCGGTTTCGGTGCGATACTTTACAGGACTGTCAACATTATTGACAACACCGTTGGTTACAAGACTGAGACCTACCGCAATTTCGGCAAATTTCCTGCAAAGCTTGACGATGTGCTGTCATTTATCCCTGCGAGGATAGCGGCGGCGTTTATGCGATTGAATGTTGCATATCTGCATTTGGACGGCAAGAACGCTTCAAAAGTTTATAGTCACGACCGCAGGAGATCGCCAAGCCCTAATTCTGCGCAGACGCAATCTGTTTGTGCTGGTGCTTTGGGTATCCAGCTTGGCAGCGATGAATATTACAGCGGACAGCTTGTGCGCAAGCCTGTTATCGGCAGGGCGTTGAAGCCTTGCGAGCCTAATGACATTTACTGGGCAAGCCAGCTTTTGCTTGGCACGGCGTATTATTCAATGCTTGCGACGGCTATTGTTAGGGTGGCTTTGTTCTTTGTGATATGATATCGGCAAGGCTGGTTTAATAATGTATATTTAATAGAATATTGCGATAAAGCAAAACGGGCGAACATCGTTCGCCCGTTGTTTTTATGTATTTATGTTGACTATATCAGCTTCGTGCCGTCATTATCAATGCGCAGCTCCTTGACCTGCCAGCCTTTAAGGCCTGCATTATCAAGGGAGAATTTCATCTTGCCTGCGAAAAATTCGTTGCTTTCGTCCACTATCGCCATAATTGTCGGGCCTGCGCCGCTTATGTAGGCTGCGTATGCGCCGTGGGTGTAGGCTATATCGAAAACATCGCCGCAATGTGGGATAAGCTTCATTCTGTACGGCTGGTGGAGGCGGTCGTCAACGGCTGTACGGAGATTTTCAAACTTTCCTGTGAGGAGTGAAGCCGAGAAAAGCGCCGCTCTTGACAGGTTGTAAACTGCGTCCTTATGGGAGACTTCCTTCGGCAGGCAGGCTCTTGCTTCCTCTGTTTTAAGCTCAAAATCGGGGATTATCGCCACGAATTTCAGCTTTGTGTAAACTTCCTGCTTTACCCAATGGACTTTTCTGCCGTCAAAAACTGCTGTGACATTGCCGCCCAGCAGGGCAGGTGCGGTGTTGTCGGGGTGGCCTTCGATCTGCGCCGCAAGATCGACGAGATCGTCCTTTGTGAGTGGGTCGCCAAGCATTTTATTTGCGCCCACAAGTCCTGCGATTATGCAGGCCGAGGACGAGCCGAGACCCCTTGCCATAGGGATATTGCTTGTTTGAACGAGCTTTAGCCCTTCGAGCTTTCTGCCGCAGACTGCAAAAAGGTCTTTGGCGGAGATATAAATAAGATTTCTTTCGTCTGTGGGGACGTTAAGTCCGTCAGCAGCGGTAATGTCGATCTTGTCAGACTCTTCCATTTCAATATAGTTATAGAACGTGAGGGCAAGTCCCAAAGCGTCAAAGCCTGCGCCAAGGTTTGCGGAGGTTGCAGGTATCTGTATTTTTATCATTGCGAAAACTCCTTTTGTGTGGCATTTGTTTTATAGAAAAAGGCGGACTGAAATCGTCCGCCCCTTTTTTATTTCAAATCAATACATTCTTATCTTGCTTGCGATCTCTGCGGAATGAGAAAGAATGGTAAGGTTCGTGTCGATATCGGCTTCTTTCATATTCGGTGTGATGAAAGCAAGCTCGTTCTCAGGTCTGCCCGAACGCTCGATATACATAAGCTTGCCGAACATTTCGGAGATCGAGGACTTGAGAGCTTCGGCGTTTTCTGCCTTAATGCGGACGTACATTGAAACGTCCATTTCCTTGTATGGTGCAACGAATGACTTATCATCGCAATCTTCCCAGCTGAGAGCGAGAACTCTGTGGTGGTGCTTGAGGCAGTCGATTATATCGCCGACAACTGCGGAAGCTGTTGGAAGCTTGCCTGCGCCCTGACCATAGAAGAGAACATCGCCGACGCCGTCGCCTGTTACGCTGATAGCGTTGTAAACATCGTCAACAGAAGCCAGCATATTTGTCTTTGGAACGAGTCTTGGGCAAACGATAGCGGAAACTCTGCCGTCGTCGAGCTTTTTGACTGAGCCGATAAGCTTTATAACATAGCCTGCGTTTGAAGCATACTCAACATCGTCAAGTGTGATACCTGTGATACCAGAGCAATGAACCATTTCGGGATAGATATGCTTGCCATATGCAAGTGAACCGAGGATACAGATTTTTCTGCAAGCGTCCTCGCCCTCAACATCGGCTGTTGGATCAGCTTCGGCATAGCCAAGTTTCTGAGCCATTTTAAGGGCGTCCTCGAATGACATCTGATCCTTTATCATCTTTGTGAGGATAAAGTTTGTTGTGCCGTTGAGGATACCGGATATCTGAAGTATCTCGTTGCCGGCGAGGCACTTGTTCAGCGGTCTGATGATAGGGATACCGCCGCCAACGCTTGCTTCAAAGAGATAATTGCAGTTATGCTCTTTTGCAATCTTGAGAAGCTCTGCGCCCTTTGCGGCAACGAGAGCCTTGTTTGATGTTACAACGCTCTTGCCGTGCTCGAGGAGCTGCTTTGTATAATCATAAGCGAAAGTTGTTCCGCCAACGACCTCTGCAACGACTTCGACTTCATCGTCGTTAAGGATGATATTGAAATCCTTTATCATTTTGTCGGCAAACGGAGAATCGGGGAAATCTCTCAGATCAAGGATATACTTGATATCGCAATCTCTGCCTATTTTCTTTGAAATTGATTCACGGTTCTTCATAAACAGTTCGACTGTACCCGAACCAACTACGCCGTAACCGATAACTGCTACCTTACTCATAAAAAATCCTCATTCCTTATAAAATTATAAATTATCTTTTTACTATATCAGATATATTCAAGGGCAATGTTGCCACCAAAGGTGAACAAGGGGTAACGGGCGAACGATGTTCGCCCCTACATTTTGTTTATTCGCCCGAGATTATTTTTACCTCTACTACGCCGGGGACTTTGGAAAGTTCCTCAGTCAAGGCGGCGGTGCTCATAACGTCGTGCTCGAAACGTACCGAGAAAGTGACCGTTGCCACCGAGTCGATAGGGATATTCTGGTTTATTGTCAGAATATTGGTGTTTAGCTCATAGAGCCTTGAAATTATGGAGGAAAGCACGCCCTTTTCATCTCTCAGTATGCAATACACCGAGACGATATTATTTGTGAGCTGTTCCTCATAATTGAAAACAGAGTCCTTATACTTATAATAAGCGCTTCGTGATATGCCCACCATTCTGCACGCTTCTGTCGAGGTGGAAGCTTCGCCCCGTGCCCTCATTCGCTTTGCGGCAAGCACTTTCAATACTATGTCGGGAAGCACTTCCGAGCTGACTATCACAAGTCTGCTTTGTCCGTTTTCCAATCTAAAGTCCACCTCCAACATACAGATGTTTGTGTGATACATACAACTATACCACTTTTGCGCCCATTTGTCAAGGTCGGCGGGGCGGGATATTAGACTAATTTTCCTGCCTATCGAATTGATAAAATGTGTAAACTATACAAACGGAATTTTCCAGAGGCAATATATCCAAAGTATTCTGCTACCCATAATGCAAAATGCACAAAAAATATATCAAAATTTCGGTCAGACTTGCTATTATTGCAGGTTTGGTGTACAATTATATGTACGGTGTTGCTTATACTATAATATAGTAGTGCATTGGAGACTGTCAAAAAGGCAGTAAACCAACGGGCGACCAAAAATTGTTGAGAGCATTGTCGAACAACAATTTTCGCCCCTACATACAAATAGCGTATGGGCACAAATTGATCACGGAGGATAACGCAATGGATATCATCACAGAGATACTTGAAACAGACAAGGCGGCTTCCGAAAGGCTTGAACAGGCTCAGACGGAAAGCGGCGAGCTTATAGAAAAGACACAGGCTGAGCAGGCGGCGCTTAAAGAGGACGCTCTCCGTGAGGCTGAGGAATACAAGGCGCAAAAGGCGGCGGAGGTGGACGCAAGGATAAAGGCTGAGACCGACAAGATCACAGGGAGCGAGAGCAGACAGATAAATGCGCTGGAGGATATATATAATGCTCACCACAAGGAGTGGGAGGACGAGATATTCAGCGCTGTTACCAGCTTGTAATACACGGCGATTTGCAGATGTTTGAAACAGAGGCAAATAAACGGGCGAACGATGTTCGCCCCTACATAATGATATAACAGACAGGGGGCGGAAATGTGCTTGACAGTTATGCGACCAATGCGACGGTGGCAAAGATAAGATATCTTCACGGAAAGATGTTCACAAAAGAAAATTATCACGAAATGCTTATGCGGCGCAGCGTTGCGGAGGCGGCGGATTATTTATCCCACACCCAGCGATACAAAAACGCTTTCAAGGACGTTGACCCCAACACGGTGCACAGAGGTTTCCTTGAAGAGCTGCTGCAAAAAGACAGTTTCAACACCTATATAAGGCTTTGCAGCTTTCAGGAGCTTGACAAGATATCGTTCTATGATTTCCTTATCAAAAAGAAGGAGATAGAATGTATTCTTTCGATGATAAACAATATAAATTCAGGGCTGGATAATTCCTATCTCAACGACTTGCCCGGATATGTCATAAAGCACTCAAAGGTCAGCCTGCTTGAAATGAGCAGGGCGGAAAGCTATGAGGAGCTTTTGAAGATACTGAAAAACACTTCCTATTATAAGATACTTGTGAAGATCCCGCCGCTGGAGGACGGTTCGGCGGACTATACTGAATGTGAGCTGCGGCTTAGGACGGCTTATTACAGAGATCTGCTTGAGGCGGCGAAAAAAGAGTTCCCTCACGATCAGTATTCACAGATAAAAGAGATAATATGCCGTGAGATAGATTCGATGAACATTATAAACGCTTACAGAATGAAGGCGTTTTTCGGATATGGTGCTGAGGATATAAGAAAGCGGCAGATAAAAGTCAAGACTGGTGTCGGTTCTGAGGGCGGAATGGGAAAGCGGCTGGATAAGTATTACGAGCTTGAAGCCCCCGAGGATATGATATCTTGGCTTGACAAGACGAGGTACGGCAGAGACGGAATGGAAAGCGATTATATCGAGACCAAGATAAACAGCGCACAGTACAGATATCTTTCCCACATCATCGCTTCAAGCGTTTCGGCGCCAGTTTCACTTTACGCTTTTATGAAGCTTTGCAGCATCGAGGTATCGAACCTTGTGCACATTATCGAGGGCATACGTTACGGCGCAGAGCCTTCGGCTATCGAGCGTGGTCTGATTATTTTATAATTGTTGAATAATGATACAAATACGATATAAATATGAAAAGGAGATAATGTGAATGGCGATAGAAAAAATGGCGCTTGTCAATATCGCAGGGCTTATGGACGAGCTTGACGGCGCATTGAAAAAATGCTGCGAAAGCGGCTGCTTTCACATTGAGCCTGCGGGTTCGGGGGCTGACGGGAAAATGAAAGCCCTGTCGGAGAAAAACAGGTTTGACAGGCCTTTGAAGAACCTTTCGCAGCTTGCTTCACAGCTTGGGATAACGCTGAAACAGACTGATCTCAGCGGCTGCGGACTTTCCGCTCCCGAGGATTTTGACGGGCTGTTTGAAAAATACAACGGACGGCTGTCAGAACTTGGCGGCAAGCGGCAGGAGATCACCCAGCGCATTTCAGAGCTTGGGGCAGCGCAGAAGCAGATCGTCCATTTGCAGGGTATGCACAGCGATTTTCAGCGGCTTTTCTCGCTGAAATACGTTTCCGTGAGGATAGGAAAGCTGCCTGCGGACAATCTTCCGAAGCTTGATTATTATGACGAGAACTTTTTCTTTGTGCCCTTTGAGACGGGAAAAAGCTTCTGCTGGGGAATGTATTTCGTGCCTGAGACCGACAAGGTGAGAGTTGACGAGATATTCCATTCGATGTACTTTGAGCGCATAATGCTGCCGTCATTCGTGTCGGGCGATGCTGACGAGGCTCTTGCGAAGATAACAGAGCAGATAAAGGCGGACGAGACGGAGCTTGATAAGATAAACAAGGGCATTTCCGCCATTGCCGCAGAGGCGGAGGACGAATTGCAGCAGGCTTTCACAAAGCTGCGGTTTATCCACGATACCTTTGAACTGCGGCGAAATGCGGCGGTGCTTGGGGACAAGTTCTATTTAAAGGGCTTTATCCCTGAGAAGGAAAAGGAGCGGTTCGACAAGCTGTTTGAGGATACAAAGTCGGTATCGGTGGTGTATCTCCCTGCGGACGCTGACGCTTCCTGCGAGCCGCCGACCATACTGAAAAACAATTTCCTCACGAAGCCTTTTACAATGCTGGTGGAAATGTACGGCTTGCCCGATTACAAGGGCTTCAACCCAACGGCTTTCGTGGCGGTGACTTACACGCTGCTGTTCGGAATAATGTTCGGCGATCTTGGACAGGGCTTGCTGTTGTTTTTAGGCGGCTTGGCGCTAAAGAAAAAGATCGGCGAAAAGGCAAGCGGAATGGCAGCGAGGATAGGGCTTTCGAGTATGATATTCGGAACTCTTTACGGCTCGTTCTTTGGATATGAGGAGCTTTTAGACCCTGTGTTTGAAAGCATTGGCATTGATTTTCTGCCTCTGAAAGTCTTTAAGCAGACGAACTTTATTCTTATCACTGCGGTGGCGATAGGCGTTGCGCTCATCGTGATGTCGATGATACTGAACATTTACATCGGCTTTAAAAATAAGGATTACGAAAAGGCGATATTCGGCTGCAACGGCATTGCGGGACTTGTGTTCTACTGCTCTGTGGCGGCTGGACTTGTGGGCACGCTTATGTTTGACGTGAAGATAATGTCCGCACCATTCGTGATATTCCTTATCGTCATACCGTTTATATGTATATTCTGTCGGACGCCATTTTCCATTGCGGTGAAATACAAGCAATGGAAGCTTTCGGAGGACGAAGAGAATATGACGGTAGGAAACTTTATTGTTGAGAACTTTTTTGAAATGTTCGAGTTCGTGCTCAGTTATATTTCAAACACGATGTCATTTCTCCGTGTGGGCGGATTTGTACTTTCCCACGCAGGTATGATGCTTGTTGTAATGACCCTTATGGATATGTGCGCTGCGGCTGCGCAGCCTTTCGTGCTGGTGCTTGGAAACCTCTTTGTTATGGTAATGGAGGGAATGATCGTGGCTATCCAGATCATAAGGCTTGAATTTTACGAGATATTCTCACGTTTCTACGAGGGTGGCGGAAAGCCTTTCGAGCCTGTGGGCGTGAAATTCTCAGCGCAGACGGAATAACTATCGGGTTGCTGCTATACAAAAGCGTGTCCGAAAGTGGGACGTTAATTTATCTGTGAGTAACGGTGAACAGATAAATTTCGCCGTCTCCTACAAATTGAACGAATGTGTAGGGGCGAACATTGTTCGCCCGTGACCCTGCATTGTTCATATCTTATATAATGTAATTAATAAAACGTAAAATATAATTTTTTTTGGAGGAATTTATTATGCTGATCTATTTTTTACTGCCGCTTATCGCTGTTGCACTTCTTTGCGTGCCATTCATTTTCACGGCTAAGAAGATAAAGAACGGAAAGTCGCCAAAGGGTGCTTTCATCGGAAACCTTTGTACATTCGCAGGCATTATGCTTTGCGCTCTTATCGTGCCTATCGGAAACTTCGTTTCTGCGGCAAGCGAGCAGGGTGCGGCTGTGCTTTCAACAGGCGCAGGTCTTGGATATCTTGCGGCAGCGCTGGCTGTCGGACTTTCCTGCGTTGGCTCAGGTATCGCTGTTGCGGCAGGTGCTCCTGCGGCTATCGGTGCGACTTCTGAGGATCCTAAGAACTTCGTTAAAGCGCTTATATTCGTAGTTCTTGGTGAAGGTATCGCCCTTTATGGACTTCTTATCGCTATCCTTATCATTTCAAACGTCGGCTCTGCTATCGGCCTTTAACGGCTGACGGGTCAAAGTAAAGGGTAATAAAATGAGATTCTATCTTATCAGCGATAATATCGACACGCAGATGGGAATGAGACTTTCGGGGATAGAGGGCGTTGTTGTACACACGGCGGAAGAGGTCACGGCGGCTTTGGATAAGGCGATGGATATGCCGGACGTTGGCGTAGTGCTTATGACTGAGCTTGCGGTGAAGCAATGCCGTGAAAAGGTATACGAATATAAGCTGTCGAGAAAAACGCCGCTTATCGTTGAGATACCCGACAGGCACGCAACATCGAAGATCTCTGACACCATTTCACAATATCTTGCACAGGCGGTGGGCATAAAGCTATAAAGCGTTGTGGCTTGCTCGAATGTGCTTAAAGATCGAGATAAAACGGAGAAGCGATAAAAATGAACGAAAAGACCAATGATATAAACGGGGCGCAGAAGCTTGAGCGCTTCAAGAAGGCTGTTTTCGATAATGTGAACAGGCAGGCAAAGGCTATCACCGACGAGGCTGAAAGCAGGCGTGAGGATATCCTTGCGCAGGCGCAGGTGGAGGCGCAGAGCCTTGCGGAGAGCAAAAAGGCTCAGGCGGACAAGTCGGAAGAGGCAAGAGCTGTCAGAGAGATATCTTCAAGGAAGCTGGAATCAAAGCGAAAGGTGCTTTGTTACAGAGAAAACGTCATAGACCGAGTGTTTGATGGCGTAAAGACAAGACTTGCGGACTTTGTGAAAAGCGGGGATTATGAGCAGTATCTTGTGAAAAGCGCAGAGCTTTGCAGGGAAAGATATCCCGAAAGCAAGGGCATAATATACCTTGCGCCGAGAGATATGGCTTATGCGAAAAAGCTTGAAAATGCAAATGCCGGACTGTTTGAGGTCAGAGAGCGTGACACTATCGAGCTGGGCGGACTTCTTGCGGTTTATGAGGATATGGGAATAGCTTTGGATCGCACTTTCGATTCTGCTTTTGAAGAGCAGCGTGGCGATTTCACGAAAAAGACCATACTTAGAGCAGGCAGCGAATCGCATAGCAATTTGGGCAGCAATAATTAGGAGTTTTGACAATGGAGACAATTTCAAAGGATAAAATATTTTCCATAAACGGCCCTGTTGTGAAGGTAGCAAATTCAAAGACCTTTGCTATGCAGGAAATGGTCTATGTGGGAAAAAAGCGTCTTATCGGCGAGGTCATAAGGGTCCAGTCTGATTTCACAACCATACAGGTCTATGAGGGCACCACGGGGCTTATGCCCGGCGAGCCTGTGGAATCAACAGGTGCGCCGATGTCCGCCACACTTGGCCCTGGTATAATAAACAATATTTTCGACGGCATAGAGCGTCCGCTCAAAAAGCTTGAAGAGCTTTCGGGGGCTTTTATTGCCGACGGCGCAAATGTAAATTCTCTCGATACTGAGAAAAAATATGCTGTCAAGCTGACTGTTAAGGTGGGCGACAAGCTTGGGGCTGGGGATATCTACTGCACCTGCCCTGAGACCCCTGTCATCGTCCACAAGTGTATGCTTCCGCCGCTTTCAAAGGGCGGTGAGGTCATTTGGACTGCTGAGGACGGCGACTATACTGTCAATGACGTTGTGGCGAAGATAAAGGCTCCAAACGGCGCTGTGCAGGAGCTTATACTCTGTCAGAAATGGCCTATCAGAACGGCGAGACCTTGCAAAAACAGGCTTCCTATAACAAAGCCGTTGGTGACAGGTCAGCGTATCGTTGACACTATTCTGCCTGTGGCAAAGGGCGGCACGGCGGCTATCCCTGGTGGATTTGGCACGGGAAAAACTATGACCCAGCACCAGCTTGCAAAATGGTGCGACGCTGATATCATCGTTTATATCGGCTGCGGCGAGCGTGGAAACGAAATGACGCAGGTGCTTGAGGAATTTTCCGAACTTATCGACCCGAAAACTCAGAGACCTTTGACGGACAGAACGGTGCTTATCGCAAACACTTCAAATATGCCTGTGGCAGCCCGTGAGGCTTCAATTTACACGGGCATAACCCTTGCGGAATATTATCGTGATATGGGCTATCACATCGCAATTATGGCGGATTCGACTTCACGTTGGGCGGAGGCGCTTCGTGAGATATCGGGACGATTGGAAGAAATGCCTGCGGAAGAGGGCTTCCCTGCATATCTGCCTTCGAGAATTTCCGAATTCTACGAGCGTGCAGGCTATGTTGAGACCCTTGGGGGCAAGGAAGGCTCTGTTACCATAATCGGTGCGGTATCGCCTCAGGGCTCGGACTTTTCCGAGCCTGTTACGCAGAACACAAAGCGTTTCGTGCGCTGCTTCTGGGCGCTTGACAAGTCCCTTGCCTATGCAAGACATTATCCTGCAATAAACTGGAACACAAGCTATTCGGAATATGCGGAAGATCTTGCGGAATATTATAACACCAACGTAAATGAGAATTTTATGAAGATAAGGCAGGAGATATCCAACATTCTTGTGGAAGAGAACACTCTTATGGAGATAGTAAAGCTTATGGGTACGGACGTTTTGCCCGACGATCAAAAGCTTCTTATAGAGACCGCAAGGATAGTAAGGGTAGGCTTTTTGCAGCAGAACGCTTATCATAAGGACGATACTTATGTGCCTCTTGATAAGCAGTATAGAATGATGAAGCTCATAACAGATTTTTATGCTCTTGCGAAAGAAGCTTTGGCAGAGGGCGTGAATGTTGACGATATCGTCAAGTGCGGCTGGATAGAGAAGATAATAAAAGTGAAATATGATATCCCTAACGGCGAACTTGGAATGTTCGACGACTATGAAAGGGATATGAAAGCCGATTTTGAGAAGCTGACGGGGGGTGCGCAGCGTGGACGTTAAATATATCGGTCTCAGCGAGATAAACGGCCCGCTGGTGGCGCTCGACCACGTCAGCGGCATTTCCTATGACGAAATGGCGGAGATAAAGCTTGACGACGGCACACGCCGCCTTGCAAGAGTTGTTGAAGTCGAGGAGGACAAGGCGGTCTTGCAGGTATTTGAGGGCACAAAGGGGCTTTCACTTGTGAACACAACTACAAGCTTTCAAGGCAGACCAATGGAGCTTGCGCTATCAACGGAAATGCTTGGAAGGATCTTCAGCGGAGCAGGCAAGCCAATCGACGGGCTGGGGGATATTTTCCCAGAGAAATACCGTGATATAAACGGTTCGCCGCTGAACCCTGTTTCAAGAACTTATCCTAGAAACTATATCAACACGGGAATATCATCTATCGACGCATTGACCACCCTTATCAGAGGTCAAAAGCTGCCGATATTCTCGGGTTCGGGACTTTCGCATAACAAGCTTGCGGTGCAGATAGTAAGGCAGGCAAAGATAGCGGACGAGAACGGACAGGACTTTGCTATCGTGTTCGGCGCAATGGGCGTTAAAAACGACGTTGCGGATTATTTCAAGCGCTGCTTTGAAGAGACGGGCGTTTTGCAGAGAGTTGCAATGTTTTTGAACCTTTCAAACGACCCTATCATAGAGCGTATCCTCACCCCGAGGTGTGCGCTGACTTGTGCGGAATATCTTGCCTTTGAGCACGATATGCACATTCTTGTTATCCTCACGGATATGACTTCTTATGCAGAGGCGCTGAGAGAATTTTCATCATCAAAGGGCGAGATACCGGGCCGAAAGGGTTATCCGGGATATCTTTATTCCGACCTTGCGTCGATCTATGAGCGAGCAGGCATTGTAAAGGGCGCAAAGGGCTCTGTTACGCAGATACCTATACTCACTATGCCTAACGACGATATCACTCACCCTGTTCCGGACCTTACGGGATATATCACAGAGGGACAGATAGTTCTTGACCGAAATCTCGATCAGACGGGCGTTTATCCTGCGGTGTCTATCCTGCCCAGCCTTTCAAGACTTATGAAAGACGGTATCGGTGAAGGCTTCACAAGAGAAGATCATCAAATGGTATCAAACCAGCTTTTTGCGGCATACGCAAAGGTTCAGGATGCAAGGAGCCTTGCTTCCGTTATCGGCGAGGAGGAGCTTTCCGATACCGACAAGGCGTATATGAAATTCGGCGTGCTGTTCGAGAAGTATTTTATAGATCAGGGCTTTGATGTCAACCGCTCTATCGAGGAGACACTTGATCTTGGCTGGTCGCTGCTTTCGACCCTGCCGAAATCGGAGCTTGACAGAGTTGACGAGGAGCACCTTGAACATTATTACAGCGCAGAAAAGGCAAAGGCGCTGTTTGCAGCGGAATAAAAATGCGACATATTGTGCCATAAGGGTATAATGTGTAGGGGCGAACAGCGTTCGCCCCTACTGGATTTTTTTGAATATAGTGATAAAATAGAAAGAGGGTGTGACCATTGGCGGAGCAGCAAGT
The DNA here is from genome assembly GCF_019423705.1 of Ruminococcus sp. Lineage (GTDB taxonomy): Bacteria > Bacillota > Clostridia > Oscillospirales > Ruminococcaceae > Hominimerdicola. The sequence continues at coordinate 108,595 of NZ_JAHZAX010000001.1, read as the reverse complement.
CTTTCCTACCAAAGGAAATCTTATATTATCAAAGAAAGCCTTGAAGCTTGCGGCGCTGGGTTACGAGCTTCTTGACAGAAAAAGGAACATTCTCATACGAGAGCTTATGAGCTTTGTGGACAAGGCAGGGGAGCTTCGTTGCAGCATTGAGGAGACCTACAAGGAAGCGTACAGCGCATTGCAGCTTGCGAACATCTCAATGGGACTTGTTACGCCATATGCGAACTGCATACCCGTTGAGACGGGGGTGGAGATAAGCTCGAAAAGTGTAATGGGCGTTGAGCTGCCGAGAGTTACCCTTGAGGAGCGGCCGCTTAAAGTGACATACGGCTTTTCCCAGACCAATTCCCAGCTTGACAGGGCGTTTCTTGCATTTGACAAGGTAAAGCGCACCACCGTGGAGCTTGCCGAGGTGGAAAACAGCATTTACAGGCTGTCGGTGGCAATAAGAAAGACCCAGCGGCGTGCAAACGCATTGCAGAACATAATCATACCGAGAAATGAGAAGATAGTGAAGTTCATCACGGATTCCCTTGAAGAGAAGGACAGAGAGGAATTTTCACGAATGAAGGTAATAAAGGCTGCAAAGCTGAGGGCTGCGAAAAAGGCGTGAGAGCGCAAGCTTGTCAAAAAGACGGCAAGCCAAATGACGTATTTACGCCAATTGTAGGGGACGGCGTCCTCGACGTCCCACTTGTTTGGATTTTATTCAACAAGCTGTGGCGACCTGCTGTCGCCCGTTTGGCAGAGAATCAAGCAGGTGCTATCTTTTAAATAGATGAAAGGAAAGATGAAAATGGAATTTATCAAGAAGATGTTCAGAAGCTACTGGGTGCTCTCGCTTTTCTGCGTGGTGCTGGGCGTGGCGCTTATAGTCGATCCTGGCTTTTTCACAAAGGCCATTTGCTATGTTATCGGCGGATTGTTTCTTGTGTTCGGTGCTGAGGAACTTGTGAGATATTTTCTCAAGGGCAAAGAGAACCCTGTGTACTCTTCCTGCCTTGTTAGGGGAATAATCTTGGCGGCTATCGGCGTGTTCATAATTGCAAGACCAAACTTTATACCGAGCGTTATTGCTATCGTGTTCGGAATTTATATGCTCATAAGCGGCATTGTGAACATACAGGATTCGCTGAACCTCAAAAGAGCCGGCGTTGTGGAATGGAAAGTCAGCTGTATCCCTGCCGTTATCACGACGGCTGTGGGCGTGGTGCTGCTTTTCAACCCCCTTATGCTTACTGACGCTGCGATGATGATACTTGGCATTGCGCTGCTGATATCGGGCGTATCAAACCTGTTTGGCTGCTTTACCGCAGGCTCAAAGCTCAAGCAGCTCAACAAGATGATAAAGCGTGATTTTAAGGATCGTCCCGACAAGGATCATTATATCGACATTTGATTTTTTCATATATTGTGCGCTATGGTGCTGATTTTTACGGCAATATGTGCAGTTTGTTGATATTTTGCGCATTTGTACAGTAATCAACAATTTGCAAGGGTGAGATTTGTTAAAGTCTCTAAAAATGAAAAAAGGCCTTGACAAATGAGGCGCAATGGTATATACTCATACTTGTAAACAGCAAAGGCGCTGTGAACCGATAAGGTTCGCAGTGTCTTTTTTTATTTTAATTTTATTATTTTAAATTTTGTAAACTATAATTTATAGGAGGAATTCAATATGGCAAACGTTCCTGAATATTTCGGTTCTGATGTGTTCAACGAATCAGTTATGAAGGAAAGACTTCCAAAGGCTACTTACAAGGCTTTGAAGAAGACTATCGACAACGGCGATCCACTTGATATCGAGGTCGCAAACATCGTTGCCAACGCAATGAAGGACTGGGCAGTTGAAAAGGGCTGCACACATTACACCCATTGGTTCCAGCCAATGACAGGTCTTACTGCTGAGAAGCTTGACAGCTTTATCTCACCAACAGAGGACGGTCACGTTATTATGGAATTTTCGGGCAAGGAGCTCGTTAAGGGCGAGCCTGACGCTTCTTCATTCCCTTCCGGCGGACTGAGAGCTACATTCGAGGCAAGAGGCTATACAGCTTGGGATCCAACTTCATATGCATTCATCAAGGAACAGACACTTTGTATTCCTACCGCTTTCTGCTCATATAACGGCGAGGCACTTGATAAGAAAACTCCGCTTCTTCGTTCAATGGAGGCTGTCAATAAGTCAGCTCTTAGAATTCTGAAGCTCTTCGGTTCTGACGCAACAAGAGTTGTTGCAAACGTTGGTCCTGAGCAGGAATACTTCCTCATCGACAGAGAGATGTATTCAAAGAGAGAAGACCTTATCCTTGCTGGCAGATCACTTTACGGCGCACCTGCTCCAAAGGGACAGGAACTTGAAGATCACTACTTCGGTACTATCAAGACAAGAGTTCAGGCTTATATGAGAGACCTTGACGAGCAGCTTTGGAAGCTTGGCATTTACGCTAAGACAAAGCACAACGAGGTAGCTCCTGCACAGCACGAACTTGCTCCAATCTACGGCACAACGAACATTGCGACTGACCACAACCAGCTCACAATGGAGATTATGAAGAGAACAGCCAGAAAGCACGGCTTTAAGTGCCTGCTTCACGAGAAGCCATTCGCAGGCATCAATGGTTCAGGTAAACACAACAACTGGTCGATCTCAACAAACACAGGCGTAAACCTTCTTGACCCAGGTAAGACACCTGCTGAGAACGCACAGTTCCTGCTGTTCCTCACAGCTGTTATCAAGGCAGTTAACGATTATCAGGATATTCTGAGAGCTTCCGTTGCTTCTGCCGGTAACGACCACAGACTTGGCGCAAACGAAGCACCTCCGGCTATCATCTCTATCTTCCTTGGCGATGAGCTCACAGGCGTTCTCGATTCTATCGTAAACGGCGTTAAGTATGAGGACAAGAGAGTTGAAATGGAGATCGGCGTTGACGTTCTTCCACACTTCCCTAAGGATACAACAGACCGTAACAGAACTTCACCATTTGCTTTCACAGGCAACAAGTTCGAGTTCAGAATGCCTGGCTCTAAGCTTTCAGTTGCAGGCCCTAACACAGTTCTTAATACTATCGTAGCAGAAGTTCTTGACGAATTTGCTGACGTACTTGAAAAGGCTGACAACTTCCAGGACGCTCTTGACGATCTTATCAAAAAGACTATCAAGGACAATCAGAACATCATCTTCAACGGCAACGGTTATTCTGACGAGTGGCCTGTTGAAGCTGAAAAGAGAGGTCTTCTCAACCTCAAGTCCACACCAGCGGCTGTTCCAACATTCCTCGCACAGAAGAACATCGACGTATTCACAAAGTACGGCGTTTATACAGAGACAGAGCTCCAGTCAAGAGTTGAGATCCTTCTCGACGAGTATTGCAAGACACTCAACATCGAGGCTCTTACAATGATAGATATGGCTAAGAAGGAAATTCTTCCGGCTGCTGCTAAGTACATCAAGGATATCGCAAAGACTGCGGAGCTTGCTAAGAGCTGTGGCGCTGAGACTGTATTCGAGGACGAGACAGTCAAGGAAATTTCTTCTCTCGTAACTGAAATGTACAAGGCTCTCGGAACTCTCGAGGCTGACGTTCAGAAGGTACACGCTATCGAGGACACACAGGAAATGGCAAACTTCTTCCACGATACTATCTTTGTTGATATGGGAGCACTCAGACTTCCGGCCGACAAGATCGAGACGTTGGTGGGCAAGGAATACTGGCCATATCCAACATATAGCGATCTGCTGTTCTATGTAAAATAAAAAAAGCAAAGAACACAATTTAATAAAGACGATCTTAATTTTCGATATAACAACTGATTTTCCAATTATCCTAATACATATCCAACATCTTGTTACAGTACATATCGACTAAGATTCTCAATGCACAATGAAGTGTATGATAAGCCCGGCTGAAAGGCTGCGGCTGTCGTACACTTTTTTGTATTTTAAGGAGGAAAAAGATATGATAAACACAGTTCAAGTATTGGCTGAAAAGGCTGATTTCAGCGCAGTCAATACTATTTGGGTGCTCCTCGGAGCGGCGCTTGTATTCTTTATGCAGGCAGGTTTTGCAATGGTCGAGACAGGTTTTACCCGTGCAAAGAATGCAGGTAACATCATAATGAAGAACCTTATGGACTTCTGTATCGGAACTCCGCTGTTTTGGCTCTTCGGTTTCGGTATAATGTTTGGCGACGGCAAGTTCATCGGAGCTTACAAGGGAATCGCTGATTCTACATATGCCTCAGCTGCTCCAGACGGAGTGCCTTTCTTTGCTTTCCTTATCTTCCAGACAGTTTTCTGTGCAACAGCAGCAACTATCGTTTCTGGAGCTATGGCAGAAAGAACAAAGTTCATTTCTTATTGTATCTATTCAGCAATTATAAGCCTTCTGGTTTATCCTATCGAGGCTCACTGGATCTGGGGCGGCGGCTGGCTCGCAGACCTCGGCTTCCATGATTTCGCAGGTTCAACTTGCGTTCATATGGCAGGCGGCGTTGCAGCATTCGTTGGCGCAGCTATCCTTGGTCCTCGTATCGGTAAGTATGACAAGAACGGCAAGGCAAAGGCTATCCCAGGTCACTCACTTACACTTGGCGCACTTGGTTGCTTTATCCTTTGGTTCTGCTGGTTCGGATTCAACGGTGCTTCAACAGTTTCTATGGAAGGCGACGCTATCCCACTTGCAGGTAAGGTTTTCGTAACAACAAACCTTGCAGCAGCAGTTGCAACTATCACAACAATGATCTTCACTTGGATCAAGTATAAGAAGCCTGATGTTTCAATGACACTTAACGCTTCACTTGCAGGTCTGGTAGCTATCACAGCTCCATGCGACACAGTTTCACCAGTATCAGCAGCTATAATCGGTATCGTTGCAGGTATCCTCGTAGTTGTAGGCGTAGAGTTTATAGACCAGGTTCTCAAGATAGATGACCCGGTTGGTGCTTGCGGAGTTCATATGCTCAACGGTATGTGGGGCACTATTGCAGTAGGTCTGTTCTCAGACGGTACTTGCGGTGAAAAGGGACTCTTCACAGGCGGCGGAGCACATCTCCTTGGTATCCAGCTTCTCGGTATGGTATCAGTTATCGCTTGGGTAGCTATCACAATGACTATCGTATTCCAGATCATCAAGCACACAATTGGTCTTAGAGCTTCCGAACAGGAAGAGATCCTTGGCCTCGACGTTACAGAGCACGGACTTGTTTCTTCTTATGCAGACTTCGCTCCTGCAATGTCACAGGCAGTTCTCAGCTATACAAAGGACGACGCAAAGAGCGTTGTAAAGGTAGAAAAGTCAGCAGAGCCTGTTGTTCCTGTTGAAAAGGCTATCAAGGTAGAATCTTATGCAACAGAAGCACCTTCAGCAGACGGCACACCAAAGATGACAAAGGTAACTATCGTTTGCAAGCAGCAGAAGCTCAACGATCTTATCACAGCTCTCGAGGATATCGAGGTAACAGGTGTAACAGTTACAAACGTTCTTGGTTGCGGTATGCAGAAGGGTCAGCCTGAGTATTACCGTGGTGCTGAGGTCGAAGCTAACCTGCTTCCAAAGGTAAAGGTAGATGTAATAATCTGCAAGGTACCGACAAGAGCAGTTATCGACGCCGCAAAGGCAGCCCTTTATACAGGACATATCGGTGACGGCAAGATCTTTGTTTACAACGTTGAGAATGTTATCAAGATCAGAACAAACGAAGAGGGTTATGACGCTCTTCAGGACGAATAAGTCCGATAACAGTTATAAGCTATCAAGATGACGGGTATATCCCATTAAAAAGCCCCCATCCCACTTATAAATTATAGCTTGGAGCCCGCAGACGGAAGTTTTCCGCCTGCGGGTTTCTTGCTTGTGGGGGCTGGGGTCAGATATTAGCGGCGTAACAAAAAACGGGCGAACATTGTTCGCCCGTCTTTTGCTTACGCTACATTGTATTATTTTATTGTTCTTAATGTTTGTTATGGATTCGGTCTTAATCTGTTATCGTGCCAGCTTCCACGATAGTGAGGTTTGTTTTTCTTGTCCTCATACATTCGCTTGTCGGCAAGGCGCATAACATTGTCAAAGTCAAAATGATCCGCCGCAGATACAGCTATGCCGACGCTTGATGACAGAGTGTAAGGCTTTCCACAGCTCTGATTGAGCGTTGAAAGAAAGCTCTTTATCTCCCACTTGACCTTGTCGGAACAGTCCTCGTCAACGACCGCCACCATTGCAAGCTCATCACCGCCGAAACGTCCGCAGACTTTGTTTTCGATAGTCACGCTGCTCATAGCTTCCGCTGCTACACGGATAGCGAAGTCGCCTGCCTCGTGTCCGAAATTGTCGTTTATATATTTCAACCCGTCAACATCGACTGAGACCACCATTGCAAGCTGTCCGTCTCTGCCTCTGAGCTGTTCGAGGGCGTTGTAGAAGCCGTTGCGGTTGTAAAGCCCTGTCAGAACATCGTGCCTGTACATATCTTCAATATGCTTTGCCATATATTTCTGATATCTGACGTTTCGATAGCTGCCCAAAGCGGTATTGAGGGAGTTCATATAAAGTGGTATCTTGCCGTATTCTTTAAGGTCGATAGGCAGATAAAAGCATACATAGCCCTGCGGAATGCCGATATAGCCGAGAGCGGAGAACACCAGCGGCGTTCCATAGCCTATAACATCGTCAAGGCAAGGAACGACATCTTTTCGGTCGATCTCGAAAGGCATTTCACGTCCGCCTGCGTTTCTTACGGAAATAACTATCATCTTATCGTCAAAGCTGCGCCGCTTTTCATCTATGCTGGGGTCGCTTTTTTCGTCAAAACACTCACGGTTCACAAGCACCGCAACATCGCCGAAATCGTATGTGCAGATAGTGTTGGAAGCTTCTTTCGGCGTTTCGCTGTTCATAATAGTGGTGGCAAGCTCATAGAGCACACGCTCTTCGTACTGATAGCGGTTTATCCTGTCATGAAGACCACGGATATAATTGCCTGTATTGAGCTTTGCGTTATGCGCAACGCAGCCGCAGGATTCTGAAATTTCAATAACGTACTCAACGTCATATCTCTTTTCAAGCTCTTCGCCATTTATGGCTTTGCCAACCAGATCGACGATAAGCTGGCAAGTTTTTTCAAAGCTTGCGCCGCAGCTTGTTATCATCGGTTCGCAGAACTTAATATCCTCTGTGCCGTCAAAACCTGTTATGATGATATCATTTGGCACTTTATAGCCGTGAGACTGGAACTCAGTTGAAGCCGTTATCGCCATCATATCGTTTGCGCAGATAACAGCCTTTGGAATATCGTTTTTCGCTATCATAGCGTTCACCGCTTTTGCTGTCGGGTCTGACCAGTAATCTCCGTAATAAAGCCTATCCTCACGGAATGGGATATAATTCTCCGCAAGCACCTGCTTGTAAACATCTATCCTGCGCTCGGAATTGACTTCGCCTTTAAGCCCTGCGATCATCGCAACATCGCTAACGCCGTGCTGCTCGACGATATGGCGCACCACCTGTTCAAAGCCTTTTTCGTAATCGAACATAACGCTTGTGCAGTCGTCGTGACTATCGCCCACGGAAATGACAGGCTTGCCGTGCACAGCGGCGTTACGGCGGATATTTTCGAGAATATCCTTTCTGAATATACGCTCGTCAAAGGTAACGACGGCGTCGATCTTGTCGTAATCTATAAGGTCGAAAATTGCGATCTCGCTTTTTTCCGAAAGGGTATGCCAATACAGGTCGGAGCAGGTGTGATAAACAAACAGTCTGTAACCGTTTTCAACTGCGCATTTATTCAGCGCCGTGATGAAATTGTAATGTCGTTCGTCGTATATCTTGCAAATGCAGACGGCAATAACTTTGCAGCCGCAGATCATACCTTGTTTACTCCTTTCTATCTATGTCTTTTTATTTTAATTTAATCTTAGAAATCTCTGATATAATATCACTATTCACGATAATTATACCACATTGGTGTGTCAAAATCAAGAAACTGGAGCTAATTCACAAGCATTTAACATAAATCTTATTGGTATCGCACAAAACCATATGTCGCTATTTAGCTATATTGTCTTATAACTTTGTTATCTTAACTGTTTCATTTATTTGTTTTCTGTGACGAAAAATGCAATTTATTCACCTTTGGACAGCAAAAAGAAAGTTTCATATTTTAACATATAGATGATATACAATTATATATGCCCAAAGCTTTTCAATCTCTGTCGTGATGATCTTTCCAATTTTTCAGCCCGTCATATGACATTTTGTATTCCTGCATATATTCGTCAGTTTTTTCGGGCGGCGTGGCGATATCCTCGGGCTTATCGGAGGTGAAAATATCCTCGTGGTCGATAGTGAAAATGCCGCCTTGCTGGGCGTGCTCGAGGTTTTTGACCATTTCATCACGGGTAAGCCCCTCAAACTTAATGCGGTCGTCACGCTGGTCGAATGGGAAATTCGGCAGGGAGCGGAGGAAATTAAGGTCGGCGACAGTTTTTGCCGTAAATGCGCAGGCTATGATGAGATAGACGAGCATTATGAAAGTATCGAAGCTGAAACTATCGAACAGAGCGCCTTTAAGGGCGATGTAGCCCAGCATAGCGATCGGCGTAGCGATGATAGTTTTCACTTTATTTGATGACATAAGAACGCCGCAAATGGCGAAAGCAACGTAATTTATAATGCCTGTCACGCCTGTATCGAATGAGCGGAAGAGGGCGTATTCGGCGACGAAATATGACACCCAGCCGTACATACCATAGACTATCATAGCTGGAAATATGCAGGCAACGGGGATATAAGCTAGAAAGCGCTGACGTTTGGTAAGGCTGCGGTACAGTTTTCTGAGTGAGCTATCGGGGATAGTGTTCCAATCCTCACGGATATTCATAATTTCCATAGTCTCCCACCTTTCGGGAATATTATAGCACAAAACACGTTAGTTTGCAACCACAAAAAGTGAGGAATTAGGAATAAGGAATGAGGAATGAATATATCGCCGTTGGCGATGATTTTTGCAACTCACCTCCATCAAAGAGCACGCCCAAAACTATTGACTAAATTAGAAAGAAGTGATATAATATTGTTGAATAAAGTGTGAGGTTTGTGTTTCGTGCAATGCGTATAAATATCACGGGGGAATGTTGTGCAAAAGGCGGAATTTTCTCCACATCGCAAAAATCTTGAAACTTTTTGATACGTTGAACGCACTTATATATAGTGAGATAGTAAGAAAGTAAAAAAGTAAAGCGAAAATATATAGTAATATAGTAAGGATAGGAATATGAGCAAACTAAATGTAAAAACCCTGTTTTCTGGGGATACGGATAATACTTTCGTGCAGTTTTTCAGATACGTCTTTGTTGGCGGAGCGGCTTTTGTGGTCGATTATGGCATTATGACTGCGCTTGTGGAATTGGGCGGCTTTAACGCAGTCGTCGCCGCTACATTGTCGTTTATAGCTGGGCTGGCGGTGAATTATGCACTCAGCACACTTTGGATATTCAAGAATTCTAAAATACAAAACCGCTTGGCGGAGTTTGCTGCCTTCGCAGCCGTGGGCGTCGTGGGGCTGGGCATAAACGCACTTATAATATGGTTCTTTAAGGATATCTTGGCGGCGAAAATGCTCTTCGGAAGCTGGTTGCCAAAGGATAAATATTACCTCATCGGCAAATTGTTTTCTACTGCGATAGTCTTTGTGTGGAACTTTGCAGGACGGAAATTTATTATATTTGATAAAAAAGCTAATACAGCAAAATAAATTGAACATAGAAAGGAATCAACAGAAATGAAAAAGAAAGTTGTGATAATAGGCGCAGGACCTGCGGGCATTACTGCGGCGATAGAGCTTCTCAAAAACGGCGGAAATGAGGATTATGACGTCACTGTCCTCGAAGGCTCAAAGGTTATGGGCGGAATATCTCAGACGGTGAGATATAACGGCAATCGAATGGATATCGGCGGACACAGGTTCTTTTCCAAAAACCAGCAGGTGATGAACTGGTGGGCTGACCTTATGCCTTTGCAGGGCGCTCCTGCCTATGACGATAAAAAGCTTCACCACGAAAAGCCCCTTGCCGAAAACGGCCCCGACCCCGAGAACGAGGACAGAGTTATGCTCGTCCGTGACAGGGTCTCGAGAATTTATTACAACAAGCATTTCTTTGATTACCCTATCTCGATGAAGCCCGAAACTATCAAAAATATGGGCTTTATCACAACTGTCAAGGCAGGCTGCAGCTATCTTTGGGCGTGCGTATTCAAAAAGCCTGAGACAAACCTTGAAAATTTTTATATCAACCGCTTCGGAAAAGTGCTCTATTCGATGTTCTTTGAGGGCTATACCGAAAAGCTTTGGGGCAGACACCCCCGTGAGATATCGGCAGATTGGGGCTCTCAGCGTGTAAAGGGCTTGTCTATCACGGCTCTGCTAAAGGATATGTTCAAGAAAGTTTTCGGCAAAAAGGACAGCGGCGAGGTGGAAACTTCCCTTATCGAACAGTTTTGGTATCCAAAATACGGCCCCGGCCAGCTTTGGGAAACTGCCGCAGATAAGGTCAAGGAGCTTGGCGGCGAGATATTGACAGAGTGCAATGTAAAGAATATCATCTGCGAGGGCAGAACTGTCAAGTCCGTTATTTGCGATACACCACAGGGCGAAAAGACTTTCACGGGGGATATTTTCATCTCCTCAATGCCTGTAAAAGACCTTATTTTGGGTATGGACGGCACAGACGGAACAAAGCCTTGCGATACTGTAATAAAGATCGCAAAGGGTCTGCCTTATAGAGATTTTGTCACAGTCGGCCTGCTTGTGAATAGGCTGGAGCTTAAAAACGAGACTAATAAGACCACCCTTGGCAATATCGTCCCCGACTGCTGGATATACGTTCAGGATAAGGGCGTGAAGCTTGGCAGGATACAGATATTCAACAACTGGTCGCCTTATATGGTGGAAAAGCCTGAGGATACTGTTTGGATAGGCCTTGAATATTTCTGCGCAGAGGGCGACGACTTTTGGAATATGTCGGAGGAAGAGTGCGTGAAGTTCGCAACGGGCGAACTTGTCAAAATGGGCGTTATCACAAAGGGCGCTGTCCTTGATTCACATAGAGAAAAGGTCAAAAAAGCTTACCCTGCATATTTTGATACATACAAGCATTTCGACACGATGATAAAATTCCTCGATACCTTCCCGAATCTTTATTGCGTTGGCAGAAACGGTCAGCACAGATATAACAATATGGATCACTCTATGCTCACAGCTATGGAGACCGCTGAGACTATCCGCTCGGGTAAAAAGAGCAGAAAGGATATTTGGAACGTAAACACAGAAAAGGAATACCACGAGGAAAAGTCGGGAAACTGATATGACCATTCAGAAAGATACAAAAAAAGCTAATAAATCCAATAAAGCTAACAGAAACAAAAAAGACAGCAAAAACGACGTTCTTTCAGAGATAAGAAAGGTGATAGACCGCCGTGCAATAAGTGACAGGCGGCTTGAAGCCATATTCAAGAACATTTCGAACCACCCATATCTGATAGCCGCATTTTTGTCCTTTGCGCTGGCAGGTTTCGGCTGCTATGGACAGTATTATATAAGCGGCTTCTCGGTCTATTTTGTGTTCGCATTGGCGGAATTTTTCTATTTCCGCAGGCTGCTCAAAGGCCTCGGCGACAGCGCAAAGAACCACGCTGCCTGCTATCTTTCATTTGCAGGCAAGAGCCTTTTCACTCTTGCGGCAACGATATATTTTGTGGGCTATCAGTCGAAAGCGGCGTTCGTGTGCTTTGTTGGCGTTATCGCCGTGCTTATAGCATATGTCGTGCTGCTAAATAACGATAAAAAATTTGTTGACAGAGTAACCTGTCTTTGCCTTGCGGCGGCAGGCTTTGTGCTGAGATATTCCTATGTGCTTGAGACCGATATCTACACAAGGCAGAACGACGTGTGGTTTTTCGGCGAAGAGGGCGGCCACGCCGGCTATATAGAATATCTTTACAATAACCACGCCCTGCCGAACTTTGACCCCACCACCCTTTGGCAATATTATCATCCGCCCCTGCACCATATAATTTGTGCGGTGTGGCTGAAATTCTGCACGGCTTTCGGCATTGAATATTATATGGCTTGCGAAGCTCTGCAAGGCCTTACGCTGTTTTACATAAGCGCAGTCGTAATAACATTTTACAAGCTTTTGAAGCTTTTCGACCTCAAAGGCAAAGCGCTTACCATACCATTTGGCATAGGCTGTATGTTCCCATACCTTGCCATAATGTCGGGCGGAATAAATAACGACCCTCTTATGCTGTGCTTCACAATGGGTGCGATCTACTGCGTTATAAAATGGTATCGTGAGCAGACGGCGAAAAACATCGCCAAGGCAGCCCTTTGTATCGGATTTGGAATGATGACAAAGGTTTCCGTCGCCCTTATCGCTCCGGCGGTGGCGATAGTATTTCTTATCGCACTTTTCGCACTTTTCAAAAGCGGCAAAAAGGCTCTGAACAGGCTGGGGCAGTTTTGTGTATTCGCTCTTATAAGCTTCCCCCTTGGCTTGTGGTGGAGCATAAGAAACTATCTGCGCTTTGGCGTAAAGCCAAACTATGTTCCAATGCTTTCGGAAGAGGCCGACCAGTTCCTTGGCGAGTTCACGACGAAACAGCGCTTTACTGACTTCGGCTTCTATCAGTTCAAAAAGGTCTTTGAGCAATGGGGCGGTGAAAGCTATAAGGAGCACAACCCCACGATCGCTTTTATCAAAAACTCTCTTTTCGGCGAGGAGATAAGCGAGAGCCACTTCCCGAAAAGCGGACTTATCGTGCCAAATGCGCTTTTCTGGGTGGCATTGATACTTGCGGTGATATCCTTTATCGCAATGTTTATCGTGCTCGTCAAAAAGACGAAGGGCGCAAATTTTGTGGAAAAGCTTCTGCTCTGCCTCGTTCATCTGACTATCCTTGGCAGCTATTATCATTTCTGCGCAAAGTACAAATTCATCTGCACGATGAATTTCAGATACATCGTGCCTTGTATGCTCATAGGGCTTCTCAATATCGGCATTTTCGCAGGGGCGTGTCAGAACGCCCAGTCCGCCGATATCGGCGCATGGGCAAAGAAGTTCTGCAAAGGCGCTGTCAGCCTGCTTGGATACCTGTCGGCGGCGTTCGTTGCGCTGTCTTATGTGATGATGTTCTTGGTTATTTCGAGTAATGGGTAGACTGAAAACAAAAATGGATAAAAAAAACAAACGGGCGACCGCAGGTCGCCCGTTTGTTTTTCTGTCCGTTTTATTTTTTGCTCTTATTTAAAACCTAGTCCTTCATACCATTAATGATCTCATTAGCCTTGCCATAAATGACCCTAGGCTCTTCGCCGATAAAGAACTTGCCGTCCTCATAAAGCACCTTGCCTGCACACATCGTCAGCTTGACGTTCTGTTTTGAACCGCTGTATACAAGGTTCTTTCCGATGTTGTTGAGGGGCTGCATATTCGGCTGGAAAAGGTCGATGACGATAAGATCGGCCTGCTTGCCCTCAGCGATGATGTCGCAGTTGTCAAGACCCATTGCCCTTGCAGAACCAACGGTTGCGGCTTCCAGCACCTTATCAGCAGGGCAGGCGGAAGCGTCCTTGCAGGCGATCTTCTGCAAACCTGTCATAAGGAACATTTCTCTGAACATATCAAGACAGTTGTTGCTTGCAGGGCCGTCTGTGCCGATCGCAATATTGATACCCATTTCCTGCATTTTCACGATAGGCGCAATGCCGCTTGCAAGCTTGACGTTTGAGCCTGCGCAATGAACAGCCCATACGCCCTTGTTGCGGAATATTTCAAGGTCTTTGTCGTCCATATGAACGCAATGGAAGCCTGCGCCGCCGAAATCGTAAATGCCAAAGCTGTCAAAAAGCTGGGTTGGGGTCATACCGTATTTTTCAATGCACTCACGGACTTCCTTTTCCGTCTCGGAATTGTGCATTGCAACAGGGGCTTTGTACTTTGCCGCAAGCTTTCCAACGCCCTCGATAAGCTCCTTTTCGCAAGTGTATTCTGCGTGGAAGCCCAGCATAAAGCTGATGAGAGGGTCAACGTTATTGTATTTCAGATAGTTGTTTTCAAGCCTTTCAAGGTTGGACTTATCGCCGCTGACTGCACCGCAGAGAACGGAGCGGAAGCCGCTTTCCGTGCAGGCTTTTACATAGTCGTCAAGCTCGAAATACATATCAAATGCTGCCGTGCAGCCTGTGGTGAGGTATTCAAGTATTGCAAGCTTTGTGAGCCAGTAAACTTTATCACCGTCAAGCTTTGCTTCCATTGGGAATATCTGCTTGAAAAGCCAGTCCTGCAAAGGCATATCGTCCGCATAGGAACGCAGAAATGTCATTGCGGAATGGGTGTGGGCGTTTTTGAATGACGGCATAAGAAGATTTCCGCCAAGGTCATATTCACGCTCAAAATCAGCCTTGTCAAGCTGTTCAGCCGTCGGAACGCCAACAAATGCGATCTTGTCGCCATCTGTCCAAACTTCGGCTTCTGTTAGGTCAATGCCCTGTTTAAGGGTCTTAACTTTTCCATTGTAAAATCTTATCATTTTATACTCCTATTCAAATTATCTACTATTCTATCTCCAAAACTGCGGTCTGTTCTCCGTGGCGGAGGATAACTCTCGGCACTCTTGCGGAAATTCCGCAGACTATCTCATATCCGATAGTGCCAGCAAGTGCGCCGATATCGTCGGCGGTGATAGTTTCATTTCCCTGCGAACCAATAAGTATAGCTTCGTCGCCGGGCTTAATGTCCTCGATATCGCTTACATCGCACATAAACTGATCCATACATATCCTGCCTGTGATCTTGCACCTTTTGCCCTTTATTATGACTTGGCCCTTGTTTGAAAGCGCTCTCGGATATCCGTCAGCATAACCTGCGGTTATAGTGGCAAGCTTGACTTTTTTCGGTGCTGTGTATGTCCTGCCATAGCTTACATTCGTGCCTTCATCTATGTATTTCACCTGAGCAACTGCGGCTTTGAATTCCATTGCAGGCTTTGGCTTGAAAGGCAAAGCTTTCGCAGGGTCGGGATAAAGTCCGTAAAGGATAATGCCCAGCCTTGCAAGGGCGCTTCTCTCGCTGTAATAATAAACTCCTCCGGCGGAATTGAGAAAATGCACTTTCTCAAGAGCAAGTCCGTTCTTTTCGCAGATATCCGCAACGGCGATTATCTTTTCAGCCTGCGCCTTTGTGTAAAGCGCATCGTCGGCATCAAGGCTGTCCGCAACGGCAAAGTGTGTGAAAATGCCCTCAAGGGCGATGTTTTCAAGTGTCGATATCTCTTTTAGTTCGCCGTATATCTTTTCATTGTCGCCGTGAAGCCCGATACGGGTCATACCTGTGTCTATTGCGGCGTGGATACGGACTTTGCCATCAGCGTGCTTTGAAAGCTCTTTTGCATATGAAAGCTCCGTGCAGGCTTGGATAATATCAAGCTTTGTGAGATAAGGTGCGTTCTCAGGTGGCGTGTAGCCCAAAATAAGAATCTCACCAGTTATCCCCATATCTCTGAGCCTGTGCGCTTCGTGGATATTTGACACCGCAAACCAGCGAACGTTCATCTCGTTTTGCAAAAACGGCACGACGGCATTATCGAAATGTCCGTAACAGCTTGCTTTCACAACGCACATAATATCGGTCTTTTCGCCGATGAGCTTTCGGTATTCCTTTAAGTTATACTCGATACTGTCAAGATTGACCTCAGCCCAGGCTCTTTTCAAAAAATCCATTTTAATACTCTTCCTTTATTGTTTTTTCTTTATGATAAATTTCATCTATTATCTATATATCCTGCAAATTCTGCATATAAATGATCCAGCTCATTGCAAATGCTTTAATTTATATACTATTATAAATACAGCGATCACGCAGGCAAATTCCGTGAATTATTTGTCATTTTCTATTGAAATTCTATTGAAAAAGCAAGATCAATGTGTTATAATAAACTTATTAGGCTGTTAAGCTATTAAGACTGTAAAGGTGTGCCCTTTCATATGGCAGGGCATTGTGCTTTTTGTCAGGAGGCGTGCTATGAGCTTGAACAATGTTGTCAGTTTGCAGGACTTTTCCTGCGAAAGAAGCACGACCTGCTGCTTTACAGGCCATAGGAGCCGTGACCTGCCTTTTGGCGGAGATATCCGCAGGCAGGGAATGAAATGCCTTGTTAGTATGCTCACCCTGCTTATACAGGAGGCTTATAACGACGGTTTCTGCACATTTATCTCGGGAATGTCCGAGGGTATTGATATCATCTGCGCCGAGATAGTTCACAATATGGCGGCAAAAAAATATGGGGATATCAAGCTTGTCTGCGCCCTGCCTTATGCAGGACAGAACAGGGAAATGACAAAGCCCCTTGACAAATACCGCTATTCAATGCTTCTTGCCACCTGTGACGCTGTGGTGTTCACAAGTCCGGCCTATGAAAAAGGCTGTTACAAGCTGAGAAATCAGTTTATGGTTGACCATTCATCAAGGCTTATCGGTGCCATAAAGGACAAGAAAACAGGTTCGGGCACGCTCCAAACGGTCAATATGGCGAGGCGTGGAGGGCTTGATATGAAAATGATATCCCTTGACCGCAACCCTGTGCTTTATATCGACACGTCAGAGGGTCACGTCAGCGATCTGAATGATATCAAAGATATCAAGATCGAGACCTTCGACCACATTGAAAGCCGTCCTATTTAGTTTACACCCAAATCGCTAATTGTTCAATAGGTTTCGGGAATTTTTCCGAAAAAATTTATATATTTATTTTATTGATTTTTATTTTTATCTGTTTTATATGTTTTATTTCAATATCGTGAAAGAAAGTAAGGAGAAATATTATGTCTCAGACGAAAGCGAAAGCCAAAAAGAAAAGAAGATCGCAAGCGCCTATCGCACTTGTTTATTTTGTTACGATGCTGGTGTTTATGTTTGTGATAGGATTGGGCGCAATGTACGCACTCAAGGAATTCAATATCCTTGGCGGCGACGACAGCAATTCTGACGACGGCATAAAAAGTCCTGTTTACAACACCCTTTTTGCAAGAGTAAACAGCAAGGGCGTGCTTGCCGACGCCGCTGTTATAAGGGTTGCCCCCGATGCAAAGCAGGTGGTGGTCATACCTATATCTGCATTTACTGTTGACGACAAGGGCAGCACATTCCGTGAAGTTCTTGAAGAGGGCGGAATGGTGAAGCTTGAAAAGACTGTAAGCGATACTTTCGGCATTGAGGTGGACAATTATCTTTCGCTGACCAACGACGCTTTTGAAAGCGCTGCGGATATCGTTGGCGGAATAACATACGCTCCCGAGGAAGAGCTTTACTATCTTTCTCAGGACAATGACGAGAACGACATCGCTATCCCAAGCGGAGAGCTGACTACTCTCAGCGGACATCAGATAAGACTTATTTGCCAGTACCCTGTTTTCAAGGAAGGCAGAAACGGTAATCTGAAATTCCTCGGCACGGCTTTGCAGACACTTATAAACAACGCTTTCCAGCAGGTGAACATCACAAAGGACAATCTTGACAACTTCTATAACATCTTCACGGAAAACAGCGATACTAACTGGACAAGTGAGGATTTCAAGGATGAAAAGATATACATAAAGAATATGCTTGAGCAGAATCTCACCCCTTGCACGGCTTTTGTGCCAACAGGCGAGTGGACTGACGATTCACATTTCAAGATATCAGATGAATATAAAGAGAGTATTCAGACTATGCTTAAAGAGACAGCGCCTTCCGCTGCTGTGGAAGAGAGCGAATAAATAAAGATACAAATTTTGTTTGTATTGCAGCTGTCAAAAAGCTGCAAATCAACGGGCGAATGATGTTCGCCCCTACAATTATCTTGTGGCGTTTGGAGTTTTAGAAATTGAAAGGGGTTGGATCCAGATATGAAACTTATGGTGATAATACTTAACAAGACCGACGTGATCGATTATCTGCTTGAGGGGCTTTCGGCGGCAGGTATCGGCGGAGCGACTATCATCGAGTCCTCCGGTATGGCGATGACCCTTTCAAAGCTTGACAGCAGCTTCCTTTCCGCCTCTATCAGAGGGCTTTTCAGCGGCGATGAGGACAACAGGACGATACTTTCAGTTATCAAAGACAATCAGCTCGATATCGCAAGAAAGATAGTTTACAACACCGTGGGCGACCTTTCGCAGCCCAATACGGGAATAATGTTCACCGTGCCCATAGATTACGTTGAAGGAACGGTGAAAAAGCCCAAAAACGAGGCAGACACAAAGCCTTTAAAGGGGCGCAGGGATAATGAAAAGAACAGCACTTGACAGAATGTTTACAAAATATTATAAAAATATTTAATTCTTTTCATTAAAAACTTTTGAATGTCCTTGCAAAAAAATGTTTTGTGTGGTATAATACTTACAATAGGCTTTTAATGAAAGACTGGAACTTGACTTCCGGTCTTTTGGTTTTGTATGGAGCTTTTTTTGAAAAAATGGTGCGTATTTCGCAAATTCGCAGGCGTGACATATTGACGGAGGTGCATTATGGAGGCAAAGAAAACAACGGTCGAAAAGGTGAGAGAGCTTGCGCAGCCCATCGCAGACGAGCTGGGATTTTTCCTTTGGGACGTAAGGTTCGAGAAGGAGGGTGCGACCTGGTATCTGAGAGTGCTTATCGACAAGGACGGCGGCATTGATATGGACGACTGCGAAGCGTTCACAAGGCCGATGAACAAGGTGCTTGACGAGAAAGACCCGATATCGCAAAGCTATGTGCTGGAATGCGGCAGCCCTGGACTTGGCAGAGAGTTGAGACGTCCGGAGCATTTTGAGGTGTGCATTGGCGATGTTGTCAGAGTAAGGCTCATTAGACCCGACGAGAACGGCGAGAAGGAATTTGTGGTCGGTCTTGTGGGATATGACAAGGACAAGATACTTTGTCAGACACTTGACGAGGATATGAACGGCGTTGAGAACATCGAGTTCAAGCTTTCAGACTGCGCTTATGTAAAGCTCAATGATGACGCTGATCTGTTTTGATAGATCTTATCTATACTAAGTTTATATACCATTATATATATATTAATACGACTAAGACCGAATATGACTGAAAGGATTGATCAGAAAATGAATAAGGAATTTTTTGACGCATTGGAAATGCTGGAAAAAGAGAATAATATCGACGGAGAGGTACTTATCGACAAGATCAAGTCTGGTATCGTAAAGGCTATCAAGAAGGATTACCCTTACAGCGAAAATATCAGAGTTGATATCGACCCAAGAACAGGCAAGTTCGATATGAAGCTTCTCAAGGAAGTTATGGACGTTATGTATGTTGACGACCCGGACAATGAGATTTACATTGAAGAAGCAAAGACTTTTGACCCGAACGTTAAGGTGGGCGATATGGTAGAGATCCCTCTTAACCCTGCAAAGTTCGGAAGAGTTGCCGCTCAGAACGCTAAGCAGTCTATCAAGCACGATATCAAGGACTTTGAGAGAGCAAGACTTATCGAGCAGTATCACGATAAGGAGCACGAGTGCGTTTCTGCAACAGTTCAGAAAGTTGAGCCTGCGACCCTTAACGCTGTTCTGACTATCGACAAGAACGAGGTCTATCTTGTAAGAAACGAGCAGATCCCCGGCGAGACCCTCAAGGCAGGCGATATCATCAAGGTCTATGTTGTTGGCATTGCAAACCCTGACAGAAAGCCTTCTATCAAGATATCGAGAACTCACAGAGAGCTTGTTAAGAGACTTTTCGAGCTTGAAGTTCCTGAGATCGCTGACGGAACTGTTGAGGTAAAGGCTATCTCAAGAGTTGCTGGCGCAAGAAGCAAGATCGCTGTTTACTCTAAGGACCCTAACGTTGACGCCGTTGGCGCTTGCATCGGCCCTAGAAAGTCAAGGATAACTTCTGTTGTAAACGAGCTCAAGGGCGAGAAGATCGACGTTATCAACTGGTGCGAAGACCCTGCTGACTTTATCGCAAAGGCGCTTGCTCCTGCCGAGGTAATAAATGTTGAGCTCAGCGAGGAAGAGGGCGTAAGAGAGTGCAGAGTTACTGTTCCGAACAATCAGCTCTCACTTGCTATCGGCAACAAGGGTCAGAACGCAAAGCTTGCGGCTGGTCTGACAGGTTACAAGATCGACATTGTGGCAGAAAATGCCGCACCTGCTGAGGAAAAGGCTGAAACAGCCGAGGAAGAGGCAGATGAAAACTAAGAAAATACCAATGAGAATGTGCCTTGGGTGCGGTGAGATGAAGCCCAAGCGTGAGCTTATCAGAGTGGTGAAGTCAAAAGAGGGGGATATCTCCCTTGACCTCACGGGAAAGAAGTCGGGCAGAGGCGCTTACATTTGCAGAAGCGTTGAATGTTTCGACAAGGCAAGAAAGGCGAGAAAGTTCGAGCGAAGCTTTTCCTGTCAGATAAGCGAGGATATATATAACAGTATGGAGGGCGAGCTGAAAGAAAATGAGTAATAATAAAATGGGACTCGTTACGATGTGCAGAAAAGCGGGAAAGCTTGTTGTCGGAATGGATATGGTCAAGGACGCTTGCAATACAGGCAAGGCCTGCGGCGTGTTCGTGGCTTCCGACTTTTCGGCGAAGTCGCTGAAAGAGGTCAAGTTCGCCTGCTATAAAAACGAAGTCAAGCTTTACAGCCTTGGTATAACGATGGACGAGATACATTACGATCTCGGCAAGAGAACGGGCGTTATCGCAATCTGCGACGGCGGATTTGCAAAGGCTTGCGCAAAGGGTCTCGAACAGATCGAGATCGACGAGAATGAATTTTACAGCGTGTGATCGTTTATGACGTATGATTTTAGATCGGACGCATAGTGTTTATAAGTTATAAGGAGGTCTATCACAGCCTATGAGTATGAAGACAAACAAGTATAAGCTCAGCGAGCTTGCAAAGGATCTTAAGGTATCAAACAACGAGCTGGTGGAATGTCTTGAAAAGCTGAACGGTGAAACAAAGAAAACACAGTCAGCTCTTACACCAGAAGAGATATCTTACGTTTTTGAGGTATATACACAGAAAAATCAGGTGGAAAGCTTTGACGCATATTATGCCAACAACGTAAAGCCTGTTGAGGAGAAGAAGGCTGAAAAGCCGGCAAAGGCTAAGGACGAGAAAAAGGCTGACAAGGCTGAAAAATCCGACAAGTCCGACAAGAAGCCTGCAAAGCAGACCGAAAAGGTCGAAAAGGCTGAAAAGAAGCAGGACGCAAAGCCAGCTCCAAAGGTTGAAGCAAAGGCAGAGCCAAAGGCTGAAAAGGTCGAGAAGGTGGAGAAGGCTGACAAGAAGGCGGAGATGAAGCCAAGCTTTGAGAAGAAAAAGCAGCCTGCACCTCAGAAGCCTGCAAAGAAGAAAGAGCACGGCGTGCGCCAGCAGTTGGGCGGATTTGCAGACAAGAAGGAGAGCTCGGGCGGATATACTATCTCCGAGGACAGCGACTCATTCGGTTCACAGAGAACTATCGACACAAGAGGAAGCTATATCGAGCTTGATAAGTATAACGAAAAGTATGACAACCTTGCTAACTCAAAGCAGAACAAGAGCAAGGATACATTCACAAAGAAGCAGAAGCTCACACAGAAGTCTCAGCAGAGAAAGAAGCAGCAGTTCTCACACAAGAAGGAAACTGAGAGCGAAAAGCTCCGCAGACTTGAGCTTGAGAGAGCAAGAAAGCAGCAGCTCAAGGTTATGATACCTGACGAGATCGTT
This sequence comes from Ruminococcus sp., assembly GCF_019423705.1. GTDB lineage: Bacteria > Bacillota > Clostridia > Oscillospirales > Ruminococcaceae > Hominimerdicola. Next base: position 86,836 of record NZ_JAHZAX010000001.1, on the reverse strand, counting down.
GTTTCTGAGCTTGCAAGCAGACTGAAAGTTACTGCGACACAGGTAATAAAGAAACTTATGGGTCTCGGCGTAATGGCTTCTATCAACGAGGTCGTTGACTTTGATACGGCGGCGCTTGTTGCGGAAGAGCTTGGAGCAAAGGTAGAGAGAGAAGTTCACGTTACTATCGAGGAAAGACTTATCGAAACTGACGAGGATCTGGAGGAGAGCCTTCAGGAAAGATGTCCTGTCGTTGTTGTAATGGGTCACGTTGACCACGGTAAGACTTCTATCCTTGACAGAATAAGAAACGCTCACGTTACAGACACAGAGGCAGGCGGTATCACTCAGCATATCGGAGCTTATCAGGTAGAGTATCAGGGCAAGAAGATAACGTTCCTCGATACCCCAGGCCACGAAGCTTTCACAGCGATGAGAGCAAGAGGCGCAAACGTTACGGATATCGCTATCCTCGTTGTTGCCGCTGACGACGGTATTATGCCGCAGACTATCGAGTCTATCAACCACGCAAAGGCAGCAGGCGTTTCAATAATCGTTGCTATCAATAAAATGGATAAAGAGGGCGCAGACCCAGACAGAGTTAAGCAGCAGCTCACAGAGCAGTCGCTCGTTGTCGAGGAATGGGGCGGCGATGTTATCGCAGTTCCTGTTTCCGCAAAGACCGGTATGGGTATCGACGAACTTCTTGAGAATATCCTCCTCGTTGCAGAGGTCAAGGAGCTTAAGGCTAACCCTGACAGACTTGCAAGAGGTACTGTCGTTGAGGCAAGACTTGACAAGGGCAAGGGTCCGGTTGCAACTCTCCTCGTTCAGAACGGTACATTGAAGTCGGGCGACGTTATCATCGCAGGCACTTCTGTTGGACGTATCAGAACGATGACGAATGATAAGGGCAGAAGCATTAAGGCGGCAGGCCCTTCAACACCTGTTGAGATAACAGGTCTCGGCGAAGTTCCAAGCGCAGGCGACGTATTCAACGCAGTTGCAGACGAAAAGCTTGCAAGAGAGCTTGTTGAGCAGAGAAAGCACGAAGCTAAGGAAGAAATGTTCCAGCAGCATCAGAAGGTAACGCTCGACAATCTGTTCAGTCAGATCGCAGAGGGCGAGATGAAGGAGCTTCCTATCATCGTAAAGGCTGACGTACAGGGCTCTGTTGAGGCCGTTAAGCAGTCACTTGAAAAGCTTTCAAACGACGAAGTTAGAGTTAAAGTTATCCACGGCGGCGTTGGCGCTGTATCTGAGAGCGATGTAATGCTTGCAAACGCTTCAAACGCTATCATCGTCGGATTTAACGTTCGTCCTGACCCTGTTGCAAAGCAGAATGCAGAGCAGAGCGGCGTTGATATCAGACTTTACAGGATCATTTACGACGCTATCGAAGAGATAACAGACGCTATGAAGGGTATGCTTGCACCTAAGTTCAGAGAGGTGGAGACTGCTCGTATCGAGGTAAGACAGGTCTACAAGATATCCAATGTTGGTACTGTTGCAGGTTCTTACGTCCTTGATGGTAAGGTCGGCAGAAACAACGAGATCAGAGTTGTAAGAGACGGTATCGTTATCGCAGAGGATAAAATGTCAAGCCTTAAGAGATTTAAGGACGACGCAAAGGAAGTTGCCGCAGGCTTCGAGTGTGGTATCACCCTTGAAAAGTTCACGGATATCAAGGAAGGCGATATCTTTGAGGCCTTCTATATGGAAGAATACAGAGACTAATATTGTGATATAGTCTCATTCAGAGATAAGATCGGGAGATAATAAGATTATGGCAGGTTACAGATCGGGACGTATGTCCGAAGATATAAGACGTATAATATCCGGCAAGATGAGAGACCTTAAAGACCCAAGGATACACGGCGGCGATATGCTCACCATAGTTCGCTGCGACGTTGCGGGAGACGGTTCTTTCTGCAAGGTTTATGTATCCAGCTTTGAGGGCTATGAAAAGGCAAAGGAAGCTGTCAAGGGCTTTGAGTCCGCAACGGGATTTCTCAAGAGGGAGATCTCAAACGTGCTCAAGCTCAAAAAGTGCCCTGAGCTTAAATTCATCGCCGACAACTCAATAGAACATTCAGCCAAGATAAACAAGCTTCTCAAAGAAGTTCTTCCAGAGGAGGAAGAACTTTCTGAGGAGTCTGACGAGGACGAAACAGAGGAATAGTCTTAGAAGTTTCGGCAATTTTGACTGATGTTTTAAAGTGAAAGGCAGGGATAGTGATGACGTTTAAGGAAATACTTGATATTTTTGAAAACAACGATAATTTTCTCATACTCACTCACAAAAGCCCCGATGGGGACACCCTCGGTTCGGGCTTTGGACTGTGTGCGTTTTTGAGAGATATGGGCAAAAAGGCCAATGTCGTCAATTCCGACAGCCTGCCCGAAAGGTATGACTTTATCTATGAGGGCTATTATCCGCAGGAGTTTGACGTTAAGTACGTTATCGCCGTGGATATCGCCGACACAAAGCTTCTTGGAAGCAACCTTGCTCAGTTTGCACAAGAGGGAGCGATCGATCTTTGCATAGATCACCACATTTCAAATAAATACTTTGCGAAACAGTCCTACGTTGACGCTGACGCTTCTGCGGCGGCGCTGATAATGTACCAGCTCTTCAAGGAGTCGGGCAGGACTATTTCAAGTCAGATCGCAAGGTGTCTTTACACGGGCATTGCAACTGACACGGGCTGTTTCAAGTATGAAAACACCACGCCAAAGGCGCACATCGCCTGTGCGGAGCTTATGGCTCACGGCATAGATTTTGCCTATATCAACAGAAGGATGTTCGATATCAAGAGCAGAGGCAGGCTGAAAGTTGAGCAGTCTGTTATCTCCAATATGGAATATTACTGCCAGGGCAAATGCTCGATGATAGTGCTGACAAAGAAGCTTATGGAGGAAAGCGGCGCAGACCCTGCTGAATTTGAGGGACTGGCTTCGATCCCGCTGACCGTTGAGGGCGTAAAGATCGGCATTACGGTAAAGCAGCGCCACGAGAACGTTTATAAGATATCGGTCAGAAGCGACGATGAGATAGACGCTTCGGCGTTCTGTCGTAATTTCGGCGGCGGCGGACATATCAGAGCCGCAGGCTGCGAGATAAACGGCACTTTTGAAGAGGTCAAGGGTATGCTTCTTGAACAGGCTGAAAAGGTTCTTGGATAATGGCGGAAAATACAAATAACAACAATAATAGCACGGCTGAGATATGCGGAATATTGCCTGTGGCAAAGCCTGCGGGATGGACGTCATTTGACGTCATCGCAAAGCTCAGAGGAGTGCTGAAAATAAAGCGGCTCGGCCATTCGGGAACGCTTGACCCAATGGCGACAGGGGTTCTGCCTGTGTTTGTGGGCAGGGCGACAAAGGCCTGCGATATCATTCCCGACAGGCGAAAGGTTTACACCGCAGGTTTTGAATTTGGCAAAGAGACCGATACCCTTGACAGCACGGGAACGCTGCTAAAAACCAGCGATAAGGCTGTCAGCTTTGATGATATAATGTCCGCAAAGGGGCATTTTATCGGCGATATTATGCAGGTGCCGCCGATGTATTCGGCGATAAAGGTCGGCGGAAAGAAGCTTTATGAGCTTGCGAGAGCGGGCAAGGAGATAGAGCGTGAGCCGAGGCCTGTTCATATCGACAGCATTGACATACTTGAATATGACGAAAATATGCGAAGGGGCATAATGAAAGTTGACTGCGAAAAGGGCACATACATACGTTCTGTTATTGCGGATATTGGCGAAAAGCTCGGCTGCGGCGGCATTATGACGTCGCTGGAGCGTTCGTATTCAGGGGGCGTTGATATTGCGGATTGCTTTACTTTGGAGCAGATAATAGAAAACTGCGCAAAGGGCAGGCTTGAAGCTATGATAATGCCTGTTGATAAAGCTTTTGAGTGCTATGAAAAGACCACCCTCGGTGAGTGGGAGACAAAGCTTTACAAAAACGGCGTAAAGCTGCGCCCCGAACAGTCGGACATTGCTGAGCCAAAAGAGGACGGGCTTTACCGTGTTTACGGCAGCAACGGCGATTTTCTCGGCATAGGCAGGTTCAAAGAGGGCTGCTTCAAGAGCTTTAAGAATTTCTAAGATACGATTATTTACTTTTTAGATAGATCAGTTCGGAGGGATATTTTGACGGATATAACTAACAGCGGACATATCCCCGAAAGGAAAACGGTGTGTGCGCTGGGGCTTTTTGACGGCGTTCACAGAGGTCACCAGCTCATAATCGGCACGGCTGTGGAGAGGGCGAAAGCCATTGGAGCGCAGTCGGCGGTATTCTGCTTCAAGACCGACACGGTGACGTCAAAGGGTCACGACGGCAGGATAGAAATGCTTATGAGCGACGACGAAAAGCACGAAAAAATGGCTGAGCTTGGCGTTGAAGTGCTGTTTTCCCCCGATTTTGCGCAGTTCAAGGGTATGGCGCCTGAAGACTTTGTGAAAAAGGTGCTCAAAGAGCGGCTGAACTGCTGCTGCGCTGTATGCGGAAATGATTTCACATTCGGCAAGGGCGCACAGGGCAAGGCGGCGGATTTGAAAGAGCTTGGCAAAAAATACGGCATTGAAGTGGAGATCGTTAGTCCCCTGCTTATGGGCGGCGAGGTCATAAGCTCCACAGAGATAAGGCGCTGCGTGCGAGAGGGCGATATAACAAAGGCGAATGAAATGCTTGGTTATCGTTTCGGCTTCACGGAAGAGGTGGAGCACGGCTTTCAGCGTGGCAGAACGTGGGATTTCCCCACTATCAATCAAGAGATACCAAAGGGCAGGGTAATGCCGAAGTTCGGCGTTTACTGCTCCACCGTTGAGATAGACGGTGAAAGGTACTGCGGCGTGACGAATGTTGGGGTAAAGCCGACTGTTCACGTTGACACCGCACCTTTGGCGGAGACTTTTATAATAGACTATCACGGCGACCTTTACGGCAGGAAGCTGCGGCTGGAGCTGCACAAATTCCTGCGCCCCGAAAAGACCTTCGGAAGCTTTGACGAGCTTCGTGCGGAGATAGCACGGAATACTCAGCAGACTAGGGAATATTTCGGGATATGAAAGGCTAAAGCCGAAAAGTATATAAAGTAAAACACACAAATTAAAATTATAAATTTGAAAGGACAGATAAAAATGAACAAGGTAAGAACCAGATTTGCGCCTTCACCAACAGGTTATATGCACATCGGTAATCTGAGGACTGCGCTGTTTACCTATCTTATTGCAAAGCAGAACGGCGGAGATTTTATTCTCCGTATCGAGGATACAGACCAGGAGCGTTATGTTGACGGCGCTGTTGACGTTATCTACAAGACACTCAAGGACGTAGGTCTTAACTGGGACGAAGGCCCTGATATCGGCGGCCCTGTTGGTCCTTATATCCAGTCGGAAAGAATGGGTATGTTCAAGAAGTACGCTGAGGAGCTTGTTGAAAAGGGCGAGGCTTACTATTGCTTCTGCGACAAGGAAAGACTTGAGGAAGTAAGAGCTATACAGGAAGCAAGCGGTATCGCTCCAATGTATGACAGACATTGCCGCAACCTTTCTCCGGAGGAGATAAAGGAAAAGCTTGACGCTGGCGTGCCTTATGTTATCAGACAGAAGATACCAACAGAGGGCGAAGTTACTTTCCACGATGAGCTTTACGGCGATATCACAGTTGACTGCGCTACTCTTGACGATCAGATCCTTATCAAGACTGACGGAATGCCGACTTATAACTTTGCAAACGTTGTTGACGACCACCTCATGGGTATCACACACGTTGTAAGAGGTAACGAGTACCTTGCTTCAGCACCTAAGTACAACCTGCTCTATAAGGCTTTCGGCTGGGAAATACCAACTTATATCCACGTTGAGCACATTATGAAGGACAAGCAGCACAAGCTTTCAAAGAGAGACGGCGACGCTTCTTATGAAGACCTTATGAAGAAGGGCTATCTCAAGGAAGCTGTTATCAATTATATCGCTCTGCTGGGCTGGGCGCCAAAGGGCGAGAACGAGATATTCTCACTTGAAGAGCTTGTAAAGGAATTTGATATCCACGGACTTTCAAAGTCCCCTGCTATATTTGACCCTGCTAAGCTCAAGGCTATCAACGGCAAGTATATAAAGGCTATGACGCCTGAGAAGTTCGCTGAATATGCTATCCCATATATCAAGCAGTCTGTTCACAGAGATGACGTTGACCTTAACGAGATCGCAAAGCTTCTTCAGGCAAGAACTGAGCTCTTTACAGAGATACCAGAAATGGTGGACTTTATCGACGCTCTGCCTGAGTATGATATCGCTCTTTACACTCACAAGAAGATGAAGACCAACGCTGAGAACTCTCTCGAGTCTTTGAAGGCTGTTCTGCCTGTTCTCGAGGGCGTTGAGGACTGGACAGAGGAAAATATCCACGACGCACTTTTTGACCTTATCGGCAAGCTTGGCGTAAAGAATGGCATTATCCTTTGGCCTCTGAGAGTTGCCGTATCCGGCAAGGCATTCACACCGGGCGGCGGAGTTGAGATCTCTTATCTCATCGGCAAGGAAGACACCCTTGCAAGGATCAAGAAGGGAATAGAAAAGCTGTCATAATAAAAGCTGCGAAAATGTTGAAAATTTGTAGGGGCGAACATTGTTCGCCCGCTGCTTTTAAGCGATGTTTATGGGATATTTAGCATTTTCAGAATATAGCAAGTGCGGAGCATTTTGAGTATTTTGTATGTTGCAACTTTAAATTTACTTAAAATGCTCTGCCTTTCGTACAGCTATCACCGCTTTGTCACATTGATATACTAAAATTAAAAAGACTTATGGCGGCAAACCTTTCCCAAGAGGAGGAAAAAATCAAATGATAGAGGTCGTAAACCTTACAAAACAATACGGCGATAAAAAAGCCGTAAATAATATCTCCTTCAAAGCCGATGACGGAGAGATACTGGGCTTTCTCGGGCCGAACGGTGCGGGCAAATCCACAACAATGAATATCCTTACAGGTTATATATCCTGTACAGACGGCAAGGCGCTCATCGACGGCGTTGATATACTTGAAGAGCCTATCAAGGCAAAGCAGAAGATCGGCTATCTTCCTGAGCTTCCGCCGCTTTATATGGATATGACAGTAAAGGAATATCTTTACTTTGTCTATGATCTTAAAAAGTGCAAGCTGCCGAAGATATCACACCTTAAAGATATTTGCAGCCTTGTGAAGATCGACCACGTTTACAACAGGATAATAAAGAACCTTTCAAAGGGCTATCGTCAAAGAGTTGGCCTTGCGCAGGCTCTTATCGGCAACCCAAAGGTGCTTATCCTTGACGAGCCGACTGTTGGTCTTGACCCTAAGCAGATAATCGAGATAAGAACTCTTATCAGAAAGCTTGGCAAGAACCATACTGTTATCCTTTCATCACATATCCTTTCTGAGGTGCAGGCGGTCTGCGATAAGATCGTTGTCATCAATGAGGGCAGGATCGTTGCAAACGATACTGAGGAACACCTTTCTCAGAGACTTTCGGGCGAGCACAAGCTCTCCGCTCAGATCGAGGGCGACAAGGATAAGATAGTAAGAGCTATCCAGAGCATAAAGGGCGTTGACAAAGTTATATGCGACGCAAGCCATAAAAACGGCGTGAACGATATCCGTATCGAGGCCAAGGAAGGCGTTGACATCAGACGTGAGCTGTTTATCAAAATGGCGGAAAACGGCTGGTGCATACTTGAGCTCAAGACCTCAGAGCTTTCACTTGAGGATATCTTCCTCAAGCTCACAATGGGCGAGGCTCTGCCTGCTCTTGATAATACTTCCGATGAGGAGGAGAATGACTAATGGGCGCAATTTTCAGAAGAGAGGTAAGGAGTTATTTCACCTCCCCGATAGGTTACATATTCCTTGCGGCATTTTATGCTTATTCAGGCATAATGTTTGCAAATTACAGTCTTGAAAGCGGCTATACAAAGCTTGACAGCCTTTTCAGTATGCTGCTTATAATAATCATCGTTCTTATCCCTATCCTTACGATGAGGACGATATCAGAAGAAAAGCGATCAAAGACAGATCAATGTCTGCTCACTGCCCCTGTCAGTCTGACAAGTATCGTTGTGGGCAAGTTCTTGGCGGCGTTTTTGATATACATTATAGCGATCGCTATCACAGGCGTGTTCGCAGTCGTTGTTTCGGCGTTCGGCACACCTGACTGGAACGTTGTTGTGGGCAATATCGTTGCGCTGGCGCTTGTGGGCGGAGCTTATATCGCTATCGGCATTTTCTGCTCATCTTTTACAGAAAATCAGGTAGTTTCTGCGGTAATAAGCTTTATCGCACTTATCTTCGTTTCATTCCTTTCAACGATCGGCAATCTTCTCCCATTTGAATGGCTCACAACAGTCTGCGAGAAGATATCATTCGGCGAGAGATATTATTCATTCACATACGGTCTGTTTGACTTTTCTAACGTTGTGTTCTTCCTGAGCGCAATCGTCGCATTTCTTTTCCTTACGGTAAGAGTGCTTGAAAAACGCCGCTGGGGCTAAAGGAGGGCATATAAATGGAAGAGAATAAACAGAATAACCAGAATAACCAGAATACTGAAAATACAGAGAATACCGAAAAGGTGTCCATTTCAGGACAGGATCTTCTCAAGGACGTTGTCGCAAATGAAAAGGCCGCAAAGAACGGCTCTGACGAAAAGGACAAGTCTAGAGGCAAAGATAAAAAAGACAAAAAGGACAAGAAGTCAAAGGACGGCAAAAAGTTCAATGGCAAGAAGCTCAAGCACGGCACAATGGCGACTGTTTTCACCTGCGTGTTCATTGCTTTGCTGGTGCTTGTGAACGTTGTCACCACAATGCTTTTTGACAGATATCCTATCACTATCGACCTTACGAGCAACAAGATCTACTCGGTATCAAACGATACAGAGGACTATGTAAAGAATGTCAGCGTTGACGTTGAGGTAACGATATTTGCCGATGAGAACACTTACACAAATTACAGCTCTTACAACAAGCAGGCTGTTGAGCTTCTGAAAAATTACTGCAAGCTCAATCACCATATCACTTACCGCTTTGTGGATATCGACTCTCACCCTGAGATAGTAAAGGATTATACCGATACTATCAGCCAGTTCGATATCATCTTTGAGACAAAGACCAAAGTTGACGGTAAGGAGATAAGCAGAACAAGAAAGCTTGGTATGCTGGATCTTCTCAACTTCACAGACGAGTTTGATCAGAAACTTTCACAGTCCGGTTACAGCATTGATACCCTTGCACAGCAGGCAGGCGGAGACCTTGCGTTCCTGTCATATTACGGCAGCTATGTTGAATCTTCAAACGCTGAGCAGGCTTTCACTTCCGCTCTTATGACAGTAACAGACCCTAACCCTGTTTATGTTACTATCCTCACAGGCAGAAGCGAGATCACACCGCTGACATATTTCCAGACTTTGCTTACTGCAAACGGCTATAACGTAAACTCTGTTGATATCACTTCGCAGGATATCCCTGAGGAGACTGACGTTATCGTTATCCCTGCGCCAAAGACCGACTATCTTGATGAAGATATCACAAAGATAAGCGACTTCCTCAACAATGACGGCAACCTTGGCAAGCAGCTTATCTACGTTGCTTCTTACGGACAGGAAGATACGCCGAACCTTGACGAGTTCCTTGCAGAGTATGGACTTTCCGTTGGCAAGGGCGTAATATGCGAAAGCGATTCGGGCAGCTATTACAATTCACCTTGCGTAACAGTTGCAACGAACGTTTCCGACAACTTCACACAGGATCTGTCTGTTGATGATCCGGCAATACTTACAGCACTTTGTCGTCCTGTAAACACTCTCTTTGACGAGCAGGATATGGTATCCACAGATACTTACCTCCAGTCATCGGAAAGCGCTTACACAGCAGACGTTCAGCTTTCAGCGACCACAGGACAGGTAACTATCGGCGACGCTTTGGTGAAGGGTCAGCAGAATTATATGGCTGTTGGTTCAAAGGCTAAGTTCACAGACGATAACAACACACTTTACAGCAATGTAATGGTAGTTGGTTCTGAGTATATGCTTTCTGACACATATCTCCAGTATACACAGTATCAGAACAGCGAGTATTTCATCAGCGTTATAAACGGTCTTACAGGCAAGACTGCCGGTATCACTATCACACCTAAGACTATCACAGGCAATGTTTTCGATATCACACAGCAGCAGAAAACAGTCCTCAAGTGGACATTCTGCCTTGGTATCCCTGTAATAGTTCTCGTTGTGGGAATCGTTATTTGGGCTAGAAGAAAGAATAAGTAATCTATAATATGATCTATAAGTGGCGATCATAATTGTAGGGGCGAAAATTGTTGTTCGACAAGGCTCACAACAATTTATTGTTGTTCGACAAGGCTCACAACAATTTATTGTTGTTCGACAAGGCTCACAACAATTTATTGGTCGCCCGCTGAGCGCTGCTGTTTGTATAGATCGTCTTACGATATAAATGAATTTTCAAATTTTAACAGAGGTAAAGCTAAAATGAATGGTAAATTGCAGGGAACGATCGTCTGCGGCGTTGTTGCGGTTTGTCTGGGCGGAGTAATGCTGTTTTTGAACTCCACCTCGGGCGCAAACTCAAAGGACACGGATTCAAGCTCGTCCGTGGCGGCAACATCGAGCAAGGACGAAAGCGTTGTGATCCTTGACAAGTCAAGCGACGATATCACAAGCATAAAGGTCGTGAACGAACACGGCGAGTACACTCTTGAAAAGCCGAGATCGGGCAAGAGCACCTGGACTATCGAGGCGCTTGGCAGCGTTAATCAGAACGCAACGGCAGAGGCTTCAATGGCTTCAAGCCTTGAGGGCTTCAAGGCGAAAAAGCTGGTGGAAAAAGACGTTGAGGATATGTCAAAGTACGGCCTTGACGAGCCTGTTGCTGAGTTTACAGTAACATACAGCGACGGTACGAGCACCACAATGCACATCGGAAATGTTTCGCCGAGCAACTCACGCTACACTTATGTCAGCCTCGACGATGAAAAGACAGTTTACCTTGTAATGGGCACGAAGCTTTCATATTATACCGACCCTGTTACGGCTTATGCCAGCCTTACGCTCCTTGCAAAGCCTTCTGACGACGATTGGCCGGATTATGGCAAGGAAACTGTAACAAGAAAAGACCTTGATTATGAAATGGCGTTCGAGAACAACCCTAACGAGATCGAGGGACTTTCGGGACAGGTTATGACTGAGCCTATATTCTCATACCTCAATATCACAAATTCATCGACAACGACCCACGGTCTGTGGGGATTGTCAGCTCAGAGCTGCGAAGTTCTCGAGCCGGACGAAGAGGCTATGAAGCAGTACGGCCTTGACGACCCATTCGCAGTTGTAAGGCTCAAGGGCGACAGCTATGACTACACGCTGAAAATAGGAAGCCCTGTTTATCAGACGGCAGGCGACAGCAGCGAGACCACAGACACAGTATCGGGCTACTATTGCTACTTTGAGGGCGTGAGTGGCGTTGACGCTATCTATCTTGTATCAGCCGACAGCCTGCCTTGGGCGACAGTAAAGGCTGAGGACGTTATCACGAGCCTTATGACTTCAAACTATCTTGTTGACCTCAAGGACATCGTGGTAGAATATAACGGCAAGACCACGACTTATGAGATCGAAAGCAGCGGCACAAGCGCTGATACCGACGAAAGCGGCTCTTCGACAGCACAGGTGACAAAGGTAACATCAGAGGGCAAGGAGCTTGATGTTGACAACTTCAAGACATTCTATCAGTTCCTTATGGGCTGCCCGACGAACGAGATATACTTCACCGACCCTGAGAACGAGAGCTATCTCACAATAACTCTTGAGCGCAAGGACGGCAACAAGGACGTTATGGAAATGTTCAAGGACTCTTCAAGACGTTCAATAGTAAAGCTCAACGGCGAGACTTCATTCAGGATACAGAGCACTTGGGTAGATACCTTTGCGGCAAATATGGAGAAGCTTGCTAAGGGCGAGGCTGTTGACGATAACTATTAATATCGCAATTCGACAAATTTTGCGGAGCATTTGTGATACAATAGATATCCCACAGGAGATTTTGCGAATTTACGCAAAAAATTATTAAAAACTCTTTCATTTTTGTGAAAAGTATGGTATAATAAAAATACGAAGTGAAAAAGACATAAAAATATAAATTTATTAGAGAAAGGTCGGCGAGATCAATGGCAGAAGAAAAGAAAGCGTTTTTCACCTATAAGGGACTTCCGCTGGTGAGAAAAGGAAATCAGATATATTTCGGAAATATGTACGATGAATACGTTGTAATGATCGAGATACTCTCGACAGAAAAGGTCGGCGGCATTGACGTTGCAAACAAGGTAAGACTTAGAAAGATGGCAACAGATATCACGCTTCCGCCAAACAAGCAGATAGTAAAAATGGCAGAGAAATCAAGCCTTTATGAGGCTCTTGATTTTGCCTGCGCTTGGCTCAAGGTGTCATAATAGGGCGCAGAAAACTTCAGAAATATTTGACCGCCGTGTATCGGGCTGATACACGGCGGTTTTGTGTGTTTGCTATTCAACATTGGACCTTTTTATAAGGGACATTATCTCAGCTATCATTTCCTTTGGCAAATTGTAATCTTGGAATTCGCCTGTGTCATCTTTAATAGTAAAATTGCATTTTTTACTCTGAGAGTGCTGGTCGCTTGAACTGTCCCACGAATACTGAGAAACATCGATTATACAAAGATTTTCATACGCCTCACCTGTGGCGACCTTCTCAAGAGAGATACCATAAGCGTCAGCACCGCCGTATTCCGCACCGTCAATGTAAGGATAATCCTTGCATACTGATTTAGCGTTCTCTATCCACGCAGTTATCTTGTCTATAGTGTCCTTGTCTGTTATCTCATATGGTTCTTCTCCATACCAGTGATAAATATAATATGCCGAAATTTCAGCATTTTCATCGACCTTTGATGATGAAGTTGTGGTAGTTGTCATTGTTGTAGAAGCTGTTGTCACAACTGTACTGCTGTCATTGACCTTGCTTATGTCATCATTGTCTGTTTTCTGTGAGCATGAGCAAAGGAGCAGTGAGAGCGCTAAAACCAAATAAACTGTCTTTTTCATGTTTTGTCACCTACCCTATAATTTATTATAGACACAATATACCATATTTTCGGTGTTGTTGTCAATATCCAATATATATAAATATCAGTTATTAGTACGTTTTGAACAATGACAAAAAGCACGATGATTTTCAAACGTTTAAGTTTCAAAATTCAATAATCATGAAAAAGTTTTTTGAAAATACGCCCATTTTTTTGGCGCTACCCCCTTGTAAAGCTATCGGAAGTATGCTAAAATAGTATAAGCGTTATGAATAATGACGGGATCTATGAGGGAAACGTTTACACTTTTGTTGAAACGTTTACAACTTTAAAATATTGAAAAGGAGCGTATAAAAAAATATGCAGTATGGTTATTTTGACCTTGAACACAAGGAATACGTCATCACAAGACCTGACACACCTGCACCATGGGCTAACTACCTCGGCTCACCTGAGTATGGTGCTATCGTATCCAACAACGGCGGCGGATACAGCTTTGTAAAGAGCGGCGCTAACGGAAGAATCATTCGTTATCGTTTCAACTCAAACATCGGCCTCCCGGGCAGATACATCTATATCAGAGATAACGACGCTAAGGATTATTGGTCCTGCACTTGGCAGCCTGTTGGCAAGCCGCTGGATCAGTATAAGACTGAGTGTCACCACGGTACAGCTTATACAACTATCAAGTCTGATTATGCTGATATCCATTCTGAGCTTACATATTATGTTCCTCTGAACAAGACATATGAAGTTTGGAGAACTAAGATCACAAACAATTCTGACAGATACAGAAACCTTTCAACATTCGGCTTCGTTGAGTTCACAAACGAGAACAACTACGAGCAGGATCAGGTTAACCTTCAGTACACTCTGTTCATCACAAGAACAAGCTTTGAGGGCAACAAGATCGTTCAGCACATCAACGAGAACAGCGGCAAGGACGAGAACGGCTCTAACTGGAGAGAGAGATTCTTCGGCGTTGTTGGCGCTCCTGTTTCCGCTTACAATGGTAACCTCGACAGCTTCATCGGTTCTTACAGAACTTACGGCAACCCTGTTGCAGTTGAAAGAGGCTTCTGCGATAACAAGCTCAACTACAACTCAAACGCTTGCGGCGCTCTTCAGTCTGACATTATCCTTGCTCCAGGTGAGACAAAGGAGATCATCTATGTTGTTGGTCAGAAGAACCCTAAGGTAGCTGACGAGATACTCGCTGCATATAACGAGCCTGGTAAGGTAGACGCTGAGGTCAAGGAGCTTATCGCTTACTGGCATGGTCAGCTCAATAACTTCCAGATCGAAACTCCGTCTGACGAGTTCAACAATATGGTCAATGTATGGAACGCTTACCAGTGCTTTATCACATTCATTTGGTCAAGAGCTGCTTCATTCATCTACTGCGGTCTGAGAAACGGCTATGGTTACAGAGATACTGTACAGGATATTCAGGGTATCATTCATATCAATCCTGAGCTTGCTGCTGAGAAGATCAGATTTATGATCTCTGCACAGGTAGACAACGGCGGCGGACTGCCACTTGTTAAGTTCGACCACAACGCAGGCCACGAGTCTTGCCCGGATGAAAACGACGAGAACTCTATCTACGCTAAGGAAACAGGTCATCCTTGTTACAGAGCAGACGACGCTCTTTGGCTCTTCCCAACTGTTAATAAGTACATCGGCGAGAGCGGAAACAAGGCATTCCTTGACGAAGTTATCGTATACGCAAACGGCGGTGAGGACACAGTTTATGAGCACCTCAAGAGAGCTATCAACTTCTCTATGGAGAGACTTGGCGCTCACACAATGCCGGCTGGTCTTTATGCTGACTGGAACGACTGCCTGAGACTTGGCAAGAAGGGCGAGTCAACATTCGTTGCATTCCAGCTCTACTATGCAATGAGCATCATCAAGGGCTATGCACTTGACAGAGGCGATAACGAGTACGCTGCATATATCGACAAGGTACAGCCTGAGCTCGGCAAGAGCCTTGAGGCTTGCTGGGACGAGGATAGATTTATCAGAGGTTACAGAGAGAACGGCGAGATCGTTGGCGCTAAGAAGGATCCTGAGGCTTCAATGTGGCTCAATCCACAGTCTTGGTCTGTTATCTCCGGCTTTGCTTCTGAGAAGCAGGCAGAGACAGCTATGGAGAAGGTCCACGAGATACTCAACACTCCATACGGCGTAAAGATTATGGAGCCACCTTATGTTGATAACTATTTCGACGGCGCTCTTATGCACATCTTCAACCCTGACACAAAGGAAAACGGCGGTATATTCTCACAGACACAGGGCTGGGCTATCCTTGCAGAGTCACTTCTCGGTCACGGCGACAGAGCATTTGAGTACTTCCTCGAGTCATCACCTGCTAATATGAACGACAAGGCTGAAGTAAGAATTCTCGAGCCATACGTTCACGGCCAGTTTACTGAGTCAACACGTTCACCATATGCAGGACGTTCACACGTTCATTGGCTGACAGGTACAGGCTCAACAGTTATGGTAGGCTGCGTAGAGGGTATCTGCGGTATGAGACCAAACGCAGAGGGCCTTGTAATAAGCCCATCTATCCCACACGCTTGGGACGGCTTCAAGATCGAAAAGAACTTCCGTGGCAAGCACCTTTCTATCGACATTCAGAACCCAGACCACGTTCAGAGCGGCGTAAAGTCTATGACTGTAAACGGCGAAGCTGTTGAGGGCAACTTCCTCCGCGCTGATAAGCTCACAGACGAGACAAAGGTCGTTGTAGTTCTCGGCTAATAAAGCTAACAAGTTGATAAATCAATAAAATAATTTCGGCAGCAGACACGATAATGTGTTTGCTGCCGATTTTTTATTTGCGAGATTTAACAGATTTAATAGATTTAATAATATATGCCGTTGCGGTGTGCTCTGCCGTATTGCAAAATGCCGTCCGCACCCATAGAGATATCCACTTTATGGAGCTCTAGTATCTGATTTATCTGCGCACGGGAAGTCTTTTTGTAAAATGGCTTGAACCGCTTGCCGTCGTTATATATCCTGTATTTGTAAGTGTGCTTGATAGTGTCCGACAGCACGTCCATTACCATAATAGTGCCGCCGACTTGAAACTTGAATTGATTGAGTGTTTGCATAACGATCTCCTCCCTTGTTTTCTACTCTATGAATATTGATCTTGTTAAAATCATACTTATAGTATATATTTATTTGCAAACAAAGTCAATAGTCTGTTGTAAAATAAATTCAAATACCATAGTATTTATTATAACAGTATAGCTGTTGCATAAAATGCGCAAAATAAACGGGAGGGGTGATGAGATGAGCGATATTTCAGTAAAATTCGGTCGCAGAGTGCGGCATTATCGCACGGAGGCTGGGCTGAGCCAAGAAAAGCTTGCGGAATATTGCGGACTTCACCCCACTTATATCGGACAGATCGAGCGTGGCGAGAAAAACTGCACCTTGGAAAGCGCCGAAAAGATCGCAGAGGGCTTGAAGATACCCCTCGAAAGCCTTATCTCAAAGCTTGCCTCGAGGGAAAAGACCGCCGCCGATGAGATATACGAAACGGCCGTGCTGCTGAGCGAAAGCTCTCAGAAGCAGCTTTTGGATATCATAAAGAAGATAATCAAGTTCGACTGACGTTTTATCAGCTAACCAACCAAAAAAACTCGCAAAACAAAAGCCCGACAAAGCGAAAAGCCTCCTTGTCGGGTTTTGTGATATAGGGTATTAGTATAGGACTTATCAGCCCTGTTTACATTATAACACACCGAAAACCGCTTTTGTTAAGCTGGCAGCTTAATAACGGCAATTTTATTTCAAACAATTGGTGAATAAAATAAAAATGTTTATTATGCTTATATATCGTCCTGCGCAGCGCAATATCGCCAAAGCTCGCAGGGCTTTTTTGTGCGTGATAACGAAAATGCGTCGCTTCGGGCTAAAATCGCTTTGAAGCTATTGACAAATCGGCGGCTGTGTTGTATAGTTAGTTACACAAGTAATTAACCAATAAACTTGTGAGAGCAAAAGAGATAAGACAACATTTACAACAAACAGACAAAACAAAGACAAACAAAAATGCAGAGCGAAAGAAAGGAGACGGCAAAATGGAATTGCGGTTTGATGCGCAAAAACCTATCTATATCCAGCTTGCAGACTGGCTCTCCGACCTTATCATAAGCGGCAGTATCCCCGAGGGCGGACAGGTGCCTTCAACAACGGAGATATCCGTCCAGTATAAGGTCAACCCTGCCACCGCCCTCAAAGGGATAAATATGCTGGTGGAAAAGAGGATAATCTTCAAAAAGCGTGGCCTTGGAATGTTCGTAAGCGACGGCGCAGTTGAAAAGCTCCGTGCCGAAAGGCGTGAGCTTTTCCAGAAAACTTATGTCGATAAGCTGTGCGAAGAGGCGAAAAAGCTGGGGATATCAAAGAACGAGATAGTCCAAATGATAGAAAATAGAAAGGGGTTTTGACAAATGAGCAGAGCACAAAGAGAGGAAACAAAAACAGACAACAGAACGAGCGTTATAAAGGCTGAAAATATCATAAAGAAGTACGGCAAGAATTTTGCCCTTGACAATGTTTCCGCTCAGATCGAGCAAGGAAAAATTTACGGGCTGCTGGGCAGAAACGGCGCAGGAAAATCAACGCTGATGAACATTATCACAAACCGTGTCTTTGCCACTTTCGGAAAATGCACCCTTGACGGCGAGAACTTGCTCGAAAACGACAAAGCTCTCGGCAGGATATATTCAATGAGCGAAAGCGTTTCCCTGCCAACGGGTATGACCTTCAAGCAGGCTGTCAACGTCACAGCCGATTTTTACGAGAACTTTGACAAGGATTATGCCTATACCCTTGCGGAGAAGTTCCGACTTGACAAGAAAAAGCGGCTTTCCGCCCTTTCAACGGGCTATTTCACAGTCGCAAAGCTTATTTTGACCCTTGCAAGCGGAGCGGATTTTCTCTTCTTTGACGAGCCCGTGCTTGGCCTTGACGCAAATCATCGTGACCTTTTCTATCGGCTTCTTATCGAGCGTTTCGCCGAGGAGCAATGCGGTATCGTCATATCCACCCACCTTATCGAGGAGTGCGAAAATCTCGTTGAGGAAGTCATTATGATCGACAAGGGAAATATCATCGCCGCAGGAAAGACCGAGGATATCCTCACCGAGGGCTATTCAGTAACAGGTGCAAAGAACCTTGTCAAAGCCTATTGCGACGGCAAGGAGGTGCTTGCAGAAAAGAACATCGGCACGATCTGCTCAGCTTACATAAAGGGCGTGCCAGTCAATGTGCCAAATGGCGTTGAGGTATCCACCCCCGACCTCCAACAGGTGTTCATCGCCCTGACGGGAGAGGAGGAAGAGCAATGAAAGCTTTAAAGCTTTACAAGTCCATAGCAAGGCGTGTTTTCCTGCCGATAATAGTGGGCTATGCGATACTTGTGGCGATAATATGCCGCTATATCGGCAATGACGACCTGCCTGCGTTATTTGAGATCGTGAACATCGCCTGCGCATTCGCCGTGGCAGGGCTGGTGGCAAAAGAATGTTTTGCAGTATCAAACGCTTGCGGAGTGTCAAGGACCAGCTCATTCAGCGCCCTGCTGCTTTCCGCCATAACAACAACGGCGATAATAATGGCGGCGCATTTGGCAGAGTGTATAATGAATTATCGTCACTATCTTGGTCTTTACAGCGTGACCGTAAGATCAGCCACGCAGGACTGTCTGCCAATGCTTTCATTCGCCGATAGCGTTGGATATATGTGGTTTATGCTGTTCATCAGAACAATGCTTGCCTTTGCCAGCGGCTTGGCGTTTTTCATCATAATGAGCAGACTTGAGCGTGTGGGAAAGCTTATAAACTGCGGCGTAATAGTGATACTCTTTGCGGTGAATTTAAGCGGCGACGCTTTCACAACAGGCTTTGATACCCCCGTGCTTTCCTATGAGTTCTTTTGCGATATCAGCGAGAAAAATTCCGTTGCGGCGTTTACTTTTACATATGCTGTCCTGCTGTTCATTGCGGCTATGGTGGCGTATTTGGCTTGGCGCAGAAAGCCTGTCAAGGCGGTTAGGGGCGTGAGATAAAAATGACAAAAAATATGACAATGATGAGCAAAACTTTCAAGCTTCTCAAAAACGTGCAGAAATATTACTGCTCTATAATGTACGGATTTATCCTCTGCCTTTATGGGGTCATAACAGCGGCGGCGTATTTCGGAACAGGCCGTGATATGGTCATATCCTGCGAGTTCGCCCTGCCGATGTTGATAATGGCTTCCTGCATTATGACGGCGGTGTGCGCATATGTGGTCTATTCAAACGCCTTTCAAATGGCGATAGCGCAGAATGTGCCGAGGCGCTGCGCAATGATAAGCTCGCTCATAAGTATGGTGATAATGGCGCTGTTCATTTCGGGAGCATATTCATTGTGGCTTTTGGGCATTGAAAATCTTTTGGACACAAACGATATGACCTCATACGAAACGCTGAAAGCAAATTCACGGATATTCGACTTCTTTTTTACAGGTTCAGCCTTCAAAAGCTTCATTTCGGCGGCAATGGTCTTTGCGATAATATACCTCTCAGCATTGCTCATAAGCGTGGTGATAAAGCGCTTTAACATATGGCTTGGGATACTTGTGGTGGCGGCATATGTTTTCCTGTTCATAAAGCTTTTCTCCGATATCGGCGCAGGAAATTATGCTGAAAGCATTTGCTATCGCAGGAATATGGGCTTTGTGGCGATAGCAGAGATAGTGGTGTTCTTTGTGGTGGCTTGCAGGCGAATGGATATAAAAAGATAAAAAATAAATGCCGATAACGTTTTTGTTGACAAATACAACAAAATACGATGTGAATTTATGTAAATAGTGCCGATTGAAATAATTGTATATTTAGTGTATAATAATTACATGAGGTAGTTATTATGAAGAAAATTATTTCAGCTGCAATAGTGTTAGCGATTATGGGAACAATGCCAGTCGGTGTTTCTGCTAGTCAAAACAGAGATTATGAGCCAATACCAAGTATGGTTCAGTACACAATTGATAATGATGGAATGGGTTCGGTAGTGAACAGACATAACTTATTTAATCAACAAAATGAGCAAGTTGCATACTGTTTAGATTGTGAAAGTGGTTATATCATTTATGATATAAATAGCTGTATTATAGAGTATAGTTCTACGGCGGAGTCACCATACCTAAACTGTGATGAGGTTGTGTACTATGGAGGCCCGCTAGAATATGTAACAGAAAAAGACGGACAGTTTTTCGATATCAATTCTGGCGAATGTGTAAACGATTTTGAGTTCGAGCCGATAGAGTCTTCCGAGTATGCTGTTCAAACAATAAGCACTAATTCCAATATTAGAGACGTAAAGACAACAATAAAGGGAAGTACTAGAAAATTGAATTACAATACGGGCGACAAGAATGCTTGTGGTTCATTAGCTACTACCATAATGCTATATTATTACTATGACTATGTGTCAAGTGATTATTTGAAGGCGTCATTTGCTAATAATTCAATGATGACCTTTGAAGCGATAAGGGGCGTAATAGAGCCTAAAAGAGAGGGTACAGACTATACTACTTTGCCACAGGGAATAGAGAAGGCTTATAAGACTGTTACTTCATTAAATTCACTTAGCGCAATACCTCAATATACTGGGGATTATTGGGGCAGAGTGTATTATTCAATTCTTAGATTAGATGAACCTGTAATTGTTGGTCTGAGTGACCACTCAATATATAAGAACCATTGGGTCGTAGCGCACGGAACACAAATAAGATATAATGGAAATACAATGATATATAAGTGGTATGTAGTAAATGATGGTTGGGGCAATGAAAATGTTCTCATTAATAGTAGTTATAGCGATGGCATAGTGTATTTTGACTAATAAACAAAGTTGAAGGAGATGACATATATGAAAAAAATTACACGTTTTATACTAATGGCTTATTGTATAACATTTGTTGCTTCAATGGTCGCTTGTGGTGATGTAGCGGATGAAAGTAGTGAGAACAATGTTAAACAGACAGATAGTGAAATTGTGACTCTTGATTCACAGGACGAAACAACAGCCGATTCAGATGATGAAAATATCGTTACCATTGATTTTTCCGATATAAACGGATTTGGAGTATCTAAAGCTTATGGTAATCCAAGCGGCGATGGAAGATATTGGGACATAGACGGTGAAGAGGCTGTTGAGAAATTTGCGCAGCTTCTTGATGAAAGCCTTAACTATGAAGTAACAAAGGAAGAAGCTGAAAGCCAAAGTGTTGCGAAGGGAACACCTCAATGGGAGATATCGGACGGCAAAAAATATAAGATAACTGTCAGACAGTCTACTACTGATACCTACAATTTAAAGATCAACAAGAGCTATTATAATGTTCCCGAAGAGCTTATGACAGAGCTTTGTGACCTTGTGACAGCTCAGCAAAATTCATAATCTGAACACAAAAATAAACGGCTGATACAAATTAGTATCAGCCGTTTTGTTGTTATAAAGTTTAAGCTTGTAGTCCGGCAATTAAGAAACCAGCCAGTTAAGGATCTCAAAGTTTGGCTTTGAATCGTCGATAACTGTTACTTCAACTGTGTGAGTTGCAACTTCGTCAGAAGAGTATACCTGCTCAGCCTTTGCGTAGTTGCCCCAGCCGCCTGAGAAGTCAGCGTTGATAGTCGCAACGTCCTCGCCGTCGATCTTAACTGCAACTGTTGCGGAAGAGCCGTCAACTGTCATATAGTAGATCATACCGATGTTCTTTGCTGTGATCTCAAATGTAGCTGTGCCGCCTGTTGTCGTGCCCCAGCCATCTGTGAACTTCTGGAACTTTGTTACCTTTGTGAATGAACCTTCGTCAGTTGTCTTTACGATGTCGGAAGTCTCACGGCTGCCGATAGTAGCGTTTGCAAATGGGTCGCCTGTCGGAGCAACTGTGTTCTCGTCAAATGCCTTTGCTTCCTTGTCCTCTGTGTCAAGGTTGTTCTTTACGTTCTCAGCGAACTTTGTGAGCAGAGAAGCCATTATAACGTGGCCATCGTCATTCGGGTGAACGTTATCAGGTGAGATATCCTGCCAAGTGAAGTTGCCAGCCTCGATCTCAGGCATAACAGCATCGTGATAAGATATCATAGGAATGTTATAAGCCTGTGCGACCTTGAGGTGCGCAGCCTGTGGAGAAGAACCGTCCTCGCAGGAAGGCTCGAGTATCATAACGGCAGGGTTGTTTTCCTGCTCAAGGCACATTCTAACAAGGCTGTCCATACAAGACTCATAGAAGTCGTTGTCAGCGTCGTTGATGAACTCGATAACGATGATATCTGGGTTATCAGCAAGAGCGTCTCTCTGCGCTCTGTGAACGCCGATGTAAGAGTCAGTTGCGCCGATACCAGCGTTATTAACGTCAACATAGTAGCTGATATTCTCTTCCCACCAGCTCTTGAACTGGTTTACATACTGATGAGTGGAAGAGTTTGCGCCTGAGCCTGCTGTGATAGAGTCGCCGAGGAAGCAAATTTTAGTAGTTTCCTTTGGATTAGCAAGAGCGTAATCGAGCTTTGCAGCAAGGCGAGAAGTATCGCCCTCATTGATAACGCTGCGAGCGATCATATTATCTGTTGCGCCGTTCTTGACGTCCACCTTTTCAGTAGAAACAGGGTACTCAGCGAGGAGCTTGTCGGAAACGCTTTCCTCGGCAGCAGCGGAGCTGTCATTGGTGGTGGAGTCGGCAGCGGCGTTGGAAGCGCCGTCCTTAGCACTTGAGCTTGAATTGTCTGAGCTGCCGCAGCCTGTAAAAACAGCGCTAGTCATACAAAGGGCGAGGGCAGCTGCCAATAATTTCTTCATAGTCGAAAATCCTTTCTGATCTTGAAATTTGCCATAATGGCTATATATTTTACAAGACCATTATACACCATTTTGGCTGACATTGCAATACTTTTTTACCATTGTGGTTGAGGAAAGTGCGGTGCAAGTGAGGAATGAGGAGTGAGGAATGAGGAATGAGGAATGTCGGAATCGCCTAGCGGCGATGATTTTGAAATGGGGAATAGAAAAAGTGCGAATTTGCGACACGCTAACGTAACGCTCTGTATAAGTAGAACAAAGGCAAATTATCGTACAATCTGTACACTAATACCACCGATAAACAACCAAACTATTGTGCAATCCTACAAAAATAATATAAATGACCATAAATGACTTGAAATTTGCGAAAAAGGTGCTAAAATATAGTTAGCACTCAAGAAGAATGAGTGCTAACAATCTAGCGCTGAGAGTGCTGAGATCTGTTTTGAGCACTTTCAAATATACCATTTAGAAATTGAACAGATACTATAAAGGAGGAACTTATTATGGCAATCAAACCATTGCAGGACAGAGTTGTAGTTAAAATGACAGAGGCTGAGGAAACTACTAAGAGCGGTATCATCCTTACAGGTTCAGCTAAGGAAAAGCCGGAGGTAGCCGAGGTCATCGCAGTCGGCCCCGGTAAAAAGGACGTTACAATGGGCGTTAATAAGGGCGATAAGGTGCTTATCTCTAAGTACAGCGGCACTAATGTCAAGCTCGACGGCGAAGAGTTCATCATCGTTAAAATGGACGATATCCTCGCAGTTGTAGAATAAAAAGAAATAAGAAATAAAACGGTATGTATTATAAATAGTATATAAAGTATACGAAATACTTGATACTATATCAAATGGAGGTAACTTATTATGGCTAAAGAAATTATTTTCGGCGAGGACGCAAGAAAGGCTTTGCAGGCTGGTATAGATAAACTCGCTAATACAGTTAAGATCACTCTCGGCCCTAAGGGCAGAAACGTTGTCCTCGATAAGAAGTACGGCGCTCCGCTCATTACAAACGACGGCGTTACTATCGCTAAGGAGATCGAGCTTGACGACGCTTTTGAGAATATGGGCGCTCAGCTCGTTAAGGAAGTCGCTACTAAGACTAACGACGCAGCAGGCGACGGCACAACAACAGCTACTCTGCTCGCTCAGGCTCTTGTTAGAGAGGGTATGAAGAATATCGCAGCAGGCGCTAATCCAATGGTTCTTAAGAAGGGTATGGATCAGGCTGTAAATACTGCTGTTGAAACTATCGTCGCTAATTCTAAGAAGATCGAAGGCTCTGACGAGATCGCAAGAGTCGGCGCTGTTTCCGCTGCTGATGAGAATATCGGTAAGCTCATCGCTGAGGCTATGGAAAAGGTAACGGCTGACGGCGTTATCACTCTTGAAGAGTCAAAGACTGCTGAAACTTACAGCGAAGTAGTTGAGGGTATGCAGTTCGACAGAGGCTATATCGCTCCTTATATGGTTACAGATACAGATAAGATGGAAGCTGTTCTTGACGACGCTTACATTCTTATCACAGATAAGAAGATATCTAACATTCAGGAAATTCTCCCACTTCTCGAGCAGATCGTTAAGGCCGGCAAGAAGCTCCTTATCATCGCTGAGGACGTTGAGGGCGAAGCACTTTCAACTCTTATCGTAAACAAGCTGAGAGGTACTTTCACTTGCGTTGCTGTTAAGGCTCCGGGCTTTGGCGACAGAAGAAAGGAAATGCTTCAGGATATCGCTATCCTCACAGGCGGTCAGGTAATTTCTGCTGAACTCGGCCTCGAACTCAGCGAGACAACTATGGAGCAGCTTGGCAGAGCTAGACAGGTAGTCGTTCAGAAGGAGAACACTATCATCGTTGACGGCGCAGGCAACAGCGAGGATATCAAGGCAAGAGTTGGTCAGATCAAGTCACAGATCGAGAACACAACTTCTGATTTCGATAGAGAAAAGCTTCAGGAAAGACTTGCTAAGCTTTCAGGCGGCGTAGCTGTTATCAAGGTCGGCGCTGCAACTGAAGTTGAAATGAAGGAAAAGAAGCTGAGAATCGAAGACGCTCTCGCAGCAACAAAGGCTGCTGTTGAAGAGGGTATCGTAGCAGGCGGCGGAACAGCTCTTATCAACGCTATGCCAGCAGTTAAGAAGCTCGTTGACAAGCTCAGCGGCGACGAAAAGACAGGCGCTCAGATCGTTTACAAGGCACTTGAAGAGCCTGTAAGACAGATCGCTGTAAATGCAGGTCTCGAGGGCAGCGTTATCATCGACAAGATCATTCGTTCAAGAAAGGTCGGCTATGGCTTCAATGCTTATACTTCCGAGTATGTTGATATGATCCCAGCAGGTATTGTTGACCCAACTAAGGTTACACGTTCAGCTCTCCAGAACGCTGCTTCTGTTGCTTCAATGGTTCTCACAACTGAGAGCCTTGTTGCTGACAAGAAGGATCCGCAGGCTGACGCTGCAATGGCAGCAGCTGCCGCAGGTGCAGGCGGAATGGGCGGAATGTACTAATAACTAATATCGCCACAAAATAGCTAATATTTGAATTTGGTTTTGCAGCAGCCCGATCTTGCTTGGCGTAAAGCTTCGCAGGGTCGGGCTGTTTTTGCAAGGTCGATATGATAAATCATTTAACGATAGCATATCCCATACCATTTTATTCATAACAATAAAATCCAATAATATTTATTAATTAATCTAATTATATATATGCTGTTGACGATGTGGGTAAAATTATCACAGATAATATTATATTTAATGAAAAGTTAATATAATATTCACACAATAGGTTTGTGAATTTGTTATAATACTTATATCAATTGAAATTTATATTGCCGTTTGTTCAAATTTTCGGCTTTGCGAAAATAGTTATATGGGCGGACTAATATAGAATGTATGAAAAGGGATCAAAAGAAAGGAAGATGAATTATGTCGCTGGGAAGAGTTTTGGTCGTTGATGACGATAAGAATATCTGCGAATTGCTCAGACTTTACCTTGAAAAGGAGGGTTACGGCGTTATCCTCGCACACGATGGCGAAGAGGCTGTCGTAAAGTTCAATGCGCTCAAGCCTGATATTATCCTGCTTGATATTATGCTGCCCGGTATCGATGGCTGGCAGGTATGCCGTGAAATAAGAAAGAAGTCCAACGTGCCTATCATTATGATAACAGCAAAGGTCGAGACGTTCGATAAGGTACTCGGTCTTGAACTTGGCGCAGACGACTATATCGTTAAGCCTTTCGATACAAAGGAAGTTATCGCAAGGATCAAGGCTGTATACAGAAGAGTTGGCCAGTCCTCAGGCGAGGCTGAGATCAAGGAAGTCAAGTATGACAAGCTTTCAGTAAATATGACAAGATATGAGCTGAGAGTAAACGGTCAGGTGCTCGATACACCACCGAAGGAGCTTGAGCTTCTGTTCCACCTTGCGTCAAATCCAAACAGAGTTTACACAAGAGATCAGCTCCTTGACGAAGTTTGGGGATTTGAGTATTACGGCGATTCAAGAACTATCGACGTTCACGTTAAGAGACTGCGTGAGAAGCTTGAGGGCGTTTCCGATAAGTGGGCTCTTAAAACTGTATGGGGCGTAGGTTATAAGTTCGAAGTTGCTGAAACTCCGCATGAGTAATCGAAAAAGCATATTCTTTAAATACTTTGTAATTTGTTCAGCAGTAATACTTGTAAGCTTCATATGCTTAGGAACGGTATTGCTGCTGGTTTCTTCAAGGTATTTTATTGACGAAAAAAAGAGCCTGTTGGAGAAAAACGCCAAGGCTCTTGCTTTATATACGCAGGACGAAATGCTGGACGAGCCCGCAGGCTGGAAGGCAGGAGTTAAAAGTCAGATGAGCCAGTACGCAATGGCTTGCAACGCCGACTTTATCCTCTGCGACAAAACGGGCAAGGTGCTTATCAATTCCAGCAGCGACCCTGCGTGCAGCCCTCAGAATATCTCAACCGACCAGCTGTCGGCTTTTTCCGAAAGCTGCAACTATGTTTATACCGACCTTGACGGCGCTTTCAAGGAAATGTATCACGTTATCGGAAAGTCTTTCAAGGCAAACGGACCCGAGTATTATGTGCTTGCGTTCAGCTCGAGAGCCGATCAGGACGATTATATATACAACATTATGGAAATTTTTATCGTGTCGGCAATAATCGTGCTCGTCGTGGTAATGTTTCTGGTATATTTCACAACTTTGAAGCTCACAGAGCCTATCAAGGAGATCGCAGAGGTGTCAAAGAAGATCGGCGCAGGTGATTTCTCTGTCACTCTGCCTGATTATTCCACCGCAGAGCTTGAACAGCTCAGCAACGCTTTCAACGATATGGCTGCCAGCCTTAAAAGCTATGACACAATGCGAAACAGCTTCCTCGCCAACGTTTCTCACGAACTGAGAACGCCGATGACGTCGATCGGCGGCTTTGTTGACGGCCTGCTGGACGGCACTATACCGAAGTCGGAAGAGAAATATTATCTCAAGATAATCTCATCGGAAGTTCACAGACTTGCAAGGCTTGTAAGAAGTATGCTCAATCTTGCCAAGATCGAGGCAGGCGAGCTAAAGCCGAATTTGCAGTATTTCTCTGTCCTCGAGCCTATCGTGGACACACTTGTGACCTTTGAGCCGAGACTTGAAGAGAAAAACATTGAGGTCAGAGGCCTTGACGTTGATAGAGTGACCCTTTACGCTGATAACGACCTTGTTCATCAGGTTATGTACAATCTCATCGAGAATGCTATCAAGTTCGTTGACAAGGACGGCTATATCGAGTTCGGCTTCAAGCCCGAAGGGGATATGACAAGCATTTCTATCAGAAACAGCGGCGAGGGACTGTCCGAGGACGAGCTTCCGCTGGTGTTCGACAGATTTTATAAGACGGACAAGTCACGAGGCCTTGACAAAACAGGCGTGGGACTTGGACTTAACATCGTGCGCTCTATCATAAAACTCCACGGCGGAAAAATTATGGTGCGAAGCGTGAAAAACGAGTATACCGAGTTTGTTTTCACCCTGCCGAACAAGGCGCAGGAGGATTGACATTAGGAGGTCTTAATGGGCTTTTTTGATGAACAGGATATCGTTTCTGTGCCCGATAAAGATAATAATATTGATAGCGCAAATAATGCTGATAATGCTGAAAATGCGGACATTTCAGACAAAGCCGATGAAAAGCACGAAAAGTTCATTTATGAGCTGCCAAAGGGCGCAAAGTCTGAAAAGGAGATCGGCGCAGATTTTTGGAAAGGCGCTGAGAAGGCAAGACGCAAGCGCCGCAGCAAACAGTCCGCACGCTATGCGCTGGGCAAGCTGTGCTTTATGCTGCTGTTTGTGGGCGTGGGCGTTGCTATCACTATCACGACCATAAGGGGCAGCGGTTGGCTGTCCAATATGGTCACGGGGGGAAAGAACATTAACTTTACCCTGCCTGTGGCGGATAAGCCCCAGCTTGACGACGAATTTCAGCTTGCTGACGGCCGTTATACTGCCGAGGGCGTGGCGGAAGCGTTTTCCCCTGCGGTGGTGTCCGTTGAGGTTTACAGCAATACAGGCAGCTATGCAGCGTCAGGACAGGGCAGCGGCGTTATAATGTCCACCGACGGCTATATCGTCACCAATGCTCACGTTGTCAGCGCTGCGGACGCAGGCATAAGAGTTGTCCTCAGCGACGGCACGGAATATGCCGCAGAGGTGGTGGGCAAGGACGAAGCCACCGATATCGCAGTCATAAAGATCAAAGCTCAAGGCTTGCAGGCAGCTGAATTTGGCGACTCAGCGCAAGTCAAGGCAGGCGAGGACGTTGTCGCTATCGGTTCGCCTGCCGGATATTACGGAACTGTCACAAAGGGCATAGTTTCGGGGGTGAACAGGCGAATTCGCCTTGAAAATTCCTCCATAATAATGAACTGTATCCAGATAGACGCCGCCATAAACCCAGGCAATTCAGGCGGAGCGCTCTTCAATATGTGGGGGCAGGTCATCGGCATAACGTCGTCAAAGCTTGCTTCCAGCGATTATGAGGGCATAGGCTTTGCGATCTCAATACAAGAGGCAAAGCCCGTCATTGAGGAGCTTATGGAAAAAGGCTTTGTTTCGGGCAGGGTCAAGATCGGCATAACATACTATGCGGTCTCAGAGACCACCGCTGAAATGTATGATATCGAACCCGGCTTGTGCGTTGTGTCGGTAAATCCCGAGTGCGACGTCGCAAACACCAGCATTACAGAGGGCGATATCATCACCGAGATCGACGGCAATCCAACCGCCGACGTCAGCGACGTTACATCGCTTTTCAAGGACAAAAATCCGGGCGATGAGATAACCTGCAAGGTGTTCAGAGCCAACGACGACGGCTCGTCAGAAACATTTGACGTCACATTCAAGCTTATGGAAGATAACGGCGGACTTATCCTTGAGGACAGCAATGAAAATGAAAGCGAAAATAAATAATAAGTCGCATAAAAAACAAAATGATCTGCGGAAGAGATTTCCGCAGATCATTTTGTTTTCTTGATTTTTTGATAAAGGGGATCAATAAAATATGTGATGATGAATAGTATTAAGCACTAAATACTATAGAGATATTATAACGCTAACTAACTTTCACGTCAAGGCGTGTGAAAGTTAGCCTTTGCAAAAACTTTGTCACACAAGCTGTCACACTCATCTTTTGCATAATAAAAACACAAAAAGCAGACCGCCGAAGCGATCTGCTTGAATTTGTATGCTTTATACAGGATAACTATAACTCTTGCAATTATTCAGAAAGACCCTCGATAGTGAATGTAACTTCAAGGCTGTCCTCGAATGCGAGAGAATCCTTGTCGATTGGAGAATCCTTAGATGTGTCGCCGAAATCGTTGTAGATCTCGATTCTGTAACAGTTGTTGTTGTCCTCAATGTTGCCGTACTTGATCTTGGAAGCGTCAAATTCAACATCCTTGCCATCAGCCTTGATAGACTTAACTTCTACCTTCAGATCGTCAGCATTGTACTTGCCAGGGGCTTCCTTATCAGTCTTAGGATCGCCCTTGCCCTTAAGAGCGTCACCGTTGAGCAGACCAACGATATCAACACACATTACAACGCAGCCCTCAGCCTGTACAGCATAATCGCCGTCAAGAGCTACCTGTGGGTTGAGACCCTCGTCCGGATCGTCATAAGAGATAGAAGCGTTTGTGATAGAAACTGTGTACTCGCCATCGCCTGTTACGTCAGCGTCAACACCGAATGCCTGTGTAGCGCCTTCCATACCCTGGCCTTCCCAGTTGCCCCAGAGCCACTGGCTGTCGCCGAACATAAGGAATGCATCATAGCCTTCAAATGTTTTTACAGGTGTGTAATCGGAATCGCCGCCGGCAGCGTTTGAATCAGCAGTAGAATCTGCGGTAGAATCAGCAGCGGACTCCTCAGGAGCAGCTGTTGTTGTAGTTGTCTCCGGAGCGGCTGTTGTAGTTGTAGTAGTTGTTGCGTCAGCAGCCTTTGTTGATGAATCATCTGTGCTTCCGCAGGAAGCAAGCATAACTGTTGTCAGCGAAAGAGCTGTACAAGCAGCGAGTATCTTCTTTGCGTTCATAATAATTAACCTCCTAAAATTAAAATGGCAACCAACGTGCCACATAAAGGCTATCCGATTCGGATAACATCTCTAATGAATATGATACAAAATTTTCGCAATTTTTTCAAGACACTATTTAAACAAAATTAGCATTGATAAATCGTTTACATTGCACAAAACTTGTTGAAACTATATAAAAATATTATCCTTATAGTAGTATATTGCACAATTGTTTTAACATATATAGCCTTCAAACGCTTTTCCCGACTGCGAAAATTTTAAATTTGCCGATATTTTTTGCGATATTATCGCATATTTAAAGCGAGTTTGCAGATAATATCCACAGACGATCTTGAATTTTGCAGGAGGTAATGAAAATGGATATAAATTTAAGCAAGACCCAGTACAGCGAAATGTACAAAGAGGCCTCAAAGGGCACAAAATGGTGGTTGACCATACCGAAAGCCTTTTGTATCGGCGGACTTATCTGCGCATTGGGGCAGGCGCTCCTGAATATGTATCTGAGCTTCGGGCTGTCAAAGGACAACGCCTCGATGTCGGTCTCTATCACGCTGGTGTTCCTGTCGGCGCTGTTCACAGGTCTCGGCTGGTATGACAAGATCGCACGGCACGCAGGCGCAGGCACCCTTGTGCCAATAACAGGCTTTGCAAACTCCGTTGCAGCCCCGGCGCTGGAATTTAAGACAGAGGGCTATGTGCTAGGTCTCGGCGCAAAAATTTTCATCATAAGCGGCCCTGTTATCCTCTACGGAACGCTTGCCAGCGTGGTCTATGGGCTGATATATTATCTTTTTCTGAGGTAAATTGGACGATAACCCCATACAATTGTCGTAAACAAAAACGGGCGAATAATGTTCGCCCGTTTGCATTTTCTCTGTTTGATTTTTTTTGCCCTTAAACCAGCGTTTCCTTATACTTGCTGCCCTCGACAACAAGAATCGGATAGCCCTCAAGATAAGGCTTCACAGCCTCGGGGTTCTTGTCAGCGTATTCAAAGATCTGCTCCGAAAGCTCCGTTGCCACTTCAACAATGTCCTTGATAGGGCGCTTTGCCACCTCGGGACAGACCGGCGACAGGGTGATGACCTTTGTGTCATTGAGCGCCATAACTCTCAGCGGCCATATCTTGCAGTCAAAAGGCTTGTCGTCCCCAAGGATACAGCCCTTTTCGTGGTCGAGGAGAGAACAGTAGTAAAGGTCGATGTCCTTTTCCTTGTCCATTTTGAGCAGAAAATGGCTGTCCTTCTTGACGAATTGCTGCTCGGGAGCATATTCCTGCAATATCCTGCTTGCAAGCTTCTTTGAGATATAAGGCGTTTCCCACAGGTCATAGCTGTCAAATGAACAGCATATCCTGCACTTTGCGCACTCTTCCTTTGATATCAGTTTCGATAACATTTTTACTTCACCGTCCAAATTTCAGAAAAATCGTAACTTAACAATTAAAAACTATAAAACTAAAAAAATCCGATATCCCCATTATCACAAATACAAATACTAATACTAATGCTAATACTTATTACTATATATCCTAATTTTAGCACATTTCCAATAATAAATCAAGACGTCAAAAACTTATTTACAATTAAGACGATAAATTTTAATAGGCTGAATATATGGCCACTCACATAAAAAAGCAAACGAACGCCGAAACGTCCGCTTGCTTTTTTTAGCTTTTAGCTTTATACATAACCCACAACGGAAGAAATAAAGATCACAAGCAGGAAAACAGGTGCGATGTACTTTACCATAACTCTGTAAAGCTTTGCGCTCTTGAATTTGCCTGATGATTCGATCTCTTCCTCGATAGTTTTCGGCTTCACTACATAGCCCACGAACAGGCAGGTGAAAAGTCCAACTATCGGCATAAGGATATTGTTGCTTATGAAGTCGAAGAAGTCAAGGAAATCTCTGCCGAGGAGCTGAATGTTGCTCCAAGCACCAAAGCCCATTGACGAAGGTATTGCCATAAGGAACGCAATGCCAAGGATAACAATGCTTCCGGCGATTCGCTTGACGTGGAGCTTATCCATAAATACTGAAAGGATAGTCTCCATAAGTGATACCGACGAGGTGAGGGCTGCGAAGAATACCAAGATAAAGAATACAGCGCCCACGATCTGTCCGCCCTTCATCGAATCGAACACCTTTGGCAGTGTGACGAACATAAGCGTAGGACCTTGCTGGAGCTTGCTTGTATCGCCGTTTGAGAATGCGAACACCGCAGGTATGATCATAACGCCTGCCATAAACGCAATGCCCGTGTCGAATATCTCGATGTTTCTGACCGACTTTTCAAGGTCGTCCTTTTTGTTCATATAAGAGCCGTATGTTATCATAATGCCCATTGCAAGGCTCATTGAATAGAAAAGCTGTCCCATTGCCGCAACGACTGTCTTGAGCGAGAACATCTCAAAGTTCGGCTTGACGTAATAAACCAGTCCGTCCAACGCTCCCGGCAGCGTAAGGGAATATATCGCAATGCCAACAGTCATAATGGCAAGCACAGGCATAAGCACCTTGCTGACCTTTTCAATGCCGTTCTGCACGCCCATCATAATGATAAGCGCTGTCAGTACGATGAAAATTGCAAGGAATATTATCGGCTGTCCTGTCTGACTGATAAACGCAGGGAAGTAGCTGTCATCAGCCGCAGCCTTGCCGCTGCCTGTTGTGTAAACAGTCACGAACTTCGTTACCCAGCCGCCTATTACGCAGTAATAAGGGAATATGATGATAGGCACCAGCGCTGCAATATAGCCGATGAAGTCGTATTTCTTGTGAAGTATGCCAAAGGCTTCAATACAGCTCTTGCCCGTCTTTCGTCCAATGGCGATCTCTGTTATCATCAGCGTGAAACCGAACGTTACCGCAAAGATTACATATACCAGCAGGAAAATTCCTCCGCCGTATTTTGCCGCAAGATAAGGAAATCGCCAAATATTTCCCAATCCCACCGCCGAGCCTGCCGCAGCAAGGATAAATCCCAGTCGGCTTGAAAAGCCGGCCTTTTTTGTGTGCTCCATATAATTTCCTCCCAATTAAGGTAAGTTTACTCTCCCGCTGCGATATATCCACGGCGGAAGGTCTTGTTAGCTGCAAATCCGATACCGAGCATAACCGCCATACCAGCCCATACAAGCGGTTCGCTTATCATAATGCCGAAATAACCCATTCTCGGCGCAAGCACCATTGCAACGGCGAATTTTCCCAGAAGCTCTATAATGCTTGAAGCGATAGGTGTGATCTTGTCGCCAACGCCCTGCAAAGCGTTTCTGAAAACAATAACAATGCCAAGGATAAAGTAAAACGCCGTGTTTATCTTCATATACTGCTCCACGGTGTCAACAATGGCAGCGTCGCTTATGCCTGTTATAAGGTGTGCAAAAAACGGTGTGAAGAGCCAAGTCGCCGCAATGACGATAGCAGACCAGCCCCAGGTTATAAAGGTCGCCTTTTTCACGCCCTCTTTCACTCTGTCGATCTTTCCTGCGCCGAAATTCTGGCTTGAGAAGGTCGCAGCCGCCGCACCGAATACCGATATAGGCAGCATAAATATCTCCGATATTTTTCTTGCGGTGGTGTGCGCAACGATTATATCCGTGCCGAAAATGTTGATAGCGCCCTGCATTATAACAGTTCCGATACCAACGAGAGATATCATAAGCCCCATTGATACGCCGCTTGCGTACATATCTCCTGCGATCTTGCCGTTAAATCGGAAATCGCTTGCTTTCGGGATAAGGAACTTGTGCTTTTTAATAATGTATATTATGCACAGCACAACGGATATTCCCTGAGCGATAAGCGTTGCATAAGCCGCACCTTCAACGCCCATTTTGAACACCAGTATGAAAAGCAGGTCAAGACCGATATTTGCGATAGTGGAGATAATAAGGAAAATAAGTGGCGATACAGTATCGCCCACCGCCCTGAGTATTCCTGCGCAGACGTTATAAAACATTGATATTATCATACCCGAAAGAATGACGAATATATAAAGCTTTGCCTGCTTGAAAATATTATCGGGGGTGTTAAGTGCTTTAAGCAAAGGGTCAAGGAAAACAAGGCTTGCCGCCGTGAGCACCACAGCCGTTGCAACGCCAAGGGTTATTGCGTGGGCTACGGACTTTCTCATTCGGTCAAAGTCCTTTGCGCCGAAAAACCTTGCCGTCACAAGGGCGAAACCGTTTGTAAGGCCGTTCAAAAAGCCAACTATTACCGTGTTCACAGACGAAGTCGCACCAAGCGCCGCAAGGGCGTTCTTGCCCAAAGTCTGTCCCACTATCCTAGTGTCAGCGAGATTATAAAAAAGCTGAAAAACGTTTCCAAGCAGCAGCGGCAGGGAAAACATAAGTATAAGCTTTGTAACGTTACCTTTAGTTAGATCTTTCATTAAAATGCACCATTCCGTTCTGACAATACTATCTATAATAATGCTAATGTTCTTTATATTTAACATTCCAACAGTCATTTATTTTAGCACAAAGCCAAAATAAATTGGTTATGTTACTGTGAACATTTATTGTATAGATTGTACAATAACGTGCAGGTCGATTTGTATGCAATAACGAAAACCTTTAAGTAAAGCGCCCAAAAGATCACATACCTTACATTATAGCATATATTCGTTAAAAATGCAAATAAAAAAGCTCGAAATTCCCCCAAAAAACGCAGAAACAGCCCCGACACCAACTGTATCAAAGACACAACAGTATCGGGGCTGTTCCATATTATGAAGATTTACGATTTTGGCTAATTGATTGTATTTCTTTTATTTTAACTTTTGTTCTTGTTTTTTGTATTTTGTATTTCTATTTTTGTTCGGGGATATTAACTTTTCTTGACCGACCTGTCTGCCGTCGAAACAGCCTTTGACAAGTCTTTTAGACTGTAAGCCGCTGCGCTCTTGGTGGTGAAGATATAAACATATCCGTCCTTTGAGAAAACAGCGCTTGTGTCAGCAAGTTCCTTTGTGTAAACAAATTCGTCGAACTCTGTGTCCTTTGTGCCTATGTCGCTGTCTACCTTTATCTTGCCAAGATACGAAAGCTTTTTGCCCTCACGATCGTATTTCACTATCGCAAGATAATGTGTGACTTCGTTCGTTCCGCCGCCGAGGGTGTATTCATCTGTGTAGTCCTCATCGTCGGCATTATCGTTGTAAACATAGTCAAGCTTCTGCTCGTTCTTTATCAGAGGCAGATAGATAAGACTGTTGTCAACGTCCACTATCGGGTCAGACGAGCTTATCTGCGAACGATCAAGCTTCTTTTTGTTTGATTTGTAGACCGCCTCGTCCTTGCAGATATCAAGGCTGTCCATAAACTTGTTTACTTCTATCGTCACCTTTTTATCGTTGATAAGCATATCCTGCTTTTCTGTCTTGCTGGTGTCGTAAAGTTTCATCTTTGGATAGCTGCCTGTGCTTTCGTCATCACCATAGAATGTGTCGATCGCAATTGCCTTGTCATCTCCGAATGTTGTGTAATAGGACTTTGAATGTGCCAGCGGAGTGTCGCTCATTTTCATTTTCTCGAATGTGTAATTGTCGCTTATGCTGTATGCCTCGACGAATGTGATGCAATCCGCTACTACATCATAATCCAAGGTGTTTGCAGTATAATCCACATTGAATACGTAAAGCTTTCCTTTGTCGATAGCCGCCAAAGTGTTTTCACATTCGATAGCCGCCAAAGTGTTTTCACATTCTCCCGAAGCATCATATGCGAGTTCTTTTCTGCCTGCTGGACGAAGTTGTGAATTAAAGCATTGTACTGTGCAAATCGCTTGCGGTGAAGATTCTTCTCCGTC
Organism: Ruminococcus sp.; assembly: GCF_019423705.1. Lineage (GTDB taxonomy): Bacteria > Bacillota > Clostridia > Oscillospirales > Ruminococcaceae > Hominimerdicola. The sequence goes on along the minus strand of NZ_JAHZAX010000001.1, from coordinate 50,456 downwards.
CTCATCATATGATACCGTTCCGGCACATACCGAAAACAGCGTAAGCTTTCCATTATATTCTTCGCCGCCGATAGTATTACCAAACATACTGTTGTCGGTGGATAGGATAGCCGTGTTTTCAAATTTCAGATCGCCGCCGTTGCAGCCGATCTGAATCAGCATACATTTGGTTGTGGATGTTCCGCTCGCTAAAGAATAATCCCTGTAAATATAAATGTTGTCCGTTCCCAAGCAGATATTGTTCTCGCCCAGCACCATAAGCTTTGAAGCCATATACGAGCCTTGCGCATTGCCGTCAAAGGACGAAACTATCGTCATCGTTGGCACGCTTTCAAGCGCCGTGATATACATTTCGCTTTCATCAAAAAGCTGCTTTTCGCCGTTTACATAGCGGACGGGAACAAAATCTGTGTTTTTCTCGTCATACTTTTCCTCTTTGTTGACCATTTCAGAACCCTGCGTATAGCGTGACACAATGTAAACCTTTCCGTCGGTGTTCTTAATGGATTCCAGCACGCCCGGCTGCTGGTACTCGCTAATAAGCTGAATGTTGTCTGGGTCGCTGACGTCGTAGACGTTCATACCGCAATAGTCGGCGTCGACCGTCTTTGTACCTAATTTTAAGGGTAAGATAAAATCGTAAAAGACGTAGAGCTCGTCGTTTTGCAGATACATCGCCACAACGCTTGGGACGAATTTGCAGCCGTATCTTTCATAAGTCTCTTTGTCGAGGATAGATTTTTCAAGGGCAGTATCGCCGAAAAAGTCATATCCAAGGTTCTCAACATTGCCTTTTTTAGTGCTGAAAGCTGCAAGACCCTTTTCGTCCGCATAGAAAAAGATATCGCCGTAAGTTATCTCTGTTTTGTATTCGCCGTAGCTGTCAGCAGGGGTAATGTTCACACCTCCCTGGGTAATGGTGAGCTGTGAAGGATTGCCCGTGATCTGTTTTGCAGTCAGCGCAGCACGGTAATCTCTCAAGCAATCATTGCTTCTGTCTAATAAGTCGTTGAAAATGTAGTCTTGATCGACAGCATTATCCTCTTCAAAGGCCTTATTTTTCTGAAGAAAGCTGTAAAGATTGCGGTATGAGGTCGATCTCAGGCCGTCAAGCTCGTCGGTCTCATCTGGTGACGCAGCTGTGTTCGGGTACTGTTTAACACGGTTATCGCTGTTGATCTTGATAAACGCCGCACCGCCCACAACAAGGACGAAAGCCGCCACCACCGCAAGACACCTCAGAGCGTTGGTACGTCCGCCATTGAGCTTTATCTCGGGCTTTTCCTCGCTTGCGATAACAGGTTTGGCGAGCCCTGCCTCATCGAGCATATCCTTGATTTTCTGAGGCATAAGCTTATCGGGGACTTTGTTTTTCTCTTCCATTTGGCTTATAAACTTATTTCGTCTGTGACCTCTTCCGAAAGGTATCATTATGTCACCTCCTTACTGCTGAGTTTTTTTCTGATCTTGGCTTTTCCTCTGGATATGTGGGAACGAACCGTTGTATTTTTGATACCTGTTATCTCCACGATCTCCTCGCCTTTATAGCCTGCAATACAATGAAGCGTGATACAAAGCCGTTCCGCTTCGCTCAGGTTTGCAAACTCTTCTAAAATCTCACACCGCACAAATCCTGTTTCCTCTGTGATTATAGCGTCGCTTTCATTAATGTAATCCAAATGGGAACGTCTTTGTGCATATTCCTTTTGTTTTTGTTTGATCTTGGCGACAAGTATCTTGAACAGCCAGCTTTCAAAAGCCTCGCTGTTTTTCAGCGAAGAGATACCTGCGAACCCGTCCAGCACAGCGTCCTGCACAGCGTCTGCGGCATCCTCGCTGTTCTGGAGATTTGCGAGAGCGTAATAATAAAGCTCCTTATATATCTCCCCATACAGTTTAGAGAAGGCGTCTGTATCGCCTTGCACCGCAAGTTCGACAAGTTTTTTTCTTTGTTTTTTGTCCAAGATATATCACCCCTAACGTCCGTCATAATATAAGTGTACAAAAAGTGCAAAAATGTTGCAGGCGGAATAAAAAAATTTTTTATTTTTTGAAAGCAGCAAATCTAGTATGGAGGGGCGACCTTTGGTCGCCCAATCATTTCCACACAAATGCTGACAAACCAACGGGACGTCGAGGGCGCAAATTGTTGCAAGCTTTGTCGAGCAACAATTTTCCCCTACCGCTTTGCGTTCCTCTATAATTTCCCAAATCAAAATAAACCAATGCTCTTTGCTGAACATTGGTTTGGTTTTGGTGGTTATCTTTAACTTTGGCTGGTGCTCTTATCAGCCGCTTTACGTTGGCGTGTCGCAAAATCGCTCCGCTCTTTGCGAATTTTACTGAGTGCAAGTTCGGACTTTTGAAGCTTTTAAAATCCATCGCCGCTAGGCGATAACTTCATTCCTCGCTTAAACTCGCTCTATGCGAATTAAAAAAGGCTTTTCACCGCTTCGCATATCTTCTCCGCAATGTACGGATTGTTCATCGTGTAAAGATGTATTCCATCAACATCATTGGCTATCAAGTCCACGATCTGCGATACCGCATACGCTATCCCTGCGTCCCTCATCGCTATCGGATCATCTTCGTATTTGTCCATTATTTTTAAAAACTTCTTTGGCAGCGTTGCGTGGCAAAGCGTCGTCATTCTCATAATCTGCTTCTTGTTCGTCACAGGCATAATTCCTGCCTCGATCGGCACGTTTATACCGGCGATCGCAGTCTTTTCTCTGAAATCGTAAAATGTGCTGTTGTCAAAGAAAAGCTGCGTGATAAGCTGCGAACAGCCTGCGTCAACTTTGTTCTTTAAATGTCTGATATCTTCCACAATGCTTCCGCACTCAGGGTGACACTCCGGATAACAAGCGCCGATTACATTGAAATCGCTGTTTTCTTTGATGAAGCTTACAAGATCAGCCGCATAATGGAATTCTCCCGCAGGCTCAAAATCTGGGTTTCTGTCGCCTCTCAGCGCAAGAATGTTCTCAATGCCGTCTTTCTTCATCTCGTCAAGTTGCTCAAGTACCCTCTGCTTTGTCTGATAAAGACAGGGCAGATGTGCAACAGACTCAATGCCGTGATGATTTTTGATAGCATTGCATATCTCGATAGTCGCATTGTTCACGCTTCCGCCTGCACCATATGTAACGCTGATAAAATCAGGGTTCAGCGGTTGTAGCTGCGCAATAGTGCTGTAAATGCTCTCAACAGGCGTCGTGCTCTTTGGAGGGAATACCTCAAATGACAATGTTGTCTTTGTCTTGAAAAGTTCGTTGGTTTTCATTTATTTTCCTCTTTTCGGGTAATTATTTTTATGTGCTATAAAGCAAAAATTTGTCGATAAGAACATACGCCGTAACGGGCGAACGCTGTTCGCCTCTACAAAAAAACAACGAATTTACCTAATTTGTAGGGAACGGCGAAATTTATCTGCTCACCGTTACTCGCAGATAAATTGACGTCCCATTGCTTTGGTGCTATTTTCCGACAAACTTTTATATTTATCACAATTATTATAACACATTATTCCCACTAAATCAATAAGTTATATTTTATGTTTTGACATAGATTTAAACTATATCAAAACTGTTGACAATATATGAAAATTAATGCAAAAACGGTCTGAAAAGGGTGGAAACAGGTGAAAATTGCGTGTAAAGCTTGATTATTCGGGCAAAATGTGATATACTCTTAGTTGTCATAGATTACGGCTGAGAAAGGCGGTTATTTATTGAATAACAGAGATCAGTTCAAAAGAATACTGAACTATCTGAGCGCCCTTGTGATAATATGCGTTTTTATGAAGGGCTTCAGCGTGGTTTGGTATAATTACTATAATAAGGATATGCTCGACCCGTTCTGGAACAATGGTAATATCCTTATGGTGGGAATATATACTATTATGTATATGGCAATGGCGAGAACATTCAACGGCTTCCGCCTTGGCTATGCAAAATTCACAGGCCTGTTCGGCTCACAAGTGCTTGGCATATTGGGCGCAAACGTGGTGGAATTTATCCTTATCTCTCTTATCGGACGAGGCAGGCTTAACGTTGCCCCAATGCTGGTGCTCACCCTTATCGAAGCGGCAGTCGCATTCGTGTGGAGCTTTATTTTCACTTGGCTCTATCAAGCAATGTACCCCCCTCGTAAAATGATAATCGTTTACGGAAACAAGAACGCAAAGTATCTTGTGACGAAAATGAGCTCCCGAAACGACAAATACAGGATATGCGCTTCCATAAGCTGCGAAGAGAGCTTGGAGGATATCGAGCGTGCCATTTTAAAGCACGAAGCAGTTATAATCTCCGATATACCAAACGATCTGAGAAACAAGCTGCTGAAATTCACCTTTGAAAATTCTATCCGTACCTACATAAATCCGAAGCTTTCGGATATCATCGTCAGAGGAGCGGAGGATTTTCACCTTTTCGATACCCCACTTCTCCTTGCAAGAAACGACGGCCTGCAATGGGAGCAAAAGGCTACAAAGCGCTTTTTGGACGTGCTTCTTTCAGCCATAGCCCTGCTTATCGCCTCGCCCTTTATGCTTGCGACAGCGATCGCTATAAAGGCCTATGACGGCGGCCCCGTGCTCTATTCCCAGAAAAGACTTACCACAGGGGGCAGAGTTTTCAAGGTATACAAATTTCGCAGTATGATAGTTGACGCCGAGAAAAAGAGCGGCGCTACCCTTGCGAAAAAGAATGACGACCGTATCACCCCTATCGGAAAGTTTATCCGAAAAATAAGATTTGACGAGCTTCCACAGCTTATCAATATCCTTAAAGGCGATATGTCCTTTGTAGGCCCTCGTCCCGAGCGCCCTGAGATCGCAAAGAAATACGAAAAGACAATGCCTGAGTTCAAGTACAGACTAAAGGTCAAGGCAGGCTTAACAGGCTATGCACAGGTAATGGGAAAATACAACACCACCCCTTACGATAAGCTGAAGCTAGACCTTATGTACATAGAACATCAGAGCCTTGCCCTTGATATAAAAATACTGTTTATGACAGTAAAGACCTGCTTTATCCCCGAAGCCACAGAGGGCGTGACCAACACAGCCCCCCTTGAAACTCATCGTGACAGGATCGAGCACGACAGCAGCAAGGATCAAAAATCCGAAGAACAGAAAGTCAAGGTCGAAAATAAATAACAAATAAAATATTTGCATAAATCAAAGAACCTCTTTACCAATGCGGTAGAGAGGTTCTTTTTATGGATAATTAGAGGTATTGTTGAAATAATAGGGGATATAGCCCTTACACCGCCATAGTAGTCTTAAATTTCAAGCTTATCTTGTCAGCGATAAGTGCGATAAATTCGCTGTTTGTTGGCTTGCCCTTGCCCGTGTTTATTGTGTAGCCGAAAAAGCTGTTGAGGGTGTCAATGTCGCCTCTGTCCCAAGCGATCTCGATAGCGTGACGAATGGCACGCTCAACTCTCGAGGGAGTTGTTGCGAATTTTTTTGCCACCGCAGGATATAATAACTTTGTAACGCTTTCAAGCATTTCCTTGTCGTTGACGGACTGTATTATCGCCTCACGAAGATAGTGATAACCCTTTATGTGAGCAGGCACGCCGATCTGGTGGATAATGTCCGTCACGATTATCTCAAGATTTATGCTCTGCTTGTTTTTCATAAAGCTGCTGTCCGATGTTATGTCCGAATCTATGTCAAGCATTGACTTTATCCGCTCTCCCAGCACCTTCACGTCAAAGGGCTTTAGCATAAAGTATGAAGCCCCTGCGTTCATAACCTGCGTCTCGATGAACGAATTCTCATAAGCGCTTGTGATTATGAAAAGTGGCTTTGCGTATGATGAATTTTGTATTTTTCTGATAAGCTCGATAGCGTCAAGGCTCGGCATAACAGCGTCGGCGATGACCACGTCGGGCTGTTCGTTTTTTATGGCGTCGTATATGGTTAGGCCGTCTTTCGGTCGGGTTATAACGAAAAATCCCATTGCCCTGAGCGTTGAAGCGCAGGATACCCCATATTGTGCAGAGTCGTCTCCGATTAAAATTTTGATCTTGTTTGTCATTGTCATTTCCTCCAGGCTATATTTTGTCATTTTTGTTTGAGACTGTTTGCAATGTCTCCCTTTTACAAGAAATATCATAACACATTTATTTTGCAAATGCAATAGTTTTTTGGAAAAATCGTCAACTTTTTCTCGACGTTTTAATGCAATATGCACAATATATTTATGTTAAATATTCTAATTCAAGATATTTTATGCTTATTCGACAATAGCCCCATTCTTTCGGCAGCGGCTATCCCCGAAGCTTCGACAAAATCCCCGAAAGGGCGTATCAGCGCACTTTTCGACAAATTTTCACGCTAAGCTTTTTGAAGCTTTAGCCTGCGTTTTCAAGACTTTGCAAGCTGTCGGAAGCCTTTGAATACATTTCGTCCGCAAATATTCCATAGCCTTTGGCTGAATCGTCGATAAAAACGTGTGTGACAGCGCCGACGAGCCTGCCGTTTTGAATGATAGGCGAACCGCTCATACCCTGCAAAATGCCGCCTGTTTTCTCAAGCAGCTCCTTGTCCGTTATCTTGATGACAAGGTCGTGCTCAGCGCTTTCGGACATATTTATCTGCTCGATAGAGATATCATATTCTTTCGGACCGCTGTTGTCGATCGAGGTGAGGATAGTTGCCTTGCCCGTTGCTATCTCTTGACGAAAGCCGAGGGGAATAGCTTTGGAGAAGCTGTCGCAGGGATTGGCGTTGAGAGTGCCGAAAACGCCGCTTTCGCAGTTTTTGAGTATCTCTCCTGTTGAAGCAGAGTTTGCAAATTCGCCCAATAGCTGACCTGGGCTGCCTGATTTTGATTTATTGAAGCCCGTAAGGTTTATCTCGCCAACAGTACCGGCAGAGAGTGGGAGCGGCTCTTTTGTGTCGGCGTCGCAAACAGGGTGGCCGAGACCGCCGAAAGCGCCTGTTTCGGCGTCATAGAAAGTCAGCGTGCCGATACCGGCGGAGGAATCTCTCACCCACATACCGGCCTTGTAGCAGCCGCCGTCAAGCTTTGGCTGGAGCTTTAGAGTAAGGTCGTTATTGCCACGTTTAATGCGCACCGAGCAGCATTCGCCGCCTGTTGCTCTGATGATCTTTGCCACATCGGCATTGCTTTTGACTTTTTCGCCGTCGATAGAGACGATAACGTCGCCCTCCTTGATACCGCAGTCTTTAGCAGGGCTTGAATCGTTGATCTTTTGGAGATCGACGACCATAACGCCGTCGGTGATAAGTTTGATACCGAAGGGTTGTCCGCAGGGATAAAGCACAGGTCTTTCCACAGTTTTTGATTGAACCTCCTTGATAGGCACAGAGCCGAAGAGCATAAGCATATTTTTAGTATATCGTGACGAGCCGCTGGCATTGCCCGACACCGCCACGGTGACTTTGCTTTGGCAAGGTTTAGCAGAGATAGAAAACAGCGACGACACGGCTAGCTCATCGCCCTTAGACACAAGGTAGAAATCGGGCAGCACGGCGGAATAAAACGCCACCAATCCGATTATACTAAAGAGCAGCACCGCCGCCCAAGCGGTAGTTTTTCTAAAAAAAGCTGACATATTTTCACGTTCCTTTCGATTTTTTGATTTGATCTTGCCTTGTGATTTTATTGTTGACCTATGTGGAGATTTAATTCAGTTTCGCCCACAAGTATTATTTGTCTTGGAAAGGCTTTTTTATTTTTTTGACAATCGGCTTAATTGCGTGAGTTTTGCGTTTATGCGACAGCCATTCCTCATTCCTCGCTCCTAACTGGCGCTTTGCACTTTTTTCACAATTCTAACATTGCAATAAAGCCGCCTTTGTGCTATAATAAAGGTTATTGAACATTGAACATAGTTATTTTAATATAAAAACGAGGTGCATTATGTCAAAAAAGGACAGACTTAAAGCTCAAAAAGAAAAACAAGATAAACTTAAACGCCAGCTCGAACTCGAAGAACAAGAGGAACGTGAACTCGCTCGCCAAAAACAAAGTAAGTCCGCTCGCAAAATGATGAAAAAAGCTAAGCGCTCCTACCCAAACGGCGAACCCATTTATTATTTGATACTCAAAATACTTATGCTCCTGCCATTCGCCTATTCAGGCTTCTTCTATGGCGGAGTAACTATCGTCGGTATCCTCGGCAAGTACATCGAACCCGTTCCGCCAAAGTGGGTGCTCATCACAATGTCCGCCGGCATTGTCGCAGCCCTCGTCGGCATTATCTTCTCATTCTTTAAAAAGTACATCGTCTCATTCGTACTCAGTACAGGCGGCGTGATATCTTTCCTAAAGGGCGGAAGCTATCTAATAAACCGTATCCAAAATAAGCTTGAGACCACCGCAGTCGATGAAACGCTCCAGCATATGGATAAGGACTATATGCTCCGCTTTTACCCCTTTGCCTCAATAGCCCTGCTCTCTTTCGTCCTGCTTGTTTGCACGATCATAAGAAAGCTTATCGACAGAAAGAAGAAGCAGCTCGCTAAAGATACTGCACCTGTTGAAAGTATCGTCAGCGATGATTAGTTGGTTAATGGAATATTAAGCAAGATAGATACATTATATTGCGTTATAAATTTTAATCATTTGTACAGTTGATACAATAATGGTGTGGTGTAAAACTGCACTATATAAAATCTTAAACAAACTATTGACTTTGAATTGTAAAGCGCTTATAATTAATAGTGTGCAGGCTTTGGTGATGCCTGTCCGGTATGATAGTTAAAGCAATTAAAATAAATCTTAAAATTAATAAAAAGCGGTGATAATATTGAAGAAAGCAGTTACTCTTATAGACATAGCCAACGCTTGCGGAACGAGCAATGTTACCGTATCAAAGGCTCTTGCTGGTAAGAGCGGTGTAAGCGACTCTCTCAGAGAAAAGATAAAACAGGTCGCAGATGAAATGGGATATGTTGGCGTTAAAGGCTCAGCCACGAAAGGCAATAAAACTATCGGCGTGCTTATCCCAACCAAGTTTATAAATCCAAACGGCTCATTTTATTGGGCGCTCTATAATTCTATCGTAACAAGACTTAAAAGAGACAATATGTTTTGCATAATGGAAAATCTCGACCAAGAGGACGAGGACGCTTTGAAGCTCCCTCGCCTTATCGAGGACAGACAGGTCTCTGCGCTGATCTCTCTCGGTCAGCTTTCCGAAAGCTATGCAAAGCTTCTCCATTCAAATATGAAAAGCCTTATCCTGCTGGACTATTATGTGCCATCGCTGAAACTTGATTCAGTTGTCACAAATGGATACAGCGGCGGATACAAGCTCGCCTCATATCTTATCAAAATGGGTCATAAGAAAATAGGCTATATCGGAAACAGATTTGCAACATCAAGTATTTTCGACCGATATATGGGATATATGAAAGCTATGATCGAAAACGGCCTGCCTGTTGACGACCATTGGCTGGTGGACGACCGTGACAAGCGTGACTTTATCACAATGACTTTTCCAACGGACGATATGCCAACAGCTTTCGTTGCCAATTGCGATGAAGCTGCCTACCACGCAATAAGACAGCTCAGAGCGCTTGGCTATTCCGTGCCGCAGGATATCTCTATCGTTGGCTATGATAATTACCTTATCTCAGAAGTTTCCGACCCGACTATCACAACGATAAATGTTGACGCCGAGTATATGGCAGATCTTGCGGTAAAGGCCCTCATCACAAGGATAGAGCACCCCGAGGAGACCCCTCGTATAAGGACTATCGAAGGCGACCTTGTAGTGAAAAACTCAGTTATTAAGCTAAAATAAACTAAGTTTAATGAATAAATAGCTAATTTTTTTGAAAAACCTATTGACAAACGAATAATTTTAAGCTATAATATACTTGTACTTATTAAGTGCACCTTTCTAATCTATGATTTTCTATTGTTTGCGGCATAACCCCGTTGGTTGTGCTGGTTATCTCCTTTCGGCAACGGTCATTAACTGACTGTTGCCGCTTTTTTGTGCAAAATGACAAAAACGCAGCTTCGATATTTAGATTTATTCACGAAATTGTGGTTAAAAGCACTTAATTTTTAAGTTGATTTCGGAGGTAATATTTATGAAAGCAAGAAGAATATGTGCAGGAGCACTTGCCCTGGTTCTCTCAATGGGAACAATGAGCGCATTTACAGGCTGCGGCAACAGCGACAACTCAAACAGCAAGGCAAATGTGACACCTGAGGTATCACAGGCTGATATCAATGACGCATTTGACGCAAAGGGCGCAAAGCTGGAAGTCCTCACAAACAGAACCGACAGAAAGGACGACGGCAAGCTTGACGCTCTTACAGACAAGTTTGAAGAGGCTTACAACTGCACAGTTGAATACACAGCATATACAGACTATGATAAGGACGTAGCAACAAGAATGGGTACAGACGATTACGGCGATGTGCTTTGCATTCCCTCAAGCCTCAAGCTGGAAGACCTTCCTACATATTTCACAGAGCTCGGCAAGTATGACGACCTCAAGGAAACATATCGTTGGGCTGATAAGAAGATGACAGCAGACGGCAACGTATACGGCCTTGCAGTAGGCGGTACAGCAACAGGCGTTCTTTATAACAAGAAGATCTGGGAGCAGGCTGGTATCACAGAAACTCCAAAGACACCTGACGAGTTCCTCGCTGACCTCAAGCTCATCAAGGATAACACAGACGCTATCCCTTATTACACAAACTTCAAGGACGCAAGCTGGACGATCGGTCAATGGCAGAACCTCGTTCTTTCCGCAGCAGGCGGAGCAGAGGCTGAGAACGACCTCCTCAAGAACAAGACAGACCTCTTCACACCGGGCGATGGATACTATGAAGTATACAAGCTGATGTACGATCTGTTCTCACAGTCAGACCTCCTTGAGGAAGACCACGCTAATACAGAGTGGGAGTCTTCTAAGGTTTGGTTCGGCGAGGGTAAGATCGCTACAATGGTAATGGGTTCTTGGGCTGTTTCACAGTTTATGGAGAAGGCTGAAAACCCTGACGATATCGGTTATATGCCGGTTCCTATCACAGCAGCAGACGGCAACGTTTATGCGGAGGAAGGTCCAGACTATACTCTCGGCGTAAGCAAGAACTCAAAGAATCAGGATCTTGCTAAGGCATATGTTGAGTGGTTCATCTCCGATTCAGGCTTCTCTGAGCAGGAAGGTATGATCTCAACAGTTCAGAGCAAGGAACTCCCAGATACACTCTCCGGCTTCAAGGACGCTGTATTCTTTGAGAAGGCAGTTGCTCCGGACGACCTCGTTGGTAAGTTCGATGAGATCGACAAGGAGTCAGGCGTTGGCGTATGGCAGGGTGACGAAGACAACTTCAAGATCAAGCTTGCTGAGGCAGCATTTGCAGGCAAGGGTGAAGATGGCTTCAACGAGATCATCAACGACGTAAATACTAAGTGGGCAGCAGCAAGAGATAAGGTACTCGGCTAATTTCCCATTAGATACAAATTATCAAAGATTTTTCACTCTATCAGGTACAGGGGATTGTTCCTGTGCCTGATACTTGTGTTTGACGATCGTAAAACGTCGGTCGCAGACCACGGCAAAGACAATCGTGAAAAGGAGTAAGACAATGCACAAAGGTAAAAGACAAGGCATTGCACAATGGTCAAAGACCTATGCAGGCAAGAAGTTCTATACTTCTATCCTGTTTCTCGCAATACCTATAATCCTGCTTGTGACGTTTACCTTTATCCCTGCGCTGGATATGGTTATCTTCAGCTTCCAGAACAGAGACCCTTACGGCACAACCCCTACATTCGCAGGAATTTCAAACTATGTTACGATCTTTACCGATAAAGACTATCTCGAAACATTCAAGAACAGCCTTTATTATTTGGTAGGTTCATTCTTCCAGCAGGCTCTTGCACTGCTTCTGGCTTCCATTCTCTGTTCAAGGATCAGAGCAAAGGGACTTTTCAAGGGTATCCTTTTCTTCCCTTATCTTATGAACGGCGTTGCCGTTTCGATCATCTTCCAGAGATTTTTCCTCAAAGGTCAGAAAGGCCTTACACCTGACGGAACACTCAATGCGATACTTACAGCTATCGGCCTTGACCCTGTGCTGTGGTTCGATGTAAACAGACCGTTCCTTGCGAACTGCTGTCTGGTGTTCATCTCCATTTGGAAGTACATAGGCTTCGATATCATTATGTATATCGGCGCTATCCAGTCTATCAGTCCTGATCTCTACGAGGCTTCAAACCTTGACGGTGCAAACCCGTGGCAGAATTTCAGATACATCGTTTTCCCAAGTATCAAGCCGATCATTTCGCTTCAGCTTATCCTTGCAGTAAAGGGTGCTATCTCCGTATTCGAGATACCATATATCACCACAAAGGGTATGATGGGCACAACAACATTCGTGATCAAGACTATCAATACAGCCTTCACCCTGCAAAAGGTGGGACTTGCTTCGGCAATGGGTATCGTGCTTCTTATCATCACCATCATCGTTACCTTCATTCAGAAGTATTTCTTCCGTGATGACGACGGTGCGCCGAAGAAGAGCAAGAGAAGGGGGGCTAAGTAAATGGCACAGAATACCGCTGCCGCAGAGCAGAAAAAGCCGCTTTACATTGGCTCAAAGATACTCACAGTTTTGAAGTATCTTTTCCTTATCATTTGCTGCCTTATCGTTATCGTGCCGATACTTGTTGTGCTTATCGGCTCTCTGAAATCTTACAAAGAGCTTTCAAACACAACAGTTTTCACCCTTCCGGAAGTTCCGCAATGGGAAAACTTCAAGACAGCGTTCTTTACACAGAACATTTTCCTTGCCTTCAAGAACACAGCAATAATCATCGTTGTGTCCTGCGTTGGCTCCATAATCACAGGTACAATGACCGCATATGTTGTTCAGAGATTCAATACATACTTCTCAAGAGCAGTAAAAACAGCGTTCCTTATCGCAACGCTTCTGCCGAACATAACAATGCAGGTAACAGTATTCCAGATCGTTTACAAGCTTGGTCTTTACAGATCTATCCTTGCGCCGATCATTCTTAACGTTGGTACAGATATCATCTCCATTTACATTTTCATTCAGTTCCTCGGAAACATTTCTTACTCCCTGGACGAAAGTGCAATAATGGACGGAGCTTCTTATCCAAGAGTATATTTCAGCATTATCCTTCCGAACCTCAAGCCGGCTATTGCTACCGTGCTTATCATCAAGTTCGTTGGTATCTATAATGACTTCTATACTCCAAAGCTCTATATGCCTGATGACGACCACGTCGTAGTTTCAACGGTACTTTATAACCTTATGAACGCCACAACAGTTCAATGGGAAGTAGTGTTCGCAGGTATCATAATCTGTATCATTCCAACACTTGTTATATTCCTCTTCCTCCAAAAGTACATTTACAGCGGCCTTGTTTCAGGCGCAGTAAAGGAATAATGGAAGCGACTTAGGACGATAGAGAACAGTATAACAAACAAAAATAAGCTTTTTTCTTATTTTAATAATTTCCTTACCATAGCAAGGTGGTATGCACTTTTCGGTGCGTACCGCTTTTGCTATGCCAAGATAAAACGCAGTCTGCACAAAACAAACCGCCGCCCCGTATCATAACGGAGCGGCGGTCGTTGTATATTCAAAAATTATTTTGGCATATTTGCGAAAGACAATTCGGCTTATAGAAAAAGCTGAAATAAGTGGGACGTCGAGGACGCCGTCCCCTACATAATAATATGTAGGGGCAAAAAATTGTTATTCGACTAAGCTCATAACAATTTGCGTTCGCCCGTTGATCTACAATGTATTTTACCTGAACGTCAGCGATTTACTTAGCCAAAAGCTTCTCAGCGCTTGCAAGCTTAACAGCGATAGCAAAAAGCTCAGCCGCAAGCTCAAGCTCGTGGATAGGCGGATATGTCGGAGCGATCCTTATGTTGGAATCCTTAGGGTCTTTGCCATATGGGAACGTAGCGCCTGCGCCTGTGAGCACAACACCTGCCTCCTTGCAAAGCTGACAGATCCTCTTTGCGCAGCCTTCCATAGCGTCAAAACTGATGAAGTAACCGCCGTTAGGCTTCTCCCAATGACCAATGCCCAGCGGAGCGATCTCCTTGTCAAGAGTATCGAGAACTACCTTGAATCTTGGCTCGATAACCGCACGGTGCTTCTTCATATGCTCAACAAGGTTCTCGTAGCTGCCGAAGAACTTAACGTGACGAAGCTGATTGATCTTGTCGTGACCGATAGTCTGAACTGTCATCATCGACTTGATGTACTTAATGTTGTCAACAGATGAAGCCATCATCGCAACGCCTGCACCTGGGAATGTAACCTTTGATGTGGAAGCAAACATATAAACTCTGTTCGGATTGCCAGCGCTCTCGCATTCGTCAAGAATGTTCAGCAGAGTGTCAGGCGTATCGGAAAGATGATGGACGCAGTAAGCGTTGTCCCAGAATATCTTGAAGTCCTTAGCCTTTGTTTTCATCGCAGCAAGGCGCTTTACAGTCTCGTCAGAGTAAGTCGTGCCAGTTGGGTTAGCATACATTGGAACGCACCAAATGCCCTTGATCGTGTCGTCCTCAGCCACCAGTTTCTCGATCATATCCATATCAGGGCCGTCCTTGTCCATTGGAATGTTTATCATCTCAAAGCCCATTTTCTCTGTAATAAGGAAATGCCTGTCATAACCCGGAACAGGACAAAGCCACTTTACCTTTACGTCCTTCCAAGGCTTCTCACCGTCGCCCGTGCCGAAAAGCATAAACTTTGCGATAGTATCGTACATAATATTAAGGCTGGAATTTCCGCAGATGATAAGTTCGTCAGCGTCAACGCCAAGCATAGGAGCGAAAAGCGCCTTAGCCTCCGGCAGACCGTCAAGACCGCCGTAATTCCTGCAATCCGTGCCGTCCTCAGCGAAACAGTCCTCGCCGCTCTTGACAGCCGTCAGCAGACCCTCAGTAAGGTCGAGCTGCTCAGCAGAAGGCTTTCCTCTCGCCATATTAAGGGAAAGGTTTTGTGCCTTGAACTTGTCATATTCGTCCTGCACCTGATCTTTGAATTTTGCAAGCTCTTCCGCAGACATTTCAGTAAGTTTCATATCAATGCTTCCTCCACAAATAAATTATATAAATTATAAAAATTTCGCAAATTACGTCCAAACGGCAAAAAGCCGCCCCCTTGATCTCCCACAGATCATCGGGCGTAATATCTTATCTTTATTGTATACCTTTTGCGATGATTTTGCAAGTGCTTTTTGCTCTTCTTGCAAAAAATCAGAGATTTGCACGAACCAGCGCAGCTTTATATATACAATATGGGCAACATTTATAATTTACATTCAATTTCGCCGCCCGTCGACACAAACTTTTCTGACATTTCTTTATTACTATATAATATAGTACATCAAGCTGGCATAAAATGTATTTGTGCGAATTGTAGGGGCGAACATTGTTCGCCCGTTTACCCCCGATGTCCGTGTAATTTAAATAACGATCGCCAATGAACAGCAAATTTTCCACAAAGCTATTTTAGCCCCATATAAAAATTTGAAACCAAAAGAAATGTTAACAAAAGGTTAAATTTTGTGAGTATACGTTTACATTCAATTTTTAAACGTTTTCAATAAAAAAAGGGGCTTGAAATTTTTCGTAAAGTATGGTTTAATAATAACAGCGGCATTTTACCGAAAACGGTCAGCCGTGCTATCGCCTTGAATTTAAGCGGCAGAGGTTTCCGCAAATATATTCGGGGGAGAAATAAAAAGTAATTTATTTTTATATTATGAAAGGTGGATTTTAACAATGAGCGTTAAAGTAATTAACGGACAGGCTATCCCAAATATGCCTTGGCAGGACAAGCCAGCTGATTGCAACGAAGTGATCTGGAGAGATAACAGAAACCCTATCATTCCAAGAAATCTTCTTCCAACATCTAACTCTATCTTCAACAGCGCAGTAGTTCCTTTCGAGGGCAAGTTTGCAGGTGTATTCCGTGTTGACGATAAGGAGAGAAATATGGCGCTCCACGCTGGTTTCTCTGAGGACGGTATCCATTGGAACATCAACCCAACAAAAATTCTTTTCGAGCAGGCTGACAAGTCTACTGAAGAAGTTAACCAGTGGGGTTACGGTTATGACCCAAGAGTATGCTTCATCGAGGACAGATATTGGGTAACTTGGTGCAACGCTTACGGCTGGAAGCCAACGATCGGCGTTGGATATACATATGACTTCAAGACATTCTATCAGTGCGAGAACGCATTCCTCCCATTCAACAGAAACGGCGTCCTCTTCCCAAGAAAGATCGACGGTAAGTATGTAATGTTCTCAAGACCTTCTGACTCAGGCCACACACCATTCGGTGATATGTACATTTCACAGTCACCAGATATGAAGTACTGGGGCGAGCACAGACACGTTATGGGACCTCTCAAGGGCTGGGAGTCCAAGAAGATCGGTGCAGGTCCAATTCCTATCGAGACAGACGAGGGCTGGCTCTGCTTCTACCACGGTGTTCTTGAGTCTTGCAACGGCTTTGTATACAGCTTCTCCGCTTGTATCCTTGATAAGGATCAGCCTTGGAAAGTTAAGTACAGATGCGGCGAATACCTCATCAACCCAAGAGAGATCTATGAGTGCGTAGGCGACGTTCAGAACGTAACATTCCCTTGCGCAACACTTTGCGACGCTGACACAGGCAGAATTGCGATCTACTATGGCTGCGCAGACACTTGCGTAGGTCTTGCATACACAACAGTTGACGCAGTTGTTGACTATGTAAAGAGCCATTCTTCTATCTAATAGAATAAAATCTAATAGAATAAAATAGCGTATTTTCAAGAGTGCTGTTGCTTTCCGCAATGGCACTCTTTTTTCTATGCACGAAGTGCGAACCAAACGGGCGACCACAAATTGTTGTGAGCCTTGCCGAACAACAATTTTCCTCTACATATATTGGTCATAAATGTTTGTGCAATCTCGATAATATTGCGAGTTCCGATTTGTGCAAACAAATGAAAAATATTTTAATTTGACAACATTTGAGCAATTGTTGCATTTTTTATGCAACTTTTCGCCCCTTTTATGGGATAAGTAGAAAGACATTTGTGTGAAAGGGAAACTTCTTAGACGAGCGGTGATGGCTCCGAGGTGAAGAGTCGGCTGGCGCATCAGAGAACTTGCACCCAAATGTTGAGATGAAACCGCAAACTTGCGTGTGCGCACAATTTTAAAGTGCAGCTTTACGACGTAATCTCCGCCCAGCAACTTGAAAATAGAATAATGACGGGGAGGGCGACCGCAGGTCGCCCTAAAAGTATTGACAACATAAGATACGGCTGATATAATGATAATGTATAATATGAATGAAAAATCAATAGAAAGGGAGACTGCTTACAATGCAAAAACAGTTGTATCCTGTTATCGGCACGGAAAAAACGCTGCCGTTCTATATCGTGGGAATTGGCGTGGAATGTTGGCAGTTCCCTGTAAAGCGCCCCAAGGGCTATGAGTATCCTCAGCTTTTCGTCTGCGTTGACGGCGAGGGCGAAATAACAGTCGAGGGCAAAACTATCAAGATAGTCCCCGACAGCATTTTCTACCTGCCGCCTTATTGCCCACACGAGTATAAAGCTCTCACACATTCTTGGTATCTCGATTGGGTCTGCTTTGACGGCAAACAAGCCCTTGATCTGCTCAAACAATGGGATCTCAATAGGTTCAATTTTTTCTTGGGCTGCGGCGCAGAAAGAATGCACAAGCTTATGGATAACGCCTATTATACTATCAAGAGCGATAAAATGTACGGCAATTATTATGCCTCTGCCCAGCTTTACGATATGATACTTGAGTATAGAAAGCTCGCCGACAGCAGATTTCCGTATATAAGCCGTGTAAATTCCGACGCCGTCGCTAACGTTATGAAATTCACGGAGGAAAATTATAGCAAGCCTATTAAGCTCGCCGATATGGCAGCCGTGGCAGGGGTGTCAGAACAGCACCTTTGCAGACTGTTTAAAAAGAATTTCCAAATAAGACCTATGGAATATCTCAATTCCGTCCGTGTCAGCCACGCTAAAGAGCTTCTGACATATTCAAGCAAAACAGTTGCGGAAATTGCCTCAGAAACAGGTTTCAGCGATAGTTCATATTTTTATGTTGTGTTCAAAAAGCACGAGAATATGTCTCCTGCTGAGTATAGAAAGATCAAGATATAAGGAGCGCAGATGTTATGAAAAGCGGAGATAATTTGTATTTTTATTCATTTTCGGATATCAGCACCGATGTAGAAAAGCTCTTTGAAGCCGATAAGCAGGCGGGAATGTATGTCTGCTTGTCTTGGATAGGTCTGACAGCGGACGAGATAAAGTTCGCAAAGGTCTGCGATTATAACCCCGCTATGCGAATGCTGCATACCGAGGAGCGTGTTATATACATACAGGACGACGAGGTCGCCGAAAAGCTGAAAAAGCGCTGTGAAAGCGTTCCGCCATATAGTATGGAGCTTATGGTGGCAGACTGCGCAAAAGCCGCCGCAAAGGCCGAAGAACTTGGCGTTTCCCCGGCTTTCGTGTATAAAATGAAGTATTTCAAGGAAAAACAGCAATCAGCCATTTCGGGCGAACCTGAGGACTTCATCAGAAAAAAAGAATGCCTGAAATATATCGGCGAAAGCGAAGAAGAGCTTGAAGCCCAGTTTATTAATTATCAAAAGAATGTCAAAGCGTAAATCGCTAATAACCCACCTTTGAGATCGTGAAAAAAGAACGGGCGAACGATAAGTTGTTGTGAGCATAGCCGAACAACAATTTTCCCCTACATTTGACAGGTTTAATAACAATGTTTATGAACCGCACCAACCGCACTCTGTACTGTTTAATGCTGTGTACGGTTTACAGCCTGTCCAGTCCTCGGGCTACAAACGAACGTCGCCCGAAGTACAGAGTGTGCGAATTAAAAAGATTGACTTTTTTAGGTATTAGTATTATAATATAAATACAAAATATAAGGGCAGTATCGGTCACAATGTTGCCTTTTGAATTATGTCGGGTCATACCCGGGAAGGAAATTTTAGTTATGGATAATACTACTAATAATGTTATAATTCTCGCCGGAGGGCAGGGAAAGCGTATGAAAACAAATATGCCGAAAGCCCTTTGCAAAGTCATTGGCGAGCCTATGCTGGAGTGGGTGCTGACAGCCTGCGAAAATGCGGAGCTTGGCGAGATATGCGTCGTAAAAGGCTATGAGGGTCAGCAGATCGAGGATTACCTCAGCGCAAGAAAGTCCAAAGCCAACATTTCAACTGTTATGCAGGAGGAAAGACTTGGAACAGGCCACGCCGTTATGCAGGCAGTCGAGTTCCTCAAGGCTCACGCCGAGGGCAATACGCTTATCCTCTACGGCGACGCTCCATTTATCGACGCTGAAACTATCAAGGGTGCGCTGGAACTTCATACAGAAAAGGACTGCGGCGTAACTGTCGTTACTTCAAGAGTTGAAAATCCTACGGGATATGGCAGAATTATCAGAACGGAAGAGGGCATTTCGGGCATTGTCGAGCACAAGGATTGCACACCAATGCAGCTTGCTATCACAGAGATAAATTCGGGCTGCTATTGGTTCAAGACCGCCGACCTGCTGGAAGTTCTTTTCGATATCAAGCCGAACAATGCTCAGGGCGAGTATTATCTCACCGACTGTATCGAGCTTCTTATCGCAAAGGGCAAAAAGGCTGACGCTTTCATTTCTGCAAATCCGCACGTTGCCCTTGGCGCAAATGACAGACGTGGTCTGCTGGCGCTGAACGATATCGCAAGGTATGAGATAATCGGCAAATGGCTTGACGAGGGCATTGAATTTTGCTGCACAGACGGCGTTTCTATCGGAAACAATGTCAAGATCGGCATTGGCACAAGGATACACAGCGGCGTTATTCTCAGAGGCAACACCACTATCGGCGAAAACTGCGAGATCGGCAACAATTGTATAATAGAGAACACAACTGTCGGCAACGGCGTAAATCTCAACAACGTGCAGGCCTATGAATCCGTTATCGAGGACGACGTAAAGATCGGACCTTACGTTCAGCTCAGACCAAATTCGCATATCAAGAAGGGCGCAAAGATCGGCGACTTCGTTGAGATAAAGAACTCCACTATCGGCGAATACACCGCTGTTGCGCACCTTACATACATCGGCGATTCGGACGTCGGCGCAAATGTAAACTTCGGCTGCGGAGTTGTAACAGTAAACTACAACGGCGACAAGAAGTTCAGAACTGTTATCGAGGACAATGCTTTCATCGGCTGTAATACAAACCTTGTTGCACCTGTAAGGGTCGGAAAAGGCGCATACACGGCGGCAGGCTCGACTATCACAACGGATATCCCTGACAACGCTCTTGCTATCGAGCGTGGCAGAGAGACTATCAAAGAGGGCTACGCTGAAAAGAAGCTCAAGGCGAGAACAGAGAAGTTCGAGGCTATCCACGGCAAGGCTGAGGAGAAGTAAGGGCTTTCAGTTTTCATTTGACAAATCAAAAAGCATATGCTATAATAAAGCCGACAGTAAAATGTCGGCTTTTGTTTATACCCCGTCTTGCGCAAAGACGGGGTTATTGTGCGTGGGGAATAAGCAGTCGGTGCTGACATATTATAAAAGATAGGAGACATTACAATGGATATTTTCGAGAAATTAATACAGCTTTCCGCAGAGAGAACCCCTGGCGGCAAGCCTGAGTATATTATCGTGGGGCTGGGCAATCCTGGGGTCGCTTATGAGAATACAAGACATAACGCTGGGTTTATGGCGGTGCAGGCGCTGGAGAAAAAGTTCGGCATAAGCGTCAATACACATAAGTTCAAGGCGCTGGTCGGCCGTGGAAATATCGGCGGAAAAAGCGTGCTGGTGATGAAGCCCGAAACCTTTATGAACAACAGCGGCGAGGCCGTTTCGGAGGCTATGGACTTCTATAAAATACCGATAGAGAATATCATCGTTATCTTTGACGATATCTCTCTTGACGTTGGCAATATGCGCATACGCCGCAAGGGCTCGGCTGGAGGTCACAATGGCATAAAAAGCATTATCGCATTTTGCGGAGGGGAGAATTTTCCTCGTGTAAAGGTCGGCGTGGGAAAGAAGCCGCACCCCGATTATAATTTGGCGGACTGGGTGCTTTCTAAGTTTTCCGATGAGGATATGAAAAAGCTTGCAGAGGTGGACGAAAAGACCTGCGAGGCCGTTGAGCTTATGGTGCAGGGCAAGACTTCTGAGGCGATGAATAAATTTAATTAAGGATTATTTTTTGACTAACGGACTAATGACAATAAATACGCAATTTGATGTAGGGGCGAAAAATTGTTATTCGACTAAGCTCATAACAATTTGTGGTCGCCCGTTGGTTTGCGGCTTTTGAGAGAGTCTGCGGGCGAACAATGTTCGCCCCTACAAATAAACAACGCATTTAATAAAGACCAATTAGATTTTTGGAGAACAGCAAAATGAACATTTTTAACGAGATAAACAGCCGACTGGGCTTTTATAAAGATATAAAAAACTGCCTGCTCAAAGGCTTTACGCCCTGCGCAGTTACGGGCGTTTCAAATATCCACAAGGCGCAGACCGCTATGGGGCTTTCAAGGCTCTCGCCCTGCCTTGTCATATGCGACGACGAGGCTTCGGCGCTGAGAATGATAAGCGACATAAACGAAATGGCAGGGGAGCAGCTTGCCTGCTTTTATCCTGCAAAGGACTTGAATTTCGCCTATATGGAGGGCGTTTCAAGAGAGTATGAGCACAAGCGGCTGGAAGCGCTCTCACTTATCACGCAGGGCAAGTGCAAGATAATCGCCGCAAGTATGGAGGCTTGCTTGCAGGGAACTATACCGCAGGATAAGCTGAGAGAATTCTCTTTTGATATAAGCCTTGGGGGAGAGCTGAGCCTTGAAGAGCTGACGGAAAAGCTCCTTGCAGGGGGCTATACACGAACGGATCAGGTTGAGGGACAGGCGCAGTTTTCTATCAGAGGTTCTATCGCCGATATTTTCCCTGTGCAGGAGTCACGGCCTGTGAGAATTGAGCTTTGGGGCGATGAGGTGGATTCGCTTTCATACTTCGACCCCGAGAGCCAGCGGCGTACTGACCCTATCGAGGGGATAACTGTTTTTCCTGCGCTGGAGATCATTTTTCCAAGCAAGGAAGAGCTTGTGGAAAAGCTGACGACCCTTTCAAAATCCGTCAGAGGAAGCCGCACGGAAAAGATAAGGACTCAGATATCAAGGGATATCGAGACGGCGGAAAGCGGCATAACTCTCACCAATCTTGACAAGTATTATACCGTTTGCTACGACAATCTCACCACGGTGTTTGATTATTTTGAGAGCGGCGTTTGTATCGTTTCGGAATATTCAAACTGTATCGAAAAGGGCAAGGCTGCCCTTGCGCAGCTTGCGGAGGATATGAAGCTGCTTTATGAGGACGGCATACTTTTCAAGCGGCTGGAGGGGTTTTTTATGGATATCCCTCAGACAGAGCTTAAAATAACCAAGATGAAGTCGGTGTTCCTTGACAGCTTTATGCGCTCAAACAACGGCATAAAGTTCAAGAAGCTTATCAATACCGACTGCCGTCAGACTGCGGCTTGGGGCGGAAATATCATCAACCTTGAGGAAGAACTAAAGACCCTTTGCGAACAGGGATACTGCACTATTGTGCTGGCTGGTTCGGAAAAGACTTTGCCTATCATAAACAAAGACCTTTTGGACGCAGGCCTTTCGGCGGAGGTTTTGACGGAAAACAGCGAGATAATCGCAGGAAAAGTTTATCTGCGGACGGGCTGTTTGTCGGGTGGATTTGATTATCCCGATATAAAGTGCGCCGCTATCACCCAGATGAAGGCGATGAGCGCAAAGAAGCGCAAGTCTCGTCACAAGGCAGGAGAGGAGATAAAAAGCCTTTCGGATATCCAAAGCGGCGACCTTGTTGTTCACGCAATGTACGGCATAGGCAGATTTTCGGGCATAAGAAATATCGAGACAAACGGCGTTACGAAAGATTATATCACAATAAAATATGCAGGCACGGACGTGCTTTATGTGCCTGTTACTCAGCTTGACCTTGTGTCAAGATATATCGGGCCGAGAGACGACGGGGCTGTTAAGCTCAACAAGCTCAATTCTATGGAATGGTCAAAGACACGCAGCCGTGTTAAGTCGGCGGTGAAGGATATGGCAGAGGAGCTTACAAAGCTTTACGCTCAGCGGCAGATGGCAAAGGGTTTTGCCTTTTCAAAGGACAACGACTGGCAGGCGGATTTTGAGGAGCGTTTCGACTATCAGGAGACGGACGATCAGCTTAGGTCTATTCAGGAGATAAAGGCGGATATGGAAAAGCCTTCGCCGATGGACAGGCTGCTTTGCGGCGATGTTGGATTTGGCAAGACTGAGGTGGCTCTCAGGGCGGCGTTCAAGTGTATGCTGGATAACAAACAGGTCGCAATACTTGTGCCGACGACTGTTCTTGCTTGGCAGCATTATCAGACTGCTATAAAAAGGTTCGAGCATTTTCCTGTTAAGGTTGAACTGCTTTCACGTTTTAGAAAGCCAAAGGAACAGCAGCAGATAATAAGGGAACTTAACAGGGGCACCATCGACCTTATCATCGGCACACACAGGCTTGTGCAAAAGGACGTAAAGTTCAAGGACTTGGGGCTTGTTATAATCGACGAGGAGCAGCGTTTCGGCGTTGCCCACAAGGAGAAGTTCAAGGAGACTTTCCAAGGGGTCGATGTGCTGACGCTGTCTGCTACGCCTATCCCGAGGACGCTCAATATGGCGATGAGCGGCATAAGAGATATGTCGGTGATCGAAGAGCCGCCGATGGACAGACACCCTGTTCAGACTTATGTCATAGAGCACAATATGGGCGTTATCGCACAGGCAATAAGCAAGGAGCTGCGCCGTGGCGGACAGGTCTATTATATCCACAATAGGGTGGAGACCATTATGATGACCGCCAACCAGCTTTCGCAGCTTTTGCCGGACGCAAGGATAGCATTTGCCCACGGACAAATGCCCGAGGCGGAGCTTTCGGAGATATGGCGGCAGCTTTGCGACAGGGAGATAGACATACTTGTTTGCACCACCATAATCGAGACTGGCGTTGATGTGCCGAACGTCAACACCCTTATCATCGAGGACGCAGACAGGCTTGGTCTTTCGCAGCTTTATCAGCTTCGTGGACGTGTGGGAAGATCCAACCGCAGGGCGTTTGCTTATTTCACGTTCAGACGTGGAAAGGTGCTCAGCGAAGTGGCGACGAAACGTCTTGACGCAATAAGAGAATTCACTCAGTTCGGTTCGGGATTTAGGATAGCGCTTCGTGACCTTGAGATAAGGGGCGCTGGCTCTATTCTCAGCGGAAAGCAGCACGGACATATGGAAGCGGTAGGTTATGATATGTATTTGCGGCTTTTAAACGAGGCTATCGCAGAGCAGAAGGGCGAGGCTTTGCCGCCGTCTCCCGAGGATTGTCTTGTGGATATTTCCATTGACGCTTTTATCCCCGAATATTATATCGAGAACCTTTCTCAGCGTATAGACTGTTACAGGAAGATAGCTTCTATCGGCAATGAAGAGGATTCGAGAGACGTGCTTGACGAGCTTATCGACCGTTACGGCGATCCTCCGAAATCTGTGCTAGGGCTTGTGAACGTTGCGCTGACGAGGAATATGGCTTCGAGAGTGGGCATAAAGGAGATAACCCAGCGAAAGGACAAGGTGCTTTTCTTTGTGCAGTCGCCTGAAGTCAGTCAGATTCAGGCTTTATGTGCGAAATATAAAAACAGGGTCAAGTTTTTTGACGGCGACAAGCCTTACTTTGCTGTGGCTTTGGACAAGAAGCAAAAGGCTTCTGATCTTATGGCGGAGACTGTGAAGATTATGGACGACGCTGCAGTTTAGGTTGTAGTCGTTTGAAGTGCAGATAAATTTTACCGTCCCCTCAAAATTGCGTAAATGCGTTGTTTTTGTAGGGGCGAACAGCGTTCGCCCGTTAGAGCCGCTGTCCGTGTTAAATTATTCAATAATAAAGCAGTACCACACGAAATTGTGCGGTGCTGCTTTTTGGTATTTGTATTTGTTTTTATTCGTATCTCAAAGCGTCGATAGGGTTGAGCTTTGCGGCTTTTATGGACGGGATAAGTCCAAACACAATGCCCACCACCATTGAGAATACGACTGACACGGCGATTGAGGCGGTTGAGATAGCAACGGGGACTTCTGCCACCTTTGCTATCACCTGCGAAAGGCCTATGCCTGTGAGGACGCCGATTATTCCGCCGATACTTGTGAGGACGGCGGCTTCTGTCAGAAATTGTGCGAGTATCCTATTGCGCCTTGCGCCGAGAGCTTTTTTTAGGCCGATCTCACGGGTACGCTCTGTTACGGAGACCAGCATAATATTCATGACTCCGATACCGCCTACCAGCAGGGAAATGCTTGCTATCCAAATAAGCATACTGTTTGTGGAAGAGCTGAGGTCTTGGAGGGACTTTGCCTGCTCCAGCAGGCTTTCGCTCTTGTATTCAACTGTTGCGCTGGTGTCCTCCCCTGTGGTGGAGGTCTTGGTGATATACTCGTTTAGGATATCGGCGGTCTTTTTGCCTGCGTTGGTCATTGAGTCGGTATCGACAGCTTTTGCAATGCAGTTCTCAGGCTCGTCATAGCGGAAGAGCATACCCCAATCGTTTGTTGGGATAAAGATAAGTCCGCTGGAGGTCTGATTATAGGTGTAATAATCTTCGACGGAATTTATTACAGGCTCAAAGCTTGAATCCTTGACGGCAACGCCTATCACCATAAATGGTTCGCCGTTTATGTCGATGAACTTTCCTACGGGGTCTTCGCCCTCGAAAATGCCCTCGGCGACTGTTTTATCAACGATAGCCACTTTATCATACTTTGTGAAGTTGCGCTCTGTGAAGCCCTTGCCTTGAATGATATCATAGCCCACGGTGTCGAAATAGTCCTCGTCAATGCCATAGATAGTTGAGGACGACATTTGGGTGTTCATATAAAACAGGTTGTCGATATTGCTTCGGGTGCGGTAAAATGTGCAGGAGCTTACTTCTTTAAGTTCGTTGATACGCTTTTTTGTATCGGCTGTGAACATCATAACGTTCTTTGGCACGGACTCGTATGTGAAATCATAAATGGAATCGCCGTTTGAAAGCTGTATCTTGACTGTGTTATTGCCTGCGCCGATGAGGTTATTTTTTATCTGCTCGTTAGTTCCTTTGATCGTGGAGACGATTGCGATTATCGCCGCAATGCCGATTATGATACCCAGCATTGTGAGGAAAGAACGTATTTTATGGGAAAGTATCCCCTTGAATGAAAGTCTTATATTTTCTATCATTTTATGCTCCCTCCTTTAATACTCAGGGTAGAGGACTTCGGTGGTCTCTTTGGTCTTTACGCCCTCTTTAACGTCCTTGCCGTAAGGGAAGCATATTTTATCGCTCATTGAAAGGCCGCCCTTTATCTCGATATTGGAGCCGTACATTACCTTGCCTGTTTTGACATAGCTTTTCACAAGCTTGCCGTCCTTGTCGGCTTTCATAATGTAATAATTGCCGTCCTCCTGCCTTACATAGTGGATAGGCAGGTAAACGCTGTCGCTTGTTTCGGCTGTGGTATCGAACTGAACGCCCACCCAGTCGCCAACGTTGAAGTCTGTGCTGTCGTCAAGCTTGGCTTCGACTTTATAGGTGGAGCTGTTTGGATTTTCGCCCCAGTTTGTTGTGCCGTATGAAGTGGGCTCGGTATTTATCTTTGTTATCTTTGCGCTGATTGAAGAGCCTGTTTCATAGGAGGAGACCATAACGCTTGAACCAACTGTGGCTTTATCGAGATTGAGCTCGCCTACGCTGAATGATACCGACACGCCGCCTTCGCCTTCGATTATTGCGAAAACAGAATCGTCTGAGCCGTCGGAGTAGTCGTAATCGTCCATATCTATGCTGCTGTCTGTTGGGTCATAGTCTGTATCATCAGAGCCGTCTGTATCTGCGCCGTCGGAGTTTGCGGCGGCGTCCTCGACTGTGCCTATTTTCTTCACAACGCCGTCGATAGTTGCAACCACTTTGCCGTCGGTCTTTTTCTTCAAGGCGTCGTTATATTCAAGCTTTGCTGACTTGAGCTCAAGCTTCAGCTCTTTGATATCGCTTTCTTTATCGGCGATCATTTTCTTTATTTCCGAACGGCTGTAAAGATAGTCCTCTGAGCCTTGATCGTCGGTCTGTGTGGGGTCTGTTGCAGGATAGTCGATAAGATCGTCGGTATCGTCGCCTGTATCAACGTCGTCGATATTGATATCGGGTGTGTCTGTATCATCGGGGATATCGGTGTCGGTCGAATCGTCTGAATCATCTGTATTATTTGTATCGTCATTATCCGAACCTGTTGGAACGATGATAGAGAACTTGCCGAACGTTGTGACGCTGGTATCAAGTGCTAAGAGACCTGTTTCCTTGTCGATAGAAATGCCGTCGGAGACTGACCAATCAGCCATTGTTTTGCCGCTGATAGTTTCCCTGTTCACGAGCCACTTGTAGATGAAGTTTGAGTTATCGTCATAAACGCAAAGCTCTGCGTATGTGCCTGTGGCGAGGATACGCTGCAAAAAGGCTTTTGTGACCTTTGTCTGCTGGTTGCAGTTTATTATGTATGGGTCGTCCTTCGTGCCTGCGTTTTCCGTCTTGAATGCTGCTTTTACGATATCGGCTGTTTCGACAGGCTCGGGAGTGGGATCCGGCTCGGGTGTCGGGTCGGGATCGTCGGGAGTATCGGGAACGTCCGGCTCGTCCGGTTCGTCAGGGATATCAGGCTCGTCCGGCTCATCGGGTTCTTCAGGCTGCTTTGGTGCGTCCTCAGAGGCTTTGAGGGTCTTATACTTTGCAAGCTCCTTTTCAGCCATTTTGATGTTCTGTTCGCAGACTTTTACTTGGTTGGACTTTTGCTCAAGTTCAAGCTCTACGACTGTCATATCGTACTCAAGAATGGTATCGCCTTTTTTGACTGTATCGCCCTTTTTCACAAGGACTTTCTTTACCAGCTTTTCGTTATCAAGCTCTATCTTCTGCGAATTGGCGGAGATTATCTGTCCGTCCATTGATGATGAGTTCCACTCATAGCTGTCGGCGGTCTCTGCCATAAGCTCAACGGGGGTGACGTTCACCACTATTTTGTTTGTTTGCGATCTTTTATATTTTGTTACGCCGAAATATCCTCCGCCGCCAACAATGGCAAGACAGAGCAGCGTTATGATAAGCTTTTTCATTCCTGCTCGCCCTCCTTTGCTCCGCCGTGAAGTTCGCCGTCTCGTATGTGCATAATGCGCTTTGCGCACATTGCTATCTCGGGTTCGTGGGTTATCATCACGATAGTAACGCCGTCGTCATTCAGCTCTTTGAAGAGCGCCATTACTTGGTCGCCCGATTTTGTATCAAGAGCGCCTGTTGGCTCGTCCGCAAGGAGAAGCTTCGGCTTATTGACGATAGCCCTTGCGATAGCGACACGTTGCTTCTGTCCGCCCGAAAGCTGGGTGGGCTTGAAGCTCATACGCTCTGCAAGGCCGACTTTTTTGAGGGCTTCCATTGCACGCTGGCGACGTTCCTTTTTGCCGACGCCTGCATAAAGAAGCGGGAGCTCAACATTTTCAAGGGCGGATTGTCTTGGCAGGAGGTTAAAATTCTGAAAGACAAAGCCGATCTTCTTGTTTCTTATATCGGAAAGCTTTTTGTCGTTTGCCTGCATAATATCTGTGCCGTCAAAGACAAAGCTTCCTTTGGTCTGCTTATCAAGGCAGCCGATTATATTCATAAGGGTGGATTTGCCCGAGCCTGAGGGCCCCATTATGGCAACATATTCGCCCTCGTTGACGGCGAGGGAGATATCTTTAAGCACGGGAACGGCCTCTCTGCCCTGCATATAATCCTTGTATATATTTTTCAGCTCGAATACCATAGAAAGCCCTCCTTATTCAGCGGCAGGCTCGGCGTTGTCTGCTGTGTCGTCAATGTTATCAACATTATCAGCATTATCTGCACCGCTTTCATCGCCGTAAAGGCTGTTGAAATATGCTTCTATCTCTTCATCGGTCATACTGGGGAGCATATCCTCATCAATGCCGAGGGTATCGTCTGAGCCGTCATAGTTTATGTCATAATCGCCGTCGATATCGGTCATATCCATATCGCCGTCGCCGTTGTCGCCGCCTGTGAGGTCGTTTGGTGCAACGGATACGTCAGATTCGTTTGTTGTGGCTGTCATACCCTCTTCGATAGAGTTGTTCGGATATGCGATATAGTCGTCGTTTTCAAGGCCGGACTTTATCTCGCAATCGCCGTTATCCTCGTCCTTTTCGCCTATCTCAACATATCTCTTTTCGATCTCGCCGTCCTTATCCTTTGCCCAAACAAAGCTCTTGTCGCCGTCCTTGCAGATGAAGTCGGAATAGAGCCAAATGCCTGTTTTGTTGATTGAAGTGTCCTGACCGTTGTCGATCTCGATGAGGACGTGCTGACCAAGCATAAGGCCGTCAAGGCTTTCGGGGGTGACATAGAAGGCATAGTTCGAGGACGTTGTCATATCGTCGCTGTTGCCGTAATCGTACATATCGTTATTATCTTTTTGAGGGTTGGTGTCGATCTTTGTGATCTCGCCTTTCCAAGTGGTATCGTCAAGTCTTGACTTTATTATAACGGGAACGTTCTGTGCGATGCTTTGGCTGCTCTGCTCATTGAAAGTGCCTTTTACTCTGTAATCGCCCTCGGCTGTTATCTGCATAATGGCAGTACCGCCATCTTCTTGAAGCTTTTCGGGAGTTGTGACGTTCTTTACTGTGCCGTCGATAGAGGCTGTGACAAAGGCGTTCTTTGTGGAGGCTTCAAGCTTTTTGATCTCAACGTTCTTTGCCTTGATGTCATACTCGTTCTTGGCATTATCGCTTTGGAGGGAAAGGATCTGCGTTGTATAGGACACGGCTGCGTCCTGATCGGCGGTTTTCTTTTCCTTTTCAAGCTCTGCGATCTGATTTTTGTTTGAGGTTATCTCATTTTGAAGTCTTTCCACCTCAAGCTTAGCCTGATCGAGCTGGAGATTTATTGCTTCAACGTCATATGTAAGGAGCTTATCGCCCTTTTTGACGGTATCGCCGTCCTTGACGAGTATCTCGTCGATAGTTTTTGAAGTATCATACTTGACGTCAACAGACTCCTGCGCTTCAACGACGCCCGAAAATGCGGCGTTTGCCACATTGAAACTTGAGACTGTATTCAGCGATGAGACTTTCTGAACATAGACCTTTTGGCTGCTCTTAGAGCTGCTTTTGCCGACTTTTTTCCACACCAGAAAACCGCCCAAGCAAAGGGCGCAGACCACGATCACAACGATCACAACGGTGCAGATCCTTTTTTTTGTTGTCATAAACACGACCTCCGTAAAATTGGATTTTGGATTTGAAGCTTTGAAAATAAAAAATGCCTGTTCGGGAAAACCAAACGGGCAGGACACAACCCACCAGCCAGGAGGGTACACCTCGCCTGTCTGAAATTTGTGGGAGAATTATTCTTATTTGATTTGCTGTCCGTTTTTATTTTCTTTTGTTCTTTCTCTTTTTTTCGGCGGATATCGTTCCGCCTGTCTATCTTTATACTGTTAATTATAGCACAAATCGTCAATATGTCAACGCTTTTCTTTATGGTTTTAAGAAAGTAATAAGAAATTTGGTGCGTTGGGCGTTTCAGAAACGGAGTTTTTAGTGAGGAATGAGGAGTGAGGAATGAGGAATGATGGAATCGCCTACGGCGATGTT
The DNA here is from genome assembly GCF_019423705.1 of Ruminococcus sp. Classification (GTDB taxonomy): domain Bacteria; phylum Bacillota; class Clostridia; order Oscillospirales; family Ruminococcaceae; genus Hominimerdicola. The sequence continues at coordinate 19,588 of NZ_JAHZAX010000001.1, read as the reverse complement.
TTTTATTGCGAACTCCGTTCGCATTGACCTCTCGTTCGCTATGAGAAAGTCAACAAAATAAGGATAGAGCGGCAAAGTATGGTTTAATGTCAACAATTCCTCACTCCTCACTTAAACGCATTGTGTGGTTTAATCCTATGAGCGGTTTACAGTCTGTCCAGTCTTCGGGCTACAAAGTGCGACACCCGAAGTACAGCGAATCCCGAATTAAAAAGAAAAAAGACTTTATTTTTTTATTGAAATAGTGTATAATGTAGATAAGCATTATTATTTTGCTATAAGGAGGGCATTAAAAATGAAAAATAAGCTTAAAGTTACTATCTATAACAGGACTTATAACCTGCTTTCGGAGGAGACTCAGGGGTATACTGATAAGCTGGCTGCTACTATCAATACCAAGATAAACGCTATGCTCAAGGGTATACCGAGCATTTCTGTGCAGGACGCTGCGGTGCTGACGGCGCTTGACTGCCTTGACGAGCTCAGCAAGGCTAATCAGAATATCGAGAATATCCGCACGCAGATAAAGGACTATGTTGATGACGCCGGCAGGGCGAGAAGTCAGGCGGACGAGGCGCAGAAGGAGATTCGTGAGCTCAAGGCTAAGATCGCTGACCTTGAGGCGCAGCTTGAAGTTCAGTCCGCTGAGCCTGTCGAGATGGAGGAAGAGGTCGTTGACGCTAATGCGCTGCTTTCGCAGGAGATAAAGAACGCTCTCGAAAGCCCTGTTCATTCTTCACATTCGGGGGATAGGAACAACAATACTAATTACGTCGGCACGGTGAATTACAGACCCGAGGGAGGCAGCCATTAATGGCTCAATTTACGCATAAGGCGGAGATACTTGCGCCCTGCGGTTCGCTGGAGACACTTTCGGCGGCGGTGAAAAGCGGCTGTGACGCTGTTTATCTTGGCGGAGAGAAGTTTTCCGCTAGGCAGAACGCTGCAAATTTTAAGGCGGAGCAGCTTCGTGAAGCGGTGAGGATATGTCATCTTCGTGGGGTGAAAGTTTATCAAGCCATTAATACGGTGGTGTTTGACGAGCAGCTTGAGGACTGCAAGGCGGCGGTGAAGTTTGCCGCCCAGGTGGGTGTTGACGGGCTTATCACGCAGGATCTTGCGCTGGTGGAGATATGCAAAAAGTGCTGTCCTGATATGGAATATCACGCCTCCACGCAGATGACCATTCACAGCGAAAGCGGCGTTTTAATGGCGAAAAAGCTGGGGTTTTCCCGTGCGGTGCTTTCAAGAGAGCTGCCTAAGGATATCATCAGTCAGCTTGCTGGGCTTGGCATTGAGACGGAGGTTTTTGTACACGGAGCACTTTGTATGTCCGTTTCGGGGCAATGCTATATGAGCGCTATCGTTGGTTCGAGAAGCGCAAACAGGGGGCTTTGCGCACAGGCTTGCAGGCTTCCTGCGCAGGGGGATAAGATATCAAAGATATCAAAAGGGCGTGAGCGTTATGCCCTTTCACTAAAGGATATGTCATATGTTGACAGGCTTTCGGAGCTTGAAAAAATGGGTGTGTCATCATTGAAGATCGAGGGCAGAATGAAGCGGCCTGAGTATGTTGCGGCGGCGGTTGATTGCTGTAAAAAGTCGCTGGAAAATGAGCGTTACGACCTTAAAGCCCTTGAAGCGGTGTTCTCTCGTGGAGGCTTTACAGAGGGGTATTATACACGCAGGCTCGGCAGGGAAATGTTCGGCACAAGGCAAAAAGAGGACGTTTCTGCCACGGCGAAAATTTTGCCAGAGCTTCACGAACTTTACCGCAGGTGTGAAAAGCGCAGCAAAGTGAAGTTTCGGTTCCTGCTGAAGGATAACGAGCAGGCAAGGCTTTACGTCACCGACGAGCTTGGCAACGAGGCGCAGGCGGTCGGGGACAAGCCTATGCAGGCGATAAAAAAGCCTTGCGATGAGGAATATGTTGCAAAGCAGCTTTCAAAGCTTGGGGACACTATCTATGAGTTTGGCGGCGTTGAAGCCGATATCGGCGAGGGACTGGCTTTTCCTGCTTCTCAGCTGAATGAAATGCGCAGGCACGCCATTGCAGGAATTGACGAAAAGCGCATTGGATATTTTGACAGGTCGGTGGGATTTTCTGACGCTGAGTTTGCAGAGCTTACAGACTTTGAGAGCCTGCCGAAAGCTTATGATAAGAAAAGGATACGCATTATGCTTTCAGAGGCTTCGCAGCTTGAGGGGCTTGACCTTGGGGGCGTGGAGCTTTGCGGCGTGCCGATAGAGTTTGCAAAAAGGGCGGCGGAAGTTGTCGATGATCGTGACAGGAAAAAACTTATGGTGATAATGCCGAGGTTTACTTTTGATGAAAAGGGGCTTATCAAAAAGCTTGAAGAGGCAAAGGCGGCTGGCATTGGAAAAATGCTGGCGATGAACATTGGGCATTGTCTTATTGCGGAGAAAATGGGCTTTGAGCTTCACACGGGTTATGCTTTCAATGTGACAAATTCGGCGGCTCTTGGAATGGTGAAAAAGCTTGGTGCTAAGGATTGCACGGTGTCATTTGAGCTTAAAGCCGCTCAGATAGAGAGGCTTAAAAAGCCTATGGAGATCGGTTTTGTGGCTTATGGCAGGCTGCCCCTTATGCTGACGGCGAACTGTCCTATCAGAAATGATGTTGGCTGCAAAAACTGCAAGGGAAAGCTTTTTGACCGCACGGGAAGAGAATTTCCTGTCAGATGTCCGAAAGGACGGGATTGTGCGGAGGTGCTCAATTCGGATATACTTTACCTTGCTGACAAGCTTTCGGACTTTGCAAATGCGGACTATATGGAGCTGCATTTTTATGAGGAGACGGCGGAGAAGATAAACGCCATAGTGAGGGCTTATGCTATCGGACATGGCGAAAAGCCTTTTGCCGCCACAAACGGACTATATTACAGAGGAGTTTTATAAATGGGAATGAAATTGTTGATAAAAAAGCTTGATGAAAAGGCTGTTGTGCCTGCAAGACAGACTGAATACAGCGCAGGTTATGACCTTTGCGCCTGCACGGACGAGCCTATCGTTATAAAGGCAGGACAGACTGAGAAGATACACACGGGTATTTCAACTGAGGTGCAGGGAGAGAAAAACTGCGTGCTGCTTATTTATGCAAGAAGCTCTCTTGCAACAAAGTTCGGCATTGCGCCAGCAAACTGCGTAGGCGTTGTTGACTGGGATTACAGGGGCGAGATAATTTGCGCTCTCCACAACAGTTCTGACAAGGATTACACTATCAACCACGGCGACAGGATAGCTCAGCTTGTTATAACTCCTGTTTTTACGCCTGAGGTGGAAGTTGCAGAGGAGCTTTCGGACACTCAGCGTGGCGAGGGCGGTTTCGGCTCGACAGGCAAATAATAAATTTGGTTTGATTTGGTGAGAATTTGCGTATTATGAAAATATACAATGTTAAGATAAAGACGATGGACGACCAGCGCAGAGTTTTTGACAAGGGCTGGGTCGAGATCGAGGACGGAAAGATAATTGCGGTGGAGGCTGGCGAGCCTTTGAATATCGCAGAGGGGGATATCGACGGAAAGGGTATGACCCTTTATCCGGGATTCATAGATATCCACACCCATCTGGGCTTATCGACAAGCGGCGTTGGAATGGAGGGGGAGGACTTCAACGAAGAGTCAGACCCTTGCACGGCGCACATTCGGATAGTGGACGGGATAAATCCTATCGACTATTCATTTGAGCTTGCAAGAAAAGCAGGCGTGACCTGCTGTCTTGTTTCTCCTGGCTCGGCAAACCCTGTGGCTGGAAGCATTGCGGCGATAAAGACAAACGGAAAGCGCATCGACAAAATGCTTGTTGGAACTGTAGGAATGAAGTTTTCAATGGGCGAGAACCCGAAGCTTACTTACACCGACAAAGAGGACGCACCATACACCCGAATGGCAATAGCGGGCATTATAAGAGAAGCCCTTATGAAGGCACGCAGATACGGCGAAGCTGTAGAAAGGGCAATGGGCAGCGAAGAGGATATGCCCGAATTCGATATGCGCTCGGAGGCTTTGCTGCCTGTACTGAGGGGTGAGACAAAGGCGCATTTTCATTGCCATAGGGCGGACGATATTTTCACGGCAATAAGGATAGCGAAAGAGTTTGAGCTTGACTATGTGCTCGTGCATTGCACGGACGGACATATTATTGCGGACGAGCTTGCACAAGAGGACGCAAAGTGCATAATCGGCCCTATCATTTGCGACAGGTGCAAGCCAGAAATGGCTAATCTTACGCCTTGCAACGCCGGCATACTTGCGGCCCACGGCATTGATGTGGCTATCTGCACAGACCATTCGGAAGTGCCTATCGAATATTTGCCACTTTCGGCGGCGATAGCTGTAAAAAACGGTCTTGACTATGAAAAGGGGCTGGAGGCTATCACCTGCACGGCGGCGAAGATAGCAGGCATTGATGACAGAGTGGGCTCTATCGCAAAGGGGCTTGACGCTGATCTTGTGCTGTTCGAGGGCGACCCTTTGGACGTTATGAGCTCCCCTGCTATGGTCATATGCGGAGGAAAGGTAGTATAGTTTAGTTTAGGCAGAATTTTTATCTTCTACTTTTAGCACAAATGAAAACCTATCATACAAATAGGATTTGTGCACAATTGAAAGTGCGTTGGATATAGGCTTTTTGAAAGAGAAAAACGCTTGCTGTATTGCATAATACGGCAGGCGTTTATTTATTGTCTTGTTGTAATAAATGCACAAATGAAAATTCATTTAACTAAAGATCGGGCAATTTGAAAGTGGGCGGAAAAGGGTATAGAATAGGTATAGAAGGTCGTTAAGAGCACGAAGCTTGTGGAACGTGACATTTGTAGGGGCGAAAATTGTTATTCGACAATGCTCATAACAATTACGTTCGCCCGTTATTGCGGTGTTTCTTGCAGAGGTCGTCGACTGTGTTTGATAGTCGTAGCTTTTTGACAGGCCAAAATTATGATAATAAAATAATTTATAAGCTTGGAGGATATATAAGATGAGCAGTCAGTATGAACTTAACAAAAATCTCGCACAAATGCTCAAGGGCGGCGTTATAATGGACGTTACAACACCTGAGCAGGCTAAGATCGCAGAGGCGGCAGGCGCTTGCGCAGTTATGGCGCTGGAGCGTATCCCTGCGGACATCAGAGCGGCAGGCGGCGTTTCAAGAATGAGCGACCCTAAGATGATAAAGGGTATTCAGGAAGCCGTTTCTATCCCTGTTATGGCGAAGTGCAGGATAGGCCATTTTGCTGAGGCGCAGATACTTGAGGCTATCGAGATCGACTACATCGACGAGAGTGAAGTGCTTTCACCTGCTGACGACAAGTATCACATTGACAAGACCCAGTTCAAGGTGCCTTTCGTTTGCGGCGCAAAGGATCTTGGCGAGGCTCTCAGACGTATCAGCGAGGGCGCTTCTATGATAAGAACAAAGGGCGAGCCGGGTACGGGCGACGTTGTACAGGCTGTTCGCCATATGAGAATGATGATGAGCGAGATCAAGAGACTTACTTCAATGTCAAAGGACGAGCTTTATCAGGCTGCAAAGGATCTGAGAGTTGATTATCAGCTCGTTAAGTATGTTGCTGACAACGGCAGACTTCCTGTTGTAAACTTTGCGGCAGGCGGTGTTGCAACTCCTGCGGACGCAGCTCTTATGATGCAGCTTGGCGCAGAGGGCGTATTCGTTGGTTCGGGTATTTTCAAGTCGGGCAACCCAGAGAAGAGAGCAAGAGCTATCGTACAGGCTGTAACAAATTACAACGATCCTAAGATGCTTGCAGAGCTTTCTGAAGACCTTGGCGAGGCTATGGTCGGCATAAACGAGCAGGAGATCGAGCTGCTTATGGCGGAGAGAGGCAAGTAATATGAAGATCGGAGTTCTGGCTCTTCAAGGAGCGTTTGCGGAACACGAAAAGGTGCTGACGGCTCTTGGCGCAGAGGTCAAGGAGATCAGACAGCTTCGTGACTTTGAGGACAGCTTTGACGGAATTGTTATCCCAGGTGGCGAGAGCACCGTTATGGGAAAGCTGCTCAGAGAGCTTGGGCTTTTTGAGCCTGTGGCTGAATATATCGCAAAGGGCGGTTACTGTTTCGGCACTTGCGCAGGACTTATCCTGCTTTCCAAAGAGATATCAAATGACGACAGGAGCTATTTTGGCACGCTGCCCGTAAGAGTAAAGCGCAACGCTTACGGCAGACAGCTTGGAAGTTTTTCCTGTCAGGAAAATTTCGCAGGCAAGGAGATACCGCAGGTCTTCATCAGAGCGCCGTACATCGAAAAGGTGCTTGACGATGAGTGCGAGGTGCTTTCTCAGCACGATGGCTTTATCACGGCGGTGAGATACAAAAATCAGCTTGCGGCGGCTTTCCACCCAGAGCTGACTGAGGACAGGACAGTTCATCAGTATTTCATTGATATGATAAACGGGAAATAGTCTAAAAATCAACAGGATAATATTGCATAATTGAATAATGCACGGTATGTCTTTTCTCCGAAATGGGGGAAAGGCATAAGTGCATTTATACGGAAAATAAAAAATAGTGAAGAAAACACGGAAATTGGAGTGATATTTATGAGTACAACGGCTCAGGTGAAAAATTCTACAAAGCATATACAACTTATATGCGTGACGGGGCTTTTTGCGGCGATGATATATGTTCTCACGGCTTGGCTGCATATCCCGACAGGTGCAGGATACACACACGCAGGCGACGGACTGATATATCTTGCGGCTTCAATGTTGCCGACGCCTTACGCAATGGCGGCTGGCGCTATCGGCGCAGGGCTTGCAGACGGACTTTCGGGCTTTATGGTATGGCTGCCGGGAACGATCGTGATAAAGGCAATAACGGCGCTTTGCTTTTCAAGAAAGACTGAAAAGATAATATGTGCGAGAAATCTTATCGGAATCATCCCTGCGCTTGTGATCTGCGTGGTATGTTACAGCCTTTACGAGGGCATTTTTATGGCAGGGGGATTTTCAAAGGCTGCCATAGTTTCGGCTTTCGGTCAGACGCCGGCTTACTGCATACAGGTGCTTGCAAGCTCGATACTTTACATTGTGCTGGGTCTTGCATTTGACAAGGCTGGGCTAAAGAAGAGATTTTCTCATCTTTTTGGATAATTGAATTGTATAACAGATAACATAAAGCAAAAAACGGGCGACCTAAGGTCGCCCCTACGCAATTGTGGGGGCGGACTTGATCGTCCGTTAGCTTTTACTTATCAATTAAATATTAAATAACGTAATCATCGGTGCGTGAGCGTTCTTTTTCAACGAGGTCGGCGAGAGTGATATTGTCAACGACATCATTGATAGCTTCATAGAGTTTTTTCCACACGAGGAGGGTGGTGCAGGACTCTTGGCGTTCACAGGTGTTGACGTCGCCTTCAAGGCAAGAGACGGGAGCGAGGCTGCCTTCGGTGAGGCGGAGTATCATACCAACGGTATATTCTGATGGGTCTTTAGCGATCATATATCCGCCGCCGGCGCCACGGACGCTTTTGACATAGCCGGCACGGCCGAGGGTAGAGATGATTTGCTCGAGGTATTTATCGCTGATATTTTGTCTTTCGGCGATAGCTTTTATAGGGGTATATCCGCTTTCGGCGTGGACGGCGAGGTCCAGCATAAGTCTGAGGGCATATCTGCCCTTAGTTGAGATTTTCACGGTTTCAAGTCCTTTCGTAATTCCTATTAGAAATGTATGATTTAATTATAATACAACTTTGGTTTATTGTCAAGTGTTTATCAAGGAGCGATTTTGCGACACGCAAACGTCGGTATGGGGCGTAAGCAACGTAAAAGAGCACCATATAAATAAACGGACGACCAAAGACCGTCCGTTTAAATGTCAAAAACTATGCAACTATGTAACTACTTCTTCTTAGCCATTACACCAATGGAAATAAGCACAACAACAGCTCCGCCGCCTATCCAGCCGAAAAGCGCCCAGTCTACATCGCTTTGGGGGTTCTCGTTCTTTTGTGCCTTGGCCTCGGGCTCGTCACCGTTTTGAGCTGCCTCGGTGGCAGGATCGCTCTCGGAAGTCTCATCGTTTATTGCAGCTTCAATGGGCAGATCAGCGTATGCGACAACGTCCTCCTGCAATGCGTATGCAGGCATAGCGCATAGAGACATCGCAACTGCGCCCAGTCCTGCTAACAGTTTTCTCTTTTTCATAAATATATCTCCTCAGGACAGCACAAAGTATAAAGCCACCCTTGATGTATCCACTTTTTATCTTACCATTACTACTAATTATACACATTTTTGTGCGACTTTACAATCTGTATTTTATACAAATTACACATTTCGATTAGTGTATTTTGCACAGGGAAAGTTGATAAATGTTAGATTTGTGTGCGCTGATACGTCGATAAGTGCGTACTTTGGCGGCTTTTGTCGACTGGCGTGCAACATATGATAAATAAAGCTGACCGTATAAATATGATTTATCAATTTATTAATTGTATAGTCCTACAAAAATATATGTGAAAAATCATTAAAAATGATATTGAAAAATCAAGCGAGATATGTTATAATAACCAATAGTAAAACATTGTTCATACTTTGCTTGTAAGGAGGTCTTCGTTTTGGAAGAACGTATGCAGATAATTCACGCAGCTAATAACAGTAAAATACAGATCGGCGTTATACCGGGTCATTACGCTACTAACCACTCACATATCAACTACTATGTTGATCTTACTTCCGTCAAGACGGGAATGAAAATGGCTAGGGAAGCGGCGAAAGAGCTTGCGGCTACTTATGTTTCGACACATATCGACACTATCATATGCCTTGAGGGAACGGAGATACTCGGCGCATTTTTGGCTGAGAGCCTTTCTGAGGGAGGTATAAACAGCGGCGCAGATATCAATGTCGTTACGCCTGAGCTCAACGCTGTTAACCAGATGATATTCAGAGACAATACTCAGAAGAAAATTTGGGGCAAGCAAGTTCTGCTGCTCATTTCATCGGCTTCCACCGGTAAGAGTATCAACAGAGCTATCGACTGCTTGCAGTATTATAACGGCAATCTTGTTGCTATCGGCTCTATATTCTCGGCTATCAGAGAGTCAAACGGCATTGCGGTACATTCGCTGTTCTCAGAGAAAGACCTGCCTAAGTACGAGACTTATATGCCTGCACATTGTCCTATGTGCGAGGCCGGTCAGAAGGTAGACGCCCTTGTAAACAGCTTCGGCTATTCCAAGATATGATATAGCTGCAATATTTGTGATATCAAAGCGCCCTGCGGTGATGTGGGGTGCTTTTTGATTTTTTTCTTTATTGTGGTTTTTTAATAATAAACAGTTGAAATGTAGGAAGAAATTTGTTATAATATAAATAAGTATAGTCTTGCCTAGGTGTTCGATTTATTGTAGGGGCGAACATTGTTCGCCCGTTGGTGGATTATCATTTAACGTACTAAGACAAGCATAATTATTTTATTTTTGCGAATAAGTATTTCCACTTGAAAGGGTGAGAGGCAATGCCTAAGTTTGAAAACGGTATGGAAAATATGGCGGATATGTTCGTGTTCGAGTCGGGCGATCTGCTTGAAAAGCTTGACGATATCCTTATGCGTACCGAACAGGAAGAGTCTATCGGGGCGGAGGATATCGGCGAGATATTCCGTATTATGCACACTATAAAGGGCTCTGCGGCGATGATGGGCTTGCAGAATATGTCTACGCTTGCCCATTCGGTGGAGGACCTTTTTTACATTATAAGAGAGGACCCCAGCACGAAATATGACAAGCCTGCCCTTTATGAGCTGCTTTTTGCGGCTTCGGACAGTTTGAAAAATGAGCTTGATTCCCTTTTCGATTCGGAGGAGCAGACGGACTTTTCGGAGCTTGAAGGCAAGATACATAGCTTTGCGAACGTTATGAAAGGTCAGCCTGCGGATGGCGGAGACGCTCAGAGCGGCGGCTCGGCGGCTGGGTATGGCGATCTTTTCCCTGCGGACGAGAAAGAGGGCGTGTTAACTTACAAGGTGACATATTCGGACAGCTGCGCAATGCCCGAAATGCGTGCGCTTGTGCTGCTGCGTGCGCTGGGAAAGATAGGCGAGGTGACTAGGACTTATCCTGCCGATCTTGACGCCGACAATGCTGGGGACGAGATATCCAAAAAGGGACTTTACATAAAGCTTATCACCGACGACTGCGACAAGGCTTTGGAGCTTATGAAAGGCGCTGTAAATGTTGCGGCGGCGGAAAAGGTCGAAAAGCCTGCTGAAAAGCCAAAGGCTGCGCCTGCGGTCAAGGCGGATAATGCTAGTGCAAGCAATGCTAGTGCAAGCGCTAATAGCGCCGAAAAGAAGCCTGCTCCTGCGGCAAAACCTGCGGCGAAAAAGCCTGCTGAAAAGCACGAACAGGCTATGGTGTCGGTAAAGCTTGACAAGCTCGACAGGCTTATTGATCTTGTGGCGGAGATAGTTATAACAGAGGGCTCTGTTGTATCATCGCCAGACCTTAAAAAGGCTGGGCTGAATCTTGACAGATTCAACAAGGCTTCACGAGAGCTTAGAAAGCTCACGGACGAATTGCAGGACGTTGCAATGTCTATCAGAATGGTGCCCGTTTCAACGGCGTTCCAAAAGATGAACAGAGTTGTGAGGGATATGAACCAAAAGCTCAAGAAAAACGTCACGCTGGTGTTTGTGGGGCAGGAGACTGAGGTCGACAAGGCGATCGTTGATATTTTGAACGACCCTCTTATGCACATTGTTAGAAATGCCGTCGATCACGGTATTGAAGAGCCTGAGGTCAGGGCGAAAAGCGGCAAGACTGAGCCGCCGACTGTTACGCTTAGCGCTGGCTATGACTCGAACGAAGTGGTGATATCCTGCCGTGACAACGGCGCAGGAATGGACACCGCAAAGCTTATGGCAAAGGCGAAAAAGAACGGAATGCTCACAAAGCCTGAAAATGAATACACCGACAAGGAGATATTCAATTTTGTTGTGGCGGCTGGTTTTTCCACCAACGAGAAGATAACGGAATATTCGGGTCGAGGCGTTGGAATGGACGTTGTTAAAAAGAACCTTGAAAAGGTCGGCGGAAAGCTGACCGTTGATTCAAAATTCGGCGAGGGGTCTGTTTTCACTATTCGCATACCGCTTTCGCTTTCTATTCTCGATGTTCTGAGCGTTGACGTGGGGGGAGAGAATTTCTCCGTGCCTGTTTCGGCGATCAAAGAGGCGTTTTCCTGCAAAGAAGAAAATTTCATCACCGACCCCGACGGCAACGAGTTTGTTATGCTTCGTGACAAGTGTCTGCCTCTTATCAGAATGGGCAAGCATTTCGATATCCCGAATGCAGAGCAGGATATAACAAAGGGAATAATGCTTTACTGTCGACAGGACGGCAAGGATGCTGTTGTTATGGCGGACAGGATAACAGTCGATCAGCAGGTGGTCGTAAAGCCGTTTTCGCCGCTGCTGGATGATTACCCATTAAAGGAATGGGGTATGGCAGGCTGTTCGGTCTTGGGCGACGGAAGCATTACTATCATTCTTGATATGAAAGAATTTTTTGAGAAATATGAGCTTAAAAGCGTGGATAAATAATGCGCTTTTGTGATCTTAACATAAACGGAAATGAGGGAAGCAAGGGTTATGGCAGTATCGGCGGAAGATAATCAGAATAACGAAAACAGGGATTTTATCAAGGACGGCGGAAAGATACTCACCTTTGTATCGGACGGAAAGTTTTTCGGCTTTGAGATAACTGACGTGACGGATATAATCGGGCTTCAGCCTATCACAAGGCTGCCTAGGACGCCGAACTTTGTCAAGGGCGTTATAAATCTGCGAGGAAAGGCCGTGCCTGTTATTGATTTCAGACTGCGGCTTGGTTATCCCGAGGAGGAATATGACCATAGGAGCTGCATAATCGTGGTGGAAGTGGCTTCAAACCAAGCCGGTATCATCTGCGACAGGGTATCGGACGTGGAAGAGATCGCACCGGAGCAGATAGCGCCCTCGCCACTTACAGGCGGCACGGTGAAGTGCTTTATCACAACGGCGAAAAACAGGATATCTGTTATCGACCCTTTGGCGCTTATAAAGGGAAAGGGCAAAGGCAAGGTATAACGGGGCGGTTGTCTGTTTGACAAAATATAAAGCAAAAAACAAAAAATAAGATATCAGTTTGTGGTGTAGGGGCAAAAAATTGTTGTTCGGCTAAGCTCACAATAATTTGCGGTCGCCCGTTACCCTTATGGCTCTGACGATGTGAAGAGCCATTTGACAGACTGAAAAATATTACGATCATAGATAATAAAAACAGGGAGGGATATTATGCAGTCGGGTCTTGAGATATCACAAGCTGATTTTGACAGGCTTATGGCATATATAAAGGAACGGTTCGGGCTGAACCTTTCGGGTAAGAAGAGCCTTGTGCAGAGCCGTCTCAGCAACTATGTGCTGGACTGCGGTTTTGCAAGCTTTTCTGAATATCTTTCGGCGGTTTATGACGATGAGACAGGCAGAGAGACTGCGAACCTTATCAACAGGCTCACAACCAACCACACTTATTTTATGAGGGAGACGGATCATTTCCGCCACTTTATGAATGCGTTTCTGCCTTATGCTGAGAAAACCGTGAAAGACCACGATCTGAGGATATGGAGCGCAGGGTGTTCTTTCGGCAACGAGCCTTACAACCTTGCGATGTGCCTTGACGAGTATTTCGGTTTCAGATCAAAGGACTGGGACTTGAAGATACTTGCCACGGATATATCTTTCAACGCCCTCAGATCGGCTGCAAACGGCATTTACACGGATATGTCCGTGCAAAATGTTCCTGATATGTGGAAAAAGAAATACTTCAAGCCCTATTCATCGGGGCTTTGGCAGGTCAGCTACAGCATAAGAAACAATGTGGAATTTAAGTATCACAACCTTATGGACGATTTCAATTTCAAGAAAAAGTTCGATCTTATACTCTGCCGCAATGTAATGATATATTTTGACGAAAAGACCAAATCGGAAATATGCAGAAAGTTCTATGAAGCGACGGAGGACGGCGGCTTTTTTTATATTGGTCACGCTGAATCTGTGCCCGAGGATATGCCTTTTGAAAAGGTGTGCCCTGCGGTATACAGAAAGACGGGGAGGTGCAGGAGAAAATGACGTTTCTTGTTATCTCACAGGAAAAGGCCTTTGCGACGCTGTGCAGGAAAGTTCTCACGGCAAACGGCTTTTCTAAGGACAAGGTGATATATTCCTGCCTTGACAACGGCAGAGCCAGCGTGCTTGCGGCGACCCCCGACTTTGTGCTGCTTGATACTGACGGCGGCGAGGATATGGAAGATTATATCATAAGACTTGTGCCGAGATATTCTGTGCCCATAATAGTTTGCACTTCTCAGCACAACAATAAGTATCCTATGATGCAGGCAGGCGCTATCGACGTGGTATACAAGCCTAATGACGAAAACGATGATATGGAACGGTTTTCCGCACGATTTATAAACAGCATAAAAAGGCTTGAATCCACACGGAAAGTTTCGAGAGTTCACAAGCCTGCGGAGAATATTTCTCACATTATCGCTATCGGCGGTTCGACAGGCAGCACGGAGGCTTTGAAAACTATACTAAAAATGCTTAGGCACGATCTGCCGCCTGTGGTGGCGGTGCTTCATATGCCGCCGGGATATACGAAAATTTACGCTGAGCAGCTTAAAAGTGAGACGGGGCACAATGTTGTGGAAGCCACCAGCGGGCTTTATCTTCGTCAGGGTATGATAGTTATTGCTCAGGGCGGACGGCATTTGCGTTTGTTCAGAGACAAAAAGGGCTATTTCGTCACATCGGAAGAGGGCGTGAAGATATCGGGGCATTGTCCTTCAGTTGACGTGCTTTTTGACTCTGTGGCGTATACTGCCAAAAGGGACGCTATCGGCGTTATTCTTACTGGAATGGGCTCTGACGGGGCAAAGGGTATGCTCAATATGAAGAGAATGGGAGCTTTTAACATAGGGCAGGATCAGCAAAGTTCTGTGGTATATGGAATGCCGAAAGCGGCATTTGAAAACGGCGCTGTGTCAAAGCAGCTTCCACTATGGGATATTGCAGAGGAGATACACCGCCGCATTGACAGCTCAGACTAAAGTTACGGGAGGGAAAGCTGTGGAAAACAGCAGATACTTGATATTCGTTGCAGATGAAAAGAGATTTTCGCTGCCTTTTGATAAGATAAGGATAATCCTTGCGGCGCAAAAGCCTGTGCCTGCTCCCGATTTTCCCGAATACATACCGGGCACGATAACGCACGAGGGGAAAATGATACCTGTTATCGACCTGCGCAGGAGATTTCACTACACGCCGAAAGAGATATCGGATAGAGACTGCATAATAATAACCGCCAGCGAAAGCCCTGTGGGGCTTCTGTGCGACAGTGTGCAGGGCTTTACGGAGGTGGAGGAGGAAAATATCCAGCCTGCGCCAAAACTCAACGAGGACGTGAGCACGAGCTTTATAAGCGGCGAGTTTCTGATGGAGGACAAGCCCTGTTATATTCTTGATGGGGAAAAGATAGTGAAACTCAGCGACCGTGAGGCGGTAAAAAATGCGCTTTGTGATGAAAATAATGATGATAACGACCGAAAGGATATGGAAGAATAATGAGAGAGATCAACGTTTCAGAGGTAGAGCAGCTTGTGAGAGACCTTTGCATAAAGGCTAATCTTTATCTGCCAAAGGATATGGAAGAATGCATAAAATGCAACGCCGCAAAGGAGCAGTCCCCTGTGGGAAAGAACGTGTTTGCGGATATCATTGAAAATATGCGTGTGGCAAGAGAAGAGACTATACCGATCTGTCAGGACACGGGTATGGCGGTTATTTTTATGGAAGTTGGACAGGACGTGCATTTTGTGGGCGGCTCTGTCAACGAGGCCATAAACAAGGGCGTTGCAAGAGGTTACACGGAGGGCAGGCTGAGATGTTCCATCGTTTCAGACCCTCTCGAGAGAGTGAACACGGGGGATAACACCCCTGCGGTGGTCCATCTGCGCTTTACTGAGGGGGACAAGGTGAAGATCATGGTTGCGCCAAAGGGCTTTGGCAGCGAGAATATGTCTCAGCTCAAAATGATGACCCCGAGTGTTACAGAGGACGAGATAGTTGACTGGGTGGTATCGGTCTGCGCAACGGCAGGCTCGAACCCTTGTCCGCCTATCGTTATCGGCGTTGGTATCGGCGGAGACTTTGAGAAGTGCGCATATCTTGCAAAGAAGGCTCTTTGCAGGAATGTTTCTAAGCGCAATCCAAAGGCGAGATATGCAGAGCTTGAGGCGAAAATGCTTGAGAAGATAAACCGTCTCGGCATTGGTCCGCAGGGCTTTGGCGGCACGCAGACTTGTCTTGCGGTGAATATCGAGGAAGCGCCTACACATATTGCCGGACTGCCTGTTTCTGTAAATATTGGCTGCCACGTTACACGTCACGCTAGCGGAGAGATCTAAGGGAAGTGCGGAAAAGAACGGGCGACCGCAGGTCGCCTTTGACCGCAGGTCGCCTTTGACCGCAGGTCGCCTTTGACCGCAGGTCGCCTTTGACC
>NZ_JAHZAX010000001.1:0-3897 GCF_019423705.1 Ruminococcus sp. | reverse complement strand
GCGGGTCGCCCCTACACGCTGATAGTGCGTTTTATTCACCTTAAAGCTTTGGCTTTTTTATTTCTTTTGAGAGTATCAGCACGCCGATGATGTTCGGCACGGCCATTAAGCCGTTGAAAATATCGGATATGCCCCATATGAGTTCCATACTCCATAGTGCGCCGGAGCAGGCGCAGATGAGAGTTAGAAGCCTGTACGGCAGGGAGGTTTTGGGGCAGAGATAGCGCCAAGCTTTTTCGCCGATGAAAAACCAGCCTGCGAGGGTGGCGAGGGCGAAAAGTATCAGCGACAGGGATGTGAAAATTTTTCCTGCTCCTCCGAGGGTCAGCATATATGCTCTGACGGC
This sequence comes from Ruminococcus sp., assembly GCF_019423705.1. Classification (GTDB taxonomy): domain Bacteria; phylum Bacillota; class Clostridia; order Oscillospirales; family Ruminococcaceae; genus Hominimerdicola. Next base: position 3,551 of record NZ_JAHZAX010000001.1, on the reverse strand, counting down.
GAGGTCGCCGTTTGCGCTGGGGTCTGCGCCGCTTGTGAGTATCACAAGGGCGGTGAGGGTGCAGATGACGGCGGTGTCGATAAAGACTTCCGCCATTCCCCACATTCCTTGTGCGGAGGGGGATTTTATATTGCAGGAGCTATGGACTGCCACCGTCGAGCCGAGCCCTGCCTCATTTGAGAAAGCGCCACGCTTCAAGCCCTCCACGGCGGCGAAAATTACTGCGCCCATTGTTGAGCCTGTTATCAAGGCGGAGGGGCGAAATGCGCTTGTGACGATGTTTCCAAGGGCGTTTGCGGAGAGGACGGGGCGTGAGAGGATAACGAAAAGGCTGCCGCCGATGAAAAGTGCGGACATTATTGGCACAAGCTTTTCGCAGAGCTTTGCGGCAAAATTTTTGCCAGCGCAGATGAAAAATGCGAACAGCAGGATAATTATTGCGGAGAGGTTTTGGGATAGTCCGAAGCCCTCTTTTGCGGCGGAGGCTGCTGCGCCCGACTGCGCCATATTGCCCATACCGAATGAGGCAAGGACTGTGAACAATGCGAAAAGCAGGGCGGTGAGCCTTGTTTTGCCGATGTGTTCGAGATATGCCACCGCACCGCAGGCTTTGTTTGATTTATTGGCGTTATTCGCATTGGAATATTTCACGCCGAGGTAGTTTTCGCAATAGGAGAGACCCATTCCGATAAAGGCGGAGACCCATAGCCAAAAAACTGAGCCTGCGCCGCCGATCTTGATACATTCGCCAACGCCGACGATAGAGCCTGTGCCAACAGTTGCGGCAAGGGCTGTGGAAAAGGTCTGGAACTGGGTGAGGGAAGAGCCTTGGGCGGCGTCTTTATGGAAAAGGGTGCAGAGGGTGCGCTTCATAATTTTTATGATATGTATTTGTGGGAAGCGGAGTTTTGCGCTGAGGTAAAGTCCGCCCCCTGTCATAAGTATCAGCAGGGGTATACCCCAAAGGAATTTATTGAGAGCGGTAATAATGGAGATGAGTGAGAGGTCATTCATTTTGCTTTGCTCCTTGGTTTAAAGTTTTGTCTATTTTTTGTAGGGGCGACCTGTGGTCGCCCGTTGATTGGACATTTTACGATATTGACTTTTGGCTGTCTGTTTGCCGTTTTGTCAGTTTTCGTGCAATTTATCGCTTACATAATGATATGATGTTTTAGGGAGAATAATTCTTGAGAAAAGAGATCACTATAAATACCAAAAATACCAACAAAAATAATAAAAAAGAAGCTGATTTCGGGAAAGGCGGCGGAAGAACTATGCATAAGTATAAGCCATCAAAAGTTCCGCTGTTTCTTATATGGGCTTTTCTGGCTGTGCTGCTTTACATAATAAAGTATGCGGTCTATCTTATCCAGCAGTTCATACCGTTTTCGGTGGATTATATACTTTTTCCTATATGGATAGCGGCGGCGGTTTTCTGCCTGCTTGTGCTGCCTTTCTATTTTATAAGGGCGTATTTTACGGTGAGCTCAAAAGAGGTCACGGCGCTGACGGGGCTTATCATAACGGCGAGGCATTTTTTGCCCACAAGCTCAATAAAGTCGGTGACGACTATCATTACGCCGCTGGGAAGCGTTACGGGGCTAAATTTCGTGGTACTCAATTGTCTTGGTTCAAGGCTTTTGATACCATTTATGAGCAGGAAAAACGCAATGGAGATATCGGCGGTGGTGAATACTGCCATAAGGCGGCGTGAAAGAGAACAGCGTGAGGGAAAAGAATTGTACTGACGATAAGTAGATAATATATAACAGATTGTTGAAAAAGGTTCAAACAAGTGGGACGTCAATTTATCTGCGAGTAACGGTGAGCAGATAAATTTCGCCGTCCCCTACAAATTACGTAAATGCGTTGTTTTTTGTAGGGGCGAACATCGTTCGCCCGTTGATTTGCTGCTTTTTCGACGGCTTCTAATTATGTAATTTTATACAGTTTGGACTTGAAAAATGAACGGAAGAGAAAAGATCAGAGAGAAGCGGAGCTGGCTGAAAAGCTTTTTTGCTAGGCGGCAGCACCCTATCAGAATACTTTCATATACAACTAAATATATGTGGCTGCTTGCGATCCCTCTGGCGAAGTATCTTATTGCGGCGAGCTTTAATTTTCAAAGCTGGTTCCAGGCACATTGGGTCGATATCCTTACCATTGGCGTGATATTCGGATACGCCGTTTTGCGGTGGATATTCGTTTACTATGAGCTGGAAGAGGACTGCATTATTGCTCACACGGGATATTTCGGCATAACACGGACGAAGGTGTATTTTTCGGAGATATCGACGCTTTCGCTATGTCAGGGATATTTTTTCAGGCTTATACACGCTTGCTCTATTTATATAGACACAGATGCAAAGTCGCTTCAAAAGGCGGATATAACCCTTGACCTTACCACGGGCAGGGCTTTTGAGCTTTATCATCTTGCCACGGCGAAATGCAAAAACAAGCCGAAATATGTTTATCACTCGAGAAAAAGCTATCTGATGATATTCTCGCTGCTGTTTTCATCGACGCTGTCGGGACTTATCATCGTGCTGTCGGTGTTTTATGAAGCGTACAGGATAGTGGGCAGAGAAGTCGAGCAGCAGTTTCTTATGCGTGTGAACAGCGAGATCGAGAAAGTGCCTATACTGGCTTCCGTGCCGAAGTATATACTTATCGTTGGCGGAACGCTGGCGGGGGGCTGGGTAATATCATTTCTTGCGAACCTTATGCGCCATTGGAATTTTTCCTGCACAAGATGTGCGGATATGTTCATAATAAGGAGCGGCATAGGCTCACGGCGCAGGCACGTTTTGTATCGTGACAGGGTGAATTATATCGACTGCCGCCAATCGCTGCTTATGAAGCTTTGCAGGATAACGTCGGTGTCGGCTCATTGCACGGGCTATGGCAAGCGGCGCTTGGAAATATCGGCGCTTATACCTATCACGACTAACAGTCAGGTGGATAAGTCGCTGAAAACACTTATGCCGAAGATACCGCCGGTAAAAAGCGATATTGCGACGGGAATGGCTGATCTGGGGCGGTTCGTTATGATACCGCTGCTGTGCTGCTTAGCTCCATTTGTCGGCGGAAGAATTGCGCTTAGGCTGCTGCCGAACTGGAAGAGCGAGATAACGATACTTGTGGTGCTGACCACCATACCGCTTGTGTGGCTGACTATCGTAAAGGCAGCGGCGGCGTTCACGACGTCAATCGGTTTTGAAAACGGCTACTGCACTATTTCCTATTGCAAGTGGTACACTTTCCACAAGTCTATTGCGGCGCTCGACAGGGTGACGATGGTGAGCGTTATGCAAAATCCTTTTCAGAAGATAAGCAAGACTTGCGCTGTGAGAATCTACACGAATTCTGAGGATACGGATAATCATACGGTCAAGGGCTTGAATTATGACAAGGTAATAAAGCTTATGAACGACAATGGTTACACGGTTTAGCGACTGTGTTCGACAAATTGGATAATTATTGTGCAAAAAGGCGAAAATAACTATCAAAAAGGTAGAAAGGTCAAAAAGGTGTTGACAAGCGGAAAGAAA